>NZ_BPWJ01000001.1:0-1101853 GCF_040362985.1 Duganella caerulea | reverse complement strand
CGGCCGGGGCGGGCGTCAGCGGCAGCGGCGCGGCGGTGACCGCCACACTGGCCGCGGACAGGTTCAGCCGGGTGGCGGCGTTGTTGAGCGTCGAGGTGGCGCCGATGGCGTCGGTGCGCACCGGCGCCGGCGTGCCGCTGGCGGCCGCTGGCACGGGCGCCGGCATGGCGCTGTTCAGCAGCGCGCCGACCATGGCGGGCACCAGCGCGTCGGTGGCGGCGGTGGCGCCGGTATCGGTGGTGTCATCGGTGCTGGCCGCGCTGCCGGCGGCGGGGGCCGCGCTGGCCTCGGTGTCGAGCGCCAGCGGATCGGTCAGCTGCAGCAGCTGGGCGAACAGCGGGGCGCGGTCCTGGGTCTCGTCGGCCGGCTCGGCGGCGTCGCCGGCCGGATGGCTGACCGGGTCGTTCTGGCTGGCCGGGGTGGCGCCGCGCGTGGCCGGCGCCGGCTTGGCGCTGGCCTGCTGGTTCTTGCCGTTGCCGGTCAGCGGCGCCGACTTGGGCGGAACCCGGGGGGCCGTGGCGCCGCCGTCGTGGCTGGCCTGGCGCGTCGGCATGCTGTCGAGCCCGCCATGGTTGGCGGCCACCGGAGCGGTCAGTTCGGCTTTCGCGGCTTTGGCCGCGGCGGTGGCGTTCGAGAGTGTCATGCTCATGCTTGGATTCCGGTTTCTAACTGTTCGCTGTCCAGCGCGTACGCCAGCCAGCCTTCTTTGTTGGCCTGCATGTCATGCAAGCGCCGCCCGAGATCCTCGGTGGCGGCGTTGCATGCTTGTACCGCTTGTTCGTGCAGCCCGCGCAGCGCCGCCAGGGCGGCCCGTTCGCTGCTGCTCCACTGGCCCTGCGCCGCCATCTGCGGCAGCGCGGTGGCCATTAACGTGTTAATCGCCGCCAGCGTCTTCCAGTCCTGGGACGCGATGGCGGCGCTCATCTTCTGCGCCAGCTGCAGCAAGGTGCGTTGCCTATCCATTTTTGGCCTGTACACCCAGCCAGCCCTTTTTGATGGTGGTCAGCAACGTCGTCACTTCGTCGATGATGGTCGGGTCCAGGCTGACGCCGGCCGTGTACAGGCGGCCGGCGCAGTAGTCGTACAGGCGGCCGAGGTTTTCCACCACTTCGCCGCCGTTGTCGAAGTCCAGCGAGCTCGACAGACCGTTGATGATGTCGGTGCACTTATTCAGGCTGTTGGCCTTGAGCTCGTAGCGCTTGCCGACGATGTGGCCGCGCGCGCGCGCCAGCTCTTCGAGCAAGCCGTCGGTCAGCACCAGCACCAGTTCGATCGGCGACGCCCGTGCCACCTGGGCGTCCAGATTGGTGGAGTGATAACTGCTGTAAGCTTCGTGGTTCAACATGGTGTTCACCGTACTGGTTGTGGTTCGTTAACTTAGTTGCTGCTGTTGGGTGAGAACATCGCCGTGAACATGTTCGACGTGCTGGTCATCGACGACTGCAGCTGCTGCAGCGCGCTGAACTGCGCCAGGTAGCGCTTGTAGGAATTGTCGAACTGGGTCTGCAGCGCGACCTGGCGCTTGGCGACGTCGTCCTGCACCTTGGTGGCGGCGGTCTTGCGGCTGCCGATCAGGCCGGTCGCGGAATTGGTCCAGGTCGTCACCAGCTTGTTCATCTTGCCCAGCACGCCGGCATCGGCCGCCAGGCCGGCGCGGCCGAACAGCGTGTCGATCTTGCCCGGATCGGCCGCCACGGTCTTCTGCAGGCGGGCGGTGTCCAGCGACAGGGTGCCGTCGCGCGAGGCGGTGATGCCAAAGCTGATCAGCGACTTGCCGCCGGTGACGGCGCGCAGCGCCGAGCCCAGCGCGGCCTGCAGCGCGACCACGCCGGAGTCGCCGTGCAGCGCGGCGTCGGACGAGCGCGGCGTGGTGTCGGTGGGCGAGGTCGGCGTGTGGTCGCCCGCCGCGGTGACGGTCTTGAACACGCCCAGCAGCTTGTTGTAGGCGTCGACGAAGGCCTGCACGTTGGCGGCGGTGGTGCTGTTGTCGGGGCCGACGGTCAGCTGCACCGGCGTGGCGCCCGGCGTCTGCGCCTGCTTGACGGTGAACTTGACGTTGTCGATGGTGCTGAAGGTGTTGGAGGCCTGGGTCACCTTGGTGCCGGTGTTCTGGTCGCCCATCCAGACGATGGCGTCCTTGGCGATCGATTCGACCTTCTGGGTCGACAGGTCCGACTGCAGGCCGGCGTCTGCCAGGCCGGACACGTCGATCGAGGACACCGCGTTGTCGGCGCCGGTCTGGGTCGAGGTCATCACCAGCTTGGTCTGGCCGTTGACCGTCATGGTCGAGGCGGTGACGCGGGAATTGTTGGTGGCGGCCACGTTGATCGCGGCGGCGATTTCCTTGGCCGACAGCTTGCCGTCCATATTGCTGTCGGCGTTGGCCAGGTCGACCTGGAAGTTCGAGCCGTCGGCCAGCATCACCTTCAGCGAGCCGGCGTTGGTGGCGGCGCTGTCGTTGACGTTGTAAGACACCTGGCCGGCGGTGGCCAGCTGCTCGACGTAGAACGAGTACGTGCCGGCCACGGCGTTGGCGCCGGCGGTGCCGGTGGCGATCGCGGTGTTGCTGCTGGTGGCGGCCGCCGCGCTGACGCTGGCCGTGCCGGTCACCAGCGACTGGATCGAGGACTGGAACGCGCTCAGCGCGCTACCGAGGGTGGTGAGGGCGGAGACGGTGGCGGTCGCCTGCGCATTGCGGGCGTCCAGATTGGCCTTGGTCGGCGCCACATAGGCGTTGGCCAGGTTGGTCGCCGTGGTTTGCGGGTCGTAGGTTGGACTGCTGATGACTGCCATGATCGTGCTCCCGGTAAGGATGATTGAAGTGTACCCTGATATAAGGCGACCTTAATCGTTTCCCTATGAAAATATTCCTAACTATTTTTTTTCGCCACAACGCTATTTTTGGCCGCGTATCCACAGTTGCGTTGCCAGTTCGTCATGTTGCTTGCGTTCCTGGACATTCTGCTGGGCCAGCACCACCTTTTGCTGCTTGACCAGCACCTTGCCCAGCACCTCGCGCTTGGCCCAGGCCGCGTTGAGCGCCTGCTGCGACACCGCCATGTCGGCCTCGTGCATGTGGAGGTCGAGCCGGTGGCTGTCGGCCATCTGCATCACGGCCTGCTTGTAGTCGCCGCAGTTGCCGGCCAGCGCCGGATGCAGGTTGCCGCTGGGGCCGCTGTTGGTGTACAGGCCGGTCAGGCGTTCGAGGTTTTTCTGATAACGCTCGCGCAGGCTTTCCTTCTCCGCCAGCTCGGTCTGCAGGCGCTCCACCTCGGTGTTGCGCAGGGCCACCAGCGTGGTCAGGTTGCGGATGTTGTGTTGGCTCATGTCATCAGCTTTTCAAGTTGGTGGACGCACGGCGCGAACGGCGCTTCTTCCTTGGTACCCTGGCACAGGAAATCCTCGACCTTGGGGTGCAGCTGCACCGCCTTGTCGGTGACCGGATCGGCGCCCGGCACGTAGGCGCCCAGCGGGATCAGGTCGCGCACACGGTCGTGGCGCGCCATGCTGGCCTTGAGCGCGCGCGCCGCCAGCATGTGTTCGTGGGTGATGACCTGGGCCATGCAGCGGCTGATCGAGGCGGCGATGTCGATCGCCGGGTAGTGGCCGCGCTCGGCCAGCTCGCGGGTCAGCACGATGTGGCCGTCCAGCACGGCGCGGGCGGTGTCGACCACCGGATCCTGCTGGTCGTCGCCCTCGGCCAGCACGGTGTAGATCGCGCTCATGCTGCCGTTCTGGTTCTCGCCGTTGCCGGCCGATTCGATCAGTTGCGGCAGCGCCGAGAACACCGACGGCGGATAGCCCTTGGTGGCCGGCGGCTCGCCCAGCGCCAGCGCCACTTCGCGCAGCGCCATCGCGTAGCGGGTCAGCGAATCGACCAGCAGCAGCACGTTCTTGCCCTGGTCGCGGTAATGGGCCGCGATCGAGTGGCACAGCTCGGTGGCCATGATGCGCATCAGCGGGCTCTCGTCGGCCGGCGCGATCACCAGCACGGCCTTGGACAGGCCTTCCTTGCCGAGCGACATTTCAACGAATTCGCGCACCTCGCGCGAGCGCTCGCCGATCAGGCCCACCACGACCACGTCGGCCACGGTCTGCCGGGTCATCAGGCCCAGCAGCACGGACTTGCCGACGCCGGAGCCGGCCATCAGGCCGACCCGTTGGCCCTTGCCCAGGGTCAGCATGGCGTTGATGGCGCGCACGCCGACGTCGAGCGCCTCGGTGACCGGTTTTTTCTTCAGCGGATGAATGCGCGGCGGCAGCGGCTCAAGCGGGAAGTCGCCCGACAGCTTGCCCAGGCCGTCGATCGGCTCGCCCAGGCCGTTGACCATGCGGCCCAGCCAGCCGGAGCCGATCTGCAGGTTCACTTTTTCGGGGGAGGGCAGCACGCGCGCGCCGGTGGTCAGGCCGATGGCTTTTTTGAACGGCATCAGGAACGACAGCTTGTCGCGGAAACCCACCACTTGCGCGTCCAGCCACTCGCCGCCGACTGTCTCAATCTGGCAACGCTGGCCGGTGTGCAAAGGACAACCCACGGCCTCGAGCAACAAACCGGACGCCCCCACCAGGCGACCGGTCGGGGTCGCCATGGGCACGGAACCCAGTTCGAGATTGCGTAAGGCGTCAGCGATCACTCTTCGCTCTCCGGTTCATCGCCGCCGTCGGCAGCTTGAAGTTGATTATCGACCTG
Source organism: Duganella caerulea (assembly GCF_040362985.1). Classification (NCBI taxonomy): domain Bacteria; kingdom Pseudomonadati; phylum Pseudomonadota; class Betaproteobacteria; order Burkholderiales; family Oxalobacteraceae; genus Duganella; species Duganella caerulea. The sequence continues at coordinate 1,097,163 of NZ_BPWJ01000001.1, read as the reverse complement.
TTCCATGACAGCCGCAAGACGTTGATGACATCCGGCATCGACTTCGTTGTCGCCGGCCTTGATGCGGCACTCGCCCACTTCCAGGCGGGCGTCCGGGATCAGGTTCCAGCGCTTGGAACGTTTCGGGTCCAGCTCGGCGATGCGCTTGAGCTCTTCCGGGTTCAGGAACACGTCGATTTCCTCGCGGGTGGGCGGCATCGACGCCAGCGTTTCCTCGACCAGGGCCATCAGCTGCACCGGCTGCAGCGCCAGCTCGGCGCGGATCACCTGGCGCGCCACCTTGGCCACCAGGTCGACCACTTCCTTGCGCTGGGCCGCGCGGTAGTCGGAGCGCAGCTTCTTCAGGCTTTTCAACATGGCGTCGACCGGGCGCGCCATCTGGTCATAGGCCACCAGGGTTTCGTGGCGGCCTTCCTCGCGGCCCTGCTCCTGGCCGGCCGCGCGGCCGGCCTCGAAGCCGTCCTCCTGGCCGCGGGCCAGGCCGATCTCGTAGCCGTCGCGCTGGCCCTGTTCGAAGCCCTCGCTGACCGAGGCGGCCCACTGGGCGCCGCCGTCGCCGCTCTGGCTGTGGCTCTGCGCCACCGCGCGCTGGTGCGCGAGGTTGGTGAACTGGGCCAGCGGCGGGAAGCGGTAGGCGCGGAACTGCTTCATTCGATCACCTGTTCGGCGAACAGCTGGATCTCGATCTCGCCAACGTCGGCCAGCGCCTTGACGGTGGCCATGATTTCCTGGCGGGTCTGCTCGATGCGCGACAGCGGCATCGGGCCGGCGCGGCGCATCATGTCCTCGAAGGCCTGGGCCTGGCGTTTCGGCATGGTCTTGAGGATGGCGTCGCGGATCGACACTTCGGCGCCCTTGAGCGCGATCGCCCATTGCTCCAGCGGCACTTCCTCGATGATGCGGGTGATCGCCACCTCGGACTGGTTGCCGAGGATGAAGAAGTCGTACATCGACAGCTCGATCTTGGACACCACGTCCGGGTCGTGCGCGCGCAGCAGCTCGACCATCTGCGCGCGGTTGCTCGGCAGGCGGTTGAGGATCTCGGCGGCCTGGCGGATGCCTTCCACGCTGGTGCTCTGTGAATCGAAGGACGACAGGCAGCGCATCACCAGCTCGTCGAGTTCGAGCAGCAGGTCGCGGTCGACTTCCTCCATGCGGGCCAGGTTCAGCAGCACCAGGTCGCGGCCGTCGGCCGGCAGCGCGTCGATGATCTGGCCGGCCAGCGCCGGCGGCAGGAAGGCCAGGAACACCGCCTGCATTTGCACGTGTTCGTTGGAGATGTATTCGGCCAGCCACTTCGGCGAGGCCCACTGCAGGCGCGCCATCTTGGGCCGCAGCTCGTCGCCGTAAATGTTGTTGAGCACGGTGTTGGCGAGGTCGCCGCCCAGCGCCAGGTCCAGCGAACGCTTCAGGTAGCTGCGCGAGGCGCCATGCACGCCGGACTGCTGGCGGTAATCGTCGAAGAAGGTCTGCATCGCGGTCTTGACGGACTCGACCTTGATGCCGCTCATGCGCGACATCACCTGGGTCACTTCCAGCAATTCCTCGCGCGTCAGGCAGCGCAGCACGGCCGCGGCCGGCTCCTCGCCTATGCTCAGCAGCACGATGGCAGCCTGTTCCACCGGCGACAGCTGGGCGTTGTGGACTGCGTTGCCGTAGTCCTCGTCGTTCTGCGGGTTATTGAGTTCGGCCATTTTTCTGCATCCATTGTTTGACGACTTCGGCGACACGTTCCGGTTCTTTGGCGGCCAGTACTTTCAGGTGGTCGACCATGACGTCGACGGCCGAGCCTGGCGGCGGCAGATCGTAGTTTTCCAGCAGCGGCACCACCGGCATGCCCGGCTGGACCATCGCGCCCGGCAGGGCGGGGGCGGCGCCCGGCGTGCCCGGCGCGGCCTGGCCACCGGCCAGCGCCGGCGCGGCCGCGGCGGCTGCCGCTTCCTTGGCTTCCTTGGCGGCCGCCACGGCGGCCTGTTCGGCGGCGCGGCGTTCGGCGGCGATGCGGGCCAGTTCCTGCGGGGCCGGGGTGAAGCGCACCGTGGCCAGGCGCATCAGCGGACGCAGCAACAGGAAGTAGCCGAGGATGATGCCGACGCCGTACATCACGTAGGAGCTGATGTCGACCACGTTGTCGCGTTCCTGCCACCATGGGGTGACGGCGGCTTTCGGCGGGAAGTTCATGGCCGACACCACCAGCTGGTCGCCGCGCTCGGCGTTGATGCCCAGGCCGTTGCGCAGGATCTTGTCGATGTTGGCGATTTCGTTGGCGCTCCAGCCGGTCTTGGGCGTGGGCGAGGCGGCCTGCGCCAGCACCACGGCCACGCTCAGCTTCTCGAGGCGGCCACGGCTGCGCTTGGTCTGGGTGATGCTGCGGTCGTAGGCGTACTGGCGGGTGGTGGCGTTCTTGCGCGCGGTGCCGTCGGCCGGATTGTTGGGATCGTTGGCGGCGGCCGGCTTGGCGGCGTCGGCCGGGTTGGCGTTGGCCGGCGGCGGCCGGTTCGACAGCGTGCCCGGCACGCCCTGCGCCACGCGGTTGCGGTCCATCTCCTCGCGCATGGCCTCGCTGGTGACCTTCGGATCGGCGCCGTATTTCTCCACCGTTTCCTCGACCTTGTCGTTGTCGACCGAGGCCATCACGCTCATGCGGAAATTGTCCTCGCCGATGACCGGGCCCAGCAGGTTGCGCACATTGGCCTTGACCTCGTCCTGGATGCGCTTGCCGTTCTCGTTGCTGGCGGCGCCGGCGTCGAAGCCGTCGGCCAGGTCGACGTGCGAGGACAGCAGGTTGCCGGCCTGGTCGACCACGCTCACGCGCTGCGGGCTCAGGCTGGCGACGCTGCCGGCCACCATGTTCACCACGGCGGCGATCGCCTCAGGCGCCATGGTGTGGCCGGGTTTCAGGGCCAGCACCACCGAGGCCGACGATTTCTCGCCGTCGGAGGACACGAAGGAGGTCGACTTGGCGATCGACAGGTGCACGCGCGCGTGGGCGATCGCGTCCAGCGTCATGATCGATTGCGCCAGCTCGCCTTCCAGGCCGCGGCGGAAGCGCACGTCCTGCACGAATTGGGACACGCCCAGCGGGTCGTTCTTGTCCATCAGTTCCAGGCCGGCCGGCAGCTGCGCGGTCACGCCCTTGGCGGCCAGCAGCATGCGCACCTTGCCCAGCATCGAGTTGGGCACCAGCACCTGGCCGCTGTCGGGATGCAGGCGGTAGGGGATGTGGTCGGCGTCGAGCACCGTCATCATGTCGGCGGCCGCGACCTTCTCGTGCGCGCCGAACACCGGCTTGTAGCCCGCCTGGACGTTCCACAGGTACATCAGCACCATGGCGGTCACGCCGATCGCCAGCAACAGCAGCGGGTACAGGTTTTTGAGCAGATTGGGCGGCAGGGACAGCGCGACGGGGCTGGCGCGCCAGCGCTCGAAGGCGGACTTGATGGGGTTGATCACGTTGATGGCTTTCGCGAAGACTTACAGCGGTAATTTGATGAGTTCGTCCACGGCGCCCATCACTTTGTTGCGCACTTGCATCAACATCGAGAAGGACAGGCTGGCTTCCTGGCTGGACAGCATGGCGCCGACCAGGTCGTCGCTCTTGCCGGAATCGACGTCGGACATCTGCTGGGCGGCGTTGGCGTCGGCGTCGTTGACTTTATGAACCGCGTCCTTCATCGACTGGGCGAAGGAGAAGGCGGGCTGGGCGTCGCCGGCACCGAACTGCGCGGCCGGGGCCACGGTCTGGGTGGCCAGGTTCTGCGCCGCGTTGGTGAGCGACGCGAGGTCGGCTTGTATCAGGTTAGAGATTCCGTTACTCATCTTGCTATCTCCCGTTTATGCGACGTTAGTCCCATCCATCTACCATATCCAGATTGCCAGAAAGCAGCAAGTCCCGCGTTGTTTATCTGTCGGCAGCTGTGCTCAATCAAACGACATAACGATGTGTATGTCACAGTCTTGTAAGAAAGGCAGTGCAGGTAAGCCGGCCTGAAGTGTGACCAAACCGCCGCGTTGCGGTGGATGTCACAATTGCCGACTCATAGGGGGAAAGTGGGGCGCCCACTGGCTGGTAGCCCGTGCGGAGTGTTTTCCTACGGCAAATATCGTTATAAATCATTCACTAAGCGCCATTTATTCAAGTGTGTTGCACAGCAGCGTCAAACGACTGGAGCGGGTTAAGCTTACTGGCTGGCAATACTCTTGTAAAGGCTTATTTGCCACACGGAATTATCGTCAAATATTGTTGGATGGAAATAATGTGAATTTTGATGTATCCTGTGCTACCGACATCGCATGACTTTAAGTTACGATAGGTAATATTCCCCAAATAGTGCGCTGGAAGTAACCAGTTTTTAGCTGGATAGTGCGATGATGGTGATGTAGCGAAGAATTTCCGACATGGCGAAAACATGACAACGACAAAACAGACAGCGCCACCTCTCGTGCTGGACCCCTGCCTGCTGGGACGGCCGGTGCACCTGCTGCACATCTTCGCCGCCCAATTGCGCGACGACCTGTCGCAGTCGATGCGGCTGAACATGAATCGCCGCTACTGGGGCGGCTTCCAGGTCGAGGACGTCGCGTTCAGCCGGCTCGAGGGCGACGAGATCCGCAGCCGCTGGCTCAGCTTTGCCGCCCCGGCCGGCCATATCGCCTTCTCGCTGGAGCGCAAGGTGCTGCTGAGCGTGCTGAACTACCGCTACGGCAGCGGCAAGGCCGACGCCGCCGCGCTGGACGAGAACGCGGTGCGGGTGACCGCCACCGAGGAGCGCCTGGCAGTGGTGCTGGGACAACAGTTGGCCGGCATCCTGGCCGGCCGTATCGAACTGAACCTGCCGGTGCCGGACAAGGCGCCCGCCGCCGAAGGCGAGCAGGACCCGGCTGACAGCGAATTCAAGCCGGCCCCCGGCTCCCATCCGCCCAAGGGCAGCTGGATCATCACCGTCACGCTGGCCGACATCGCCAGCGGCGCCACCGGCAAGTACTGGTTCGCGCTGGACAAGGTGCTGATGGCCAGCGTGCTGCGCGGCCTGCTGCGCGACCGCGACGCCGGCAAGAAGCCCAAGGCGGTCGCGCCGCTGGCGCAGCGCCTGCAGGTGGGCCTGGTCGGCCGCCTGGCCAGCAAGGAAGTGCCGCTGGGCAGCCTGTACGATTTACAGGTCGGCGACGTGATCCCGATCAGCCTGAACAGAGCGGATGTGCTGCTGGAGGATTCCCGCATCTTCACCGCCGCCGTGACCGAACACAAAGGCAAACTCTGTTTAACCTCTTTTGAAGACGCCGAATAACATGATGAACATGAACGTAGCCAACCCTAGCGACGCCCTGCTGGAAGACCTGTCCGAAGAGATGATCATCGACCAGGTCGGCACCGAGCTGACCGACCTGCCGGCCACGCCGGTGCGGCGCGACCTGCCGGCCATGATGCGCAAGATCCCCGTCACGCTGACGCTGGAGGTGGGCTCGGCCCGCATCTCGCTGCAGGACCTGATGGCGATCGGCCCGGACAGCGTGGTCGAGCTCGACGTGCTGGCCGGCGAGCCGCTGGTGATCAAGGTCAACGGCACCGCCATCGGCCGCGCCGAGGTGGTGGTGGCGGGCGAGAACTACGGCCTCAAAGTCATCGACCTGGACGGCCTCAATCTCGACATGATGACTCCATGACCTGGAGCATGACGCCGCGCCGCCTGGCCGGCCTGACTGGCCTGGCCGCCTTGGCCGGCCTGGCCCTGTGCGCCGCCGGCCCCGCCCACGCGGTCGACCTGCTGGCCAACGTGGTGCCCGGCGCGAAAACCGAGCTGACGGTCAAGACCCAGATCCTGATCATCATGACCTTGCTGGGCTTGCTCCCGGTGATGGTGATGATGATGACCAGCTTCACCCGCTTCGTCATCGTGCTGTCGCTGCTGCGCCAGGCGCTGGGGCTGCAGCAGGGCCTGCCCAACCGCATCATCACCGGCGTGGCGCTGATCCTGACCCTGCTGGTGATGCGCCCGATCGGCGACCAGATCTGGAAGGACGCCTTCGTGCCCTACGACCAGGACAAGATCGGCCTGGAGACCGCGCTGCAGATCGCCGAGAAGCCGGTGGCCCGCTTCATGCTCGCGCAGACCAGCAAGGCCGCGCTGCAGCAGATCGCCCACCTGGCCGGCGAGGACAAGATCACCGAGCCGTCGCAGCACGCCTTCACCGTCAAGCTGGCGGCGTTCGTGCTGTCCGAGCTGAAGACCGCTTTCCAGATCGGCTGCATGCTGTTCATTCCCTTCCTGGTGATCGACCTGGTGGTGTCGTCGGTGCTGATGGCGATGGGCATGATGATGCTGTCGCCGCTGGTGATTTCATTGCCGTTCAAGCTGCTGCTATTTGTGCTGGTGGACGGCTGGACCCTGACCGTCAACACGCTTGTGACCAGCGTGCAGGCGTACTGACAAGATAGGCGGCCCTATGCTGACTCCCGAAGTTGCCGTCGACCTGGTGGTCGAATCGCTGCACATCGTCATGCTGCTGGTGGTGATCCTGGTCGTGCCCGGCCTGATCACCGGCCTGGTGGTGGCGCTGGTGCAGGCCGCCACGCAGATCAACGAGCAGACGCTGAGCTTCCTGCCCAGGCTGCTGGTGACGCTGCTGGCCATCATCCTGATGGGACGCTGGATGGCCGGCTACCTGATGGATTTCTGCGTCTCCATCTTCACCCGCGCGGCCACGCTGGTCGGTTAGCTTCCCCGCCGTCATGGAACCGATACTGAGCCAGCTGCTGCCCCTGCTCACCGCGCTGTGGTGGCCGTTCTGCCGCATCCTGGCGATGTTCATCGGCGCCCCGGTGCTGGGCGAGGCGGTCACGCCGGTCACGGTGCGCATCCTGATCGCGCTGGTGCTGGCCATCCTGATGCTGCCGCTGACCTCCGGCGCCGGCGCCGCCACCATCGATCCGTTTTCCATGGGCGGCATCGCCGCCAGCGCCGAGCAGGCCCTGATCGGCTTCGTGCTGGGCCTGGCCTTCCACTTCGCCATGTCGGTGATCAGCGTGCTGGGCTTCATGGTGTCGTCGCAGATGGGCTTCTCGATGGCGGTGATGAACGACCCGATGAACGGCCAGTCGTCGGACGTGGTGTCGGCGCTGCTGTCGGTGCTGTCGATCATCGTGTTCTTCGCCATCGACGGCCACCTGGTGATCGCCAACGTCATTGGCCAGAGCTTCAAGGCCTGGCCGCTGGGCCACGGCTACCAGCCGCTGCTGCTCAACGCCATCGCCTACAACGTCGCCTGGATCTTTTCCGCCGCCATGCTGCTGGCCATTCCGGTGGTGTTTTCCACGCTGGTGGTGCAGCTGGGCTTTGGCCTGCTCAACCGCGTGGCGCCGGCGCTCAACCTGTTCGCGCTGGGCTTCTCGGTGATCACCATCTTCGGCCTGATGATGCTGGCGCAGGTGGTGCGCTTCATTCCCGATCACTATGTGCGGATGACCAATATGGTGCTGGAGCTGATCCGCCAGCAGATGCAGGCGGCGGTCCATGGCTGACCAGGACAGCGCCGACAAGACAGAGAAGGCTTCACAACAGAAGCTCAAGAAGTCGCGCCAGGAAGGGCAGGTGGTGCGCTCGCGCGACCTGTCGACCGCGATCGGCATCCTGGTCAGCCTCAAGCTGTTCGTCTACCTGCTGCCGGACTACATGGCCGAATTTCTGGAGATCTTCCACCAGAGCTACGCGCCGCTGGGCGCCACCGGCTCGATCGACAACGCCCTGTCCACCGTGTTCAGCTCGTCGATGTGGTTGCTGATCAAGATGGTGCTGCCGTTGTTCGTGGTGCCGTTCTTCATCGTGCTGGGCGCGATGGTGCCGGGCGGCTGGGTGATCACCACCAAGCACTGGGAGCCCAAGATGGAACGCCTGAGCCCGGCCGCCAACCTGGGCCGCCTGTTCAGCGCCAAGCACGGCACGGAGTTCCTGATCTCGCTGGCCAAGGCCGGCGTGCTGATCGCCGTGCTGATCCACGTGGCCCGCTCGACCGTGCAGAACTACACGCAGCTGCAGCACATGCCGATGGGCCAGGCCATGCTGTCGGGCTCGAATTTGATGCTGGACGGCTTGATGTCGCTGATCGCGGTGTTTATCATCTTCGCTTTGATCGACGTGCCGGCGCAGGCGTATTTCTTCGCCAAGAACCAGCGCATGTCCAAGCAGGACCAGAAGGAGGAGCACAAGTCGACCGAGGGCCGGCCCGAGGTCAAGAGCCGCATCCGCCAGCTGCAGCGGGCCATGGCGCGGCGCAGCGCGCGCAAGACCGTGCCGACCGCCGACGTGGTGATCGTCAACCCCGAGCACTACGCGGTCGCGCTCAAGTATGACCAGAACCGTGCCGAAGCACCGTATGTGGTGGCCAAGGGCATCGACGAGATGGCCTTGTACATCCGCCAGCTGGCGGCCGAGTTCAAGATCGAGGTGATGCCGCTGGCGCCGCTGGCGCGCGCCATCTACAACACCAGCCAGGTCAACCAGCAGATTCCGGTCCAGCTGTACCAGGCGGTGTCGCAGGTGCTGAACTATGTATTGCAATTGCAGGCATTCCGTACCGGACGGCGCAGCGCCGAGCCGGTGTATCCAAAAGAAGTCGATGTCCCAACATCCATGAGCGAGGCTAGTAAGTCATGAATTTTTTGAACAGGCTGGTCGCAGAAGCGCGTCGCCACAAGTTCGCCACGCCGGCATTCCTGCTGGTGATCCTGGCGATGATCATCCTGCCGTTGCCGCCGGTGCTGCTGGACGTGATGTTCACGTTCAATATCGTGCTGGCGCTGATCGTGATCCTGGTGTCGGTCTCGGCCCGCCGGCCGCTGGACTTCTCGGTGTTCCCGACCGTGATCCTGGCCACCACCATGATGCGCTTGACCTTGAACGTGGCCTCGACCCGCGTGGTGCTGCTGCACGGCCATGAGGGCACGGCCGCGGCCGGCCAGGTGATCGAGGCCTTCGGCAAGGTCGTCATCGGCGGCAATTACGTGGTCGGTATCGTGGTGTTCGTGATCCTGATGATCATCAACTTCATGGTGGTGACCAAGGGCGCCGAGCGGATCTCCGAGGTGTCGGCCCGCTTCACCCTGGACGCCTTGCCCGGCAAGCAGATGGCGATCGACGCCGACCTCAACGCCGGCCTGATCAACCAGGAAAAAGCCCAGGCCCGCCGCCTCGACGTGGCGGCCGAGGCCGACTTCTACGGCGCCATGGACGGCGCCTCCAAGTTCGTGCGCGGCGACGCGGTCGCCAGTATCCTGATCCTGATCATCAACATGGTCGGCGGCGTGGCCATCGGCGCGCTGATGCAGGACATGTCCTTCGGCGACGCCTTCCGCCAGTACGCGCTGCTGACCATCGGTGACGGCCTGGTGGCGCAGATCCCGGCGCTGCTGCTGTCGGCCGCGGCCGCGATCCTGGTGACCCGGATCTCCGACTCCGGCGACTTCGAACAGCAGGTCGGCGGCCAGGTGCTGGCGTCGCCGCAGGTGATGCTGAGCGCGTCGGGCATGATGCTGATCCTGGCCTTGGTGCCGGGCATGCCGTGGCAAATGTTCGGCCCGTTCGCGCTGGTGCTGGCCTATGTGGGCTACCGGCTGCTGCAGCGGGTCAAGGCGCCCGACACCAGCAACCTCGACGCCATCGAGGCGGCGCTGCGCGACGACCGCGCGCCCGAGCTCGACTGGCACAGCCTGCCGGCCGTGCAGCAATTGCAGGTGGCGCTGGGCTACAAGCTGGTCAGCCTGATCGACAAGGCCCACGGCGAGCCGCTGACCAAGCGCGTCAAGGGCGTGCGCCAGAGCCTGTCCGAGGCGATGGGCCTGCTGCTGCCGCCGATCGTCGTGCGCGACGACCTGGGCCTGAAGCCCTCGCAGTATTCGGTGATGTTGTCGGGCAGCGTGGTGGCCCAGGCCGAGGTGTTCGCCGACCGCCTGATGGCGATCCCGTCGCCCAACGTCTACGGCCAGATCGACGGCATCCCCGGCATCGAGCCGGCCTACGGCATGCCGGTGACCTGGATCGAGACCAGCGAGAAGGCCAACGCGCTGGGCCTGGGCTACCAAGTGGTGGAGGCGCCAAGCGCGATCGCCACCCACCTGTCCAAGCTGATCCGCGAATACCTGCCCGAGCTGTTCCGCCACGAGGACGTGCCGGCGCTGATGGAGCGGCTGTCGTCGCTGTCGCCCAAGCTGGCCGCCTCGCTGGACAAGGCGCTCACGCACACGCAGATGCTGCGCGTGTTCCGCGTGCTGCTGGCGGAGAACGTGTCGCTCAAGGACATCGTGCCGATCGCCACCACCCTGGTCGACAGTTCCGAGACCACTAAGGACCCGATCCTGCTGGCGGCCGAGGTGCGCTGCGCGCTGCGGCGCCAGATCGTCACCGGCCTGTTCGGGCAGAAGACCGAGATGCAGGCCTTCAACCTGGGCGGCGACCTGGAGAACATGCTGCTGGGCTCGCTGAACCAGGCGCGCCAGAGCGGCAAGGTGGTGCTGGACAACTACCCGATCGATCCGCACCTGCTGGCGCAGCTGCAGGTCAACATGCCGGTGGCGCGCGAGCAGATGAAGCAGCAGGCCACGCCGCCGCTGCTGCTGGTGTTGCCGCAGATCCGTCCGCTGCTGGCGCGCTACGCGCGGCTGTTCGCGCCCGGCTTGCACGTGCTGTCCTACAACGAGATCCCGGAAAACCGCGAGGTCAGCATCATCGGCACGGTCGGCTGATCCCGGCCGGGACAGGCCACACCCGGCAAGAGGCCGCCCGTCCACGGACCGGGCGGTTTTTTTTGCCGCCGTTATTGCCTTTCGATAGTTGTTGCCATTCGTGCACTGCTTTTTTGACAAGCATGCTATCTTTTGATTGTCACCAACCGCAGTCACCTACCGAGAGAGCAGAAAATGAAAAATCTGAAATTTGTGCGCGCCCTGATGTTTGTCGTTGCCGTTGCCGGCGCCGGAATCGCCGGCGCGGCGGAGCAGCACCAGGTGGTCAATGTCGCCGGGATCCAGAGCTACGACGTGGCGGGGACGCCCGGCAATACCGTGATCGACCTGAACCTGGGGGCGCTGGCGCAGGTCACCAGCGTCAGCTGGAACTTCGACATCACCGCCCACGATCCAAGCTGGCTGTCGGATATGCAGGTATCGTTCATGCCCAGCGTCGGCGACGGCGTGGTGTTCACCGCCAGCGGCACCAACGGGGCGGGCAGCGAGCACCAGCAGGGCAGCGCCAACCTGACCGACCTGGGCCTGTCCTTCAAGGTCGCCGCCGACGGCAAGCTGCACCTCGAATTCAGCGAGAGCTTCAAGGACCTGGGCCCTGGCCAGGCCGATAGCCAGTGGGATTCCGGCAGCTTCACCATCGGCTACGTCAGCGCCGTGCCGGAACCGTCGACCTACGCGATGATGATGCTGGGCCTGCTGGCCGTGGGCGCGGTGGCCCGCCGCCGCCAGCGCTAGGCCGCGACCGCCGTATCAGCCCGCCCGGCGCCAGCGCCCGGCGGGTTTTTTTATGCCGTGGCGCTCAGGCCGATTCGGACAGCAGGTCGTCCGGCGGCAGCGGCTGCGACAGCAACACGGCCAGTTCCGCCATGGCCTTGAAGATGGCTTGCGTGAGCGCCGCCGTGTGGGCGCGGGTAGGGTGGGTGTGCTCGCCGCTGATGGTCGGCAGCTCGCGCCGCAGGCGGCAGCGCAAGATCGTCAGGCCGCAGCGGCTGACGGTGGCCGCCAGCTGCGGCAGCATTTCGCGCATGTGCTGCATGGCCGAGGTCTGGGCCGCGCCCACCTCCAGCGCCACGCCGTTGCCGGTGGCCGGCTCCATCTGGATCACCACCCGGCCCACGCCGGGCAGCATCAATTCCAGCCGCAGCGCCACGCGCGGGCGGCGGCGGCGGTTGGTGCGGTCCTGCTCCTCGTCCTCCTTGACGATCACCTTCAGCACCAGGCGCTCGGCGCCCCAGGCGTAGACGGCGAAGCGCCATGGTTCCATTTCGGTCACCAGCGGCAGGCCGGGGCGGCCTTCGCGCATGGCGGCCGGCGTGTGGTCGGCCATGAACAGGCTGGACGGCATGTGCTGGCCGCTGGCCTGTTCCAGCCAGGCGGCGCGCTGTTCGGCGTAGGTGCGCACCATGACCTGCCACGAGGCGGCCATCATCTGGGTGTCGGGCGGCTGCCAGACCAGCTGGCGCGATAAAAAGACCTGATTGGGGCGCATCGCGGCCGGATCGCCGGCGTTCGGCACCTCGGCCAGCGCGGCCGCCAGCGCCTCGACGCCGGACTGCGGCAGCGGCAGGCCCTCGGGGCCGTCGAGCAGCACGCCGACCGCGCCGGGACCTTCGGGCGCCAGTGGGCCGACCGGATAGTCCACGTCCAGCGGCGTGGCGCCGGGCGCGCGCGCGACCGGTCCCGGCTGCGTGGACTGCCGGTCCGGGATGCCCAGCGGGCGCGTTGTGGGTCCGATGCGGTCTAAAGCCATCAGGCTTGCTCTCGAAAAAAAACGGTGAAAAAAAAGCCAACCGAACTTCCGGTTGGCTCCTTGTGTTCCCGACCTGCGAGCAGATCAGGAGGGCGCTACGATTACTGCAGCAAGGACATAACCAGGGACGACGTGCTGTTCGACTGCTTCAGCATGGCGGTACCAGCTTGCAGCAGCATCTGGTTGGAGGTCATGTTCGACGATTCCGAAGCGAAGTCGGTGTCCATGATACGGCCAGTTGCAGCTTTGGTGTTGGTCGAAATGTTCGACAAGTTGTTGTACACGTGGTCCAGACGGTTAGCGGCTGCACCCAGCGACGAACGGATGCCGCCGACCTGGTCGATGGCGGTGGTGATGGTGTCGATGGCGTTGTTGGCCGCGGTCTGGCCGGCTGCGTTGCTGGCCGAGGCGGTACCGTCGGTGCCGTCCGAGATCTCGGTGCCGACTGCCGAGCCGCCTGCTGCGTAGCGAGCGGAAACGTTGGCCAGGCCGGTGCCGGTCAGGGTGGTCATCGCGGCCGACAGGTCGATCGACATGGTTTCGCTCTTGGTGGCGCCGATCTGGAAGGTCATGGCCGAAGAGATGGTGCCGCCGTCCAGCAGCTTGGCGCCGCCGAAGGTGGTGTTTTTCATTACGTTGTTCAGTTCGCTACCCAGCGCGTCGAACTCGGACTGCAGAGCAGCCTGGTCTTTTGCGGTCGACGAGGCATCGGCTGCCTGGGTGGCCAGATCTTTCATGCGGGTCAGCATGGTGGTGACTTCGTCAAACGCGCCTTCGGCGGTTTGCAGCATCGAGATCGAGTTCTGGGTGTTGCGCATGGCCATGGCCATACCGCTCGATTGTGCTTTCAGACGGGTTGCAATCTGCAGGCCGGCAGCATCGTCCATGGCCGAATTGACACGGAAACCGGTGCTCAGGCGGGTCTGCGAAGTCGACAGGGACATCTGGGTGCGGGAGATCGAGTTCTGTGCGGAAAGGGCCGCAGCGTTAGTGTGAAGGCTCAGCATGAAATAACTCCTGGTAGGTGGATTCAGTTCGGAGCAACGGATCCTTTGTGCTCTCCCAAGTACAAGACGACCGTATCTGGAAGGACATTAAATGCTTTGCGGAAATTTCTAAAATATTTTTCCATGAAGGCTGAATTAGCGCTGTTGCGGCCTGCCGCGCCGGTCCTCCACCGCTCGATTATGAGACGGTTTTGCCGGGGGAGGTGCAATAAATCGTTCCCGGAATAAAAAAACAGCGCGCCACCAAGGACGCGCTGCTTCAGCATTGTTGCTTTTTTGGCTTACATATTCGGATAGTTCGGGCCGCCGCCGCCTTCCGGCGTTATCCAGACGATGTTCTGGGTTGGATCCTTGATATCGCAGGTCTTGCAGTGCACGCAGTTCTGGGCGTTGATCTGCAGGCGGTCCGCGCCCTCGTCGGTCTTGACGAACTCATACACGCCGGCCGGGCAGTAGCGCGCCTCCGGACCGGCGTACTGGGCCAGGTTGACGTCCACCGGCACGCTCGGGTTCTTCAAGGTCAGGTGGATCGGCTGGTCTTCGGCGTGGTTGGTGTTGGAAATGAACACCGACGACAGGCGGTCGAAGGTCAGCTTGCCGTCCGGCTTCGGATAGCTGATCGGCGTGCATTGCGAGGCCGGTTTCAGGCATTCGTGGTCGGCGTGGGTGTGGTGCAGCGTCCACGGCGCCTTGCCGCGGAACACCAGCTGGTCGATGCCGGTCATCAGCGAGCCCAGGTACAGCCCCTTGTTCAGCCATGGCTTGACGTTGCGCGCCACGTGCAGTTCCTCGTGCAGCCAGGATTTCTCGAACGCGACCGGGTAGGAGGCCAGCTCGTCGTGCTGGCGGCTGGCGCCCAGCGCCTCGAACACGGACTCGGCGGCCAGCATGCCGGACTTGATGGCGGCGTGGCTGCCCTTGATGCGGCTCATATTGAGGAAGCCGGCGTCGCAGCCGATCAGCGCGCCGCCCGGGAACACCAGCTTCGGCAGCGACTGCAGGCCGCCGGCGGTGATCGCGCGGGCGCCGTAGGAAATGCGCTTGCCGCCTTCGAAGAAGGTCTTGATGGCCGGGTGGGTCTTGTAGCGCTGGAATTCCTCGTACGGCGACAGGTAGGGGTTCTCGTAGTTCAGGCCGACCACGTAGCCGACCATGACCTGGTTGTTTTCCAGGTGGTACAGGAAGGAGCCGCCGTAGGTCTTGCTGTCGAGCGGCCAGCCGGTGGTGTGCACCACCAGGCCCGGCTGGTGCTTGGCCGGGTCGATTTCCCACAGTTCCTTGATGCCGATGCCGTACGATTGCGGGTCCTTGCCCTTGTTCAGGTCGTACTTGGCCATCAGCTGCTTGCCCAGGTGGCCGCGCGCGCCCTCGGCGAACAGCGTGTACTTGCCGTGCAATTCCATGCCCAGCTGGAAGTCCGAGCCGGCTTCGCCGTCGCGCTTGACGCCCATGTTGCCGGTGGCGACGCCCTTGACCGAGCCGTCGTCGTTGTACAGGATCTCGGCGGCGGGGAAGCCGGGGAAGATCTCCACGCCCAGCGCCTCGGCCTGCTGGCCCAGCCAGCGCACGACGTTACCCAGCGAAATCACGTAGTTGCCGTGGTTCTCGAAGCAGGCCGGCAGCAGGAAGTTCGGGGTCTTGATGGCCTTGGTTTCGGTCAGGAACAGCACGCGGTCTTCGGTGACGGCGGTGTTCAGCGGCGCGCCTTTTTCCTTCCAGTCGGGGATCAGTTCGGTCAGCGCCTTCGGGTCCATCACGGCGCCGGACAGGATGTGGGCGCCCAGTTCGCCGCCTTTTTCCAGCACGACGACCGACACTTCCTGGCCTTTTTCGGCGGCCAGCTGCTTGATCTTGATGGCCGCCGACAAGCCCGCAGGGCCGCCGCCGACGATCACGACGTCATACTCCATCGCGTCGCGCGGGCCGTACTGTTCTACTAGATTTTGTGGCTGTGTCATGGTCTGTTCTTATCGTGGTCTATGAGGTGGAGGAAAATTTAAGCACGAGTGTGCTTCTTTTTCGTCCGGATTGCAATGTGGGCGCCATTTTGAGGGACATTATTAGACACTGCAATCTAATACTGGCGATTTGTGTAATCATAACGATTCGACAGTCTACGCTGTCGGAAATTCATCACCATTACCAAATACTAGGAGTAGCTCGTGGGCATAGAAGTCAACTTTGAGGGAAAAATTGCGCTGATCACCGGCGCCTCCAGCGGTCTCGGAGCCCGGTTTGCCAAAGTGCTGGCCCAGGCCGGCGCCCAGGTGGTGCTGGCCTCGCGCCGCACCGAGCGCCTGAAGGAGCTGCGCGCCGAAATCGAGGCGGACGGCGGCGCCGCCCATGTGGTCAGCCTGGACGTGACCGACTACGCCAGCATCAAGTCGGCCATCGCCCATGCCGAGACCGAGGCCGGGCCGATCGACATCCTGGTCAACAACTCGGGCGTGTCGACCACGCAGCGGCTGGTCGACGTGACGCCGGAGGACTATGCCTTCGTCATGGACACCAACCTGCGCGGCGCCTTCTTCGTTGCCCAGCAGACCGCCAAGCGCATGATCGCGCGCGCCAAGGGCGACCCGACCAAGAAGCACCGCATCATCAACATCGCCTCGGTGGCGGGGTTGCGGGTGCTGCCGCAGATCGGCGTGTATTGCATGAGCAAGGCCGGCGTGGTGCAGATGACCAAGGCCATGGCGGTGGAGTGGGGCAAGTACGGCATCAACACCAACGCCATCTGCCCCGGCTATATCTCGACCGAGATCAACGAGGAGTACTTCGCCAGCGAGCAGGGGCAGAAGCTGATCAACATGCTGCCGCGCAAGCGCCCGGGCACGCCGGAGGATCTGGACGGGCTGCTGTTGCTGCTGGCCGGGGAGGACTCCAACTTCATCAACGGCGCCATCATCTCGGCAGACGACGGCATGACCGCGACGTAATCAGAGCTGCAGGCCGACCAGCTTGTGGACCAGCTCCGACGAGGTGGCGGCCGAGAATTTGCGCATCAGCTTGGCGCGGTGCATTTCCACCGTGCGCGGGCTGAGGTCGATCTGGCGGGCGATGGTCTTGCTGGTCTTGCCTTCGACCAGCAGGGCGGCGATTTCCCGCTCGCGCGGCGTCAGCTCGGCCGTCACCGGACGTTTTTCGCTGACGTCCTCGAAGGTCCAGATGCCGGGCCCCAGCGGCTCGGACGCCTTCATCGAATGGCCGGTGACGTGGCACCAGAACAGCTCGCCGTTCGCGCGGCGCATGATGCGCTCGTCCGAATAGCGGCCCTTGGCGTTCATGATGGGAATGATGCGGTCGCCGGTGCGCAGGAACTCGTCCATGGTCGGATACAGCACCACGAAGGACAAGCCCTGCAGTTGCGTGCGGGGATAGCCGAACATCGCCGCCAGCGCCTCGTTGCAGGACTGGATGACGCGGTTCTCCGAGATGCACATGCCGACCGGCGCGTGCAGGAAAATGGATTCGTAGTCGATGACCGGAGCTTTGTTCATGTGTGGGGGCGGCAGGTAGTTCTACGGTATTGTGCTTTTGATGTGCGTATTCTATGCTGAGACGCCTCGTCGCTAGCGCATTTAACAATGTTAGCAACGTATTTAGCAACACGTGTTGAGCAAATAAGATAAGGGACACCCATGAACAAGATCTATCCTGACGCCGCCGCAGCGCTGGCCGGCGTCGTACAAAACGGTCAAACCATCGCCGTCGGCGGGTTCGGACTGTGCGGCATCCCTGAGGCGCTGATCGCCGCGCTGCGCGATTCCGGCGTCACGGGATTGACCGCGATCTCCAACAACGCCGGCGTGGACGGCTTCGGCCTCGGCCAGTTGCTGGAAACCCGGCAGATCAAAAAGATGATCGCCTCCTACGTGGGTGAAAACAAGGAGTTCGCGCGCCAGTACCTGGCCGGCGAGCTGGAGCTGGAATTCACGCCGCAAGGCACGCTGGCCGAGAAGCTGCGCGCCGGCGGCGCCGGTATTCCGGCCTTCTTCACCAAGACCGGCGTCGGCACCATCGTCGCCGAGGGCAAGGAAATCCGCGAATTCGACGGCGAGCAGTACGTGATGGAACGCAGCCTGGTGGCCGACGTGGCGCTGGTCAAGGCCTGGAAGGCCGACAAGGCCGGCAACCTGGTGTTCCGCAAGACCGCCCGCAACTTCAACCCGAACGCCGCGATGGCCGGCAAGGTCACCATCGTCGAAGTCGAGCAGCTGGTGGAAATCGGCGAGATCGACCCGGACGCAGTGCACCTGCCGAGCATTTTCGTGCACCGCATCGTGGTCAACGCCACGCCGGAAAAACGCATCGAGCAGCGCACCGTGCGCGCCAACTAAGAATATCGGAGAGCAAATATCATGGCATGGACTCGTGACGAAATGGCCGCGCGCGCGGCGAAGGAATTGCAGGACGGTTACTACGTCAACCTCGGCATCGGCTTGCCGACCTTGGTGGCGAATTACGTCCCGGCGGGCATGGAAGTGTTCCTGCAATCGGAAAACGGCTTGCTGGGCATCGGCCCGTTCCCGACCGACGACGAGGTCGACGCCGACCTGATCAACGCCGGCAAGCAGACCGTGACGGCGCTGCCGGGCGCGGCCTACTTCAGCTCGGCTGACTCGTTCGGCATGATCCGGGGCGGCAAGATCAACCTGGCGATCCTGGGCGCGATGCAGGTGTCGGAGCAGGGCGACCTGGCTAACTGGATGATCCCGGGCAAAATGGTCAAGGGCATGGGTGGCGCGATGGACCTGGTGGCCGGCGTCAAGCGCGTGGTGGTGCTGATGGAGCACGTCGCCACCGCCAAGGACGGTTCGACCTCGCACAAGCTGCTGAAGAAATGCGACTTGCCGCTGACCGGCGTCGGCGTGGTGGACCTGATCGTGACCGATCTCGGCGTGATGGAGGTGACGGCCAAGGGCTTGAAGCTGACCGAACTGGCGCCCGGCGTCACCAAGGATCAGATCCAGGCCGCCACCGGGGTGCCGCTGGACATGTCGGCCGTCTAAGCGCCTCCGGCACACAGCAAGGCACGCTTCGGCGTGCCTTTTTTTATGCCCGCCGGCCGTCACAAACTTGCATTTGAGAAATTCAGTGGATAGACTGTTAGAAAAATAACTATCTTATTTCTCAATGAAATCGATCCGATGTGCGGTACTGTATTTCCTGGCCTGTGTGTTCTGCGTCCCGGCCTGGGCCAAGCCGGACGACTACAAGACCGGCGCCGCCGCGCCATGGGTGGTGCCGGTATCGCCGCTGCACCCGCCGGCCGCGACGCCGCTGCCTCCGCGCGGCGGCGTGGCCTATCTGCTGCAGGACTACCAGACCCGCGTCGACCAGCGCGGAAAGGTGACGTATTTGCACGTGGCCAAGCGGGCGCTCGACAGCAGCGGAGTGGAGAAGGTCGCCTCGATCAGCATCACTTTTGATCCCACCTACCAGAGCTTGACGCTGCATGCGATCAACGTGATCCGCGACGGCAAGCTGACGCTCCGGCTGGCCAGCGCCAAGGTGCACGTATTGCAGCGCGAGACCGAACTGGATTCCCAGATCTACGACGGCAGCATGACCGCCAGCGTCATGCTGGACGACGTCCGCATCGGCGACATCGTTGAATACGCGTACAGCGTGGACGGCAGCAACCCGGTGTTCCAGAACAAGGTGACGGGCAAGGCTGACCTCGAGTGGGCGGTGCCGGTGGAGCACGCCTTCGTGCGGCTGCTGGTGCCATCCAGCCGTCCGGTCTGGATCGCGCCGCGCCACAGCAAGCTGAAGCCGCAGTTGCTGGAAGCGGACGATTACCGCGACTACCGCTGGGAACAGCACAACGTGCCGGAGTTGCGCGTCGACAGCGGCGCGCCCGAGTGGTACGACCCCTACGCGTCGGTGCAGTGGACCGAGTTCCGCGACTGGGCCGAGGTGGTGCGATGGGCCCTGCCGTTGTACCGGCCGCAGCGCGACATGAGCGAGGCGCTGCGCCGCGAGGGCGAGCGGATCGCCAGTGAACATGCGGACCCTGCCGGCCGCGTGGCCGAGGTGCTCAAGCTGGTGCAGCGCGACATCCGCTACCTGGGCATCGAGGTCGGGCCCGGATCGCATGCGCCGACCGCGCCGTCCACGGTGTTCCAGCGCCGCTTTGGCGACTGCAAGGACAAGGCGCTGCTGATGGTGACGATGCTGGACGCGCTGGGCATCGACGCCGCGCCGGCGCTGGTTAACACCGCCATCGCGCGCGAGGTGGCGACCTGGGCGCCGACGCCGACCGCTTTCAACCACGTGCTGGTGCGGGTGCGCACGGGCGGCAAGCTGTACTGGCTGGACCCGACGCGGTCGCTGCAGCAAGGCGACCTGGAGCACTTGTATCAGCCGGACTACGGCTATGCGCTGGTGCTGGAGCCGGGCGCCGCAGGCTTGTCGCCGATGGCGGGCCGTGCCGCGCCGCGCAAAACCGTGCACGCGCTGTTCGACGCCAGCGCCGGCCTCGCGCAGCCGGTCGGCTACACGGTGACCACCACATTCGAGGGGCGCGGCGCCGACAGCCTGCGCGACCAGCTGGTCAGCAACAAGGCCGAACTGGTCACGCAGTACCAGAATTTTTACGCGCGCAGCTATGCCGGCATCCGCGCCGACGGCGAGCTGAAGGTGCAGGACAATGCGCCCGCCAACGCGCTGACGCTGGTGGAGTCCTACCGCATCGCGGGTTTCTGGGAACGCAGCGGAAAGCGCGGCCGGCTGGAGGCCAATATCGAGGCATCGGACGTCACGGGGCCGTTGAAGGCGCCGGATGCGATCGGCCGCAACGCGCCGCTGCGGCTGGAATATCCGAACAACATCAGCGAAGTGACCGAGGTGCGCCTGCCCGAGCGCTGGAATTTGAAAAGCGAGAAAGCCGAGGTGCACGATGCGGCCTTCGAGTTCTCCTACGAGGTGGCGCCGGCCGCCGATGGAAAGAGCGTGCGTATCACGGCGAACTACCGCGCGCTGAGCGATCACGTCGATCCTGGCGACATGGGCAATTACGCCGCCCACTTGAAGAAGGCGCGTGAGATGGTGGGCTATCGGCTTTATACCGACGCTCCGGGCGAGCGCGTGGCTGGCGAGGCGCCAGCCGCATCCGGCACCGGTCTGGGGGCGCCTGGGTGGCTGTTGGGGCTGGCCGCACTGACCATGGTAGGGATGCGGCGGGTGCTGCTGCCTGCGGGGCGCGCCGCCCCCGAACACCGCGAAGTGAACCGTCGCCTGACGCTGGCGGCGAGTCTGCTGGGAGCGATGTTCGCGTTGATCGGCCTGACGGCGATCCCGCTGCGGTATTCGTTGCCGGTGGCGGCCGTCGTGCTGGCCATGCTGGCGAAATATCTGTGGGAGGGCGTGCCGCTGGTGCCGGCCACCCATCCCGCCTATCGCTGGGCCCGTCGCTGCTACAACTTGAGGAACGATCCGGTGACGATGGCCTTGTGGTCGCTGGCCCGCAAACTGCCGCCGTTGCTGGGCTGGTTCATGCTGGGCAGCTACGCGGCCCAGGTGCTGAGCCGCTAGACAAACCCGGCGTTAATCGTGGTGGTACACCACGGTTTTCCAGACAGCGTCCATATGTTTTTTGTAGGCAGCGTTGATTGGTTGCAGCAGGGCGGCGTCGTATTGGCGCTTGCCTTGCAGCGCGGGTCCGGTGTCGTGGAATTCCAGCTCGCCGCGTATGGCCAGCTTGGTCGCGCCTTCGCGCAGGATCACCTTGACGGTCGAGTAGTCCACGCCGCCGCTGCAAAACAATCGATATGGTATGGTGACTTCGCTGCGGCCGTCGTGGTTCAGGTCGGTGATGCGCACGGCGGAAGGGAAGAATTCCGCCACGTGGTCCAGGATCGGGCAGTCGACCGAGTCGCGCACCGTCCACTCGGTCACCCAGCGGTTATCCTTGCGGCCGTAGTAGGTGGCGGCCAGTTCGAGGTAGTCTTCGTCGCTGCTGGAATTGGCCATCTGCGAGCGGCCGGCCTTGCGGCTCAACACCAGAAGGTGTTCGCCCTCGCGGTCCTCGACACGCTTGGCGCCGACCAGCGTGCCGGCGTAGCCAATGTGGCGCGCGGCCAGGTACACCGCGTCGATCTTGGGAGCGGGTTCGGCGGCGCAGCCGGCGGCGGCCAGCCACAGCGCGAGGGCGGCGGCGTAGTTGGATGAGGTAGTCATGCCCGGAATATATACGAAAAACGCCCCGCAGGCCGTCATGCAGCGTGCGGGGCGTTGGCCGGGCAAAGGCTGATCAGTGCGCGTGGCGGGTCAGCGGTTGCAGGTCCGGGTCGGTCACGGTCGAGCCAGGATTGTTCAGCTCCTTGTGCAGCGTGTCGTGGTTCAGCTCTTTCTCCCAGTGCGACACCACCACCGATGCGACGCCGTTGCCGACGAAGTTGGTCAGCGCGCGGCATTCGCTCATGAAGCGGTCGATGCCCAGGATCAGCGCCATGCCGGCCACCGGAATGGTCGGCACCACAGCCAGCGTCGCCGCCAGCGTGATGAAGCCGGCGCCGGTGATGCCGGACGCGCCTTTCGAAGTCAGCATCGCCACGCCGAGGATGGTCAGTTCCTGCGTCAAGGTCAGGTCGGTGTTGGTGGCCTGCGCCACGAACAGGGCCGCCATGGTCATATAGATGTTGGTGCCGTCCAGGTTGAACGAGTAGCCGGTCGGAACCACCAGGCCCACCACGGACTTGGAGCAGCCCAGGCGTTCCAGCTTGGTCATCAGCGAAGGCAGGGCGCTTTCCGACGAGCTGGTGCCCAGCACGATCAGCAGTTCTTCCTTGATGTAGTTGATGAACTTGAAGATCGAGAAGCCGGTCAGGCGTGCCACGGTGCCCAGCACCACCACCACGAACAGGCCGCAGGTCAGGTAGAAGCAGCCCATCAGCGTGGCCAGCGGCTTGAGGGAGGCGATGCCGTATTTGCCGATGGTGAAGGCCATCGCGCCGAACGCGCCCAGCGGGGCGACCTTCATGACGATGCCGACCACGCCGAAGATGGCCGACGACAGGTCGTCGATCAGCTTGGTGACCGGCTTGCCACGCTCACCCAGCAGCGACAGCGAGAAGCCGAACAGGATGGCGATCAGCAGCACCTGCAGGATGTCGCCCTTGGCGAAGGCGTCCACCACGGTGTTCGGGATGATGTTCATCACGAAGTCGATGGTCGACTGGTGCTTGGCTTTCTCGGTGAATTCGGCGATGGCCTTGGTGTCGAGCGTGGCAGGGTCGGCGTTGAAGCCGGCGCCTGGACGCACGATGTTGGCGACGAACAGGCCGATCACCAGCGCGAAGGTGGAGATGACCTCGAAATACAACAGCGCCTTGCCGCCGACGCGGCCGATTTTCTTGATGTCCTGCATGCCGGCGATGCCGGAGACCACGGTGCAGAAGATCACCGGAGCGATGATCATCTTGATCAATTTGATAAAGCCGTCGCCGAGCGGTTTCATGGCGACCGCGTCGGATGGATAGAAAGCGCCTAGCAGGATGCCGCATGCGATGGCGAACAATACCTGGACGTATAGAACTTTATAAAACGGCTTTTTCACGGGGTCTCCTCGCGTTCTTGTGAGGAGTTCATCATCCGACAAAATAAGAGACATCACCATTGTGGTTAACCGCATTCACAACAGTGATATCCCTTATGCAAGATTACTGGGCTACCCAGCCGCCGTCCATATTCCATGCCACGCCGCGGACTTGCTTGGCCGCGTCGCTGCACAGGAATACGGCCAGCGCGCCCAGCTCCTCCGGCGTGACGAACTCGCCGGACGGCTGCTTGTCGGCCAGCAGCGCCTTCTTGGCGTCCTCGTTGCTGATGCTGTCCTTGGCGGCGCGGGCGTCGACCTGCTTCTGCACCAGTGGCGTCAGCACGAAGCCGGGGCAGATCGCATTGACGGTCACGCCGGTGGTGGCGGTCTCCAGCGCGCTGGCCTTGGTCAGCCCGATCAGCCCGTGCTTGGCGGCGACATAGGCCGACTTGCCGGCCGACGCCACCAGTCCGTGCGTGGAGGCCAGGTTGATGATGCGCCCCCAGTTGTTGGCGCGCATGCGCGGCAGCACCAGGCGCGAGGTGTGGAAGGCCGAGGTCAAATTGATGGCGATGATGGCGTCCCACTTCTCGACCGGGAAGTCCTCGACGTTGGCCACGTGCTGGATGCCGGCGTTGTTGACCAGGATGTCGACGCCGCCGAACTTGTCGCCGGCGAAGGCGATCATGTTTTCGATCTCGGCCGGCTTGGACATGTCGGCATTATGGTACGCCACCTGGACGTCGAATTCCTTCGCCAGGTCGATCTGCAGCTGGGCGATCTCGGCGGCGTCGCCGAAGCCGTTCAGCAGCACGTTGGCGCCTTCCGC
This sequence comes from Duganella caerulea, assembly GCF_040362985.1. NCBI lineage: Bacteria > Pseudomonadati > Pseudomonadota > Betaproteobacteria > Burkholderiales > Oxalobacteraceae > Duganella > Duganella caerulea. Next base: position 1,073,298 of record NZ_BPWJ01000001.1, on the reverse strand, counting down.
CGCCAGGGTGCGGGCAATGCCCAGGCCGATGCCGGAGGTGGAGCCGGTCACCAATGCCGTCTTGCCGCTCAAAGTCTTGTTTGCCATAGTGTCCTCAGTGGGGTTGGAGATTAAAGTCGTGCTGCGCTACACTTCGGTAGGATTTTAAGCGTAACGCCCGGTAAAATGGTATTTCTAAACAGCATTGCACAAATCACTATAAAAACCACCAAGGAAGTCGCATGTTCGAAGCAAAAATAAAGTCTGTTCAATGTCTGTCTCTGGCTGGTTTGCACCGCATGTCGTACAAGGAATGGGGCGATGAGAACAACCCGAACGTGCTGCTGTGTGTGCACGGCGTCACCCGCGTCGGCGACGACTTCGACAACATGGCGCGCGCGCTGGCCAACGACTACCGCGTGATCTGCCCGGACATCGTCGGCCGCGGCCGCTCCGGCTGGCTGAAAAATCCGCAGCTGTACCGTATTCCGCAATATGTCAGCGACATCGTCACCCTGCTGGCGCGCGTGCTGCCGGCCGGCGAGCAATCGACCGTCGACTGGTTCGGCACCTCGATGGGCGGCCTGATCGGCCTGGGCCTGGCCTCGCTGCCGGACAACCCGGTGCGCAAGCTGATCCTCAACGACATCGGCCCGGTGCTGGCCCCGGTGGCGCTGCAGCGCATCGGCGACTACATCGGCCAGGACCTGCGCTTCGACACTTTCGACGAGGCCGCCAAGTTCATCCGCGACGTCTCCTTGACCTTCGGCCAGCACACCGAGGCCGAATGGCATAAACTGGCGAGCGACGTGCTGCGCCAGGACAAGGACGGCAAGTGGATACGCCACTACGATATGGGGCTGGCCTTGCCATTCCGCTCGGCCACGCCGGAATCGGCCGCGGCCGACGAGGCGATGCTGTGGGCGGCCTACGACGCGATCCGCTGCCCGACGCTGCTGGTGCGCGGCGCCGAGTCCGACCTGCTGACCGCCGAGACCGCGGCGCTGATGGTGCAGCGCGGCCCCAAACCGGCGCTGGTGGAAATCCCGAACGTCGGCCACGCGCCGACCTTTATTCACGACGACCAGATCGCCATCGTCAAGCAATTCCTGTTGGGTTAATGTAAAGAAGAAAAAAGTATGGAAATTAAACGACTGCATGTAGGCAAACGCTTGTCCGAAGTGGCAATCCACAATGGCACCGTGTATCTGGCGGGCCAGATCGCCGACGACAAGACACAGGACATCCGCGGCCAGACCCGCGAAGTACTGGGCCACATCGACCGCCTGCTGGCCGAAGCCGGCAGCGACAAGACCTGCATCCTCAGCACCACCATCTACATCGCCGACCTGGCCGACTTCGCCGGCATGAACGAGGAGTGGGACGCCTGGGTGCCGAGCGGCCACACGCCGCCGCGCGCCACCGTGGAAGCGAAGCTGGCCGATCCGGCATGGCGCGTGGAGATCATCGTCGTCGCCGCGCAGCGCTAGGGGCATCATGGTTTCCATCACCGCGCTCACCAGCGCAACGTCGGAGCAACTGGTCCAAGGGTTGTCGCCGGACGACAGCGCGCGCATGCTGGCGGCGCTGGACTTCGCCAGCGGCGCCTACGGCGACAAGGTCTGCGCCAGCGGCCAGGCCGCCATCGACTTCGCGGTCGGCGTGGCCGGCACGCTGGCCTTCATGCGCACCGACGTCGAGACCCGCATCGCCGGCCTGATGTTCGAGCTGACTTTGCTCGACACGGCGCAGGCCCCCATCATCGAACCGCGCTTCGGCCAGGAGGTCAGCGACCTGGTGGCCGGCGTGCGCCAGCTGATCCGCCTGCGCGAACTGACGCAGACTCAGGGCCCGCAGGGCGCCGTCGCGCGCGGCCGCAACGCCGCGCAGATGGCGGTGGCGCAGGTCGAAACGCTGCGCAAGATGCTGCTGGCTATGGCCTCGGACATGCGCGTGGTGCTGGTGCGGCTGGCGTCCTGCGTGACGACCTTGCGCTACTTCGCCGACATCAAGCTGTTCAACGACATGACCTGCGCCTACGGCCGCGAAACGCTGGACCTGTACGCGCCGCTGGCCAACCGGCTGGGGATCTGGCAGCTCAAGTGGGAGCTGGAGGACCTGTCGTTCCGCTTCATCGAGCCGGAGGCGTACAAGCGCATCGCCAAGATGCTCGAAGAAAAGCGCATGATGCGCGAAGGCTTCGTCACCTCGTCGATCGCGCGGCTGCAATCGGAAATGTCGGCGGCCGGCATCCGGGCCGAAGTGTTCGGGCGGCCCAAGCACATCTACTCCATCTGGAGCAAGATGAAGGGCAAGGAGCTCGACTTCACCGACCTGTACGACGTGCGCGCCTTCCGCGTGATCGTGGCCGACGTCAAGACCTGCTACACGGTGCTGGGCGTGGTGCACAATATCTGGACCCCGATCCCGAAGGAATTCGACGACTACATCTCGCGGCCGAAATCGAACGGCTACCAGTCGCTGCACACGGTGGTGACGGCCGAGGATGGCCGTCCGCTGGAAGTGCAGATCCGCACGCAGGAGATGCACAGCTTCGCCGAGTACGGCGTGGCGGCGCACTGGCGCTACAAGGAAGAGGGCGGCTCCAACTTCGCCGGCCAGAAGTACGATGAAAAAATCGCATGGCTGCGCCAGCTGCTGGCGTGGAAGACCGACGTCGCCGACGCCGTGGTCGGGCAGGAAGAGCAGCAGCGCGAGTGGGTCGAGAAGCTCAAGTCCGCCGCGCTGGACGACCGCATCTTCGTGCTGACGCCGCAGGCGCGCGTGCTGGAACTGCCGGTCGGCGCCACGCCGGTGGACTTCGCCTACCACCTGCACAGCGACGTCGGCCATCGTTGCCGCGGCGCGCGCGTGGACGGCGTCATGGTGCCGCTGAACACGCCGCTGAAGAACGGCCAGACCTGCGAGATCATCACCGCCAAGGGCGCGCCCGGCACGGCGGGGCCATCACGCGACTGGCTCAGCGACGAATACACGGTGTCCACGCGCACGCGTTCCAAGATCCGCGCCTGGTTCCACGCCATCGACATGCAGGAAACGCTGTCGCACGGCCGCGCGATGGTGGAGAAATCCCTGCAACGCGAAGGCAAGACGGCGGTCAACCTGGAAGCCTTGGCAAACAAGCTGGGCTTCGCCAAGGTGGACGATCTGTTCCTGTCGGTGGGCAAGGACGAATTCAGCCTGCGCCACGTCGAGCAGGCGCTGCACGACACCGGCGAACCGGTCGAGCCGGAAGATGCCGTAGTGCTGGGCAAGAGCAAGGCGTCCAGCGTCGACCAAGGCGCCAAGTCGGGCGTGCTGGTGGTCGGCACAGACGGCTTGATGACGCAACTGGCCAAGTGCTGCAAGCCGGCGCCGCCGGATGGCATCGTCGGCTTCGTCACGCGCGGCAAGGGCGTGTCGATCCACCGCGCCACGTGCAAGAACTTCGCCGAGATGCGCGCCAAGGCGCCGGAGCGGGTGATCGTGACCGAGTGGGGGCGGGCCGGATCGGACACCGTCTACCCGGTCGACATCTTCATCCTGGCGGGTGACCGTCAGGGCCTGCTGCGCGATATTTCGGAGATCTTCTCGCGCGAGAAGATCAACGTCATCGGCGTCAACACGCAAAGCGCCAAGGGCTTCGCGCGCATGACCTTCACGGCTGAGATTGGCGCCACCGCGCAATTGCAGAAGGCCCTGAACGCCATCGCCGAAGTGACCGGCGTCCAGGAAGCGCGGCGCGCCTAGGCTTCGGCCTGCATCGCGGCCTGCACCGAGGGGCGGGCTGCGATGCGGTTTGAATAAGCCGCCACGGTAGGCCAGTTGTCCAGGCTGATATCGAAGAAGGCAAACCAGCCCAGCACCGTGTACAGGTAGGCATCGGCCACAGTGAACTGATCGCCCATCAGATAGACCTGTTGTTGTAGCGTGTGCTGCAGGAACGTCATGCGCTTCTCCAGCTTGTCGCGGAAGATGGCGGTGGCGGCTTCCGGCATCTCGCGATTGAACAGCGGCGCCACGCCGGCGTGGATTTCGCTGCCGATGAAATTCAGCCACTCCTGCAAACGCACGCGCTGCCAGCTGCCTGGCGGCGGCGCCAGTCCGGCAGACGGTTTCAGGTCCGCCAGATATTGAACGATGGCCACGCCTTCGGTTAGCACATCTCCGTTCTCCAATTCCAGCGCGGCGACATACCCTTTTGGGTTGATGCTGCGGAAGTCCCTGCCGTCGGCGGTCAGCTTGGTCTGGTTATCGACGCGTACCAGCTCATAAGGCAGGCCCAGCTCCTGCAATACGATGTGCGGCGAGAACGAGCAGGTATGCGGTGCGAAATATAGCTTCATATCGGATTCCATAAGAAAGATGAGGCTTCACTGTAGGCATCGGGCTCTTGGCTGTAAAATTAATGCTCCATAATCTAGGTATTAGGTTTTCTAATGATGAATTTGGCCCATTGGCGCCTGCTGGTTGCAGCCGCCGATACACGCAACATCTCGCGGGCTGCGGAGCAGGTCGGCATCACTCAATCCGGCGCCAGCCAGGCGATCGCGCAGATGGAGGTCTCGCTGGGCGCGCAGTTGTTGATACGCGAGCGGCGTGAAGTCAGCGTTACCGCGTTCGGGGAGCAGGTCGTCGCGCATGCCCGCGCGATGCTGGTGGAGTTCGACGCGATCCGTTCGCTTGCCCATGCCGCGCAAGGCTTGCATGCCGGCCGCATCCGGGTGGCCGGCTTCCCATCCGTGATGACCACCGTGCTGCCGCCGTTGCTGCAGGCGTTCAAGCGCCGCCATCCCGGCATCGACGTTGTGGCGCTGGAAGGCACGGATGACGAGGTGGAGCAGTGGCTGGCGGACGACACGGTCGAGTTGGGTGTAGTGCTGAATCCCGCGCCGGGACGGGAGGCGGTCATCATCGGCCGCGATGCCTGGGTGGCGGTGGTGCCGACCCATCATCGGTTGGGGCGGCGCTCAAGCGAGCAGGGCATCACGTTGGCCGAGTTGGCCGGTGAGCCGTTCGTGCTGGCGACCGGCGGCTGCACGGTGCATGCGCAGAGCCTGGCCGAACAAGCCGGCGTCACGCTGACCGATATCCGCGTCACGGTGCGCGACCTCGGCAGCGCCGCCGTGCTGGTCAGGGAAGGACTAGGTGTGGCCATCATTCCCGAATCGGCATTGCCGGAAGACCGGCGCGGACTGCGCATCATGCAGCTACAGCCGCGCCTGTATCGCGAATTCGGCCTGCTCCGTTCGCAAGCCGGCCGCGCCTCCGCCGCCGCCCAAAAACTTTGGGGTCAAGTCTGACATTCGGACACGGCCTCCGCCGTAGCGGGCCGCTGCAACTTCGGGGTCAAGTCTGACATTCAGACACGAACTCTTCCGTAGCGGCCGTGCTACGGAAGAGCTCGTGTCCGAATGCCAGACTTGACCCCACCGGTTTTGAAGAGCTCGTGTCCGAATGTCAGACTTGACCCCACAGGGTTTAAGCAATGATTTTCGCGACGCGTGCTTCGATAGCTTTAGCCAGCAGGTGGATGTGGTAGCCGTCGACGAAGCCGTGGTGGGCCAGCACCGACATCGTCATCGTCAGCTTGCCGTCGGCACGCGGGTCGCTGAAGCGGCCCCATGCCAATGACGGGATGTCGTAATTCTTGTGGCAGTAAATCGGATGCTCGATCGCGACCAGCTTCAGCCACGGCATGCACGTGATGTGGACGTTGCGCTTCTTGTCGAGCGGGCTCAGCGCTTCGGTGGTGTTGACCAGCACGTCGCTGGCTTCGGCGATCTTCTTCGCCGCGACGCTGCGCTCAACGAACTCGTGCAGGTCCGACGAGCGCGTGAAGCGCGCGAAGTTCAGGTTGTTGTCGCGATTAAGCACCGTGTACGAAGCCATGAAGTCATCGATCTTGATGACCTCGCCTTCGTGGACGCGGTACATGAAGTTGTCGTTCTCCTTGAGCGAGTTCAGCACGCAATACAGGAAGACGTGGAACGGCGGTAGCTTGTGTTCCTTGCAGAAAGGCCGGAAGTCCGGCACCTCCAGTTCGAAGCTCAGATTGACCAGCGGATTTTCAAAGGAGGCAAAGGCGTTGTATCGGTCGCGACGTTTTTCAAAATTATGCATGTAGGATCGGGTTGAATATGTGTATCAATGGGATGGCTACGATTTACTTGTCGATCGTATTGGGATCTCTCATCGCTGTAGAGCAATGAACCCCGCGACTGTCTGATGTTAAAGAGTCCGTCATCGTCGAAGTAAGGCATTTCGGCCAGCGCTTCCTTGAATGAGCGCCTCTTCGGGAATGTGGCTTTCGCACTGCGTCCGTTGGCTTCCGCTTGCGACATGGTATGCCTCATAGAGTGATATCACTGATAGCAGTGTAGGGAAGCGCGTACACATTGCAAGCCGACTTACGCCTGCTCCGGCGACGCGACTTCCGCTTGCAGCGTAATATGATCGATGCCATGCTTTTCCAGCAGCATGGACTTGATGTTGAGCAGGATCTCAGGCCAGCAGGCGAGGTCGGTGACTTCGACATGGCCGATCAGCGCTGGATGGCCTGGCGACATGTCCCACACATGCAGGTCATGCACCGAGCAGACGCCGTCTATCTTCCCCAGGTCGGCGCCGACACTCAGATAGTCGATCTGCTCCGGCACGCCGCCCATCAGGAAGTGATACGACTCGCGCAGTACGTCGATGGTGGATTTCAAAATCAGCAGCGCGACAAAGATCGACAGCAGCGGATCGATCTGCATCCAGCCGGTGTAGTAGATGACGGCGCCGGCGATCAGCGCGGCCACCGAGCCCAGCAGATCGCCGATCACGTTGACCAGCGCGGCGCGCGTGTTCATATTGCTGTCGCCGCGCGACAGCATGTAGGCCAGCACCAGATTGATCAGCAGGCCAATGCCGGCCACGATGAACACGGTGCCCCCTTGCACCTGCTCCGGCTTGGAGAAGCGCTGCACCGCCTCGAACACGATCCAGCCGACCAGCAGCAACAGCACCAGGCTGTTGACGAAAGCCGCCAGCGCCTCGGCGCGGCCGAAGCCGAACGAGTGGCGCGCCGACGGCGGACGCTTGGCGATCAGCTGCGCCAGCAAGGCCAGGCCCAGCGCGGCGGCGTCGGTGACCATGTGGCCGGCGTCGGAAATCAGCGCCAGCGAGTTGGACATGAAGCCGGTCACGACTTCAACCACGGCGAATCCCAAGGTCAGCGCCAGCGACCACGCCAGCACCGATTGGCTGCGCTGCACATTGAAGTGCGCATGTTGGGCGTCGCCGTCGCGGTGTTCGTGCAGGTGGGCGGACGGGGAGGGTGGCAGCTCTACGCTAGTGTTGGCGCGGGTTTCGGCTTGCATCGGCTTCTTGTTGTAGTGAGAACCCCCATAGTTTAAAGGATGTCGATGACCCGCGTATGGCATCCTCATAGTGCAATTTGTAAATGTTTCCGAATAATGCCCTTGTTTTTCTCCGGATCGCTCTCTATAATGCTGGTCTTCGGGCGGTTAGTTCAGCTGGTTAGAATACTTGGTCGACATCCAAGGGGTCGCAGATTCGAATTCTGCACCGCCCACCAGATTACGTAGCAAAGCAGTAAAAGCGCAGTAAAATAGTAGTACCACGGGCGGTTAGTTCAGCTGGTTAGAATACTTGGTCGACATCCAAGGGGTCGCAGATTCGAATTCTGCACCGCCCACCAGAACATGTAAGAGCGAGAAAGGCAATCCGGTTATGACACCGCGAACTACTACCAAGCTTTGGGAGTGACGCTAGTCGATCGGGATTCTTTTTGCTCAAAAAAAGAGAAAACGCGGCTAGTCCGCGTTTTTTTTCGTCCGCGTTTTTTATTATTCGTTGTACCACTACCTGGCCCGTGTGCCGAAAATGGAGATCACTATGCTTTCAGTTCGCCTTCCTGATGGTTCTGCCCGTGAATTTGACGGCCCAGTCACCGTTGCACAAGTGGCGTCCAGCATTGCAACCAGTCTGGGCAAGGCCGCGCTGGCCGGCAAGGTGGATGGCAAAGTGGTGGATACCTCTTTCCTGATCGAGAAAGATTCCGACCTGGCCATCATCACCGACAAGGACCCTGAAGGCCTGGACGTGATCCGCCACTCGACCGCCCACTTGCTGGCCTACGCGGTGAAGGAGCTGTTCCCCGACGCGCAAGTGACCATCGGTCCGGTCATCGAAAACGGTTTCTACTACGACTTCTCGTACAAGCGTCCGTTCACGCCCGACGACCTGGTCGCCATCGAAAAGAAAATGGCCGAGCTGGCCAAGAGGGATGAGCCGGTCACCCGCAAGGTGCTGCCGCGCGACGAGGCCGTCGCCTACTTCAAGTCCATCGGCGAAGCCTACAAGGCCGAGATCATCTCGTCGATTCCCGCCGACCAGGATGTGTCGCTGTACACCGAAGGCAGCTTCACCGACTTGTGCCGCGGCCCGCACGTGCCATCGACCGGCAAGCTGAAAGTGTTCAAGCTGATGAAGCTGGCCGGCGCCTACTGGCGCGGCGACAGCAAGAATGAAATGCTGCAGCGTGTCTACGGCACCGCCTGGACCAAGAAGGAAGACCAGGAGCAGTACCTGTTCCAATTGGAAGAGGCGGAAAAGCGCGACCACCGCAAGCTGGGCAAGCAGCTGGACTTCTTCCACTTCCAGGACGAGGCGCCAGGCCTGGTGTTCTGGCATCCGAAGGGCTGGACCATCTGGCAGCAGGTTGAGCAATACATGCGCAACAAGTACCAGGTCAACGGCTACCAGGAAGTGAAGGCGCCGCAGATCCTGGACTCCAGCCTGTGGGGCAAGACCGGCCACTGGGACAACTACCGCGAAAACATGTTCGTGACGGAGTCGGAAAACCGCTCCTACGCGCTGAAGCCGATGAACTGCCCGGGCCACGTGCAGATCTTCAACAGCAATATGCGTTCATACCGCGACCTGCCGCTGCGCTACGGCGAGTTCGGCCAGTGCCACCGCAACGAGCCTTCGGGCGCGCTGCACGGCATCATGCGCGTGCGCGGCTTCACCCAGGATGATGGCCACATCTTCTGCGCCGAAGAGCAGATCGAGCCGGAAGTGGTGGCCTTCCACACGCAGGCGATGGAAGTCTACAAGGACTTCGACTTCAACAACATCGAAGTCAAGCTGGCGCTGCGTCCGGACAACCGCATCGGCACCGACGAGGTGTGGGACGAGGCCGAGGACGCGCTGCGTTCGGGGCTGCGCGCCTGCGGCGTGACCTGGACCGAATTGCCGGGCGAGGGCGCGTTCTACGGTCCGAAGATCGAGTACCATCTGAAGGATTCGCTGGGCCGTCCATGGCAGGTCGGCACGATGCAGGTCGACTTTTTCATGCCGGAGCGCCTGGGCGCCGAATACGTGGCGGCCGACAACAGCCGCCAGGTGCCGGTCATGCTGCACCGTGCGATCGTCGGCTCGATGGAGCGCTTCATCGGCATCCTGATCGAGAACTACGCGGGCGCCTTGCCGGCGTGGCTGGCACCGGTGCAGGTATCGGTGCTGAACATCTCCGACGCGCAGGCCGAATATGTGGCGCAAGTGGCTGAAAAGCTGCGCCGGAGCGGGTTCCGCGTGCAGACCGATTTGCGCAACGAGAAAATAACCTATAAAATACGTGAACATTCCGTCCAAAAACTGCCCTACATTCTTGTGGTTGGCGATAAAGAGCGGGATGCCAATACCGTGGCTGTGCGGGCACGGGGCAATGTCGATCTGGGCGTCATGTCCGTCGATGCCCTGATCGAGCGACTCCAGCAAGACGTCGCCAACAAAGCCTGATCGCGCAGTCCTTCATTAGATTTTAAAAGGAATCACCATAGCTACTGACAAGTCGCATCGCATCAATGGCGAAATCACTGCCCCTGAAATGCGTTTAAGTGGGGTCGATAACGAGCCTCTCGGTATCGTGAGTTTGGCCGAAGCCTTCCGCCTGGCGGAAGAAGCAAACGTCGACCTGGTCGAGATCGCGCCTACCGCGGTCCCGCCGGTCTGCCGTTTGATGGATTACGGTAAATTCAAGTATTCGGAGCAGAAGAAGGCTCACGAAGCGAAATTGAAGCAGAAGATCATCGCCGTGAAGGAAGTCAAATTCCGTCCGGGCACCGATGACGGCGACTACAATATCAAGCTGCGTAACCTCATCAAGTTCCTGGATGAAGGCGACAAAACCAAGATCACGCTGCGCTTCCGCGGCCGTGAAATGGCGCACCAGGATATTGGCTTCCGTATGCTGGAACGCCTGAAAGCCGACCTGGAGCCATACGGCCAGGTCGAGCAGTTCCCGAAGATGGAAGGCCGCCAGATGATCATGGTCCTTTCGCCTAAGAAAAAGAAGTAATCCTGCTTTAACGGCAATATAAGGGGCGCTCAGGCGCCTCTTATAATTTGTGGTGCAGAATTGCAGCATCTGGTCTATAATTGCCGGCTGTTGTAAATGTAGTGGACTCGCATCTGCTGCAAAAACAAGTGAAAGCAGGCATCTAAGTGTGACGTAGTGTCGCCACCTGCAATCCTGTTTGATATGGAGCTACCCAAGAGGGTAGATTGCTATGCCAAAAATGAAAACCAAAAGCTCCGCGAAAAAACGTTTTCGCGTGCGTCCGGGTGGTACTGTTAAATCGGGTATGGCCTTCAAACGCCACATCCTGACCAAGAAGACCACCAAGAACAAGCGTCAGCTGCGCGGCACCCGTAACATCAACGCTTCGGACGTCACGTCCGTCATGCGTATGATGCCAACCGCTTAATCTCACAACTAAGGAGTTACTATGCCTAGAGTAAAACGTGGGGTTACAGCTCGTGCCCGTCATAAAAAAGTATTAAACCTGGCCAAGGGTTACCGCGGTCGTCGCAGCAAGGTATACCGTATTGCCAAGCAAGCAGTGATGCGCGCTGGCCAGTACGCTTACCGCGACCGTCGTAACAAGAAGCGCGTCTTCCGCCGTCTGTGGATCGCTCGTATCAACGCCGCTTCCCGTGAGCATGGCGTTACCTACAGCGTCTTCATGAATGGTCTGAAGAAAGCTTCGATCGAACTGGACCGTAAAGTCCTGGCCGATATGGCAGTGATGGACAAGCCAGCGTTCGCTGCGATTGTCAACGCTGTGAAAGCAAAAATCGCTGCTTAATACGCATTGATTTGGACGCGTGGTCCCGGCAACGGGGCTGCGACTGAGAACGGGGCAAAGGTTGAAACCTGTGCCCCGTTTTTGATTGAGGATAAGAAAAACGCATGGACTCCCTGGAACAACTCGTCGCCTCAGCAGTGCAGGATTTCGACGCGGTCAAAGATGACGCCGCCGCACTGGAAAATGCCAAAGCCAAATATCTGGGCAAGACCGGCCAGATCACCGAATTGATGAAGGGGTTGGGCAAGCTCGACCCTGAAGCGCGCAAGGCGCAGGGCGCCCTGATCAATGCTGCCAAGGGGCAGATTGAAGCGGCGCTGACGGCCCGGCGCGACGCGCTGGCCGACGCCCAGATGCAAGCCCGCTTGAACGCCGAGGCCATCGATGTCTCGCTGCCTGGCCGCGGACGCGCCGGCGGCGGCATCCATCCGGTGATGCGGACCTGGGAACGTGTGGAAGCCATCTTCCGCTCCATCGGTTTCGACGTGGCCGACGGCCCCGAGATCGAAAACGACTGGACCAACTTCACCGCGCTCAACAGCCCGGAAAACCATCCAGCCCGCTCGATGCAGGACACCTTCTACATCGAGGGCAACGACAGCGAAGGCAAGCCGCTGCTGCTGCGCACGCACACCAGCCCGATGCAGGTGCGCTACGCCCGCAGCCACACGCCGCCGATCAAGGTGATCGCGCCCGGCCGCACCTACCGCGTCGACAGCGACGCCACCCACTCGCCGATGTTCCACCAGGTCGAGGGCCTGTGGATCGCCGAGAACATCAGCTTCGCCGACCTCAAGGGCGTGTACCTGAACTTCGTCAAGGCCTTCTTCGAGACCGACGACCTGCAGGTGCGCTTCCGTCCGTCGTATTTCCCGTTCACCGAACCATCGGCCGAGATCGATATCGCCTTCGGTTCCGGTCCACTGAAAGGCCGCTGGCTGGAGATTTCCGGCTCGGGCCAGGTGCATCCATCGGTGGTGCGCAACTTCGGCCTCGACCCGGAAAAGTACATCGGCTTCGCGTTCGGCTCCGGCCTGGAACGCCTGACGATGCTGCGTTACGGCGTCAACGACCTGCGCCTGTTCTACGAAGGCGACCTGCGCTTCCTGAAGCAGTTCAACTAACAATAACGAAACGGTCGAGCGCCGCCGAGGTGCGCGCTCCCGTCGGACTATCTTTGAAGGCTTGATTATGCAATTCTCCGAAAACTGGCTCCGTACCATGGTCGATCCGAAGATGACTTCGGACGAGCTGGCCCATCTGCTGACGATGTCCGGCCTGGAAGTGGAAGAAGTCGAAGCGGTGGCGCCGCCGTTCTCCAACGTGGTCGTCGGCCACGTGCGCGAGATGGCCAAGCATCCGAACGCGGACCGCCTGAACGTCTGCCAGGTCGATGTCGGCACGGGCACCTTGCTCAACATCGTCTGCGGCGCGCCCAATGTGCGTCCCGGCCTGAAGGTCGTGTGCGCGATGGCCGGCGCCATCCTGCCGCCCGGCGCCGATGGCAAGCCGTTTGAAATCAAGGTTGGTCAGCTGCGCGGCGTCGAGTCGCAGGGCATGCTGTGCTCGGCCAAGGAACTGAAGCTGTCGGAAGAGGGCAGCGGCCTGCTGGAGCTGCCGGACGACGCGCCGGTCGGCCAGAACTTCCGCGACTACTACGCGCTCAACGACCTCAAGTTCACCATCAAGCTGACCCCGAACAAGGCGGACTGCCTGTCGGTGCTGGGCGTGGCGCGCGAAGTGTCGGCGCTGACCGGCGTGGCGCTGCATGTGCCGTCGTTCCGTCCGGTCGCCGTCAACAGCGCCGAAGTGCTGCCGGTGAAAATCTCCGCGCCGGACCTGTGCGGCCGTTTCTCGGGCCGCGTGATCCGCAACCTGAACGCCAAGGCCGCCACGCCGGACTGGATGAAGCAGCGCCTCGAGCGCAGCGGCCAGCGCTCGGTGTCGGCGCTGGTGGACATCTCCAACTACGTGATGCTCGAGCTGGGCCGTCCCACCCACGTGTTCGACCTGTCCAAGATCCATGGCGGCCTCAATGTCCGCTGGGGCAAGGCCGGCGAGACGCTCAAGCTCCTGAACGGCAACACCGTCACCGTCGACGAATGGGTTGGTGTGATCTCGGACGACAAGGAAATCGAATCGCTGGCCGGCATCATGGGCGGCGACGCCACGGCCGTCTCGCTGGAGACCGAATCGATTTACCTGGAAGCGGCGTTCTGGTGGCCGAACGCCATCCAGGGCCGCGCCCGCAAGTACAACTTCTCGACCGACGCGGCGCACCGCTTCGAGCGCGGCGTCGACTACGCGACCACGGTCGAGCACATCGAGCGCATCACCTCGCTGCTGATCGAAATCTGCGGCACGGCAAGCACGCAAGTGGGCCCGGTCGACGACCAGATCGTCAACGTGCCGCAGCGCGCGCCGGTGCGGATGCGCACCGCCCGCGCCCAGAAGGTGATCGGCGTGGCGCTGGACGACAAGACCATCGCCGACATCTTCACCCGCCTGGCGCTGCCGTTCACGCTGGCTGATGGTGTGTTCTCGGTGACCGCCCCGTCGTACCGCTTCGACATCGAAATCGAGGAAGACCTGATCGAGGAAGTCGCGCGCGTCTACGGTTTCGAGAACATCCCGACCGTGGCGCCGGTGGCTGCCAACACGATGATCATCGCGCCGGAAAACACCCGCTCGCTGTTCGCCGTGCGCCACCAGCTGGCCGACCTGGGCTTCCAGGAAGTGGTCAACATGAGCTTTGTGGAAGCGGCCTGGGAGCAGGACTTCGGCGGCAACGCCAACCCGATCAAGCTGCAGAACCCGATCGCCAGCCAGATGAGCGTGATGCGCTCGACGCTGATCGGCAGCCTGGTGGCCAACGTGCGCTACAACCTGAACCGCAAGACCAGCCGCGTGCGCCTGTTTGAAATCGGCGCGGTCTACCTGCGCGACGACAGCGTGGCCGACGGCCCGCTGACCGTGGCCGGCTACCACCAGCCTAAGCGCGTGGCCGCCATGGCCTACGGTAACGTGGCCGACGAGCAGTGGGGCCAGGACAACCGCGCGGTCGATTTCTTCGACCTCAAGGCCGACCTGGAGCACCTGTTCGCACCGCTGCCGCTGCGCTTCGTCAAGGCTGAACACCCGGCGCTGCACCCGGGCCGCTCGGCGCACGTGCTGCTGGATGGCAAGGTCGTCGGCTTCATCGGCGAACTGCACCCGCGCTGGCTGCAGAAATACGAGCTGCCGCACGCGCCGGTGGTGTTCGAGGTCGATGCCGTTGCTCTTCAGCAACGTACCGTGCCGGAATACGCCGAGATCTCCAAGTTCCCGGGCGCCACGCGCGACCTGGCCGTGGTGGTCAAGCAGCATGTTCCAGCGCAAGACCTGCTGGACGCGTTTAATGCAGCTGTGCAATTAAGTCCACAGGGCAAGATCGTGCAAGCCATTGTTTTGTTTGATGAATATCGTGGCAAAGGACTGGAGGCGGACGAAAAATCGCTTGCTTTCCGCTTTAGCTTGCAAGATACTCAAAATACGCTGCAGGACGATGTGGTGGAAGCGGTGATGAGCGCGGTCGGCGAAGCCGCCACGCAAAAACACGGCGCCCGTCTGCGTACTTGATAGCGACTTTTTTGATCATCTGGGAGTCCGGCCTGTGCCGGACTCATTCGTTCTTAGATAAGGCAGGGCAGGAAAATTAATAATAACGACGTCGATTCCGCCGTACTCCAATCCGCATTGGCTGCCGATTTGCATCGGGCCATGCAGGTGGCCAAGGTACGCCAGGATGCAGAAAAAGATTTGCCTACGCTGACCAAGGCGGAGCTGGCCGAGCTGTTGTTCGAACAGGTCGGCCTGAACAAGCGCGAGGCCAAGGACATGGTGGAAACCTTCTTCGATGAGATCCGCAACGCGCTCGAGCGCGGCGAGGCCGTCAAGCTGTCCGGTTTCGGCAATTTCCAGCTGCGCGACAAGCCGCAGCGTCCGGGCCGCAATCCCAAGACCGGCGAGGAAATCCCGATCACCGCGCGCCGCGTGGTGACCTTCCATGCCAGCCAAAAACTCAAGGGCATGGTCGAAGAGAGCAATCCTATGGCGCGCGCCGCCTGAGCCGGGACTGAGCCGTGATGAATGACCGCCTCGCCAAATCCGAACTGGTTGTGCTGCCGCCGATCCCGGCCAAGCGCTATTTCACGATCGGTGAAGTGAGCGAGCTGTGCGGCGTGAAGCCGCACGTGCTGCGCTACTGGGAGCAGGAGTTCACGCAGCTCAAGCCGGTCAAACGGCGCGGCAACCGCCGCTACTACCAGCACCACGAGGTGCTGTTGATACGCCGCATCCGTGAACTCCTGTACGAGCAGGGCTTCACCATCAGCGGCGCCCGCAATAAGCTCGACAGCCGCGCGTACGATGCCGCCGCGGCGGAGTATGATGGTGGCTTGGCTGTCAACGGCCAGCCGCCGGCGGACGTTCCTGCTCCGCTGGACCGCGACATGATACGCGGCGAACTGCTGGCGATACTGGCGATGCTTAAGCAGCCCTAGCGCACTACTGCCGTGAAGTGCGGCTGGCGGAATGATTGCTGCTATAATTTCAACATTATTCACATCAGCGACGCTGATAGACGGTGGCGTGAAGTCCGGTGGGGCCCATGGCGCGACAGCCGGACAAGACGAGGGGAAACAATGATACGCGTTGCCATTTGTGACGACCATCAGATAGTAAGAGCAGGATTCAAACAGATTTTTTCGTCCGCGGACGATTTCGACGTGGTGGCGGAAGCCGGTACCGGCCGTGAGGCGCTGGAAATCGCGCGGCGCGAGATTTGCGACGTGCTGCTGCTCGATATCGCCATGCCCGACCAGAGCGGCATCGATACCTTGCGCACTATCCGCCAGGGCCAGCCGGATTTGCCGGTGCTGATCCTGTCCGGTTATCCGGCGCAGCAGTACGCGCTGAACCTGTTCAAGATGGGCGCCAACGGCTACCTGAACAAGGAATGCGAGGCCGACGAGCTGATGTCCGCCGTGCGCACCGTGTACCAGGGCCGCCGCTATGTCAGCTCGACCGTCGGCGAACTGCTGGCGCAAAGCTTTGACCGCGATCCGAACACCGCGCTGCACACCGAGTTGTCGGACCGCGAGTTCCAGGTCTTCCTGCGCCTGGCGCGCGGGGCCACCGTGTCCGACATCGGCGTGGCGCTGTCGCTGAGCATCAAGACCGTCAGCACCTACCGCACCCGCATCATGGAAAAAATGGGCATGCAGTCGAATTCCGACCTGACCTACTACGCCATGAAAAATAACTTACTGGATTAGCAAGCTTGCTGGGGCGCGCACTGTTGCTGCAGCCCCATTCAGCATCCTGTTCCCCATCGGACTATAATCCGGCTAGTGTGGCATTTGTCCGCCCCGGATTAACCCTTGTGAAGGAAACTCGTCAGGATGTATTTCACCGTCGAAACAGCGCCGCATCACCGCCTGCCGCTGTACAAGACCGTCTTGTGCGTGACCTGTGCGCTCCTGTTGATCGTCAACGGATTCAGCCTGTTCCACAATTTGCAAGCGTTGCGCGGGGCGCAGGTGCAGCTGGGCCAGACCGCCCGGGTGGCCGATCGCCTGCAATACCTCAACGTGCTGGTGCTCGACGCCGAGAGCAGCATGCGCGGCTACTTCCTGTCCGGGCGCGACGCCTACCTGGGGCCGACCAAGACCGCGCTGGCCGAGACCGAAATCGAATTCAAGGAACTGGAAAAGCTGCTGGCCGATAGCCCGTCGCAGCTGAAGAACCTGGCGCAGCTGCACACGCTGGTGCGCCGCCGCCTCTCCATCATGAGCCAGGCCATCGACGTCTACCGCGAGGGCGGGCTGGACGAGATCGTCAAGATCGCCAAGCTCAGCGACGGCCGCGCCAGCATGGACGAGATCCGCCTGCAGGTGGTCATCATGGAGCAGGAGCAGAACGAGACGCTGGTCACGCGCAGCGCCACCTTCTACCAGGAATACCAGAAAGCCGTGTTGCTGGGCATGGGTATCAACGCGCTGGCCATCTTTGTGCTGGTCATGTTCTACCAGCTGGTGCGGCGCAGCTTCGCCAACCGCGCGCAGGTCGAGCACGCGCTGCAAAGCGCCAACGAAAACCTGGAATCGCAGGTCGAGCAGCGTACCGAGCAGTTGTCGGTGTTGTCGCGCCACCTGATCAGCATCAGCGAGGAAGAAAAAGTCCGCCTGTCGCGCGAGCTGCATGACGAGATGGGCGCCAACCTGACCTCGATCAGCATGGACATCGCCGCCGTCACCCAGCAATTGCAGAAGACCGATCCCGAACTGGCGACCCAGCTCAAGCGCGCCCGCGCCACGCTGGTGGAGACCGTGGAAATGAAGCGCCGCATCGTCGAGAACCTGCGTCCGAGCCTGCTCGACAACCTGGGCCTGTGCGCCGCCATCGAAAGCTATTGCAACGAGTTCAGCCGACTGGCCCAGGTCCGTTGCGACTGCGATGTGGCCGCTGAAATTGAAAGTGCCGCGCGCCAGTCGGGCGATTTGTCGATCGCCTTGTTCCGCATCGTGCAGGAATCGTTGACCAATATTCGCAAGTACGCCAAGGCCAGCCGCGTGACCGTCACGTTGAGCCGCAACCAGGGCGGGCTGATGCTGCGCATTATCGACGACGGTATCGGCATCGCCGCCAACAACATCGTCAAGCCCATGTCGCATGGACTGCTGGGCATGCGCGAACGCGCCTTGCTGTTGGGCGGTACGCTGACCATCCGCCGTGGCCGCAATGATGCCGGCACTTGTATCGAAGTCTCTATTCCCTTGCGCAACCGACCGCCGGCGGAGGAGCGCCGCGCCGACACGACGACGCTGCCACCGGCCATCAGCAGCGTGCTTAGCAGCGTGCTACATCCACCAGCAGACGCTCATATTCCGTCCGAGCCACCTTGTAACACTCACCCGCATACGCCTCCAAGCCTGACCGATCAAGCACAGTGATGTTGCCGCGGCGGTAGGCGATCAAGCCTTCGTCCTGCAGCTTGCCGGCGGCGGCGGTGATGCTTTCGCGGCGCACGCCCAGCATGATGGAAATCATTTCCTGCGTCACCTTCAGTTCGTTCGATGGCGAGCGGTCCAGGCGGTCCAGCAGCCAGCGGCACAGCTTTTGTTCGATCGAACTGTGGCGGCCGCCGACGGCGTTCTGCGCCATCTGCGCGAACAGCGCGGTGTTGTAGCGCATCAGCAGGGCGGGCAGGGCGCCGCCCTGGTTGAAGGCGTCGCGCAGGTGCTGGGCCTTCATGCGGTAGCCGTAGCCGGCTGCCTGCACCACGGCGCTGCACATGGCGCGCTCGCCCTCGAACAGCGAGACGCCGACCACGCCTTCATGGCCGACCACGGCGATCTCGGTGGTGGCGCCGTCTTCCATCACGTACAGCAGCGACACGATGGCGGTGGTCGGGAAGTGGACGTAGTCCATCGCGCCGCCGAACTCGAACAATTCTTTGCCGAAGGGCAGGGTCACCAGTTCCAGGTGCTCAAACAACGATTCCAGCACGTCGCGGGGCAGCGCGGCCAGCAACTCGTTCTGCTGGGCGCCGCTGATGCTGACAACAGGCCGTGACGCAACGTTGAATTCTTTCGAGTTCACCGTCATGCGTGGCGCTGCGGTTTTGTCGGTTGCGTTAATTTGGGTGTTGTTCATTTTTTTTCCTCACAATCTGGCTATACAGGAGCACCAAAGGCGTGCTTCAGTGTTGCCATAATTTTGAGGTCTTTGTTAAATTGCGAACATAAGAGGAGGGGACGCCCCCGTGTAGGCTTGCAACATGGCACTTTGTAGTCCTGGTCCTACACGAGCTCTATTTTTCTCCGCAGCGCGCGTGCATAATGCACAAATTCAAATCAAGTGGCGCACAGATCATGCATGTACTTGTGGTGGAGGACGACGCGGTATTGGCCGATGGCCTGAGCCGCGTGTTGAGCGGCCACGGCATGGCGGTCGAGGTGGTCGGCAACGGCACCCAGGCCGACGCGCTGCTGCAGCGGGCCGAGCATACCGAGGTGGTGGTGCTCGACATCGGCCTGCCCGGCATCGACGGCTTCGAGGTGGTGCGGCGCCTGCGGGCGCGCGGCAGCCAGGTGCCGGTGCTGCTGCTGACCGCGCGCGACGCCATCGAGGACCGGGTGCGCGGCCTGGAGCTGGGCGCCGACGATTACCTGGTCAAGCCCTTCGCCACCGCCGAGCTGGTGGCGCGGCTGCGGGCGCTGGCGCGGCGTAACACCCCCAAGCCGGCCGTGCTGGCGCTGGGCGACCTGGCGCTGGACCTGTCGGCCAAGCGGGCCCGCGTGCGCGACAAGACCATCGAGCTGTCGGTGCGCGAGTGGGCGGTGCTGGAATACCTGCTGCAGCACGGCGCGCGCGTGGTGTCCAAGCAGCAGATCATCGACGCCATCCTGCCCTGGGGCGACGACCTGACCCTGAACGCGGTGGAAGTCTACATCTCGCGCCTGCGCCTGAAGATCGCCGACGCCGGCGTCTCGATCCGCACCATCCGCGGCTTCGGCTACATGCTGGAGCAGGCTCCGGCAGCCCATGAAGAATGAATAGCATCCGGCTGCGGCTGCTGAAATGGCTGATCGGCCCGATCCTGCTGATCAACCTGGCCGGCGGCGCGCTGACCTACATGCTGGCCTGGCTGCCGGCCCAGCAAGCCTTCGACCAGAGCCTGTCCGACGCCGCCGCCGCGCTGGGTGCGCGCCTGGGCGCCGACGGCGGCCAGCTGCGCATCGACCTGCCGCGCCAGGCCGAGCAGGTGCTGCGCACCGACGACGCCGACGCCGTCTACTTCGTGGTGCGCGACGCGGCCGGCCGCGCCATCGCCGGCGACGCCGATTTCCCGCCGCTGCCAGGCGCCGCGCCGGAACAGGCGGCCCGGCGCGCCGTGTCCTTCGACGCCAGCCAGCGCGGCGAGGCGGTGCGCGGCGTGGCGCTGCGCCTGAGCCTGCCCGACGCCTCGGGCGCTCCGGTCCAGGCCGACATCGGCGTGGCCAAGACGCTGCGCAAGCGCACCCAGATCCGCCACGCCGTGGTGCGGGCGCTGGTGCTGCTGGAATCGCTGTTCGCGCTGGCCTGCGTCGGCCTGATCTGGTTCTCGGTCAGCAACGGCCTGCTGCCGCTGAACCGCCTGCGCGCCGGCCTCAACGCCCGCGACGGCGACGACCTCGAACCGATCGCGGCCACGCAAGTGCCGTACGAGCTGGAGCCGGTGGTGTCGGCCTTCAACGGCTTGCTGGACAAGGTCGGCGAGGGCGCGCGGGCGCGCCAGGAGTTCCTGGCCAACGTGGCGCACCAGCTGCGCACGCCGCTGGCCGGCCTCAAGACCCAGCTCGAATGGCTGGGCGCGCGCCACGCCGAGCCGGAGACCGCGCAGTCGGTCAAGCTGATGCTGTCGGCCACCGAGCGCATGATCCGCCAGACCAACCAGCTGCTGGCGCTGGCGCGCGCCGAGCCCGGCCATTTCGAAAAGACCCGGCTCGAACCGGTGGCGCTGAACGCGCTGGTGGAGGAGGCGGTCCAGTCCTTCGTCGACCGCGCCACGCTCAAGTCCATCGACCTCGGCTTCGACCTGCGGCCGCTGACCGTCACGGGCGACCGCTTCCTGCTGCGCGACCTGATCGACAACCTGATCGACAACGCCATCCGCTACACGCCGCCCCATGGCACGGTGACGGTGGCCTGCCGGCCGGACGGCGAGGGCGGCTGGCTGACGGTCGAGGACAACGGCCCCGGCATCCCGCCGGCCCGGCGCGAGCAGGTGTTCAGCCGCTACGTGCGGCTGGACGACAAGACCACCGGCAGCGGCCTGGGCCTGGCCATCGTGCGCGACATCGCCACCGTGCACGGCGCCAGCCTGGCCATCGCCGACGGCGCCGGCGGCCGGGGCGCGCTGTTTTCCGTCCATTTTCCCTGAATATTTGCCCTTGTCAGGAATTTGTCAGCATTTCCTCAGGGTAATGCAAGCTGGGCCCGCTACACTCCAGGCATGTGAACAGTCACCGGGAGCGGGCCATGAAGCGTGTCCAACAGGGCTTTACCTTGATCGAGATTATGGTGTCGGTGGCCATCGTCGGCATCCTGATGGCGGTGGCGATCCCGGCCTACAGCGATTACGTGACCCGCGGCCGCCTCAGCGAAGCGTTCACCGCGCTCGGCGGCGCCCAGCCGGCGGCCGAACAGTTCTGGTCCAACAACCGCACCTATGTCGGCTTTGACGCCGTCAGCACCTTCCCGCCCGCCACCGCCAACTTCAGCTACGCGCTCAGCGCGGCCACCGCCTCGAGCTACACGCTGACGGCCACCGGCATCGGCAAGATGACCGGCTTCGTCTACACCATCGACCAGAACGGCACCCACGCCACCACCGGCAGCCCGACCGGCTGGGGCGTGAGCACCTCGTGCTGGGTGGACCACAAGGGTGGCGCATGTTCCAACTGACGCCGCCAGCCCGGCGCCGCCAGCGTGGCCTCACGCTGCTGGAGCTGCTGCTGACGCTGACCATCTTCGCGTTCATGCTGGCGATCGGCATCCCGAACGCCAGCAACTGGCTGCTGAGCAACCGCGCGCGCAGCGCCAGCGAGTTCTACGCCGACGGCTTCAGCCTGGCGCGCCGCCAGGCTGTCATGCACAACAGCTTCAGCCGCATCTCTCTGTCGCCCAACGTCAACAGCGGGCAGATGGACTGGCAGGTCGACATCTGCTTCGTCTCGCCGGCCACCCAGTGCGGCGCGACCGAAACCGGCTGGTCGACGGTCAACACCCCGGCCGACAACGATCCCGAGGGCGCGGCCGGCTACAGGTCGGTGTACCGCGCGGCCGACTCGCTGCCGAACTCGGAAGTCCTGCTGCCGAGCACCCAGCCGGAGGGCAGCTCGCAGGTCTACTACACCCCGATCGGCTGGGTCGACACCCGCTTCGCCCAGCGCCTGACCAGCCTGCGCCTGGATCCGGCCGCCAAATACGCCAACGAAGTGCCGGCGGTGGCGCTGGTGGTCACGCTGGCCGGCATGGCCAGCAAGTGCGATCCGCGCGTCCCCGCCAGCGACACCAGGGCCTGTCCGCCATGAAACCGACCATGCATCCCCGTCCTTCCCGCCGCCAGGGCGGCATCGCGCTGCTGGAGGCGATGCTGGCCATCGTCATCCTCGGCATCGGCCTGCTCGGCACCATAGGCCTGCAGGCGCGCGCCTACTCGGCGCTGTCGGACGCCAGCCTGCGCGCCGAGGCCACGCTGGCCGGCGAAAAACTGCTGGGGGTGATGAACGCCGACAGTAACAACGTGCTGAACTACGGCGTCGTCGAGGGCGGCGCCGTCACGCCCGCCACCAAGCCGTGGGTGGACGAGACCCAGGCCGCGATCCCGGGCGCCATCATCGCCGTCACCGTCACGCCGCAGCAGCTGCGGGTCCAGGTCGACATTTCCATCAAGTGGAAGCGCAAGGCCGGCGGCGTCACCAACCAGCATCTGGTCACTTCCTATATTGCGATCTGAGCCATGAACCTTTCCCTGTCACGCCGCCGCGGCGGCTTCTCGCTGGTGGAACTGATGGTCAGCGTGGTGATCGGCCTGCTGGCGCTGCTGTTCGCCACCCGCCTGGTGGTCAGCGGCGAGCAGAACAAGGATGCCGCCGTCGGCGGGTCGGACAGCATGCAGAACGGCATGCTGGCGCTGTTCTCGCTCAGCAGCGACGCCACCGAGGCGGGCTGGGGGCTGAACGATCCGATGCTGGCCGGCTGCGACACCGTGTTCTCCGACGCCAACGGCTACGCGCTGCCGGTCATGCAGCGCGGCGGCGCCAACATCACGCCGCTGGCGGCGGCGGTGATCCAGTCCAACGGCCAGGACCCGGACGTGATCTCCTTCAACAGCGGCACCTCGCAGGCGGGCGCCGGCTCGGTCAAGCTGTTCGCCGACTACACGGTCGGCAACACGCTCACCATCGACAACCGCAACCCCTACGCCTTCAACGACGGCGATGTGATGGTGGTGGCGCCGTTGACGCCCGGCAGCGGTCAATGCACCTTGTTCCAGCTGTCCGGATTCGGCGCCGGGACCAACAGCACCATCCTGGTCAACACCGGCGGGCGCTACCGCTTCAATCCGATCGCCGGCCTGCCCTTGCCCTACAAGCAGAACCTGGCCTACATCTACAACCTCGGCGCGCCGGCACAACTGCACTTCCACACCTGGGCGGTGGCCAACGGCGTGCTGCTGTTGCGCGCCGCCGAGCTGGCCGGCGCCGAGCAGGCCGGCGTGTCGGTGACCGACAACGTGGTCAGCATCAAGGCCCAGTACGGCTTCGACTCGCGCCCGCCCGGCCCCAAAGCCTACGACCCCAACCCCGGTGCCGACGGCATGCAGGTCACCAAGTGGAGCGCCACCATGGTGGACGCCGACAGCGACGGCGTGGTCGGCAGTCCCGGCGACTACCAGCGCATCGCGGCGGTGCGGATCGCCGTGGTCGCGCGCAGCAAGAACACCGAGAAGCCGAACTCGGCGGGGCAGTGCGGCGCCACGACGGTGCTGCCGACCGTGTTCGCCACCAGCGTGCCGCAAGGCGTGGCGGCGGTGCCGGTACAGGTCAACGTGGCGGTGGCCAACGACCCGGTGGCGTGGCAGTGCTACCGCTACCGCGTGTTCGAGACCATCGTGCAGATCCGTAATTCCCAATGGAGGCCGTGATGCGCCTGCCTTCCCGACAACGCGGCATCGCGCTGCCCATCATGCTGATCATGCTGACGGTGATGCTGGTCAGCAGCATCTACCTGCTCAAGTCCAGCACCTCGACCACGCTGACCACGGCCAACCTGGCCTATGACGCGGCGCTGAGCAAGTCGGCCGACCTCGGCATCCACACGGCGTTCGCCTACCTGCGCTCGATACCGGCCTCGTCTCAGCTGGAAAACAACCAGCCGGCCAACGGCTACGTCGCCACGCTGACGCCGACCTGGACCGTCAGCACCCCGGCCTTCTGGAACGGCTCGGTCACCTTGCCGGCCGACGCGGCCGGCAACCGGGTCGAGTACGTGATCCACCGCCTGTGCGACTTCGCCGGCCCCTACAACCCGCCCAACCGCTGCCTGCTGACCTCGGCGCGGCCGAATTCCAAGTCGCCCACGCCCTACGGCAAGAGCAACCGCGCGGACAGCCCCAACTACCAGGACCAGCCGCAGCTGCACTACGTGGTCACGGCGCGCATCGTCGGCGCGCGCGGCGGCAATGTGATCACGCAGGCGGTCGTCATGAAAGGGCCGTGAGGCCGCAGTCTTTTTGAATGGAAGCCATCATGAACAAGTTCTCTTCGACGCTGGCCGGACTGCTGCTTGGCGCAGCGCTGTGCGCCCCGCAGGCGGCCATGGCCGCGGCCACCCAGATCGCCCAGGTGCCGCTGCTCAACATCACCGGCACCGGCACCGTCAAGCCCAACCTGATGCTGCTGTTCGATAACTCCGGCTCGATGGACCAGACCTACACGCCGGACTACGTCAACGACAACCTGTGCCGCAGCGCCGCCACGCTGCAGGCCGGCATCACCGCGTGCGCGGTCGGCCATCCGCCGTTCATGAGCCCGGACTTCAACAAGCAGTACTACAACCCCAAGATCCGCTACCTGGTGCCGATCAAGTCCGACGGCAGCTACTATCCCGAGCAGAACGCCGCCAACACCAGCAACTGGACCTCGGTCAGCGGCGACGGCTTCGGCGCCCACAAGGCCGACCTGTTCGGCAACACGGTGAGCTCCAACATCAACCTGGTGACCGGCTTTCCCGACCTGAAGTGGTGCAACGGCAGCGGCGTGTGCCAGTTCAACACCGCCAGCTACACCTACCCGGACGCCAACTACCAGACCGCCACCGCCATCACCACCGGCCCGTACTACTACACCATCGGCGTCGGCCAGTACTGCACCGACGACACCATGAAGACCTGCGTCTCGACCGCGGTCGGCGCGGCGGCGCCGGCCGGCTATCCGGTGCCGGTCAAGGTGCGCTGGTGCAGCGACAAGCTGCTGACCCAGTGCCAGGGCAAGCGGGTGGGGGCCTTCATCTACCCCGGCTATTCGATGCCGGCCGGCGCCACCGCGTCCTACGGCACCATCGCCATCGGCGCCTCGGCCACCGCCAGCGCGCTCAGCATCAGCAGCGTGGTGGTCAACGGCAGCATCACCATCACCAACGCGGCGGTCAACGCCGCCACCGGCACCAACAGCCTGATCAAGCAGCAGACGCTGGCCAGCGCGCTGGCCGCCAACATCATCGCCACCTCGGTCGGCCGGGGCGCCGCCTCCACCAGCCTGTACTACGCCTGCGTCAAGACGCCGACCGGCCAGGCCACCGTGCCCGCCTGCAGCGTGTTCGGCATCACCCTCAGTTCCGACAACGTGGTGGCGGTGCTGCCGGTCAGCTGCACCGGCAGCGTCACCGTCAACAACTGCGTGACCGTCTCGGACAGCTCGCGCGCCGGCTGGGGCATCGCGGTCACGTCGCCAACCGTCGTGGTGACGGCCTATGCGCCGGCCCGCGCGGTGGTCACCTTCGCCGGCACCGCCACCTCGTCGTCGCAGACCGCCATCCTCAGAAGCCTCGGCTATGCCGGCACCATGCTGGTGGGCGGCACCTCCACCAGCTCGCCCACCTACCTGACCCTGGGCAAGAGCTGGACGCCGTCGCAGATCGCCTCGGCGCTGGTCACCAAGATCGGCACCGCCGGCACCATCAAGGCCTACCTGGGCAACAACAGCAACTGCCCGGCCGGCTACACCGCCGCCAGCGTCTGCCTGCTGAACTGGGGCGCCACCGACAACACCGGCACCATCAGCGCCTTCACGATGGACAACCAGGGCTCGATCAGCTGGGCCAGCACCGCTTCCAACGGCTATGTGGCGGCCGTCAACGACACCATCCCGACCAGCACCACGGCGCTGTCGGCCGGCTCCAGCGCGCCCAACCCCTTCGCGCGGGTGAACATCGTCAGCGGCCAGACCTATCCGAAGGGCACCGACCGCACCGACTGCGCCGGCACCACCTGCACCTACGCCGAGGAGATGAACAACTTCGCCAACTGGTATGTGTACTACAAGAGCCGGCTGCAAATGATGAAGAGCTCGATCGGCATCGCGTTCTCGGCCATCACCGCCAACTACAAGGTCGGCTACGTCAAGCTGTCGAACGCCGGCGCCGGCGCCGCCATCGACCTCAAGCCGGCCGACTTCACCGGCGGCGCCCGCGCCAGCTGGTACACCACGCTGTACAACACCACCACCTCGGGCTCGACGCCGATCCGCACCGCGATGGACAACGTCGGCCGCATGTTCTCCAACCTCACGCCGTACAACTACGCGGCCGGGCAGGAAGTGGTGCAGTACCCGTGCCAGCAAAACTTCATGATACTGACCACCGACGGTTACTGGAACGGCAGCTCCACCGCCAACGTGGTCAACAACGACAACGTCGAGAACCCGGACCGCTTCTGTACCCAGGCGCGCGGCTGCGTCGACACCCGGGCGCAGTCGCAGCCGTCGATCTCGGACGTGGCGCTGCACTGGTACAACGGCGGCTCCAGCACCACCACGGTGTCGCTGCGGCCGTCGCTGGAGCCGGACATGAGCCATCCCGGTTCGGTGCCGGCGGCCGGCGGCGAGAACACCCACCTGCACATGAACACCTACACGCTGGGCCTGGGCGTGGACGGCGTGATGACCTATGAGCCGAACTACGACACCGCGCCCAAGACCGGCGGCGACTTCTACAACCTGATCACCGCCGCCGCCAGCGGCTGCCCGTGGAACGCCAACGGCGCCTATGTCTGGCCCAACCCGGACGTCACCAACACGGCCAGCACCGTGCAGGAGCGGGTCGACGACCTGTGGCACGCGGCCATCAACGGCCACGGCAAGTACTTCAGCGCCCAGGATCCGAAAGACGTGGTGGGCGGGCTGAGCGAGGCGCTGTCGAACATGCAGGTGCACGTGGGCGCGGCCGCCGCGGCCGCCACCTCGACCCCGAACATCACGCTGACCGACAACGACATCTTCTCCGACACCTTCACCACCGTGAAGTGGTACGGCGAGCTGTCCGACAAGAAGATCGACAGCACCGACGGCAGCGTCGGCAACAGCGCCACCTGGACCACCAGCGACACCCTGGGCAAGAAGGTCGGCAACAGCAGCGACACCCGCACCATCTACATGTTCGACACGGCCGGGGGCAATGCCGGCACGCCGAGCGAATTCCGCTACGCCAACATGACGGGGGCGGCGCCCGGCTGGTTCGCCAACAAGTGCGCGTCGCTGTCGCAATGCGTGCTGCTGTCGGCGGCCGACAAGGCCATCGTCAACGACGGCAACAACATGGTCAACTACCTGCGCGGCCAGCAGCAGTACGCCGACGACAGCCTGTTCCGCGCCTACACGCTGACGCTCAACACGCCGGCCGGCGCCTCCGGCCCGATCCCGATCGTGTTGGGCGACATCGCCTCGTCCAAGCCGGCGTTCGTGCGCGACCCGCGCAACGACTACCCGGACCCGGACTACGCCACCTTCAAGGACACCTACGGCAACCCGAACAGCGCCCAGCACCGCAGCGGCACCGTGTTCACCGCCGCCAACGACGGCATGCTGCACGCCTTCGACTCGGCCACCGGCGGCGAGCTGTGGGCCTACGTACCGCGCATCACGATGAAGAAGCTGTACGCGCTGGCCGGCACCACCTACGGCACCAACCACCAGTTCACCACCGACGGCTCGCCGGAGGTGGCCGACATCAAGGCCGCGGTGGGCTGGCGCACCGTGCTGGTGGCCGGCCTGAACGGCGGCGGCCGCGGCTACTACGCGCTGGACATCACCGACACCGCCCATCCCAAGCAGTTGTGGGAATTCTGCGCCGACTCCGCCGTCTGCGCGCTCAGCGACGGCGACCTCGGCCTGACCTTCGGCAACCCGCAGTTCGGCACCCTGGCCAACGGCCGCTGGGTGGTGTTCCTGACCTCGGGCTACAACAACGTGCCCGGCACCGACGGCGTCGGCACCGGCACCGGCAAGGGCTTCCTGTACGTGCTGGACGCCTACACCGGCGAGCTGCTCAACAAGATCGGCAACAACTCGGGCGACACCACCACGCCGTCCGGCCTGGCCAAGATCTCGGCCGTCAGCAACGATCCCGGCGCCGACCCGCGCATCCAGTACATCTACGGCGGCGACAACCAGGGCCAGATGTGGCGCTTCGACCTGAGCGCGGCCTCGGGCGCGATCACGGTCAACCTGATGGGCAACGCCGGCACCTCCAAGCCGATCACCACGCGGCCGGACGTGACCACCTGCGCGGTGCAGGTCACCTCGGTGATCGCCGGCGTGCCGACCACCACCACGGGCGGCGTGCGGGTGGTGCTGTTCGGCACCGGCCGCCTGCTGGACGTGCCGGACACCACCGATACCTCGATCCAGAGCCTGTACCTGCTCAAGGACAGCGGCAGCCTGATCGGCGACATCCGTGGCGCGACCATGGTCAAGCAGACGCTGAGCCTGCTCGGCTCCAGCAGCAACGTCAACACCTACCAGATCACCGCCAACGCGGTCGACCTGACGCAGAAGGACGGCTGGTACTTCGACTGGTCGGTCAACGCCGGCGAGCGCATGAACCTGGATCCGCAGATCGTCAGCGGCGTGGCCAACGTGGTGACCAACCTGCCGACCTCGTCGTCGTCGTGCTCGGTGGGCGGCTCCAGCAACCTGTACCAGGTCAACGTCTGCAACGGCCAGGCGATCGGCAGCCATCCGGTCGGCGCGACGCTGTCGAACACCTCGGCGGCGGTCGGCTTCATCATCATCCGCCTGCCGAACGGCCAGCTGAAGATGATCACCACGCTGGCCGACGGCACCAACAAGACCTCGCCGCTGTCGGAGCAGACCTCGCCCGACGCCCACCGCACGGGCTGGCGCAGGGTGAAAGGGGAGTGAGCGGGGGCAAACAGTTCACACGGCGGGGCCAACTATCGGTAAAATCGAGGGTTTTGCAGCCCCGCCTCAGATCGCGAACAAATGGTCAACGATATCGAAAACGCAATACCCGAGAATAACGACGACGCCCCGGTCACGGCCAGCGCCCGCACGCCAGCGCTGATTGCGCGCGAAGTCCAGCGCCGCCGCACCTTCGGCATCATTTCCCACCCCGACGCCGGTAAGACCACGCTGACGGAAAAACTGCTGCTGTTCTCGGGCGCGATCCAGATGGCCGGCACGGTCAAGGCGCGCAAGAGCGGCCGCCACGCCACCTCCGACTGGATGGAAATCGAGAAGCAGCGCGGCATTTCGGTGGCCTCGTCGGTGATGCAGTTCGAGTTCCGCGACCACGTGGTCAACCTGCTCGACACCCCCGGCCACCAGGACTTCTCGGAAGACACCTACCGCGTGCTGACGGCGGTCGACTCGGCGCTGATGGTGATCGACGCCGCCAAGGGTGTGGAAGCGCAGACCATCAAGCTGCTCGACGTCTGCCGCATGCGCAACACGCCGATCGTCACCTTCATGAACAAGATGGACCGCGAGACCCGCGATCCGCTGGAACTGCTCGACGAGCTGGAATCGGTGCTGAAGATCCAGTGCGCGCCGGTGACCTGGCCTATCGGCATGGGCAAGAACTTCCGCGGCGTGTACCACCTGCTCAACGACACCATCATGCTGTTCAAGGCCGGCGAGGAAAAGGCCGACGGCGCCTTCGAGATCATCAAGGGCATCGACAATCCGCGCCTGATGGAGATGTTCCCGCTGGAGATGGACCAGCTGAAGATGGAAGTGGAGCTGGTGCACGGCGCCTCGCATCCGTTCGACCTGGAGCAGTTCCTGGCCGGCGTGCAGACGCCGGTGTTCTTCGGCTCCGCGATCAACAACTTCGGCGTGCGCGAGATCCTGTCGGCGCTGGTGGACTGGGCCCCGGCCCCGCGCGAGCGCGACGCCACCGTGCGTTCGGTCGATCCGAAGGAAGAGCCGTTCACCGGCTTCGTGTTCAAGATCCAGGCCAATATGGACCCAGCCCACCGCGACCGCATCGCCTTCCTGCGCGTGTGCTCCGGCCGTTTCGAGCGCGGCATGAAGGTCAAGCACCTGCGCCTGGGGCGCGAGATCAAGGTGTCGTCGGTGGTGACGTTCATGGCGTCCTCGCGCGAGCAGGTGGAAGAGGCGTACGCCGGCGACATCATCGGCCTGCCCAACCACGGCAACATGCAGATCGGCGATTCCTTCTCCGAAGGCGAGATGCTGACCTTCACCGGCATCCCGTACTTCGCGCCGGACTTCTTCCGCTCGGTGCGCATCCGCAATCCGCTGAAGATCAAGCAGCTGCACAAAGGCTTGCAGCAGCTGGGCGAGGAGGGCGCGGTGCAGGTCTTCAAGCCGGTGCAGGGCGGTGAGCTGGTGCTGGGCGCGGTCGGTGTGCTGCAGTTCGAGGTGGTCGCCAGCCGTTTGATGAACGAGTACGGCGTCGACGCCGTGTTCGAAGGCACCAGCATCAGCAGCGCGCGCTGGGTCTCCAGCGACGACAAGAAAGCGTTGTCGGACTTCGAGGATGCGCTGGGCCACAACGTCGCCTACGACGCCGCCGGCAACCTGGCCTACCTGGCCACGTCCAGCGTCAACCTGCGCCTGACGCAGGAACGCTGGCCGAAGCTGCAGTTCCACGCCACCCGCGAGCACTCGGCCAAACTGGTCTGAGCATTGAGCATCGCTAATGCGTGGACAGGGCGCGCAGCAGGGCCGGCACTTCGGCACTGATCTCGCGCGCCAGATAGCCCAGCGGGCCGTGGCGCAGCGACAGCTGCTCCCCGGCCATCGCGTGCAAGGCCACGCCCCACGACGCCGCCTGCTCCAGCGCGGCGCCGCGCGCCGCCAGGCCCGCGATCAATCCCGCCAACGCATCGCCCGATCCCGAGATCGCCAAGCCCGTATTGCCGCCCTTGTGGCGCCATAACGCTCCCTGTGGCGTGGCGATGGCGGTGGTCGCGCCTTTCAGCGCCACCCAGGCGTGCCAGCGCTGCGCCGCCTGGCGCGCGGCCGCTTCCGGTTGGCTGGCGATGTCCTGCTTGTCCGCTCCGGTCAGGCTGGCCAGTTCGCCGGCGTGCGGCGTCAATAGCACCGGGCTGTCGAAGCGGTGGCCGTCGGTCGCCGCGATCCGCATGCCGGCCGCGTCGAGTATCAGCGGCGCATGCGCGCAATGCGGCAGCAGCGCGCCCACCAGCGCCGCGCTGGCCGCATCGTCCTGCATGCCGGGGCCGATCAGCACCGCGCTGGCGCACTGGCAGGCTTCCCGCAGAGCCGCGCCATCACCGCTTTCGTGCAGCAAGCCTCCGCCTTCGTGCAGCAAGCCGCCGCGGTCTTCCAGCAGGCCGGTGTCATCGTCCAGCAGGCCGGCGCGATCATCGAGCAAGCCGCCGCCAGCGCCCACCAGACCGTCGCCATCGATCCGCAGGCCGCCGTCCGGCGTCTCCTGGAGGCCGATCACGCGCGCCTCGGGCAACGCCACGCCCAGCGCCACCGCCGCGCTGGCCGCCGTCGCGATGGTCAGCTTGCCGGCGCCCGCGCGCAGCGCCGCGGTGGCGGCCAGCAGCACCGCACCCGGCATCTCGCGCGAGCCGGCGACGATCAGCAGGTGGCCGCGCACTTCCTTGTCGGCGTCGCCGTCGGGCATGGGTAGCGGCCAGTCGCGCAGCATGCCGGCGTTGATGTCGGTGGCTTCCGCGCTGGTATCCGGCGGGCCGTTCATGATTTCGGCGCGGCCGGCATGTCCGGCTGATGGGTGACCGGCGTGCCCGTTTGCTCCAACGGCGCGACGAAGTTGGCCTGCACCAGCGCCAGCTTGCCGTGCTTGCCCGCCTGCGGATCGAAGCGATACTCGGTGATGCCGCAATTGGGCACGTCGCCGGCGCGGTCGATCGCCAGGATCGCATCCTCGTCCATCCGCTCCAGCAGGTAGCGGAAGCAGTTGACGATGACTTGGTGCGCGACGATCAGCACCCGCTCGCCGCGGTATTCGCGGGTCAGGGTGTCGAGTGTGCTGCGCAGGCGCAGGATGACATCGCACCAGCTTTCGCCGCCCGGCGGGCGGAAATAGAACTTGCCCACGTGCTGGCGCTGCTCGGCCAGTTCGGGATATTTGTCGCGGATGCCCAGCGGCGTCAGGCGGTCCAGGATGCCGAACTCCTTTTCGCGCAGGCGCTCGTCGGCCACCACGGCGAGCAGTTCGCGGCGATCGAGCGCGTCCAGCACCGCCTGCGCGGTGGCGCGCGCGCGGGCGTAGGGCGAGAACAGCACGACGCTGGGGCGGGACTCGGCCGGCAGCGCGCCGAACCAGTCGCTCATCGCGCGCGCCTGGCGCTGGCCCAGCGGCGACAGCGGCACATCGACATCGCGCCCGGCGATATCGATCAGCAGTTGCGAGGCGGCTTCGGCGGCGTCGCGCGCCACGTTGCCGGCGCTCTGGCCGTGCCGCGCCAGCCACAGTTGCTGCGGCCATTTCTGTTCCGTCATGGCCGTCCCTCCAGGTCCAGTTCTATCCACACCGGCGCATGGTCGCTGGGCTTTTCGCGGCCGCGCACATCGCGGTCCACCTCGGCCGCCTTCAGCGCCGGCGCCAGGCTTGGGCTGAGCAGCAGGTGGTCGATCCGCAGGCCGGCGTTGCGGCCGTAGGCGTTGCGGAAGTAATCCCAAAAGGTATAAATCGTTTCGTCCGGATGCATGGTGCGCAGGGCGTCGCACCAGCCCTGCGCCAGCAGCCGGTGGAAGGCGGCGCGCACCTCGGGCCGGAACAGCGCGTCGTCCACCCAACGCTCCGGCTTGTAGACATCTAGCTCGGTCGGCATGACGTTGAAATCGCCCGCCAGCACGGTGTCTGCGCCGCTGTCGATCAGCTCCGCCGCGTGGACGATCAGCCGCTCGAACCATTTCAGCTTGTAGTCGAACTTGGGGCCGGGCGCCGGATTGCCATTCGGTAGGTACAGGCCGGCCACCAGCACGCCATTGACCACCGCCTCGATGTAGCGGCTTTGCGCGTCGTCCGGGTCGCCGGGCAGGCCGCGTCCCGTTTCGATCGGCAGCTGCCCGCGCGCCAGGATGGCGACGCCGTTCCAGCTCTTTTGCCCGTGCCAGATCGCCTGGTAGCCCGCATCGTTGATGGCCGCCTCGGGGAATTTTTCCTGCGGCGCCTTCAACTCCTGCAGGCAAACGACGTCCGGCCGGGTCTCGTCCAGCCACTGTAGCAGGGCGGGGAGGCGGCTCGTGATGCCGTTGACGTTGAAAGTGGCGATACGCATGCCTCCAGTATGCGCAGCCGCGCCGGCGCCTACCGTGCGACTGCGCACATAACCCATCGCGATTTTGTTTGACAAGCTGCGTTTTCAGGATTAATGTATTAGTCAACTAATACACCGATACGAAAAAATGACCTCCCATACAGCCTCCCTGTTCTCGATCGCGACCGGTTCGTCGGAGCCGATCTACCGGCAGCTGATCGAGCAGACCCGCCGCCTGCTGGCCGCCCGCGTGCTGGCGCCGGGCGACGTGCTGCCGTCCGTGCGCGACGTCGCGCTGGCGCTGGCCGTCAATCCGATGACCGTCTCCAAGGCCTACAACATGATGGAGACCGAAGGCCTGCTCACGCGTAGCCGCGGCATCGGCATGCTGGTGGCCGAGCGCAAGGCCCACGCGCACAACATCCGTGAACGCGAGGCCCTGCTGCGGCCCACGCTGGAGCGGGCCGCCGAAGAGGCGCGCCAGCTGGAACTCGATCCCGATGCCGTACTTGCCCTGTTCAATAAAATCCTCAAGGAAGAACCATGAAACCATCCGTCGTCAATGTCGCCAACCTGCATAAATCGTTCGGCGGCCAACAGGTGCTGCAGGGCGTGAACTGGGACATCGCGCCTGGCCAGGTGGTCGGCCTGCTGGGCCGCAACGGCGCCGGAAAATCGACGCTGCTCGAATGCCTGCTTGGCCTGCGCGAAGCCGATGCCGGTGGCTGCACGCTGTTCGGCCACCCGTCCACGCAGCTGGGCGACGAGGTGCGCGCCTGGATCGGCTACGTGCCGCAGAAGTCGGACCTGTTCGAGTGGCTCACGCCGGTGCAGATGCTGGACTACTTCAAGGCCCTGTACCCGCGCTGGAACGCCGGCAAGGTGGACAGCCTGCTGGAGCGCTGGGGCTTCGCCGGCGACGCGCGTGGCAAGCAGATAGGCCGCCTGTCCGGCGGCGAGAAGCAGCGCCTGTCGATCATCCGCGCGCTGGCGCACGACCCCAAATTGCTGGTGCTGGACGAACCGGTCGCCAGTCTCGATCCGGTCGGTCGCCGCGACTTCCTGCACGAGCTGGTGGACGGCGTGATCGAGCGCGATACCACGGTGATCTTCTCGACCCACATCCTGTCGGACCTGGAGCGGGTGGCGCTGGACGTGGCCTTCCTCCAGGGCGGCAAGATCACGCTGCAGGCGCCGCTGGACGAGCTGCTGGAAAGCGCGCACCGCATCACCGGCTCGGCGGCGGCGCTGGCGCGCCTGAACCTGCGCGACGAAATCCGCCGCCAGCAGGACCGCAGCGGCGGTGTCAGCATCGTGGCGCGCTTGAACGGGCAGGAGGCTGCCGACCTGCGCGCCGGCCCGGACCTGCGGGTGGAAAACCTCAGCCTGGAAGACCTGTTCGTCGAGGTGACCAAATGAACGCGGCCTACTCGCAATTGCTGCTGCAAGTGGTGCGCGACCGCTGCGCCAGCCGCACGCTGCTGCGTATCAGCGGCCTGGTTCTGCTGGTGGGCGTGGCCGGGCTGGTGTTCGGGAATTACATCGAGCGCCCGCAACTGGGCCGGGGCATATTGGTCGGCACGTTGTCGTTCATCGTCCTGTCCTGGGGCGGCTCCTTGTTGAAGAGCGCCGTGCAGCAGAACCAGCCGGCCAACGCCTGCCTGGTGCCGGGGCTGCGCCACCGGCTGATCGTGCTGACCTTGATGTTGTACGGGACGATGACTGTGCTGATCGCGGCGATGACCGGCGCGGTGTTCGGGCACTTCGGCTATGCGCTGGTCGGCGCTGGTCTTTTCTACAGCTTCATCCTCTACGCGCAGCGCTACCCGGTGCTGGCGATCCTGCCGTCGATGCTGATCGTCCTGTCGGTGTCGTTGCTCAAGGAACCCTTGCACGCCGCGTGGGACGCGATAGGCTGGATGGGGGAGCCGGCATTGACCGGCATCGGCCTGATTGCAGTGTCGGTGCTGGGCGGCTTCGGCATGCGGGCGGCGTTCCCGCGCGGGGGCGACAGCCACTGGAGCTGGCATGCGCGCCGTGCGGCGACACTGCGCAGGGCACAGGGTGCCGCGCCCAAGCCCGGCGACGCCGCCAACTGGAGCCGCTGGACCATGCCCCTGCGGATCGGCTACCGCGCCAGCTTGCGGCGCGACAGCCGTGGCGGCGCCGCGCCGGGCCGCATGCTGTCGCACACCTTCGGCCCGGCCGCGCATGAAGGCGGCTACCACGGCGGCGCGCTGCTGATTTTGCTGGCGGTGCTGGTGCTGCGCGGATTCGGCGATGGCGAATTGCTGCGGCAGATGGTGCGTACCTCGCTGCTGCAGGCCAGCGTGCTGGCGGGCGTGGCGATCTACGCGGCCGAGTTGCAGAAAAGTGTAGTGCGCCACGGCGCCGAGCAGGCTTTGTACTTGTTGACGCCGGGCGCTCCGGCGGCTGCGCAGATCAATCGCCTGCTGGGCGCGGCGCTGTTGAAACGGTTCCTGCGCGTGTGGATGGTGACGGTGGCGTGTGCAGCCACCATCGACATGGTGATGCTTGGCGCGCCGCGCTTGTCCGCCTCGACCTGTGTGTTGTCGGCGCTGATGCTGCCGCTTGCCTGCACGCTGCTGCGCGATTACGCGAAGATGCCGGCGTCGACCAACCAGACCGCCATGCTGATCGCGTCCTTCATTACCATCTTCGCTTATCTGGTCATGTTCGGCATCGAGCGCAGGTGGCCGGCGTTCCCTTTGTTCTGGGTCTGCGCGGCGATGGTGACGGCGTCCCTGCTGGCGCTGGGCCTGCGGTGGCGGCGGTTTACGGCGTTGCCCGCCGTGCTGCCGGCAGGGCGCCTGTTGGAGTGAGCGTTATTTGCCCGGCGTGGCCAGTGGCTTGCCCTTGTCGACCACGTACACGCCGACCAGCTTGAGCGGCACCTTGCCGACATTGAGCGCGTCGTGGACGACGCCCGCCGGGATCACAAAGGCATCGCCGGCCTTGACGCGGCGCGGGTCCTCGCCATCGATGCGCAACTCGCCTTCGCCCTCCAGCACGTAGCTGATCTCGTCGCCCGGATGCGAATGCCGGCCGGCGATGCCGCCCACATCCACCTCGACCCTGGCGACCACCGCCTCGCGGCCCGGCACCGAAACGTCGGCCTTGGTGACTACTGTGCGGTGGATGGCGGAAGCCTGGGCGTGCACAGCGCCGGCCGACAAGGCAAGCAGCAGGGCGCCGATGGCGGGCAGGAGATGACGGGCAGGCATGGCGAGTGGCATGGCGCATCCTTTCGGGTGAGGGGAATCGCCCGATTGTACGCCGCCGTGCGCCGTTAGCGGTGTCGCCCCAGCCACAGCGCGTCGGCCACCGAAGCTATCCAGCAGACGATGCAGACCAGCGCCGCGCCGTTGGTGAGCGGGTTGTCGATGCCCGAGTTATGCACACGCTCCAGCACCAGCAGCGGATCGGGCGGCAGCCTGCCGCTGTTGACTTCATCCATCAGCGTGCCGGCCAGGGTCAGCGTGGCGCGCAGCAGGTAGCCGCCCGCCAGCAGCGTCGGGACGAGGAACAGCAGCCCGCGCGCGCCGCGCCGCAGCACCAGGTGGCCGAGGCCGGGAAATACCAACGCCGAAATCAGCGCCGCCTTGATCGATGCTTTCATGTTGCTCCTGAGGAGGACTTTGACCAAACGCAAAATTGCGCCGCAGCAAGCGGCTTAGAGTACGACATCTTACATGCGGGAGAGAATCATGCGCGCTATATTCGGTATCGTCCTGTTGCTGTGCTCCGTGTGTGTGCACGCCGCCCCCAACGAGAAGGATGCGATCGCCTTGGCCGAGAAGGGCGCGCAGTTCGTGCGCGCGCACGGGAAGGCCGAGATGATCGCCCGCATCAACCGCAAGGACCCGGAATTCAACCAGGGCCCCTTGTACCTGGCCATGCGCGACCTGAACGGCATCACCGTCGCCCACCCGACCAACGCGCTGATCGGCAAGAACCTGCTGGACGTGCCGGACGCCGACGGCAAGCCCTTCCGCCAGGAGATGCTGGCGCTGGCCAAGGGCAAGGGCTCGGGCTGGGTCGACTACAAGTTCCGCAATCCGCAGACCGGCAAGGTGGAGGCCAAGAGCACCTACGTGCTGCGGGTCGAGGACGTGACGCTGGAAGCCGGCATCTACAAACACTGAGCCGTGGACATGCTCAGCAAACTGCGGATAGGGCCCAAGCTGCTGCTGGCGCCGGGCGTGGTGCTGATCCTGCTGATCGTGCTGTCGGTCGGCGCCTTCGCCGGGCTGGTGCGGCAGAACCATCGGCTGGAGGACATGGTGCAGCAGCGCGCCGTGCGGCTCAAGGCGGCGGCCGACCTGGTGGCCGGCGCCAACCGCGCGCACACCGAGATCTACCAGCTGCTCACCTGGATCAACGCCAGCTTCTCGCCGGCGCGCATCGACGCGCTGGTGCGCGACATCCACGCCCGCCACGCCGCGCTGGACCGTCAGTACGCGCAGCTGGAGATGGCGACCCAGGCCAATCCGGCCGAACGCCGCTTCGTCGTCCAGTCGCAGGCGGCGCACGCGTTGTACGTCAAGGCCATCGGCGATGTGGTCGAATTGAGCATGGCCGACCAGTCGATGGCGGCCAACGCCATGTCGACCGCCGAGCGGGCGTTCGACGTGGTGGCGCGCCGGCTCGACGAGTTGTCGCGGCTGGAGGCGACGCTCAGCACGCGCGCCTACAATGACGCCGAGGGCGAGTTCAGGACCTTGTCGATCTTGATGCCGGTGCTGGTGGTGCTGTCGATCACGCTGTCGCTGCTGGTGACGATGGCCGTGCGGCGGGCCATGCTGAAGGACGTGAGCGAAATCGGCGCGGCCGCGATCGACCTGGCCGAGGGCAACCTGACGGTGAAGAACCGCGTCTACGGCAAGGACGAAATCGCCGAGACCTCGCGCGCGCTCGACACCAGCATCCGCAACCTGAACACCACCTTGAAGACCATCCTGGCGTCGGCGCAGTCGATCGACACGGCCTCGCGCGAGATCGCCAAGGGCAATGTCGACCTGACGCAGCGCACCGAGGCCCAAGCCTCCACGCTGGAAGAGGCCAGCAGCTCGATGAAGGAGCTTAGCGACACCGTCACGCAGACCGCCAATAACGCGCAACTGGCCAATCACCTGGCGCGCTGCGCCACCAACTTCGCGGTGCGCGGCGGCAGCGTGGTGCAGCGGCTGGTGGTGACGATGGCGGCGATCCGTGGCAGCTCGCGCAAGGTGGTGGAGATCGTCAGCGTCATCGACGGCATCGCCTTCCAGACCAATCTGCTGGCCTTGAACGCGGCGGTGGAGGCGGCGCGCGCGGGCGCGCATGGCGAGGGCTTCGCGGTGGTGGCGGGCGAGGTGCGCACGCTGGCGGAACGCTCGGCCACGGCGGCGCACGAGATCAAGCAGCTGATCGCCGAGTCGGTGGCCGAGATCGAGGGCGGTAGCCGCTCGGTGGAGGAAGCCGGCACCAGCATGGCGGAGATTGTCGCGTCGGTGCAGCAGGTGGGGGATATCATCGACCAGGTCAGCGCCGCCAGCGCGGTGCAGGCGCAGGGGCTGCAGGGCATGCACCAGGCCATCGTCGAGATGGATCAGGTGACGCAGCAGAAGCTGGCGCTGGTCGAACAAGCCGCCAGCGCGGCATCGGGCTTGCAGCGGCAGGCGGTCAATTTATCGGAGGCGGTGGCGATGTTCAAACTGGACGAGGGGATGGAGCCGCCGCCATCCAGGCTCCCCGCCGGCTCGCCGCGCGTGGTCCGCCTGCGCCTGGCGTCGGTGCGCAACTGAGTGGGTCAGGCGCCCTGGCGGCCGGCCGGAGCGGCGCGGGACCAGCGGTCACCTGACTGTTGCAGGTACTTCTTGAAGACGTAACCCCAGGGCATGGCGATCGGGATGATCACCACCACCACGCACTGCGCGAAGATTTCCATGGTATCGGCGTCCAACGTGCCCGAACGCCACGCCGGCAGGACAACCACCAGCGTCCAGATGATTTTCCACGTCAGCTCCCACAGCAGCACGGGCAGCATCTGCAGCGGATAGCGCACACCCACCGCGCACAACAGGCCGAACGCCGCCAGCATGCAATTGACCACGCCACCCATCAGGCTCCACGGCTTGTCGTGATGGAGCACGCCGGGCCACACCACCAGGCCCAGTCCCACAGCGATAATCAGATACACGGCTCTCAGCATATACAGACGCACTAACGATACTTCGTTCATTTGGTGGCTCCTGGTGGTGATTGGGATTACTCGACTTCCTTCAAAATCTTCTCGATCGCCGACACGCGCGCCTTCAGGTCCGCCAGCGAGGCGTCCATGGACGTGAGCGCGGCGGCGGCCTCGGTATGCGCGGCGACGGCCTTTTCGGCGATCGCGCGATACGCTTCCTCATGGGAGAAGCGCAGCTTGGCCTGCTGGATGGCGGAGAAATGCCGCATCGCCGCGATCACCACGATGGCCAGCAGCGGCAGGCCTATCGTCAAAAGGTATACATGCTCAGCCATAATTGCCTCTATTGTTCAGGGTTGGTGGACAAGGACTTGACCGCCTCGGCGATCAAGGCCGGTGTCAGTTCGAAGTCGAAATCGCTCACATCAAAATAGTTCAGCGCCTTGCCATCCTGCGACAGCTCCATTTGGCTGGTGACCAGGCCGGCATCCTCCAGCTTCTGCAGATGAAGGTGCAGCAAGGGCCGGCTGATGCCCAGCTCGCGCGCCAGCTGGCTCACATAATTGCGGCCACCCGACTGCAGCATCGCGATGATGCGCAGGCGGTGCGGGTTGGACAGCGCCGCAAGCATGCTCAGCAGCTGATCTCCGCCAGGAGTAGGCGTTTTCGATTTCATGTGTAAAGAATATCTGACATATGAAACCGCGTCAAGCACATATGCAGAAGAATCGGGCCGCCAATGACGTACAATTACCTCATGGCTGAAGCAGGAGAAAATAAATGAGCGCCAAGATGGGTAAGTTGAAGAAGTTGCGTGGCCAGCAGCAGACGGCCGCAAGCGGTTCTGAATCTCAGCGGCATACTGAAAAGGCTTTGGCATTTCAACAGGAAATTGACAGGGCGGCGGCGTTTCGCTCGGACATAGACGCAGCGACAAAACTTACGGACGAAATGAAGCGGCAAGTCTTCATCAAGTTGCGAGAGGAAAATTATTTGGCAAGCCTGCGCCTTGAGGGATTCGACGTGCGCTCGGACGCAGCCCCGCTAACGCTCGAAGCGCTACGGAGCAAATATGCCCGATAAATACGGCGAGGGCCAGGATTGGTATTGCTATCCCGGTTCCGACGTACTGATCAACTTACTTGGCATTATCGATAGCGCATCGCTGAATCAAGCTGAGGTGGAGTTCACCAGATTAGCACTCGTTTCGCCACTTGTGATCGCATTGAGCCAGAAGCTCAAAAGCTTTTTGAACAGTTAAGGAATGAACGCTACTTGAAAGGTCTGGTCCGGAAGAACTTTATCGCCAGGATGGCGCACTATTTTTGCGAACTCAATGTCATTCACCCTTTTCGTGAAGGCAATGGTAGGGCGCAGAGGCTCTTGTTCGAAAGTATCGCAATTAACGCTGGGTTTGAAATTCGATGGCAGCCGATCGATCCATCATTATGGATTCCTGCCAATGTTGAGGCGTTCTGGGGACGGCTTGATAACCTCAAGGATTTGTTCGACGCGGCCGTGACTGAAATTATCCTGTAGTGCGGGATCAACCATAAAGAACAGGCCATGACGGCGCTACTCTATTTTTCCGCATTGCTTGCAGTCGTTGTCGGCCTGGCGCACTCCATACTGGGGGAGCGCTACATCCTGATCCGCCTTTTCCGGCGCGATAACCTGCCGCAGCTGCTGGGCGGTACCGCGTTCACCACCGGCACGCTGCGCTTCGTCTGGCATGAGGTGACGGTGGCGCTGTTTGGCTTCGCCGCGCTGCTGCTTCAACTGGCCGAGGGGCGGCTGAGCGCCGCCTCCACGGCGCAGGCCATGGGCTGGACCCTGATCGCCGCTGGCGTGCTGCCACTGGTGTTCACGCGCGGCAGGCATCCGTCCTGGATCGTCTTGCTCACCATCGGCGTCATCGCGCTGGCGCGCGCCGCGCAGGTATAAAACGCAGGCATAAAAAAACGCAGGCCGGGCCGGGTGGCTCGCCTGCGTTGTGCGGTTGGCGCGGCGAACCGCGCTTCCTCTCAATTACTCGTAGTCGCTCATCGGCGCGCAGCCGCAGAACAGGTTGCGGTCGCCGTAGACGTTGTCGGCGCGGCCGACCGGCGGCCAGTACTTCTGCTTGCGCAGCGACGGCACAGGATAGGCTGCCACTTCGCGGCTGTACTTGCGTTCCCACTTGTCGGCGGTCAGCACCTCGGCCGTGTGCGGCGCGAACTTCAACGGGTTGTCCAGCTTATCGAACTCGCCGCTTTCGACCTTGGCGATCTCGCCGCGGATGGCGATCATCGCGTCGATGAAGCGGTCCATCTCGGCCTTCGATTCGCTCTCGGTCGGTTCGATCATCAGCGTGCCCGGTACCGGGAAGCTCATGGTCGGCGCGTGGAAGCCGAAGTCCATCAGGCGCTTGGCCACGTCTTCGTTGCTGATGCCGGTGGCATCCTGCAGCGGACGCAGGTCGATGATGCACTCGTGTGCCACCAGGCCGTCGTGGCCCGAGTACAGCACTGGGAAGTGCGGCGACAGACGGCGCGCGATGTAGTTGGCGTTCAGGATCGCGGTCTCGGTGGCGGCGGTCAGGCCTTCCGCGCCCATCATCGCGATGTACATCCACGAAATTGGCAGGATGCTGGCCGAACCGAACGGCGCGGCGCTGACCGAACCGATGCCGGCGTTGTCGCGGATGTAGCCGTTCGAACGCTGGTTAGGCAGGAACTTGGCCAGGTGCGCGCCCACGCCGATAGGACCGACGCCTGGGCCGCCACCACCGTGAGGAATGCAGAAG
This sequence comes from Duganella caerulea, assembly GCF_040362985.1. Classification (NCBI taxonomy): domain Bacteria; kingdom Pseudomonadati; phylum Pseudomonadota; class Betaproteobacteria; order Burkholderiales; family Oxalobacteraceae; genus Duganella; species Duganella caerulea. Next base: position 1,030,855 of record NZ_BPWJ01000001.1, on the reverse strand, counting down.
GTCTTGTGCAGGTTCAGGTGCGAGACGTCGCCGCCGAACGAGCCCGGAGCCGCCACGCCGACCAGCGCGTTCATGTTGGCGCCGTCGATGTAGACCTGGCCGCCGTGGCCATGAACGATCTCGCACAGTTCCTGGATGCCTTCCTCGAACACGCCGTGGGTCGATGGGTAGGTCACCATCACGCAGGCCAGGTTTTTCGAGTGCAGTTCAGCCTTGGCCTTCAAATCGGCCAGGTCGACGTTGCCGCTGGCGTCGCAGGCGGTAACGACTACCTGCATGCCGACCATGTTGGCCGATGCCGGGTTGGTGCCGTGCGCCGACGATGGAATCAGGCAGATGTTGCGATGGCCTTCGCCACGCGACTGGTGGTAAGCCTGGATCACCAGCAGGCCGGCGTATTCGCCCTGCGAGCCGGCGTTAGGCTGCAGCGACACGGCGGCGTAGCCGGTCAGCGCGCACAGCATCTCTTCCAGCTGCGAGATCATTTCGCGATAGCCGACCGTCTGCGCGTCCGGCGCGAACGGGTGGATGTTCGAGAACTCGGGCCAGGTGACCGGGATCATCTCGGACGTCGCGTTCAGCTTCATGGTGCACGAACCCAGCGGGATCATGGTGCGATCCAGCGCCAGGTCCTTGTCCGCCAGGCTGCGGAGGTAGCGCAGCATTTCGGTTTCGGAGTGGTAGCGGTTGAAGACCGGGTGGGTCAGGTAGTCGCTGGTGCGCGACAGCGATGCCGGGAAGGCTTGTGCAACGGCGGCTTCCACGGTGTCGAAGTCCGGGCCATGGGCCGGGCCGCCGACAGGATGTGCGAACACGGTCCACAGCAGCGCGATGTCTTCGCGGCTGGTGGTTTCGTCCAGCGACACGCCGACATGGGTGGCGTCGATCACGCGCAGGTTCACGCCGTGCGAGTGGGCCGACGCGTGCAGCTGCTCGGCGCTCTTGACGGCGACGGTCAGCGTATCGAAGAAGGTGTCGTTGGTGACGGTGTAACCCAGCGTCTTCAGGTTAGCGGCCAGCACGCCGGTGTAGCGGTGCACGCGCTGGGCGATCTGCTGCAGGCCTTTCGGGCCGTGGTAGACGGCGTACATCGACGCCATCACCGCCAGCAGCACCTGCGCGGTGCAGATGTTCGAGGTGGCTTTTTCCCGGCGGATGTGCTGCTCGCGGGTTTGCAGCGCCAGGCGGTAGGCCTTGTTGCCCTGGGCGTCGATGGTGACGCCGACCAGGCGGCCCGACATGCTGCGCTTGAATTCATCGCGGGTCGACAGGTAGCCCGCGTGCGGACCGCCGAAGCCCAGCGGCACGCCGAAGCGCTGGCTGTTACCGACCACCACGTCCGCGCCCCATTCGCCTGGAGGCGTGAGCATGGTCAGCGCCAGCAGATCGGCGGCGACAACCACCATCGCGCCTTTGGCCTTGACGGTTTCCACGTCGGCCTTGTAGTCGCGCACCGTGCCGTTCACGCCAGGGTACTGCAGCAGCACGCCGAAGCAATCGCCCACCGCCGACAGTTCGGCCGGGTGGAAGGTCTTCACTTCGATGCCCAGCGGCTTGGCGCGGGTCTCGACCACTTCGCGGGTTTGCGGCAGCACGTCTTCGGCGACGTAGAACACGTTCGACTTCGACTTGCCCACGCGCTGGATCAGCGTCATCGCTTCAGCGGCGGCCGTGCCTTCGTCCAGCATCGACGCGTTGGCGATGCCCATGCCGGTCAGGTCGGTGATGGTCTGCTGGAAGTTCAGGATCGCTTCCAGGCGGCCTTGCGAGATCTCCGGCTGGTACGGGGTGTAGGCGGTGTACCAGGCCGGGTTTTCGAAGATGTTACGCAGTACCACGCCAGGCGTGACGGTGTTGTAGTAGCCCTGGCCGATCAGCGACTTGAGCACCTTGTTCTTGGAGGCGATCTTCTTCAGCTTGGACAGCGCTTCCTGTTCCGGCATCGGCTGCGCGTATGCGCCCAGCGGCAGTGCGCCTTTGTTGCGGATGTTGGCGGGAACCAGGGCGTCGATCAGGGCTGCGCGCGAGGCGTAGCCGAGTACCGACAACATGGCTTCCTGTTCTGCGGCGTCAGGGCCGATGTGGCGGGCGATGAAGGCGTCGCGGGCTTCGAGTTGGGTCAGGCTGGTGCGGGTCATGATTTGTCAGGGCCAATAAGGATGCGGATTGCCGGCGCGGCGCGCGGGCTAAGATGGGTAAAAACGCGAAGGGCCAGCGTGCTGCTGGCCCTCTGGCGGAATTACGCTTCGGTGGTCTTGCCGTAAGCGGCGGCGTCCAGCAGGCCGTTGATCGCCGCGGCGTCGGCCGGCTTGATCTTGAACAGCCAGGCGGCGTAGGCGTCGCTGTTGATCGACTCTGGCGCGTTGACCACGTCGTCGTTGACGGCGATGACTTCGCCGGCCACTGGCGCGTAGATGTCGCTGGCGGCCTTGACCGATTCCACCACGGCGGCGTCGTCGCCGGCGCCGTAGGTCGCGCCGACTTTCGGCAGTTCGACGAAGACGATATCGCCCAGCGCGTCCTGCGCGAACTCGGTGATGCCGACGGTGACGGTGCCGTCAGCTTCAGCGCGTACCCATTCGTGGGATTCGGTGTACTTCAGGTCTGCAGGGATGTTCATGTAAAGCTCCAGATGGTAGGTGTCAGGGTACTAGTTTAAACAGCGAGGATTTTACCGTTGCGCACGAACGGCAGCTTGACCACCGACGCGGCCAGTTTCTTGTCGCGGATCTCGACGTGCACGGTGTCGCCGACGGCCACGCCGTTCGGCACGCGCGCCAGGGCGATCGCCTGCTGCATGGTCGGGCTGAAGGTGCCGCTGGTGATCTCGCCGGTGGCGTCGGTGCCGGCCACGATCACCTTCTGGTGGGCGCGCAGCACGCCGCCTTTTTCGCGCAGGATCAGGCCGACGAACTGGGCGTTCTGGCCCATGGCCTGCAGCGCCGCCTTGCCGATGAAGTCGCGCTCGGAGACCAGGTCGATGGTCCATGCCAGGCCGGCGTCCAGCGGGTTGACGGTTTCGTCCATGTCCTGGCCGTACAAGTTCATGCCGGCTTCCAGGCGCAGCGTGTCGCGCGCGCCCAGGCCGGCCGGCTTGACGCCCGCAGCGGCCAGCGCGTTCCACAGGTTTTCGGCCTGCTCGGCGGCCACGCCGATTTCAAAGCCGTCCTCGCCGGTGTAGCCGGTGCGGGCGATCATCGCCTCGCCGAAGATTGGGCTTTGCGCGAAGGCGACGTTGAACGGCTTCATGTCGGCCGTGCCTTCTTTCGATTCAGGGATGACTTGCCATACCTTGGCGCGGGCGTTCGGGCCCTGCACGGCGATCAGCGCCATGGCGTTGGCGCCATCGCGGCGCTGGGTGATGGTCAGGCCGCTGTTGGTGGCGGTGTTCTGCTGCTGCATCCAGGCCACGTCTTTTTCAGCGGTGCCGGCGTTGACCACCAGGCGGAACCAGCTTTCGTTGATGAAGTAGACGATCAGGTCGTCGATGACGAAGCCTTGCGGGTTCAGCATGCACGAGTACAGCGCCTTGCCGGACACCTGCAGCTTGTCGACGTTGTTGGCCAGCAGGCCGCGCAGGAAGGCGCGCACGTTGTCGCCCTTGATGTCGACCACGCACATGTGGGCCACGTCGAACATGCCGACGTCGGTGCGCACGGCGTTGTGCTCTTCGATCTGGGAGCCGTAGTTGACCGGCATGTCCCAGCCGCCGAAGTCGACCATCTTGGCGCCGGCGGCGCGGTGGGCATTGTTGAGTGGGGTAGCTTTGAGCGTCATAAGTCCTCGGTCCAAATCGAATAGGGGTTAACAGAACATACAAGGAAACGCCAAAAAACAAGCTGATTCCACAATGATCGCAGACCCCTCTGTCCTTGGTACCTGAGAGATTACGGGAGGAGGGTGACTCCTGATTCCCGTGCGCCCCTTCGGTGGGCCGCCGGCTTGCGCCGCGGCCGCTCTCCAGAGTTGGTCCAGTTGGCGTCCCGTCGATACGGTCGCGCTGGTCCCTTGATCGGTCCTTTTGCCTGAGAGTTTTTGGGTAGTGCCCCTTCGGCGGCAACGCTGGTTTGCCCTCTCCCGATCAAGACTCGGGAATATATGTCAGAAGTATCGTGTTGTCAATCTGAAGCCTGTTTTCCGCGCGCACGAATGAAATGCCATAATGAAGCCTGAAAAACAACTATTTGCTAGAATAGATCACACTTATTCAAGAGCCCAGCCATGAGCCAAGATTCCACTACTTACGAGGGCCACGCGTGGTTCACCCTGTCCGGCGACGTCAATAGCGACATGGTGCGCCGTGTCTTCGATGCCGTTGCCGACATGACGGAAGACCGCATCACCACCGCCCACATCCTGATCCAGTCCAACGGCGGCTACGTCAGCGACGGCATCTGCCTGTACAACTACCTGAGCAAGCTGCCGATCAAGATCGTCACCTACAACGCCGGCGCGGTCGCGTCGATCGCGGTGATCCTGTTCCTGGCCGGCTCCGAGCGCTACGCCAGCGAGACGGCGCGCTTCATGGTGCACAAGTCGCACGCCAGCGCGCCGCACGGCGCCCGGCCGGACGCGCTGCGCATCATCGTCGAAGGCCTGCAGGCCGACGACGCGCGCACCGAGCAGATCCTGCGCGACCATGTGCAGCTGACGGACGAGCACTGGCGCACGCACGAGTATTCGGACCTGCACCTGACGGCGACCGAGAGCTTGAAAGTGGGAATGATCAATGCGGTGAAGGATTTCGTGCCGCCGCGCGGACAGCGGGTGGCGAACATCTGATGGGGTATGCGGCGCCTTCGTGACGCCGCATCGACCGCGCTGGCCTACTTAACGGTCTTTCTTGCCGGACTGCTTGTTGGCGTCGTTCTTGTGGCTTTGACGGCCGGCTTCCACGTGCTGCTCATGGGTGCCGCCCTGGGTGCCGCTGCCACGCGAACCGCTGGACGAACCCTGGTCGCCCGACTGCTTGCTGCTTCCGGAAGTCGAGCCCTGCTTGCTGCTGCTGCCTTTTTGATTCGAGTTCATGTCAATTCCTTTGTAAAAGTGAAAGAGCGTACTCGCCAGAACCACGCCGGAGCTTGCATGCCGGCGTGTTTTTGGTATCGCAATGATGCGGGCTCGATCCACTGATCGCTATCGGAATTTCTCTTGGTGGCATGTAGGAGCATGCCTTGCCGCCTGTTTAAAATTCTTCCCACTCGACTTCTTTGCTGCTGTGTCCGCCTGATGCGGTGCGCGGTGCGGGCGCGGGCTTGCGCCGTGCCGGGCTGGGCGGCGTCCGCGCTGGCCGCGTGGCTGGCGCTGTGGGCTTGACAGCGCGGCCCGTCGCCGGCGTGGAGTTGATCGCGCGGCTCGAGGCCGGCACGGCGTGGACGATCTGCGGCGCGAGCCCGGCCACGAGGGCAGGGGACGCCGCCGGCTCGCGCGCGACGGAGAACACGCCGATCGCCTCGTTCAGCTTGCCTGTCTCGTCCTGCATCGCGGCGGTCGCGGCGGCGGCCTGTTCGACCAGCGCCGCGTTCTGCTGCGTGGCCTGGTCCATTTCCGCCACGGCCTGGTTCACCTGCTCCAGCCCGGCGGTCTGCTCGGCGCTGGCGTCGGCGATCTCGCCGATCAGGCCGGTCACGCGCTGGACGCTGCCCACCACCTCATCCATCGTGGTGCGCGCCTGGTCGGCCAGCTGCGTGCCGCGGGCCACCTTGTCGACCGAATCGGCGATCAGCTCCTTGATCTCCCTGGCGGCGCCCGCGCTACGCTGCGCCAGGTTGCGCACCTCCGACGCCACCACCGCGAAGCCGCGTCCTTGTTCACCTGCGCGGGCCGCTTCCACGGCCGCGTTCAGCGCCAGGATATTGGTCTGGAACGCGATGCCGTCGATGACGCCGATGATCTCGGCGATCTTTTTCGAGCTGTCGTCGATCGACGCCATTGTGCCCACCACTTGCTCGACGTCGGCGCCGCCGCGCTGCGCCACGGCCGACGCCGACAGCGCCAGCTTGTTGGCCTGCATCGCGTGGTCGGCGTTCTGCTTGACGGTGGCGGTCAGCTGCTCCATCGAGGATGCGGTCTCCTCCAGCGACGCGGCCTGCTGTTCGGTGCGGGTCGACAGGTCCAGGTTGCCCTCGGCGATCTCGCGCGCCGCGCCGTCGATGGCGCGCGCGCCTTGCTGCACCTGGCCGATGATGGCCAGCAGGCTGTCGTTCATGTGCTGCATGGCCTGCAGCAGCCGGCCGGTATCGTTGTTGGCGGTCTCGCCGACGCGTGTGCTCAGGTCGCCATTGGCGATGCGCTGCGCCACCAGCATCGCCCGCTGCAGCGGCGCCGAGATCGAGCGGGCCAGCCACAGCGCCAGCAAGGCGCCGCCGAAGACGGCCATGGCCAGCGTGCTCACCGCGACGATGCGCGCGCCATCGTACAGGTCGTCGGCCGCATGTGCCGCTTGCTGGCTGCCGGCCTTTTGCGCCGCCAGCAGCTTGTCGAGCTGGCCGTTCAGCGCGTCCATCGTCTGCTGCGAGCGGCCTTTCAGCGCGGCGGCGGCCTCGTCCTTTTTACCCTCGGCGGCGAGGGCCATCATGCGTTCGTGTTCGGCGCCATAGTCGGCTGCCAGGCGCAGCATCTCGGCGGCCGGCAGCTTCACCGGCGTTTCGGCCAGCACCTGCGCCAGATGGCCGGTGTGGCTGCGCAGCGCCGTGTAGGCGATGCCCAGCTTGCGGTCGGCATCGGCGATGCTGTCCTTGTCGCCCACCACCACATGCTCCAGCTTGCGCACCTCCAGCAAATCGTTGCGCAGGGACAGCACAGCTATGGTCTGCGGCAGCCATTTGTCGGACAATTCGGAGGAGGCGTCGTCGATGCGGGCCATGCGCGACAGATCGCTCAGGCCCAGCAGCAACGTCAGGCCGAGCAGGACGGCGAAGGAGGCCAGCAGCTTGCTGGACGTTTCCAGGTTATGCAGGAATTTCATGACGGATCCTCGGAGGCGACGGCAGGAAATTGTTATGTTAGGGAAACTTCAACCTTGTCCTTTGCGCCCCGTCAATGCTGGGTTTCGCGGTCTTAAATCTGTGGGGAAACGCAAAAATACACGAAATATTGCACAGTCTTTCCTTTTGGGTATTGCCATGTGGAAAGAATGTGCAAGAATGTGGTAAATCGATATCTCACGCTACACAGGTCACATCATGGTTGCATCCTCCACAACGCCCCCGCTGCCGAAAAAGACGGTCTCGCCGCGGCATGCCTTGTTGGAGGACCTGATCGGCATCGCCACCAAGCATGCGGGCGACCAGTACCTGGACCTGGCGACCAAGCTGGCCGGCGCGCTGATCGACGCCACCGGTGGCGACCCGCGCACCGTGCAGCAGCGCATACGGGCCGGCAACCAGCTGCGCAACCGCAATTTCGCCTTCCTGCACCTGGCCACCAGCACGCTGGAGAAGGCGCTGCGGCGCGAGATCGCCGAGTTGTCGCCGGCGGTCAAGGGCAAGCCGCGCGAGAGCGAACAGCCGCTGTCGCTGGTGCCGTTCGAGGAGATGGATAACAAGGTGGCGCTAAGTGGTGTCAGCAAGCCGTTCGAGAGCCTGTATTCCGACCAGCTGCAAACCTTGAACGTGCGGCTGGCCTTCCTGCTGGATCGCGATATCCTGCGAGTCAGCCAGAACCCGTTCCGGCCGGAGGTGTTCCTGGTCGCCTTGCAGCAGGCCTGGACCGAGTTCGATACCGAGGCCGAGGCCGCGCCGCTGTTGCAGCCCTTGATCAAGCCGGGCATGTTCATCGAACTGGGGCCGATGCTGGATGCGTTGAACCTGGCCCTGCAGAGCAAGGGTGTGCTGCCGGGCTCGGTGGACGGATTCAAGGGCCGCAAGACGGACAAGCCGAAGGCGGCCGCGCCGTCGCGCGTGCGTGGCAACCAGGCGGCGCTGGCGCAGCAGTTGCGGCAGTTCTTCGCATCCAGCGACGTGGCCGGTTCGGCAGCGGGCGAGATCGTCGACAACATCGCCGACGGCTTGATGCAGGGCGTGGACCTCAGCATTCCCGATCTGCCGATGTCGGCGTTGAATTCTGGCGCCGTGTGGGTGCCGAATGCCGCCGCCGCTCAGGCCGCCGGACACGCTGGGGTCGGCGCGCCCGGATCGAGGGCTGCCGGCGCCGGTGTGGGCGGCGCGGGTGTGGCTGGAGCGGCAGGCGTTGTCGCGCATGGCGTGGCGGCACCCGTGGGATCGGATGATGCGGCGCGCGGCTTCGTGCCCACCGCAGCCGGCACGCCGGGTAGCGTGTTGATGGCTCCCGGCTTTGCCGCCGGCACGGCAGGCGCACCGGCCGCCGCTGGTGGCGGATTCCTGCCGGCGGGCGCAGGGCAGGGCGGCGTCTGGGTGCAAGGTCCGGCACAAGGCCTCATGCCCGGCGCCTTGAGCAACGAAGACGCGCAACGCCTGTCGCAGATCGGCGCCAAGCAGCCGCTGCTGGCGTATCTGGCGCAGCTGCAAAAAGCGGTGCCTTACGAATCCATCGGATCGCTGGGCGCGGTGGCCGGCATGGCCGCCATGCCGTCGCCGTCCGCGCCCGCCGATACAGGCGCGGCACCGGCAGCGGCCGGCGGCAACGTCTTCTACCTGCCGAACATCAAGGCCAGCATGCCGCAAGGCAGCCTGTCGCGCACCGACGAAAGCACCATCGACCTGCTGTCGGCGATCTTCGACACCGTCTTCCGCGACCAGAACATCTCGCAGGAAATCCGCGACCTGATCCGCTTCCTGCAAATCCCGGTGCTGAAGGCCGCGCTGGTCGACAAGAACTTCTTCTTCCAGGAAGCCCATCCCGCGCGCCGCCTGATCGACCTGCTGTCGCGCATGGGCTGGGAGCAGCGCAAAGGGCCGGAAGACCCGCTGTTCCAGGCGATGCAACGCAGCGTGGACCGCGTCGGCCGCGACTACGACCATGAACTGTCGGTCTTCACCGAAGCCGTCAACGAACTGGAAGCGTCGATCCAGGCCGAGGAGCGCGCCGCCGCGGCCGCCATCGCCGAGCCCATCGCGGCCGCGCTGAAGCAGGAGAAGATGGCCGAGTCCAGCAAGCTGGCCAAAAACGCGGTCGCACTGCGCATCGGCACCGGCGAAGTGATCGCCGTGGTGGAAGCCTTCCTCGAACAGCGCTGGGTATCGGTGCTGACCATCGCCTACAGCATCGAGGACGACAAGCCCGGCGCCGTCAACAACGCCACCAAGACCATGGACGACCTGATCTGGAGCGTACGTCCCAAGCTCAACGCGGACGACCGCAAGCAGCTGATCACCAAGCTGCCGGTGCTGTTGTCCACGCTGAACAAATGGCTGGACATCATCAAGTGGCAGGACGCCGACCGTCTGCAATTCTTTGCCGAGCTGGCCGAATGCCACGCCTCCATCGTGCGCGCGCCGTTGGAGATTTCACCGGAACGCCAGCTGGAAATTTCCATGCAGGTGGCGCAGCAGGCCGCCGAACGGCGCCTGGAGCTGCAAGCCAAAGCCGAAGCGGCCGAGAAGGCCGAGGCCGAAGCGCGCGCAGCGCAGCAGCCCGCGCCCGAAGAGGAAGACGCCGCCATCGAAGTGGACAGCCTGACGCGCGGCATGTGGCTGGAATTCGAGCAGGAGGATGGCGGCAGCCGCAAGGTCAAGTTGGCGTGGATCAGTCCATTGCGCACCTTGTACATCTTCTCGACGGCGGCGCGGCAGGAAGCGTTCTCGATGTCCGGCGAGCAGCTGGCCAAACGCTTCCTGGAGCAGACGGTGCAGGTGGTACGCAGCGAAGGCGTGGTCGCCGTCGCCCTGTCGCAAGCCCTGGCCCGCGGCGCCGACAACGACGCCAACATCGACCCGCCAGCCTCGGCCTTCGGCTGATAGTCCAGGCTTGATCTGGCTTCCTGATTTGCCGGCGGCTTACTTCGAGTTCGTCAACGTCAGCAAGGCGCCGCCCATGCCGACGAAGATCACGCCGGTGGTGCGCTTGGCCAGGCGGGTGCGGGCGATGCTCTGCTTGACGCTGCGCTTCAACCACGACGCGCACGCCACATAGAAAAAGTGCGACAGCAAGGTGCAGCTGGTGAACGTCGACGTCAACAGCAGGAAGCGCACCGGATCCACATGGTCGGGCGGCATGAACTGCGGGAACACGGCGGTGAAGAACAGGATCGCCTTGGGATTGCTCACCGCGACCAGCAGGCCGCTGCGGAACGTGCTCAGGCGGCTGGCTACGGGTGCGTTCGCCACCGGCGCCGCCGTCGCGGCAACCTCGGCCGTTTCAGTGACCAGGCTGGCATGGCGCCATGCCTTGATACCCAGGTAGATCAGGTAGGCCGCGCCGGCCACCTTCAACGCGCCGAACGCCAGCGCCGACGTCTTCAGCAACAGGCCAAGGCCGGCCACCGCCGTGGTCGCCACGATGAACACGCCCAGCGCATTGCCGGCCGAACTGTAGAGCGCCCGCCGCGCGCCCATGGTGGTCGCGGTCGAGATGGCCATCAGCACGCCCGGGCCGGGACTGAACGCAGCCGCAAGCGAAACCGATAAGAACAACAGCCAAGTCGATAAAGTCATTGCAAAACTCCAGAAAAGTTAGTGTCAGGGGAGGCCGTTACAGCCGTGGGTGCGAAAACCTTCGCGTTCGTTCAAGCGGGCAAACCAGGCGTCGACCGAGGTCAGCGCGGGCCGCGCCATCGGCATCGAGCGCCAGCGGTTGGCCGACAAGCCAAGCACGATATCGGCCAGCGTCATGGAGCCGCCGCAGACGAATGGGCCGCCGCCGGCCAGATGCGCGTCCAGCAAGCCCATCAGCCGGTTCCATTCGGACACGCTGGCGGCCAGCGCTCCCGCGTCGCCATGCGCCGGACTCTGTCTTATCATGGCCATGAAGGCATACCGCCAGGCGCTGTTCAATTCGGAGGCCTGCCAGTCCATCCATTTTTCCACGTGCGCGCGCGCCATCGGTTCCGCCGGTAACAAGTCGATGCGGCCGTGCTTGCCGGCCAGATAGCGGCAGATGGTGTTCGATTCCCACAGGCTGTGGCCGTCGTCAATAATGACCGGCACCATGCCGTTTGGATTCATGCGCAGGAATTCCGGCGTGGTGGTGGGGAGGAAGCCGCTGCCGTATTGCTCCAAGCGGTAATCGAGGCCGATTTCCGCGCAGGTCCACAGCACTTTGCGGACGTTGATGGAGGAGGATTTTCCAAGAATGGTAAGCATGCGTGGCAGTATGCCACGCCCCACCAAACCGCGTCGGCCGCCGCCGATTTTCACTGCGCACTGTTGCCCTTAAGTAATTCTCGATACAATGCGCCCGCATGTGTTTAAATGACGCGGTGCAAAAAACAACGATAGGGCTTTTTAGATGATGATGTGGTGGCATGGTTTGAGTGTGGCGGGGAGCTTGGCGGTGACCGGGCCGATCGGTGTGGCGATTGCAGTGTGGCTGCTGGCCGGCAAGTCCTGGCGCCTGACGGCGGCATGGTGCGTCCTGTTCGGCGTCGGCATGGCTCTGGTCGTCGCCACCAAGATGGCGTTCCTTGGCTGGGGCATCGGCGTCGAGTCGGTGGAATTCGCCGGCTTCAGCGGCCACGCGATGCGCGCCGCCGCCGTGTTCCCGGTGGCATTCTTCCTGGCGTTCCGCTCGGCGCCGACGCCGTGGCGGGTGCTGGGCACCTTGCTGGGCGTGCTGCTGGCCGTGTTGATCGCCATTTCCCGCGTCTATGTGCAGGCGCACTCGGTGTCCGAGTCGGTGACCGGCAGCCTGCTTGGCCTGGCGGTGGCGGCCATCTTCATCTGGTACGCCAGCACCGAGCATCACCTGGCGCTGGGCCGCCTGCTGATGGTGTTTTGCCTTCCCATCATGCTGATCGCGCCGCGCGTGGAGCCGATTCCGGCCGAAACCTGGATCACCGAGGCGGCGCTCTGGTTGTCGGGCCACGACAAACCGTACACCCGCGCCATTTGGCGCGAACCCAAATCCCCGCTACGATAGGTGAACTCACCCTCCATGACGCGTTTTCGGCCTGATTTGAAGCGCAAAATGGTATTATTGTGAACTTTTCCAGCCCATTGCCCAGATAACAACGTGCGTCTATCTTCCATCAAATTGTCGGGATTTAAGTCTTTCGTTGATCCCACCAATTTCCAGGTGCCGGGTCAGTTGGTCGGCGTGGTGGGTCCCAACGGTTGCGGCAAGTCGAATATCATCGACGCCGTGCGCTGGGTGCTGGGCGAATCCAAGGCTTCCGAGCTGCGCGGCGAGTCGATGCAGGACGTCATCTTCAACGGCTCGACGCACCGCAAGCCGGCCGGACGCGCCTCGGTCGAGCTGGTGTTTGACAACAACGAAGGCAAGGCCTCCGGCCAGTGGGGCCAGTATGCGGAAATCGCCGTCAAGCGCACGCTCACGCGCGACGGCACCTCGACCTACTACATCAACGGCCAGCCGGTGCGCCGGCGCGACATCCAGGACATCTTCCTCGGCACCGGCCTCGGTCCGCGCGCCTACGCGATCATCGGCCAGGGCATGATCAGCCGCATCATCGAATCGCGGCCGGAAGAACTGCGCGTGTTCCTGGAGGAGGCGGCCGGCGTCTCGAAGTACAAGGAGCGCCGCCGCGAAACCGAGAACCGCCTGCACGACACCCGCGAGAACCTGCTGCGGGTGGAAGACATCCTGCGCGAACTGAACTCGAATCTGGAGAAGCTCGAAGGCCAGGCCGCCGTCGCCACCAAGTTCCATCAGCTGCAATCGGACCAGGAAGAGAAGCAAAAACTGCTTTGGCTGCTGCGCAAGATCGAAGCCGAGAACGAGCAGAAAAAATACTTCCGCGAGATGGAGCAGGCGCAGAACGACCTGGAAGAGCAGACCGCCAAGCTGCGCAACGTCGAGCTGTCGCTGGAGCAGATGCGCCAGGCGCACTTCGCGGCCGGCGACCGTCTGCACACGGCGCAGGGCAGCCTGTATCAAACCAACGCCGAAATCGGCAGCCTGGAAGCGCAGATCAAGTTTGTCATCGAGTCGCGCAGCCGCCTGCAGGCGCAGCTGGCCGCGTTGACCGCGCAGCGCGACCAATGGCAGCAGCAGGCCAGCGAATACGGCGGCCAGATCGAGGAAGCCGAATTCACGCTGGAAGAGCTGTCGGCCAAGGTCGAACAGTCGCAGATGATGGCCGAGCAAAAGGCCGAGTCGCTGCCGATGCTGGAGCAGGTGTGGCGCGAGGCGCAGACCAGGAGCACCGAATCGCGCGCCCGCATCATGCAGGCGCAGCAGCAGCTGGAACTGGAATCGGCGCACCAGCGCAACGCCAACAACATCCTCAACGGCCTGGCCGTGCGGCGCGAGCGTCTGCAGCAGGAAAAGAGCGGCCTCAATCTGCCGGACAGCGCGCACCTGAACAACCTGCGCATGCAGCTGGAGGAAAAGCAGCAGGCGCTGGAAGAGCAAGGCTTCCTGCTCGAGGAGGCGCTGGAGCAGCAGCCCAAGCTGGAAGAAGAACGCCAGGCGGCGCAGCAGCAGGTCAACACGGAGACCGCCGCCAACGCCCAACTGGAAGCGCGCCTGAACGCGCTGCGCCAGTTGCAGGAGCGCGTGCAGACGCAAGGCAAAGTCACGCCATGGCTGCAAAAGCACGAGCTGGATACGCTGCCGCGCCTGTGGCAAAAGCTGAATATCGAATCCGGCTGGGAGACCGCGCTGGAATCCGTGCTGCGCGAGCGCACCTCGGCGCTGCAGATGTCGAACATCGAGTGGGCCAAGGCCTTCTTCGGCGATGCGCCGCCGGCCAAGCTGGCGCTGTTCGCTCCGTCGACCGCGGTGCCGCCGGCGCCGGTGGAAGTGCCCGGCCTGAAGCCGTTCCTCAACCTGCTCAAGCTGAACGACCCGGGCCTGCGCGGCCTGCTGCAGGATTGGCTGCACAACGTCTACATCGCCGAAGACACGGCCGAAGCCTTCGCCGAACGCGCCAGGCTGCCGGCCGGCGGCTGCTTCGTCACGCGCCAGGGCCACGCCGTCACGCAGGGCAGCGTGCGTTTCTACGCCGCCGACTCGGAGCAGGACGGCATGCTGGGCCGCCAGCAGGAAATCGACAACATCACCAAGCAGCTGCGCGCGCAGCAGATGCTGGCCGACGAGGCGCGCGCCCGTTCGGTGCGCGCCGATGCCGCCGTCTCCGAACTCACGCGCCGCCTGACCGAGTACCGCGCCAAGCTGCAAAGCCTGCAGCAGTCGGTGCACACCTTGCAGCTGGACGTGGTCAAACTGTCGGAGATCGAAGCGCGCTTCAACCAGCGCAGCAACCAGATCGAAGCCGACCTGGCCGAAATCGCCGCGCAGGAAGAGGAACAAACCCAGGTCAAGATGGAGTCCGAGGAGAAGTTCGAGCAGCTCGATATGGAGCTCGGCAACCTGCAGGGCGACCACGAGGAAGGCCAGACCCTGTTCCTCGAAAAAGAGCAGCGCCTGGCCGACGCCCGCGAAGCGTTGCGCGACCTGGAACGCGCAGCGCAGGAAGCGCAGTTCGCTGAGAAGTCCCAGCGCAGCAAGATCGAGGAATTCCGCCGTTCCATCGCCACCGCGAACGCGCAGGTGGTGCAGGTCACGCATAGCCTGGAAGCGGGCCAGAACGAACTGGCCAGCCTGGAATCCGGCCAGGCCAACGATGGCCTGCAGGAGCTGCTTGACCGCCGCACCAGCCAGGAAAAGGCGCTGTCCGACGCCCGCCATGAACTCGACCAGATCGCGCAGCAGCTGCGCATGTTCGAGGAAGGCCGCATGTCGACCGAACGCGCGCTGCAGCCGCAACGCGACAAGATCATGGAGATGCAGCTGAAGGAGCAGGCCGCGCGCCTGAACCAGGAGCAGTTCGCGGCGCAGCTGGCCGAAGTGCAGGCCGACGAGACGGCGCTGGCCGAGAAGCTGCATCCCGATATGAAGGCGTCCTACCTGCAGGGCGAGGTCACGCGCCTGACCAACGCGATCTCGATGCTTGGCGCGGTCAACCTGGCGGCGCTGGACGAACTGGCGACGGCCTCCGAACGCAAGAACTTCCTCGATGCGCAGAACGCCGACTTGAATGAGGCGATCAACACGCTGGAAGACGCGATCACGCGCATCGACAAGGAGACGCGCGATCTGCTGCAAGACACCTTCGACCGCGTCAACGGCCACTTCTCCGAACTGTTCCCGATCCTGTTCGGCGGCGGCCAGGCAAAGCTGATCATGACCGGCGACGAAATCCTCGACTCCGGTGTGCAGGTCATGGCCCAGCCGCCGGGCAAAAAGAACGCCACCATTCACCTGTTGTCCGGCGGTGAAAAAGCGCTGACCGCAACGGCGCTGGTGTTCTCGATGTTCCGGCTCAACCCGGCGCCATTCTGCCTGCTCGACGAGGTGGACGCGCCGCTGGACGACGCCAATACCGAACGATTCTGCCGGATGGTCAAACGTATGTCTGACCACACCCAATTCCTCTTCATCTCGCACAACAAGATTGCGATGGAGATGGCCAATCAACTGATCGGTGTGACGATGCAAGAGCAGGGCGTATCGCGCATCGTGGCGGTGGATATGGAATCCGCCGCAAACTTCGCTTCCGAGGCACAAGCAGCATGACAGACCTACAAATGAGTTTGATCGGGATCGCCGGCGTATTCGTCGCCGGCGTTTTCGGCTACAACAAGATCCAGGAATACAAAGCCAAGAAGAGCGTGGAACGCGCCTTCTCGACCGACCATGACGATGTGCTGATGCGCACCGGCGATGCACCAGCCGCGCGCCACGAGCCGAGCTTCTCGCTCGACAGCGCGGCGCCCGGTGTGGCTGGTGGCGAAGCCTCCGCCGCCGCCGCTGCGCTGGCCGCCGTCGCCGCCGAATTCGAAACCGATCCCGCCGATCCAACCGCGGCACCGGCCGCGCCGCACGCCAGCGGCGTGACGCCGGCCGCCGAACAGGCCACCGCGCTGGTCGATCCGCTGATCGATTGCCTGCTGCCGCTGGCGCTGGAAGGCCCGGCGCGCGGCGACAAGCTGCTGCCGGTGCTGCAGACGCTGCGCATGGTCGGCAACAAGCCGGTGCACTACATCGGCCTGGCCGTCAGCGGCGAATGGGAGCCCATCGTGCACGGCGGCGTTTACACCAAGCTGCAGGGCGGCGTGCAGCTGGCCAGCCGCAGCACCGCGCTGAACGAACTGGAATACTCGGAACTGGTCACGCGCCTGCGCGCGATGGCCGACGAAATCGGCGCCGAGCCGGAAATCCCGGACATGATCGAAGTGATGGCCGAGGCGCGCAACCTGCACCGCTTCGTCGCCGGCCACGACGCGCAGCTGGGTGTCAACCTGCAGACCAACGGCGCGCCGTGGGCCATCACCACGCTGCTGGGCGCATTGGAGAAGCAGGGCTTCGACGTGCGTCCCGATGGCCGCTACGTGATGCCGGACGGCGAGGGCGGCCACCTGTTCTCGCTGTCGACCAACGTCACGCTGGCCGAGGAAACCACGCCGCGCCTGACGCTGCTGCTGGACGTGCCATGCGTGGCGCCGTCCCGCGACGGCTTCGGCGCCATGGTCGCCTGCGCCAAGTCGCTGGTGGGCCGCCTGGACGCGACCATCGTCGACGATTACAACCAGCCGCTGTCGGACGCCTCGCTGGCGGAGATCGCCGGCCAGGTACAGGATTTCTACGCCGAGATGAACGACGCCGACATTCCGGCCGGTTCGATCCGCGCGTTGCGTTTGTTTAGCTAGCAGGAAGTGGTAATGACTGAAGTGGATTACAAGGCGCGCATCGAGTCGTTGAGCGCGGAGCTCAACAAGCACCTGCACGCCTATCACGTTGAAGACGCGCCCACCATCCCGGACGCGGAGTACGACAAGCTGTTCATCGAACTGCAAAAGCTGGAAGAGGCCCACCCGCAGTTCGCGCTGCCCGATTCGCCCACCAAGCGCGTGGGCGCTGCACCGCTGCCGCAGTTCGACCAGGTCACCCACACGGTGCCGATGCTGTCGCTGAATAACGGCTTCACCGACGAGGATATCGAGAACTTCGACCGCCGCGTGCGTGAAGGCCTCGACGCGGCGGCCGCCGTCGAATACGCGGCCGAAGTCAAATACGACGGCCTCGCCATCAACCTGCGTTACGTCGACGGCCTGCTGGTGCAAGCCGCCACGCGCGGCGACGGCTATACCGGCGAGGATGTCACCACCAATATCCGCACCATCCGCTCGATCCCGCTGCGCCTGAACACTCCAACGCCGCCGGCCGTCCTCGACGTGCGCGGCGAGGTGTTGATGTTCAAGAGCGATTTCGAGGCGATGAACGCGCGCCAGCGCGAGGCCGGCCTGAAGGAGTTCGTCAATCCGCGCAACGCGGCGGCTGGCAGCCTGCGCCAGCTCGATTCGCGCATCACCGCGTCGCGCAAGCTGAGTTTCTTCGCCTATGGCGTGGGCGCGCTGGAAGGCGCGGAGATGCCGCTGTCGCATTCCGCGCTGCTGGACTGGTATCGCGGCATGGGCCTGCCGGTGGCGAAAGAGGCGGACGTGGTGCGCGGCTACGACGGCCTGATGGCCTACTACAAACGGATCGGCGAGGCCCGCCCGACCATGCCATACGAAATCGACGGCGTGGTCTACAAGGCCAACCTGCTACAGGACCAGCGCACGCTGGGCTTTGTCTCGCGCGCGCCGCGTTTCGCGCTGGCGCACAAGTTCCCGGCCGAGGAAGCGCTGACCACCGTGCAGGCGATCGAGGTGCAGGTCGGCCGTACCGGCGCCATCACGCCGGTGGCGCGGCTGGCGTCCGTGTTCGTCGGCGGCGTCAACGTCACCAACGCCACGCTGCATAACGAAGATGAAGTGCGCCGCAAGGACGTGCGCGTCGGCGACACCGTCATTGTGCGCCGCGCCGGCGACGTGATTCCCGAAGTGCTGTCCGTGGTGCTGGAGCGCCGGCCATCGCCGGAGCCGGAAGCCTACGTGCTGCCGAAGACCTGCCCGGTGTGCGGCTCGCACGTCGTGCGCGAAGAGGGCGAGGCCATCGCGCGCTGCTCCGGTGGCTTGTTCTGCTCCGCCCAGCGCAAGGAGGCGATTCGTCACTTCGCCGGCCGCCGCATGATGGACATCGAAGGCCTGGGCGACCGCTACATCGACAATCTGGTCGAACATGGCCTGGTGCAGCGGGTCGCCGACCTGTATGCGCTCAAGCTGGAAGACCTGCTTGAAATGAAGCGCCTCGCCGACGAGCGCGAAGGCACGACGCCGGAGACTGTCGCGCAGGGCAAGATCGCCACCAAGTGGGCGGACAACCTGCTGGAAGCCATCGCCGCCAGCAAGAACCCGCCGCTGGAGCGCCTGCTGTTCGCGCTCGGGATCCGCCATGTGGGCGAATCGACCGCCAAGACGCTGGCCGAATGGCTGGGCCGTTTCGACCTGGTGCGCCGCGTCCCGGCCGCGCTGCTGCGCGTGCTGCCGGACATCGGCGGCATCGTGGCCGAGTCGATCGCCGACTTCTTCGCCGAACCGAAAAACCAGGAAGCCATCGATGCCTTGCTGGCGGCAGGCGTCGCGCCGACCGGCGAGCATCCGCCCAGCGCCAAGCTGCGCGAAAAGCTCGACACCGTCAAGCTGATGGCCGCACTGGGCATTCCGAAGTTGACGGAACCGCGCAGCAAGCAGCTGGTCGAACAGGAGGTGACGCTGGAAGTGCTGGCGCACCTGAAGGTATTCACGGTGTTCGGCTTGCCGGCCAACGTGGCCGAGTCGCTGGAAGCGTGGATGGCCGAGCCGGGCCATCGCGAACAGCTGCAGGCGCTGGACCAGCTGCGCAACGATCTGCTGGCGCAGCTGCCGGAGCAGGCGGCCGAAGGTCCGCTGACCGGCAAGACCTTTGTATTGACGGGCACTCTGCCGAACCTGAGCCGCGACCAGGCGGGCGCCATGATCGAAGCACAGGGCGGCAAGGTATCCGGTTCGGTATCGAAGAAAACGCATTACCTGGTTGCAGGGGCCGACGCCGGCAGCAAGCTGGCCAAGGCCCAGGAACTTGAAGTCACCATACTGGACGAGGCGGGCCTGCTGGCGCTGCTGGAAGCCAGATAAAAAAGATAGATATCATGTCCAAAATCAGAAAAGCAGTATTCCCGGTCGCCGGTCTTGGCAGCCGTTTTCTTCCCGCGACCAAGGCGCAGCCGAAGGAAATGCTGCCCATCGTCGACAAGCCGCTGATCCAGTACGCGGTGGAGGAGGCGGTCGCCGCCGGCATCACGGAAATGGTGTTCATCACCGGCCGTAACAAGCGCGCCATCGAAGACCACTTCGACAAGGCCTACGAGCTGGAAGCGGAACTGGAGGCGGCCGACAAGAAAGCCTTGCTGGAGCTGGTGCAGAACGTCATTCCGAAAAACGTCAACTGCATCTACATTCGCCAGTCCGAGCCGCTGGGCCTGGGCCACGCGGTGCTGTGCGCGCGCCCCGTCATCGGCGACGAACCGTTCGCCGTGCTGCTGGCCGACGACTTCATGGACACCGCCGACGGCGTCAAGCCGGTGCTGGCGCAGATGACCGACCTGTATGCCTATGAACGCTGCAGCATCCTGGCGGTGCAGGAAGTGCCGCGCGCGGCCACGCGCCAGTACGGCATCGTCAGCGCCTCGGCCTACCAGCCCAAGCTGGAACTGGTGCATGGCATCGTCGAGAAGCCGTCGCCGGACGTGGCGCCGTCCACGCTGGCGGTGGTGGGCCGCTATGTGCTGTCCGGCCGCATCTTCCAGTACCTGGAGAACCTCGGCACCGGCACCGGCGGCGAGATCCAGCTGACCGACGGCATCGCCGCGCTGATGAAGGACGAACGCGTGCTGGCCTACCGCTACGACGGCCAGCGCTACGACTGCGGCTCCAAGCTGGGCTACCTGAAGGCGATGACCGCCATGGGCCTCAAGCACCCGGAGACCGGCGCCGAATACTGCCAGTTCCTGCGCGATATGCATTGCCAGATCGAAGGAGGCGGCAAATGACGGTGCGCGAAATCCTGAAGATGGGCGACCCGCGCCTGCTGCGCGTGGCCGAACCGGTGACCGAGTTCGATACCCCGGCCATGCGCGAGCTGATCGCCGACATGTTCGACACCATGCACGCGGCCAATGGCGCCGGCCTGGCGGCGCCGCAGATCGGCGTCAACCTGCAGCTGGTGATCTTCGGCTTCAAGCAGAACGCCCGCTATCCCGACGCGCCGCAGGTGCCGGAAACGGTATTGATCAATCCCGTCCTCACGCCGCTGTCGGACGAAAAGGAAGAGGGCTTCGAAGGCTGCCTCTCGGTGCCCGGCCTGCGCGGCAGCGTGCCGCGCTTCACCCAGCTGCGTTACGAGGGCGTGGACCAGTTCCAGCAGCCGATCCGCCGCGACGTCGACGGCTTCCACGCGCGCGTGGTGCAGCATGAAGTCGACCATCTGCTCGGCGTGCTGTACCCGATGCGCATCGCCGACTTCTCCAAGTTCGGCTACACCGAGGTGATGTTCCCCGGCCTCGATCCCAACGACGACGACTAAGGCAGGTCTATCATGACTGAAGGTCCGGTGCGCCAGCCGGCGCAAAAGGTTATCCGCCCACGGGTGGGCAACGACCGCGGCGTGTTCCAGATGGGGACTTCGCAGATCAAGCGCGTGGGCTTGGGGCGCAGGTACTGGGGCGACATCTACCACTGGATGCTGACCCTGAGCTGGCCGCGCTTCTTCCTGCTGGTCGGTGTGCTGTACATGGTCACCAACGTGGCGTTCGCGCTGGCGTTCTATCTGGTTCCAGGCTCGGTCTCCAACGCGCGGCCAGGCTCCTTCCTTGACACCTTCTTCTTTTCGATCGAAACGCTGGCCACCGTCGGTTACGGCTACATGAACCCCGGCTCCACCTACGGCCACATCGTCGCCTCGACTGAGATCCTGCTCGGCATGGTGGAGGTGGCGACGGTCACGGGCCTGCTGTTCGCGCGCTTCTCGCGGCCGACTTCTCGCATCATGTTCTCCGACGTCGCCGTGATCACGCCATTCAACGGTGTGCCGACGCTGATGCTGAGGACCGGGAATGAACGCGGCAACCTGATACTCGAAGCCTCGGTGCGCGCCACGCTGATCCGCCGCGAGATGACGCTGGAAGGGCAGATCTTCACGCGCTTCTACGACCTGGAGCTGGAACGCGAGCGCTCCGGCGTGTTCGCGCTCACGTGGACCATCCTGCACAAGATCGACGAATCGAGCCCGTTCTGGGGCAAGACCAAGGAAGACCTGCAGAAGGAGGGCGCCACGCTGTCGGTGGCGGTCTCCGGCACCGATGACACGCTCAACGATTTCGTCCACGCCCGCCAGACCTACGCGGCCGAGCATATCTTCTTCAACCACCACTTCGCCGACATCATGTCGGACAAGCTGGATGGCAACGTGCGGATACTGGACTACAGCAAATTCCACGACATCTACCCGGACGGATCGACCGGCGGCAGCATGCCCGGCGCCGCGCTGGCGCACCCCGGCTAACCGGCGCCCAGCAGGTCGCGCGCATTCAGCAGCGCGTAAACGATATCGGGATGCTTGTTCAGGCAGCGGCGCACCGCCGCCGGCACCTGCTCACGCGTGCGGCGACACAGGCCTGGCTGCTCCGCCAGGCGGATCTGAAGGCCCATCACGGTACGCACGCCGTTCGCGCTGGGCGTGATGGTCAGGCGCATGCCCAGCTGTTCCTGCATGCGTTGTTCGATGCGGCCCAGTTCTTCGTAGCTGGCGATGCTCTCGATGCGGGCGATCAGCAGCTTCTCCTGCTCGCGGGTGAGGCGCAGGATGCGAATGTCGGTATCGTCGGGCGCCTTGTCCCATTGCTCCAGCAGCTCGTCGCGCCGGCATTCGCAGGCGCCCGGCGGGCATTCTTTTCGAATCTGGAAGGGCAGTGCTTCAGGCATGGCGAAACGGCTCGGCGACAACACGGGGGAGCTAAATTCTACCCCGAACCCCACGTCGTGCGGCACCAAATTATTATTGTATATATAATATTTTTTTAAATTCAAACCGACGTGTCATGAAAAATATGTACTCGATGCTGCCGCTGTTCGCCGCGCTGTGGGTCACGCTGCCCGCCGTCGCCGGCCCGGAAACGCTGGAGCGCTGCCCACCGACGGTGAAGCCATGGCTGCCCCCTGGCGCCAGCCAGAACGCCTGTTCGCAATACGCGTCCAATGGCGGCGTCGGCGCCGTCAATTACGGTGGCTCGTACAAGATGGCGGCGTTCAGCAAGGACGGCAAGCTTGCAGGTCTTCGCAATCCGGATCTGGGCCGCGAGGATCCGGCGCCCAAGGATACCTACGACCCCGCCGGTTGGGAGCAGTCCGGCAGCAGTGGCCCGGTTGGCGAGTTGTGGTGGGGCCGGCGCGACAATATGCATCTGTTTGTCGGCCAGGAGTCGAAGGTGCGCCTGAATGTGGAGGCTGGCCGCGGGCCTGTGCCTGGCCCGGTGGAACGGCAGGCGCGCATGCTGGCGATAGTGGCCCAGGCCCAGGCGATGGCGGCCAACAAGCCGATTCCGCAATCGGCCTATGACAATCTGCTATTCATCCATCGCAGCATGGAGTATCGCCAGATCGGCGGTACCGACGCGACGTTCCGTGGCGGGTTGGGGGGCGACGGCTTTATCCCGCCCGGAAAAATATCGGACGCAAAACTCAAGCTGGAAAACCTGCCGGCCTACAAGGGCGTGCTCAGTTTCGAGATGAAGGTGGACGGGGTTGCGCGCCGCTTCAGTTTTCCAGTGATGCTGGATCAGCGCACCGACCATCTGATCGCCGCCGCCGTCAACGGCGACAGCTACACCCGGTGCGAAGAGCGCCCGAACCGCGCGAAGAATGAATCGCTGGCCTGTCCGCTGAATAACGAGAACTTCCGGGAGCGCTACGATGCAGAGGGTGCGTTTTTCGGCGACCACGCTTCGCTGGCGGCGGTGAAGGTTTACATGACGGTCAATTCGCCGGCGCGCAATCGCCATGAGGATATCGCCACCGCCGTGATCATCCTGCGCGCCGAGGCGTCACCGCCGGTCGCTGGCCGCTGAGGCCTGCAGGCGGTGCTGCAACAACGCCAGCACCGCCGCCTCTTCCGGCCGCAGCGCGTGCAGGCCATCCTGTAGCTGCTGCTTCGCGCGGCTGCGCGCCGCCTTCAACATCGTGCCGTCCAGGTAGCATTCGATCACGCTCGGATGCACATAGCATTTGCGGCAGATGGTGGGCGTATTGCCCAGTTTTTTCGCCACCGCTTCGATGGCCTGCACCGCGTTCCTTTTGGCCTGGGCTTCGGAATCGAACTTCTCATATTCGCGCAGCGCCACCGCCGCCAGCACCGTCCCGGACCAGGTGCGGAAGTCCTTGGCGGTATAGTCCTCGCCGGCGATGGTGTGCAGGTATTCGTTCACGTCCGACGAACCGATGGCGTGCGGAAGACCGTCGTCGCCGATGTACTGGAACAGCTCCTGGCCGGGCAGGTCGCGGATGCGGCGGATGATGTTGGCCAGCCGCCGGTCCTCGACCGCGACGGCGTGATGCACGCCGCTCTTGCCCCGGAAGCGGAATTCAACCTTGCTGCCATCGAGCCGCACGTGGCGGTCGTGCAGCGTGGTCAGGCCGAAGGATTTGTTCGCGCGCGCGTACTCCTCGTTCCCTATCCTCATCATGGTCGCCTCCAGCAGGTAGACGATGGTCGCAAGCACCTTCTCGCGCGGCAGGCCTGGCAGCTGGAGCGCGGCGCCGACCGCACGGCGTATCGCGGGGAGGGCCTTGCCGAAGCCGAGGATGCGGTCGTACTTGGATTCGTCGCGGTGGCTGCGCCAGCGCGGGTGATAGCGGTACTGCTTGCGGCCGCGCGCGTCGCGCCCTGTCGCTTGCAGGTGGCCGCGCGGGTGAGCGCAGATCCAGACGTCGGTCCACGCGGGAGGGATCGCCAGCGATTTGATGCGCGCCAGCGTGTCGGCGTCCTTGATGGTCTGGCCGTCGGCGGCGACGTAATGAAAGTGCTTGCCGCGCTTGCGGCGGGCGATGCCGGGCTGGTAGTCGTGCACATAACACAGGCCGGCCAACCTGGCGGCGGCAGTGGGGTCGGACAGGGCGGCTTCGCCGGTCGCCGCGGGCGTATCGCGTTTCATCGCTATCGTTGGTGGGCAGATTATCGGAAATCGTACCCGGCAAGGACTGGCGATGTTGTGCGCTAACGCACGCTTTAGTCCATGCGTTTTAGTCCATGCGCTTTAGGCGCTGGCCGACGATGCTCCATTTGCAGGCTTCGCCGTCCACGGTGCCGGTCAGCACCCAGCCGGTGCCGATCTTCTCGACGCCAATCTCGCACTCCAGTTCCTTGGCCAGCTTTTCGGCCCAGCCGCGCGCCGCGCCCTGGCCCTTGAAGAGCTCATTGCCTTCGTAGATCACGGTGGCGTCGAAAACGGAGGCGGCAAAAATAGTCATGGTGGTACTCCCAAAAATGAAGCCGTTATTGTGCCACCAAATCCGGCCAGCCGGCGATTGTGGCGGGCGTGCTTTTATGTCAACATCGCAGGCACTTCCGCAACCCAAGCAGGACCCCATGCAAATCAGACCCTTAGCCATGCTGACGATGCTCGCGCTGGCCGCGCCGAGTGTGTATGCCGCCGAAGTTCCGCGCTTTAAAGCCGAGCCACAGACATCGGCGCTTTCGGAGCGGCTGTACAAGGCGCCCGCCATCGCCACGCCGTACAAGCCGGTGTTGACGGTGGAGGAAAAAGTCGCGGGCCTGTCCTTGTTCTGGGCCGAGGTGCGCAGCAGCTTCGTTCATTTCGACCACGTGCCCGAGCTGGCGTGGGATCAGGTCTACATGGACTACCTGTCCAAGGTGATCGCCGCACCGACCACGCGCGATTATTATCGGATCATGATGCGGTTGGCGCCGTTGCTGCAGGATGGCCATACCAATGTCTATCCGCCCCAGGAGCTGAGCGACGAGATTTATGCCCGCCCGCCGATGCGCACCGCGCTGGTCGAGGGCAGGGTGCTGGTAGAGTGGGTGGGCAATCCAAACTTGAAGGTCCGCCTGCATGCCGGCGAGGAGGTCGTCGCCATCGACGGCGAACCGGCGCTGGAATATGGGCGGAAGCATATCGAGCCTTTCGTCAGCGCGTCCACGCCGCAGGACCGGGCGATGCGGACCTATTCGTACGAATTGCTGATGGGCGCCGCCAGCAAGCCGGTCAAGCTGCGCGTGCGCGCTGCGGACGGCGCCGAGCGCGACGAAGTGGTGAACCGTTCCGGCAATTACCAGGGGCCTCCGCGTTTTGTCTTCAAGACGCTGCCGGGCGATATAGCGTATATCTCCATCGATCATTTCGAGAGCGATGAAAGCGTGAAGGCCTTCGAGAAGGCGATCCCCGACATCCTTAAGGCGAAAGGGCTGGTGATCGACGTTCGCCGCAACGGCGGAGGTTCGAGCGAATACGGCGAGCGGATATTGTCGTGGTTGAGCCGGCAGCCCATCGGCAGCGCCTATTCGTACCGGCGCGACGATGATGTCTACATGCGCGCGCAAGGCAGTCCGGCCGTCATTTGGACCCCGGTGAGGAGCAACGGCGAGACGTACAAGGCGCAGCACAAGGATGTGTTCAACGGCCCGGTGGCGGTGCTCACCGGCGCACAAACCTTCTCGGCGGCGGAGGACTTCACGGTCTCCTTCAAGATGCTGAAGCGCGGGATCATTGTCGGCGAGGCCACCGGCGGCAGCACCGGCCAGCCTTTGTTCCTCGACTTGCCGGGCGGTGGCAAGGCGCGCATCTGTGTCAAGCGCGACGTCTTCCTCGACGGTACCGCGTTTGTCGGCAAGGGCATAGCGCCCGACGTCGAGGTACACCCCACCGTGGCCTCTCTGCGCTCCGGTGCCGATCCGGTGCTTGACCGCGCCGTCGCCGAACTGCGCAAACAGTAAGCCTTCCTGCGCCGCCCTGCGGCGGCGCTTCCTCCTGTCCCTCCGATACCACTACGTCATTCGACGTATTCCTCACGGCTTGTCTGCTGGCTAATCTTGCAGCATCCAAAACCAAAAAGGGGAATGCGATGGGTGTGAAACGGGGAGTGCTGCTGGCGGTGGCGGCAGCAACAGCAGCGGTGGCCGGCAATGCGTGCGCCGGCGCCACGATCAATTTTGGCGACGACAAGTCGGTCAGCGTCGGCTTCGGCATGCGCGAGAGCTACACCAGCGCCAAGAACGGCGCGCCCGATGGCACCGACCGCTCCAGCGATTTCAACCTGGATTCGGCACGGCTGTTCTTCGGCGCTTCGCTGAACAAGAACATCAAGGGCATGCTGAACACCGAATGGGACGGCGACAAGATCCGCATCCTGGACGCCGCCGGCCAGTTCGCCATTTCGCCTGAGCTGAACATCTGGGCGGGCCGCCTGCTGTCGCCGAGCGACCGCGCCAACATGGCCGGGCCGTACTACTCGCTGGGCGGCGGCTACTGGGCCGGCGTGGCCTCGCGCTACGGCTACAACGGCGGCATCTTCCGTGGCCGCGACGACGGCGTGGTCGTGTGGGGCAATGCCGCCGAGGGCAAGCTGGGTTACTCCTTCGGCGCCTTCGAAGGCCACACCTTCGGCATCGGCTCGATGACGCAGTCGCAGGCCAAGGCTGCAGGCGTCAAGGCCGACGACTCGCTGATGTACGCAGGCCGTTTGCAGTACGACTTCTGGGACGCGGAGCCGGGCTACTACGGCACCGGCAACTACCTCGGCGCCGCCGACATCCTCTCCATCGGCGCGGCGGGACGCTACCAGAAGGACGGCATCCTCACCGTCGCCAAGAGCGGCAAGTACAGCTCCTACAACGTCGACTTCCTGATGGAGAAGCGGGTCAAGGGCTCCGGCGCATTCGCGCTGGAAGCGGCATGGTACGACTACAACACCGACGACATCATCAAGTCCGAGCAGGGCAAGGCCTATTCGGCCGGCGCTTCCTGGATCTTCGAGGAGAAGGCCGGCTGGGGCAAGTTCCAGCCCTTCGTGCGCTGGCAGAAGTTCGCCGCCGACACCGACATCGACACCAAACAGTATGACGCGGGCGTGAACTACATCATCGACGGCTACAACGCGCAGGTCAGCGCCGTGTACTCGAAGACGAAGGTGACCAATGCCGCCGATACGGACAAGTTCTCTGTCACCTTGCAGCTGCAATTCTAATTCCACCACACGGAGCTATCTCATGCAAAATCGCCGCAATTTCATCGCCTCCCTGAGCCGCATCGCCGCCGCCACCGCCATGCTGGCCGCCGGGGCACAAGCCTACGCCGCCGACACCATCAAGGTCGGCATCCTGCACTCGCTGTCCGGCACGATGGCCATTTCCGAAACGTCGCTGAAGGACGTGGCCTTGATGACCATCGACGAAATCAACGCCAAGGGCGGCGTGATGGGCAAGAAGCTGGAGGCCGTGGTGGTCGACCCGGCCTCCAACTGGCCGCTGTTCGCCGAGAAGGCGCGCAGCCTGATCGCGCAGGACAAGGTGTCCGTGGTATTTGGCTGCTGGACGTCGGTGTCGCGCAAGTCGGTGCTGCCGGTGTTCAAGGAGCTCAATAGCCTGCTGTTCTACCCGGTGCAGTACGAGGGCGAGGAACTGGAGAAGAACGTCTTCTACACCGGCGCGGCGCCCAACCAGCAGGCCATCCCCGCAGTGGAATACCTGATGAGCAAGGAGGGCGGTGGCGCCAAACGCTTCGTGCTGCTGGGGACCGATTACGTTTATCCGCGCACCACCAACAAGATCCTGCGCGCCTACCTGAAGAGCAAGGGCGTGAAGGACAGCGACATCGACGAGGTGTACACGCCGTTCGGCCACTCGGACTACCAGACCATCGTCGCCAACATCAAGAAGTTCTCGGCCGGCGGCAAGACGGCGGTGATCTCCACCATCAACGGGGATTCGAATGTGCCGTTCTACAAAGAGCTGGGCAATGCAGGCCTGAAGGCGACCGATGTGCCGGTGGTGGCGTTCTCGGTGGGCGAGGAGGAGTTGCGCGGCGTCGATACCAAGCCGCTGCTGGGCCACTTGGCGGCGTGGAACTACTTCGAGTCGGTGAAGAATCCGGTGAATACGGAATTCATCAAGAAGTGGAAGGCCTACGCGGTCGCGAAGAAGCTGCCGAACGCGAACACGGTCGTGACCAACGATCCGATGGAAGCGACCTACGTCGGCATCCACATGTGGGCGCAGGCGGTGGAGAAGGCCAAGTCGACCGACACTGACAAGGTTATCGCGGCGATGGCCGGGCAGACCTTCAAGGCGCCGTCGGGCTTTACGTTGACGATGGACCCGACCAACCACCACTTGCACAAGCCGGTGTTCATCGGCGAGATCCGCCCGGACGGCCAGTTCAGCGTCGTGTGGAAGACGCCTGGTCCGGTGCGTGCGAATCCATGGAGCCCGTACATTCCGGGTAACGAGGGTAAGCAGAAGCTGTAACCCGGTAGCCGAGTATGGATCCCCGCGCAGGCGGGGATCCATGGAATATCACACAAGGAATGCATCTTGAAAAAACTCCTGCTCCTGGCCTGCCTGCTGCTGTCCTGCGCGGCGCATGCCGCCATCGACAGCGCGCTGCTGGCGCCCCTGGCCGGCGATGATCCCGATGCCCGCGTCGACGCCATCGTCAAGATCGGCGCACTGGCCAACGATGACGCCACCCGCTTGCTGACGGCCCTCAAGTCCGACGCGCTATACGCCACGCCGGACGGCCGCATCTTCATCGTCACCGACGACAAGGCCTACAACCCGGCCACCGGCGAAACAGGCCCTCTGCCCGAAGGCCTGGAGGGCGTGATGGTCAACAATCGCCTGCGCGGCGCCGTCGACGACGCCCTGTCCGCGCTCAAGCTGTTCTCGCCGGATCGCGCGCAACGCCTTGCCGCCGCCACCGAACTGCAAAAGAGCGTGACGCTGGCACAAGCCCCGCTGATCGAAAAAGCGCTGGCGAAGGAACAGGACCCGAACATCCGCACCATGCTGCAGCTGGTCGCCGGCACCGCCAACCTGCAATCGCCCGACGCCGCCAAGCGCAAGGCCGCCGTCGAAGCGCTGGCCGACAGCAGCAACGCCAATCTGCGCCCGCTGCTGCAAGCGATGCAGGGCGATAAAGAACCCGACCAGGCGGTGCGCGTGGCCGCCGCCCACACCTTGCAGGCACTGGACAGCCGCCTCGCGCGCACCGAATTTATCGGCAACGTCTTCTATGGCATCTCGCTGGCCAGCGTGCTGCTGCTGACGGCACTGGGCCTGGCCATCACCTTCGGCCTGATGGGCATCATCAACATGGCCCACGGTGAGTTGCTGATGATAGGCGCCTACACCACCTACCTGTGCCAGCTCGGCTTCCGAAACTACTTCCCATCGGCGGTGGACTGCTACCTGATCGCCGCGCTGCCGGCCGCCTTCCTGGTCACGGCAGCCGTCGGCATCGCGCTTGAGCGCACGGTGATCCGCTGGCTCTACGGGCGTCCGCTCGAAACGCTGCTTGCCACCTGGGGCATTAGCCTGATACTGATGCAGGCGGTGCGCACCATCTTCGGCGCGCAGAACGTCGAAGTGGCGAATCCCTCGTGGATGTCGGGCGGCGTGACGGTGCTTGGCTCGCTGGTGCTGGCGTATAACCGCATCGTCATCATCGTGTTCGCGCTCCTGGTGGTGGCCGGCGTCTGGCTGATACTGAACAAGACGCGGCTTGGCCTCTTCGTCCGCGCCGTGATGCAGAACCGCCGCATGGCTGGCTGCGTCGGCGTGTCCACCGCGAAGATCGACATGATGACCTTCGGCCTCGGCTCCGGCATCGCGGGGCTGGGCGGCGTGGCGCTGTCGCAGCTGGGTAACGTGGGGCCGGACCTGGGCCAGAGCTACATCGTGGATTCCTTCATGGTGGTGGTGCTGGGTGGCGTTGGCCAACTGGCGGGCACCATCATCGCTGCGCTGGGGCTGGGCGAAGCGAACAAATTCCTGGAACCGGTGGCGGGCGCGGTGCTGGCCAAGATCGCCATCCTGGTCTTCATCATCATGTTCATCCAGAAGCGGCCGCAGGGCCTGTTCGCCATGAAAGGCAGGAGCGCAGAATGAACCAACCCTCTCTCTTTTCGCACCGGGCGTGGAGCGGCATCGCCGCCTGCTGCGTGGTGCTGGCCACGCTGCCGGTGCTGAACCTGGCCTTTGCGGACGGCCATCCGCTGCATGTGCCCAGCTACATGGTTAGCTTGGTCGGAAAATTCATGTGCTACGCGCTGGCCGCGCTGGCGCTCGACATGGTGTGGGGCTATGCCGGCATCCTGTCGCTGGGCCATGGCGTGTTCTTTGCGCTGGGCGCCTACGCGCACGGCATGTACCTGATGCGCGCCATCGGCAGGGAGGGCGTGTACCAGAGCGACCTCCCGGACTTCATGGTCTTCCTCGACTGGAAAACCTATCCCTGGTATTGGACCGCCACCGACAGCTTCTGGTACTGCCTGGCGCTGGTGGTGCTGGTGCCGGGCGTGCTGGCCTTCGTGTTCGGCTTCTTCGCCTTCCGCTCGCGCATCAAGGGCGTGTACTTCTCGATCATCACGCAGGCCATGACGTACGCCTTCATGCTGCTTTTCTTCCGTAATAACACCGGCTTTGGCGGGAACAACGGCTTCACGGACTTCAAGCGGATACTGGGCTATCCGATCAGCGCACCCGCCACCAAGGCCACGCTGTACCTGGTCACGCTGGCGATGCTGGTCGGCTCGCTGCTGCTGTGCCGCTGGATCGTCAAGTCCAAGCTGGGACGCGTGCTGCAGGCGGTACGCGATTCGGAATCGCGGCTGATGTTCATCGGTTATAACCCTCTGTGGTTCAAGCTGTTCGTGTGGACGCTGTCTGCGGTGCTGTGCGGGATCGCGGGCGCGCTGTATGTGCCACAGGTCGGCATCATCAACCCGTCCGAGATGTCGCCGGCGAATTCGATCGAGATGGTGATCTGGGCGGCGGTGGGCGGCAGGGGCACGCTGCTGGGACCCATCATCGGCGCGTTCTCGGTCAATGGTTTGAAGAGCTGGTTCACCGGCGCCTTCCCGAACCTGTGGCTGTTCGCGCTTGGCTTGATCTTCATCCTGGTGACACGCTACCTGCCGCAGGGCATAGCCGGACTGGCCGCGCGCCTGTGCAAGGAGCAGCCATGAGCGCCAACGAACATTTGAACATCTCGTCGGGCCGCGTGGCCGGCGAAGGGCTGGACACCACGCATGGCGCCATCCTGTACCTGGAGGAGATCACTGTGTCGTTCGACGGCTTCCGCGCATTGAATAAACTGAGCCTGGATATTTCGGTGGGCGAGCTGCGATGCATCATCGGCCCTAACGGCGCGGGCAAGACCACGATGATGGACGTCATCACCGGCAAGACACGGCCCACCTCCGGCACGGCCTTCTTCGGCCAGACCATGGACCTGAGCCGCATGACGGAATACCAGATCGCCCACGCGGGCATCGGCCGCAAGTTCCAGCGCCCGACCATCTTCGAGCAGCACACGGTGTTTGAAAACCTGGAGCTGGCGATGAAGACCGACAAGCGCGTGCGGCCAACCCTGTTCGCGCGCCTGTCGTCCGAACAGCGCGGCAAGATCGACGAGATCCTCAAGCTGATACGCCTGAACGGCAGCGAACTGCGGCCGGCCGGCCTGCTGTCGCATGGGCAGAAGCAGTGGCTGGAGATCGGCATGCTGCTGATGCAGGAGCCGCAACTGATCCTGCTGGATGAACCGGTGGCCGGCATGTCCGATGCCGAAACGGCGCGCACGGCGGAACTGCTCAACGAGTTGCGCGGCAAGCATTCGATCATGGTGGTGGAGCACGACATGGCGTTCGTGACGGAGATCGCGCAGCAGGGCGTGGTGACGGTGCTGCACGAAGGCTCGGTACTGGCGCAAGGGACGATGGCGCAAGTGCAGTCCGACGAGCGGGTGATTGAAGTTTATCTGGGGCGCTGACGAATATGCTGCAAGTCGAAAAAATCAACCAGTACTACGGCTCCTCGCACACGCTGCGCGGCGTGTCGCTGGAACTGGAGCGGGGCAAGTGCATGGCGCTGTTGGGCCGCAACGGCGTTGGCAAGACCACGCTGCTCAAATGCCTGATGGGCGTGTTGCCGGTATCGGCCGGTGCGGTCAGGCTGGAAGGGCGCGACATCACGCGCATGGCGCCGCACCAGCGCGCGCGGGCCGGCATCGCCTACGTGCCGCAAGGACGGGAGATCTTCGCCAGGCTGACGGTGGAGGAGAACCTGCTGATGGGCCTCGCCACGCACAGCGGCAGGAAGGCTTCCACCATCAAGGGCGAAGTCTATGAGCTGTTCCCGGTGCTGAAGGACATGCTGCACCGTCGCGGCGGCGACCTGTCCGGCGGCCAGCAGCAGCAACTGGCGATCGCGCGGGCGCTGCTGGCGGAGCCCAAGCTGATCATCCTCGACGAGCCGACCGAAGGCATCCAGCCTTCCATCATCAAGGACATCGGCAACGTGATCCGGCTGCTGCGCCAGCGCGGAGACATGGCCATCCTGCTGTGCGAGCAGTACTTCGATTTCGCCCATGAACTGGCCGACCAGTTCATCGTGCTGTCGCGCGGCGAGGTGGTGGCATCCGGCCCACAGGCGGCGATGAACGACCCGGAAGTCAAGCGCCACCTGGCCGTGTAGGCGGACGCGGAGGCCAGTAATTTGGCCGCTTCCACGATAACTGATAAAGTAACGGTCCTCTTTTATTTGTCAGGTTTCCCGTGGAGTTGCGTTTAATTTTTTATATCCTCGATCTGATCGGGGTGGCCGTCTTCGCCGCCAGTGGTACGCTGGCGGCGATGGCTTCCCATCTGGATCTGCTGGGAGTGATGGTGCTGGCCGCGATGACTGCCATCGGCGGCGGCACCGTGCGCGACTTGCTGCTGAACCGCCATCCGGTGTTCTGGATCGAAGACCCCAAGCCGCTGCTGGTGATCGTCGGCTCGGCGCTGTTCACCATCCTCTGGGTACAGGTGCTGCCGATACCGACCGACGCCTTGCTGATCGCCGACGCATTGGGGCTGGCGCTGTTCGCCATGTCCGGTGCCAAGGTGGCGGAGGCGCAGGGCTGTCGCGCGCTGATCGTCATCCTGATGGGCACACTGACCGGCGTCGGCGGCGGTTTGGTGCGCGACATCCTGTCCGTCAAGGTGCCGCTGATACTGCGCAAGGACATCTACGCGACCGCCGCCATCGCCGGCATCCTGTTGTACATCCTGCTGAAGAAGGCCGGCATGCCGCCGCGTTGGGCGTTTGGCGCCGGCCTGGCTTCTATCGTGGTGGTGCGCCTGCTGGCGATTCAACTGGGCTTGCGTCTGCCGTCGTTCTGATCCGCAGCTTGCCCATCGCGACCGCCGCCGCGGAGGTGCGCGTTTCCACGCCCAGTTTGACGAACACGTGTTCCAGGTGCTTGTTCACGGTGCGCGGGCTGGTGCCGAGGATGTCGCCGATGTCGCGGTTGGTCTTGCCCTTGATGACCCAGTTCAGCACCTCCGATTCGCGCTGCGTCAGTTTGAAGGACGCCATCAGCTTCTCGATCTGCGCGCTGTCCGATTCCTCGCGCAGCACGATCATCCACTGCTCGTTCTCGCTGAACTCCGCCGCCGAGAAGATCAGGCGGCGGCTGGCCCTCTGCAGCGTCAACGGCGGATGCGATTGACCCTGGCTGTGCGCCAGCTGCGTCGCCGCAAGCCACGCCGTTAGCTCCGTATCGACCGCGTAGCCCTGCATCAGCGTGCGCGCCAGCGGCGTTTGCCAGACGATCTTGCCGTCGCCCGGGGTCATTGCGATCACCGCGTTGCCGAAGGCGTCCAGTGCGCTGCGGGCCTGGTCCATCAGGCGCGCCGTCTGCATGTGGGCGGCGATCCGCACCAGCACCTCGCTGGTGCGCACCGGCTTGCTGACATAATCGTTGCCGCCGGCGGCGAAGGCCGCCACCACATGCTCCGCCTCCGTCAGCCCGGTCATGAACACCACCGGGATGTGGCGCGTGGCCAGGCTGGCCTTCAGGTGGCGGCAGGTTTCGAAGCCGTCCATGCCGGGCATGACGGCGTCCAGCAGGATGACGTCCGGCTGCGCCTCGGCGGCGCGCTGCAAGGCCGTTTCGCCGTTGTTCGCCACCAGCACGGTGTAGCCCGATTCGTCCAGCGCGTCGTGCAGCACGGCCAGGTTTTCCGGCACGTCGTCCACCACCAGCACCACGGCGCGGTCAGTGTTGAAGTTCATCGTCTTGGTTCTTTCGGAGGAAGTCGGCCATCGCGTCCAGTTGGAAGCGGGCGGCGTAGTTGCGCATGGTCTGCGTGAAGTGCAGGTAGCGCGCATCGAGCGCGCTGATTTCATCGAGCTTGTTCTGGATGCCGCGCACATAGCCGATGCGTACCAGTTCATTCAAAGCTTCCAGGTAGGCGGCGGGCGGCAGTATCAATTGTTTCAGTTCCGGCGCGGCCGCCGCCACCTCGATGCTGATGGCGGGCTGCGTGATCCACTCCAGCGCCAGGCGCTGGCCTATCCAGTCCAGCAGCTCGGCCACGTTGACCGGCTTGACGATGAAGTCCGCCGCCGTGATGCCGGCCGCGTTTTCCATGCCCTTGTCGAAGGCGTTGGCGGAGACGATGGCGATCGGCACCTGCGACAGCTGGCGGCGGCGCAGGATGTAGCTGGCCTCCCAGCCGTCCATCGCCGGCATGGCCAGGTCCATCAGGATCAGGTGCGGCTGGAAGGAGGCGTGCAGGTCCAGGCATTCCAGGCCGGATTCGGCCAGCGCCACTTCGAAGCCCAGCGGCTGCAGGATGTTGAGCAGCATCTCGCGGTCCACGCGCTCGTTGTCGACCACCAGGATGCGGCGACGCGTACCGTGATAGCCGACGCGCTGCGCCGACGGCTGCTCCAGCCGTCGCAGTTCGCGCGCGGTGGCGTGCACGCTGGGCAGGAACAGGCGGATGTGGAACACGCTGCCTTGCTTGGGCGTGCTGCGGATATTCAGTTCGCCGCCCATCAGCTGCGTCAGCATTTTGGAGATCGGCAGGCCAAGGCCGGTGCCGCTGGCGTTGGCGTGCGCGCTGGCGCTGCCACGTGAGAAGGGTTCGAAGATATGGTCGATCTCCTCCTGCAGGATGCCGGGGCCGGTGTCCTCGACTTCGAACGACGCCATCTCGCGCGCATACTGCAGCCGCAGCACGATGCCGCCGCTGCTGGTGAACTTGACCGCGTTGCCGAGGATGTTGATGAGGATCTGCCCCAAGCGCTTGCGGTCGGCGCGCACGATGCGCGGCAGCACGCCGGTCAGCTCGTAGCGGAAGGCCAGGCCCTTGTTAGCCGCCTGCAGTTCGAACATGCGCACGATCTGGCCGATGAAGTCGGGGAAGTTCAACTCCTTCATGTCGAAGTTGAATTTGCCGCCCTCGATGCGGGCGATGTCCAGCGTGCCCTCGATCAGCGACAGCAGATGCTCGCCGCTGCCCCGGATCACGCGAATCGCCTGCTGGCGGTGCTCCGGTATCGACGGGTCGTTGTCCAGCAGCTGCGCGTAGCCGAGGATGGAGTTGAGCGGCGTGCGGATCTCGTGGCTGATGCCGGCGATGTAGCGGCTCTTGGCCTGGTTGGCCAGGTCGGCGGTCTTCTTGGCTTGCTGCAGCTGGGCGTCGGTCTGGCTGTGCAGTTCGATCTCGCGCGTCAGCAGGCCGGTTTGGCGGTTCGATTCCTCCTGCGCCACGCGCCGGCTCTCGCTGGTCAGCACCAGCCACCAGGCGACGATGCCGCTGGTGAGCAGCAGCGCAGCGAAGATCTTGAAGAACACCAGCCGCAGTTGCGGCAGCAGCGCGGCGTCGCCGGCCGGCAGCACCGATTGTTCGTGGTAGTAGATCAGTCCAAGCAGGGCGCCAAAGAACAGCACCGTCACGATCATCAGCAGCAGGTAGTGTCCCAGGCCGCTGCTCAGGTAGCGCCACAGGGATTTGGGCAGCAGCGCCTGCATCGCCGCCTGCCATTGCGACGACACCTTCGCGTGCGGCTTGCAGACGTCGTTGCAGCGCGCGTCCAGGCAGCAGCACAGGGAACAGATCGAGCCTTGATAGGCGGGGCAGTGCGCCATGTCCTCGGACTCGTACTCCTTTTCGCAGATCACGCAGGTCTTGCTGTGCACGTGCACCGGTTTGCGGGCGGTGTAGTACCTGCCCTTGGTGGCGATGGCGATCAGCGGCGAGGCCACGAAGGCCGTCAGCAGCGCGATGAAGGCGGAGAAGGCCTGCGCCTGGTGGCCGAACAATCCCATGAACGCCGCCACCGACAACGCGGACGCCAGCAGCATGGCGCCAACGCCGACCGGGTTGATGTCGTACAGGTAGGCGCGGCGGAACTCGATGCCCTTGGGGCTCAGGCCCAGCGGCTTGTTGACCACCAGGTCCGCCACCACCGCCGTGATCCACGAGATGGCGATGTTGGAGTACAGGCCAAGCACCTGGTCGAGCGCCTGGAACACGTCCAGCTCCATCAGCAGCACGGCGATCAGCGCGTTGAACACGGCCCACACCACGCGCCCCGGATGGCTGTGCGTGAGCCGCGCGAAGAAGTTGGACCAGGCCAGCGAGCCGGCATAGGCGTTGGTCATGTTGATCTTGACCTGCGAGATCACCACCAGCAGCGCGGTCGCCAGCAGCGCCGTCGACGGGGTGGCGAACACCTGGCCGAAGCCGGCCAGGTACATCTGCGTCGGGTTGACGGCTTGCGCCAGCGGCACCGCGCTGCTGACCGCCAGGAAGGCCAGCAACGCGCCGCCCAGCATCTTGGCGATGCCGAGCAGGATCCAGCCCGGCCCCGCGATCAACACGCCCATATGCCAGCGGAAGCGGTTGGCGGCGGTCTTCTGCGGCATGAAGCGCAGGAAGTCGACCTGCTCGCCGATCTGCGTGATCAGCGCCACGCCGACCGCCGTGGCGGCGCCGAACATCAACACGTTGAAGTGGCCGTTCTCGCCGGAGCGGCCGGCGTAGTGCAGCAGCTGCGGCAGCAACTCCGGCTGCTTGCGCAGGATGGCGATGAAGGGCAGGGCCATGAGCACCAGCCACACCGGCTGCGTCAGCATCTGGATGCGGCTGATCAGCGTGACGCCGTGCGTC
This sequence comes from Duganella caerulea, assembly GCF_040362985.1. Lineage (NCBI taxonomy): Bacteria > Pseudomonadati > Pseudomonadota > Betaproteobacteria > Burkholderiales > Oxalobacteraceae > Duganella > Duganella caerulea. The sequence goes on along the minus strand of NZ_BPWJ01000001.1, from coordinate 993,653 downwards.
ACCAGCGGGATCACGATCAAGGCGCTGACCATGTAGCCGAGGTAGAGCGGCAGGTGGAAGTACAGCTCCAGCGCGTAGGCCATGATGGCCGCCTCCAGCGCGAACAGGATGAAGGTGAACGAGGCGTAGACGAAGGACGATATCGTCGAGCCGATGTAGCCGAAGCCGGCGCCGCGCGTCAGCAGGTCCATGTCGACGCCGTAGGTGGCGGCGTAGTAGCTGATCGGCAGGCCGGTGAGGAAGATGATCAGTCCCACCGCCATGATGGCCCACAGCGCGTTGATGAAGCCGTAGTTGACGGTGATGGTGCCGCCGATCGCCTCCAGCACCAGGAAGGAGATCGCGCCGAAGGCCGTGTTCGAGACCCGGAACACCGACCATTTGCGGAACGCGCGCGGCGTGTAACGCAGCGCGTAGTCCTCGATGGTTTCGCTGGCCACCCAGGTGTTGTAGTCGCGGCGGATCTTGACGATGCGTTGCGTCGGTTCGGTCTCTGTCGTTGTCATGCCGGGCCCATAAAAAAAGCAGCTGTCTAAGCTGATTTTTTTAAGCAAGTTGCATGCCCGGCAAGTTCAGCGCTGTTTGCTGCTGTTGAGTTTGTCCAGCAGGCGGGACAGTTCTTCCTGCATCGACGGCGACAGGTTGAGGAACTGGCAGCCGATCTGCACCTGCTCGCCCAGCAGGAAGGAGCGGAAGGTGCGCGACAGGCGGATCTCCAGGTCGGCGATCATCACCGAATCCGGGCCCAGCTCCAGCCGCACGCGCTGCAGCTTGCGGCCGACGTACAGGCCGACGCAATCGCGCGGCGGCGCCCGCATGCCGACGCCGCCGGCCGAGAAGTCGTACAGCTGCAGTTCATACGGCTTGCCGTTCAGGACAAACGAGGCCATGTAGTAAATGCCGAGCGGGGTTTCCAGCCGGGTCGAGGCGCGGCGGTTCAGCACCTGGCACTTGAGCGGGAATTCCAGCGGGATCAGCGTCGGCTCGCCGGGCGTGCAGGCCCAGTCCGGCGATGTGAGCTTGAACTGGATCTTGGCCGAGCGCAGCCAGGCCACGAAGATGGCGTCGCCGGGCGGCAGGAACTCGCCCTCGTTCAGCTCCAGCACAAAGTACGGATTCTCGGGATCGACCGACTTGATGCGCGCCATCACCACGTTGGTGGTGCTGGCTGGATAAATCGAGATCGGGTCGCCGTTGTCGGCGAGCAGGGTCAGCGAATCACCGATGTCATGCTCATCGGTCATGTCGTGCGGTTTCGAACCCGCCGGTATGGGTTCCACAGCATCTTTTAGGCTGGGCGGGCCGCGGCGAAATTCATTTGGTATAGGATCGTTCACGACGGCATATCTCTTTGGTAATGACTCTACGATGCGAGGTCGATCCACACAGTTTACAATCTATTCGCGCTCTTGGCTTGCTAAATGGCAAGAATATTTGGCTCACTGTGCGTTCTGGTCCACGCCGGCCTGATCAGAACTGTTCTTCGGGGCGCAGATAGCGCCATTGGCCCACCGGCAGGTCGCCCAGCTTGACCTTGCCAATACGCACACGTTTCAAACCGACAACCTTGAGTCCGACCATGTCGCACATGCGGCGGATCTGGCGCTTCTTGCCTTCGCGCAGCGTGAAGCTGAGCTGGTCGTCGTTCTGCCAGCGCACCTTGGCCGGCAGCAGCGGCTTGCCGTCCATCCACAGCCCGTGGTTGAGCTTTTTCAGGTCGCTGTCCGGCAGCTTGCCCGGCTTGGTGTATTCGACCCGCACCAGGTATTCCTTGTCGACGTCGGTGGTTTCGCCGATCAGGTGCTTGGCCACGCGGCCGTCCTGGGTCAGCACCAGCAGGCCGACCGAGTCGATGTCCAGGCGGCCAGCCGGCACCAGCGAGCGCAGCTGCGTGGGATGGAAGATTTCCGGCGACGGATCGTCCGGCCAGCGGTTTTCCGGCTTGACCAGCACCACGGCCGGCTGGTAGCCGTCCTCGGCCTGGCCGCTGACGTAGCCCATCGGCTTGTTGATCAGCACGGTGACGCGCTTGGACTGCTCGGCGGCGGCCTGGCGCTCGACGGTGACGCGCTGGCTCGGATAGATCTTGGTGCCGAGTTCGGAGACGACCTGGCCGTCCACCCGTACCCAGCCGCGCGCTATCCACTCGTCGGCCTCGCGGCGCGAGCACAGGCCCAGTTCGGACATGCGTTTGGACAGGCGTAATAATTCTTCGGACATGATGCGTTTTCTATGAAAGGTGAAGCTAAGTTTATACCTTGATCGCGTCCAGCAGGTCGGTTTCGAGCTGGATCTGGCTGCGGGCGTTGTTGAGTGTGGCGCCGTCGATGAGGAACACGTCCTCCACGCGCTCGCCCAGCGTCATCACCTTGGCGGTGTGCAGGTTGATCTTGTACTTGGTGAGCACGTTGGCGATCGAGTACAGCAGGCCGGTGCGGTCGTTGGCGGCCACCGACAGCAGGTAGTACTGGCCGCGCTCGTCCGGGCGCAGGTCCACCGTCGGCTGGATCGGGAAGGTGCGCGACAGCCGCGACAGCCGGCCCTTGCCGGGCGCCGGCAGCGGTTCCGGGTTGGTCAGCAGCGCGCACAGCTCGTGCTCGATCAGGCTGATGATGTCGCGGTAGCTCTTGGCGAAGTTCTGCTCGGTCACCAGGAAGGTGTCCAGCGCGTAGCCGTGGCGCGTGGTGTGGATCTTGGCGTCCAGGATGCTGAAGTTCTTGCGGTCGAAGTAGCTGCAGATGCGCGCGAACAGGTCGGGCTGGTCCTTGATGTAGACCGCGATCTGCAAGCCTTCGCCGATCGGCGCCAGGCGGCACTTGACCACCGGCCGGTCGCTGGTGAAGCGGTCGTACAGCGCGCGCGTCTGCCAGGCGATGTCGGAGGCGTCGTGGCGCAGGAAGTAGGCGACGTCGAGCTGCTTCCAGAACGGCTCGTGCGCGTCCGGCGGCAGGCCGTACAGCCGCAAGGTGGCCAGCGCCTCCTGCTGGCGGTTCTTCAGCTCGTGGTCGGCGCTGTGCGGCTCGCCGCCCAGCACGCGCAGCGTGATGCGGTACAGGTCCTCGAGCAGCTTGGCCTTCCACGCGTTCCACACCTTGGGGCTGGTGCCGCGGATGTCGGCCACCGTCAGCAGGTACAGCGCGGTCAGGTGGCGCTCGTCCTTGACCACCTTGGCGAAGGCGGCGATGACGTCCGGGTCCGACAGGTCCTGCTTCTGCGCCACCTGCGACATGGTCAGGTGGTTCTCGACCAGGAACACCACCAGTTCGGTGTCCTCGGCGCTCAGGCCGTGCTCGACGCAGAACTGTTCGGCGTCGACCGTGCCCAGCTTGGAGTGGTCGCCGCCGCGGCCCTTGGCGATGTCGTGGAACAGCGCGCCCAGGTACAGCAGCCACGGCTGCGGGAAGTTGGCCATCAGCTGGCTGCAGAACGGGTATTCGTGCGCGTGCTCGGCCATCGTGAAGCGGCGCATGTTACGCACCACCATCAGGATGTGCTGGTCCACCGTGTAGACGTGGAACAGGTCGTGCTGCATCTGGCCGACGATCTTGCGGAAGTTGGGCAGGTAGCGGCCCAGGATGGACAGGTCGTTCATGCGGCGCAGCGCGTGGATGATGCCCACCGGCGCCTGCATGATGCGCAGGAACAGCGCGCGGTTGACCGGATCGGCGCGGAAGGCGGCGTCGATCTTGAAGCGCTCGTGCCACAGCGCGCGCATGGTGCGCGAGGTCATCCCTTGCAGCGAGGGGCGCTCGGTCATCAGCACGAAGATCTCCAGCATCGCCGACGGCGTGGTGGCGAAGGTGTCGTCGTCGCGCATGTCGATCAGGCCGTTGACGTCGTTGAAGCGTTCGTTGATGCGCACCGCCTCGCCCGACTTGGGGAACAGACGCTCTTCGATGTTCTGCAGCAGGATGGTGTTCAGTTGCGTGACGGTCTTGGCGGCCCAGTAGTAGCGCTGCATCAGGTACTCGCTGGCGCGGCGCATGTTGACGCCGCTGCCGGTGGCCTGCAGGCCCAGCGATTCGGCGATCGCGGTCTGGACGTCGAACACCAGCCGGTCCTCGCGGCGGCCGGCGTGCAGGTGAAGGCGCACGCGGATGTCCTTGAAGGCGCGTTCCTTCTCCATCAGCTGCTTGGCCTCGGTCTGCGTGATCAGGCCGCTGGTGGCCAAGGTGCGCCAGGAGTTGGCCAGGCCGGCGGCCTTGACCATCCACAGGATCACCTGCAGGTCGCGCAGGCCGCCCGGGCTTTCCTTGCAGTTCGGCTCCAGGCTGAAGGCGGTGTCCTCGTACTTGGCGTGGCGCTGGCGCATTTCCAGCACCTTGGCGTGGAAGAAGGCGCGCGGGTCCATCGCCGCCTGGTAGCGCTGCTGCAGTTGCTGGAACAACGGCTCGTCGCCGACGATCAGGCGCGCTTCCAGCAGGCTGGTCTGCACGGTGATGTCGGCCGCCGATTCGCTCAGGCACTCGTCCACCGTGCGGATGCTGTGGCCGATCTCCAGGCCCAGGTCCCACAGCAGCTGCACCAGCTCCTCCAGCTTGCCCGTGGTGTCGGCGTCGGGCGCGCGCTCCAGCAGGATCAGCAGGTCGACATCGGAATAGGGGAACAGCTCGCCGCGGCCGTAGCCGCCCACGCCGACCAGCGCGGTGTTGGCCGGCAGCCGGGCCTCGTGCCAGGCCGTGGTCAGCACCGCGTCCACGCTCTGGCGCAGGCTGCGTAGCAGCTTTTCCGGCATGCCGTCCGCCTGGAAGCCGGCGATGACGACTTGGCGGTCGGCCTTCAGCTGGCGCTTGAGTTGTTCGCGCAGTTCCTTCTTCATCGCCGCGGCTGGCATCCCGTGCTTACGCCGCGACGGCGGTGGCCGACGCGCCTGGCACCGCGCCAGTGATAAACGCCGGCGGCGGCGGGCTGCCGGCCGACAGCGTCAGCACTTCGTAGCCGGTCTCGGTGACCAGGATGGTGTGTTCCCACTGGGCCGACAGGCTGCGGTCCTTGGTTTTGATGGTCCAGCCGTCGCCCATTTCGCGGATCTCGCGCTTGCCGGCGTTGATCATCGGCTCGATGGTGAAGATCATGCCCGGCTGCAGCTCGTCGAGCGTGCCGGGGCGGCCGTAGTGCAGCACCTGCGGCTCTTCGTGGAAGATCTTGCCGATGCCGTGGCCGCAGAACTCGCGCACCACGCTGTAGCCGGCTTTTTCCGCGTGCTGCTGGATCACGTGGCCGATGTCGCCCAGGTGGGCGCCCGGCTTGACCTTGGAAATGCCCAGCCACATGCATTCGTAGGTGATGTCGGACAGGCGCTTGGCCAGGATCGAGGGTTCGCCGATGAAGAACATGCGGCTGTTGTCGCCGTGGTAGCCGTTCTTGATGACGGTGATGTCGAGGTTGACCACGTCGCCGTTCTTGAGCACCTTGTCGCCGGGGATGCCGTGGCAGATGACGTCGTTGACCGAGGTGCAGATGGCCTTGGGGTAGGGCGTGTAGCCCGGCGGGCAGTAGTTCAGCGGCGCCGGGATGGTGCCCTGCACGTTGACCATGTATTCGTGGCAGAGGCGATCCAGTTCGCCGGTGGTCACGCCTGCCTTGACGAAGGGCGTGATGTAGTCCAGCACTTCGGAGCCCAGGCGGCCGGCCACGCGCATGCCGGCGATATCTTCGGCGGATTTAATGGAAATAGACATAGTGGATCGCAATCAGCAAAGTAAACGGTAAAAACGCAGGCGGCGAGCGGATCGGATCGGCTCGCGGCGTGCAAATATGTTGAAATTATAAACGACGCGGGGCGGCCCCGCTCGGGAATGCAAGGATGGTGCCCGGTGTGGCGCGCGGGCGCCACAGCCGGGTACGGGGGGACTCAGCCCGGCTGGCGGCGCTGGCGGCGGCGCGCGGCCACGCCCAGGATGCCCAGGCCGGCCAGCAGCATGGCCCAGGTGTCGGCTTCCGGCACGGCAGTGGGACTCGGCGGGACGCCGTCGTCGCCGTCGTGCGGCAGGCGGGGCGTCAGCGGGCTGGGGTCGATGACGACCAGATTGCCTTCGGGATCGAGCTCGAACTCAAACTTTTCCGGCACATTGAACTCTTCCACGCCGGCCGGCTTCCTGGCAGCGTCCATGGCCGCCTGGCGTTGGATGGCGCGGTCGGCCAGTTCCTTGTCGGTCAAGTCTTCCGGCTCGACGGGCTCGGCATCGGCCAGGCCCAGGTCCTTGCCGCCCACCTTGTTGCCCAGTTTGGCGACCGCAGGCGGCGCGGCCGGTGCCTTGGCCACCGCGTCCGGCTTGCGGTTGATGCGGCTGACGTTGCCGCAGATCTTGGGCACCAGGATGCAGTGCTGGTCGACGCAGTAGACCGCGCCCGGCTCCTGGCGCTGCGGACTCCATTTGCTGCGGGTGACGGTGGCGCATACCGAGGCGGCGCCGAAGTGCATGTCGCGGATGGCCGGGTCGTACTGGTTCTTGCCGGCGATGCCGTCGCGGGTGATGGTGACCTTGTCGTCGGACTGGCCTTCCTCCATGCGGCGCTTGAGCGTGCTGCGCACGGCTTCGGGGATGTCAGTGTAGCGGTCGATGGCGGCCGAGGTCTTGCCGGTGTAGGGGTTGACGCCTGGATGGTCCCAGGAGCAGCTAGGCTGGACAGTGGAAGCCGCGGCAAGCGTCATGGCTAACAGGATGGACATAAGGTTGTGCCTTTACCAAGGATTTGTGTCTTGCAAATCAATATCTATTGTTGAGATGTAATTTTAATTTTCGCAATCATATTACAAAATCGTTACTCATGCCTAAAAAAATAACTTTTTTATTTGCTGCAACAAATGGGTGCGAAATGGGTGCGAATAGCGGGTGCGAAATCCGGGCGGCGCACCAAGTTGGGGCGCGGGCGTGGCATAGGCGTGCGGTGCTTGCCTAAGTGGCTGTTTTCAGGGTAGAATCTCGGGTTGCTTGAATTCGGTTTGAGCAATGTTGCAAAATCAAGTTGTTAATTTTTATTAATAAACGCGAATCCGGTCGACAAGGGTGCCTCTATGGTGACTGATCGGATTCCAGACCCAACCCTGGAGTTTAATATGTCCGTAACTATGCGCGAAATGCTGGAAGCCGGTGTCCACTTCGGTCACCAAACCCGTTTCTGGAACCCAAAGATGGCTCCGTTCATCTTCGGTCACCGCAACAAGATCCATATCATCAACTTGGAAAAGACGATGGGTATGTATCAAGAAGCGATGAAGCACGTGAAACAGGTCGCTTCGAACCGTGGCACCATCCTGATGGTCGGCACCAAGCGTCAAGCCCGCGAGATCATCGCTGCTGAAGCGGCACGCGCAGGCGTTCCTTTCGTCGACCAGCGTTGGCTGGGCGGCATGCTGACCAACTTCAAGACCATCAAGACCTCGATCAAGCGCCTGAAAGACATGGAAGCCTCGATCGAAGACGGTTCGGTTGAGAAGCTGTCGAAAAAAGAAGCGCTGATGTTCCAACGCGAAATGGTCAAGCTGCAAAAATCGATCGGCGGCATCAAGGACATGGGCGGCGTTCCTGACGCAATCTTCGTCGTTGACGTTGGCTACCATAAAGGCGCCATCACCGAAGCTGCAAAACTGGGCATCCCAGTTATCGGCGTGGTCGATACCAACCACTCGCCAGAAGGCGTTCAGTTCGTCATTCCAGGCAACGACGACTCGTCGAAAGCCATCACTCTGTACGCCCGCGGCGTCGCAGATGCGATCCTGGAAGGCCGTGCTGCTGCCGGTAACGAAGTAGTTGAAATGGTTAAAGCTGCAGCTGGCGACGAATTCGTCGAAGTTTCCGAACAGGCTTAATCGTTCGTAACAAGCTGTAAGGAAAAAGGGGTGGCCAACAGCTCCCCCTTTTTTTTAACGTAAATGGTTAGAGCTGCGCTCACCATCCCACCCGAACACCGAATACAGGAGAATCACATGGCAGCTATTACTGCAGCAATGGTAGGCGAACTGCGCGCGAAGACTGACGCGCCTATGATGGAATGCAAAAAAGCACTGACCGAAGCCGAAGGCGACATGGGTCGTGCGGAAGAGATCCTGCGCGTCAAGCTGGGCGGCAAGGCATCGAAAGCATCGGCACGCATCACCGCCGAAGGCGTTGTGGCAACCTTCATCTCCGGCGGCGTAGGCGCGCTGGTTGAAGTCAACTCCGAAACCGACTTCGTCGCCAAGAACGACGACTTCCTGGCCCTGGCCAACAACGCGGCACGCCTGGTTGTCGAGCACAACCCAGCCGACGTCGCTGCCCTGCTGGCACTGCCGCTGGACGGCAAGACCCTGGACGAAGTGCGCGCTGCGCTGATCGGTAAAATCGGCGAAAACATGTCGATCCGCCGCTTCCAGCGTTTCGAAACCACCGGCAAGCTGGCTTCCTACCTGCACGGCTCGCGCATCGGCGTAATCGTCGACTTCGAAGGCGCCGACGAGCAAGTTGGTAAAGACGTGGCCATGCACATCGCCGCGATGAAGCCAGTGTCGCTGTCGTCGGAACAGGTTCCAGCGGAACTGATCGAAAAAGAGCGTTCGGTTGCAAAACTGAAAGCTGAAGAAGACGTAGCCAAGACCGCCGCCGAAGGCAAGCCAGCGCAATCGCCGGAAATCCTGGCCAAGCGCCTGGAAGGCTCGGTACAGAAGTTCCTGAAAGAAGTGTCGCTGCTGAACCAGGCTTTCGTGAAGAACGACAAGCAATCGATCGAGCAGATGCTGAAAGAGAAAGCCACCACCGTCAAAGCCTTCACCATGTACGTGGTAGGCGAGGGCATCGAGAAGAAAGTGGACGACTTCGCCGCCGAGGTAGCCGCACAGATGGCTGCTTCCAAAGGAGCGTAATACCAAAGAAAACGGGCCGAGAGGCCCGTTTTTTTAGCCTGACCAAAGTTTTACCCGTAGCACCGTAGTCATTCAGTCGTTCCCGGCGCCGACCAAGGTATCATAGGCGCCGGCAGCCTTACCCGAATAAACCCAACTTAGGAGCCCCGTCTCATGTCAAAACCAGCCTACAAGCGCGTCCTCCTCAAATTGTCCGGCGAAGCCCTGATGGGCGATGATCCTTACGGCATCAACCGCGGCACGATCGAACGGATGGTCGCCGATGTGGCAGAGGTCGCGAAACTGGGCGTGGAACTGGCGATCGTCATTGGCGGCGGCAACATCTTCCGTGGCGTCGCCCCCGGTGCGCAAGGCATGGACCGCGCCACCGCCGACTACATGGGCATGCTGGCCACCGTCATGAACGCGCTGGCGCTGGCCGACGCGATGCGCCATGTCGGCATCACCGCCCGCGTGATGTCGGCGATCGGCATCGAACAGGTGGTCGAGCCGTACGTGCGCCCGAAAGCCTTGCAGTATCTGGAGGAAGGCAAGGTCGTGGTGTTCGCGGCCGGCACCGGCAACCCGTTCTTCACCACCGACACCGCGGCGGCGCTGCGCGGCTCGGAGATGAGCGCGGAGATCGTGCTCAAGGCCACCAAGGTCGACGGTGTCTACACCGCCGATCCGAAGAAAGACCCGAACGCCACGCTGTACAGCTCCATCACCTTCGACGAAGCCATCGCCAAGCATCTGCAAGTCATGGACGCCACCGCCTTCGCGCTGTGCCGCGACCAGAAACTGCCGATCAAAGTGTTCTCCATCACCAAGCCGGGCGCGCTGATGCGCGTTGTCATGGGCGAGGATGAGGGTACACTGGTTCACGTTTAAACATATCCCGATTACAGGAGAGCAGCAATGTCCGTAGCTGACGTTAAAAAGAATGCGCAAGAACGCATGACCAAATCGCTGGAAACCTTGCGCGCCGATCTGGCCAAGGTTCGCACCGGCCGCGCCCACACCGGCATCCTGGACCACGTCCAGGTCGAGTACTACGGTTCGCCGACCGCGCTGAGCCAGGTCGCCAACGTGACCCTGATCGACGCCCGCACCATCGGTGTGCAGCCGTTCGAGAAGAAGATGGCCGCGACCATCGAGAAAGCCATCCGCGACGCCGACCTGGGCCTGAACCCATCGGCGCAGGGCGACATGATCCGTGTGCCGACCCCGCCGCTGACCGAGGAACGCCGCAAGGAGATGGTCAAGCTGGTCAAGAGCGAAGCGGAAGACGCGAAGATCGCCGTCCGCAACATCCGCCGCGACGCCAATGAAGGCATGAAGAAGCTGGTCAAGGACAAGGCGATCTCGGAAGACGACGAGCGCCGCGGCACCGACGAAGTGCAGAAGCTGACCGACAAGTTCATCGTCGACATCGACAAGATGGTCGCCGAGAAGGAAAAAGAAGTTCTGACGGTTTAACACCCGCGGACGCCAGCTGCCGGTCCGCGGACTCGTCCGAGGGCCGCCCTGGCGTCTTGTTTTTTTGCGTCACACCTGCAATACTTTACACTTTGGCACCAAAGTTTTCATGAAATATACGAGTTCGACTACTGAGGTTCCAGACGCGCCTTCCGTGCCGCGCCATGTCGCGATCATCATGGATGGCAATGGCCGCTGGGCGACCAAGCGTTTCCTGCCGCGCGTGGCTGGCCACGTCAAGGGCGTGGACGCGGTGCGCACCGTGGTCGAGGCCTGCGCCCGCCGCGGCGTAGAGTACCTGACCCTGTTCGCCTTCAGCTCCGAAAACTGGCGCCGCCCGGAAGAGGAAGTGTCCCTGCTGATGCGCCTGTTCGTCACGGCGCTGGACCGCGAAGTCTCCAAGCTGCACGCCAATAACATCCGTCTCAAGGTGGTGGGCGACCTGTCCCGCTTCGACGACAAGCTGCAAGGCATGATCGCCAGCGCCGAGCGCAAGACCGCCAACAACACCCGCATGACCGTGACCGTGTGCGCCAACTACGGCGGCCGCTGGGACATCATGCAGGCGGTCGGCCAGATGGTGGCCGCCCATCCCGGCGCCGCCAATTTCACGGAAGAGCAGCTGGCGCCGCACCTGGCGATGGCCTACGCGCCCGAGCCCGACCTGTTCATCCGCACCGGCGGCGAGCAGCGCATCTCCAATTTCCTGTTGTGGCAGCTTGCCTATACCGAGCTGTTCTTCACCGACACCTACTGGCCCGATTTTTCGATCGAGAGCCTCGACGAGGCGATCGCCTCCTACCAGCATCGGGAGCGGCGCTTCGGCCGCACCGGCGCGCAACTGGCAGAAAAGAAAAGCTGATGCTGAAAACTAGGATTATTACCGCTGTGGTCTTGCTGGCGGTGCTGCTGCCGGTCCTGTTCTTCAACTATTTCCCAGCGTTTGCCGTCGTCGCCACGCTGTTCCTGGGCGCCGCGATGTGGGAGGCCGCCCGCCTGTTCGGCCTGTCCGCCATGCGCGCGCGCGTGATCGGCATCGCCGGCGCCGTGCTGTTCGTGTTCCTGCTGCAGCACTCGGGCAAGCCGGGCGCGCTGACCGCGCTGTACGGCGCGGCCAGCCTGCTGTGGCTGATCCGCTATGCGCCGTCGCTGGGCCTGGGCCTGCCGCCGCTGGCCGGCGCGGCCAACTGGTCGCTGGCGATCACCTTCAGCTTCGCCATCTTCGCCTGCTTCTTCGCCATCGTCGGCCTGTACCAGCACTCCGCGCTGTATTTGCTGTCGGTGATGGTGCTGGTGTGGATCGCCGACATCGGCGCCTACTTCTCCGGCAAGGCCTTCGGCAAGCGCAAGCTGGCGCCGTCGATCTCGCCGGGCAAATCGTGGGAGGGCGCCATCGGCGGCGGCATCGCCGTGCTGGCGATCTCGTCGGCGAGCGTGCTGCTGGCCGCCGGCCAGCCCTGGCTGCGCGACACCTTCGCCGTCCAATTGCAGGCGCGCTTCGGCTGGCCGCTGGCCTTGCTGGTGCTGCTGCTGATCGTCGCCGCGTCGGTGATCGGCGACCTGTTCGAATCCCAACTCAAGCGCCGCGCCGCCATCAAGGACAGCAGCAACCTGCTGCCGGGCCACGGCGGCGTGCTTGACCGTATTGACGCCTTGATCCCGGTCCTGCCGCTGGCCGCGCTGATCGGCTCCTGGTTCTGAAAGAGTGACTATGCAACGCATCACCATCCTTGGCGCCACCGGTTCGATCGGCGTGTCCACGCTGGACGTGCTGGCACGCCATCCCGAGCGCTACGGCGTGTACGCGCTGTCGGCGCATAGCCGCGTCGACGAACTGGCGGCCCAGTGCATCCAGTTCCGTCCCGCGCGCGCGGTGGTCGGCACGGCGGCCGGCGCCAGCCAGCTGAGCGCATTGCTGCGCGCCGCCGGCGTCAACACCGAAGTGGAATATGGCGAGGCGGCCCTGTGCGGCATCGCCAGCGCGCCCGAAGTCGACAGCGTGATGGCGGCCATCGTCGGCGCGGCCGGCCTGGCGCCCACGCTGGCCGCGGCCCGCGCCGGCAAGAAGGTCCTGCTGGCCAACAAGGAAGCGCTGGTGATGTCCGGCCAGCTGTTCATCGACGCCGCCCAGCAGGCCGGTGCGGTGCTGCTGCCGATCGACAGCGAGCACAATGCGATCTTCCAGTGCATGCCGCAGTTCGGCGGCCGCATGCCGGCGGTGCGCGACGAGGCGGCCGGCATCGCCAAGATCCTGCTGACCGCATCCGGTGGCCCGTTCCTGACGCGCGACGTCGCCACGCTGGACGCGGTGACGCCGGAGCAGGCCTGCAAGCACCCCAATTGGTCGATGGGCCGCAAGATCTCGGTCGATTCGGCCACGATGATGAACAAGGGCCTGGAAGTGATCGAGGCGCACTGGCTGTTCGGCGCGCCGGCCGAGCGCATCGAGGTGGTCATCCATCCGCAATCGGTGATCCATTCGATGGTGTCGTACATGGACGGCTCCGTGCTGGCGCAGCTGGGCAACCCCGACATGCGCACGCCGATCGCCCACGCGCTGGCCTACCCGGAGCGCATCGCCTCCGGCGTGGCGCAGCTGGACCTGACGCAGATCGCCACGCTGCAGTTCGAGCGTCCCGACTTCAAACGCTTCCCCTGCCTGGCGCTGGCCTTCGACGCGCTCAAGGCCGGCGGCACCGCGCCGGCGCTGCTGAACGCGGCCAACGAGATCGCGGTGCAGGCCTTCCTCGATTTGAAGATCGGCTTCCGCCAGATCGACCGCGTGATCGCGCACGTGATGGAGGCGCTGCCGCACGGCGACGCCGACAGCATCGCCGCCGTGATGGCGCAGGATGCCGCCGCCCGCGCCGCCGCTGAAGCCTATATCGCCGGACTGGCAAAATGAACTTCCTCCAAACCGCGCTGGCCTTCGCCGTCTGCCTGGGCTCCCTGATCATCTTCCACGAACTGGGACATTATCTGGTGGCGCGCTGGTGCGGGGTGAAGGTGCTGCGCTTCTCGGTCGGCATGGGCAAGGTGGTGTGGTCGCGCCGTTTCGGCCGCGACCAGACCGAATGGGCGGTATCGGCGCTGCCTTTGGGCGGCTACGTGAAAATGCTGGACGCCCGCGAGGGTGACCTGGGCGACCTGCCGGCCGAAGACCTGAAGCGCGAGTTCACGCGCCAGAACGTGTGGAAGCGCATCGCCATCGTGGCCGCCGGCCCGCTGGCCAACTTCCTGCTCGCCATCCTGCTATACGCGGGCCTGTACCTGTACGGCGTGGAAGAGCCGACCAGCAAAATCAGCGTGCGCGCCACGGAGATCGCCACCGCCAGCGCAAGCAATGCGGCGCCATCGGCCGCGTGGCGCGCCGGCTTGCGCAGCGGCGACGTGGTCACCGCTGTCAACGAACAACCGGTGGCCGTCTGGTCGGAGTTGCGCTGGAACCTGATGCAGGCCGCCATCAACAAGACCGAAGCCCGCATCGCCGTCGAACGCGCGGGGCAGGGCCGCTTCAACGCCGTGCTGCCGGCCGCCGTGCTGGCGGCACAGGACCTGGACAGCGACGTGCCGGGCAAGCTGGGTCTGGGCGTGTCCCGTCCGGCGCCGGTGGTGCTGGAAGCGATCGCGGGCGGACCCGCCGCGCGCGCCGGCCTGCAAAAGGGCGACCTGCTGCTGTCGGTGGACGGCGTGCCGGTGGCCGACGGCATCGCCTTCATCGAGGTTATCGGCAAAGCCGCCGGCAAGACGGTGCAGGTGGCGGTGCGCCGCGCCGGCCAGCCGCTGGTGCTGGCCATGGTGCCCCAGCCCGAGCAGGCAAAGAGCGGTAAGGGAACTGTAACAGTCGGTAAGATCGGCGCTTACATCGCGCTGCAGCCGGATATGATCACCGTGCCATCGTCCCCGGTTGCGGCGGTCGGCAAGGCGGTGGCGCGGGTCTGGGACACCAGCGTCATGTCGGTCAAGATGATCGGCAAAATGATCACCGGCGAGGTCTCGCTGAAGAACGTCACCGGCCCGATCACCATCGCCGATTACGCCGGGCAGACCGCGCGCATGGGCGCGGCCAGCTACCTGAGCTTCATCGCCTTCATCAGCATCAGTTTAGGGGTGATGAATTTGCTACCGATTCCGGTTCTAGATGGGGGGCATTTGCTGTATTATTCGCTGGAAGTTTTAACTGGGCGTTCTGTGCCGGAGCGTTTTGGAGAGATTGCTCAGCGCCTTGGCATAGGCTTGTTACTGACGCTGATGCTGCTGGCGGTGTTTAACGACGTCGCGCGGCTGCTGTAGCAGGTTCGCTTTGTATATGAGTAGTTCGTTGATTTAGCCATTGAATAACCCCAATGAAATTATATTCTGACCGTATTACTTCATCTTCCTTTCGCCGCAGCCTGATCGGCGCCGCTGTCCTGGCGCTGTGCGCCGGCAGTGCCATGGCCATCGAGCCCTTCGTCATCAAAGATATCCGCGTCGAAGGGATCCAGCGTACGGAAGCCGGTACGGTCTTCAGCTACCTGCCGGTGCGTGTGGGCGAGACCTTCAACGACGACAAATCGATCGCCGCCATCAAGGCGCTGTACGCCACCGGTTTCTTCAAGGACGTCAAGCTCGAAGCGGACGGCAATGTGCTGGTGGTGCTGGTCGAGGAACGCCCGGCCATCGCCAAGGTGGAGTTCACCGGCACCAAGGAATTTGAAAAAGACATGCTGGTCAAGGCGCTGAAGGACATCGGCGTCGGCGAGACCAAGACCTTCGAGAAGGCCTCGGTCGACCGCGCCGAGCAGGAGCTCAAGCGCCAGTACCTGTCGCACGGCCTGTATGGCGTGAAGATCGTCACCACCGTCACGCCGATCGAGCGTAACCGCGTCAACATCACCTTCGCGGTGGACGAGGGCGATGTCGCCAAGATCAAGCAAATCAACATCGTCGGCAACAAGGTCTTCTCGGACAAGGAACTGAAGGACCAGCTGGCACTGAACACCGGCGGCTGGTTCAGCTGGTACACCAAGGCCGACCAGTATTCCAAGACCAAGCTGACCGGCGATATCGAGTCGCTCAAGTCCTACTACCTGAACCGCGGCTACATCGAGATGCAGATCGACTCGACCCAGGTCTCGATCACGCCGGACAAGAAGGACATCTACATCACGATCAACATCACCGAGGGCGAGAAGTACAAGGTCTCCGGCATCAAGTTCGAGGGCGAGACCTTCGGCCGCGAAGAGGAACTGCGTTCGCTGGTGCTGCTTCGCCCAGGTGAAACCTATTCGGGCGAGCGCCTGACCGCCACCAACAAGCTGATTTCGGACCGCCTGGGCACCTTCGGCTACGCCTTCGCCAACGTCAACGCCAATCCGGAGATCGACCAGAAGAAACGCGAAGTGGCGTTTACCTTCTTCATCGATCCGGGCAAGCGCGCCTACGTGCGCCACATGAACATCGCCGGCAACACCACCACCCGCGACGAAGTGATCCGCCGCGAGTTCCGCCAGTTCGAATCGTCGTGGTACGACGCCAACAAGATCAAGTATTCGCGCGACCGCGTCGACCGCCTGGGCTACTTCAAGGACGTGACCATCGACACGCCGGAAGCGCAGGGCACCTCCGACCAGGTGGACGTCAACCTGACCGTGGTCGAACGCCCGACCGGTAACTTCCAGATCGGCGGCGCGTTCTCGCAGTCCGAGAAGTTCACCTTCCAGGCGGCGGTCCAGCAGGCCAACTTCGCCGGTTCGGGCACCACCGTCGGCATCGAGTTCAACACCTCGAAGTACAGCCGCACGCTGTCGTTCTCGCAGACCGACCCTTACTACACCGACGACGGCGTATCGCGCTCGTACGAAATCTACCTGCGCACGCAGCAGCCGCCGGCGCTCAACATCGGCAGCTACACCATCCGCCAGCAGGGTGGCCGCATCAGCTACGGCGTGCCGTTCTCGGAAGTGGACACGGTGTTCTTCGGTATCGGCGTGGAGCGCTCGCGCATCACCACCGACGCCACCTCGCCGGTGCGCTTCAAGGACTACGTCACCACCATCACCGGCAACACCAACGGCATCGGCACCGCCACCACCAACGCCGTGCCGCTGACGGCGGCGTGGGCGCGCGACAGCCGCGACTCCGCGCTGACGCCGACCGTGGGCCGCTACCAGCGCGCCAACCTGGAGCTGGATTTGATCGGCCGCCAGAAGTACTACCGCGCGGTGTACGAGCACCAGTGGTACAAGCCGCTGTTCTCCAAGGTCACGCTGGCGTTGCGCGGCGAGATCGACTACGGCCACGGCCTGCGCGACAGCAGCTACCCGGTCTTCAAGAACTTCTACGGCGGCGGCATCGGTTCGGTGCGCGGCTACCTGAGCTCCTCGCTGGGCGCGGTCGACCAGGTGTACGGCGATGCGCTGGGCGGCGCCTCGCGCCTGCTGGGCAGCGCCGAGCTGCAGCTGCCGTTCCCCGGCTCGGGCCAGGACCGCAGCCTGCGCTGGTTCGGTTTCGTCGACAGCGGCCAGGTCTACCAGGAAGGCCAGAAGATGCGCGCTTCCGAGCTGCGCTACTCGTCGGGCCTGGGCATCAGCTGGATTTCTCCGGTCGGTCCGCTGCGCTTGAGTTATGCTAAGCCTTTGAACGCCAAGCCGGGCGACCGCCTGGAACGCTTCCAGTTCCAGATGGGTACCGGCTTCTAAGGCGGACCTGATGCCATTGAGTATTAATATTTACCTCGGAGAAATAAGTTGAAGACTGTGTCCGCTACCCTGACCAAATCCCTCGCCGTGCTTGCACTGGGCTGGTGTGCATTGGCGCCGGTGCAGGCCCAGACCTCGGCCTCGCGCATCGCCTGGCTCAGTCCTGAGCGCATCTACAACGAATCCAAGCTGGCCAAGCTGGCCGGCGAAAAGCTGCAGGAGGAGTTCAAGAGCCGCGAGAAAGCCATGCAGGATATGGCCGCGCGCCTGAAGGCGGCGTCGGAAAAGCTGGAGAAGGATGCGCCGGCGCTGGCCGAGACCGACCGCGTCAAGCGCCAGCGCGACGTGTTCGAGCTGGATAAGGAATACCAGCGCCGCCAGCGCGAGTTCCGTGAAGACCTGAACCAGCGCACCAACGAGGAACGCCAGGCGATCTCGGAAAAAGCCACCAAGATCATCAAGCAGATGGCGGCGGTGGAAGGCTTCGACATCGTGCTGCAGGATGCGGTCTGGGCCAGCCCGCGCATCGACATCACCGACAAAGTGCTGGCCGCGCTGGACAAAGACAAGTAAAACACATCAAGATTGGATCACCCGATGGGCACTCGACTAGGGGAATTGGTCGAACGCCTCGGCGGGCAGTTGGTGGGGGACGCGAACCTGGAAGTGACCGGGATCGCGCCACTGACGGACGCCGGCGTTTCGCACATCAGCTTTCTCAGCAATAGCAAACTGCGCGCGCAAGCGCTGCAAAGCCAGGCGGCGGCACTGATCGTGTCGGCCGCCGATGACGCTTTTATCGCCGCCGGCTATGGCGGCGCGCGCATCGTCACCAATAATCCGTACGTGTATTTCGCCCGCGCGGCGCAGTATTTCGAATCGTTGACGGCCATCGTGCCGGCGCCCGGCGTGCACGCCAGCGCGGTGGTGGCGGACGACGCCCGCATCGACGCCAGCGCCCACGTGGGCGCGCGCGTGGTGATCGAGAGCGGCGCCACGATCGGCGCGCGCGCCGTGATCGACGCCGGCTGCTACATCGGCCGCGACGCGGTCATCGGCGAGGACACGCATTTGTTCGCCAACGTGACCTTCCAGGCGCGCTGCGTGATCGGCAAGCGCGGCATCATCCATTCCGGCGCCGTGATCGGCACCGACGGCTTCGGATTCGCCAACGAGGGCGGCGTCTACATCAAGATTCCGCAGACCGGGCGGGTGGTGATCGGCGACGATGTGGACATCGGCGCCAACACCACCATCGACCGCGGCGCGCTGGCCGACACGATCCTGGAGGACGGCGTAAAGCTGGACAACCAGATCCAGATCGGCCACAACTGCCACATCGGCGCGCACACGGCGATGGCCGGCTGCGTCGGCGTGGCGGGCAGCGCGAAGATCGGCAAGTACTGCACCTTTGGCGGCGCCGCCATGGTGCTGGGCCACTTGACCATCGTCGACAAGGTGCACGTGGGTTCGGGCAGCATGGTATCGCGCTCGATCCTGGAACCGGGGCAGTACACGGGCTTTTATCCGCTGGCCAAAAACAGCGAGTGGGAAAAATCTGCCGCCATCGTCCGCAATCTGTCGACGATGCGCGATAAAATCCGCGCGCTGGAAAAAACAATTAAAACATTGACGAATCAAGACGAGAACTAAAATCATGACCACAACCACCCCTGTCACCTCCGAATCCACCTGCACCAAGAAGTGCCTGGATATCCACGCCATCAAGCAGTACCTGCCGCACCGCTACCCCATGCTGCTGGTGGACCGCGTGCTGGACTGGGAGTCGGGCAAGACCATCACGGCGATCAAGAACGTCACCGTCAATGAGGAATTCTTCAACGGCCACTTCCCGCACAAGCCAGTCATGCCGGGCGTGCTGATGATCGAGGCGATGGCGCAAACCGCCGCCATCCTGTCCTTCCTGACCATGGACATCAAGCCGGACGAGAATTCGGTGGTGTACTTCGTCGGCATCGACAACGCGCGCTTCAAGCGTCCGGTGGAGCCGGGCGACCAGCTGGTGATGAACGTCGAGATCCTGCGCGTCGCGCGCGGCATCTGGAAGTACAAGGCGGTCGGCACGGTCGACGGCCAGACCGCGGTCGAGGCGGAACTGATGTGCACCATCCGCAGCGCGGCCGACGCCAGCCAGCCAGCCGGGAAGTAATCATGGCCAAGATTCACGCCACCGCCATCGTCGATCCGAAAGCGCAGCTCGACGAATCCGTCGAAGTCGGGCCGTATTCGGTGATCGGCCCGAACGTGGTGATCGGCGCGCGCACCGTGGTCGGTCCGCACGTGGTCATCGAGGGCAACACCACCATCGGCAGCGACAACAAGTTCTTCCAGTTCTCGTCGATCGGCGCCGCGCCGCAGGACAAGAAGTGGAACGGCGAGCCTACCCGCCTGACCATCGGCGACCGCAACACCATCCGCGAGTTCTGCACCTTCAACACCGGCACGGTGCAGGACAAGGGCGTGACCTCGCTGGGCAACGACAACTGGATCTCGGCCTACGTCCACCTGGCGCACGACTGCCAGATCGGCAGCAACACGATCTTCTCGAACAACGCGCAGATCGCCGGCCACGTCGAAATCGGCGACTGGGTGATCATGAGCGGCTTCGCCAACGTGCACCAGTTCTGCAAGATCGGCGCGCACGCCTTCGTCGGCATGAGCACCTCGCTGACGCAGGACGTGCCGCCGTTCGTTCTGTTGAACGGCAATCCGGCGCAGGCGCACGGCGTCAACATCGAGGGCCTGAAGCGGCGCGGCTTTACGCGCGAGCAGATCAACGGCATCCGCACCGCGTATAAGCTGATCTACCGCTCCGGCCTGACGCTGGAAGAGGCCAAGGTCGCATTGCAGGCCGAAGAGGATGCGATGCCGGCTGCGGCGGAGCAGATCCGCTCCATGCGCGAATTCCTCAACATCGCCAGCCGTGGCATCGTCCGCTGACCTGACGGCCGCCGCGCCTTCGCCATTGTCGGTGGCGCTGGTGGCGGGCGAGCCGTCGGGCGACCTGCTGGCGGCGCGGCTGCTGTCCGGCCTGCGTCCGCACCTGCCGGATGCGCGCTTCCATGGCATCGGCGGCGAGCACATGATGGCGCAAGGTTTCGAGTCGCACTGGCCGATGGACAAGCTGACCGTGCGCGGCCTGCTGGCCGTGATCCCGCGCTACCGCGAGATCAAGGGGATCCAGAACCAGCTGCGCGACCAACTGCTGGCCGAGCGGCCGGCCGCCTTCATTGGCGCCGACTATCCGGGCTTTAACCTCGGGCTGGAAGAGCAGCTCAAGGCGGCCGGGATTCCGACCATACACTACATCGGGCCGCAGATCTGGGCCTGGCGCGGTGGACGCATCAAGAAGATCATCCGGGCTGTGTCGCACATGCTGGTGGTGTTTCCTTTCGAAGAGGAGATTTACCGCCAGGCCGGCGTGCCGGTGAGTTACGTCGGCCATCCGCTGGCGGAAGTCATCCCGATGGCGCCGGACGTGGCGGGCGCGCGGCGCGCGCTGGGCATGCCGGAGGACGCCAACGTGGTGGCCATCATGCCGGGCAGCCGCATGTCCGAGATCAAGTACAACACGGTGGCCTTCATCGGCGCGGCGCGCCTGCTCAAGCAGCGCGACCGTACGCTGCGTTTCGTGGCGCCGATGGCGGGGGAACGGCAGCGCAAGTACTTCCTCGAACTGGTGGCGCAGGCCGGCCTGCAGGACGTTGAAGTGCAGCTGCTCGACGGCCAGTCGCACACCGCGATCGCCGCGGCGGACGCGGTGCTGGTGGCGTCGGGCACGGCGTCGCTGGAGGTGGCGCTGTTCAAGAAGCCGATGGTGATAGCCTATCGGATGGCGGAATTGGAATGGCAGATCCTGCGCCACTTCAACTACCAGCCGTGGATCGGCATGCCGAACATCCTGGCGCGCGAGTTCCTGGTGCCTGAGCTGCTGCAGAACGCCGCCAATTCCGAAGCGCTGGCGCAAGCCATGTGGAAGCAGCTGAGCGACGCCCCGCACCGCCAGCGGCTGGTCGAGCGTTTCACCGACATGCATCACAGCCTGCTGCGCAACAGCGCGGTGGAGAGCGCGGCCGCTGTGCTCAAGGTCATCAAAGCTTAACCGTATCATCGAGAATCAACGTGAAAAACCCAACCCCCGGCCTGTTCGACTTCCTGCCCGACTCGCCCGATGAAATCATTTGCGGCGTCGACGAGGCGGGCCGTGGCCCGCTGGCCGGCCCGGTGTACGCGGCTGCCGTGATCCTGGATGTCTCGCGGCCGATCGAAGGCCTGCGCGACTCCAAGAAGCTGACCGAGGCCAAGCGCGACATGCTGGCGCCGCTGATCAAGGCCAACGCGCTGGCGTGGGCGATCGCCGAGGCGTCGGAAGAGGAAATCGACAAGCTCAATATCCTGCAGGCGTCGATGCTGGCGATGCGGCGCGCGGTGGAGGCATTGAGCACCGTGCCGACGCTGGCCCTGGTCGACGGCAACCGGTGCCCGGTGATGAAGATACAGAGCATCGCGGTGATCGGCGGCGACGACAAGGTCGACGCCATCTCGGCCGCCTCGATCCTGGCCAAGACCGCGCGCGACGCCGCGCTGGTGACCCTGCACGCGCAGTATCCGCAGTACTGCTTC
The DNA here is from genome assembly GCF_040362985.1 of Duganella caerulea. NCBI lineage: Bacteria > Pseudomonadati > Pseudomonadota > Betaproteobacteria > Burkholderiales > Oxalobacteraceae > Duganella > Duganella caerulea. Next base: position 972,026 of record NZ_BPWJ01000001.1, on the reverse strand, counting down.
GACCAGCACAAAGGCTACGGCACCGCGCTGCACCTGGAGCGCCTGCGCGCGCATGGCGCCTCGCCGGTGCACCGCCGCTCGTTCGCGCCGGTGCGGGCGGTGCTGGAGGAATTCGCGCTGCGCGCAGGGAGAGCCGCATGAAGACCATCACCTCGCGCGACAACGCGCAGTACAAGGAGCTGGTCAAGCTGGCCGGCAGTTCGCAGGCGCGCCGCAAGTCCGGCCGCACGCTGCTCGACGGCGTGCACCTGTGCCAGGCCTATTTGCAGCTGCGCGGCCTGCCGGAGCAGTGCATCGTCAGCGAAACCGCGCTGCACAACCCGGAAGTGATGGACATCGTCGGCCAGCTGGAGGCCCAGCACGCGCACGTGCTGGGATTGCCGGATGCGCTGTACAACGCCGTCAGCCAGGTGGAACACGGTGTCGGCGTGATGTTCCTGATCGAGACGCCGGAGCGCGCCGTGACCGAGCCGCTGGCCGTGTCGGCGGTGCTGCTCGATAACGTGCAGGATCCCGGCAACGTCGGCTCCATCCTGCGCAGCGCGGCGGCGGCCGGCATCACCCAGGTGTACTGTAGCGCCGGATCGGCGTTCTGCTGGTCGCCCAAGGTGCTGCGCGCGGCAATGGGCGCGCACTTTGTGCTCGACATTTTCGAGAACGTCGACCTGGCGCAGCTGGTCGCGGCCTCCAAGGTGACCTCGCTGGCCACCAGCGGCTACGCCACCCAACGCTTGTACGACGTCGACCTGCGCCAGCCAGTGGCGTGGCTGTTTGGCCACGAAGGGCAGGGCGTTGCGGATGACCTGCTGTCCATGGCAACCCATCAGGTGGTGATTCCCCACCTGGGCCAGGTGGAGTCGCTGAACGTCGCCGCATGCGCGGCAGTATGCTTTTTCGAGCAAGTCAGGCAGAATCAAGGGTAATAGCCTTATTGGAGCCGCCGATGGATATCGCGCAGTTGCACTTTCTGGTAGCCGAAGGGGATCAGGTACAACGCCACGCGCTGGCCGATATCCTGGTGCACCTGGGCGTGGGCCGGATCACGCAGGCGCCCGACGGCCATACGGCGCTGCGCCATTTCAGCGCCGGCATCACGCCGGCGGTGGATATCGCCATCATCGACCTGGCGCTGCCGGGCATGGACGCGCTGGAGCTGATACGCCGGCTCTCTGAAGCCAAATCGCGCGTGGGCGTGGTCGTGGTGGGCGCGCAGTCCAATGCGGTGCTGTTTTCCGTGGAGACGATGGCGGCGGCCTACGGCATCAACATGCTGGGCGCGATCGGCAAGCCGGTGATCGGCAGCCGGCTGGAAGCGATCATCACCGACTACCTGCAGCCCTCGGAGGCCCGCGCCGCCGCGCGCGAACAGACGCCACACATCTCGTTTGCCGAAGTGGGGCAGGGCTTGCAGATGCGCGAATTCGATCCCTACTTCCAGCCCAAGATCGAGCTGGAGACGGGGCAGGTCAAGGGCCTGGAGATGTTCGCGCGCTGGCGCCATCCGCTGTATGGCGTGCTTGGACCGGCGTCGTTCATGCCGGCGCTGGAGGATAACCGCCGCATTGATTTCCTCGACTGGAGCATGATCGAAAAGTCGGTGGCGGCCTGCCGCACCTTGCACGACCAGGGCATCCCGATTTCGTTTTCCATCAACGTCGACCAAGGGACACTGGCGCATCCGCAGTTCATGGAGCAGATCGCGGCCTGCCTGGACCGCCATCGCATCATGGCCGACTACATCACCTTCGAGATGACCGAATCGGCGGTGCTGACCACTGACCCGCATTTCCTCGAACGGCTGCTGCGCCTGCGCATGAAGGGCTTCGGCCTGGCCATCGACGATTACGGCACGGGGCGCAGCAACCTGCAGCTTCTGGCGCGCATCCCGTTCTCCGAACTGAAGATAGACCGCAGCTTTGTCGACGGCGCCTCCAAGCGGCAGGCCATCGGCACGGTGCTGCGCTCCTGCCTTGGACTGGCGCGTAACCTGGACCGGCGCTCGGTGGCGGTTGGCGTCGAGACCAAGCAGGATTGGGACTTCCTGCAAGGGCTGGGCTGCACCTACGCCCAAGGCTACTACATCGCCAAGCCAATGCCGGTCGAGGAGTTCCCGGCCTGGCTGGCCGACTGGCAGCACTTCTTCTGAAGCGCGGTGGCTTGCCTCATTTGGACTATACTGAAGTCTCAAAGGAGAAGGTTATGTCTGCGAAACGCGCGCCAGCCAAAGTTGTCTACCTTTATCAAGTCGACCCGCAAACGCGCATCGCCGCGATACGAAAGGGTATCCCGGCCTCGATGGTCGGTGAACTTTCATCAACAATGGGAATTAGCAAAGAGCTGCTGCTCGGCAGCCTCGGCCTGTCCCGCGCGACCATCAGCCGGAAGGAGAAGGACGGGACGGCATTGTCGAAAGACGAGTCCGAGCGCGTCCTGGGCCTGGCCGCCTTGGTCGGCAAGGTGCAGACGATGGTGGAGGAGTCCGGCGATCCGACTGGTTTTGACGCGGCACATTGGCTGGCGGACTGGTTGGCCAAGCCGCTGCCGGCGCTCGGCGGCGCGACGCCGGCGAGCTATATGGACACGTTCGAAGGGCAAAAACTGGTGGCTGAATTGCTTTCCATGATGCAGAGCGGAGCCTATGCATGACCACGCCCTTGTGGCGTATCGCCGTCGAGGCGCCTGCCTATACGGCCAATGATCTGACTGGCGCCGGCTCCAATGATTAATCCGCGCCATCCAGATGTGGCCTCCATTACCGCGACAACGATCAGGCGCTGGATCTACGATCCTCGGTTTTTCGCCTGATCACGGCATGCCCAGCTCGCTTGAGCACCATCAAACACCTGCCCGCGCAAGAAACGCACACTGAATCGCGGCCGTCCATCCGGGCCGGCGCGATATTCAGACGAGGTGCGACATGGCTAATCCCAAAGACAACGGCGGCGCGGTAGACGGCGCCGGTTCCATTCTCAGCACGGTGGCCGGGCCCGCCGACCCGCCGCACCCGTCGCGGCTCGGTCCTCCGAACCCGATTGCCGCGCAGTTGCTGGAAAAGGTCACCAGCGACGAGCAGCTGGCCGCCGCGATGCGCTTTAACGAAACCAAGCCGCTGGAATACGGCGACGCCGCCTTCACCCCGCACCTGGGCGAAACGCGTCCGCCTTCGAGCGCCTTCGCCACCGCCAGCACCAGCACGGAGACGGTGGCTTCGCCCAAGGACGGCGAGGGCCATCCCAACATCGGCAACAACCCGCTGGACGGCTCGCTGGACCGCGTGCGGGTGGACGACAGCGGCCGCGAACTGACCACCAACCAGGGCGTGAAGGTGGCCGACAACCAGGACAGCCTGAAGATCGGCCTGCGCGGCCCGACCGCGATGGAGGACTTCATCCTGCGCGAGAAGATCACCCACTTCGACCACGAGCGCATCCCCGAGCGCGTGGTGCATGCGCGCGGCTCGGCGGCGCACGGCTACTTCGAAAGCTACGGCGATCACAGTCCCATCACGCGCGCCTCGCTGCTGGCGGCGGCGGGCAAGCGCACGCCGGTGTTCGTGCGCTTCTCGACGGTGGCCGGCGAACGCGGCTCGGCCGACACGGTGCGCGACGTGCGCGGTTTCGCCGTCAAGTTCTACACCGACGAAGGCAACTGGGACCTGGTCGGCAACAACATCCCCGTGTTCTTCATCCAGGACGCGATGAAGTTCCCGGACCTGATCCACGCGGTCAAGCCGGAGCCGCACAACGGCATGCCGCAGGCGGCCAGCGCGCATGACACCTTCTGGGACTTCGCCTCGCTCAGCCCCGAGATCACCCACATGCTGATGTGGCACCTGTCGGACCGCGCGATCCCGCGCAGCTACCGCATGATGCAGGGCTTCGGCGTGCACACCTTCCGGCTGGTGAACGCGCAGGGCGCCTCGGTGTTCTGCAAATTCCACTGGACGCCGATGGCCGGCACGCACTCGCTGGTGTGGGACGAGGCGGCGCGGCTGGCGGGCGCCGATCCGGACTACCACCGGCGCGACCTGTGGGAAGCCATCGAGGCCGGCCAGTTCCCCGAGTGGGAGCTGGGCGTGCAGCTGTTCAGCGCCGAACAGGCGGCGCAGTTCCCCTTCGATATCCTCGACCCGACCAAGATCGTGCCGGAGGAGATGGTGCCGGTGCAGCCCATCGGCCGCATGGTCCTGGACCGCAATCCCGACAACTTCTTCGCCGAGACCGAGCAGGTGGCCTTCTGCGCCGCGCATGTGGTGCCGGGCGTCGACTTCAGCGACGATCCGCTGCTGCAGGGCCGCATCCACTCCTACATCGACACCCAGATCTCGCGCCTGGGCGGCGCCAACTTCCACGAGATCCCGATCAACACGCCGCTGGCGCAGATCCACAACAACCAGCGCGACGGCATGCACCGGCAGTCGGTCAACCGTGGCCGGGTGAGTTACGAGCCCAATTCGCTGGCGGGCGGCTGTCCGTTCCAGGCAGGCGCCAAGGGCTTCGTCAGCTTCCCCGAGCCGCAGCAGGCCAGCAAGGTGCGCGGCAAGCCGGAGCTGTTCGCCGACCATTATTCGCAGGCGCGTTTGTTCTGGAAGAGTCAGACGCCGGTGGAGCAGAACCACATCATCGCCGGCTTCCGCTTCGAACTGACGCGGGTGCAGACGCCGGCGATCCGGCGGCGCATGCTGGCAGGCTTGGTCAATGTCGACCAGCGGCTGGCGACCGGCGTGGCCGCAGGCTTGGGCATGGAGGTGCCGCCGCCGCTGCCGCTGTCCACCAACTTGCCGATGCACGACTATCCGCCGTCGCCGCCGCTGTCGCTGTTCAGCCGTCCCGGCGCCACCGGCATCCGGACGCTGAAGGTGGCGCTGCTGGTGGCGCCCGGCGTGGATGCGGCCCAGGTGCGGGACATGTATGCCGCGCTGCTGGACGGCGGTGCCGTGCCGCGCCTGGTCGGGGAGCGCATCGGCAAGCTGCCTGGCACGGACCTGGATGTGGAGATCAGCTTCGAGACCGGGCCGTCGGTGCTGTGGGACGGCGCCATCGTGCCGGATCGCGACGATGCCTACGCTGGCCTGGCGGCCGACGCATCGGGCAGCGATACCCCGGGCAGCGACACACCGGGCGGCACGCCGCTCAACCGCGATGTGGCGGCGCTGGAGTTCGTGCGGCTGCAGTACCGGCACGACAAGCCACTGCTGGCCGTCGGCAATGGCGCGCAGCTGCTGCACGCGGCGGGCCTCCCGCAGGTGCTGCCGGATGGTGAGCCGGACCCCGGCGTCATCATCTTCGAACGTGGTGAGGGCGCGGCGGCGCTGTTGCGGTTCGATGCGGCGCTGGTGCGTCACCGTGTCTACGCCCGCGAAACCGATCCGCCGATCGTCTAGCCTAGTCTGGCCGGTAGTTGGCGCGCACGCCGGCTTGTAGCGCGGCCAGCGCCGGCCGGTCGTACCAGCGTCCCTCGGCCATCACGCCCAAGGGCGCGCGCAAGGTCGACAGGCCGTCGAGCGGATTGTGCTCGGTCAGCAGCAGGTCGGCGCGATAGCCGGCCACCACCTGGCCGAACGGCACGCCACCCTTGGTACGGGCGATGAAGGCTCCCGGTGCGCTGGTGGCCGTCGCCAGCGCCTGGTAGCGGCTCAGGTGCGAGCCTTCCAGTTCGGCCAGATTGTCGTGCAGCGAGTAGCCCGGCACCAGGCCGGGGATGGATGGCGCGTCGGTGCCGGACAACAGCTCGACGCCGCCATCGGCCATCGCCTTGGCCAGCTTGCGCAGGAAGGCCAGCTTGGCCTCCAGCCGCGCCGACTTGCCGGCGTAGCCGCTGCGGCGCCAGGCCTGCATGTCGGACGGCGAAAGGTACGCGGTCTCCGGCGCGGTCAGGAAGGCGCGTACCACCTCGGGATGGCCGATCTGGCTGGCGATGGCGTGGTAGGTCACCACGTCGGCGATCACCGCCGCGCCGTGGCGCCTGGCCAGCGCCACCGCCTCCGGGATGCGCGACTCATCGGGCGGCACGTCGGTTTCCTGCGCGCCGGCCGGCGTGAAAAACGTATAAAAGAATTCCTCCAGATGGGCGACCATCACCTGGCCTTGCGCCAGCTGGCGCTCCAGCCGCACGGCCGTCACGCCGTGGCCCACCAGCGGCATGTGCTGGGCGCGGCCCGCGTCGGCCAATGCGCCGAACACCTCCGGCGCCAGTCCCGTATAAACCTTGATGTAGTCATAGCCGTTGGCGGCGGCCAGATCGACCACCGCGCGCGCCTGCGCCGGCGTCTTCACCTGCAGGCCGTTGTAGTCCGGCGTGCCGTCGACCATCAGGCTGGCATAGACGTGAGGGCCGGGCAGGGCGCCGCGCGCCACCGCCGGTATGATGCTGTCGACCAGGTTGGGGCGGGCGCCGCCCATGTTGAGCAGCGTGGTCACGCCCTTGGACAGGTATAGCGCCAGGTCGTCGCGGGTTTCGGAGTGGGTGTGCATGTCGGCCAGGCCGGGCGAAACCCAGGCCGTGCCGTGGCCGTCGACGACGCGGTAGCCGGCCGGCGTGGCCAGCGCCGCACCGACCGCCTCGATGCGGCCGTCCTTGACCAGCACCGTCTGGTCGCGCAGCACGTGATCGCTGTCCATCGGCGCCACGTTGACGTGCACGAAGGCGGTGGACTGCGGCGGGCCGGACTGCGCCCACGCCGCCGATGCCAGCGCGAGCGCCGCCAGCAGCGCCACAGGCCGCGCGATCAGCCGCGTCATCAGCCGCACCGTCGGCCGCATTTCAGTACTCGCGCCGGTTAGGCTTGATCTCCTGCAGGATGGTGGTGGAGATCTCTTCGATTGACTTGGTGGTCGAGGACAGCCAGCGGATGCCTTCGCGCTTCATCATCATCTCGGCCTCGTTGACCTCGTAGCGGCAGTTTTCCAGCGCCGCGTACTTGCTGCCGGCGCGCCGCTCGTTGCGGATCTCGGACAGGCGTTCCGGCGTGATGGTCAGGCCGAAGATCTTGGACTTGAACTCGTACAGCGACGACGGCAGCTTGCCGCGCTCGAAATCGTCCGGGATCAGCGGATAGTTGGCCGCCTTGATCCCGTACTGCATCGCCAGGTACAAGCTGGTCGGCGTCTTGCCCGAGCGCGACACGCCCACCAGGATCACGTCCGCCGACGACAGGTTCTTGTGCGACTGGCCATCGTCGTGCGCCAGCGAGAAATTGATCGCCTCGATGCGGTTCTTGTACTCCTCGCTGTCGACGATGTTGTGCGAGCGGCCGATGGTGTGGGTCGACTTGGCGCCCAACTCTTGTTCCAACGGCGCAACAAAAGTCTGGAACATGTCCATATACATGCCCTTGCAGTGGCGGATCACGTCGGACAGCTCGGTCTTGACCAAGGTCGAGAAGATGATCGGACGTTGACCATCGGTTTCAAACGCCTCGTTGATCTTGCGTACCGCGTCGTGCGCTTTATCAAGTGTATCGATGAATGGCAGGCGGATTTGGCGGAAACGCAACTCGAATTGGGTCAATACCGAGTGACCAAAGGTTTCTGCCGTGATGCCGGTGCCGTCGGAAACGAAGAAGACCGTGCGGGCCACCGTGGGCAGGGGAGGACGTTGTTCTAGTGTCATGTAATGTTGGCCTGTCGTTATTGTGAATCGTCAATTTGGGCCGCAGGCTGTAGAATGGGCGCCATAGGTAAGATTGTGCTGCACGACGACCAGAATAACAAGAAACAAAGTCTGCGCCTCGCTGGAAGATTTCTATCATCAAAAAGGTGTCATTATGTCCAACGCAGCATTGAAGGAGCAGAGTAACGGAGCGGTATACGTCGCATCGTTCGAACATTTACGCATGACGGACGTCGAATCCGTCGGCGGTAAAAACGCCTCATTAGGCGAAATGATCAGCCAGCTGGCCGGCGCCGGCGTGCGGGTTCCGGGCGGCTTCGCCACCACGGCCCAGGCTTTCCGCGACTTCCTGTCGCACAGCGTCGACGGCGGCAAGCCGTTGGCCGACCGCATCGCCGACCGCCTCGCCGATCTGAACATCGACGACGTGCGCGCGCTGGCGCAAGCGGGCGCCGAGATCCGTCAATGGATCGTCGAAACCCCGTTCCAGCCACGTCTGCAGCAGGAAATCGAGACGTTCTACCACCAGCTGGTGGCCGATTCCAGCACCGAGATGTCGTTCGCCGTGCGCTCCTCGGCCACCGCCGAAGACTTGCCGGACGCTTCGTTCGCCGGTCAGCAGGAAACCTTCCTCAACGTGGTCGGCATCGAGAACGTGCTCGACGCGATGAAACACGTGTTCGCGTCGCTGTACAACGACCGCGCCATCTCCTACCGCGTGCACAAGGGCTTCACCCACGCTGAAGTGGCGCTGTCGGCCGGCGTGCAGCGCATGGTCCGTTCCGACCTGGGCGCGGCCGGTGTGATGTTCACCATCGACACCGAGTCCGGCTTCAAGGACGTGGTGTTCGTCACCTCCAGCTATGGCCTTGGCGAGACGGTGGTGCAGGGCGCGGTCAATCCGGACGAGTTCTATGTCCACAAACCGATGCTGGAAAAAGGCAAATCGCCGGTCATCCGCCGCAATATCGGCTCCAAGCTGCTGAAGATGGAGTTCACCAACGAAGCCAAGGCTGGCCGTTCGGTCAAGACCGTGGATGTTCCGGTCGAAATGCGCAACCGCTACTCGCTGAACGACGCCGAAGTGGTGGAACTGGCCAAGTACGCCGTCATCATCGAGAACCACTACGGCCGTCCGATGGACATCGAGTGGGGCAAGGATGGCCGCGACGGCAAGCTGTACATCCTGCAGGCGCGTCCTGAAACCGTGAAGTCGCAGCAGAAGGCGACCGACGTGCAGCAGCGCTTCAAGCTCAAGTCCACCGGCACGGTGCTGGCCTCCGGCCGCGCCATCGGCCAGAAGATCGGCGCCGGTCCGGTGCGCGTGATCCACGACCCGGCCGACATGGAACGCGTGCAGCCAGGCGACGTGCTGGTCGCCGACATGACCGACCCTAACTGGGAACCGGTGATGAAGCGCGCCTCGGCCATCGTCACCAACCGCGGCGGACGCACCTGCCACGCGGCGATCATCGCCCGTGAACTGGGCGTGCCCGCGGTGGTCGGCTGCGGCGACGCCACCGAAGTGCTGAAGGACGGCACCTTCGTCACCGTGTCCTGCGCCGAAGGCGACGAGGGCAAGATCTACGACGGCCTGCTGGAAACCGAAGTGTCCGAAGTGTCGCGCGGCGAGCTGCCAAAGCTGGCCACCAAGATCATGCTCAACGTCGGCAATCCGCAGCTGGCCTTCGACTTCCAGTCGGTGCCGAACGGCGGCGTTGGCCTGGCGCGTCTTGAGTTCATCATCAACAACAACATCGGCGTGCACCCGAAGGCGATCCTCGAATATCCGAACATCGACGCCGACCTGAAAAAGGCCGTGGAGTCGGTCGCGCGCGGCCACGCCTCGCCGAAAGCCTTCTACGTCGACAAACTGGCCGAAGGCGTGGCGACCATCGCCGCCGCCTTCTGGCCGAAGCCTGTCATCGTGCGCCTGTCGGACTTCAAGTCCAACGAGTACAAGAAGCTGATCGGCGGTTCGCGCTACGAGCCGGACGAGGAAAACCCGATGCTGGGCTTCCGCGGCGCGGCGCGCTACCTGGCGGCCGATTTTGCCGGTGCGTTCGAAATGGAATGCCAGGCCATGAAGCGCGTGCGTAACGACATGGGCCTGACCAACGTCGAGATCATGGTGCCGTTCGTGCGCACGCTGGGCCAGGCCGAGAAGGTCGTAGACCTGCTGGCCAAGAACGGCCTGGTACGCGGCGAGAACGACCTGCGCCTGATCATGATGTGCGAAGTGCCATCGAACGCGCTGCTGGCCGATCAGTTCCTCGACCACTTCGACGGCTTCTCCATCGGTTCCAACGACCTGACCCAGCTGACCCTGGGCCTGGACCGCGATTCCGGCATGGCGCTGCTGGCGGCGGACTTCGACGAGCGCGATCCGGCCGTCAAAGCCTTGCTGGCGCTGGCGATCAAGGCTTGCCGCGCGCGCGGCAAGTACATCGGCATCTGCGGCCAGGGTCCTTCCGACCATCCGGACTTCGCGGTCTGGCTGATGGAGCAGGGCATCGAATCGATGTCGCTGAACCCGGACTCGGTGATCGACACCTGGCAGAAGCTGGCAGCCCTGCAAAAGTAATAAAGTGTTGACGCGGGCGTATTTTGGTTTAGACTGGAGTTATCGAATTGAGTTGTAAATAACACTATCAATACCATACGCCTTGCAGCAAAAACCCTCGCAGCCCGCACCGGGACGCGGGGGTTTTTGCATTTTCAAACCTGAGAGGAGTGCATCATGGCTGACTGGAGTTTTTGGTTGATGGCCGCCGGCGTTACCGTGATCCTGGAACTGTTCAGCGGCACGTTCTATCTGCTGATGATCGCCATCGGGCTGGTGTCGGGCGCGCTGGCGGCGGCGCTGGGCTTCGGCATGGCGTTGCAGACGCTGTTCGCCGCCGTGGTGGGCATCGGCGCCACCATGCTGCTGCGGCGCAGCCGCTTCGGCAAGCTGGTCAACCGCACCCGCGCCGAGCACGACCCCAACGTCAACATGGACATCGGCCAGACCGTCCACGTGCCGGCCTGGCACGACGGCGCGGCGCGCGTGATGTACCGCGGCGCGCTGTGGGATGTCGAACTGGCGCCGGGCGCGACGCCGGCGCCGGGGCAGTACAAGATACGTGAAGTACGCGGCAGCCGCCTGATCGTGGCGGCTTGAGATTCACCCACTGGAGAGTTTTATGGATATCAGCTTCGGCAATGTCACCTTCATCATTTTCATCCTGGCCCTGGTGTTCGTGTTCAAGACCATCAACGTCGTGCCGCAGCAGCACGCGTGGGTGGTCGAGCGGCTCGGCAAATACCACGCCACGCTGGGCCCCGGCCTGAACATCGTGATCCCCTTTGTCGACCGCGTCGCCTACAAGCACGTGCTCAAGGAGATCCCGCTCGACGTGCCGCCACAGGTCTGCATCACCAAGGACAACACCCAGCTGCAGGTGGACGGCATCCTGTACTTCCAGATCACCGACGCCATGCGCGCCTCGTACGGCTCTTCCAATTACATCTCCGCCATCACGCAGCTGGCGCAGACCACGCTGCGCTCGGTGATCGGCCGCATGGAGCTCGACAAGACCTTTGAGGAGCGCGACCATATCAACACCGCCATCGTCAACGCCATCGACGAATCGGCCGCCAACTGGGGCGTGAAGGTGCTGCGCTACGAGATCAAGGATTTGACGCCGCCGAAGGAGATCCTGCACGCGATGCAGGCGCAGATCACCGCCGAGCGCGAAAAGCGCGCGCTGATCGCCGCCTCCGAGGGCCGCAAGCAGGAGCAGATCAACATCGCCAGCGGCGAGCGCGAGGCGCAGATCGCCCGCTCGGAGGGCGACAAGCAGGCCGCCATCAACCGCGCGCAGGGCCAAGCCGCCGCCATCGTCGCGCTGGCCGAGGCCAACGCCGCCGCGCTGCGCCAGGTGGGCGCGGCAATCCGCGAGCCGGGCGGCGAGGACGCCGTCAACCTCAAGGTGGCCGAGCAGTACGTGGGCGCCTTCTCGCAGCTGGCCAAGACCAACAACTCCATCATCATCCCGGCCAACCTGGGCGAGATGAGCGGCTTGATCGCGACCGCCATGCAGGTGGTCAAATCGCAGAAGGACGGACCGGCGGCCAAGGCCATCGTCAAGGGCTGACCGGCGGCAGGTGCGCTGATAAAATGCCGGACGAAATAATATAGGAGCAGCGATGGGTACATGGGCGGTGGACGCGTTCGGCAACGACTACGCGCAGGATTGGGCCGAAGACCTGGCGCAGACCAGCAATCTGGAGGCGGTGGAAAACACGCTGGACGTGGCGCTGGAACATCCCGGCGAGATGCTCGAAGCGCCGTTCGCGGCCGAGGCGCTGGTGGCGGTGGAAGTGCTGGCGCGGCTGCAGGGCAAGGGCGGCGAGCGCGGCGAGGACAGCGCGGCGGTCGACGAGTGGGTCGACGCGCGCAAGGCCAAGGCCCGCGCGCGCACCGACCTGGCGGAGAAGGCCGGCCGCGCCATCGAGCGCATCCTGTCGGATCAATCGGAGTTGCGCGAGCTGTGGGCCGACAGCGAACACTACGCCGAATGGCGCGCCTCGGTCGAAGCGCTGCGCGGACGGATCAGCGCCTGAAATGAAAAAACGCCCCGAAGGGCGTTTTTTGATGGACGTGCGTCCGGATTACTTGGCGGCCTTGCGACGGCGCGCCACCACACCGACCAGGCCCAGGCCCGCCAGCATCATGGCATAGGTTTCCGGCTCAGGCACGGCGGTGGTCAGCGAAACGTTGTCCAGCGAGGTGCCGTAGCTGTCCGAAGTGCCGGTGGCGATGAACTTCAGCTTCATCGCGCTGCCGTTGCCGATCAGCGAGTAGGTGCGGGTTTCCCAAGCGCCGTTCAACGAGTTGTTGACGTGGGCGATTTCGGCACCACCCCAGTCCACCGACAGGCCCTGCGACGAGAGCGCCACACCCGGACGGTTCTCGAACTGGAACGACAGCGTGTAGTGCTGGCCGAGCACGGTCTGCACGGACTGGAACATGCTGCTGTTCTTGTTGGTGTCCAGCTCGACGAAGTTCACGCCCTGGGCGGCGCTGCCGGCGACATTGTTGCGCAGCTCGATGCCGTGCTCACCGCCGGTCCAGCCGGTCAGGTTGGCGTAATTGGCCCAGGTGTTGGCCGACTGGTGGTTGGCTTCAAAGCTGCCGTTGACCAGCAGTTCGACTGGCGCGGCGAAGGCGTTGGCGCCAGACAGCAGGGCGACGAGCGCGGCGGATTTGATCAGATTTTTGATATGCATTCTTGTGATTCCCCGTGATGTTGGTTATTAGAAACTTATATTTCCCGAAAGACAAGAGCATTGTAATTCATGAATCTCTTTTTGGCGAGCTTTTTTTGTCATGGACGATTTGAAAGCCGCATGGCTGTGGCGTTAGCGCATATCGATGCGGCCGTACAGCCCGTGCGTTTCATCGCCCGGCCCGGCCGCGAAGAACAGCGTGTTGGTGGGCTGGCTGTTGACGCCGGGCCCGAAAGCGATGCCCCACAAGCCGTCGATCGCGATGGCGCCGCCGTCGGCCTTGGATAGCGTGCCGGCCATGGCGCCGCTGGCGGTGTCATAGGCGTTGATCCTGCCGTCGCCGAAATTCCCGACCAGCAGTTTGCCGCTGAAGGTGCCGAAGTTGGACGGCGCCAGCGCCATGCCCCAGGGCGCGTTCAGCGCGCCGCCCATCGCCAGTTGCTTGAGCAGGTTGCCGCCGGTGTCGAACACGTCGACCGCGCCCAGGCCGGCGCCGGCCACCTCGTCGTCGCCGCCGCTCTCGCGCTGGGCGTAGGCGATGTAGATGCGGTCGCCGATGGCCTGGATGCCGAACGGCGCGTAGTTGGCCGGCAGCGCCGGGTCGCGGAAGGCGCCGGCCAGCGCCACCTTGTTGAAGTTGGCGTCGAAGACGTCGACGCGGTTGTTGTGGAAGTCCGCCGCGTACAGATAGTGGGCGTTGTTCCAGGTGGCGATGGCCAGGCCCTTGTAGACCGCCTGCGCGGCGGCGCCGTCCACCACCGCCGGGGCGTTGGTGCGGTCGGCGGTGGGCGACCAGGCGGCGATCTTGCCGCTCTCGGTGGCGAACAGGAAGGGGCTGGCGCGGAAGTCGGCGCTGCCGTTGTAGACGATGCCGGTCGGCGCCGGCGGCGTGGCGACCACCAGCGCTTGCGGCACGCCGTTGCCGTCGTACAGCGTCGACGTCGCGCTGCCGTTGTTGGCGACCCAGACGAAGCCGGTGGGATTGAAGGCGATGCCCCAGGCGTTGACCAGTTTGGCGTCGGTCTGGGCGGCGCTGCCGGCGGTGTCGCCGACCAGCTTGCTGACATTGAACAGGGTGGCGACCGGCGGCATGACGACCGGGGGCGGGGCCATCGGCGTGTCGTAGCCGCCGCCTCCGCAGGCGGACAGGGCCAGCGCGGCCACGGCGGTGAGTGTGCGGGTATGCATGGCGGTTCCTTTCGGGATCAGGGTGGATATCCCGTGGATTCCCGGCCGGCGCCGCGCGGTTCCCTTTTTTTAAAAGGCGTAGTTTGTGCTCAGCACCCAGGCCTGGCTGGGCCGCTGCGGGACATAGGAGTAGCCGATGCCATCGTCGCGCGTGTACTCGCGCGCCAGTTGCACGCTCCAGTTGCCGAACGGGAGGCTGGCGCCCAGCTTGAGGTCGTAGCGCGAACTGGCCGGCGTGGCGGGCCAATCCCGCCCGCGCAGCGTGCGCAGCAGGCCCGCGTGGGCGATCAGGTTGACGCTGGGGGGGATTGGGTAGAACACGTTGACCTCGCCGTACAGCGCGCGCGCCGGGCCGCCGAAATAGCGCGGCGAGTAGTACAGCCGCGTGGTCAGGCGCTCGCCCGACGCGCCGGCGTAGCACTCGTTGTAGTCGGCCGAATGCAGCTGGGTGTAGGTGGCGCGGCTGCAGCCGGCCTCCACGCTCCAGCCAGAGCGCAGCCGCAGCGCATAGCCGCCGTAGGCCTGCAGCTTGGCGCCGCGCACGTCGCCGATCGAGGTGCCGGCGGCGAACACGCCGCCGTACCAGCCGCTGGCGCTATCGAGGTTGAGCGTGAGTTGCGGCGACGGCCGGCCGTCGCCCAGCGACTGGCCACGGTAGCGGTAATCCGATTGCAGCGCGACACTGCCGCTGAAGTCGGCTTGTGCGACGGCGGACTGCCACGGCACGAATGGCAGCAGGGCTAAACAGGCGACGGCGGCGGTGCGTAGCGTCACGGCCCCACGCCGCGTTGCGTGAGATTGGCGGTGCAGGAACAGCTGCAATGGTGGAGCAGGCGGGATATGGTTGCGCATGCGTCAATATTAACAGTGTTCAGCGCATCGCCCGGTTGCAGCAGCCGCCGCAACTGGGTTGGCGTGGCCTTCGGCTGCAGCTGCGCCATCAGCGCCAGCATGCCGCTCACGTGCGCCGCCGCGTACGAGCTGCCGCTGACGAAGGACCAGCGCCCGCCGGGCGCCGTGGTCGGGATGTCGTTGCCGGGCGCGAGCAGCGCGGGATCGGCTTCGCTGCCGGCCGCTGGCGCGGCCGTGCCGCGGGCCGGCTGCGAGGCCACCGCCAGCACGCCGCGATGGTTGGCCGGGAAGGCCGGCCCGGCGGCCTTGGCGTCGATCGCGCCGACCACGCCGATGCCGCGCTCCAGCGCCACGTCCAGCAGCCGGTCCAGCAGGCGGTCCGGCGG
Organism: Duganella caerulea; assembly: GCF_040362985.1. NCBI lineage: Bacteria > Pseudomonadati > Pseudomonadota > Betaproteobacteria > Burkholderiales > Oxalobacteraceae > Duganella > Duganella caerulea. Next base: position 956,715 of record NZ_BPWJ01000001.1, on the reverse strand, counting down.
CCCGGCCAGGCTGAGGTTGATGACCTGGGCGCCGTTCAGGATGGCGTAGTTGATCGCCTTGCCGAGCGTGAAGCTGTTGCAGCGCGTGGCCAGGTCGGGCTGCTGCCAGCAGGCGCGCAGGCCCATCAGCTTTGCCTGCGGCGCCACGCCGAGGATGCCGCCGTTGCCGGCGCGCGCCGCGATGATGCCGGCCACGGCGGTGCCGTGGTTCTCGGCCGGCGTGGCGCCGCCGTCGACGAAGTTGGCGTTGACCGCCAGCTGTCCCTGCAGGTCGGGATGGCTGGCGTCGATGCCGCTGTCGATCACGGCCACCTTGATGTCGCGGCCGGTGGTTTCGCGGTGCAGCTCGGCCACGTGCCAGTAGCGGCCGGCGGGCTGCACCGGGTACAGCGCGTCGGTCTCGGTGGCCGGCGCCGGCGGGGTGGACGCCATGCCGTTGAAACTGGCCACCGGCTGCGCCCATTCCACCTGCGGGTCGCGCGCCAAGTTGGCGAGGATGCGCTCGGGCGATTCCCGGTCCGGGTAGCGCATCACATAGCAGTCCAGGCCCAGCACCGGCATCGGCCAGTCGTCCACCAGCGTCAGGCCGTGCTGGCGCGCCAGCTCCTCGGCGCGGCGGCGGCGCGAGGCGCGGCCGCTGTCGTCGATGTAGCGCCCGCCGTAGCTGGCGTCCGGGCGGAAGTGTGTGGCGGGCAGGCGCAACATCACCAGCAGCGTGTGCTCGCCGGGATCGTGGCTGGCGGCCGGCACGGGGCGCAGCGTTTCATCGCCGTCCGGCGGGGCCGCCTGCGCTTCGGCGGCCAGCGGCGCCCCCGCCAGCCATGCCAGGCAGGCCAGCACCGCGCCGACGCGTGGCCAGAAGGTGTTCACGGCGGCGTACCTCCATCCAAGGCCTCGGCCAGCTGGACGGCTGGCTCGGCGTGCAAGGCGGCCAGCGCGCGCTCGCGGCTGGCTGGCGGCACGTGCAGCAGGTAGGCGTCGGTGACGGTCGGACCGTCGACCACGCGCGCGCCTTGCGCCTGCAGGATATGGCGCAGCTCGCGCTCGCTGGTGTTTGGCTGGAAGATCACCACTAGGTTGGCACCGCTGCTGACGGCCGAGCCGAGCACGCGGTAGGGAGCGGGGTCGGTGTCCGGGCGCAGCAGCAGGGCGCCCAGGCCGATGATCAGCACCCATTGCGCCGCCACGGTCCAGCGCAGCCACGAAGGCTGGTTGGCCGCCGCCGCGCGCCACCACGACACGCGTTGCGTCGTTCCGGCCGCGACAGGCGGCGTTGCCGGCGTGGCGGCGGGTGCCTCTGTCGCCGCTGCCGTCGTCGCGGCTTGCGGTGCGGCCCGTGCCGTTGCCACAGCCGCTGCTTCCGGTGCGGCCGGTGCCGTTGCCGCCGTCGCCGCTTCCGGCGTGGCCGGCGTCGCCGTCACCATTACTGGTGCGACGTGCTCCTGTGCGCCCAGCGCCGGCATCAGCCGGGCCAGCGCGCCTTCCATGTCCAGGCCAGGCGGCAAGGCGTCCGACGCGGCGGCCTCGGCCCGCATATCGCGTTCCCATTCCAGGTCCTGGCGGCATTGCGCGCAGGTTTGCAGATGCTCGCGCACGCGCTGCGTCTCGTCCGGCGCCAGTTGTTCGCTGGCGTACCAGGGCAGCAGTTCCTGCACCGCCTGATGGGCCGGGATATCCATTCTGAAGATGCGCCCGTTCATTGGCTGCTCTCTCTTTCGTTCCACAACAAGTCCTTCAATCTGTGCCGCGCATGGAACATGCGGGTCTTCACCGTGTTCAGCGGACACTCCACCACCTCGGCGATTTCGCTGTAAGCCATGTCGTGATAGTAGGTTAGCACCATCACAGCGCGTTGCGCGGCGGGCAGCTGGTCCAGCGCCTCGGCCACGGTCTGCTGCAACTGCTGGCGCTTCATCGTCTGCTCCGGCTGGTTGCCGCTGTCGTCCTCGTACAGCGACGCATCCGATTCCATCGGCTCGTCGCTGGCCTTCAAGCCCTTCAAGGTCTTGCGGTAGGCGATCGCGAAGACCCAGGTCGATACCTTGCACGTGCCGTCGAAGCTGGCGGCCTTTTGCCAGACCACCAACATGGTGTCATTGACCACTTCCTCGATCAGCGCCGCGTTGCGCGCCATGCGGCCGATGAAGCGCGACAGGCGCGGGAAATAAATCCGGTACAGCGCCTCGAAGGCGAGCTTGTCCCCGGCCGCTATCCTGGCCACCAGCCGCACCTCTTCCGCTTCCGGGTTCGGGCCGCCGTTCCGGCCCCGTTCTTGCTGCATCCGTCCTCCTCCATTTCCCCCGTTAATGCCTTGCCTAGCGAAAACGGTTCTACAAGTTGGGAAATTTTATGCTCCCATGCTACCACCGCGATTCTCGGCTAACATGGCGCTTATGAATCTGAACCAACAAGTTGACCACCTGGCCGGTTTCCTGCACCGCCACCGGCGCGTGCTGGTGCTGACCGGCGCCGGCCTGAGCACCGCCTCCGGCATTCCCGACTATCGCGACAAGGACGGCGTGCGCCGCGGCCGCACACCCATCCAGGGACCGGACTTCCGCAAGTCCGAGGCGGTGCGGCGCCGCTACTGGGCGCGCAGCATGGCCGGCTGGCCGACGCTGGCCCAGGCCGCGCCCAACGCCGGCCATCAGGCGCTGGCCCAGCTGGAGGCGGCCGGCCGCATCGATGCGCTGATCACCCAGAACGTCGACGGCCTGCACCAGCGAGCCGGCACCAGCAAATTGATCGAACTGCACGGCAATATCCACGGCGTGGTCTGCCTGGACTGCCGCGCGCTGCACCGCCGCGCCGACATCCAGGCCTGGCTGACGGCGGCCAACCCCGCGCTGGCCAACGCCGGCGCCGGGGAGGGCGGCGAGATCGTGCCCGAGGCGCGCCCCGACGGCGACGCCGAGATCGAGCTCGACGCCCTGCAGGATTTTCGCATGCCCAGCTGCGACGCCTGCGGCGGCACCCTGCAGCCGGACGTGATCTTCTTCGGCGATAACATCCCGCCGGCGCGCACGGCAGCCGCGCTGGACCTGATGGAACAGGCCGACGCCTTGCTGGTGGTGGGATCGTCGCTGATGGTGTTTTCCGGCTACCGCTTCTGCAAGCTGGCCGCCGCGACCGGCAAGCCGATCGCCGCCGTCAACCTGGGCAAGACCCGGGCGGACGAGCTGATCGGCCTGAAAGTGGAGGCCACGGCCAGCGAAGTGCTGCCGCGCCTGTTGTAGGTCAATTCCGCTGCAGCATCGAGCGGACGATGGCTTCCTTGGCCAGCACATAATCCTGTCCGGCCAGCACGAAGTTGGTGTTTGGCTGGATCACCTTGATGTTGATGAACACCATGTCCGACGTCTCCGCATACGAGCCGACCACGATGGCCTGCGCGTTGTGGGCGGTGGCCACCTCGCCGATCTCGCGGGTGAGCATCAGCTCGCCTTGGTTGCGCTTCAGGTAGACGCTGTTACGCAGCTTCATCTCCAGCATGCTCAGGCCGCCCTGCGCCAGGCGCGTGGACAGCTGCTCCGACACCAGCCGGCCCAGCGTGGTGGTCTGCTCCAGCGCGTCGATGTTGACGATGGTGGCCATGATCAGCGGCTTGTCGGCCATCAGCTTGCCGTTGAGCTGGTGCATCAGCGCGTCGGCGGCCTTGTAGTTGGCGTCGATGAACTGGTTGGAGGAGATGGTCGAATAATTGCCCTCGTCCTTGGTGGGCGTGGAGGAGCAGGCGCCCAGCAGCAGCGGCAGCGCCAGCACGGAGGCGCGGGCCAGGGTCAGAAGGTGGTTCGGCATTACATGTCTCCGCGGACTTTGAACAGTCGGGTCAGTTTGGGTTCCTCCGGCTCGGGATCGATGATGCCGTACAGGATGCGGTCGCTGTCGGCCACGTAATAGGCCGAGGTGTTGCGCGCCACGTAGCGGAACTGGTCGGACACCGAGACGGTGACGATGATTTCGGTGCGCGGCGTCGCGCCCGGTGCGAACTGGGCGTTGAACCAGTCGTAGGAATCCCAGGCCGCGGCGCCGGCCGCCACGCCGCCCAGCAGCGGCGCCTCGATCTCGCTCAGCACCCAGACCCCGGTGGCCAGCGCGGCGCGCTCGCCGTGGTAGCGGTATTGCGGACGGTTGGCGGTGAAGGTCACGGCCTGCACGTCCATGTCGACCTTGAGCGAGCCGGCGGGCGAGCGCGTCACCACGTAGCCGTCGTTGACCAGCGAGGTGGTCAGCTGGGTGGTCAGCGCGCGCTGGAACGGGCTCGGGTCGCGCGGCTCGTTCAGGAACACCGGACGGGGCGGGCTCTTCTTGAGCTCGGCGACGATGCTTTTTTCGATGTTGTTGGAAATGACACCCCAGTGGTAAGCCGCCTGCAGCTTGGCCTGCTTGGTGGTGGGGAAGTTCGCCGCCAGCGGGGTCGGCGTGTAGTGCGACGCACAGCCTGCGAGCACGATACCGGCTGCCAGAGCCATTGCAGTTTTCAGCGCCATCATTGCCTCGTCGTCAAAAGTCTCGTCTGGTTCGCGGCCGCGCGCGCAATCGGCAAGCGCCTGCCACGAATGTAAAATCATTCTTCTCCCAGTTTAGCACGGGTGTTTCTGATTAGAAACTCGTCGGGTAATAAAAAACCCGGTGCGGGACCGGGTTTTGTACAGGGCGCGCAACACTGCGGCGGGTCAGCGGCGGTTGGTCTTCATGGCGGCCGCGACCTCGCGCTTGCCGTCGCGATCCTTCTCGGTGGCGCGCTTGTCGTGCATCTTCTTGCCCTTGGCCAGGCCGATTTCACATTTGACGCGGCCGCCCTTGTAGTGCAGGTTCAGCGGCACCAGCGTGTAGCCGGCGCGCTCGACCTTGCTGATCAGCTTGTCCATCTCCTGGCGGTGCAGCAGCAGCTTGCGGGTGCGCACGGCTTCCGGGCTGATGTGGGTGGACGCGGTCGGCAGGGCGCTGATGTGGGCGCCGAACAGGAACAGCTCGTCGCCCTTGATGGTGACGTAGGCTTCCTTGATCTGCACGCGGGCGTCGCGGATGGCCTTGACTTCCCAACCTTCGAGGACGATGCCGGCTTCGTAGCGGTCTTCGATGAAGTAGTCAAAAAAGGCTTTTTTGTTATCGGCTATGGTCATGGGATGGTATCGGTTAAACTACTGCTTCGCGCACAGAAACGCGAATAATTCAACATCATAGCAAATGGTTAGCCTATGGCAGTAGTACACAAATCAGTTTTCCTCGGATACAGCGCCCAGCAGATGTTCGACCTGGTCGCCGCGATCGAGGACTATCCCAAGTTCCTGCCGTGGTGCGGTGGTGTCGAAATACGTGAACGTAACGGCAATACGGTGACGGCCAGCGTCGGCATCAACTACCACGGGGTCAAGCAAAGCTTCACCACCTCCAACGAGAACACGCCGTCGACCGAGATCAAGATGAGGCTGGTGGACGGTCCTTTCAAGTGCCTCGACGGCGTGTGGACCTTCAAGGCGCTGCGCGAGGATGCCTGCAAGATCGAGCTGGACCTGCACTACGAGTTCTCCAGCGCCTTGCTGGCGCAGCTGGTGGGGCCGGTGTTCGGCATGATCGCCAACAGCATGGTCGATTCCTTCTGCAAACGGGCGGAAACAGTGTATGGCGGCTGAAACCTTCAACATCGAAGTCTGCTACGCCAGCGACGCGGTGCAGTTCCTGCGCGCGCTGCGGGTGCCTGTGGGCACGACCATCGAGCAGGCCATCGCCATCAGCGGCGTGCTGCAGGAGGCGCCGGAAATCGACCTGGCGGTCATGCAGGTCGGGGTCTACGCCAAGAAGAAGACGCTGGACACGGTGCTGCGCGAGCATGACCGCGTTGAAATCTACCGCCCGCTGATCGCCGATCCCAAGAACGCCCGCCGCCGGCGCAAGGCCGCCGCCTGACGCTCAGGCCCCGCGCTCGACCAGGAACTGGCGCAGGGTGGGCTGCTTGAAGAATTCCGTGTGCCAGACCTCGGACTGTTTTTGCTGCGGCGTGCCGAAGGTCAGCATGCGCGCCTCGGCCACCTGCGCCTCGGGCAGCAGTACGCCGTCGTAGGGCACCACCACGTCGTTATCGACTTGCAGCAGCATGCGGTTGATCAGTGTGCCCGCTTTCTCCAGCATCGAATGGCCGAAATCGAAATCCGCGCGCGCATAGTAGGTGCTGGCGCTGGCCAGCAGTGAATCGCTCCGGTCCAGCTGGGCGATCAGCGCCGAGCCGCTGGCCAGCGCCTCCACGCTGGGCAGTTCGAAGCCCAGCGACACCGCCATCCGCGCCAGCCCGATCACCAGGTCCAGGGCCATGCCGCCGCTGAACGAGGCCAGCATCGCGGCCACGTTGAGGAAGTGCTGGATCTCTTCCGGCGACGCCAGCGGCGAACCCTGGTTGGCCGCCGCCACAAAGAACACCTTGCCCACGCTGGCGATACGCCCCGCACGCTGCGCTGCGACGGCGGCCAGCACGGCGTCCTGCGCGTGCGGCGCCGTCGACAGCAGCGAGCGCACCACCAGTCCGCCGCGGCTGTGGCAGACGATGTCGACGTCCCATCCGGCATCGGCCGGCAGGTGCGACAGCAGGTCCAGCGCGTTCTGCTGCGGTGTCTTGGCGATGGTCCAGTGGTCGTAGCCGAACACCTGGTTGTCGTAGCGCGCCAGCAGCTGCTGCATGGTGCCGTCCGCCGCCAGGTCGTCGAACGCGCCTTCGATGGAACTGAACACGCCATGCACCAGCAGCAGCACCTTGCGCCCGCGCGAGGCCGCCAGTTCGGCCGCCGTCGCCGGCTGGCGCCAGCCGTGGCGAAGGCTCAGCAAGGCCTCCAGCTTGTTGTGGGCTTCGATGGTCTCGGCCATCCCCTGCGTCATGCGCTCGCTCACGCGCAGGGCGGCCTGCTTGATCCAGTCCATGCGGCCGGCGGCGGGATGCATGGGCGCCAGCAGCATCGGCGCGGTCTGGGTTGGGAACACGAACTGGATGCAGCCGCTGTCCTTGTGGCGCACGATGTTGAGGTTCTCATCGGCGATCTCGGCGGCCGGCAAGGGCGTTGCGGGCAGCAGCGATGATGGCGATAGGACGAGCTCCGGCGCGGCGTCGGCCAGCGCCCGTTGTAGTTCCGCATGCTTGGTGAATTGCATGGCGATCTCCTGATGGTTTTGACATCAGTGTACGATGCGGCGGCCGATCGCCGCGCCGGTTTGCGCAAGTGCCGCGCGCTCGGCTACACTCCATGCCCGAACCCGCGATGGAGCAATGTTGAACCAGCCCGATTATTCCAAGTACGACCAAGAACAGCTGCGGCAAATCCGCCGCAGCATCGATGCCGAACGCTTTCCCGAACGCGTGGCGCAGATCGAGGCGCGGCTGGCGGAATTGGCCGCGCAGCCCGCCGCATCGGGCGATCGGCCCGGCGTATCGGCCGCACACCCCGGCGTATCGGGCGCCCAGCCTGGCGCATCGGCCGCGCCGCCCGCCGCCGTGATCGCGGACCGGCCCCGCGCCGATCCCGCCAGCTATCGGCCTGTCATGCGCCGCGCGGCCAGGGTGATGGCGTGCGTGGCGGCGGTCGACGTCGCCGCCGGCATCTGGAATGCCATGCACGGGATGGGATCGATGTTCAACATCGACGTGTCGTCATTGGTCGTGATGCTGCTGCTGGCGTTCGGCGGACTGCGGGTCGCGATCGTGCTGCGCTGGCTGGCCGTGCTGGGCGTGCCCATGCTGGCGCTGTGGCCGTTGATGGCCTTCATGCAGCCGCTGGACCTGACGCTGACGCAGCTGGCGTTGCAGCCCTCCGCGTACGCGATCAACTTCCTGCTGCCGGTGTTCAAGAGCGCCATGTCGCTGTGGATGCTGCACTTGCTGAGCGACCCGGCGATCCGGCAGGCGCGGGCGTTCGAGGGCCGCAAGCCCTACGACATGCGCGTGCCGCTGGCGCTGGGCGCCTTGCTGCTGGCGGGATACGGCGTCATGTTCTTCACGCTGATGCTCGGCGAGCGTGGCCGCCACGCCGAAGAGCTGGCGGCGCAGAAGGAGGGCGCCAAGTATCGCTACCACGTCAACAACATCCTCGTGATGGGCAACAGCAATGGCACCTTCGTCAGCGCCACGGTGGTGGTCTGGAACGACAAATTTCTCGGCGCGATGGACGTCAGCTGGAAGGAGTAGCGCCTTCCAGCTAGTTCATCGGGGGATCAACACCTCCAGCGCCTGGACCGCGCCCGCCACGATGCCGGTCACGCGCGCATCGGCCAAACATTCGCCATCGCGCCAGACCTGGACGTCGGCGACGTCCGCCCGCCGTATCGATAGCTTGAACGTCGCGCCACGGAACTCGCGCGTGACCTTGATGGCATCCCACACCTTCGGTAGTTGCGGCGCGATGCGCAAGCCGTCGGCGTCGCCCCGCAAGCCGCACAAGCCCTCGATGAAGCAGCGGTAGGCCCACGACACCGTGCCGGTATTGAACAACTGGCTGGAGCGGCCGGCCGTGCGCGGATACTCGCGCCAGGCGCCGCGATAGTAGTTCGGGATGAACACCGGCAGCTGGCCGCGCTGCAGGTAGTCGGCTTCGTCGGGGCCGGGGATCATCTGCCGCAGCAGCTGGTAGGCGCGGTCGCCCTCGCCGATGGTGTACAGGCTGTGGATGTAGAACACGGCGGCGTGATTGTAGACCGCGCCGTTCTCCGCCGAGCCGGGATGCTTCTGCGTGACGCGGCCCACGTCATCGCGCATGGCGCTGTACGGCGGCGCGAACATCGCCACGCCGTAGGGTGTCGCCAGCTGCTGCTCGACCTGCTCCAGCATGGAGGCGCGCTGGCCGGCGTCGGCGGTGCCGCCCAGGATGGCCCAGGCCTGCGGGTTGAGCCAGATGCGGCCTTCCACATCCTTGGCGATGCCGAACTTGACGTTGTCGTCGGTGATGCCGCGTGCGTACCAGGCGCCGTCCCACAGGTGCTCGTTGGCGGCCTGGTTGACCGCCACGGCGCCGGCGCGGAAGCGGCTGGCGCTTGCCAGCAGCGGCGCGTCCGCGCGCTGTTCGCAGATCTCCGCCCACAGGTTCAGCGCGTACGCGGTGGCCACCGTCAACCAGCCGGACACGCCGCGTCCCTTGTAACCGACCATGTTCATCGGATCGCACCAGTCGCCCTGCGCGATGTAGCTCAGGCCACGCTGGTCGCGCGCCTGCAGCAGCCAGTCCATGGCGCGGTGCATGCGCTGGGCGACGCTGAGCGTGGCGCCGCCTTCATGGCCGGCCACTTCGGCGTCGAGGATGCCGTAGTCGCCGGTCTCGTCGAGATAGACCTTGAGCGCGACCGGCAGCCACACGCAATGGTCGGTGTGCGGCACCTGGTTGATGTATTTGAGTTCCGCGCCTTCGGCCAGCAGGATCCCGTCCGGCATGGCGCCGCTGGCTTCCTGCTGCGACAGCGCGTGCAGGAAGGCCGCGCGCATCACGCCGGGGCGGATGTAGCTCATGCCCATATTGTCCTGCAGGTAGTTGCGGGTCTGCGGATCGGTGCTGAGGCGGTTGACGTCGCCGTGATAGAACACCTGGCGCGGCAGCCAGTGGTTGACGAAGTTGTCGAGGTCCGCGTCCGGCGTTTCGATCCGCAGGCAACCGCGCCCGCCGGCGATGTAGGCGGCGTAATCTGCGCGCGCCGCGTCGAAGGCGGCGGCGCTCAGGTATTTGGCGCGCACCGCGCGGATCTCTGCGTCGTCGAAGGCGGGGCCGAAGATGAAGCGGTAGTCGTGCGACGCGCCGGCCGCCAACGCGAGCCGGTACTGCACCACGGCGGCCGGCGTCTCGTAGCGCGCGTCGCCGTTGGACAGCTGGTCCGCCTCGATCGCCGACGGATGATGCAAGCCGCCTTCGCCTTCGAAGGCCGCCTGCTGCACCTCCCACGCCTGCGGCGCTTCCTCGCACAGGAAGTAGGTCTTGTCCTTGAAGTCCTTCTGCTTGAAGTAGTCGCCCACCTTTTGATACGGCGTGACGCAGCTGGCCACCACGCCGCCCAGGTCCGCGCGGTATTCGCCGGACTGGTTCATCCACGACATGTAGCCGATCGGGAAGTAGGGGTAGACACTCAACCTGCGCGGCCGGCCGGACAGGTTGGTCACGCGTAGCGACCACAGTTCCACCACGTCCTCCACCGGCAGGCTCAATGTCAGCTCGACGCGCACGCCCAGGTGCTCGACGGTCCAGCCGATATCGCTTTTGCCGACCGAGAAAGTGAAGGCGTCCACCGGCGCGCGCACCGGCTCGTACGGCGCCGAGAACAGCTCGCCGCTGTCCTCGTCCTTGATGTAGAAGAAGCGGCCCGGATGATGCGCGTAGTAGTTCTGCTCCGGCTGCATGAAGGTCTTGGCCTCCAGGTTGGGCGCGTAGGCATACTTGGCCGGCTCCGGCTGCATGAACTGCGCGGTGGCGTAGCCGCGGCAGGTCGCCTGTATCATCATCTTCTGGTTCCACAGGAAGCCCGCCGCGCGCGGCATGGCCGTGGGGCTGGTCAGTTCGTAGCGGTCGCCGTCGTGGGTAGGACGCAGCATCAATCGGTCTCCATAGTTGTTTTGCGCGCCGCCAGGTCGGCCTGGATCCTGGCCAGCATGGCGTTGTCGAGGTTATAGAAGTACATCACGGCGACGGCGCACAGCGCGAACCCCGCCGGTATCAAGGACATCAGCCAGACGATGCCGGCCTGCGAGCCGGCCGACTGCGCCACATTGGCCACGTAGCCCAGCCGCGTGAACAGCCAGCCGATGACGGCCACCGCGACGGCGGTGCCCAGCTTTTGCGAGAAGGTGGCGGCGGCGAAGGTCATCGCGGTGGCGCGGCGGCCGGTGCGCCATTCGTTGTAGTCGGCGGTGTCGGCGTACATCGAGAACGCCAGCGGCGATTTCGGCCCGAGCGCCAGGCCGGTGGCGATCTGCAGCGCGAACATCAACGTGACCTGCTCCTTGCCGACGAAGAAGAAGGCCAGCGACAGCAGGGCGGTGATGCTCATCAGGATCATCATCAGCGTCCGCTTGTCGACGTAGCGCGTCAGGACCGGCGTGAGCGCGGCGCCGGCGGCGGCCGACATCATATACGCCGGCACGAAGCCCTGCATCAGCTCCGGCCGGCCGACCACGTACTTGAAGTAGTAGGCCGCGCTGGTGGTGCGCAGCGTGATGGTGATCATGATGATCAGCGCCAGGAAGAACAGCGCCACCCATGGCCGGTTGCGCGACAGGTCGCCGATGTCCTGCCACACCTTGCTGTTCTGCGCGGGGGGCGGCGCGATGCGTTCGCGGGTGTTGAGGAAGGTCAGCGCGAACAGCGCCGACGCCAGCACGCCCCAGGCCAGCATGGTGAGCTGCCAGCCCAGCCGGTCGTCGCCGTGCCCCAGCCAGCGCACCAGCGCCGGCGTGGCTGCGGTCACCAGCGTGCCGCCGGCGAAGGCGAAGATGAAGCGCAGGCCGTTGACGGTGGAGCGCTCCTGCGGATCGGCCGAGAGCACGCCGGACAAGGCGTTGTACGGGATGTTGATGCCGGTGTAGCAGACCATCATCAGCAGATAGCTGCCGTAGGCCCAGGCGATCTTGCCGCCCTGCGGCAGGTTGGGCGTGGTGTAGGTGAGGACGGCGGCGCAGGCCAGCGGCACCGAAACCCAGATGAGGTAGGGGCGGAACTTGCCGTGCCGGGTGCGGGTGCGGTCGGCGAGGGCGCCGATCAGCGGATCGGTGAAGGCGTTGACGATCTTGATGGCGAAGACCATGGACGCCGCCGCCGCGGCCGAGATGCCGAAGACGTCGGTGTAGAAGATCAGCAGGAAGGTGGCGATATTGGTCCAATAAAAATTGAAACCCATATCGGCGATGCCGTAGCTGATTTTTTCACGCCAGGTCAGGGAAGTCTTCACATGTCGGTCCACTATGGTAGCGCTAACAAAGGTGATCGCAGTGTAAGCGTTTGGCGAAATTTGTAAACAAGATTTGATGTTGCGGCGCAGCGGCGCCGCAACCATCTATGCGCTTTCGCGCGCCATCAGCGTGAAGCCCAGGTCGATCTGCTTGTTGGCCGGGTCTTCGCCCTTGATGACGGCGCGCAGCAGCTTGGCCGCCTCGTAGCCGATGCGGTAGCGCGGCGTGGCGACCGTGGTCAGCGACGGATTCATCCACGCCGACGCGGGCAGGTCGTTGAAGCCGCAGATGGCCAGCTGCGCCGGCACGCTGATGCCGCGCCGCTGGCACTGGTAGACCGCGCCGTGCGCCAGGTCGTCGTTGCAGCAGAAAATGGCGTCGCAATCGGGCGCCTGTGCCAGCATGCGGCCCAGCAGCTCGGCGCCCAGCGCGATGGTGGACGGCTCGCCCACCATCACCTCCAGCTTGGCGTCGAGCAGGCCGGCTTCCTGCATGGCCTGGCGGTAGCCTTCGGCGCGCCGCAGCGTGCGCTCGTCCAGCTGCGCGGCCAGGAAGCCGATGCGCTTGTGGCCCTTGTCGATCAGGTAGCGCGTCATCGCGTAGCCGGCCTGCACCTGCGAGAAGCCCACCGTCAGCTGCGACGGATCGGTGGACATGTCCATCATCGACACCACCGGCACGCGCGAGTTGGTCAGGATCTGCTGCACGCGCGGGCTGTGGCTCAGGCCGGAGAGCAGCATGCCGTCGGGATTGGACTGCAGGTAGGTGCCGATCAGCTTTTCCTCTTCCTTGTCGGAGTAGCGGGTATTGCCGATCAGGATCTGGTAATCGTCGGCGTCCAGCGCGTCCTGGATGCCGGCCAGCACCTCGGTGAACACCGCGTTCGACAGCGACGGCACCAGCACCGCGATCACCTTGGACTGCGACGAGGCCAGCGCGCGCGCGGCGCGGTTGGGCACGTAGCCCAGTTCGACGACGGCCTGGTCCACCCGGTCGCGCAGCGCCTGCGACACCATGTCCGGCTGGGTGATGGCGCGCGAGGCGGTCATGGTGGCCACGCCGGCGTGCGCCGCCACCATCGCCAAGGTGATGCGGCCGCTGGCGCGGCTCTTGTTCGCTGCTGGTTTGATCATGTTGGGCCGGGAAGAAATGTTGATAGCGATATCATACGGCAGCAAGGCCGCCAACCGACAGTGGCTATTTGCATCCGGCCAACACTTTTTGATTCTTTTTCGTCATTTCGGCGCGTTCGGCGTCGCCCATGATGCCGCGTTCGCCCTTGCTGTCGTAGTTGGTCATGCGCACGCCGTCGGCCAGCGCCTGCAGGTTCTTGCGGGCGGCGTCGCAGTTGGCGGCGATATCGGCCTTTTGCTGGGCCTCGTCGGCGGCCTTTTTGGCGGCGGCCGCCGCTTCGTCCTTGCGCTTGTTGTAGTCGGCGTTGCGCTCGGCCAGCGTGGGCGGGCGCTTGATCGCCGCTTCCGGCGCCGGCTCTTCGGCCGGCGTTTCGGGCTCGGCGTTGGGATTGAACGGCGCCTTGCCGGGCGCCTTCAGGATGCGCTTTTCCGGCACCGACGGCGGCGGCGGACGGTCCGACAACTGCTTGACGCCCTTGTCGTCGATCCAGATGTACTGGGCCATCGCCAGCGAGGAAGCTGCCAGCAGCAGGGCGCCGGCCAGGCCGCGCAGGATACGGTAAGTCATGGTGAGGCTCCAGTAAGGCCAGCCCCGATTTCGCCATGATTCGCCGCCACTGTCAACCGCAAAGAAAAAAGCCCGTCGTCCGGAGGGCGACGGGCTTTCGGTGGCGGATGCCGCCGTGGTGCTTACCAGCCTACATCACGCAGCAGCGGGAAGGACAGGTCGAACGGCGGCGTGACTTCGTGGGTCAGGTCGTTGTTGATCGCCGGTTCCATCAGCAGGTTGGGGAAGGCGCTGACGTCGAAGTGCGACACCGACGAACCTGGCTGATACGGGTTGGGCGCGAACATCTGCAGGCGGCCCGCCGCGTCGGCGCCGGCGCGCAGCGCCAGGTTCACGCCGAGGTTGGCGAACACGTTGGAATGCAGACGGGTGCGCTTGGCCAGGGCCGCTTTCAGGGCGATGCCGTCGTCCTGCGAAATGCGGACCGCTGGAATGGTGACGCTCGGGTCGCTGCCGCCCAGGCCTGGCGGCGGCGAGCCGGGAGCGTTGTCGGCCACGATCATGCCGATCGCGCCGGCGTCCTGCACGGCCTTGGCTTTGATGGTGAAGGCGCACACGCCACGGTCCACCAGCGCGATCTTGCCGTTGACCGCGGCGGCGTTGAGCGCCGACAGCGGGCCGCAGGCGAGGCCGAGGTTGGGGGCGGTGTCGACCACCGGCATGATTTCGCCGGTGCGGCCAGGGCTGCTCAGCGCCGGGCCGAAGCTGGCCGTGCCGACCTGCAGGTTACCGGCGATGTTTGCCGGGCTGATCAGCGTCAGCGCCGGGGCGCCTTGCTGCAGCACGGTGCCGACGTAGCTGTTGGCGATCGGGCCGGTCCAGACCAGCTTGCCGGACTTGAGCGACGAGGCGGCGCGCTCGCCGTCTGTCATGTCCTTCCACAGCTTGTTGGTGGTGCTGTCCTTCAGGTAGAAGTCCCACACGCTGGGCACGCCGCCCAGCTGCGTGCCGGTCGAGCCGTTGGTGTAGGTCTGGAAGCCCAGGCCGTGGCCGAATTCATGGGTCAGCACGGTCACCAGGTCGACGGCGGTGCCGTGGTTGGCGTCCAGGCCCAGGTAGAACGGCGAGCCGGCCAGGCAGTTGGACTTGCCCAGGTTGATGTTGAAGCGGGCGCGGATGTCGGCCACCGACGAATCCGGATCGGAGCCGGTCAGCTTGGCGGTCTGGGCCTTGCCGAACCAGGCGCCGGCCTGCGGCGCGCCGTCGAAGTCGTGGAAGACCTCGGTGGCGCCGGCGCTGCCCAGCACGGCCGAGGTGGCGGTGCAGGTCAGCGCTTCCCACGTGGCCAGCACGCGGATCGGGGTGGTGCTGGTCAGCGTGGCGCCCCATTTGTTGGCGGCGGCCTGGAACGCGTTCAGGCGCTGCACGCCCAGCGTGGTGCCGGCGTTGCCGCCGACGGGAGCGACCACGGTCGGGTCATTGAAGCCGACGTTGGCCGGGTCGCCGTTGACGATCACGATGGTGGCGGCGGCCCAGCTGGACGAGGCGAACAGGCAGGCGGCCGCTGCGGCCGCTGCGTTCAGGGTGAAGCGCTTCATTGTTGTTCTCCTTGTGCGGCTGGCAGGCTGGGGCCGTGCGCCAGGTGGCTGGCGACTTCTTCGCCGGGGACGCAGGATTCGACCAGCTGGCCGTTGGCGTCCTTGTGGACGACGGCGTAGCTGGCGGTGGAGTCGTCGAGCTTGCGGCCGACGCCGCCGCGCGCGGTGGTCAGCGGGGCGACGCGGGCGGTCGCTGCCTGGCGGCCGCTGGGTTGCACGCTGGCGGCGGCGGGCACGGCCGCGGCGGCCAGCTCGGCTGCCTGTTCGGCCGACGGGCCGACCAGCTGGCCAGTGGCGGGATCTTTATAGGCGACCATGCCGCTGCCGGCTGGCGCGGCGGTCGCGACCAGCTCAGGCTGTACGGCGACGCGCGCGTTCGGGAAGCTCATCAGGCCATTGGCGCCGGTCTGCGGCTCGGCCGCTTGCGCCACCAGCGTGCTGGCGGACAGGCCGGCCAAGGCCAGCAGGCGCAGCTTCTTGCGGCTGAACGCCACCACGCCCAGGCCCAGCAACAGCATCAGAGCGGTGCTTGGTTCAGGCACGGCGCTGATACTCACGGTATCGATGCCGATCTGATTGCCGTTGAGGGAGTTGTCGTCGATCACGTAGCGGAAAGCGAAGCGGCCAGTGGTGGCGCCCGACAGGCCCGCCAAGGACAAGGAGTAGTTCTGCCAGCCGGTGTCGGAGCCGCTGGAGAAGGCCGGGTGCAGCAGGACGAAGTCGCCGGTCGACGTGGTCGAGGAGCCGACATTCGTGCTGGCGCCATGCGCGCTGTAATAGACCTCAACCGTATCGGTCAGGCCGAGGGTGGACTCGCCGAGCAGGCGCAGCGAGAAGTTCAGTTTTTCGCCGTTCGCCATGGCCACTTCCGGGGTGATCAGCCAGTTGCTGATGGCGCCGCCAAAGCCTGCGTTGTCGAAGTTAGCCGCGATGTAGGAATTGCTGGCGCCAGCAGCGGCGGGGAACGCGAACTCCTGGCCCTGGAACCAATTGGTCGCGCCGGCGGGGCTGCTGTTGTTGGTCATCACCCATCCGCTGGCGCCGAGGGTGTTGATGTCATTGAATCCCTCGGATAACAAGGGACTGGCGAAGGCGGAGCAGGTGGCGACGGAAGCCACGAGTCCGATCAGGTATTTATTCAAGTTCATAGTGCCCCAATGGTATTGATTTGCCTGCGCTGCAAGCGAGCGTGTTGAACATGCCTGATGCGACGTTTGCGTGCATCTGGCCCAAATGACTACGTTTAATAAAGTACAGCAATTTTTCTTGGCTATCTATATATATTATTTATAAAATATCCACGAATGGCGGCCTGGAAACGTCGCGACGCCCGATATTTCCGAGCTCGACAGTAATTTGCGCACCGGACAATTAGAGGCCGCAGTCGAGGCTTTTTTGCAACATGGTCAGGAATTCATGCTTAAAGGAAAGCAAACTTGCAAAAATGCATGCAGTGGTTTAACCGGGCGTTTCCGGCGGTTTGCAGAAGTTTCGGACAAACCATGGCTGATTCTGTATAATCTGCTTTTGCGCCTATAGGAAATGCTATGCGTCTACTCCAAAAAGCACTCACGTTTGATGATGTGCTTCTCGTCCCAGCGTACTCGAATGTTCTGCCTGCCGATACGTCCCTCAAAACTCGCCTGACCCGTAACATCAGCCTGAACATCCCGTTGCTGTCCGCAGCGATGGACACGGTCACCGAAGCCCGCCTGGCGATCGCCATGGCACAAGAGGGCGGCATAGGCATCATCCACAAGAACCTGAATCCGAAAGATCAGGCTCGCGAAGTGGCGCGCGTCAAGCGCTTCGAGGCCGGCGTGCTGCGTGATCCGATCACGATTCCGCCGACCATGAAGATCCGCGACGTCATCAAGCTGACCGAGCAATATGGCATTTCCGGCTTCCCTGTCGTCGAAGGCAAGGAAGTGGTGGGCATCATCACCAACCGCGACCTGCGCTTCGAACAGGAACTCGACGCCGAAGCCCGCGCCAAGATGACCCCGCGCGAAAAACTGGTGTTCGTCAAAGAGGGCGCGGAAGGCGCCGACCGCGACGAAGCCAAGCGCCTGATGAACAAGCACCGCCTCGAGCGCGTGCTGGTCGTCAACGACGCCTTCGAACTGCGCGGCCTGATCACCGTCAAGGACATCCAGAAATCCACCGAGCACCCGCTGGCGTCGAAAGACTCGCAGGGCAAGCTGCTGGTCGGCGCCGCTGTCGGTGTCGGCGCCAAGGATGAAGAGCGGATCGAACTGCTGGTCGCCGCCGGCGTGGACGTGCTGGTGGTCGACACCGCCCACGGCCACTCGCAAGGCATCCTGGACCGCGTGAAATGGATCAAGACCAAGTTCCCGCAAGTGGACGTCATCGGCGGCAACATCGCCACCGCGGCCGCCGCCAAGGCGCTGGTCGCGCACGGCGCGGACGCGGTCAAGGTCGGCATCGGCCCCGGTTCGATCTGCACCACCCGCATCGTGGCCGGCGTCGGCGTGCCGCAGATCACCGCCATCTCCAACGTGGCCGAAGCGCTGGAAGGCACCGGCGTGCCATGCATCGCCGACGGCGGCATCCGCTTCTCGGGCGACATCTCCAAGGCCCTGGCGGCCGGCGCGTCGACCGTGATGATGGGCTCCATGTTCGCCGGCACCGAAGAGGCGCCGGGCGAAGTGATCCTGTACCAGGGCCGTTCGTACAAATCGTATCGCGGCATGGGCTCGCTGGGCGCCATGTCCGACGGTTCGGCCGACCGCTACTTCCAGGACGCCACCATGAAGGCCGACAAGTTCGTGCCCGAGGGGATCGAAGGCCGCGTCGCCTACAAGGGCAGCGTGCTGGCGATCATCTTCCAGCTGGTGGGCGGCGTGCGTCAATCGATGGGTTACTGCGGTTGCGCCACCATCGACGAACTGCGCAGCAAAGCCGAGTTCGTCGAGATCACCTCGGCCGGCATGCGCGAATCGCACGTGCACGACGTGCAGATCACCAAGGAAGCGCCGAACTACCGTTCCGGCGACTAAACCGTCCTTGCAACGCCGGCTTAGCAAAGCCGGCGTTTTTCTATTCTTTACCTCTCCAGTACATTACTCATGCACTCAAAAATCCTCATCCTCGATTTCGGCTCCCAAGTCACCCAGCTGATCGCGCGCCGCGTGCGCGACGCCGGCGTGTTCTCGGAAGTGTACCCGTACGACGTCAGCGACGAATTCGTGCGCAACTACGGCGCCGCCGGCGTGATCCTGTCGGGCAGCCACAACTCGACGCTGGACGGCGACTCGCCGCGCGCGCCGCAAGCCGTGTTCGAACTGGGCGTGCCGGTGCTGGGGATCTGCTACGGCATGCAAACCATGGCGGCCCAGCTGGGCGGCAAGGTCGAGAACGGCCTGGTGCGTGAATTCGGCTACGCCGAGGTGCGCGCGCGCAGCCACACCAAGCTGCTCGACGGCATCAACGACTTCGTCACCGACGAAGGCCACGGCATGCTGAAAGTATGGATGAGCCACGGCGACAAGGTGCTGGAGATGCCACCGGGCTTCGTCCTGATGGGCAACACCCCGAGCTGCCCGATCGCCGCCATGGCGCACGAGGAGAAGCGTTTCTACGGCGTGCAGTGGCACCCGGAAGTGACCCACACGGTGCAGGGCAAGGCCATGCTGGGCCGCTTCGTGCACGAGATCTGCGGCTGCAAATCGGACTGGAACATGCCGGACTACATCTCGGAAGCGGTCGAGAAAATCCGCGCGCAGGTGGGTACCGATGAAGTGATCCTGGGCCTGTCCGGCGGCGTCGATTCGTCGGTGGCCGCCGCGCTGATCCACCGCGCCATCGGCGACCAGCTGACCTGCGTGTTCGTCGACCACGGCCTGCTGCGCCTGGACGAGGGCAAGATGGTGATGGACATGTTCGCCAAGAACCTGGGCGTCAAGGTCATCCGCATCGACGCCGAGGACCAGTTCATGGGCCACCTGGCCGGCGTGTCCGATCCCGAGCAGAAGCGCAAGATCATCGGCCGCGAATTTGTCGAGGTGTTCAACGCCGAGTCGGGCAAGCTGGTCAACGCCAAGTGGCTGGCGCAGGGCACCATCTACCCGGACGTGATCGAATCGGCCGGCAAGGGCAAGAAGGGCCAGACCATCAAGAGCCACCACAACGTGGGCGGCCTGCCGGAGCACATGAAGCTGCAACTGCTGGAGCCGCTGCGCGAACTGTTCAAGGACGAAGTGCGCAAGCTGGGCGTGGCGCTGGGCCTGCCGCATGACATGGTCTATCGTCATCCGTTCCCGGGCCCGGGCCTGGGTGTGCGCATTCTCGGCGAAGTGAAGAAGGACTACGCCGACCTGCTGCGCCGCGCCGACGCCATCTTCATCGAAGAGCTGCGCAACACGCCGTACGAGCCGGTGGTGGTGCCAGGCTTCGACCAGGACAGCGTGCCGACCAACTGGTACGAGGCAACGTCGCAGGCGTTCGCGGTGTTCCTGCCGGTGAAGTCGGTGGGCGTGATGGGCGACGGCCGCACCTACGAATACGTGGTGGCCTTGCGCGCCGTGCAGACGCAGGACTTCATGACCGCGCACTGGGCGCACCTGCCGCACGCGCTGCTGGGCAAGGTGTCCAACCGCATCATCAACGAAGTGCGCGGCATCAACCGCGTGGTCTACGATATCTCGGGCAAGCCGCCTGCGACCATCGAGTGGGAGTGATTCCGTAGCCGGCAGCCGCTGGTGCTGGCGGGAAAACGGATGAGACCAAGCCCCTGATTTTCAGGGGCTTTTTTTTGGTGCTGCGCCGTCCAGTGCCGTGCATGCAAGATGTCGTCCGCTAGCACGGCCTGCATCCCGGCGCGTAACGCCATTTGCATGTCGGGGATGATGCTGGCGAACTCGGCGGTGTTGGCTTCTATCTTGGCGATTCGCGTGCCCTGCGCCTTTTGAGGCGTTTGACCCACCAGCCATAGTCGCCCAGCTTGTCGGCCGCCGCGCTCGGGTCGTGGCTGCCGGCGTGCGGCGGCTCGATGCCTTGCCGCAGGCAATACGCCCGGGCCGCTGACGGCGATTCCCGCTCAAGCAGTTCTTGGCATATCAGCATATGCCGGAAGGCTTTGTTCATCGTGGTCTCCTGTTTCGCTTTCGTCGCTGCCGGAAAAATGTCTACCCTACCTGCGCTTGCGCGGCGCGGCAGCGGCCAACGTGTGGCAAATCAAGTGCGCCAGCTTTTTTGTTCGGCGCGGGAAGCTTGACCGGATCTGGCTCCGCTGTGACAGTAATCAATGGGGGCGTGCCCGCATCGGCGCTAGCATGGAATCCCGCACGCATCGCGTAGCTAATCCGCAAAGGAAAAGTCATGCCTATTACCTCCTATTCGCGGGCAGGCCTGCTGGCCGCCCTGATCGCTGGCTTGTCGTGTAACGCGGCGGCCCAAAACACCGACACCCAGGCCGGACAGCCCGGTCAGACCGACTTCGCCGCCAGACCGGCGCAGCGCGCCGTCCGGCGCGTTGATGACGCCCTTGCCGTGGTGCGTCAGATGGAGGCCGAGCCGCGCATGCGGCAATGGCTGCGTCAGGCCAAGGGTGTGCTGATCGTTCCCGCCTACGGCCGCGCGGCGCTTGGCGTCGGCGCGCAAGGCGGCGCCGGGGTGCTGCTGCTGCGACGGCCGGACGGCAGCTGGAGCGGCCCGGCGTTTTACAACTTGGGTGGCTTGACGATCGGCCTGCAGGCCGGTGCCGAGGGGGGGGCCATTGCGATGGTGCTCAACAACGACAAGGCCGTCGGTGAGTTCATGAAGAACAATAACTTCTCCCTGAGCGCGGAAGCGGGCCTGACGGTGGTGAATTGGTCCCGGCTGGCGCAGGGCACTGCCGGCACCGGCGACGTGCTGGCCTGGAGCGCGGCCAAGGGGTTGTTCGGCGATGCCGTCGCGGTCGGACTGAATGATATTCGCTACAACGAGGATATGACGAACGGCTATTATGCGCGTGGCTTGTCGCCGCACGATATCGCGGCGGGCAGTGTGAGCAACCCGCAATCGCAGCCGCTGCAGCAGGCGCTGGCCGCCGCAACGCGCGCCAGGTAGCGGGAGGGTGGGCGTCAGGACCGGGCAGCTCTGCCTTTGGCGAGGTGTGCGACGCTGGCCAGGCAGTGCAGCGTGATTTCCCGCCTGTCTTTGGTCAATATGCCCTCGCGCGCGAACTGGTCGAACAGGCGGCCCACGCATGCCGGCGTAACACTCAGGTAGCTGGCAAGGTCGTTGCGCGACATCGGCAGGCGGAAGCGGTTGCCGGAGAAGCCATTGTCGCGATGGACCTGGGACAGCTGCAGCAACAGCGAGGCCAGGCGGGTGTCCGCGCGTATCGCCTGCTGCGTCAGCAGGACGCGCTGTTGGCGACGGATGGCGGCGGCCAGCAGCGCGTGTTGCGCGCTGCGTTGCGACGGCTGCTGGTGCGCGCCGCCCGCGCGCCCCCAACGAATGCGGCAGACCTCGCTCTGCTCGAGCGCGATCGCGCTGCAGGCGTGGCGATCCCTGCCAATTTCATTGAGTCCCAGAAGTGCGGGCGGCAGCAGGAAGTCGATGACCTGGGATCCGGCGCGGTGGGGCGCTGGCCGCTCCAGCTTGAAACTGCCGGCGCGGATGCTGTAGATGTGATGGTCGACCGGGTCGCCGACGCGATACAGCGGCTGGTTGCGTTCGACGCGGACGCGCTGCCTGGCCAAGCTGAGCTTACCCTGCGGATCAAGGCAGAGGTCGGGGTGGGGGCAGCGTGCACACGGGGTCTGTTCGACAATGTCCGGCATATTTTGAATCCGCTAGTCTTGACAGCGGCCACGGTTCAAGTGATGGAAGTGGAGCCTTCATTCTTAATCACAAATCAATTATAACCAATAATACTTGATAGATAAACAGGTAACTTGCAAAAAGCGATGTCTGTGGGCGGCGGTGTGGCGCCGCGCGCCGGTTTTCGCCCCGCCATGCCGCGGTGGATCCGGAGGGGCGGCACGGGCGGCGCGTATTGATATGTCGGACCAGAGGAAGAACGATGGAGAACAACTGTATCTTGCCGGCCCCGGTGCCGCTGATGGGGCCCGCCGCCCTGATGTACGATGCCGACGTGGTGCCGGCCACGGCGACGCTGCTGGAGCTGTTGCGGCGGCGGCGCTCGGCGCGCGCGTTCGATGGGCGCGGCCTGTCGGCGCACCAGCTGTCGTCGCTGTTGTGGGCGGCGTGGGGCAATAATTGTGGCGACGGCCGCCAGCGCACGGCGCCCTCGTCACGCGACCGTCAGGTCATCGATATCTACGTCGCACTGGCCGAGGGCGCTTTCCGCTTTGACGCGCGGCGCCTGTTGCTGGCGCCGGTGTCGGCGCAGGATCTGCGCGCCGCGACCGGCATGCAGGAGTTTGCCGCCAGCGCCCCCGTCAACCTGGTGTATGTGGCCAGCCTCGATGGCGACGACGACGGCGCCGGCCGGTTCGAGCAAAAGCTGGCGGCCGCCGCCGACCTGGGCTTCATCAGTCAGAACGTCTATCTGCTGTGTGCCGCCGAGGGCCTGGCCACGGTGGTGCGCGACGCCTTCGATCGTCCCGCCCTGGCGGCTGCGCTGGGGTTGGCGCCGGCGCAGTGGATCGTCGCGACACAGTCGGTCGGCTATCCGGCCGCCGGGGACGCCTGAGAGCGCCGTGCGCCGCGCCCGGCCGGGCGCGCCGGGCTAGGGCGCCGGCGCCAGCGTGGCGTGCACGAAGCGCCGGAACGCCTGCTCGGGCAGCGGCCGGCTGAACAGGTAGCCCTGATACAGCCTGCAGTCCAGCGCCGCAAGAAAATGCCGTTGCGCCTCCGTCTCGACCCCTTCGGCCACGATCGACAGGCCCAGCGACTGGCCCAGCGTCAGAATGATGCGGGCGATGGCCGCGTCGTCGGGATCGCTCTGGAGGTCGCAGGCCAGGCTGCGGTCGATCTTCAGCTGGTCGAGCGGCAGCCGTTTCAGATACGACAGCGAGGAGTAGCCGGTGCCGAAGTCGTCCAGGGACAGGCTGATGCCATGTCGCCTGAGAGTCTCCATCTTGGCGATGACGCCGGTGACATCCTTCAACAGCATGCTTTCGGTCAGTTCGAGTTTGAGCTTGCACGGGTCGGCGCCGCTGCGCTCGACGGTGCGCAGCACCTGCTCGACGAAGTCCGCCTGCAGGAACTGGCGGCTGCTGATGTTGACGGCGACGCTCAGGCCGCCCAGGACGGGCAGCCCGCGCCACGTGCTGAGCTGGGCGCAAGCCTGCTGCAGCACCCAGCGCCCCAGCGGCACGATGAAACCGGTATCCTCGGCCAGCCCGATGAATTGTTCGGGCTCGACGATGCCGCGTTGCGGGTGGATCCAGCGCAGCAGCGCCTCGGCCCCGGTCACCTGATTGGCGTGATCGACCTGGGCCTGGTAATACAGTTCGAACTGTCCATGGCTGAGCGCCTCGTGCAACTCGTGCTCAAGCTGGACGCGCGTGTCGACCGCCACCTGCATGTTCTCCTCAAAGAAGCGCGCCGTGTTGCGCCCATGCTTCTTGGCCTGGTACATCGCCAGGTCGGCGCGCTTGAGCAGGTCGTCGACGCTGACATTGTGATCGGAGAACATGGTGATGCCGATGCTGGGCGAACAACGGCAGCTGCGTCCGGCCAGCTGGTAAGGGCGGTTCAGCTCGGCCAGGATGTCCTCGCCGACCGCCTGGGCATGCAGCGCCGCGGCCTGGCTGTCGGTATCGAGCTCCTCCAGCACGACGACGAATTCGTCGCCGCCCAGCCTGGCGACCGTGTCGCCCGCGCGCACGCAGGCGGGCAGGCGCTCGGCCACCTGTTGCAGCAGGCGGTCGCCCTGGTCGTGGCCCAGCGTGTCGTTCAGCAGCTTGAAGTTGTCCAGGTCGATGAACATCAGGGCGCTGAATTTGCCGTTGCGCCTGGCGTTGCCGATCACGTGACGCAGCCTGTCGAGCAGCAGGCGCCGGTTCGGCAGGCGCGTGAGCGGATCGAAGAACGCCAGTTGGCGGATTTCTTCCTCGGCCTTCTTGCGCGCGCTGATGTCGGTCTGGGCCCACACGTAGTGGCAGATGCGGCCCTGTGGATCGCGGATCGCGCTGATCGTGGTCCAGGCCGGATAGACCTCATTGCTCTTGCGGCGGACCCACAGCTCTCCCTGCCAGGCGCCGCGCTGGTGTATCGTGTGCCACATGTCGGCGTAGAACGCCTCGTCGTGCCGCCCCGCCTGCAGCATCTTCGGCGTGCGGCCGAGCACCTCGCTGGCGTCGTAGCCGCTGCTGGCTGAAAACGCCAGGTTGACGCGGATGATGACGTTATGGCTGTCGGTGATCAGCATGGCCTCCTGCGACTCGAACGCCACGGCGGCGATCCGCAACTGCTCGGCGGCGTGCTGGCTGTCGGTGATGTCGAGCGAGATGCCGAGCAAGTAGCTGGGCTTGCCGTTGGCGTCGCGCAGCGCGCAGCGGTGCGTGCGCAGCGAGCGGATCGCGCCCGATGGCAGCCGGATCGGCTCCTCGTCGATCTCCACCACCTGTTCGGAGGCCAGCGCGCGGCGTTCGGCCGCCATGCGCTGCTGCCCTTGTTCGGTGCCCAGCAGATCGATATCGTTCATCTGGACCACCTGTGCCCTGGGCATGCCCAGCAGCAGTTCGCCGGCGCGGTTGAGCATCTGGTAGCGCAGATCGCCGGCACGCTTGACGAACACCATGGCCGGCATGTACTCGATGATGGCGGCCAGCAGGTGGCGCGATTGCTTCAGTTCCGCGGCGCGCGAGCGCAGCTGCGCCTCCAGGTCCGCGCGGGCCCGGTGCAGCGCCGCCTCGGCCGCCCGCTGCGCCTGGGCGATGCTGTCCATCTTGAGCCCGACCTGGGCCAGCGCCCGCGCCACCCTGCGTGCCTCGGCCAGTTCCAGCGGGCGTGTTGTCGATGCGCGGCCGGTCGCCAGCGCCCGCGCCAGCGCGCGCAACTCGTCGAGCGCCCGCCGCAGCGCCTGGCCGCGGGCGCCGGCCTGCCACGCGCCCAGGCCGGCCAGCAGGATGGCCGCTCCCAGCGTCAGTCCCAGCATGACCCACAGCCGCGCCCACATGTCGGCCACCGGCACGCCGATGCCGACACGCCATCCGCTGGCCGGCGAACGGGCGCCAAACTGGTAGACCTGCGCGTCGCCGTTGGCAATGGTGGCCGGAGCGGATGCGCCCTGGTCGCCCAGCGCCCGCAACAGCGCCGGCGCGGCTTTTTTTCCCACCCATGCCCGGTCGTCGCCGTTGCGGGCGACGACCGTGCCGCGGCCGTCCAGCAGCGTGACCCGCCAGCCGGGCGGCAACCCGCGCGCCGCCAGCATCGCCGAGAAGCGCGTCGCGGCCACGCCGACATTGATGAAGTACGCCAGCCTGCGGTCTTCCCAGACCGGCACGCACACGCTCATGGTGTGCGCGGCGCCGGCCGCGCCCAGGTACAGGTCCGAAATCACCGGCCGTTCGCCGGCGGCGGCGCGCGCCAGCACGGCGGGCTCCGGAGGGCCCGGCAGGTCGGCGCCGAACGGCCGCTGCGTGTCTACCAGCGGCTGGCCAGCGACGGTGATCAAGGTCAAATTGTCGGCCTTGCTGTGCCGCAGCGCCCACTGCGCCTGTTGCTGAAACGCCCGCCAGTCGTGCTGGCGCAGCGCCGGTGCGGCGGCCAGTGCGCTGGCCAGGCTGCGGTACGCGTCGAACTCGGCGTCGAGATCGAGCTGCAGCGAGCGCGCGGCCTGCTGCGCTTGCGCCGCGAGCAGCCGGCGCTCGGCCAGGCCGGCGTAACAGGACAGGGCCGTGCCGGCCGCCGATGCCGTCAGCACCTGGACCGCAACCATGGCCAGCAGGGATTTTCGTATGGTGTAGGCGTTCATGTTGCCCTCGTCAGCGGTGCGCCAGCGGACAGCGCCGGCCCCACAGTGTGGCCGCCCGGGGCGTGCTTGCCTTGACCGTCGTCACTCCGCCGGCGCGCACCGGAAAAAATGACAATGAGCAGGAGCCGCGGCGGCCGGGCCGGATAAAATGTAGCGACCATCACAAGCGGGGGGAAGAGGATGCTGAGCGAGCTGGAGGACGCCAGGGAAGCCGAGCGGGCGCGCATCGCGCGCGAGCTGCACGACGAGGTGGGCCAGGGGCTGCTGGTGCTGCGCATGGACCTGGTGCGGCTGCAGCAGCAACTCGGCGCGGGCCAGCATCCGGCCCAGGCGTTGTTGCAGGAGGGCCTGGCGCGGCTGGACCAGTCGCTGGGCGGCGTGCGCATGATCATCAACGATCTGCATCCGGTGGTGCTGGAGCAGGGGCTGGCCGACGCTTGCGCATGGCAGCTGCAGCAGTTTCGCCTGCGCAGCGGCTTGTCGTGCAAATTGCGGGTGATCGGCGATCCGGTTGAGCTCGATGCCCGCTGCAAGCTGGCCATGTTCCGGATCCTGCAGGAGTCGTTGAATAATATCCTGCGCCATGCGCGCGCCGCCAACGTCACCGTGGTCCTGGCGCAGTCGCCGCAACAGCTGGAATTGACGGTCATCGACGACGGCGTCGGCCTGGCGCAGGCGGCCACGGATGTTGGCGGCCGCCACGGGATACGCGGCATGCGCGAACGGGCTGGCATGCTGGGCGGGCGGCTGCGCATCGCGACCGTGGCAACCGGCGGCGTGGTGCTGCACGTCGCGGTCCCGCTGATGCGCGAGCGGCGCCGGACCGGCGGCGACCGCCGGCGCGACGGCCAGCGCGCAGCCGCGGCGCAACATGGAAACGCGCCGGCGCAAATCCTGTAGCGCTGGCGGGGGCGAGGACGGGTTCCCGCTGCGGCGTTGTCCGACGCGGCCGCCAAGTGACAATCATCATGGGCGCCGATGGTGAAGTCTTTAGCATTTCACTATCTGCCGGACGCTGCCGGTGTCCGCGACGATCATGACCGGAGAAGAACACTTGAAACCGCCCACCGCCCATCCATCCCCCGCTGGCGCGCCGCTGCACAGGTGGCGCGGCGCAGGGGGGCGCGACGCGCTGCCGGAACGGCGCATCCGTGTGCCGCGCGACGGCGTGCTGTACCACTGCGGCGACCCCGTCAAGAACCTGTTGTATGTGGTGCGCTACGGCGCCTTCAAGACCTGCAGGGTTGGCGTCGGCGATAGCCTGCACATCACCGGATTTCAGATGACCAAGGAGTTCCTGGCGCTGGAGGCGCTCGGCCTGCGGCTGCATCGTTGCCAGGCCGTGGCGCTGGAGGACAGCGAGGTGTGCGAGGTGTCCCTGCTGCAGCTGACGCAGGCCCATCTGGTGCTGCACGAATTGCTCAGCGATGCGGCCGCGCAGGCGCGCAACCTGGCGCAAATGTTACGCTGCAGCGGCGCCGACCAGCGCCTGGCCGCCTTCCTGCTCAACATGTCGCATCGCTTTGGCGCGGCGGGCTATTCGGCGCGCAGCTTCCGGCTGCAGATGGCCAGGGTCGACATCGCCCAGTTCCTGGGCCTGACCGCCGAGAGCGTCAGCCGCAGCCTGGCGCGCTTCGGCGCCGAGGGCGTGGTCCAGGCCGAGCGCCGCCTGATCACCATTTGCGACGCGCCCCGCCTTTGCCGCATCGCCGGCAGCGAGCGCGCGGTGGTGGAGTTTGCCGCCGGCGACCGCGTTGCCGCATGAAGCCGTCCGAGCACGACCTGGTGCAATCGCTGCGGCTGCCGCGGCGCCGGCCCGCCAGCGCCGCGCCATCCTGCCTGGACTGCCCGGTGCGCCAGCAGTGCGTGCCGGGCGCATTCGACGACCAGGATTGCGGCGTCATCGACCGTCTGGTCGAGCGCCGGGTGTTCCTGCCGCGCGGAGAGCATCTGTACTGGATGGATCAGGCGGTCGCGCAGAAGCTGTATGCGATACGGGTCGGCCAGTTCAAGATCTACCAGCTGTCGACCCAGGGCGCGCAGCGCGTCGCCAGCTTTCAGGCGGAAGGCGATATCCTGGGGCTCGACACCATCGGCAAGCCGGACCAGCGGTGCAGCGCGGTGGCCTTGACCAACAGCGTGCTGTGCGAGTTCTCCTATCCGCGGCTGGCGCACGCCAATCTGCGCAGCGCCGACATCCTGCCGCAGCTCGACCGGCTGTTGAGCAGGGCGCTGGTCCGCGAGCAGTGGCGCGCCTTGCTGGTGCGCGAGGGCAGGGCGGACCAGAAGCTGGCCGGCTTCCTGCTGGCCCAGGCGCTGCACCACGGGGCCCCGGGACAGATGCGGCGGCAGCTGCATTTGGCGATGACGCGCCAGGACATCGGCGACTACCTGGGCATGATGGCGGAGACCGTCAGCCGCCTGCTGCACCAGTTCGAGCGCGCCGGCTTTCTCGCCATCCACCGGCGCATGGTGGACATCGTCGATCCGCAGGCGCTGCGCCGGCTGGCCGATGGGCCGGCCTAGCGCTGCGCCGGCACGGTCATTCTTCCTGGCACAGGTCCGTGGGACGGCGTGCCGGCGCCGCAGCGGTGCGCGCACCGGCGCCTGCCGCGGTTCTCTTCCCGCGTCCTCTGGTGCCCGGAACCCTCAGCGGCTGGTAGCGCGCCAGTTGGTCATAGATCGACAGCATGGTTTCCGCCGCCAGCAGCAGCTGGCCCTCGCTCAGCGAGGCGATCCGTGAGGCGACGTCGGCCGGCGTGGAGCTGCCTGCGGCGCCGATCAACTGCAGCAGCGCGCCGAAGTCGGCGCGGCTTTCCTGCGGTACCTCTTTCGATTTGAGTGTCTGCAGCCCGGGGCTGCAGGCGCGCGCCAGGCGCTGGCGATGGCCTCCCGGGCCGATTAATTCTTGCAATGCATTGTTAAAGATGATCCATGCGGCAGACATAGAGGTTCCCTTCCGGCTAGTCACAGTTGAATGGGCGTAGTCGCGGCAAGCGCTTGAGTGCGCGCAGCCGCTCGCGGTCGACGATGCGGATGGTGCGCTGGTCCAGCTGAATCAGCCCCTTGGCTTCCAGCTCCAGCAGGGCGCGGCTGACCGTCTCCTGCGCCATGCCCAGGTAGCTGGCCATTTCGGCGCGTGTCATCGGCAGGTTGAACTCGGCGGCGGAGTAACCCATGTCCGCGAAGCGGTCGGCCAGGTCCAGCAGCAGCCTGCCGACCCTGCCGCGCGTGGTCAGGCCTGTGCGGCTGATCGCCGGCCTGGTGCGCGTTAGCTCGCGCGAGATTGCGCTGTAGAGCCCGCGCGAGAAGCCGGGACAGGTCCTGGCCAGTTGCCGCAGCACCTGCGCCGGTATCTGGATCAGGTCGGCATCGCCAAGGGCGATGGCGCTGCTGGCGTGGGAGCGCGAGCAAATGCCGTCGATGCCCAGCAGCGCGCCGCGCAGCGAAAAGCCGACCACCTGCTCATTCCCGTCTGGCAGGTCCAGCACCGCCTTCAGGAAGCCGCTGTTCAGCGCGTACAGATGCCGGAACGGCTCGCCGGTCTGGTACAGGCAGTCGCCGGTGCGCAGGCGCAGGTGATGGAAACGCAGGTTGGGAGGCTGGCCCTGCAAGTCCGCGCAGATGCCCAGCAATTTGCACAGTTCGGCCAGTGTGGACTGGCGGGGCGCCGCCGGCCGGGCCAGGCTGTTCATGGCGGAGGGCCGAGGGCCGTAATGAGGGGTTGCGATTGAAGGATAAATGGAAAACATGCCTATCTCCTGATAACTAACAATCGGCGTGGCGGCCGGTTCAGCGGCTGAACGGAGCGCCCGGTAATAATGAATCCTCGCGACATGGGGTGACTTCGGACTGAATAGTTCCCAGAAGAATTGGGAGAATTGCTATATTCAATTTGTCAATCAGATTCTGCTGATAAATATATAAGAATTATCTGATTTGTATTGTGGGCATTTTGAAATTATTTATGGATAAGTGATCTTGAACAGTTTTAGGACGGTCGAACGTTGCCTCAGGATAATTAGTTGTCGTTTGTCCACGACAAATTTTCCTTAGTGAAATCGGCGCGCTGCCGGAGCGAACCCAGTCCGCGCAGCTATTTGGAGGACTGCATGGGCTTCGTGTTTACCTGTTCGATCGACGATGGGCATCCGTCCGATGTCCGGCTGGCGGACCTGCTCGGGCGCCACGCCTTGCCGGCCACGTTCTACTTTCCGGTGACAAATGCCGAGGGCGCGCCGGTGTTGGCGGAGGCGGCGATGCGCGGCATCGCCCGCGATTTCGAAGTCGGATCGCACACGCTCGACCATCGTTTCCTCAGCCGCCTGGGGCAGCGCGAGGCGAGGTTCCAGATCGTGCGCGGCAAGCAGGCGCTGGAGCACATCCTCGGCCAGGCCGTACAAGGCTTTTGCTATCCGGGCGGCGCCTATCGCAGGCGCGATGTGGCGCTGGTGCGCGACGCCGGCTTCGCCTACGCCCGCACCACCGGCAACCTGTTCCTGGGGCCGGGACATGATCGCTATCAGATGCCGACCACCTGCCAGTTTTACCCGCACCGGCGCGATGTCTATCTGCGCAATTTCGTGCGCGGCGGACACTGGCTGGAGCGCTTGCCTGCCCTGGACATCGCCGTTCGCCAGCAGGACTGGCAGCGGCGCCTGTACCTGCTGCTGGAGGCGGCCCGGCGCCGTGGCGGGGTGTTCCATTTGTGGATGCACGCGCTCGACATCGACCGCTTGCAGGCATGGCCGCAGCTGTCGGCCTTCCTGGCCTACGCGGCCAGTTGCACGCCGCCGTCCGCGCGGCTGACCAACGGCCAGCTGGCGCAGCGCTTCTTTCCGCTCTAAACGATGGCGCGCAACACCGGCCACGCAGGTGTGCACAAAATATTTTTCGCAAAAAAAAGTTTCAATCAGGAAATTCTTGGCGCAGAATTTGAACGGTAATATTTATCTGGCAATCTTATTCAAGTAAAAACATTAAACTGGTTAAATTGATGAATTTAGTGAGCCATGGACTGTTTTTAATAATTCTCAATCGGTAGCTGCGCTGCAGCAATGTGACGAGAGGAAAGAGATCAGGCATTTTTTCCATGGAATTTTTAACTGGTTTTGC
The DNA here is from genome assembly GCF_040362985.1 of Duganella caerulea. NCBI lineage: Bacteria > Pseudomonadati > Pseudomonadota > Betaproteobacteria > Burkholderiales > Oxalobacteraceae > Duganella > Duganella caerulea. Next base: position 925,559 of record NZ_BPWJ01000001.1, on the reverse strand, counting down.
TGGTTTGCATTTTTCCATGGAAATTTCATAATGTGAAATTTTCCTTGTAGCGACAAATTGTTTCATCGTAATATTGGCCCACAACAAGAAACTACTAGGGCTTTTATGAACCGACATTTGTTTTTGCAAGGGAAATTGAACGATGCATCCGAAATCCATCCAACGATCGTTGGCCACGCTGTGGCCGGTCGCCGGACTCCTGTCCGTCGCCGCCTGCGGCGGTAGCAGCGGTCCCGCCGCCACCCAGGCGGCGCCGGCAGCGGTGCTGCTGGCCCAGGGCGTAGTCACCTCATCGAACACCATCAACGCCGCCAGTTGCTCTTACGCGGACGTGAACGCCGCGGTGCGCAAGGCCAGCGGGGGCATGTCGGTGCAGATACCGGCCGGCACCTGTGACTGGGGAACCGCGCAACTGACGGTGCCGGCAGGGGTCTATCTGCGCGGCGCCGGACGGGACTCGACCACGATACAGCGCAGCGGCGCGGTGGCGCGCGGCACTTACCTGGTCGCCTATGATTGCTCCAACGGCCAAGTGGCCGACTTCTCCAACATGGCGCTGGTGGGCAACGGCGATGGCACGATACGCGACGCCGGCCTGGGCCTGCTCAAGGGGTGCCGCGACTTCAAGGTCACCAACGCGGCGTTCAGCCGCTTCGTGTATGCCGCCATCCATGTCGGCGACGCGGCCAGGCAGCGCGGCGTGATCGCGCAAAACCGCTTCAACGACAATTTCAGCAAGGACCTTGGCGACCTGGGCTACGCGGTCGAGATCAACGGCGGCGGCGACTGGCCGGCGCTGGCGCTGGGCGGCCAGGAAGCGGTCTACATCGAAGACAACAGCTTTAGCGGCAATCGTCAAAGCGTGTCCAGCGACAATGGTGCAAGCTTTGTGTTCCGCCGCAATACCGTGGCGGCCACCACCGGCACCAAGGATTTCTTCATGACCGACGTACACGGCTTGAGCACTGCGGCGCATGGCACGCGCAGCTATGAAATTTACGACAATACCTTCCTGGCCGCCGGTGTCAACGGCCAGGTCCGCTCGGCCATCAACATCAGCGGCGGCGATGGCGTGATCTTCAATAACGCCGTGCCGTCCGGCTACAGCCGTGCGGTGGAGCTCGATACGGACGGCTTCGTCTGCGGCAAGTATCCCGGCCCGGACCAGATCCGCTCGCTGTATATCTGGGGCAACGCGGTGGCCAGCCCCACCTATCCGGGCGGGCTGCAAAACCACTGCGCGGCCTCGATCGGCGCCAACCGCGACTATTTCCTCAGCGCCCGGCCAGGCTACACGCCCTATGCCTACCCGCATCCACTGCGGGCGGCCGTCAATCCCGGACCGGTGGCGCCGTCCACGCCGCCAAGCACGGCACCGACCTGCAATTATCCTGACTGGGTCTGGGGCCACAAATACCTGACCAAGGATATCGTGCGCTATGCCGACAACGGCAAGTACTACCAGGCCACCCACGACAATCCAGGCTGGGACCCGACCATCAGCACTTACTTCTGGAGTCCGTACGCCTGTTCGGCATCGGCGATACTGCCAACGCCAACGCCAACGCCAACGCCAACGCCAACGCCAACGCCAACGCCAACGCCAACGCCAACGCCAACGCCGACGCCGACGCCGACGCCGACGCCCACGCCCACGCCGACGCCCACGCCCACGCCCGCGCCGACGCCGGTGCCAGCACCGACGCCAGCACCGACGCCTGCGCCAACGCCCGACCGGGTCGCGCTCAGTTGCAGCTTCAATGACGTGAGCAACGCGGTCAACACGGCGACGCCGGGCATGAACGTCGCCATTCCCGCGGGCGATTGCAACTGGGGTGTCCAGCAGCTGACGATTCCGGCCGGCGTGGCACTGCATGGCGCCGGCCAGGACAAGACCATCATCCGCCGGCAGGGATCCGTCCCCAACACCAGCTACCTGGTGGCCTTCAACTGCCAGAACGGCCAAGCCGCGGTATTTTCCGGCATGACGCTGGTGGGCAACGCCAATGGCGCGATTCAGGACAAGGGGCTCGGCCTGCTCAACGGCTGCCGCGATTTCCGCGTGTATGACTCAACCTTCAAGGACTTCATCTTCAGCGCGGTGTATGTCGGCGATGCGCCGGGCCAGCGCGGCGTCATCTACAATAACAACTTCCTCAACAACTACAGCGCCGATCTGCGCAACCTGGGGTATGGCGTGGTGGTGTATGGTGGCGGCGCGTGGCCGGCACTGGACCTGGGCTCGCCCAACGCGGTCTATGTGGAGAACAATTATTTCTCCGGAAACCGGCATAACATCGCCTCCAACAACGGTTCTTCGTATGTGTTCCGTTACAACCGCGTGGTCGGCACCGATCCGGCCAAGGACTATGCGATGACCGATGCGCATGGACTGTCGTCGTCGCCGCGCGGCTCGCGCAGTTTCGAGGTGTACAACAACGACTATTCCACCAACATCAGCGGCGGCCTGCAGCGCACGGCGATCGGCATACGCGGCGGCGACGGCGTCATCTTCAACAACACCGCCACCGCAACCATCAGCCGCACCATCGAGCTGATGGCCGAAGGCTTCTCGTGCGGCACCTACCCGGGGCCGGACCAGATCCGTTCGCTGTACATCTGGAACAACTCGGCCAATCCGCAGAATGGCTACACGACGAACGGCATCGACAACACCTGCCCGTCCTCGATCGGCCTGAACCGCGATTACTTCCTCGTTGCCAAGCCGGGCTACCAGCCTTACACCTATCCGCATCCGCTGCGCTTGCTGCGCTAGGCCGGCCGCGGGGCCGGGCCGCCTCAGCGCGGGCCGGCCCCTTGCCACTTCCTGGCCGACGGGCGCAGCCGCTCCCGCCGGTCTCCCATCAGCGATCGCAGCTCTTCGATGCTGAGATCGCTGACCTCATGCATGCGCAACAGCAGCGTCGCGCCGATGTTGACGCGGCGGTGACGGATCTTGCTGATCGTCGGCGCCTCGATTTCCAGCAGCCGCGAGAGCGCGGCGTCGTTCTTCAAATGCAGCCGCTCCAGCAGTGCGTCGAGCAGGCGGGCGGGGTCGTATGGCGCGGCTGGCGGCGGCGTGGCGGCGTTCATTGCCGTTGCCGCCGCGTCGCCAGCATCTGGCGCAACAGACCGCACACGAACAGCGTGTTGGTGACAAGGTAGCGGCCGGCCAGCCTGCGCGGCTCGTGCCCGAGGCGGTACAACCACTCCAGGCCGTGATGCTGCCACCATGGCGGCGCCCGGCGCAGCGTGCCGGCATGGTAGTCGAAGGCCGCGCCGACGCCGATCATGGGCGCCTGCACGCGGCCGCAATGCGCGGCCATCCAGTACTCCTGCTTGGGGCAGCCCAGGCCGACGAACACCAGGTTGGCGCCGCTGGCGTTGATCAGCCCGACATCGAGATCGTCCTCGTCCTCGGTCAGGCGCCGGTACGGCGGCGCGATCGCCCCGGCGATGCGCAACCGCGGAAATTGGCGCCGCATCGCCGCCTGCAGCGCCGTCAGCGTGGCGTCGCTGGCGCCGTACAGAAACACCGACAGCCCGCTGCGCTCGGCCTCGCCGAGCAGGCGCCACATCAGGTCCGGGCCGTTGATGCGCTGTTGCGGCGTGCCGCGGAAATGGCGCAGCGCCCACGCGACCGGCGCGCCGTCCGGCGTGGTCATGTCGGCGTTGCCGATGACGCTGCCAAATGCCGGATCGCGCGCGGCGGTGACCACCGAGTGCACATTGCACATGCACGCGTAGCGGCTTTCGCGGCGCGCTCCCCAATCGAGCAACCTGGCCAGCGCCTGGCCCCAGTCGATGACATCAATAGGACTCTTCAGTACGATCTGGCGGTCGGAAGGCATGCGGTTCTCCTGGTTGGGTGGGAAGCAGGGTGTGGTAGATGGCCAGCAGTTGCTGGAAGTTGCGTTGCGGCGTGTAGTGCTGCAGATAGCGCGCGCGCGCCGCCAGGCCCATGGCGGCCATCGCCTGCGGATGGTCCAGCGCCCAGCCGATCTTGCGCGCCAGGTCGCCGGCGTCGCCGGGCGCCACCAGCAATCCCGTGACGCCATCCTCGATCAGTTCGCCGACGCCGCCGTGGGCGCTGCCGATCACCGCCAGCCCGCAGGCGAACGCCTCGATCACCGCCAGGCCGAACGTCTCCAGGCAGGTGCTGGGCGCGACCAGGAACAGGCTGCGCCGCATCTGCAGCCGCACCCGTTCGGGCGGCAGCGCGCCCAGCCACTGGGCCGGCGCCTGCGCGCGCACCAGCGGGGCCATCGGGCCGTCGCCAACCAGCGTCAGCCGGGACCGTCCCGCGCCCAGCCGCGTCATGGCGGCCAGCAGCACGGCGACGCCTTTTTCCTCCGACAGGCGGCCGACGAACAGGCCGCCGTCGCGCGGGCCGGCGGGCGGCGCGCCGCTGTCGCCGACGAAGTTGGGCTTGACGTGCAGCCGCGCGGCGGGCAGGCCGCCGGCGATGAACAGTTCGCGGCTGAAGCGGCTCAGGGCGATGTAGGCGCCGACCCGGCGCCGGTAGCTGCCCAGCAGCCGGTGCGTGGACAGCGCCGCCGCCGCCACGCCCGAGCGCAGCGCCGATCCGTGGTAGCAGCCGTGGAGCACCGCCCGCCATGGCACGCGGCCGACGCACTCCTGGCAGGAGCGCCCCTGGCGCAGCAGCATCGCCTGCGGACACAGCAGGCGGAAATTGTGCAGCGTCTGCACCACCGGGATCGCGCGCCGCGCCGCCGTCCAGTAGGGCGCCGCCGAGATCAGCGGGTAGGTGTTGTGGAAGTGGATCAGGTCCGGCCGCTGCTGCGCGCACAGGGCGGCGATGTCGCGCGCGGCGCGCGCCGACCACACCGTCGCCAGCGCGGCCGCCGCGCTGGCCCATGGCGACAATCCCGTCAGCTCGCCGTTGTCGCGCTGGTACGAGCTCACCTCCACGCCGTTGGCGCGCAGCAGGGCGGTTTCGGCCGCCACCACCACGTCCTCGCCGCCGCGCTGCTGATAGCGGTTGTGCACCACCAGCACGCGCAGCGGCCGGCCGCCGGCCTGGCGGTTTGGCGGCGGCCCGTTCATGGCGAGGCCGGCGCCGCAGCGCCCGCGTGGGTGATGGCAGGCGCCAGCGGGTTGCCGACCATCGTCATGTAGCGCATGCCCAGCAGGGCGGCGGCCCGGGTGTTGAGGTGATTGGCGTCCTTGTACAAGGCGGTGTTGCCGATCGCGGTCAGGCAGCGGACGGCGTCGCAGGACGCGCGCTTGGGATCGATCACCTGCAGCGCCGGCTGCTGCGCCTGCAGCGCGTCGATGACGCCGTCCATCGAGCCCTGTTCGTCGCGCACTTCGGCCGCGCTCATGTCGCAGTCGCTGCCGGCCGGGATCCAGCCCCGCTTGCGGAACAATACACAGCGCGACAGGTCGCGTTGCACCGAGGGGTTGTCCTTGAACACCACCAGCGTGGCGCCGGCGGCCGTGACCTGCCGCGCCACCGTGCGCAGGCGCGCGGCAAACAGCGCTTCCTCGCCCTTGTATTGCCAGCGGCCGGCCACCACCACGTAGCGGAACCGCGGCGCCAGCCGCAGCAGGTCGGCGTTGCGGCGCTGGCAGCCGCTGGCCGGTGCCGGTGGCGCCGGCGGCAGGTCGAGCGGATCGCAACTGCCTTCGACGAAGTACACCGCCCGCAGCGCCGCCCGGCGCGCCAGCAGGTCGACGAAGGGCTTGAAATGGTGGGCGTGCGAGTCGCCGTACAGCAGCACGCTGGGCGCGGCGGCACCGTCGGCGCCGAAGGCGCAGCGGCGCTCCAGGTGGGCCAGGCTGACGCCATGGTATTCGCCGGCGCGCTGCGCGCAGTCGCCGCCCAGGTCGCGTTCGAACGAGTAGCTCGACAGCAGCTCGCGGGCGTCGGCCGAAAAGCGCTGCGGCAACCCCTCGGTGCCGTACGACACCAGTCCGACCAGCAGGAACACCGCGGCCGGCGCCGCGTAATAGCGCAGCAGGCCCCGCCTGAACGGCGCCGGCCGCCGCCGCGCCGGCAGTTCGACGTAGCGCCAGGACAGCCAGGCCAGCGCGAACATGGCGGCCACGGCGGCGACAGCGGACGCGCCGCTCAGCTCGACGCGGCGGTAGCGCAGGAAGGACAGCACCGGCCAGTGCCACAGGTACAGCGAGTACGACATCAGGCCGATGCGCACCAGCCAGCGGTGACGCAGCAGCGCGCTGACCGGGTTGTCGCGCGCGCCGGCGTACAGCAGCAGCGCCGCCCCCAGGCAGGGGTAGAGCGAGCGCAGGCCGGGGAAGGGCGTGCCGCGGTTGAGCCACAGCGCCGCCCCCAGCGCCAGCGCGGCGCCGCCCAGCGCGCACAGCGTCGCCCGCGCGCGCGATGGCGGGGCGGCGCGCGCCACCAGCCACGCGGTCAGCGCCCCGGCCAGCAGTTCGTGGGCGCGGTAGGGCAGCAGGAAGTAGCTGCCGACCACGCCGGTGCGCCATTCCGACAGCGCCAGGCCCAGCGCGGCCAGCAGCGCCAGCAGCGGCACCAGCAGGCGCGGCGCGCGGCGCCACAGCCAGGGCAGCAGCAGCGGGTACAGGAAGTAGAACTGCTCCTCGACCCCGAGCGACCAGGTGTGCAGCAGCGGAAACTCCTCGGTGCGCTGGCCGAAGTATCCCCAGCTCAGCATGGAGAAGAACAGGTTGGACACGAAGCCCCACGAGGTCGCCAGCGAGGTGGTGTAGAACAGGTAGTCGTTGGGCGTCATCAGATAGCTGGCCGCCGCCAGCGTCACCGCCGACACCAGCGCGTAGGCGGGCAGGATGCGCACGATGCGGCGCTGGTAGAAGCGCGCCAGGCTGAACTCGCCCCGCTGCAGCGCCTGCGTGATGACGCCGGTGATCAGGAAGCCGGAGATGACGAAGAACACGTCGACCCCGGCAAAGCCGCCCGGCAGCGCGGCGGGCGACAGGTGGAAGGCCATGACGGCCAGCACCGCCAGCGCGCGCAGGCCGTCGATGTCGGCGCGGTAGCGGCCCGGTTCAAGCGGCGCCATGGCGTTCCCCGGTGGGCGGCAGTCTGCAGGCGCCGACAAACAGCAGCGCCAGGAACAGCACCCACATCTGCCCGCGCGGCGAGACGTAGGAAGCCTCGGTCATATTGTGCAGCATGTACGGCAGCACGAAGGCCAGCGAGAACGGCGCGCAGCGCGCGGCCAGCAGGTCGCGCCGCAGGTGCCGCAGCGCCCAGTTGAGGAACACCAGCGCCAGCAGCAGCACGGCGACGATGCCGCCGTTGACGGCCAGGTCGAGCAGCCCGTTGTGGTAGCTGGAATAGGGCATGCCGGCCGAGGCGATCAGGTACGCATGGTCGTCGAAGCCCCATCCCAGCAGCGGGTGCGCGCCGATCGCCTGGTAGGCGTCGCGCCAGACGTCGTCGCGCCCGGTGAGCTTGCTGTCGCGGCCAAGCAGCGCGAACAACCAGCCCAGGTCGATCGCGCTGCCGATCAGCCGGTACAGCAGGAAGCCGACCGCGCCGCCCAGCACGAGGCCGAAGTACAGGCGGCGCCCGGCGTGGCGCCGCGCCAGGCGGCGCATCGCCAGCACCAGCAGCAGCGAGGCCGCCGCGCTCATCTTCGAGGTCACGCTGTCGGCCCCGGCCATGGCCGTGACGGCCAGCGCGCAGCCGGCCAGGTGCAGCCGGCCGACGCGGCTGCGCGCCTGGCCGTTGACCGCCAGCGCGCTGGCGTTGGCCCAGAAGGTGGTGAAGCCCAGCGCGCCGAGCGTGTTCGGGTGCACGGTCAGGCCCTGCCAGCGGGCCTGCCAGTCGATCGCCCACATCGGCACCAGCAGCACGGCGGCCACCTGCAGCGCCATGTTCGCGCCCAGCACCAGGCCGATGTCGCGCGGCAGCCGCTCCGGCTGGTGGCGGTAGTGCAGCGCGGCCGCCAGCGCGATCATGATCACGCCCAGGTTGTGCACCACGTTGAGCGCCACCTTTTCCGGCAGATAGGTCCAGCCGGCGCTGGCGGCCAGCAGCAGCATCAGCAGCAGCAGCGGCCAGTTGCGCCCCAGCACCAGGGCGACGCTGCGCGGACGGCCCAGCAGCATGCCGGCCGAGCACGCGTACAGGCCGCCGAGCATCAGCAGGTTGGCGGGTGAACTGAGCGTGTTGGCGCTGGAGGCGGCGGCCTGGGTCATGTCGGCCACGTCGGCCACCAGCATGGTGCGGCTGGGGCCGAGCGTGTAGTTGATCGGCAGGCCGGAGCTGGCCAGCAGCACCAGCAGCGGCAGTGCCTTGAGGCGGTCCGGGTGGCGCCGCGGCGCCGGGCTATCGATGGTGGCGTGCATGATACTCCTCGAAGTCGGCGGCGCCCAGGCAGCGCGAGAGCTGGCCGGCGGCGCCGGCCAGGCGCAGGGTCAGGGCCATGTAGGCCGGGTAGCTGGCCACGCGCAGCAGCGGCGCCAGCGCCAGCCCGCCCAGCAGCTGCAGCAGCTTGGTGGAAAACCACAGCACGCTGGCGCCGGCCCGGTAGCGCCGCACAAACACCCGGTAGTAGGTCTGGCCGCTGCGGAAGGCGCGCCGGCGCAGCCAGCGCGGCTGCAGGCGCAGCTCGGCGACCGGCTCGCTGACCTCGGCCTCGGCGCACCAGACCAGGCGCCGGCCCCGCAGGTGCAGCCGGTGGAACCAGTCGGTGTCTTCGCCGCCGGTCAGCCCGAAGGCCGGGTCGAAGCCGTCGCCGGCTGCCAGCGCGGCGCGCCGCAGCAGGACGTTGCCGGCGCCGCCGACGCGCACCGGCGCGCCGGTGGGCAGCGACGCCTTGCGGAAGCAGGCGGTCGTCCAGGCCGGCGCGTGCGGCGGCAGCACGCTGTGCACCGGGCCGAACACGACGTCGGCCTGGTAGCGGCCGGCGCACTCGAGCAGCGCCGCCAGCCACCCCGGACACGGCGTCTCGTCGTCGTCGATGAAGGCGATGAACTCGGCGCGGCACAGCGCCAGCGCGCGGTTGCGCGCCAGCGCGATATTCTGCACCGGTTCGATCTGGTAGAGCAGCGGCGGGCCGCCGGCCGCGCGCGCCTGCTCGACCACGGGCCGGGCGCTGCCGTCGCGGTCGTTGTCGATGACGATCACGCGCGGCGCAAGCGTGCCGGGGCGCTGGCCGGCCAGCGCGGCCAGCAGGGCGGCCAGCATGGCCGGGCGGCGGTAGGTGGCGATGCAGACGTCCACCGATGGCGGACTAGGCGGCGTGGCCGGCATGGCGGATCTCCTTCCAGATCAGGATCGCGAACACCAGCTCGCCGGCCAGCTGGCCGGCCACCGCGCCGGCGTGCGCGAAGTAGTGCATCAGCACCAGCGCGGCGCCGATCGAGACGGCGGCGCTGGGCAGGTTGAGCAGCGTCAGGGTGCGGAAGCGCAGTTGCATCTGCATCAGCTGGGCGCCGCCGCTGCGCGCCAGCTGGGCCACCAGCACCAGGCACCACAGCGTCACCATCGGCGCCAGTTGCGGCAGCCGCTGGCCCAGCACCAGCGGCGCCAGCCGGTCCAGCGACAGCAGCAGCAGCGCCGCGTAGGCCAGCGCCAGCAGCACCAGCGCCAGCGTCAGGCGGCCGGCCAGTTGCCGCATGCGCCGCGGCGCGCTGGCGCGCAGCGCGGCCAGGCGCGGCAGCGCCACCTTGTTGATGGCCGGCAGCAGGAACGAGAACGGCGAGATGAACAGGCGGCCGACATTGGCCAGGCCCGCGCCGGCCGGCCCCAGCACCAGCGCCAGCGCATAGGTGGCGCTCTGCGCCTGCAGCCAGGTCACGCCGACGCCGCCCAGCGCCCAGCGGCCGTGGCGCCACGCCGCCAGCCATTCGTCGCGCAGCGCCGCGCGCGCGTGGCGCAGCGCCAGCGGATGGCTGGCGTACGCGGCCGCGCTGGCCAGCGCCGCGCCCAGCGCGTACCACAGCAGCGCGGCGCCGGCGCCGGGCGCCGCGCCCAGCAGCGCCTGCGCGCCGATGCCGGCGCCCAGCGTGGCGATGGTCAGGCAGTTCACCAGCAGGGCCGCGCGCTCGCGCCGCCGCAGGTAGGCGTGGCTGACAAAGAACTCGGCGCCCAGCATGGCCGCCGCCGCCAGCGCGCTCAGCGGCACGAGCTGCCAGTGCGGCACCCGCAGCGCGGCCAGCGCCAGCGCCGCCGCCAGCGCCAGCGCCAGCAGCGCCGCCCCCATCAGCAGCACGCCGCACAGCACGCGGCCGGCGAACGCCGCCTGCGCGGCGCCGGCGCGCTCGGGCATCGCCACCGTCATCTGGGTCAGCAGCACGGCGTTGCCGACGCCGATGTAGAGCATGCAGGCGCCGTAGCACAGGCCGTACAGGCCGAACTGCTCGAGCGCCATGGCGCGCGCCAGGTACAGGTTGAGCGCGAAATTGCCGCCGCTGGCGACCCCCTGGTTCGCCAGGCTCAGGAGCAGGGCCCGGCCCAGCGCCCGGCCCTGGCGCGCGGTGGCCGGGACGGCCGGCGCCAGCGGGGAGGCGTGGCCGGCCATCAAAACGGCGCCTGCATGTTGGCGTAGGCGTGCCCCGGGTTGGCGGCGCTGCCGTACAGCAGGCGCTGGCCCGCCGAGTGGGCGTCCAGCGCGCGCGCGCGGGCGTCGCGCCGGCTGCTGGCCAGCGCGCGCTGGAACGCGTGGTAGGTTTCCTGCAGGCCGCGTTCGAGCGGGGTGCTGGCGCGCCAGCCCAGCCGGTTGATGCGGCTGACGTCGAGCAGCTTGCGCGGCGTGCCGTCGGGCTTGCTGGCGTCGAACACGATGTCGCCGCTGTAGCCCACGGTGCGGGCGATCAGCCGCGCCAGCGCGGCGATGGTGATGTCCTCGCCGCAGCCGATATTGATGTGCGACACGGTCGGCTCGGTGGCGCTGCGATACACGTCCTCGCTCAGCGCCATCACATGCAGGCAGGCCGCGGCCAGGTCGTCGACATACAGGAATTCGCGCGCGGCGGCGCCGCTGCCCCAGACCGTGACCGACGGCGCGCCGGACAGCCGGGCCGCGTGGAAGCGCTGCATCAGGCCCGGGATCACGTGGCTGTTCTCGCTGTGGTAGTTGTCGCCCGGGCCGTACAGATTGGTCGGCATGACGCTGCGGTAGCGGGTGCCGTACTGGCGGTTGTAGCTCTCGCACAGCTTGATGCCGGCGATCTTGGCGATGGCGTAGGGTTCGTTGGTCGGTTCCAGCGGGCCCTGCAGCAACGCCGATTCCGGCATCGGCTGCGGCGCCAGCCGCGGGTAGATGCACGACGAGCCCAGGAACAGCAGCCGCTGGATGCCGTGGCGCCAGGCCTCGTGGATCAGGTTGGTCTCGATGGCCAGGTTCGAATGGATGAATTCGCCCGGATAGCTGTGGTTGGCGTGGATGCCGCCGACGGTGGCGGCGGCCAGGTAGATCTCGTCGATGCGTTCGTTGCGCAGGAAGTGGCGCACCTGCTGCTGGTCGGTCAGGTCAAGCTGGTCGCGCTCCCTGGTCACCAGGTTGGCGTAGCCGCGCCGGCGCAGCGCGCGCACCAGCGCTGAGCCGACCAGGCCGTTGTGGCCGGCGACGAAGATCCTTGTATGCGGGTTGGCGTAGTGCATGACGGCTCCTTAGGGGGCGGGAACGGCGGAGGGGACGGGCAGCGCGCCGCCCGTGTTCGGCTGGGACTGGACCAGCGCCAGGTCGCTGCGCATCATTTCCCGCACCAGCTGCTCGAAGCTGTGGCGCGGCTGCCAGCCCAGCAGGCGGGCCGCCTTGCCGGCGTCGCCCAGCAGCGTCGGCACCTCGGCCGGGCGGAACAGCGCCGGGCTGACCCGCACCACGGTCTGGCCGGCGCGGCAGTGGCGCGCGGCCGGCGCGCCGGCGCGCACGCTGGCCACCGTGGCGTGCTCGCCGGGGCCGGCGCCGTGCCAGCGCAGCGCGATGCCCAGCTCGGCGGCGGCGCAGTCGACGAAATGGCGCACGCTGTGCTGGCGTCCGGTGGCGATGACGAAGTCGTCGGCCTGGCGCTGCTGCAGCATCAGCCACTGCATCTCGACATAGTCGCGCGCGTGGCCCCAGTCGCGCAGCGCGTCCAGGTTGCCCAGTTCCAGGCAGTCCTGCGTGCCGCAGGCGATGCGCGCCAGCGCCAGCGTGATCTTGCGGGTGACGAAGTCCTCGCCGCGGCGCGGCGACTCGTGGTTGAACAGGATGCCGTTGCACGCGTAGATGCCGTAGGCCTGGCGGTAGTTGACGGTGATCCAGTACGCGTACAGCTTGGCGACCGCGTACGGGCTGCACGGCGCGAACGGCGTGCGCTCCGATTGCGGCACGGCCAGCGTGGCGCCGTACAGCTCGGAGGTGGAGGCCTGGTAGTAGCGGGTCTGCGACGCCAGGCCCAGCGTGCGGATCGCCTCGAGCAGGCGCAGCGGCCCGAGCGCGTCGGCCTGCGCCGTGTACTCGGGCGCGTCGAACGAGACGCCGACGTGGCTTTGCGCGGCCAGGTTGTAGACCTCGTCGGGGCGCAGCGCCGCCAGCACCCGCGTCAGCGCGGCGCCGTCGGTCAGGTCGCCGTCGTGCAGGAACAGGCGGCCGCCGGCCGCGCGCAGCAGGTGGTCGATGCGGCCGGTGTTGGGCAGCGAGCTGCGGCGCCGCAGGCCGTGCACCTGGTAGCCCTTGGCCAGCAACAGCTCGGCCAGGTAGGCGCCATCCTGGCCGGTGATGCCGGTGATCAGCGCCACCCGGGCCGACAGCGGCTTGGACGGCGCCAGGGGGGGATGCAGCAGGGCGGGGGTGTCATTCATCTGGTTCTCCTTGGTGGGCGCGCGGGCGCGCGGTCAGTACACGTGGTCGCCGGTCCAGCCCTTGACGGCCGTCCACAGCACGATGCGCAGGTCCATCCAGAGCGACCAGTGCTGGATGTAGTACAGGTCCAGCTGCACCCGCCGCATCATCTTGTCGGGCGTGTCGGTCTCGCCGCGCGCGCCGTTGATCTGGGCCCAGCCGGTGATGCCGGGCTTGGCGCGGTGGCGCACCATGTAGACGTCGAGCAGCTTGCGGTACTGCTCGGTGTGCGGCAGCGCGTGCGGCCGCGGCCCGACCACCGACATCTCGCCGCGCAGCACGTTGAGGAACTGCGGCAGCTCGTCCAGGCTGGTGCGCCGCAGCAGGCGCCCGATTGCCGTCACGCGCGGATCGGCGCGCGTGGCCTGGGCGTCGCCGTCCTGCCCGGTCCACATGGAGCGGAACTTGTAGACGTTGAATTGGCGCCCGTTCAGGCCGACGCGCGGCTGCACGAACAGCACCGGCCCCGGCGAGTCGAGCTTGATGGCGGCGGCGATCAGCAGCATCAGCGGCGCCAGCGCCAGCAGCGCGGCCAGCGCCACCGCCTTGTCGAACAGGTATTTTTCGATCAGCTGCCAATGGCCGGGGCACAGGCAGTTGAGGTCGAGCACCGGAAAGCCGAACAGCGTCTGGCTGTGCTGGCTGAGGATCTGCAGGTCGCGGGTGTCCTGCAGCCAGCGGATGTCGACCAGCGTGTTGCGCAGCAGGTGCTGCAGGGTGACCACGTCGCGCCCGTCGCTCAGCGGCAGCGCCAGCCAGATCTGCTCGACCGGGTAGCGCGCCACGTAGCCCGGCACCAGGCGCGGATGGGCCACCCGGTCGATCCCGGGCGGCACCGGGCGGCCGGCGCGGCGGGGATGGCACAGCGCCTGGATCTGGTAGCGGCCGTCGCCGCCCTGGCGCACCCGACGGCACAGCTCGTCCGCGGCGGCGTCGCCGATGACCAGCACCCGGATGCGGGCCTGGCCGGCGCGCCAGGCCCGCCGCAGCAGCGCCTGCATGCCCAGGTGCCAGGCGCACAGCGTGGTCGCGGCCAGCGCCCACCACAGCGCCAGCCACAGGCGCGACAGCGCGCCGAGGCCGCCGCTGAGCGCGCCGAACAGCACGGCCAGGGCCAGCGTGGCGGCGCTGGCCAGCACCAGCCGGCCCACCAGCGGCCAGCGCGCGCGCACATCGTCCAGTTCGTACAAGCCCAGGCGGGGCAGCAGCACCAGCGCCAGCGCGCCGGCGGCCAGCAAGGCCAGGTCGCCCAGGCGCAGCGCCACCGCCAGCCGGTCCGGATGGCGCGCCCACTGGCCGCTGGTCGGGCTCATGCCGGCGCTCCGCTGGCGTGGGCGGCCAGGACCTCGGGCCGCAGCAGCCGCTGGTGCAGATGGTCGGCCAGGCGCAGCGCCAGCGCGGTCAGCGTGATGGTCGGGAAGTTGGCGCCGGCGGTGGGAAACACCGAGCTGCCCGCCACGTACAGGTTGCCGATGCCGTGCACGCGGCAGTGGCGGTCGACCACGCCGGCGCGCGGCGAGTCGTGCATGCGGGTGGTGCCCATGTGGTGCCAGGTGCCCTCGCGCTCCAGGCCGGGCGGCCAGGCGCCGCCCTCGAGCGGCGGATCGAGCGTCACCGCGGCCGCGCCGCCCAGTTCGAGCTCGGCGCCGATCAGCGCCAGCGTGCGGTCGAAGGTGCGCTGGACCAGCGTGCCCAGCCGCCAGTCCACCTGCACCCGCGGCATGCCGAGCTGGTCGCGCTCGGTGGGCGACAGCGTCACCCGGCTGGCCGGATCGGGCGCCGGTTCGACGATGATCTGGAACTTCACGCCGCGCACCAGCCAGCGCGGCTGCATCAGCCGCGTGGCGCCGTAGCCCAGCGTGTCGAGCGGGTGGCGCAGCATGGTGGCGGCGTCGCGCAGCGGCTGCCAGCCCGGCTGGTCCTTCTGCAGCGTGGCCTGCTTGTAGCGGAACAGCGCCTGCGCGGCCGGGCTGCCCTCGCCGGGAAACTGCGAGCAGAACCAGACCCGCGCGTTGAGCAGGCGCTCGCGCGCCAGCGTCTCGCCGGTCAGGCTCAGCTGGGCGGCGATGTGGTTGCCGCGCGCCGCCACCGCCGAGTTCATGTAGTGGTATTTGATGTCGTACAGCTTGTTGCGCGACCATGCGCGCGCGAACACCACCTTGCCCGACTGCATGCGCGGGTGGTCCATGAAGTAGCGGCCGACCAGGTCGTTGCCATTGCCCAGGCCGGCCGGCTGCGTGCGGTTCGACGCCAGCAGCAGGCGGGCGTTCTCGATGCCGCCGGCCGCCAGCACATACAGCCTGGCGTGCACCCGCAGGCGGCGTCCGCACAGCGTGCAGGCGTCGACGCGGCCCACCTCGGCGCCGGCGTGGTCGGTGGCCAGGTTGATGGTGTTGGCCCACAGGTAGACCCGCAGCTGGCGCGCCGCCTCCAGGTCGCGGCGGTACAGGCGGCCGAAGCGCACCGGCGGGCTGAACTGGGAGATGGTGTCGCGCACCTGGCCGCTCGGCAGCGGCAGCCGGCGCACGTCGTCGCGGCCGATGGCGCGCTGCCACCAGTCCGGGTCGAAGTTGTGCGGCCCCAGCTTGAGCACCGCGTGCGCGCGCAGATAGTACGGCGCCAGCTCGGCGGCGCCGAACGGCCAGCCGCTGTGCGGTATCCACGGGCGCGCCTCGAAGTCCCACGGGTCGAGCGGCCGGCACCATCCGCCCCAGCAGTTGCTGCTGCCGCCCAGGTAGCGGCTGCGGCAGCCGTCGGCGTAGTGGTAGGGCAGGCCGACGCTGGCGCCGCGGTACAGGTCGCGCGTGGCGTCGTCCGGCGCCATGCCGCCGCTTTCCAGCAGGCAGACGTCGATGCCGTGGCCGGCCAGTTCCAGCGCCAGCGTGATGCCGGCGGGTCCGGCGCCGATCACGCAGACGGTGGTGTGGACGGCGCTGTCGGGGGGCAGTTGGCGGCTGTCGATGAACATGGGGACTCCTTTGTCTGGGGATGGTGGTGGTGGCTCAGGCCCGGCCGCGCAGGCGCCGCCACGCGGCCAGGCAGCGCAGCGCGGCGCGCGCGGCCGGGTGGTCGCTGCGCGCGGCCAGCTGCAGCCGCAGCAGCGCGCGCCGGCGCAGCGCGGCGCCCCAGGTGCGCAGCGCCAGGCCAGGGTGGCGCAGCACCGTCAGCGGCGTGCGGTACAGCAGCAGCTGGTCGAGCGCGCGCTGCTGGCCGAGGAAGTGGCGCTTGTAGTCGTAGCGGCCCCACAGGAAGTGGAATTCCTTGCCGCCGCGCTCGATGCAGGCGCAGATGGTCAGGTAGCAGCACAGGAAGCCCAGGCTGTGGCGGTTGTACTCGGGGTCGTGCGCCAGCACCATCAGGAAATAATTGTCGCCGACGCGGTAGCTGATGGCGCCGGCGCAGACCCGGCCGTCGATGGTGATGGTGCCGACCAGGCCGCAGGCGGCCGCCAGTTGCCGCAGCTGCGCGCCCTGGCGCGCGTCCAGCGCCGAGCGCTTGTTCTTGCCGGCCATGCGCGCATGGTTGAGCGCGATGATGGCGTCGATCCCGGCCGGGCTGGCCGCGCCGCGCTCGGCGACCGTGAACTGGAAGCCGGGCGCCTCGTCGCGCAGGCTCTGCTGGTAGCGCCGCAGGTTGCGCCGGGTGTTCTTGCCCAGGCTGTCGGTGTAGGCGGCCACCGTGGCCGGCAGCGCGATCCAGGTGTCCTCCAGGTAGTCGTACTGCTGGCGCGGATGGCGCCAGTGGCCGCGCGCCACATGGACCGCGCGCAGCGACACCACGCGGGCGCCGCGGAAGTGGGTGAACACATAGTCGGCGAAGGCCTCGATCTCGGCGCTGTCCAGGCACACCACCTCGTTGAACACCTGCGCCACGCCGCGGTGCAGGCTGAACACCAGCAGGGTCCGCAGCTCGCTGCCCTCGAAGGTCGCGTAGGTGTGGGCCTGCGCCAGGTCGCGGCTGAACCGGAACTGCGCCAGCGTGGCGAACAGGTTGCCGTACAGCCGTTCCAGCGCCGGCCCGACCCAGGCGGGCACCTGGCCGCGCCAGCTGCATTGGCGCAGGCCGGCCGGGGGGGGCGGCGGGGCGATCGGGGCGGACGAGTCGGGCATGGCGGACCTCGGGGTAACGGTGTCAGGATTGGTGGGACAGGCGCGGCAGATCGGCGGCGGGCGCCGGCAGGCGGCCGCGCACGGTCATGTCGTTGAAGATCACGCCATGGGGCGCGACGCCGGCCTGGTTCAGGCGGTTGATCGAATCGTTCAGGTCGCTGTCGGTCGACACGCCGGCGCGCGCCACCAGGAACACGGTGCCGGCGTGGGTGCCCAGCACCAGCGCGTCCGACACCGTCAACAGCGGCGGCGCGTCGATCAGCACGCAGTCGTAGCGGGCCGACGCGGCCAGCAGCAGCGCGGCCAGATCGGGGTGCAGCAGGAATTCCGACGGGTTGGGCGGCAGCGCCCCTGTGCTCAGCAGGTCGAGCCGGTCCACCGCGGTGGCGCGGATCGCGGCCGCCAGCGCCAGCGATCCGCCGATCACCTCGCTCAGCCCGGCGTCGCGCTCCAGGTCGAAATAGCGGTGCAGCTGGCCGGCGCGCAGGTCGGCGTCGATCAGCAGCACGCGCTTGCCGCTGGAGGCCAGCACGGCGGCGAAATTGGCGCACAGGAAGGACTTGCCCAGGCCGGGCGTGGCGCCGCACAGCTGGACGATATTGTTGCGGCTGCGCGGCAGCGTCACCTGCAGCGCGGCGCGCAGGCAGCGCAGGCCGTCGACCGCCGGGTCGCCCGGCGCGCAGGTGGCCAGCAGCGGCCAGCCGGTGCCGGCGCCGGCCTTGTCGGCCTGGCGCCGCAGCCGCGTTTGCGCCGGGCTGTGCGGCACGTTGGCGTACACCACGCGCGCGCCCAGCAGTTGCTCGATCTGGCGCGGCGACTGGATGCCCTTGTTGAGCAGCCGCTCGAACGCCACCGCCGCCAGCGCCAGCGCCAGCCCGGTGCCCAGCGCCATGCCGAGGATGGCGCCGCGCTGCGGCCGGGTCGGTTTTTCCGGCAGCATCGGCAGGTCGATGACGCGCACGTTGCTGACCTTGCCCGCCTTGACCAGGCGCAGCTGCTGCGCCGAGTTCTGCAGCGCGCTGTACAGCTCGGTGTTGACCTTGACCTCGCGGCTGCGCTTGAGCAGTTCCTGTTCCAGCATCGGCAGCTGGCGGATGTGGGCGCTGCCGCTGGCCACTTCGCGCGCCAGCGCGGCCAGCTGGTGCTCGACCGCCTGCACCGCCGGATGCGCCGGCGTGAAGCTGGCCAGCAGTTCCTCGCGCTTTTGCTGCAGCTCGAGCAGGCGGGCCTTGTGGGCGGCCAGTTGCTGCAGGCTGATCTTGCTTTCCTCGGACAGGTCGATGGTGCCGCTCTGGTTGCGGAAGCGGTAGAACTCGGCCTCGGACTCGTCCAGCCGCTGCTTGATGTCGGGCAGCTGCTTTTCCAGGAAGGCCAGCGACTTCTCCGCCTCCTCCAGCTTGCGGGTGACGTTCTGGCGCGCGTATTCGAGGCCGATCTCGGTCAGCGTGTCGAACGTGGCCTTGGCGTCCGGGCCGCTCATGGTGACGCTGATCAGGCCGGACTGCTTGCCGATCTCGGCCACGAGCATCGCCTTTTGCACCTGTTCGATCGCGGCCAGCTTGGGCAGGTAGCGCAGGCGGAACTGCGCGCCCGGCAAGCCGTCCAGGCGCTTGATGCGCAGCGTGATCCGGCCCTCGGGCAGCGCCAGCGCCAGCGGCTGGCCGACCTGGCCGGCGACGTCGATGGCGCGGCTTTGCAGTTGCAGCCGGTAGCGGCCGGCGGCGCCGGCGGTCACCGTGAACGGCAGGCTCTGCAGCGGCTCCGGCACGAAGAAGTCGGCCACGTCGATCGCCTCCGCGCCCCAGGCGTAGCCGCCGTAGCCGAACAGGCCCGGTTGCGACAGCGTCTGGCGCTGGCGCGCCAGCGCGGCGCCGATCAGCGGGAAATAGCGCGGCGCGGCGTCGATGTACAGGCCGAGGGCGTCGACCGACTTGGCGATCACCATGCGCGAGCGGATCAGCTCCATCTCGGAGATCGCCGCGGCCTTGACGTCGAACATGGCGGAGATCTCGCCGATCATGTTCTTGGTGTTGTTGTTCGGCTGGCCTTCCTCCACGTGGATCAGCATGGTCGCCTCGTACACCGGCGCGGCCAGCAGCGCGTACAGCGCGCCCACCAGCGTGCACAGCGACACGATGGCGGCGATGCGCCAGCGCCGGTCGCTCAGCAGATACAGATAGCTGGCCAGCTCGATCTCTTCTTCGTGGTGGGGCAGCGGCGCGGCCGCCCGCAGGTGGGCCGGTTGCGGCGGCTGCGCGCCCTGCAGGCTGTGCGGCGCGGTGGGGAGGGGATGGTTCATGATGGGCTCGCGGTTGGGGTCATTGCTTGCCGGCGCTGACGGCCGAGGTCAGCGCGCCGGGAATCAACAGGCTCAGCGTCCGGTGCCAGCTGGCCAGCCCGGTCGCGTCGATGTACACCAGGTCGCGCGGGCGCAGCTCGAACGCCTCGGCCATGGCCAGCGCGCCGGTGTCGCGCGCGTCCAGCTGGTACAGCTCGTCGGTGCCGCCGCTGCGGCGCACGACAAACACGCGCCGGGCGTCGCCGGTCAGCGGGTTGATGCCGCCGGCCTCGCCGATCGCCTCGTTCAGCGACAGCCGGCCGTTGTGCATGGTCAGCGCGCGCGGCGCCACCACCTCGCCGCTGACGAACACCTTGCTTTCGTCGAGCGGCTGCACCCGCAGGATGTCGCCGTGGCGCAGCGTGATGCGCGACGGGTCGATGCCCTGCTGGATCAGCGCCGGCAGGTTGATGCGGTAGCGCTGGCCCTGGCGCAGCAGCGTCAGCTGGCTCTGGTCGCCGGCCGGCGTGACGCCGCCGGCGCGGTTGATCGCCTCGGTCAGCGTCATCGCGACATCGTTGATCGGCTGCACGCCGGGCGCCTTGACCTCGCCGTCGACATAGATCCGCTGGCTGCGGAAGGCCAGCACCCGCAGCGTCACGCGCGGCTGGTTGAACATCGGCGCCAGGCGTTGCGCCAGCAGGTCGCGCGCCTGCGCCGCGCTCAGGCCGGCCACCGGCACGTCGCCGGCGTACGGGAACTGGATGAAGCCGTCGTCGCTGACCACGAAGCCCTGGGCCGGCGCGGCGGCGGTGGCCTGCTCGACGCCGGCCAGCACCGGGGTCGGCGTGTTGAGCACCGCGCTGGCCAGCTCGGGATGACCCCAGACCACGATCGACAGGATGTCGGCGGCGCCGATCGCGTACGGCGGCGGCGCCATCGTCAGCGGCGTGATGTCCTGCTTGAGCCGTTGTTGCTGCTGCCGCTGGGCGTCGATCAGCGCGGGCGTGATCAGCACCGCGGTCGGGCCGTTCGGCGCGTCGCCGCGCGTGGCGCAGGCGCCCAGCGCCAGCGTTCCCGGCACGATGGCGAGCAGCAGGATGCGCCGTAGCTGGCGCCGCGGATAGGCTGGCATGAGAGTTCCCCGGTGTGGTGTTTGAGCTAGATTAAGGCGCGGGCCTGGCGGGACTTTGTCGAATGTCACCCCGGCGCCCGACATTGAGCAAGCCGTGCACTACCGTTGCGGCGCGGCGCGATCGCGTCGCCTTGTGACAGTAAGCAACCGGCGCCGCGCGCCAGCGTATTAAATGGCGTCATCTTCCCGTTGCTGTGCACCTCACCGAAAGGATCGTATGTTGAAGATCGCCATCGTTACCAATAGCCTGGCGCCGTACCGCACGCCGGTGTTCTCGGCGCTGGCCGCGCTGCCCGATATCCAGCTCCACGTCATCTGCTGCGTGAAGAATGAGCCGAACCGTTTGTGGGACTGCCCGCCGCCCGACTGCCCACTGACCGTGCTGCGGCCGCGCTTCCTGACCTGGCGCGGGCGCTATATCCACTGCAACCCGGACGTGCTGGACGCGCTGCGCGCCGGTGCCCCGGACGTGGTGGTCACGGACGGCTACAATCCGACCCATCTGCTGGCGTTCGCCTACGCGCGCCGGCATCGCATCGCCCATGTCCCGATGACCGACGGCACCGACGACTCGGAGCGCGGCCTGGGGGCGCTGCACCGGCTGGTGCGCCGCTACATGCTGGCGCGCAGCGACGCCTTCGTTGCCGCCAGCGCCGGCGGCCAGGCGCTGTACGACCGCTACGGCGCGTCGCACGCGCAGCGCTTCACGTCCTGCCTGTGCGTCGACAACGCCGCCTTTGCCGGGCCCCGGCCCGAACCGGCGTTCGACCTGCTGTTCTGCGGCCGCATCGAAGCGGTCAAGGATCCCGGCTTCGCGCTGGCGCTGGCGTTGGCGCTGGCGCGCCGCCTGCGCCGGCGGGTGCGCATCCTGTTTGTCGGCAGCGGCAGCCTGATGCCGTCCCTGCAGGCGACCGCGGCGCTGTTTCCCGGGCTGGTCGACGCCTGCTTCACCGGCTTCCTGCAGCAGGATGCGCTGCCGGCGCGCTACCGCGACGCCCGCGTGTTCGTCTGCCCGACCCGCTGGGATCCGTGGGGCGTGGTCATCAACGAGGCCTGCGCCGCCGGCCTGCCGGTGCTGGTGTCGCCGCACGCGGGCGCCGCGGGCGAGCTGGTGCGCGACGGCGAGAACGGCTATGTGTGCCCGCTGCGGCTCGAGCTGTGGGCCGAGCGCGCGCAGCAGCTGCTGGAGGACCCGGCGCTGCGCCAGCGCTTCGGCGCCAGGGGCCGCGAGCTGGTGGCGGACTACACCTTCGCGCGCGCCGCCGACGGCCTGCGCCAGGCCTGCCTGCGCGCGGCGCAGCGGCGGCAGATGCGCGAGGCCAGGCCGGACGGCTACCGCTCGTCGCCGCGGGTGCTGATCGTCGAGCGCCAGTTGCTGCATTACCGGGTCGGCTTCTACGAACGGCTGCGCGCGCGCCTGGCCGAGCGCGGCGTGGCGCTGCAGCTGCTGGTGGGCGAGGGCACGCCGGCCGAAAAGCTCAAGCGCAACGAGGATTTCCTGAGCTGGAGCGTGTCGATCCCGACCCGCTATTTTCTCGGATGGCGCGTGTGCTGGCAGCCGTATGGCCGCTACGCGCGGGCGGCCGACCTGGTCATTGTCATGCACGAGAACAAGATCCTCTACAACCTGTGGCTGATGCTGGTGCGCCGCCCGCGGCGCCTGGCGTTCTGGGGCCATGGCGCCAACTTGCAGTCGACCCGTCCGCAGGGCTGGAAGGAGCGCTTCAAGCGCTGGAGCATCGGCCGGGCCGACTGGTGGTACGCGTACACCGACCTGAGCGCCCGCCTGATCGCCGCCGCCGGCTTTCCGGCCGAACGCACGACCGTGGTGCGCAACGCGGTCGACACCGCGGACCTGGTGGCGCTGTGCCGCGGCGTCGATCAGCAGCAGATCGACGCCTGGCGCGCCAGGCTGGGACTGGAGCCGGGGCCGGTGGGGCTGTTCCTCGGCTCCCTGTACCAGGAGAAGCGGCTGGACTTCCTGCTGGCCGCGGCGCAGGCCGTGCGGCGCAGCGTCCCCGGCTTCCAGTTGCTGGTCGTGGGCGCCGGGCCGGAACAGCCGCTGATCGACGCCGCCGCCGCCGAGCACGGCTGGATACGCGCGCTGGGCACGCTGCACGGGCGCGACAAGGCGCTGGCACTCGGGGTGTCGGACCTGATCCTCAATCCGGGACTGGTCGGGCTGGGCATCCTCGATTCGTTTTGCAGCGGCAAGCCGATGTTCACCACAGACTGCGGCATGCATTCGCCCGAGATCGCCTATCTGGAGTCCGGCGTGAACGGCGTGATGACCGCCAACGACCTCGACAGTTATGCCGGCGCCATCATCGCGGCGTTGCGCGCCCCCGCGCAGATGGCGGCGCTGGCCAGGGCGGCGCGGGCCAGCGCGGACGGCTACACGATCGACGACATGGCCGAGCGCCTCAGCGCGGGGATAGAGCGCGCGCTGGCGACCGGCTAGGCGCCCGCCCGTCGACGCCGCGTCGGCTGGCGCTCAGGCCACGACCAGCGGATGCGATCTGGCGGCGCCGGCTCCCGCCGGCGCGGCGCCATTGCCGGCCGCGCCGTTGATGGCCGCCGCGCCGTTGCCGGCGGCCGGCATGACCTGGCGCATCGCGCTCAGCGCCTGGGCGCTCCAGCTGCCCAGGCGCTCGTTGGGCGCGTTCAGCGCGCGCAGCCACTGTTCGCCGCTATTGCTCAGTGTTGCCTCGATCCATGTGCGGTAGGCCGCCAGCCATTCGGCCGAGACGGCGCCGGCGGCCGACATGTAAGCCGTCAGCGCCGACGGGTCCGGGGCGTGCTGCCCGGCGGCGAACGCGCGGCGCTGCGCCGGACTGTCCGCGCGCAGCCAGTGCTGCATCCACGGCAGGCTCTGCTGCAGCAGGTCGCGCCCGCAACGCAGATTCAACTTGCTCAACTTGGCGCTGGCGTCCAGGCTCTCGCGGCACAGCGTTTCGAAGCGGGCCAGCTGCGCGCCAAGCTCGTTGCGGCGGGGCGGCACGGTGGGACTGAGGTGAAGGAATTGGGACATGTGGAACTCCTGCGTAGGTTGTGGACGAGGCGCCAGGCGCCTCGGATGAATGGCCAATGTACGCCGCCGGCGCGGCCGCTGTGCCCGCGTTCCTGTCGTGCGTCAAGAACGCGGCGATTTCCCCGCGGCGGGCGCCGGCACCGGCGCAACTGATGCAGCGCAGTCTTTTTTTACCGGGAGTGTTTTACAGTGGCCGTCACTGTCGCCAGCGTCCCGGTGTCGTCCGCCGGCAGCCGCGGTGGCATGGCCATGGACGGGAGCGGGTATGAGCAACAAGGAGTTGAGCGACGAGCGCATCAGGGATCTTGTGCTGGTCAGCGACGTGATGGCAGGCGACATGCGCGCCTTCGACCTGCTGTTCAAGAAATATCACCGCAGGGTGTTCCGCATGGTCCACAGGCTGGTGCGCCACGACGAACTGGCCGAGGACCTGGTGCAGGAGACCTTCATCCGGGTGCTGCGTTCGCTGCCGGCCTTTCGCGGGGAGTGCTCCTTCTACACCTGGCTGTTCCGGATCGCCTTGAACACGGCCCGCAGGGCCAGCGGCAGCAAGGAGCGGCGGATCGTGCTGAGCGTGGCCGAGTATCCCGAGGATGCCCTGCGCGGCTTGCGGCCGGACGGCGCGGAAACCTGCAGCGGGCCGGAACGGGCGCTGATCGATAAGCAGATGCTGCAATTGCTGTCGCAGGCGGTCGGCGAGCTGCCGGACAATCTGGCGCGGGTGATGGCCTTGCGCAGCGAGGAGGGGCTCAGTTACGCCGCCATCGCGGCGCGCCTGCACTGCCCGGTCGGCACGGTGCGCAGCCGGCTTTGGCGCGCGCGGGAGTTCCTCCATCGCCGGCTGGACCCGAAGCTGTAGGAGCCGGCGGCGAGGGCGCGGCCGGTGTGACTTTGAGCAAAAGGCGGCCCGCCGATCGCGGTATCGTTGAGTCATCGCGCACCCGGCGCCGCTTCATCGGACAGCAGGGGCCGCGATACTGCGGGATGCCAGTCGTCACGCGCCGTCATAGCTCAGTTGGTAGAGCGGCTGCCATGTAAGCAGCGGGTCCGGGGTTCGATTCCTTGTGACGGCACCAGTTTCCTCCCCGCGGCGCGCCACCGGTCCGGACACGGCGCCGGGCGCCGCGCCGTGATGGCCATGCCGTCACTGGCGGTCGGCGCCACGCCGCATGCCGGCAGCCTCCGAGACCCGCACCTTGGCGCGGCGTTCCCCCATCAGCTTGCGCAACTCGCCGATCTCCAGGCCGCTCACCTCGTGGATACGAATGAGAAACGATGAACTCAGCGGCAGCTTGGCGCGGCGAACCTTGCTGATCAGCGGGGGACCGACTTCCAGCGCGCGGGACAGCG
Organism: Duganella caerulea; assembly: GCF_040362985.1. Classification (NCBI taxonomy): domain Bacteria; kingdom Pseudomonadati; phylum Pseudomonadota; class Betaproteobacteria; order Burkholderiales; family Oxalobacteraceae; genus Duganella; species Duganella caerulea. Next base: position 900,853 of record NZ_BPWJ01000001.1, on the reverse strand, counting down.
CGGCATCGTTCTTGAGCCGCAGCCGCTCCAACAGCGCGTTGAAGAGCAGATTGGGATCGTATTTTTTAGGCATGGCGGACTCCGGTCGCGGGTGGTTGGATTGAATTTCCGATGTCACACTTATTATCATCATCAATTCCGCAAGGACATTGATGGATGTCTGCCGGCTTGCCCCCATGCGCTGGCGCGCCCTTCGCTGCTGCCCGCTTGATGCGCGACACGGTATTTTGTGCCGGCGCTGCCTATAGTGGCGCTAGGCGGCGTCGGGGCCGACGCCGCCACCACCCACCTATGGAGGTTCATCATGGCATTTGGCTTAACCCGTTTCGATCCCATCCGCGATATCGCGCGCTTCGATCCCTTCTCCAACTTCGACGACCTGGTGCGCGACTTCGCGCTCGGCCGCCGTCCCGACGCTGGCGCGGCGCCGTCCCATATCCGCATCAACGTCGTCGAGAGCGAGCAGGGGTTCGCGGTCAGCGCCGACATGCCGGGGCTGAGCAAGGAGGACATCAAGGTCTCGATCGACGGCAATCTGGTCTCGCTGGCAGCCGAGTTCAAGCAGGAAAAGAGCGAGGAAGTGGACAACTGCCTGTGCCGGGAACGCGTTAGCGGCCAGATCTCGCGCAGCTTCACGCTGCCGCAGGACGTGGACGAGGCCAAGGCGCAGGCGCGCTACGACAACGGCGTCTTGCACCTGAGCTTGCCCAAGAGGGCGGGCGGCGCCCGCCACAAGTTGACAGTGCAGTAAGCGCCAGGCGCGCCGCCCGGTGTGGTGCGCGCGCCGTGCCCCGTGCCGCTAGGACAGGGCCGCCGGCACGGCCCCCGCGCCATCGCCGGGCGACGCGTCCTGGGGCCGCGCCGCCAGCGTGCGGAACTCCCGTTCCGGCAGCGCCACGCTGAACAGGAACCCCTGGAAGGCATTGCAGTGGTTGGCGGCCAGGAAGGCATGCTGGTCGCCCGTCTCCACGCCCTCGGCAACGATGGTCAGCCCCAGCGTGTGGCCCAGCACGACGATGATGCGGGCGATGGCGGCATCGTTGGGATCGACCAGCACGTCGCGCGCGAAAGTGCGGTCGATCTTCAATTGCTCCAGCGGCAGCCGTTTCAGGTACGACAGCGAGGAGTAGCCGATGCCGAAGTCGTCGAGCGCGAAGCCGATGCCGGTGCACTTGAGCGCGTTCATCTTGTCGGCCACACCGCCGAAGTCGTCCAGCATCAGGTTTTCCGTCACCTCCAGCTTGAGCCGGCGCGGATCGGCGCCGGCCGCGCGCACGGCCTCGCCGACCTGGGCGACGAAGTCGTCCTGGCGGAACTGGCGGGGGCTGACGTTGACCGCCAGGGTCAGCGCGTCCAGGGCCGGTTCGGCCGCCCAGCGCGCCAGCTGGGCGCAGGCGCTGCGCAGCACCCATTGTCCCAGCGGCAGGATCAGGCCGGTGCTTTCGGCCAGCGCGATGAAGCGGTCCGGCAGCACCACGCCGTCGCGCGGATGGTGCCAGCGCAGCAGGGCTTCGGCGCCGATGATGCGCCCGGCCGCGTCGACCTGGGCCTGGTAGTACAGTTCGAATTCCCCCCGTTGCAGGGCCAGTTGCAGGTCGTGCTCCATTTCGGCGCGCGCGTTGGCGGCCTGTTGCATGTGCGGCTCGAAAAAGCGCAGCGTGTTGCGGCCGGCCGCCTTGGCCTGGTACATCGCCAGGTCGGCGTGCCGCAGCGCCTCGTCGATGGTCAGGCTGTGGTCGGAGATCAGGGTCACGCCGACGCTGGGCGTGCAATGGTAGGGACGCTCGCCCAGCTGATATGGATGGTTCAGTTCGGTCAGCACGTCGTCGCCGATCGCCTGCGCCTGGCGCGCAGCCTCCTCCACGTCCTCGCTCAGGCCTTCAAGCATGATGACGAATTCGTCGCCGCCCAGGCGGGCGACGGTGTCGATGCTGCGCACGCAGGCCGGCAGCCGCTGCGCCACCTGGCACAGCAGCAGGTCGCCCTGGTCGTGGCCCAGCGTGTCGTTGAGCTGCTTGAAATTGTCGAGGTCGATGAACATCAGGGCGCCGATCAGCCGGTTGCGGGCGGAGCTGTCGATGGCGCGGCGCAGCCGGTCGACCAGCAGGCGCCGGTTGGGCAGCTTGGTCAGGGGGTCGTAGAAGGCCAGCAGCCGGATTTCCTCCTCCGCCTGCTTGCGGGCGCTGATGTCGCTCTGGGTGCAGACATAGTGGCAGATGACGCCCTGCGGATCGCGGATCGCGCTGATGATGGTCCAGGTCGGATAGATCTCGCCATTCTTGCGGCGATCCCAGCATTCTCCCTGCCACGTGCCGGTATCGACGATGCTGCCCCACATGGCGGCATAGAAGGCCTGGTCGTGGCGGCCGGACTTGAGCAGGCGTGGCGTCTGTCCCAGCAGTTCCTCTTCGCTGTAGCCGGTGGTGGCGCTGAAGGCCGAGTTGATGCGCAGGATGGTGCTGTGGGCATCGGTGATCATCATCGGTTCCTGCGACTCGAAGGCCACGGCGGCGATGCGCAGTTGCTCGGCGGCGTACAGGCTGTCGGTGATGTCCAGCGAGATGCTCAGCAGATGGCTGGCCTCGCCGGCGCTGTCGAGCAGGGCCAGCTTCTTGGTGTGCAGATACCGGGTGTGTCCTTGCCCATCGCGCACGGCTTCCTGGGCGATGTCGACCACCTGCCGTGTGGCCAGGACCCGGCGATCGGACGCCATCCGCGCCTCGGCGTCGTCGTAGAGCACGTGGTCGGTATGGCCGATGACGCTGTCGCGGGGCTGGCCGAACAGCTGTTCGCCGGCCTGGTTGAAGATCTCGTAGCGCAGGCTGGCGGCGTGCTTGACGGCGATGACGGCCGGCATGTGCTCAAGGATGGAGGCGATCATTTGGCGCGACTGCTGCAGGTCTTCGGTCCGCTCCCGCACCCGCTGCTCCAGCGCGCTGTTGCTTTGCCGGAGGCCGGCCTCGGCGTCGATCCGCGCAGCCTCGCTGCGGCGCAGGCGCGCCGCCGCTTCGGTCAGCGAGGCCGCCACCTGTTCCAACTCGCGCAGCCGGATCTGGTGCGGCGGCAGTTCCGCGCCGCCGCCCAGCGCCGAGGACATGTCGACCAGCTGTCCCATGGCCTGGCGGATGCGCTTGCTGGCGCGCCCGGCCAATATCATGCCGATCGCCAGCAGCAGGGCGCCCATGCCCAGGTTGAAGGCCAGCGATCGCCACAGTTCGCGGTCGATGCCGGCGCTGGGCAGGCCGATGGCGACCGACCAGCCGCTGTCCGGCGACAGGGCATACGTGGTGTAGACGGGAATGCCCTCCAGTGTGGTCAGGCGCGCGTGGCCCTCCCGCGTCAGGCGGATCGCTTGCAGCAGGTCGGGGGTCGCCTTCTTGCCGACGAACCGCGCCGGCGCATGGCTGCGCGCCGCGATGGTGCCGCTGCCATCGATGATGGACACCACCCAGTCGGACGGCAGTTTTCCGCTGGCGAGCAGCAGCGCGAGCTCCGTGACGGACAGGCCGGCGTCGATGAAATACCTGAGCTTGCCCTCGATCAGCACCGGCGTGCAGATGCTCATGACGCCCGTGCCGCTGACGGCGCCGACATAGAGATTTGAAATCTGCATGTGGCCGGCCGCCGCGGCCCGCGCCATCAGCGCGGGGTTGGCGTGCCTGGGCAGCGGCGTGCCGTAGGGCTTGAGCGTGTTGACCAGTTGCTGTCCGCTCAGGCCGGTCAGCACGAAGTTGCTGGCGCCGCTGTAGCGCGTGGCCGCGCTGGCCTGACGGTGGAAGGCGGCCAGGTCGGCCTGTTGCAGGGCCGGCGAGGCCGACAGGGTGCCCGCCACCGCGCCGAGCGACTTGAATTGGCCATCTATGTTCAGCAACAGATTGCGCGCGGTCTGCAAGGCCTGGACATCGCCGCGCGCACGGCTGGCGTTGAATTCGTGTAGCGACCACTCCAGGCCGATCAGGAAAGCCGGCAGGACCAGCGCCACCACGATGAAGAGGAGGATTTGACGAATGGTATGAAGTCTATGCATGGAATCCCATCGGTGCGGCGACTTGCCTGTGGAGTAGCTGGACGCGGTGAGTATGGCGCCGCCGGGCGAGCCTGTCTTGTTTAAAGTCAGGTTGGCGCCGGGGAGGTACTCGAACGATCCACGTCAGGGTGACAGGGACAAGAACGGCGGGTGCCGTCCTCGATATGCGAGTGGGAGCGAGTTCAACGGCCTTTCCTCCACACCCCGAGCAAGGATGCGATTGCGTGTAGCGCATCGCTGAGTGCCGCATGCGCGTCCGGCACGCCTCCCGGCGAGCGCCATCCAACGATGCCGTCGGGGCGCACCAGGGTTGCGCCTGCGGATGTGATGCCGAATTTTAGATGGAACTCATCGGGATTCACGTCCGCATCCTTCCCGATCCGCACCGCGACGATAGGCACGCCTGTCGCGGCACTCACGCGGGCGGCGGCTTCGATCCACGCGGACGCTTCGGCGAACAGGGTGAACTCCTTGCCCACCACATCCAGTGTGGACAGGCGGCCTGTCGGCCCCGTCATCTCCAGATAAGGTGCGCGAACGCCGGGCTGTCCCGCCCAGTCGTCCGGATGCGCTGCTGGAGCCAAATCGCCGGCGGCACCGATGACCGCCGCCGAGCGGTGCAGCTGACCAAGTTCCATGGCGATGTCGCTGAACAATGATTGTGGCTCTATCGGACTCTTCAGCCATTTCGCGTAGTCGGGGCGTGCAAAGGTCTGCTGGTGGCGCAGCCATCCGATCGGGCGCCGTTCAGCGCCGTAGGTATCCAGCAGGGCCGGATCCGATTTTCCGTTGACCACCATGGCCAGCTTCCACGCCAGGTTCCAGACGTCGTCGATGCCGGTGTTGGCACCGAAGCCGCCTCGGGTCGGCGGCAATTGATGGGTGGCGTCGCCCGCGAGAAACACACGACCCTCGCTGTACTTCTCCGCGATGCGGCCGGCCATCTCCCAGCGTCCCGTCGTGATGATGTCAACAGCGAAGTCCTGGCCCAAGCATGTTCTGATGAATGGGGCGAGTTCCAGTTCGTTCAGCGCTTGCCCGTCCGTGCGCATCAGCACCCAGCGCCCGTCGCCATAGCTGGTCAGGAAGGCGCGGAGCCCGGCTTGCTCGATTTCGAACTGCTGGACACCACGCTCCAGAAAATGCTCAGCCTCCGGGCAACGGAACAGGACGCTGTGTATCGTTCGCAGGTGGCCCACCCCCTCGCGTGCAATGCCCAGCGTCTCGCGGATGCCGCTGGATGCGCCATCCGCGGCCACCAGGTATGCGGCGCGAATCGACCCCTCTTCGCCGGTCCGGCGGCTGCGGACGAGCGCCGTGACGCCGTCGGCGTCCTGCTCGAACGAGATCAACTCGATCCCTTGCTCCAGCTGCGATCCCAGTTCGACGGCACGGGCGCGAAGAATGGGCTCCAGCTTGTCCTGGGCGATGGCGGCGCCGGTGTGGGGTGTGACGCGATCCCCCCGGCTGGGAACGGCGCTGTCGGGCGTCCACTCCGTTTCGCGTATCCAGCGGCCGGCCAGGCTTTCGACGACGGCCCGGCGTAGACGTGTGCCGGGCGCGACTTGCGGAATCTTGTCGCCCAAACCGACAGCTGCGAAGTACTCCATCGTGCGTTCGGTGAAGCCGATCGCGCGCGGATGCAGGGCGCTGCCTTCGTGCTTCTCGATGACGATGTTTGGCACCCCTCGCCAAGAGAGAAAGAGGGACGCGGACAAGCCGACCAGGCTGCCACCAATGATAAGGACCGGAATGTGTTTCATGTTGACCTCGACGCAGAATAAGAACGCGCTTTGAGCGCGCATATGAACGCACGAGGTATCCGCCGATCGCAGCAAGTCCCTAGGGAGGGAATGCGACGCCAGCGATTTGCTGGCACCCACCATCTGACAGAAAACGACGCACGTTCGCCTTCTGTCGTGGTCCGCGACCCTTGCGGGTTGGATTGAGGCTCGATGCCTTGCAGGCATGGAGCTGACCGGGGCTCACCAAAACCGGTCCACCATTTTCGACCTTTGGATTATAGCGAATTCGTGAATGCCGTGCAGCGGGGGCTGGGTTTGCGACATCACGGTGGGCTTCAAAAACATGTCGTCCAATGGCAAAAATCGTAAAAGACGTTCGCGATTGCGGCCATTAGACTTAGCGCGCATGGAAGGCCTCGACGCAAACAAGGAGAAGACATGAGACAGGTATTGGCCGCGTTACTTTTCATCGCGCTCGTGGCTTGCGGAGGGGGGACAGGCGCCACCAGCACTTCAACATCAGCCGTGGGACCAACATCATCAGCTCCCGTGGTTCCGCCCGCTGCGAGCACGGCGGGCTGCGGCGGCGGTGTCAGGTTGACTACCGGCTTACATTCGCTCACCAGCGACGCCATCCGGCGCGACTACTGGATCGAGCTGCCGGCCACGTATGACCGCAACAAGGCCTATCCAATGATCATCGGGCTGCACTGGCGTGATGGCAGCGCCGCCGATGTTTACGGTTGGAGCGGCTTTTTCGGGCTGAAGAATCTGTACGGCGACAATGCCATCTTCGTTGCTCCGCAGGGACTGGACAAGGGGTGGGCCAATACTGGCGACCGCGATATCCGCTTCCTGCGCGCTATGATCAGCGAGGTACAGCAGGGCGCTTGCACGGACCCGCAGCGCGTTTTTGCTACCGGATTCAGCTTTGGCGGCATGATGTCCAATTCCATCGGATGCCAGATGGGCGACGTGGTGCGAGCTATCGTGCCCATGGCCGGTTCGCTCTGGAGCGGCTGTGCCGGTTCTTCCAACAAGGTGGCGGCCCTGTTCATCCACGCCAAGGACGACAACGTGGTGCCTTACTCGGCAGGGATGGAGGCGCGCGACCTTTTCCTGAAGCGCAATAGCTGCAGTGCCGCCACGGTGCCCCTGGGGAGTAACGGCTGCGTGGAGTACCAGGGCTGCGACAGCGGCAAGCCCGTCATCTGGTGCGGCACGGAGACGGGCGGCCACTGGTACCCCAATTTCTCGGCGCAGGAATCCAAGGCCTTTTTTGACCGGTTCAAGTAGCCGAACAGGATCGTCAAGCTGTGGTATGACGCCGGGACGCGCTTATCGACGCTGGTAGACGACGCCCTGAATCAATGTCGTCGGGTTCGTAATCGACGCGCGGAGGAATCGTCGGATACGCCGTTCACGCCTGACCGACGTCGAAGTGATCCGCGTCGAAGGCACGGTTCTCGGGCCCGATGCGGCGGAGGTCGCGATCGCCAACGCCGAAACGGCCATCAAAGCCTTGCTGGCGAAGGCTGCGTAACCCCGCGCGATCGATCTACATGGCCCTGGCCACCAGCAAGGTATCGGTGAACTGCTCGAAGCCCACGATCTTGCCGCCGGCCAGACGCCACACATGGGTCACTCGCGCTTGCATGGCTCGTCCGGTGCGCTTGTACGTGCCGGAATAGCTGCCAATGCCGACGATGCAGTCGCCTCCATCGACCAGGGACTCCAGCGTCATGCGGTAGTCATCCCACTCGCCGCCCAGGACCTTGAACACGTGTTCGACAATCTGCTCGGGGCCGATCCAGGTCCCCGCACAAGGGAATCCCGCCATCTCCGTCCAGCGCGCGTCCGCCGCGACATCGGCCATCATGCCGGCGATGTCGCCCCGCTCGGATGCGGCATAGTGCTCGGAGACGATTTGCAAGTTGCTTCGCATGGTTTTTCCTTCTGCCTTCAGATTGAACAGCTATCCGGTCCGCAGCCGAACTCCGCCGCCACGCTTCCAGGCGACGCCACTTCATCGGGCAGTTGAGTCCTCAGCCAATCCCGCAGCTCCTGCGGGCGGCCGAGGAAAGCGCCTGCGTCGAGCAAGGTGAACTTGCCGTCGCGTTCGAGCGCGAAGCTGGGAAAGCCGCGTGCGCCAACGCGTTCCATCAGCCGGCGCGTCCCGGCGATGTGCGAGGGAAGTTGTTCGCGTTGTGCTTCGTCCAACGCCAGCGCGAAGGCAGTCGCGTCCAGCCCGATCGTGCCAGCCAGCGTGACGAGCACCTCGCGGTCGGCGATGCGCCGGCCTTCGACATAGTGCGCGGATTGCAGGCGGGACAGCATGTCCAGGCCGCGGCCGGCGAGCTTTTCCGCCGCCAGCACCGCGGCGGTCGGCGGGGCGGAGTCGAATACCGCCGAGGTATCGCGCAACAAGCCTTCGAAATAAGCATCGCCAAAAGGCTGGCTGGTGGCATTCGCGATACGCCGGTCGTGCGGCATCACGTAGTCACGCAACTGCGGCGTGACCGGCTGGCGGCGGTCGCCCGCCATCATGCCGCCGCCGTGAGCCTGCACGGACAAGACCTCGCGGGCAGCCTTCACCAGCGGCGCGGCGCCGTAGCACCAGCCGCAAAGCGGGTCGTAGATATAGTGCAGGGTTGGAGTCTTGGTCATGGTTCTGTTTCCTGGGTTTTCTGAGCAAGGCGTACTGTATTCCCATCGATTGCAGAGATAAACCGCCACCATTGAATTTGATAATTGCATGAATCGATGAAATCAGGCGAAGCGCTCGCTGAAAAAAGATACGGCGGTTGGCGATTTTGAGAATTGAAAAGGGCAATGCCGGACACCCACAATGGCGGAGAGCACGCAGGTACCGACGCAGCGGGGTCCAACGGACGGCCAGCGTTACCACAAACGTTGAATTAATAGCGCCCGTAAGCGCAGCTTCATTACACGACCTTCACATGAATTCGAAAATCTTACTGTCGCTCGCCGCCCTCATCGCACCGCTGGCGATGGCGCAGACCACTCTCAAGATCGACCTGGCCAAGCCCGGCATTCCGGTCAGCCCGACCTTGTATGGCCTGATGACCGAGGAAATCAACTACTCCTACGATGGCGGCCTGTACGCGGAGCTGGTGCGCAACCGCGCCTTCAAGGACGACGGCAAGACGCCCGCGCACTGGTCGGTGGTGCAGGACGCCGGCGGCGGCGCCGCGATAACGCTCGACGAGCGCCACCCGGTCCCCGCCACCGCGCTGACCACCAGCCTGCGCCTGGACGCCGTGCACGCCGCGCCGGGCCACCGGGTCGGCGTCGCTAACGACGGCTACTGGGGCATTCCGGTCAAGCCGGGCACGCGCTACCGCGCCAGCTTCTACGCCAAAACCGACGGCGCCGGCGGCGTGCCGCTGACCGTCGGCATCGAAGGCGTGGACGGCAAGACCGTGTACGCGCAGGCCGTTGGCGGCCGTATCAGCGGCGAATGGAAGCGCTACGATGTCACCCTGACCACCCCCGGCAACGTCAAGCCGACCGCCGACGCGCGCCTGGTGATCGCCACCGAAAGCCCTGGCACCATCTGGTTCAACCAGGTCTCGCTGTTCCCGCCGACCTACAAGGACCGGCCGAACGGCAACCGGATCGACCTGATGCAAAAGCTGGTCGACATGAAGCCGCGCTTCCTGCGCTTCCCGGGCGGGAACTACGTCGAGGGCGGTAGCGTGGAGACCCGCTTCAAGTGGAAGGAAACGCTCGGCCCGATCGAGCAGCGGCCCGGCCATCCCGGCACGTGGGGATACCGCTCGTCCGACGGCATGGGCCTGCTTGAATTCCTGTTGTGGTGCGAGGACATGAAGGCCGAGCCGGTGCTGGCGGTGTTCGCCGGTTATGCGCTCAACGGCGAGAACGTTCCCGCCGGCCCGGGGCTGCAACCCTTCGTGCAGGAAGCGCTCGAGGAGATCGAATACGTCACCGGCGACGTCAACACGAAGTGGGGCGCGCAGCGCGCCAGGGACGGCCATCCGGCGCCGTTCAAGCTGCGCTACGTCGAGATCGGCAACGAGGACGGCTTCGACAAGCAGAAGAACTACGACGGCCGCTACACCCAGTTCCATGACGCCATCAAGGCGAAGTATCCGCAGCTCAAGCTGATCTCCACCGTCAACGGCAAGGACTGGCTGGGCCAGCAGCAGAAGGTGACCAGTCGCGTGCCCGACCTGGTCGACGAGCATTACTACTACAACCCGATGCAGATGATGAACGACGCCACGCGCTACGACAGCTATGAGCGCAAGGGGCCGAAAGTGTTCATCGGCGAGTGGGCCGCGCAGGAGGGCGAGCCGACCACCAACCTGCATTCCGCGCTGGCCGACGCCGCCTTCATGACCGGCATGGAGCGCAACGCCGACGTGGTCGAGATGTCCTGCTACGCGCCGCTGCTGGTGAACGTGAACCCGGGCGGCGTGCAGTGGCGCTTCAACATGATCGGCTACGACGCGCAGGCCAGCTACGGCTCGCCGTCCTACCACGTGCAGAAAGTGTTCAGCAATTACCTGGGCAACGTGTCGCTGCCGGTGACCGCGCAAAAAGTCGGCACGCAGACCTGGCAGGAGGCGGCCTCGCAGGAGACGCCGCAGGTGCTGCCGCCGGCGAGGGAAGTGCCGACCATGTTCTTCTCGGCTACCAAATCGGAGCGGCGCGGCGAGATCTACCTGAAGGTCGTCAACGCGATCGGCACGGCGCAGTCGGTGCAGGTCGAGCTGGCCGGCGCCGGCAAGGTGGCGCCGGATGGCAAGGCCATCGTGGTGGCCTCGGCGAAGAAGGAAGACACCAACACCATCGCCGAACCGGCCAAGGTCGTGCCGGTGACCAGCAAGGTAAGCGGGCTCGGTAAAGCGTTCAACTATAGCTTCGCGCCGTATTCGGTGACCGTGTTGGTGTTGTCAATCAAATAGAGTCGAGCCAAAGCGAGCCCGTGCAAGACTTCGCGCTGGCCGAGGTGCGCCTGCCCGCCGATCCGTTCCGCAAGTCACAGGAGCTCGATCTGCGCTATCTGGCGTCGTTGAGCCGCGGCGGCGCGTCAAGCAGCGTCTCGATCACCTGCGCGCCGCACGTGGGACCGTCGAAACGGCGTACGTCGAGCTGCATGGCGGCCAGCACGGCGCGCGCGTCCAGGTCGGTCAGCAGGCGGTCGGCGAGGGCGCGCAACATCGCCGGAGTGTGGCGCACACGTGACACGCGTGCGCCCACGCCAAGCTGCTGGAGGCGCTGCGCGACCCAGGTCTGGTCGAACACGAAAGGGAAGGCAATCATCGGCACGCCGCAAGCCAGGCACTCGGCGGCCGTGTTGTAGCCGCCATGCGCGAACACCAGGTCGAATTGCTCCATCAGATAAAACTGGTTGACGAATGGGCGGCCGAGGATGGTGGCTTCGAGCGGCAAGTCGGCGAGCGCTTCGCTGAGCAAGTCCGGCGGTGTCGAGAACAGTAACAGGCAGTCCGGCTCATTGTGGGACAACACGATATTGCGAAATATGCGCAAGGCCACCGCGCGGTTGTGCTCCATGCCGGACAATACCGAGCCTAGACTGACGCAGGACGGCAACTCGTCCTTGGGCAGGAACTCCAGCGGCGAGCTGATCGTGTAGGCAAACCGGCAGCCGAGCGTGCCGGCTGGCGCAGGTGGCCGGCGATGGCTTCCTCGGTCGCGTGCACCAGCCCGGCGACGTCGCCGTAGAGGGAATGGAACAGTTGAGCCAGCGCCAGGTCCTCGCCGGCCAGCAGCGGTGCGGCGGTGCCGGCCAGCTGCTCCAGCAACTGTTCCCGGCCGGTTTCCTCGGCCACATCGGGCAGCTGCTTGTGCCGCAGGAAGCGGTAGCCACCGGCGACGGCCGTCTCGGAGCCGTTGATCGCCTTGAACACCGGGCGCAGCCCCGGCCGGCTACTCGCCGCCGGCATCAGCGCCAGTTGCGAGTCGTACAGCACGCCCTGGGCGCCAGCCAGCACGGCCGCCGCCGCGCCGTGCGGCCCCATGCCGCCCTGGGCCCAGAACGGCAGCGCCAGGCGGCCATGGATTTGCTGCAGCAAGATGAAACTGTTGAACGCGCCAACCCGGCCACCGCTCTCGGCGCCCTTGAGTATCAGACCGTCCGCTCCCAGGCGCTGCGCTTCCAGCGCCTCATCGAGCGACACCACCTGCACCAGATGGAAGAAGCCGGCCAGCGCCTGGAACTCTTCTGGCGCGGCGTGCATCAACACCTTGATGCGCCCGCGCAGCGGCGCCAGCGCCGTCTCGTCCAGGCGCACGCCTTCCGGAATACGCAGGCCGAAGTTGCCGGGCGCCGCCGCCCGGACCCGCTCGATCGCGGCGCGCGCCTGTGGCCAGTCGCGCCCGATGTCCAGGAAGGCGAAAGCGCCAGCGCGCATGGCGTCGGCCACCAGGCGGTAGTCGGGCGTCTCGAAGGGGGACGCGATCAGGACACTGTTCAGGGTGTCGAGCAAACCAGCCTCAGTTTTCATGCTTGTATTCCTTGCGGGGTCAGATTGTAGGCGTATTTTTTTAAATGTTATCGGGACTACAAATTTTTGGACGGGGTAGTATGGGCGGGTGGTCTTGAGTTGGTCTTGAATTTTTTATATGATAAATAGTGATAAATCAGCACAATTGACGGATCTGCCAAATGAACCCTTCCACCGCGTCAGGATAGAAATGCCTCGTCTACCCATGCTTCTTGGTTTGATTTTCGTGTCGCTCGCCGCGCAGGCGGAGGAGGGTGCGCTGGCGGAGCTGACGAAAGGGCAGCCGAAAGCTGTGGCTTCCGTGGTGGAGCGCATTGCGATGTGTACGCACTTCGCTGGCGAAGAGCCTTACGACGCAGCGCGTGGACGCGAGATTGCCGCGGCGATGAAGAAATACCGCTGTGACAAACTGGACAAGGACGAGGCAGCCTTGCGCAAGCGCTATCAGGGCAATGCTGCCGTTCTCGGTGTTCTACAAAAGGCGCATGAATGGTAGGCTCATCTGGCGGCAATCGGCGCGCCGTGGCGGACCGCGGTCATCTCCGCCACGATGGCGACCGCGATTTCGGGCGGCGTATGGCTGCCGATGGGAAGGCCGATGGGACCATGCAGGCGCCGCAGTTCCGCCGCCGAGAAGCCGAAGTGGTGTGACAGGCGCTCGCGCCGCTTGCTGTCATTGAGGCGGGAGCCAACCGCCCCGACGTAGAAGGCGGGCGAGCGCAGTGCTTCCAGCAGCAGCATGTCGTCCAGCTTCGGATCGTGCGTCAGGGCGACGACGGCGCAGCGCGCATCGGCCTGCATGGCAAGGAAGGCGTCGTCAGGCATGGTGGTGACCATCCTGGTGCCCGGCACGCGCCATTCGGCACCGTACTCATCGCGCGGCTCGCAGATGGTAACGTCGTAGTCGAGCGCCTGTGCCATCTGCGAAAGATAGTAGGAGATTTGCCCCGCGCCGACGATGAACAGCCGCCATTGCGGGCCATGGACGGTACGCAGCAGTTGGCCGCTCCAGCTGAGCGAGTCCCCGCGCGAGGCCGCGCCCAGGGACGTGACGCCGCGCGCCAGGTCGACCTCCCTCAACGCCAGTTCGCCACGCTCCAGCCGCCGTGCCAGGTCGCCCAGTTGCCCGGCATCCGGCTGTGGTTCGACCACCAGTTGCAGGGCGCCGCCACAAGGCAGGCCAAAGCGCGCGGCCTCGTCGTGGGTGACACCATAATGCAGGCTGAATGGCAGGCGATCGCCAAGGCGCCCCTCGCGCATGCGGGCAATGATGTCGTCCTCAACGCATCCGCCTGAAACCGAGCCGACCGCGATGCCGTCATCGCGTATCACCAACCATGAGCCGGCCGGACGGGGCGCGGAGCCCCATGTGTGCGCCACCGTTATCAAGGCATGGCGCCGTCCTTCGGCCGCCCAGCGACGGGCGGCCTCCAGAACCTGCAGATCGACACTTTCCATCAGGCCTTCAGCTCCTCCGTGCGGAACGGCAGGCTGCGCAGCCGTTTCCCGGTGGCGGCGGCCAGGGCGTTCGCCACGGCGGGCGCCAATGGGGGCACGCCCGGTTCGCCGATGCCGGTAGGCTTCTCGGCCGACGGCACAATATGCACCTCCACCCTGGGCATTTCGGTGATGCGGATCGGCGCATAGTCGTGGAAGTTGGACTGCTCCACCGCGCCGTCCTTCAGCGTGATGGCGCCGTGCAGCGCCGCCGACAACGCGAAGCCCACGCCGCCTTCGACCTGGGCGCGCACGACGTCGGGATTGACGACGATGCCGCAGTCTACCGCGCAGACGACGCGGTCCACGCTGAAGCTGCCGTCGGCGTTCACTGTCACCTCGGCCACTTGCGCCACGTAGCTGCCGAACGCTTCATGCACCGCGATGCCGCGCCCACGGCGCGCGCCGTTCGCGCCCGCCTGCAGTGGCTGGCCCCAGCCGGCTTTTTCAGCGGCAAGCTTCAGCGCGCCGGCATGGCGAGGGTGCTTGCCGAGCAGCGCGAGCCGGTAGGCCACGGCGTCTTGTCCGGCATTGCTTGCCAGTTCGTCGATAAAGGTCTCGGTGGAGTAGGCGGTGTGCGTCGAGCCCACCGAACGCCACCAAAGCACCGGCACCGGGTTCCCGGCCGGCGTGTGCAGTTCGACGCGCAGCGCAGGAATGCCATATGGCAGATTTGCCGCCCCCTCGACGGACACCGCGTCGATGCCGTCCTTGATCATCATGCCGGCGAATGCCGTACCGGCCAGGATCGATTGGCCCACGAGGCGGTGGCGCCAGCCGGTCGGCAGTCCGTCCGCGCCGAGCGAGGCCTCCAGCGCGTGGTGGAAAGCAGGGCGGTAGTAGCCGGCGCGCATATCATCCTCGCGCAGCCAGACCATCTTGACAGGCGCGCGCGATTTGCTGGCCTTGGCGATCTGCACCGCTTCCAGCACGTAGTCGGCGTCCTTGCTGGCGCGCCGCCCAAAGCTGCCTCCCGCGTACAGCATATTGAGCGTCACTTTTTCCGGCGGCAGGCCGAGCAGCGCGGCGACCGAGGGCTGGTCGATGGACTGGAACTGCGCACCGTACCACAGTTCGCATTCATGCTCGCCGATGCGCACGACGCAGTTCATTGGCTCCATCGCTGCGTGCGCGAGATACGGGAAATCGTAGGCGGCACGGAACACCCGGGCCGAGCCGGCCAAGGCGGCTTCGGCATCGCCCCGGGTATTGGCGACCATACCTGGCTGCTGCGCCAGCGTGCGGTATTCGGCGAAGATCTCCTCGCTGCCCAGCTTGAACGCCTTGGATTCATCCCACACCACGTTCAGCGCGTCGCGGCCCTTCTTGGCGCTCCAGGTATCGCGGGCCAGCACGGCCACGCCGGTCGGAATCTGCACCACGTCAACCACGCCTTTGACGGCCTTGGCCTTGCGGGCGTCAAACGATTTGACGGTGGCGCCGAAGCGCGGCGCATGGGCGACGACGGCGGTCAGCATGCCGGGCAGGTGCAAGTCCTGGGTGAATTGCGCGCGGCCGTTGACCTTGTCCGCGCTGTCCTTGCGTGGCGCTTGCTTGCCGATCAGCTTGAAATCCTTGGGTGATTTCAGCGGCACGTCGGCCGGAACCGGCAGCAGCGCCGCCGCGCTTGCCAGCTCGCCGAAGGTGGCCTTGTGTGCGCCGTGCGAGAGCACGCCTTCGCTGACGCTGATCTCGCCGGCCGGCACTTGCCATTGTGCCGCGGCAGCCGATACCAGCATCGCGCGTGCGCTGGCGCCAGCCTTGCGCAACTGCTCCCAGGAGTTGGCGATGGCGGTGCTGCCGCCTGTGCCCTGGATAGGACCGAACGCCAGGTTGTTGTAGCGGCTGGCGTCCGCCGGCGCGCCTTCCACGCGTACCTGCGACCAGGCGGCGTCAAGCTCCTCCGCCACCAGCGTGGCGAGGCCGGTGTAGGCGCCCTGGCCCATTTCAATGTGCTTGGAGATGACCGTTACCGTACCATCCGTTCCGATCCGCACGAAGGCGTTCGGTTCGAACGTGGTCGCTTCGGCCGCGACGGCGGCGGCCTGCGTTCCGGGCAGGTAGATGGCCAGGGTGAGGCCGGCCGCCGCTTGCAGCGTACTGCGCAGGAAGCCGCGGCGGCTGTCGTTCTCGATGCGGGGGGAATGCATGTTCATGCCAGCTCCTGTGCGGCTTCGTGGATGGCGGCGCGGATGCGCACATAGGTGGCGCAGCGGCAGATATTGCCTGCCATGGCGGTGTCGATATCGGCGTCGGTAGGCTTGCGATTGCCTTCCAACAGGGCGACCGCGCTCATGATCTGGCCGGACTGGCAGTAGCCGCACTGGACCACGTCCAGCTTTTTCCAGGCTTCCTGCACGACCTTGCCGATCCGCGCGCGGTCGACGCCTTCGATGGTGACGACCTTCTTGCCTATGGCCGCTGAAACCGGCGTGCTGCAGGAGCGGATCGGCGTGCCGTCCAGGTGCGCGGTGCATGCGCCGCACAAGCCCATGCCGCAGCCATATTTGGTGCCCGTCAGGTGCAGGGTGTCGCGCAGGACCCACAGCAGTGGCGTGTCGGCGGCGACGTCAACGCGTGTCGCCTTCCCGTTGATATTCAGTGTGATCATTCCGTACTCTCCGCTCATGTGGCAATGCAAGCTTGCATTCTATTGAGCGGGTTCTCGCACCGGATAGCACGATTCAAGCTAATTCTTGCCTGATGCTCTCGATATCGCGCTTGGGCGGCGCGCCGAACAGGCGGCTGTACTCCCGGCTGAACTGGGAAGGGCTTTCATAGCCGACCTTGAACGCGGCGCTGGCGGCATCCAGCTGCTCGTTCAGCATCAGGCGCCGTGCCTCGTTCAGGCGTAGCCATTTCTGGTATTGCAGGGGACTCATCGCGGTCAGCTGCCGGAAGTGCAGGTGCAGGTTGGACGTGCTCATTTGAGCGTGGGCCGCCAGCTCGTCCAGCCGCAACGGCTGGTGGTAGTGCAAGCGCAGCCATTCGAGTACACGCGCAATGCGGAAGCTCTGGCTGCCCACGGCCGCGATCTGCCGCAGCCGCGCGGACTGGTCGCTCAGCAAAAGCCGGTAATGGATTTCGCGCTCGATCAACGGCGCCAGCACCGGACTGGCTTCCGGCTCATGCAGCAGGGCGATCAGCCGGACGAAAGGATCGGCCAGCGCGGGCGTCACATGGCCGATGGCCGCCACGCCTTGGGCGGCGAGGTCGGTGTGTCGTTCCGGCCGGACGTGCGGCGCCAGTTCGGCGATGGTGCGCAGATCCAGTTTGTACACCAGGCCGAGGCAGGGCCGCCCGGGCGTCGCCTCCAGCACGCGCGAACTGCCGGGGAGGTCGAGCGCCGTGACCAGGAAGCGCTGCGGATCGTAGCGGTAGCTCTGCGCACCGATGACCAGCTGTTTCGCACCTTGTGCCACCATCACAATGCTGGGCTCCACCAGGCACACATTGGGCGGCGACGGCTCATGACGGCGGTACAGGAACAGGCTGGAAATCGGGGTGGGGTAGTCGTCCTGGTCCCGGGTCCAGTGTGCGATGGCGTCAGCCAATGTTTGCATGCGGTTCTCGCTGAGGGTTCAGTTCTTGGGACGGCCATTAAACACCAATTGTTCACGTGGATGCAATTCCAGGCTACGTCCTTCGTGCTGCAGCTCCCATCATGTCCTGTTCAATCATTGCGCGCATCAACTGAAGAAGCAGGGAAAAAATTTGATGATATTATTAAAAACAAATAGCCAGGGAAGTTTTGACCAAGGGGCAGATCGATGCTGGTGATTCGTCAGGAGCAATTCGAGATTCTGGGCCAGCGTGGCGCAGCCGCGCTTGAAGATAAGCTGCTTTCTCATCTACAGGCACATTGGCCCGACACTGTCGCCACGCTTGGCCTCGACTCGGCGCGCCTGCATATACGCGACAGTATCGCCAGCGCGCGGGACTATGGCCTCGAGACGGTATATGACGTGACCCGCTATCTTAATCTTGCCCAGGCGCTGGGGCCGCACTTTGACGCTGATCCGCGCTATCCATGGGCCCAGGCTTTTCTGAACGAAAGCTCCTGGGACGCGACCGACAAGATGGATCGCCTGTGCACATTGGCCGCTGAAACTTTCGCTGCGCGGCCAGCTCATGTGTGAGCCCAGCCAGGCGTTCCTGGACGCCAATCAAGCCGCCGCGCAGGACGTGGCCGGGGGCGTGGCGGCCGATGGCGCGCGGGTTCTCTGTCCATTCGTGCAGCGTCGCTTGCGCGTTGTCCTCAAGGACGCCGATTTCTTAATCTATCGCGATATTCGCTATACGCTGACGGTCGACGGCGTGTCGTTCGCCGGCAGTACCCCGGAACAGGGCGTGATCGATCATCTGATTCCAAAAAACGCCAAGAAGGGCACCTTGACAGTATGGATCGAGGGAGATGCCGCCACGCCTGTTACGTCGGAACTGGATATTGCACTGATCGACCCCTTGTCGCTGGCCACTGGCGCCAAGGTCCGTTTTGAAAATCTGCAATTTGATAGGCCGGACAAAGACGAAGCGTGGCCCGCCGCGTTGAAGGGTTTTCAGGAATTTTTCGATCTGGAACAATCCAGCCAACTGGACGACCCCTCGCAATCCGTCCTGCGGGAACTGTACAGCGCCAAGGAAGACCCAGCCACCAAGGAAGCCTTGCTGAAGTGGCGCGTGATGCTGTGTGAGGCGAGCCAACAACAATCCAGCCGTCAGGAGTAGAACCATGTGGGGTCCAAACAAAAGGTTTAAAGCCCATCCCATGTCGGCTGACAGTTCAGGCTATGTGGATGTCATTACCTTTGTTCCGCCGTTTTCGCATTATGCTTTTATTCGTGGTCTGGAAAAGGAGTATTGGAAAAGGCAGGTGGTGCGGTATCACCTTGCCCTGGAGTGCTTCAGCCGCGAGTGGTTCGATGGGCTGGATGTCGACAACTTCCCTCCGGTAGGACAGATTGCCCAGGTTGCAGGCATGTTTTGCACCGAGCTCGTCGTCAGTGCCGACTTTCTGCGCGCGATGGAAAATAGGGTGGCGCATAGAGTGGAGGCTCCGACTTACCTTTATGAGGGTAACTGGGTCGAGGTGCATTTTGTTGCCGGCGGGGCGGACGCGCCGAATGGGAGTGTCATCGTTGACACGTACCATCCGGCTCACGGCAGTGCCAGTCCGGCGACGATCGGTACCACGCCAAACGAGGGATGGGCCTACTTCGTGGATATCCGCCGGGTCAGATTTCCTTCCAAGCGAACAGACTTGATGCTTTTTTATGTGGAATAATCAGCCGGCTCCGCATCCCTGCCTGGAACGGGAGGATTGATGGCGCGCACAGTCCATAACACGACAGCTGGTCTGCAAAATCTGATCGATGGCTGGATTCCCGCCGCCTTGACTGACGCTGAAAGACCTTGTTTCGTACTGGTCTGCGATATCGGCCAAGGCAATCTGAATGTAGTGTTGAATGCGCATGGGCAACCATTTTTATACTACGACCTCGGCGGAGGTATTGGTAACAACTTGTTTACCAAGGCATTTCTCGATTCGAATGTGTTCTTCTGTGAGGCGGCCATTCCCCACTTCGTTTTGTCGCATTGGGATGACGACCACATTTCAGTCGCTATCGATCAAATAGTTGCGAAGGCCAATCGCCATCCCAATACTGCCTGGCTCGCGCCCGAAAAAGCGGGCAACCAGGATCTGAGCAAAATTGCGAAAAACTTGCGCGTGAGCATCAATCAAAACGGCCGCGACCTCCATTTATGGAGCCAGACTGCCGGCGCGCCGTTGAGCATTACACGATCGGGCTATACCTTTATTCGTGTCACTGGCAACGACTCGAATAATTCGGGTATCGCCCTGAGAATCGAGGATCCCTACCAGAACGGCCGCTATATGTTGTTGACAGGCGATGCGAGCTATCAGGGTTTCACATTCAATCACGGTTGCGACAATGTGTGCGTGGGACTGGTGGCATCCCACCACGGCGCGGAGGTTGCAGTACCGGGAAACATTCCCCAGCCGCTACCGCAGCAGGCCGGGGTCGGGGCCGCCCGGACCATTGCATACTCCTATGGGATGGGCAACGCGTACGGCCACACGGCGACCGAAGGTGTCACCAGTTATTTCGACCGGGGGTGGGTTGACCGGTTTCGCCTGGACACCGCCGGCACGGAACCCGATGCCGAGATCGGCGGAGCCAGGGGCAATATTGGCATGGTCTGGCCGAATTACCGCAAGGGGCCCGGCTTCGCACCAGTCGACGCTTGTGTCCTTGGCCTGCAGCATGCCGCGATCTCTTTGATTGCAAGCTGTCTGGCGGAGATACGGCTATCCGATCCAGCACTGGCCGGGGCCGATCAAATCGCTGTGGCGACCACCTATCAGGCTTGCGCGGCGATGGGATTTGGCGCCTCCGTCGCGGTCAGCCAGGTGATGCGGCGCGACGGCAACGTGGGCGGCCTGGTGCGTTATACGGCGGCCGATGGGGGGTGGAGAGGCATCCACCAAGGCTACCCGATGTCGCGGCCTTACTGTCTGGCCGTCGACCACCAGGCGCCACCGCGTGTGTATGCGGGGTGCCTGGAAGGCATATATGGTTCCGTTGACGGCGGCGCCACCTGGCATTTGCTGGGAATGGCGGGGCACGCGGTGCTTGCGCTGGCGATCGAGCCAGGGGCGCCGGCAACTATGTACGCAGGCACCCTTGCCAACGGCGTGTTCAAGAGTATGGACGGTGGTAACACGTGGGTGCATCTGAACAATGGTTTGGGTAATGTCGAGGTGCGGGCGGTCGCCGTTAGCGGGCACAACACGCAGCACGTGTACGCCGGCACGGCGGCGCACGGTGTGTATCGCAGCCAGGATGGCGGGGCCAGCTGGGCCGCCGCCAATATCGGGCTCGCTGTGACAGACGTGGCGGCGCTGGCAGTCGCGCACGACACTGGCCTCGTGTATGCCGGGACCGTGGGCGGCGGGCTATACGCCAGCACGGACCAAGGCGGGCAATGGCTCGCCGCCAACGCGGGCCTGATGGGGCAGGACATTCAGGCTATTCTGTTCGACCCCGCGTCGACCCTGGGCATGTATGTCGGTACCCGGACGGGGGGATTTCGCAGCGCGGACGCAGGCCAGACGTGGAACCCGGCCAGCGCTGGATTGGTGTCGACCGATATCCGTGCGCTGGACGTGGCCAATGCCGGCATCCTTTACGCTGGCACCGCCGCCGGTGTATTTCAGAGCGCGGATCAAGGGGCGAACTGGGCAGCCTTCAATGCGGGTTGGGCGCCCGGGGAAGGGGGCTTGCTCGATCTGGACGTGCGTGCGCTGAAGATCGATACCGCCTTGACCACCACCGTGTATGTCGGCATTGCGGCCGCTCCCTTGCTCGCCGTGGCAGATGCGCTGCAGGTCACTGCAGGCGAGATGCGAACCGGCGTCACGAACGTGGCGACGATCGCCGGAGCGGCCCAAAACGCGAATTTCGTGACGCTTGCGGTCGATAGTGCCAGGGTCATATTTACCGCGGCTGCGCGCATGTCGCGAATTATCACCAACGCGTGCGCGCAAGTGCATCAACGACTGAATCATACAACGATCGGCTCCCAGGCCCAGGAGGCGTTAATGGATGCGTATGATCTGTCGGTGAACCCAGGAACAGAAATCCAGGTGCGCGACGCGATCGACGCTGGCCCCGCCAATCAAGTCCTCGCCGCGATTACCGCCATCAATGCCGCGCCGGGGATCGACGTGCACGGCGTGATCAATGGCGCGGCCCGCGCGGTCGTGAAGGCGCAGGCCGAAGCGACGGGGCGCTCCAGTTCAAAAACCCGTGGAATGGTCGGCACCATCCCGGCCAAACTACCTCCGGTGGTAGGCGGCTTGGTCGCGGGCTCGGTGGCATTACGCGGCGATGTCGATGCGGTCTTCGGCGCCACGGCCGCCTTGGTGCCCGCCACCCCGATCTGGCCGGAAGCTGCCCAGCCGGACAATTTTGACGCGACTGTCATCGCGATCGTGCCTAATAATCCCGCGCGCATCTATGCCGGGACCGAAACCGGGGAGATCCTCGTCAGCGCCGACGCCGGCATGACCTGGACCGATTCGAGCGCGGGCCTTCCCTTCACGAAGATTAACCCCCACGACGCGAATGAAGTGGCGACGCTGGCGCCGATTCGCGCCATCGCAATCGATCCAGTCAATGTACACGTGATGTATGCAGCGACCTATCGCAACGGCGTCTTTCGATCCGCTGACGCCGGTTTGAACTGGGCGGCGGCCTCGAACGGCTTGACATGCATGCATGTGCTCACCGTGGTGCTTGATCCGCTCGCGTCAGCCATTGCTTACGCCGGCACCGCAGACGGCCAGGTTTTCCGCAGCGCCGACGGGGCGAATAACTGGGCAACGGCCAGCGCGGGTTTGCCTGGCGGCGGTATGAACGCCATCGCCATTGTTATCAATCCCGCAGTCCCCACGACGCTATATGTCGGCATTTTGGGCGGCGGCATTTTTACCAGCGCCAACTCGGGTGGCAACTGGGTAGCGCGGAACACCGGCCTGGGAAATCTCCAGGTCCGGGCCTTGGCTATGGCGCCAAGCAATGCAGCTGTCCTGTATGCCGGAACGGAAGCGGGCGTATACCTGACGGTCGATTCGGCGGCGAACTGGGCGCCGCACAACGCGGGACTGGATCCGGGACGAATCACGGCGCTGCTTTGCCATCCGAACCGGCCCCGGACCATGTACGCGGGGAGCGCCGCTGCTGGCGTATTCCGGAGCTTCGATTACGGCGATAGCTGGAGCGATGTCAACCCAGGGCTAACGCACCTTGATGTGAACGTGCTGCGCCTCGGCGCCGTCGTGACTGACACAGTGTACCTGGGAAGCGGAAGCGGTGGGGTGTTTAAGAGCACGGGCCTGGCGATCGCCTGGGTGGCGAAAAACACCGGCTTGACGAACCTGCAGGTGCGCGACCTCAGCGTGGTGCCTGGTGTGCCACTGGAGACCTTGTATGCGGGCACCGCGGGCGGCGTGTTCTTCAGTGCCGATGGCGGTGACAACTGGGCCGCCAGGAACAACGGCTTGCATAATCTGGATGTAAGGGTTTTGGTGACGAATCCCGCGAACCCCACTACCCTGTATGCAGGGACCGCGGCTGGAGTTTTCGTCAGCGTTAACAGCGGGGGAAACTGGACCGCGCGTAACACGGGCTTAAACAATCTCGATATTACCGCGCTGGTGATCAATCCGGCCAATCCGGCTATCCTACACGTGGGAACGAATGGAAACGGCGTGTTCAGGAGCTCCAACGGGGGACTGAACTGGCAGTCGGCCAGCTCCGGCCTGCTGGGGGGCGACCTGCGGATACGGCGCCTGCTGCTCGATTGCACGAACCCGGCGACTATTTTTGCCGCCACCGCCATGACAGTCTGTCGCAACCTCAACGCCGCCATTCGCTGGCGTCCGCAGAACACGGGTTTGGTCAATCCTGATATCTGGGCGTTGAGCCAATTGCCAAATAGCAAGGCACTGCATCTAGGCACCGCAGACGGCCGCTTATTGACCAGCTCAAATCTCGGCACTGGATGGAATGCCTGCGGCAACGGTATAGAGCGGACCACCGTGCTGGCGTTGGCGGTCGATCCCCTCGATCCTCAGACGGTTTACGCCGGCACGCTGGCTGGCGGTGCGTTGAAACGCATGGCGGGGCAGGCTTGGCGCGCCATCAACAAGGGTATCAATGATCGGACTGTCCGTAGCCTGGCGATACACGGCGCGGCGCCGGCGACCGTGTATGCGGGGACTGATAATCATTGCGTCTTCAAAAGCGCTGACAGCGGTGCCACCTGGAGCAAGAACGTGACGGTGAACGCGCATGCGCGGGCTACTGCCACGGTCGCGGGTATTGCCGCCCAAGTGGCGGTCGCGCAAGGCATGGCATCGGACGTGGCGGCTCGCGCCGCCGTCGCCGCCGCAAGGGTGGTCGTGCCCGCTGTCTATGGCGCGCCGCAGGTGGGATGTCATCGTTATCCCAGTACCTGTGCCAATCATGTGTGTGCGCTTTCCGTTCATTACTTTAATAAAGAGTAGGGTTGGCGCTTCCATCCGGCGCCTGAAATGGCATTTGTCTCTGCGGGCATGGCGGTGCAGGGCAAGCGGTTCGCCGTATGCCAGCGCTGGGTCGGGGCGTCAGTCGCCGCCGCCCCCGCCGCAACCGCCCCCGCCATCCCCGCCGCAGCCTCCACCACCGCCGTCCCCGCCGCCATCGCCACTACAGCCTGAATCCGAGCCGGAATGGCCGTGCGCCCCGTCGCAAGATCCGCCGCCGCACCCGGCTGCGGATCCGCCCAGGTCGGCGCCACAGTAGATCGTGGCGCCGCCATCCGCCTGGCGTGCGGCGCCGTTGCAATCGACGACATAGGTAAAACCATTTGGTACGTTCAATTGGGCATCCAACGCGAACAGCAAAGGAAGCCGGGTGGGGTGGCGCGGGTTGATGTTTTCCTGGCGACAGACCTGGAACCAGCACCGGCGTATCCCGGCATTGCCCCGCTGGCCCTTGCTTAACATCGCGGCGGGCGTGTGGTGCAGGAACCGGCCGAAGCCGCGACGGCAGAATTGCTGATAATTTTTAGTGTAGAGGATGAATTCGTGCCACAGGTCGTCAACGATCTGGGACGGCATGGAGACGAATTCCCTGCCGCTGTTGAGATGGGCCAGAAAGAACTGCCGCAGCCCCTGTGCCACAAGCTGGTAGTTTTCCATACTTAGGCTCGGATGGCGCTCGCGCAGTTTTTCCAACAAGCCGACGGGGAGCGCGTAGGCCGTGATGTAGGCCACGCGGCGCGACCGCAGCCGGCGTCGCCAAAACATGATGCCGAGTCCAGCTGCCAGACCGCACATTACGATGACTGTCGGTGTCATGTGGTCGCTCCAAAAGTAATGGCCCAGTCGCCGGCACGGCGCGCGCTATCGAGCACGCCCAGTATTTTATTCAACGTTGGTGATTTTGCAAATTGGCTCAGCCGCATGCTGCCATGAAAAACCGGTTCGGGCAAACCAGGCGGCAGAGGAACGGCGTGCGGATGATCGAGCGGGTGGCGCCGGCCGCGAGCGCCGTGTTGCGGGAGGACGACATATTGCGCCGCGATGCCGCCGGCGCGCTGGCGATCCGCACTGGTACGGCAGTCCGGATATGGAATTTCATTCTTGGGATTGAGGATTTTTGTGATTGAGTGAGATCGATGCTGCAAGCAACATCTGCCTGTCACCTGATCGTATGGTGGCAACATACAAAGACGGAGACAAAATTGAGCGAATTTAAAAAAACAGCGATCGCTGCCGCGGTTGCACAAGTGTTGCTTTTGACCAGTGGCGCCGTGCTGGCGCAGACCGCTACCGCCACCGATAAGGACAAGGAAGCCCAACCCGTCACGGTGATCGTGGCTGGCCAGCGCGCCGCGCTGGAGTCGGCCGCCAACATCAAACGGAACTCGGACGAGATCGTCGATTCGATCGTGGCCGCCGACATCGGCAAACTGCCCGACCGTTCGGTCACCGAAGTGTTGCAGCGTATCCCGGGCGTGTCCATCGACCGCACCCAGTACCGCGCCGATCCGCTGCAAAGCACCGGCGACGGCATCCAGCGCTTCGCCGCCGAGGGCACCGGGGTGTCGGTGCGCGGCATGAACTATGTGCGTTCGGAACTGAATGGGCGCGACTCCTTCTCCGCCAACGGCGGCCGCGCGCTGAGCTTCGAGGACGTGCCGCCCGAGCTGATGGCCGGCGTGGACGTCTACAAGAATCCGTCCGCCGAGCAGGTCGAGGGCGCGATCGGCGGCCTGGTCAATCTGCGCACCGCGCTGCCGTTCGACTACAAGGGCTTCAAGGCGGCGCTGTCGGTGGAAGAGTCGCGCGCCAGCCGCAGCACGCACACCCGGCCGGGACTGTCCGGCCTGATCTCGAACCGCTGGACCACGCCGCTGGGCCAGTTCGGCGCGCTGCTTGACCTGGCGCATTCGGAAATCTCCACCGCCAGCGACAGCATGGGCGTGAGCCCCTACATTCCGCGCACCGACATCACGCCCGGCCAGACCCGCTGGATCAGCCCGGGCGCAAGCTGGAGCTCGAACACCTTCGACCGCACCCGTGACGGCCTGTACGGCGCGCTGCAGTGGAAGAAAGACAATTGGTCTTCCTCGATGACCTACTTCAAATCGAAGTACAAGATGTACACCGAGGAGGCCGGCTTCTTCATGGCCACCACGCCGGCCACGCTGACCGTCGATCCGGGCGCGACCTACGATGCCAAGGGTGCGCTGCTGACGGGCGTCCTGCACAACCCGACCGACGGCGGTTTCGGCCTGAGCAACGGCATCGGCTTCGGCACCGACGCGCGCCGCTCGAGCCGCAAGGCCGACACCTCGGACCTGTCCTGGAACATCCAGTGGCGCCCGACCGACCAGTGGACCCTCACCGCCGACCTGCAGCACACGCGCGCCACCACCCAGGCCTATGACAACACCGTCGGCCTGGGCGGCTTCATGCCCAAGGAGACGGTTGACCTGCGGACCTCGGTGCCGACCTACACCTTCGACGCCAGCGACCGCGCCTGGCTGGCCAACGCCAACAACTACTACTGGAGCTTCGCCCAGGAGCACCGCGACGCGGCGGTGGCCACGCAGGATGTGGCACGGGCCGACGCCCGGTTCGTGTTCGATTCGCCGGTGCTGCGCGACCTGCGTTTTGGCCTGCGCATGACCGACCGCGATTCGGTCACCAACCGCACCCACGGCGGCAATGGCGGCAACGAATGGCAGAACATCACCCAGTCCTGGTCGGTCGGCAACAGCTGGCAGCCCTACAGCCATTTCGCGGTCCTGACCGATCCGCGCCTGGGGCAGTCGAACTACGTGGCCCACAGCTTCGGCAACTTCTTCAACGGCACCTTGCCGGCGGCGCCGACCATCATCGTTCCGACCCAGGCGATGGTCAGCAGCTCCTTCGACTCGGTGCCGGCGGCCTACCAGGAATTGCACAACTACGCCAACTACTACTGCAACACCCCCGGCGCCACCGGCGATTGCACCAACTGGAAGCCTTCGGTGTTCGGCGGCCCGAGCGACACCAACCAGCAGAAGGAGCGCACCAAGGCCGCGTACACCCAGTTGCGCTTCGGCTTCGACAACCTGCGCTATCCGGTCGACGGCAACGTCGGCGTGCGTGTCGTGAAGACCGAGGAGAAGGCGACCGGCATGACGATCTTCAGCCCGCCGACCGGCACCCAGGTGCAGGGCGTGCCCACGATCGCGGCGGTGAACGACCTGCACACGATCGACAACAACTACACCAACGTCCTGCCGAGCCTGAACCTGCGCATGAAGGTCAACGACGAGCTGCAGTTCCGCTTCGCCGCCTCGAAAGGCATGTCGCGGCCGGACTTCTACCAGATGCAGCAGTACACCACGCTGGACCTGAAGCCGCAGACGCACGTCGACCCGGTGACCAAGCAGACCGTGCTTGATTCGATCGACTTCGTTGGCGACAGCGCCGGCAACCCCTTGCTCAAGCCGGTCCTGTCGAACAACCTGGATCTGACGGCGGAGTGGTACCTCAGCCATGGCAGTTCGCTGACGATGTCGCTGTTCCACAAGAAGATCAAGGACATCATCATCACCCGCACGGTGATCAACACGCTGACCGACTCCGCCGGTGTGAAGCATGACTTCCTGACCAACGGGCCGGCCAACGGCGCCGACGCGCGCGCCTATGGCGCCGAGGTGGGCTTCCAGCATTACTTCGACAATCTGCCGGACTGGCTGAAGGGCATCGGGGTGCAGGGCAACTACACCTACATCCGCAGCAAGCAGGACATGCACGCGCCGACCGCCCTGTGGTGCACGCCGAAGGGCACGCTGGAGTCGGAGACCCTGCGTAACTTGTCCGGTTGCGACACCGACGGCCGCGTGCTGGGCAGCGAGCCGATGCTGGGCACGTCCAAGAACGCGGTGAACTTCGCCCTGCTGTACGACAAGGGACCGTGGTCGGCGCGCCTGGCCTACAGCTGGCGTTCGGACTACCTGCAGGTGATCAACGCCTTCGGCACCAACGGCGGCGACGGCATCGACCAGAATCCGAACAGCCCGAACAAGGGCCAGTCGGGCTCGGTGAACTACGCGCTGCCGGTCTGGGGCGGAGCGTATGGCCAGACCGACCTTGGCGTGCAGTACAAGGTGAACGACAACATCACCGTGTCGTTCGACGTCGGCAACCTGACCAACGCCATGTTCAAGCAGTATATGCAGCAGCAGATCGGCCTGAAGGAGCACTTCGCCAACTTCACCGGCCGCAGCTACTACCTGAAGGCGCATTTCTCGTTCTGAGTTGATGCAGCACCCGCCTCCCGCGGTCCGCCGCGGGAGGCGATGGCATAATGGTGCCTCGCATAAGGAGCAGCAGGGATGACCGATCAAGCGATCCGGAAAATTGTTATCGTCGGCGGCGGGACCGCCGGCTGGATGAGTGCGGCGGGACTGGTGAAGCTGCTGGGCGCGTCGTGCCAGATCGTGCTGGTGGAGTCGGCGGAAATCGGTACGGTCGGGGTGGGCGAGGCGACGCTGCCGACGCTGCCTTATTTCAACCGTTCGCTCGGCATCGACGAGGTCGACTTCGTGCGCGCGACCCAGGCCACCTTCAAGCTCGGCATCGAGTTCAAGGACTGGGGGCTGGTCGGCAACCGCTTCTTCCACGGCTTCAGCGACTACGGTCCGCTGGTCCAGGGCCGTTCGCCGTATCTGCACTGGATGCGGCTGGCGCGCGAATTCAAGGACATGCCGCCGCTGGAGGAGTGGTCGATGACGGCCGTGATGGCGCGCAAGCAGCGCTTCCAGCCATCGTTCGAGCTGGCGCCGGGGGCGGGCTCCGCGTATTCCTACGGCTACCACTTCGACGCCGGGCTGTACGCGGCCTATCTGCGCGACTACGCCGTGCGGCTGGGCGTGCGGCGCGTGGAGGACATGGTCACCACGGTTGAGCAGCATCCCGAAACCGGCTTCATCACCGCCATCAATCTGCGCGACGGCCAACGCATCGAAGGCGACCTGTTCGTCGACTGTTCGGGCTTCCGCGGCTTGCTGATCGAGGGCGTGTACCAGGCCGGCTACGACGACTGGAGCGCCATGCTGCCCTGTAACAGCGCGCAGGCCGTACCGTGCGCCAGGGGCGAGCGGGTCACGCCGTACACCATATCGACCGCGCGACCTGCCGGCTGGACCTGGCGCATCCCGCTCCAGCACCGCACCGGCAACGGCCATGTGTACTGCGACGGCTTCACGACCGACGCGGAAGCGCAGCGCCTGTTGCTCGACAACCTGGACGGCGAGGCGCTGGCCGAACCGCGCCAGCTGCGCTTTACCGCCGGCCGCCGGCGCAAATCGTGGATCAAGAACTGCGTCGCCATCGGCTTGTCCGGTGGCTTCCTGGAACCGCTCGAATCGACCAGCATCAACATGATCGAGAACGCGGTGGGCTGGCTGGTGCAGTACTTCCCGGACCGCGCCTGCCGCCCCGCGCTGGCGGACGAATTCAACCGGCTGGTGTCGGAGCGCTATGAGTATGTGCGCGACTTCATCATCCTGCATTACAAAATCACCGGCCGCAGCGATTCCGAGTTCTGGCGCTATTGCGCCGACATGCCGATTCCCGACACGCTGCGGCACCAGATCGAATTGTTCCGCGAGACCGGCCATGTCATGATCTACGACCTGCAGGGTTTCCGCGAGGCGTCCCACCTGGCCATCCTGACGGGGCTGGGCTTACGGCCCCGCGGCTACGACCCGATGGCCGAGCTGCTGGACCTGCGCCAGGTGCAGGCGCATTTCTGGAACCTGCGCAATGCGATCGCGCGCGCGGTGGACGGCATGCCCGACCATGCGCAATTCCTGCGGGAGCACGTGGCGGCCGCTTAAGGGGGCGATGCAATTTAGCAACACTCCGCGCTAGTCCTCCTCGCGGCCGGCATTCAGGGCTAGAATGGCCCGATATGCACAAATCCAGCGCCGACACGATCGCCCGCTTCACCGACCTGCTGATGGACGCCGTCTGCATGGTCGATGTTGACGGCCGCTTTGTGTTCGTCAGCGCCGCCTGCGAGCGCATCTTCGGCTACACGCCGCAGGAAATGGTCGGCATGCGGATGATCGACCTGGTGGCGCCGGCCGACCGCGAGCGCACGCTGGCGGCGGCGCGCGCCATCATGGACGGCCAGCCCAATTCCCGCTTCGAAAACCGCTACGTCCGCAAGGACGGCCAGCTCGTCTACATCATGTGGTCGGCGCGCTGGTCGGAGGCGGACCAGCTGCGCGTGGCGGTGGCGCACGATGTCACCGCCAGCAAGCAGGCCGAGAGAATGCAGTACACGCTGTATGCGATCTCCGAGGCGGCCCACGCCAGCGACGACCTGCCCGCGCTGTTCCAGCGCATCCACCGCATCATCGGCACCATGCTGCCGGCCAGCGGCTTCGCGGTCGCGCTGCGGGACGAGCAGGGCACGGGCCTGCGCTTCGCCTATCACGTCCACGCCGGCGGCGCCGCGCCGCATGCGCTGGCGCGCTGGCTGGGCGAGGAGGTGCTGCGCGGCGGCGCGCCGGTGCTGCTGACGCCGGCGACGATGGCGCTGGCGCCGCCTTCCGTGCGGGCCGCCGCGGGCGCCGAGCCGGATTGCTGGATAGGCGTGCCGCTGACCACCACCCAGGGCGATATCGGCGTGCTCCTGCTGCAGGGCGGGGACGCTCCCGGCCAGGCCGGCTACACCGACCAGGAGCAGGAGTTGCTGACCTTTGTGTCCAGCCAGGTGGCGACGGCGATCCATCGCCAGCAGCTCAATTCCAGGCTGCGCTTCATGGCCCAGCATGACGAGCTGACCCAGTTGCCCAATCGCCGGCTGTTCCTCGACCGGCTGCAGATGGCGCTGGCCCGCGCCCAGCGCCACCAGGGCCAGCTGGCGCTGCTGTTCATCGACCTGAACAAGTTCAAGCAGGTCAACGACGAGCATGGACATGACTGCGGCGACGAGCTGCTGCGCGAGGTGGCGCGGCGCCTCAAGTACTGCGTGCGCGAGTCCGACACGGTGGCGCGGCTGGGCGGAGACGAGTTCGTCATCATCGTGGAAGAGGTGCTGGTGGCTGACGACGCGCTGCGCATCGTGGAAAAAATCCATCAGGTCCTGGCGGTGCCGATGCGGCTGGCCGACGGCGTGAGCCTGGGCGCCACCGCCAGCATCGGCGTGGCGCATTACCCTGAACATGGCGACGACATCCATCAGCTGATGCGCCAGGCCGACCAGGCCATGTACGTCAGCAAGCTGCAAGAGACGCATTCCGGCTAACCGCCGCCGCCGGCATCGGCGGCCGGAAAAAATGCGCTTGATTGTCTTCAATATATTCCATACAATCAGGCTCCGTCGCCCGCCCTCGCGGGTGCTAATCCCAATAACGAGAATGGTATGAAGAGACGCGAAATTCCGCAGCAAATGGCCGGTGGCGCCATGAGCAAACCCCTGTTGACGACGCTCGTGGCGGCGCTGCTGCTGCCGCTGGCGCAGGCTTCGGCCGCGCCGGCGCTGGTGTCGTCGCCCGACGGGCGCACCACTATCCGGATCGACGACGACGCCGGCCATTTCACGGTCGCGCGCCGGGGCGAGACCGTCATCGCGCCGTCGCCGCTGGGGCTTGAGCTGGACGGCGCGCCGGAGCTGGGCGCCCTGCGCCTGGAGCGGCGCGAGGACGTCAAGGTCGACCGCACCATTCCGCTGGTGGCCACCAAGGCCGCCCAGGCGCGCGACCGCTATCGCGGCGCCACGCTGGTATTCCGTGAACAGGCGCCGGCCGGCCGCCGCCTGTACCTCGACGTGCGCGCGTATGACGACGGCGTCGCCTTCCGCTACCGGCTCGACGGCGCCGAGCCGGTGCGCCTGCGCGGTGAGCGCACCGCCTTCGTGCCGGCCGGCGATCCGGAGTGCCTGGCGTCGGTGGCCGACGGCGCGCACGAGGTGCCGTTCGAACGCGTGAAGGTGTCGCAGCTGCGCGCCGGCCAGGCCTACGACGTGCCGGTGGTCTGCACCGCGCCGTCCGGACGCACCTCCTACGCCATCACCCAGGCCAACCTGGCCGGCTACACCGGCGCGGCGCTGCTGCCCGAGGGCGGGGCGCTGCGGATACGGTTGTCGGCGCCGCCCAAGCGTCCGGCGCCGGCCTTCGTCTCGCAGGCCGGGCTGACCACCGCGTGGCGCGTGGTGATGATGGGCGACCGTATCGGCGACATGATTTCGTCGCAGCTGGTCGGCAACCTCAATCCGCCGCCGCAGGGCGACTTCAGCTGGGTGCGGCCGGGCAAGGCGGCGTGGGACTGGTGGTCCGGCCCCCTGGTCGGCATGAAGCCGGGCATGGACAACTACAAGCGCTTCATCGATTTCGCCGCCGCCTCCGGCCTGCCGTATTACCTGATCGACGCCGGCTGGGCATCCGGCCCGGGTGGTTGCTGCGACGCGAATCCGGCCACCGACGTCACCCGCGCCGCCGACGGCATCGACATGCCGGAACTGGTGCGCTACGCCGCCGCCAAGAACGTGGGCCTGATGCTGTGGGCGCACTGGGAGCACGTGGCCGGGCGCATGGACGAGGTGCTCGACACCTACGCGCGCTGGGGCATCAAGGGCGTCAAGATCGATTTCATGAACCGCGACGACCAGGACGTGGTCGACTTCTACCAGCGCGTCGCCGCAGCCACGGCCAAGCGCCACATGCTGCTGGACCTGCACGGCGCCTACGTGCCGGCCGGCCTGCAGCGCAGCTATCCTAACTTCATCACGCAGGAAGGCGTGCGCGGCGCCGAGTGGGACAAGATGGACAAGTCCATCACGCCGCGCCACAACCTGATGCTGCCGTACACGCGCATGCTGGCCGGCCCGCTCGATTACACGCCGGGCGGCTTCCACAACGGCACGCCGGCCACCTTTACGGTGCGCGAGGTGATGCCGCAGACGCAGCACACGCGCGGCCAGGCATTGGCGATGTACGTGGTGTACGACAGCCCGCTGCAGATGGTGTCCGACGATCCCGAGGTCTATCGCGGCGCCGCCGGTTTCGACTTCATCCAGCGCGTGCCGACGGCATGGGACGAGACGCGCTTCCTGTCCGGCACACCGGGTCTGGACATCGTGCTGGCGCGCCGCCAGGGCCGCAGCTGGTATCTGGGCGCGATGACGGCGGACGAAACGGCGGGCGGCCGCGCCGAGCCGGTGTCGCTGGGCTTCCTGCCGGCGGGCCGCTTCCGCGCCACGCTGTGGGAGGACGGCGATACGCCGAATGAAGTGCGCCGCGTGGAACGCGTGGTGACGGCGCGCGATACACTCACGCTGCGCCTTGCGCCAGCGGGCGGCGCGGCGGTGATCCTGGAGCCGCTGCGCTGATGCTGGCTGGAGGGGGCGGTCAGCCCCCTCCAGCCAGCGTGCGGTTCACGCGCTGCAGGTGGGCGCGCATGGCGCTTCGTGCGGCGACCGGATCGCTGCCGGCGATGGCGTCGTAGATTGCGCGGTGATCCAGTAGTGTGGTTATGCGCAGTTCCTCGGTGCGGTAATGCTCCTTGAGCCGGTGCCACAGGCTGCTGCGCTGGCGCCACAGGTAATCGACCACGCCGACGAACGCCGTGTTGCCGCTGGCGCGCGCGATGGCCAGGTGGAAGTTGCGGTCCGCCTGCTCGTTGCTGGAGCGGTCTTCATGGCTGCGCTCCATCTCCAGCAGCGCCGCCAGGATGGCGCTTACCGCGGCGGCAGTGGCGTGTTTGGCGGCCAAGGCGGCGACCTCTGTCTCGATCATGCTGCGGGCGGACAGCACCTCGAATGGTCCCGGACCGGCCTCCGGCACGGCGGCCGGCGATGCCTCCGCTTCGCACACGTACACGCCGGAGCCGCCGCGCACCTCGACCACGCCGCCCAGTTCCAATGCGATCAGCGCCTCGCGCAGCGAAGCGCGGCTGACGCGCAGTGATGCGGCCAGTTCGCGCTCGGCGGGAAGGCGCTCGCCGGGGGCGATGCCTTGCTGGATGATTAGCTCTTGAATGCGTTCGGCGACTACGCGGTACATACGTGGCTCGGACGGCCGGTTCGTCAGCGCCGGGGTTTCGGTCAGGGTCTCTGGCTGCATGGCGTTCGGTACGTGGAGGTTAGTCAATTTGGTAGAAGCGGTGCGCGTTCAGGCCGAATACGGCCGCGCGCTGCGCCTCGTTCAGATGCGCCAGCAGCGCCTCACTGGCGGCCAGCCACGCCGGGTAGTCGGCGGCCAGTGTGAGTACCGGCCAGTCGCTGCCCCACATTACGCGTTCCGGCCCGAAGGCTTGCAGCACATGCTGCGCGTAGGGCCGCAGTTGGTCCACGGTCCATTCGGCTCCGGCCTCGGTGACCATGCCGGACAGCTTGCACTCCACCTGCGGCAGCGCCGCCAGCTTGCTCATGTCGTCTCGCCACTGCGCGTGCGGCGCGCCGTCCATGGCCGGCTTGGCCGCATGGTCGATCACGATCGGCAGCTCCGGGTGGCGGCGCGCGAAGGCCAGCAGCGCGGGGAGGTGGCGCGGCAGTACCAGCGCGTCGAGGCGCAGGCCGTGGCGCAGCATGGCGTCCACCGCCGGCGCCAGGGCCGGATCGTCGATCCAGCGGTCGTCGTCCAGGTCCTGCAGCATGGGCCGCAGTCCGCGCAGCTTGGGATGCGCGGCCAGGGCGGCGATGTGCTCGGGCGCGTCGGCCGCCTTCAGGTCCGCCCAGCCGACCACCGCGCCAATGAAGCTGTGGCGGTCCGCCAGATCCAGCATGTAGCGGGTGTCCGCCTCGTTGGGCATGGACTGCACCAGCACGGTGGCGGCCACGCCGTTTTCCGCCAGCAGCGCGGTCAGGTCGGCGGGATGGAAGTCGCGGTAGATGGGGGCAAGTTCCGGCGGCGGCCATGCGCCTTGGCGCGCGGCCAGTTGCCAGAAATGCTGATGGGCGTCGATGCGCATCAAGGCTCCGTGTTCAAAGAGGGAAGGGCTGCAGCCGGTATGATAGCGCCCGGATGCGTCACCACGGCGGCGGCCACCGCGCATCCGAATTCCGCCGCCTTGACGCTGGACGCGCCACGCAGGCGCTGCGCCAGGTAGCCGGCGTTGAAGCTGTCGCCGGCGGCGGTGGTGTCCACGGCGCGTACCGCCAGCGCGGGGACGTGCACGGGCTGCGCCGAATGCTGTGCAGCGCCGCCGATCAGGCAGCCGTCTGCGCCCAGCTTGAGTACCACTTCCGGTATGCCGAGCGCCGCGATGCGTGCCAGCGCTTCGGCCGGACTGCGTTCGCCATGCAGCAGCACCTCGTCGTCAAAGCTGAACAGGGCGTGGGTGCACACCTGCGCAGCGCGGTCCATCCAATCGCGCGCGGTGGCGACATCCCACAGCGCCGGGCGGTAGTTGTTGTCCAGCGCGACCCAGCCGCCGGCCGCGCGCACCTGCGCCGCCAGCGACAGCAGCGCGGCGCGCCGCTCGTCGTCCAGGATGGCCAGCGTGATCCCGGTCAGCAGCAGCACGCGGCACTCGGCCAACTGCGCGCCCAGTTGCGCCAGGTGCGCGGCGGACAGCATGCTTCGCGCCGCGGATTGTGCGCGCCAGTAGGTGAAGCGGCGCTCGCCGTTGGCGTCGGTTGCGATCGCGTACAAGCCCGCCGTGCCGCCGGCGCGGATGTCGATCAGGCTGTCGTCGATGCGCTCCTCCCGCATGTGGTCGCGGATCAAACCGCTCATCGCATCGTCGCCCAACGCACTGACGTAGCGAACCGGCATATCGGGCGCCAGCCGTTTCAGGTAGACCGCCGTGTTGTAGCTGTCGCCAGCCGCCGCGTGGGCGAGGGTGCCTTGCGATTGCGGACGCAGCTCCAGCATGCACTCGCCGACCGACCACAAGGCGCCGTTCATGTGCTTACTCATGCCGCCTCCCGCAGCAGCGCGGCGCGCAGGCGCGGCTGCGCCAGCGTCAGGCCTTGTTCGGCGGCCAGCGCCACCACCGGCTGAAGGCGGCGCTGCTTCTTCTGCTCGTGGTTCTGCGCGATGTCGGCCAGCCGGTGCGCCAGGAAGGGATTGGTGAAGCGGTCGCGCACCTGCGCCAGATAGGCGCGCGCGATGTCGGCCTCGCCCAGCGCGTCGAACACCGGCAGCACTTCCTCCTCCCACAGCGCCTCCAGCTGCGCGCGCAGTTCAGGATCGGCCATCGCCTGCAGCACGGTCTCGTCGACGGCGCGGCTGGTTCGCAGCCATTGCTCGGCGAGGAAGGTGTGGCCCAGGTTCAGCAGGAACAGCTTGCGCCGCTCATACGGCTCCAGTCGATCCGTAACGACGATCTGCGGATGGGTACAAGGCAGCACCATGCCGGGCTGCGCCTCGATTACCCAGATAGCGTAAGGCTCGGCCACCGCGCCGGCCGGCTCGATCGGCTCGGAGACGATGCGGTCCACCAGTGAATTGATCCACACGCAGGCGCCGCCCAGGTAGGCGAGGAAGCCCTCGTCCAGGCGCCACTCGCGCGCCAGCTGGCACACCAGCTCCCGCAGCACGCTGCCGTTGTTGGCCACCAGCTCGCACGGATACAGCGTGACCGGCGCGCCGCCTTGCAGGTAACGCCGGTGCAGCAGCACCAGCAGCTTGGCGGGGAAGCTGCGCGGCGGCGTGTCCGCGTCCAGCAGCGCCGGGCCATCCTGCGCCGACAGCTCGTAGCCACGGTCGCCCGTGTTGGAGACGATCACCCGCACCGGGCCGGCGACCAGCGCGCGGATCGCCGGCCAGTCGTGGTCCGCCTGCAGCGCGGCCTCGATGGCGGTCACGCGGTACTCCTGCTCGACCACGGCGCCATCCTCACGGCCACGGATGCGCACCGGATAGCCGCCCGGCGCATTGAACGCCGCCACCCGCTGCGCACTCTGCGCGCTGCCGGTGGTCTGCACCACGGTGATGCGGCCCAGCGCCTGTCCGTTTTCCAGCGCCTGCTGGACGAACAGGTCGACGTGCGCCTGCAGGAAGCGGCTGGTGCCGAATTGCAGAATAGGCGAGGCCATTTACACCTCGACGATGGCTTTGATGACGCCCGCCGCAGGATCCATCCACTGCGGCAGCACCGACACGAAATCGGACAGCGTGGTGCGGTGCGTGTTCATCAGGCCAGTCGGCACCAGGCCCGCCTTCATCGCCGCCAGCACTTCGCGGAAGTCGTCGGCGGTGGCGTTGCGGCTGCCCAGCAGGTTGGTTTCGCGCTTGTGGAATTCCGGATCGGCGAAGGAAATGCGGTCCAACACGATCGACACCAGCACATACGTGCCGCCGTGCGCGACGAATTCCAGCCCGCGCTCCATGGCCTTGACGTTGCCGGTGGCGTCGAACACCACGTCGAAGAACTCGCCGTTGGTCAGCGCGGACAGCTGCGCCTTGTCCTGATCGCCAAGCGTCACCGTGCGCGGGACGTCCAGCGCGTCGCGGCAGAAGGCCAGTCGGTCCTCGCGCCCATCCAGCACCGTCACGTTGCCGCCCTTGAGACGCGCGAACAGCGCGGCGGCGATACCAATCGGGCCTGCGCCCACCACCAGCACGTTCTGGCCGGGCCGTACGCCGCCGCGCCGCACCGCGTGCGCGCCGATGGCCAGGAACTCCAGCATCGCCGCGTCGTCGAGGGAGATGCCGTCGGTCTTGAACACGAAGCGCTCGGGCAGCGCCAGGTATTCGGTCATGCCGCCGTCGCGGTGCACGCCCAGCACCTGGATATTGGTGCAGCAGTTGGTCTTGCCCTGGCGGCAGGCGATGCAATCGCCGCACGACAGATAGGGCATCACATACACCTGGTCACCGGCTTTCAATTCGCTGCCCTCGGGCGCGGTGACGATTTCGCCCGACAGCTCGTGGCCCATCACGCGCGGATACTGCAGGAAGGGCTGGGTGCCGCGGAAGATATGCATATCGGTGCCGCACAAGCCGATGCGGCACACGCGCACCAGCACTTCGCCGGCCGCCGCCTGGGGCACCGGGCGCTCGACGAGTTGAAGGTCGCCGGGAGAGAGGCAAACAACGGTTTTCATGATTGTTTTTTTCCGTATTGAGGTTGGATGTGCTTGTATTGTACGTGATATATCGAATACAATCGAGCGGTTGATGCCGATTTTTATGCGTAAGGAACCATCCATGTCCACACCCATCCCCCCATCGGCGCCGCGCCTGCTGCTGATGGCGCCCGAAGACAACTGCCTGATCGCCCGCGTGCCGCTGGTGGCCGGCGAGGCGCTGGAGATCGACGGCGCGGTCGCCGTGCTGGCCGAGGACATCCCGCTGGGCTACAAGGTGGCGCGCCGCGCGCTCAAGGCCGGCGACAAGGTGCTGCGCTACGGCGCCATCATCGGCACCGTCACGGCCGACGTGGCGCCCGGCGCCATGCTGCACACGCATAATCTCGTCAGCGACTACATCCCGACCTACACCCTGGCGTCGGACGCCCATTCCTTCATCGGGAGCACCCACTGATGTCCAACGCCTCTCTGCCAGCACTGTCGGGATACCTGCGCGCCGACGGCCGCAAGGGCATCCGCAACGTCGTCGTCGTCGCCTACACGGTCGAATGCGCGCACCACGTCGCGCGCCTGATCGTCAACGCCTTCCCCGGCCAGGAGGTGCATTTGATCGGCTTCCCCGGCTGCTATCCCAACGACTACGCCGACCGCATGATGAAGCGCCTGGCCACCCACCCGAACGTCGGCGCCGCGCTGATCGTCTCGCTGGGCTGCGAGAGCTTCAACCGGCGCGGCCTGGAAGAGGAGGTGGCAGCCAGCGGCCGGCCGGTGCACACCATCACCATCCAGCAGAACAGCGGCACCCGCACCAGCGTGGCCGACGGCGTGGAGTGGGTGCGCTGGGCGCGCGAGGCGCTCGACACGCAGCAGCGCGTGCCGATGCGGCTCGATGAACTGGTGGTGGCCACCATCTGCGGCGGCTCGGACAGCACCAGCGGCATCACCGCCAACCCGGCCGTGGGCGTGGCCTTCGACAAGCTGGTGGCGGCCGGCGCGGCCTGCATCTTCGAGGAGACGGGTGAACTGGTGGGCTGCGAGTTCCATATGAAGCGGCGCGCAGCCACGCCGGAGCTGGGCGAGGCCATCGTCGCCTGCGTGAACAAGGCGGCGCACTACTACACGGTGCTGGGCCACGGCAGCTTCGCGCCCGGGAACGCGGACGGCGGCCTGACCACGCAGGAGGAAAAATCGCTGGGCGCCTACGCCAAGAGCGGCGCCTCGCCAATCAGCGGCATCCTCAAGCCGGGCGACCAGCCGGAAACTGGCGGCCTGTATCTGCTGGACGTGGTGCCGGACGGCGAGGTGCGCTTTGGCTTCCCCAATATTTCGGACAACGCCGAAATCGTCGAGCTGATCGCCTGTGGCGCGCATGTCACGTTGTTCACCACGGGGCGCGGCTCGGTGGTAGGCTCGGCGATCTCGCCGGTAATCAAGGTGTGCGCCAACCCGGCCACCTACGAGCGCCTGTCCGAGGACATGGACGTGAACGCGGGGCGCATCCTGAGCGGCGACGCGACGCTGGAGCAGGTCGGCGCCGAGATCGTGCAGCTGGTGGCGCAGGTGGCCAACGGTGCGCAGAGCTGCTCGGAGGAGCTGGGGCACCAGGAGTTCATCCTCACGTATAAACAATTCGAAGCGTCCGGCCCCGGATGCTTCCCCTTGAAGGCGGCCTGACATGCAAGTCAACGACCCGCGCATCCTGCCGCGCCGCGGCATTGCGCTGAGCAGCCTGGGACTGGGCTGCGCCCAGCTGGGCGGCCTGTACGAGGCGGTCAGCGACGCCGAGGCGCGCGCCATCGTCGATGCCGCGTGGGATCTGGGCATCCGCTATTTCGACACCGCGCCATACTACGGCTACACGCTGTCCGAACACCGGCTGGGCGCCGCGCTGCGCGAGCGTCCGCGCGACAGCTTCGTGGTCAGCACCAAGGTCGGACGGCTGATGCGGCCCGACGCCGGCGTGCGGCCCGGCGAATCCGGCTGGGCACAGCCGCTGCCGCTGCGCCCGCACTTCGACTACAGCTACGACGGCGTGATGCGCTCGCACCAGGACAGCCTGCAGCGCCTCGGCATGGACCGCGTCGACATCCTGTATGTGCACGATATCGGCCGCGTCACCCACGGCGAGCGGCACGCGCATTATTGGCAGCAGCTGACGCAGGGCGGCGGCTTCCGCGCGCTGACGCAATTGCGAGACGAGGGCAGCGTGGGCGCCATCGGCTTGGGCGTCAACGAATGGGAAGTGGTGGCCGACGCCATCGACGCCTGCGATATCGACTGCGCGCTGCTGGCGGGCCGCTACACCTTGCTGGAACAGGCCGCGCTGGCGCCGTTGCTGGATCGCTGCGCGCAGCGCGGCATCGGCATCGTGATCGGCGGGCCATTTAATTCCGGCATTTTGGCCGGCACCCGCAAGTTCAATTACGAGGATGCTCCGGCCGACATCGTGGCCCGCGTCGAGGCCATCGCGGCGGTCTGCGCGCGCGCGGGCGTGCCGCTGCAGGCGGCGGCGCTGCAGTTCCCGATGGCGCATCCGGCTGTGGTCTCCTGCATCCCCGGCGCGCAAAACCCGGCGCAGCTGCGCCAGAACGCCGAGTGGTTCGCGCAGCCGCTGCCCGCCGCCTTGTGGCAGGTGCTGATCGAACAGGGCCTGGTCGACCGCAACGCGCCAACGCCATCGGGCGCATGAATTTTTTGAAGTGACGAGTGACGTATAAGGGAAATCAATGAAATTGTTACGCTTTGGCCCCAAGGGCAATGAAAAACCAGGCCTGATCGACGCGCAAGGCCAGTTGCGCGACCTGTCCGGCGTGCTGCCGGACCTGACCTCCGCCCACCTGGGCCGCGCCAGCCTGGATCGCATCGCCTCGATCGACGCCTCGCAGTTGCCGGCGGTCGCGGAGCCGGTGCGCTACGCGCCCATCGTGGCCGACATCGGCAAGCTGATTTGCGTGGGCCTGAACTATTCGGACCACGCGGCCGAATCGGGCATGGCGGTGCCGTCCGAGCCGGTGCTGTTCGCTAAGGCCACCAGCTCCATCATCGGCTGCAACGACCCGGTGGTGCTGCCGCGCGACTCCATCAAGAGCGACTGGGAAGTGGAACTGGGCGTGGTGATCGGCACCCGCGCGCGCTACGTCGAGGAGAGCGAGGCGCTGGACTACGTGGCCGGCTACTGCGTGGTCAACGACCTGTCCGAACGCGAGTACCAGCTCGAACGCGGCGGCCAGTGGGACAAAGGCAAGGGCTGCGACACCTTCGGCCCGGTGGGCCCGTGGCTGGTCACCGCCGACGAGGTGCGCGATCCGCAGAACCTCGACATGTGGCTGGACGTGAACGGCAAGCGCTATCAGACCGGCAGCACGCGCACCATGGTGTTCACGGTGGCGCAGCTGGTGAGCTACATCAGCCGCTTCATGACGCTCAATCCCGGTGATGTGATCAGCACCGGCACGCCGCCGGGCGTGGGCCTGGGCCAGAAGCCGGAGCCGGTCTACCTGCGCGCGGGCGACCGCATGGTGCTCGGCATCGAGGGACTGGGCCAGCAAAGCCAGACCGTGCATGCCTGGGACCCGGCGCTGATCGACGGCTAAGCCCAGCCAAGTTGTGGTAGTACCGCCGCGCCCAGACAGCGCGGCGGCTGAAGTGGATAGTAGAACACAAAGGCGCACAAGCGCCGCATACGGAGACTCCATGACACCAACCGCACCAGCAAGCGGGCAATCCTACCGGTTTGCCTTTGTGATGATCACCACGTTGTTCTTCATGTGGGGCTTCGTCCATAATCTCGACCCGATTCTGATTCCTCACCTGCGCAAGTCCTTCAGCCTGACCGTGCTGCAATCGGCGCTGGTGGATTCGGCGGTGTTCATCGCGTACTTCGTGATGGCGCTGCCGGCCGGCCTGTTGATCCGCAAGGCCGGCTACAAGAACGCCATGCTGACCGGCCTGGCGCTGTTCGCCACCGGCGCGCTGCTGTTCATCCCGGCCGCCGACACCCAGCGCTACGTGTTCTTCCTCGGCGCGCTGTTCATCATCGCCTGCGGACTGACCGTGCTGGAGACGGCGGCCAATCCTTACATCACGCTGCTGGGCCGTCCCGAGCACGCGACGCGGCGCCTCAACCTGGCGCAATCGTTCAACGGCCTGGCCGCCACGCTGGCGCCCATCGCCGGCGCCCGTGCCATCCTGGTGGGCGGCACCAGCGACGCCGAGCTGCAGACCATGTCCGACGGCGCGCGCCAAGCGGTGCTGGCGGCGGAGGCGGCCAGCGTCAAGGGCCCGTACCTGGTGATCGCGCTGGTGATCATGGCCATCGCGCTGGTGTTCTACTTCCTCAAGCTGCCGGCCACCACGGCCGCTGCTCACAACGCGCCCGCCAGCGGCACCATCCTGCGGGCGCTGCGCCGCGCGCCGATCCGGCGCGCAGTCATCGCCCAGTTCTTCTACGTCGGCGCCCAGGTGTGCGTGTTCAGCTTCTTCATCCTGTACGCGTCCAAGGCGGCCGGCATCTCGCAGATCAAGGCCGCGGACTACCTGGGCTGGGGTTGCGGCGCCGCCTTCGTGGTTGGCCGCTTCGCCGGCACCTGGCTGATGAAGTACATCGCCCCGGC
Organism: Duganella caerulea; assembly: GCF_040362985.1. Classification (NCBI taxonomy): domain Bacteria; kingdom Pseudomonadati; phylum Pseudomonadota; class Betaproteobacteria; order Burkholderiales; family Oxalobacteraceae; genus Duganella; species Duganella caerulea. The sequence goes on along the minus strand of NZ_BPWJ01000001.1, from coordinate 858,340 downwards.
GCGCCTGCTGCTGGTGTACGCGCTGGCCAGCGTGGCGCTGTCCGCGTTTGCGATGTTCGCCAGCGGAGCGGCCAGCCTGGCGGCGGTGATCGGCATCGCCTTCTTCATGTCCATCATGTTCCCCACCATTTTCTCGCTCGGCATCGGCAACGCCGGCGCCGACACCGAGATGGGCAGCAGCTTGATCATCATGTCCATCGTCGGCGGCGCGGTGCTGCCGCTGATGTTCGGCGCGATCAGCGACATCACGCATAACCTTCAATTCGGCTACGCCGCGCCCCTGCTGTGCTTCCTCGTGATCGCGTGGTTCGCGTGGGCGGCGCTGCGCGAGGCGCGGCAGCCAGCCGTCATCACCTCGACTGGGAGTATCGAAACATGTTTGAATTAACGGGTAAACGGGCGGTCGTCACCGGCGGCGGCAGCGGCATCGGCGCGGCCATCGCCACGCTGTTCGCGCGCAACGGCGCCGTGGTGCACATCCTCGACGTCAGCGAGGCCGCCGGCGCCGGCGTGGCGCACGCCATCCGCGAGGAGGGCGGCCAGGCGACGGCGCACGGCTGCGACGTCACGCGCCAGGCGCAGGTGCGGGCGCTGTTCGAGGAGATCGGCGCCATCGACATCCTGATCAACAACGCCGGCATCGCCCACGTCGGCAAGGCCGACACCACCGGCGAGGAGGACTTCGACCGCGTCATCAATGTCAACGTCAAGGGCGTCTACAACTGCCTGCACGCGGCCATCCCGCAGCTGCGCAAGAATGGCGGCGGGGTGATACTCAACATGGCGTCGGTGGCGGCGTGGGTGGCGGTGCCGGAGCGCTTCGCCTATTCAACCGCCAAGGGCGCGGTGATGGCGATGACGCTGTCGGTGGCCAAGGACTACCTGGCGGACGGCATACGCTGCAACTCGATCTCGCCGGGCCGCGTCCACACGCCGTTCGTCGACGGCTTCCTGGCCAAGAACTACCCCGGCCAGGAGGCGGAGATGTTCGAACGCCTGTCGAAGACGCAGCCGATCGGCCGCATGGCGCGCCCGGACGAGGTGGCGGCGCTGGCGCTGTACCTGTGCAGCGACGCGGCGTCCTTCATCACCGGCAGCGATTATCCGATCGACGGCGGCTTCATCACGCTCAACGCCTGATCCGGCGCGGTCTTAATGCGGGTGGGCGTGGCTCTCGCGGTGGTGCAGCGCGTTGAGCATGGTGGAGCGCGACGAGTGCAGGTGCTCGCGCATCGCCGCCATCGCCGCAGGCACGTCGCCCCGCACCAGCGGGCGCATGATGGCCAGGTGCTCCTGCACCGCGTGCTGGTTGCGCGGCAGCTCGTCGCGCTTGTCCCACTGGTAGTGGTAGTGATAGACCATCGACACCGCCTCGTTCAGGTTCTCCGCGAAGCGGTTGTCCAGGAGGCCGATCAGGAAAGTGTGGAACTCGCGGTCGAGCGCGGGGAATTCGACGTGGCTCTCGGCCGATTCCTTGCCCAGCGCTTCGTGGCGCTCCAGCAGTTCGCGCAGGCGGGCGAAGGCCGGGTCGTCCGGCGGCAAGGCGGCGAAGCGTTCGATGGCCTTCAGCTCGAACATCTCGCGCACCTCGCCCAGTTCCTCGGCGAACTTGGTGTCGAAGGCGCACAGGCGCCAGCTGCCGCGCGGGGTTTTCTCGATCAAGCCGTTGCGCGAGAAGCCGATCAGGAACTCGCGCACGGCGATGGTGCTGACGCCGGCCGCGCGCGACAGCTCGACCTCGGTGAACTCGGCGCCGGGCGGCAGGTCGCGCTCGTAGATGCGCTCCATCAGCACCTGCTGCAGCTGTTCGGTGGCGCTGTGCAGTTCGGCCACGTCGAAGTAGTCGCTGGGCTTGGGCTTGCGCAGCAGGTAGCGCTGCTTCATGCCGGCGATCAGGCCATGTTCGACCAGGTGGGCCAATGCGCTGCGCACCGCAGTGCGGCTGCTCTCGACGATCTCGGTCATCCGCATTTCGGTCGGCAGGGCGTCGCCCACCTTCAGGTGCTGGGCGGCGTGATCGAGCAGCAGGTTGATGCTGCGCCGGGTGGTGATGGGAAGCTTGGCCATGGTGGCGGCGAACAAAGTAAAAGTGGCATTTTACCTTTTTATCCAATCAAATAAAGGAGAAGTGATGGAACGCATGGGCATGGTGATCGGAATCGTCCCCGAAAAGATCGACGAATACAAGGCCCTGCACGCGGCGGTGTGGCCGCAGGTGCTGGCCACGCTGGCCGCGGCGAACGTGCGCAACTACTCGATTTTCCTGCGCGAGCCGGAGAATCTGCTGTTCGGCTACTGGGAATACCACGGCAGCGACTTCGACGCCGACATGCGCGCCGTGGCGGAAGATCCGGAGACTCAGCGCTGGTGGACCTTCTGCGGCCCGTGCCAGCGCCCCTTGGCAAGCCGCGCGGAAGGCGAGCATTGGGCCATGATGCAACCAGTGTTTCACGTCGACTGATGAATACACTCTCAACCATCCTGCGGCGCCGTCAGCGGGCGGCGCGCATGAACGCGGGCCGGCGCGACCTGCTGCGCGTGCTGGCCTCGGCGCCGTTGCTGGCCAGTCCTCTGCTGGCCACGGCCGGCGAGGCTGGCGCGCGGCCGGTGCGGCCGGTGCGGCCGTTCGCGCTGCGGGACGTCGTGCTGTTGCCCGGTCCCTTCAAGACGGCGCAGGACCTGAACGGCCGCTACCTGCTGTCGCTGAATCCCGACCGCTTGCTGCACAACTTCCGCGCCAACGCAGGCCTGGTTCCGGCCGCGCCGGTCTACGGCGGCTGGGAATCGCAGGAACTATGTCCGGGCCATACGCTGGGCCACTATCTGAGTGCCTGTTCGATGATGGCCGGCGCCACCGGCGACGCGGCGTTTGCCGCGCGCGTGCAGCACGTGGTGCTGGAACTGCAGGCTTGCCAGAAGGCGGCGGGGCGCGGCCTGGTGTGCGGCTTCCCCGACGGCGACGCGCAGCCGCGCAACGCGCTCGCGGGGCGGCCCGTGACCGGCGTGCCGTGGTACACGATGCACAAGATCATGGCAGGGCTGCGCGACGCCCATCTGCACGCGGCGCAGCCGCAGGCCGTGGCCGTGCTGTCCGGGATCGCCGACTGGATCGGCGAGACCTCGCGCGATTGCGACGACGCCGGCTTCCAGCGCATGCTGAACCTGGAGCACGGCGGCATGAGCGAAGTCCTCGCCGACCTTTACCGGTTGACGGGGGAGCGGCGCTACCTGGCGCTGGCCGAACGTTTCAGCCATCGCGCCGTGCTGGCGCCACTGGCCGAGGGCCGTGACGTGCTGGATGGGGAACACGCCAACACGACGATTCCCAAGGTGATCGGCTTCATGCGCCTGCACGACGTGACCGGCGCCGCGCCATACCGCCAGGCGGCGCAGTATTTTTGGCGGACGGTGGCCGAGCGCCGCTCGTTCGCGACCGGCGGCCATGGCGACGACGAGCACTTCTTCCCGCCGGCGCAGGTCCGCGCGCACCTGTCGTCGGCCAAGACCATGGAGACATGCGGCACCTACAATATGCTGCGGCTGACGCGGGCGCTGTTCTGCGCGCAGCCCTCGGCGTCACTGGCCGACTTCCACGAGCGGGCCATGTTCAACGGCATCCTTGGCTCCCAGGACCCCGACACCGGGATGGTCACGTATTTTCAGCCGACCAGGCCGGGCTTCCCCAAGCTGTACTGCACGCCCGAGCATTCGTTCTGGTGCTGCACCGGAACGGGGATGGAGAACCACGCCAAATACGGCGATTCGATTTACTTCCACGATGATGATGTATTGGTCGTCAGCCTGTTCATCGCGTCCGAGCTGCATTGGCGCGAACAGCGTGCGCGTATCAGGCAGACCACCGCGTTCCCGGAACGCGGGGCGACGCGGCTGACGGTGCATGTCGAGCAGCCGGCCACTTTCTCGCTGCGCCTGCGCCATCCCGGCTGGTGCCGCCATCTGGTGGCGCGGGTCAACGGGGAGAATGTGTTGGAGAGCGTGGAGCCGGGGCGCTATCTGGACTTGCGGCGCCTCTGGCGCCCCGGCGACGTGGTCGATATCGAGCTGCCCATGCATCTGCACCTGCTGCCGCTGCCGGGCGCGGACGATCTTGTCGCGGTGATGTACGGGCCGGTGGTGCTGGCGGCGCGTCTGGGCAGCGACGGCATGCGCGCGGGCGACGACATGGTCGCGGCCAACGTGGCCTACGTCAAGGTGCTCGACCGCCCGGTAGATGTGCCGGCGCTGACGCTTGGCGCCAACGGCGTGGAGGACGCGATCCGGCGTCAACCCGGCCCCGCGCTGTCGTTCCGGCAGCAGGCGCCGGCCGGTTCGGCGGGGCTTGAGCTGATCCCGTTCCACCGGATCGCGCACGAACGCTATAGCCTTTATTGGCGGCGCGCCTGATCCGGCGCCGCCGTTACGGCGCCAGCGACGGCACGGCGGCCGCCATCTCAAGCCGGATCACGGTGTCGACCGGGTCGCGCTGATCCGCCGGCACTTCGACCGACACGCCAGCGGCGGTCTGCTCGAACCGCACCTTGCGGCCGTCCATGCGGGTGGCCGAGACGATGCGCTGCGCCAGCGGCGGCAGGTTCAGGCGCTGCTGTGGCCACGCCAGCACGTGCAGGTAGACGTCGCGGCCTTTGACGGTTGAACCGTACACGCCATCCACCGGCTGATACGGGCCGGGACGCGTGTCCTGCAGGCTGGCGCCGTTGCGGCTCATCCAGGCGCCCAGCGCACGCAGGGTCGCCACCTGGTCGACGGGAATGTCGCCGTCCGGGTCGGGGCTCATGTTGGCGAGCACATTGCCGTTGCGGGTGACCGCGTCCACGATCAGCCGGATCGCGCGTTCCGGCGCCATCGCGCCGCCGCCCGGCGTGTAGCCCCATGCGCGGAACGACAGCGAGAAGGTCTTCTCCCAAGGCTTGGCGCGCACCGGGCCGGTGATCGGCGCGTCGCCTTCCTCGGTGTCGAAGTCCCCCTGCCAGCCGGAGCGCGGATTGATCACCACCTTGGGCTGGTAGCCACGCACCATCTTGTTAAGAATCTGCGGCTGCCAGAACCAGGCCGCGTCGGCATCCGTGCCCTGGTGCGCCAGCCAGCCGCCGTCGTACCACAGGATATCGACCTGGCCGTAATTGGACATCAGCTCACGCACCTGGCCATAACCCTGCTGCTTCATTAGCGCCGCGTTGTCGGCCAGCTCGCGTGGTGCGAAATAGCCGGGGAAGCGCCAGTCCATCGGCGAATAATAGATGCCGACCTTGAGGCCCTGCGCCCGCGCCGCGCGCGTATAGCCGGCGATGAAATCCGTATGCGCCGCCGCGTGCATGGAGTCGTAGTTGCCGTAGCTGGATGGGCTGTCGAACATCGCGAAGCCGTCGTGATGGCGCGCCGTCATCACCATGTAGCGCGCGCCCGCGTCCTTGGCCAGCGCGGCCCAGCCCTCCGGACGGAAGTGCGCCGGGTGGAAGTCCTTGGCCAGCTTCGCGTACTCGGCCGCCGGCACCTTGTCGTTGTACATATGCCATTCGCCCTTGCCGGGCAGCGCGTACAGGCCCCAGTGGATGAAGATGCCGAGCTTGGCGTCGCGCCACCAGGCCATGTCCTGCGCGGACAGGCGCAGCTCCGGCGCCAGCGTGCCGGAGTCGGCCAGCGACTTGGCGGCCGAGCGTTGCTCGTCGGTGAGCCCGGCCTGGGCGTATGCGGGCTGGGGCGGATGGGCCGCCATGCAGGAGGCGAGGGCGGCCAGCAACTGCAGGTATTTGCGTTTCATATTTTCCCGATCAAGAATAAGGCTCAGTTTAGCCGTTCATTCTGTCCTTGCCGTCGGGCCGCCGCAATTGCAAAAAATATCAACGTCGCCAACAAAATTGCCGGGCGCCGGCCGGAATTACGCAAATCACCAACCGGCCTAATGAAATGTACTAACGGTTACTTCTCCTATGTCGGATACGCAGTGCAGGTGCTAGCATCCCGGCAATAATCAGACTAGGAGATCGTCTCAATGCAGCACTTCCGCCCCATTTGCCTGGCAGCCATCGCCTCGATTTGCCTTCCGCTGTCGGCCAACGCCGGCCAGCCCGCGCCGCGCCGCATCGTGGTCGACGCCGCCCAGGCGCTCAAGCCGCTCGACCGCTTCTACGACCTGTCGGTGGGCTCCGACTATCCCGGCACGCTGCAGCGTGACGACAGCATGGCGCAGCTGCAAACCACGGTCGACGAACTGGGCTTCCGCTACCTGCGCTTCCACGCCATCTTCCACGACGTGCTGGGCACGGTGCGTATCGAGGACGGCAAGACCGTCTACGACTGGACCAAGCTGGACCAGCTGTACGACAAGATGCTGGCGCGTCACATCAAGCCCTTCGTCGAACTGGGCTTCACGCCGCAGGCCATGGCGACTTCGCAGAACAAGATCTTCTACTGGCAGGGCAACACCTCCCATCCCGACCCGGCCAAATGGAAGGACCTGATCGCGGCCTTCGTGCGCCACATCGAGCAGCGCTACGGCCAGGAGGAAGTGCGCAGCTGGTTCTTCGAAGTGTGGAACGAGCCCAACCTGGACGGCTTCTGGGAAGGCGCCGACCAGAAGGCGTATTTCGAGCTGTACGACCTGACCGCCAACACCATCAAGTCCATCGACCCGGCGCTGCGCGTGGGCGGCCCGTCCACCGCCGGCGCCGCGTGGGTGCCGGAATTCCTCGACCACGTGGCCAAGAGCGGCGCCGCGGTCGATTTCGTCACCACCCACACCTACGGCGTGGACGGCGGCTTCCTCGACGAGAAAGGCGAGGGCGACACCAAGCTGTCGCCGGCGCCGGATGCCATCGTTGGCGACGTGCGGCGCGTGCGCGACCAGATCTCGGCGTCGAAGTTCCCCAACCTGCCGCTGTACTTCACCGAGTGGAGCACCAGCTACACGCCGCGCGACCTGGTGCACGATTCCTACATCAGCTCGAGCTACATCCTCAGCAAGCTCAAGGCCAGCAAGGGCCTGGTGCAGGGCATGAGCTACTGGACCTACACCGATCTGTTCGAAGAGCCGGGTCCGCCAACCAAGCCGTTCGAGGGCGGCTTCGGCTTGCTCAATCCGCAGGGCATCCGCAAGCCCGCGTATTTCGCCTACAAGTACCTGCACGCGCTGAGCGGCAACGAGATCCCGGTCGCCGACGCGCAGGTGATGGCCTCCTCGGACGGCCGCAAGGTGACGGCCGTGGTGTGGGACTTCCAGCAGCCGGAACAGAAGGTCAGCAACCGGCCGTTCTATGGCCGCCTGGTGCCGTCGTCGCCATCGGCCCCATTGGCCGTGCGCATCGATCACGTCAAGGCCGGCAAGTACCGCCTGCAGGTACACCGCAGCGGCTTCCGCGCCAACGACGCCTACTCGGCCTACATCGAGATGGGCGCGCCGAAGACGCTGACGCCGGCCCAAGTCGAGCAGCTGCACGCGCTCACCCGCGACCTGCCCGAGACCGACCGCGTGGTCAAGGTCGGCAAGAGCGGCGCCGTCGACGTCAAACTGCCGATGCGCAGCAACGACGTGGCCCTGGTGACGCTGACGCGGGAGGATTGAGCATGACGCATCGCCTGCTGAAGATCGCCGCCGCCTGTACGCTGGCACTGGCCACGCTCGGCCCCGGCCTTGCCGCGGCCCAGGGCGCACCGGGCCACCCGGACTGGCCGGGCGCCGGCCAGCTGTTCGTCGGCACCTGCTACCAGCCGGTCGACCGCAGCCGCGAACAGATCACGCAAGACATCGCGCTGATGAAGCAGTCCGGCTTCAAGGTGGTGCGCATGGGCGACCTGTCGTGGGACTATTTCGAACCTTCCGAGGGCAAGTTCGAATTCGCCACCTTCGACTGGATCATGGACCAGATGCACGCAGCCGGCATCCGCGTCATCGTCGACATCGCGGGCCTGCCGGCGCCGCTTTGGCTGCACCACAAATACCCGGGCGTCAACCTGGTCACGCAGCAGGGCAACCGCCTGGACGCGGCCGAGCGCTACATGGACAACATCAGCGACCCGGACTACAAGCGCCTGGTGGCGCGTTTCGCCGACAAGCTCACCAAGCGCTACGCCAGGCATCCGGCGCTGCTGGCCATCGGCTTCGACAACGAGATCGGCAACGGCTACATGTCGTACTCCGAGGCCGACCGCAAGCGCTTCATCGGCTGGCTGAAGAACAAGTACGGCAGTCTCGACGCGCTCAACCGGGCCTGGGCCACGCAGCGCTGGTCGCGCCACATCGGCGACTGGGACGAGGTGCGCCTGCCGTACGCGGACGGCCCCGGCGCCTACGAGCGCCTGATCGACCTGCGCCGCTACTGGTCCGACGTCACCGTCGGCGCGCTCAAGGACCTGGACGCGATCCGCCAGAAGAACACGCCGGACAAGCCGGCCATCTCCAACCTGTGGGACAGCGCCGGCCGCAAGGGCTTCGACTACCTGTCGACCTACCGCCAGTACGCCAACTATGGCGCCATGGGCTTCTACCCCGGCTCGCCGGTCGGCTCCGGCTTCGAGGCGCTGATGATGAAGGGCGCGATGTCGACGCCGATCTGGTTCAACGAATTCACCGCAGGCGGTCCGGGCTACTACGGCACCAAGGGACGCTCGCGCATGTGGGCGCACTTCGGCCTGCTGCTGGGCGCGCAGTCGGTGCTGGCGTGGACGTACAACAGCCACCTGGGCGGCGAGGAGCAGGCGCTGTTCGGCCTGCTGGACCACGACGACCGGCCATCGTGGAAGCTGGGCGAGTTCGCCACCATCGCGGCCGATTTCGACAAGCTGCAAAAGCTCGGCTTCCCGCGCATGACGCAGCCGAAAGTGGCGTTCGCCTATTCGTTCGACAACATGCAGGCCACCAACCCGCCCCCGGCGGACAACAACACCGTGCGGCCCTACATCACCACGCCGTACCTGACGCAGGCGCACAATGCCTTCGAGCCGCTGTTCAAGGACAACATCGACGTCGCCGTTATCAACATCGCGCACGAGGACCTGAGCCGCTACAGCCTGCTGGTGGTGCCGGGCCTGTACCTGATGGACCAGGCCAGCGCCGACGCCATCCGCAAGTTCGTGGGCGACGGCGGCACGGTGATCATGACCGCGCTGTCGGACAAGGTCAACGAGCATAATCAGTGGTTCAACACGCCGCTGCCGGGGCGTCTGACCGACGTGTTCGGGTTGCGCACCAACGAGTTCTACAACGGCGGCACGCTGCTGACCAAGATCGGCGACGAGGAAGTCAAGGGCAGCATCGGCCACTACGAGGTGCTGGAACCGTCCACCGCGCAGGTGCTGGCGCGCTTCAGCAACGTCGACGGCACGCCGCCGTCGATCACCGTCAACAACTACGGCAAGGGCAGGGCGATCTACGTCGCCACGGCGGCCCAGCCGCAGATCATGCGGCCGCTGTACCGCCAGCTGTACGCCAGCCTGGGCATCGCGCCGGGGCCGAAGACGCCGGACGGCGTCTACGCCCGCACGGTCGAGGGCCGCACGCTGTACGTCAACACCACCGGCGAGGCCAAGGACGTGGCCATCGACGGCGCCATGACGGGTGTATTGGGAGGCAAACAGTGGACCGGCACCCTGCGGCTGGAACCGCTGGGCGTGGAACTGCTGGCCAAGTAAGCCCGGCGGCAAGCACCGCGCCGCAATGGCGCGGCGCTTGCGCCGGATGGCCGTTAGTTGGCCGAAGTGCCGTACAGGATGCCGCGGCCGTTGGTGCCGATGTACACGGTGCCGAAGGTCTTCGGATCGCCGGTGATCACGTGGTTGGTGCCGTACCACTGGTGCTGGTCGTCATTGATGCGCACCCACGTGTTGCCGCCGTCGGTGGAGCGGTGGATGCCCCAGACGCCGTTGGCCGTGCCTTCCACATACATGGCCGGATAGCTGGCGCCCGGCGCCGCCTTGCCGAAGCCCAGCGCGCCCGCCTGCGTCACGCCAGGCGCCTTGACCCACGCGCCCCAGCCCGAGGTGGTGGTGTGGTACAGGCCGGTGTAGGTGACCAGCCACACATCGCCACCCTGGCCGGCCGGCGCCACCAGCTGGTCGCCCCATGCGATCAGGCCGGCGTTGGTGGCGGCCCAGGTCGCACCCTTGTCGCTGCTGGCGTAGAACGTGCCGACGTTGCGGTCGTAGGCGTAGAACAGGTTGGCGTTGTAGCCGTCGGCGACGATCTTCACGTTGTTCGGCAGCGCGCCGTTGAGCGAGTTCCACGAATAGGCGTTGTTGTTGGAGTAGGCCGGCGGCGCGTCCTTGGGCGCCCACAGGATGGACGAACCATCAGCGTTGACCGCGACACTGCCGCCACCGTCGACGGCGGTGCCGTTGCTGTTGAACGCGCTCCAGCTGTAGCCGCCGTTCCACGAGATGGCGCCGAAGTGCTTGACGGCGCTGTAGGCATCGTTCCCGACCCGCACCACGAAGGTGGAGTCGGTCTTCTTGTAGTCCATGCCGGTGACGTTGTTGCAGGTCGGGTTGGAGAACGGCTGGCTCGGCGCCGTGGTCACGCTGTTGTGGACGAAGCCGCACACGTCGCCGCCGCCGCTGATCAATGGCGTCGCGCCGTACTGGTTCGGCGGCGGCGAGATCAGCGCGTTGAGCACGGTCTCCTCGATGCCGTTCTCGCCATAGGCCCAGGCCGGATTGGCGGCGGTCAGGTTGTTGCTCTCCATGATGCCGCCGCCGGACGTGACGAAGGCGTGGTTGGTGTTGAACGGATCCAGCACCGAGGCGCTCCAGTTGCCCAGGTTGTGGATGGGGCCGTACACCGTGTTCCATGGCGCAGCGCTGCTGTCGAAGGTGGCGTTGGCCACCAGGTCGGTCCAGTGCGCGCCGCCGTCGTTGGACACGTAGGCAGTCTCGCCCTGCGAGTCGTAGCGGTCGATGGTGTTGACCATCAGCCGGCCCGGATGGCCGGGATCGACCGACAGCCCGGAGAAGCCCCAGCTGTACTCGCCGTTGGTGTTGTTGCTGCTCCACGGCGTGATGTACGCCCACTGGTTGTTGGCGATGTCGTACTTCCACACCTGGCCCTTGGTCAGGCCGTCGGGGCCGTAGTGTTCCCACACCTTGCCGTTGCCGTCCGTGCTGCTGGTCCAGGCCGCGAAGGTGATGTAGAGATTGCCGTCCGGCCCGATCTGGCCGCGCTGCGGTTGCACACCGCCCGGCCCGCCCCAGACCGGCGACCAGCTGTTGCCGCCGTCGGTGCTCTTGTACAGCTTGGAGCCGGTCTGCTCGGCGGTCTTGGTGTTGATGCCGGCGAACAGCACCGGCGTGGCCTGGCCGGCGCTGCCTGAGCCCTTGTGGAAGGCGATGAAGGAGATGCCGGCGCCGCTGCCATCGTTGGACAGGGCAGGGAAGCCGCTCACCCGGGACCAGTTGGCGCCGCCGTTACTGCTTTTCCACAGCCCGTTGCTGTTGCCGCTGCCCGCGTAGTTGCCGGTGCCGTAGAACAGTACCGAGCCCTGGTTGGGATCGACCATCAGGCGCTCGCCAACCTGCCTGCCGCGCTCGTTGCCGCCGGCTGTGAAGCCCAGCGGCACCTGCGTGAACGTGTTGCCCTGGTTGTTGGAGATCATCAGCGTGGCGTTGCCGCCGCTGTAGTAGATGCCGCCGACCACGTACAGCTTGTTCGGATCGCGCGGATCGACGGCGATCGAGTCGATGCCGCTCATATTGAATTGCGCCGACGAGATCCAGTCGTTGAGCGGGGTCCAGGTGCGGGTGCCTGCGTTGTAGCGGTAGGCGCCGCCGACGTCGGTGCGCGCGTAGAACAAGCCCTGCTGGCCGGGGTGGGCGATGATGCCGGGCACATAGCCGCTGCCGCCGATCTTGACGTTGTTCCAGCTGTAGGCCGGCCCGGCCGCCTGCGCCGGCAGGGCGACGATGTTGGCGGCGCACAGCGAGAGCAGTAATGCGTTGAGTAGCAATGGTCTTTTCATGGGTATGTCGCTTTCAAGGATTACAACGATGAAAGCCCGGCGTCTGGTGTACGGGGTGTCTCCTCTATTCTCCAGTTGGCCAAGCGGGAATTCAGTGTGATCAAACCGTGCGGGCGCCGCAATAATGAAAACCGCCAAATCGCTCAGCGAAATTGAGCGGCCCCGGCGTGGCTGGATATTAAGCAAATCACCAAGTGGCCGAATAATATTGCACAGCCGCCTCGGCCACGGTGCCGCGGGTGCGCGGTCGGTGCTAGCATCGCCGCCAACATCAAAAAGAGGACTTCATACTCATGCGATATTTCCAGCACCTGTGCCTGGGCGCGCTCGCGTCCGTCTGCCTGGCGGCGTTCGCGGCCGAACCGGTTCCCTACGCGACGGAGCACGTGATCGCCGCCGGCGACAGCGCCGCCGTGATCGCCGAGAAGGCGGCCAAGGTGCTGCCGCGCGCCAACCAGAGCGCCTGGATGCGGATGGAGCGCACCTTCTTCCTGCACTTCGGCGTCAACACCTTCAACGAAGTGGAGTGGGGTAGCGGCCACGAGACGCCGTCGCTGTTCAACCCCAGCGCGCTGGACGCGCGCCAGTGGCTGGGCGCGGTCAAGCAGTTCGACGGCAAGATGATCGTGCTGGTGGCCAAGCACCACGATGGCTTTGCCATGTGGCCCAGCCGCTACACCGCGCACTCGTCGGCCGCCAGCCCGTGGCGCGGCGGCAAGGGCGACCTGGTGCGCGAGGTGGCCGACGCCGCCCGCGCGGCCGACGTCAAGCTGGGCATCTACCTGTCGCCGGCCGACCTGTACCAGCTCAAGACCAACCCGTCCAACCCGGCCGGCTACTACGGCAACGGCAGCCTGGCCGTGATGTCGGCCATCCCCACCGACCCGGCCAGCTTCCAGAGCGATCCGTCCAGGGGCCGCGCGCCCACGCCGGGCTTCCAGTCCTACCGCTACCGGGTCAACGACTACAACCGCTACTTCCTCAACCAGCTGTACGAGCTGCTGACCCAATACGGCCCGGTGCACGAGGTGTGGTTCGACGGCGCCAACCCCGACCCCAGCGTGGCGGAGACCTACGACTACGAGGCGTGGTATGACCTGATCCGCAAGCTGCAGCCGCAGGCCGTCATCATGGGCAAGGGCCCGGACGTGCGCTGGGTCGGCACCGAGAGCGGCTATGGCCGCACCACCGAATGGAGCGTGATTCCGCTGCCCACCGCGCCCGCGCAATTCCGCTGGCCCGACATGCAGGGCGGCGACCTCGGCGGGCGAGCCCAGCTCAAGCCGGGTTCGCACCTGTGGTGGTATCCGGCCGAGACCAACGTCACCATGCTGGCCAACGGCCAGTGGTTCTGGGCCCGCGACAAGCGTCCGCGTCCGGTCACGCAGCTGGTGGACATCTTTTACTCGTCGATCGGCCGCAACGGCAACCTGATCCTGAACCTGTCGCCCGACCGGCGCGGCCTGCTGCCGGACGACCAGGTCGCCGCGCTGGGCCAGGTGGGCGAGATCGTGCGCGCCACCTTCGCCACCAACCTGGCGGCCGGCGCTGCGGCCTCGGCCGACCACGCCGCGTCGCGCCACGCGGCCGGCGCCGCGCTGGACGGCAAGCTCGACACCTGGTGGGAGGCCGCCCCCGGCCGCACCGGCGGCACGCTGACGCTGGCGCTGCGCAAGCCGGCGCGCTTTGACGTGGTGTCGCTGCAGGAGGCGGTGGACCAGCGCGGCCAGCGCATCGAGTCGTTCGCCATCGAAACCTGGGATGGCGCGGCCTGGATCGCGGCCCAGGCCATCGCGTCGGACGAGCAGACCACGGTCGGCCACCGCCGGCTGGTGCGGCTGACATCGCCCGTGACCACCGACCGCGTGCGGGTGCGGATCACCGGCGCGCGGCTGGCGCCGACCTTGGCGGAGGTGGGCTTGTACCTGCAATCGACCGAGCTGCTGCCGCCGGTCATCGCCGACCGCGACGCCGACGGCAAGGTGGCCATCAGCCATCCGGGCGGCGGCACCATCGTCTACACCACCGACGGCTCGGCCCCGGTGGCCGGCTCGCCGGTGTACAGCGCGCCGTTGGCGCTGGCGGCCAGCGGCGCGGTGCGGGCCGCGCGGCTGCTGCCGGATGGCCGCCTGGGCGTGGTCGGGCGGCGCGACTTCATCGGCCTGTCGCCGCGCGGCTGGAAGGTGGTGGCGGTCGACAACGAGGACGCCGGCCACCCGGCCACGTACGCCATCGACGGCGATCCGGCCACGTACTGGGACACCCGCTGGGGCGCCGACGCGAAGCTGCCGCATACGATCACGGTCGACATGGGCCAGTCGCACCGTATCGCCGGCCTGGTCTACCTGCCGCGCCAGGACGGGCAGCTCGGCGGCACCGTCGAGAACTACCGCTTCGACACCAGCGAGGATGGCGTGCATTGGACCGCCGCCATCGAGCGCGGCGCCTTCGCCAACATCCGCAACAACCCGGACAGCCAGCAGGCGCGCTTCGCGCCGGTCAGCGCGCGCTACTTCCGCTTCACCGCGCTGGACGAGGTGTGGCGGGGCGGCGCGACCAACGCGGCGGAATTGTCGGTGATCCCGGCCGCTGCGGACGCGCCGTGAAGGCGGAGGCTTTGCTGTTGGCGCTGGCGCTCGGACCGGCCGCCGCTTACGCCGGGGCGCCTGCGCGCGCCACCATCACCGTCCGCGACGGCAAGTCGCTGGAGGCGGCGCTGCAGCGCGCGCGCGGCGACCGACGCATCCGCCACATCGAACTGGCGGCCGGCACCTACGAGCTGGCCGCGCCGCTGCTGATCGACGAACGCCTGTCCGGCAGCGCCGGCGCGCCGTTCGAGCTCTCCGCCGCGCCGCACGCGCAGGTGGTGCTGAGCGGCGCGACCCATCTGCCGGCGCTGCGCTGGGAACCCTGGCGCGACGGCATCTGGCGCGCCCGCTATGCCGGCCCGGCGTTCCAGCGCCTGTGGCTGGGCAAGCAAGCGCTGGTGCGGGCCCGCTATCCGAACGCCGATCCCACGCAGGCTGGCTTCGGCGGCGCGGCCGACGCCACCAGCGCCGAACGCGTGGCACGCTGGCACGATCCCGCCGGCGCGGTGCTGCACGCGCTGCATGGCAACAGCTGGGGCGGCCTGCAGGTGCCGATACTGGGCAAGAACGCCGACGGCAGCCTGGCCTACGGCGCCCAGGTCGGCAACAACCGCATCATGCCGCCGAGCGAGCGCGACCGCTACGTCGAGAACGTGTTCGAGGAGCTGGACGCGCCGGGCGAATGGTACGACGATCGCCGCGAAGGCTGGCTGTACTTCAAGCCGCTCGACGGTGAACGCCCGCCGGCGCTGGGCTTCCGCGCCGGCGCGCACGAAGCGTTGATCCGCATTGAAGGCCGCCACGCGCAGGTGGACCACGTACGCATCCGCAACCTGGGCTTCCAGGACACCGAACCGACCTTCCTGAAAGCGGTGGAACCGCTGCTGCGCTCGGACTGGAGTTTCTACCGCGTGGGCGCGGTGACCATCGAGAACGCCAGCGACGTGCGCGTCGAGGATGGCGACTTCACCGCGCTGGGCGGCCACGCCATCGTCGTCAGCGGGCGCGCGCGGCAGGTGCGCCTGAGCGGCAACCACATCCACGCGATCGGCGGCACGGCGCTGGCCTTTGTCGGGCGTCCGGAGGCGGTGCGCTCGCCGCTGTACGAATACCACCAGCACCTCGACCAGGCCGCGCTGGACCCGGCGCCCGGCCCGCGCTCGGACGCCTACCCGCGCGACTCGGCCGCCGTGGACAACCTGATCCACGACATCGGCCAGATCGACCGCCAGGCCGCCGGCGTGCAGATCGCCATGGCGGCGCGCATCACGGTGGACCACAATTCCATCTACCACGTGCCGCGCGCCGGCATCAACATCGGCGACGGCAACTGGGGCGGCCACGTCCTCAGCAACAACGACGTGTTCGACACGGTGCGCGAATCGGGCGACCACGGCGCCTTCAACAGCTGGGGCCGCGACCGCTACTGGGACCCGGACCGCAAGGAGATGGACCGCCGCGTGGCGTCCGATCCGCGCCTGCCGCTGCTGGACGCGGTCGAGCCCATCATCATGCGCCGCAACCGCTTCCGCTGCGACCACGGCTGGGATGTCGACCTCGACGACGGCTCCTCCAACTACGTGATCGAGCAGAACCTGCTGCTGGCGGGCGGCCTCAAGCTGCGCGAGGGCTTCGCCCGCGTCGTGCGCAACAACATCATGGTCAACGGCACCTTCCACCCGCACGTGTGGTTCGCCGGCAGCGGCGACGTGTTCGAGTCCAACGTTGTCATGGCGCCGTACCAGCCGATCGGGATAGCGCACTGGGGCCGCGGCGTCGACCGCAACCTGTTCGCCAACACCGGCGGCCTGGCCGAGGCGCAGGCGCGCGGCACCGACGCCGGCTCGGTGGCCGGCGATCCGCGCTTCGCCGCGCCGGCCGTGGGCGACTACACCGTCACCAACGCCGCGCTGGCGGCGCGTATCGGCTTCGTCAATTTTCCGATGGACGATTTCGGCGTGCGTCCCGCGCGGCTGAGGGCGCTGGCCGCCACACCGGCCTTTCCTTCGCCGAACGCCACGGCAACGGCGGCCGCGCCGCGGCAGGGCGCGCAGACGCTGGAAGGCTTGCTGCTCAAGCCGGTCGAGACGCTGGGCGAACAGTCGGCCGCCGGGCTGGGCTCGGCCAGCGGCCTGTGGGTGCTGGCGGTGCAAGCGGGCAGCCGTGGCGAAGTGGCCGGCCTGCGTCCGCGCGACGTCATCATCGGCGTCCGGCACGGCGGGCAGGGCGAGGTCACCCCGGCGCTGGAGTTCGCTTCATTGCAAGCGCTGCTTGGCGCAGGTGGCGAAACAGAGCTGCTGGTGGTGCGCGACCAGGCGCGGATTGCCGTTCGCTGGCAGCGGCCCGCCGCCGCGGCGGGAGGCGTGAGCCCGTGAGTCTTGCGCAGGTAAGTTTTGTCCAATTTCAGTCCCGGCTTTGATCCTTTTTGTAATTGCCGCATCAAGGCGGCGCTTGCAGAATGCGATCACTGAAACGATGGAGATGCAATTCGATGAAACAATATTCCTGCGCGATCGCGATGGCCACTTCGCTGCTGTTGGCCGCCGGCGTGACCGCGTGCAGCGGCGGCGCCGCCACGTCGGACCCGGCCGCCGCGCCAACGGTGATCGTGGCGCCCGCTCCGGCGCCGGCCGCGAACGGCATGCGCGCCCTGACCAGCACGGAACTGGCGAAGCTGATGTCACCCGGCATCAACCTGGGCAACACGCTCGAGGCGCTGCCCAATGAAACCGCGTGGGGCAATCCGGTGCCGACGCAGGCGCTGATGAACGCCTACAAGGCGGCCGGCTTCAACACCGTGCGCCTGCCGATATCGTGGACCCAGTACGCCGACGCCGACAACAACATCAGCGCGGCGTGGCTGGCCCATATCCGCCAAGTGGTGGACTACGCGCACAGCGCCGGCCTGTACACGGTCATCAACATCCACTGGGACGGCGGCTGGATGAATCACACCACCTACGACCGGCAGGCCGCGATCAACGACAAGCTGACGCGCTTCTGGACGCAGATCGCCAACAATTTCAAGAACGACGACGACACCCTGCTGTTCGCCGGCACCAACGAGGTCGGCCAGGACAACACCTACGGTGCGCCGACCGCCGAATACGCGGCCGTGCAGAACAGCTTCAACCAGACCTTCGTGAACGCGGTGCGCGCCACCGGCGGCAACAACGCGCTGCGGCACCTGGTGGTGCAGGGCTACTTCACCAACATCGACAGCACGGCCGCCACCAACACCATGCCCAAGGATACCGTCGCCAACCGCCTGTTCATGGAAGTGCACTACTACGACCCCTTCCATTTCACGCTCGACGACAAGAGCAAGATCTGGCAGTGGGGCGCGCAGGCGACCGATCCCGCCGCCGTCGAGGCCTGGGCCAATGAGCCATGGGTGGACGCCGAGTTCCAGAAGATGAAGACCGCGTTCGGCGACAAGGGCGTGCCGGTGTTGCTGGGCGAGTACGGCGCCGGCATGAAGGCCGCGTATCCCGGCATGGACGTGTACCGCAAGGCCTGGGACCAGTACATCACGCAGTCGGCCTTCCGCCACGGGCTGGTGCCGGTCTACTGGGACACCGGCGGCCTGATCGACCGCAAGACCGGCGCCCAGCTGGACCCCGATGTGATCGCAGCTATTGTAAAGGCAAGCAAATGATGACGAAACCACTACTCGCCCTGTGCGCGCTTGCCGTGTCCTTCGCCTGTGCGCAAGCCGGCGAGCTGCCACGCCTGGTGCAAAAGGATGGCCGCCATGCGCTCATCGTCGACGGCCAGCCCTTCATCATGCTGGGCGTGCAGGCGCACAACTCCAGCAATTATCCGGCGGCGCTGGGCAAGGTCTGGGCGGCCGTCAAGGACGCGCACGCCAACACGCTGGAAATCCCGGTGGCGTGGGAGCAGATCGAGCCGGTCGAGGGCAAGTTCGACTTCAGCTACGTCGACACGCTGGTGGCCGAGGCGCGCCAGAACCAGGTGCGGCTGGTGCTGCTGTGGTTCGGCACCTGGAAGAACACCGGGCCGGCCTACACGCCCGAGTGGGTCAAGTTCGACAACCAGCGCTTCCCGCGCATGATAGACAAGGACGGCAAGAACAGCTACTGCCTGTCGCCGCTGGGCGCGCAGACGGTCAAGGCCGACAGCAAGGCCTTCGCCGCGCTGATGGGCCACCTGAAGCAGATCGACGCGGCCGAGCGTACCGTGATCATGGTGCAGGTTGAAAACGAGGCCGGCACCTACGGCACCGTGCGCGACTTCAGCCCGCAGGCCGAGGCCGCGTTCCGCCAGCCGGTGCCGGCGGCGGTGTTGGCGCGCAAGAAGCCGCCTGTGCCCGGCGCGGCCAGCGGCAGCTGGTCCGAGGTGTACGGCCCGTATGCCGACGAGTATTTCCACGCCTATGCGATCGCCAGCCATATCGAGCAGGTGGCCAAGGCGGGGCGCGCGGTGTACGACTTGCCAATGTACGTCAACAACGCGCTGCGCGACCCGGTCGAGCCGATGGCGCCGTGGAAGGGCAACTTCGCCAGCGGCGGCCCGGGCTATGACGTGATCGACATCTACAAGGCCGCCGCGCCGCATATCGACGTGGTGGCGCCGGACATCTACCTGCCCGAGTCGAACAAGGTGGCGGCCACCCTGGAGCAGTTCAAGCGCCGCGACAACGCGCTGTTCGTGCCGGAGATGGGCAACGCGCAGCACTATGCGCGCTACGTCTACCAGATCCTGGGACGCGGCGCGATCGGCGTGTCGCCGTTTGGCGTCGACTATGCGGACTACAGCAACTATCCGCTGGGCTCCAAGCTGAAGGACAAGACCATGGCCGAACCGTTCGGCAGGATCTACGAAGCCTTCCGCCCGATGGCGCGGCAGTGGGCGCGCTGGGCGCTGGAAGGGCGCACCGACGGCCTGGCCGAGACCGAGGCGCGCACGCCGCAGAGCCTGAAGTTCAAGGGCTGGAACATCAAGGCCTCGTTCCGCGAGTGGCAACTGGGCGGCCAGCCCGATCCGGCGCACATCACGGACGCGCCGCCGGGCACGGAGTCGCCGTCGGGTGGCGTGGCGGTGGCGCAGATCGGCGACAACGAGTTCATCCTGTTTGGCCAGCATGTCCGCATCCATCTTGAAGGCACCGGCGCCAACGCCGGCAAGCCCTACATGTACGCCCGCGTCGAGGAGGGGCATTTCGACGCCCAGGGCCAGTGGGTCATGGAGCGCAACTGGAACGGCGACCAGACCGACCACGGCCTCAACTTCACCGGCCAGCCGGTGACGCTGAAGGTCCGGATGGGGAGCTATTGATCCTTGGAAATTTAGCTTGAAAATCATTAAGTATCGATTTACAACAGGCTAACGAAATTCCCTGCGCCAAATCAATTTGGCTCATACAATCAAGTACTATTTGAACAAAAATCGCCTTCCCCCGGCGTGGAGACGCCGTCGTTCATACTGATCAAGGAGTGCTTATGATTCAGGTAAAGACATCACGGCAATTGCAGCTTGAGCGGGACGTGTTCGAGGCCGCCACCGATAAAAACCTCACCCGCGTGCTGGTCGCGGCGGCGGGCGGCGACTTCTCCCAGCGGGTGGACAGCGACGCCTTGCCGCCCGGCCTGGCCAAGGCGGGCGTCGCCGTCAATCGCCTGCTGGACAACCTGCAGGCGGTGCGCGCCGAGATGGCCCGGATGAGCGCCGAGCACGAGCGGGGCGACATCGATGTGGCGATCGACGCGCACCGCTTCGAGGGCGAATTCCGCACCATGGCGCAAGGCATCAACGCGATGGTCGAGTCGCACATCGCCACCAAAAAGACCGCCATGGACGTGTTCAGGGAGTTCGGGCGCGGCAATTTCGACGCCACGATGGCCAAGCTGCCCGGCAAGAAGGTCTTCATCAACGACACCATCGAGCAGGTGCGCGGCAACCTCAAGGGCCTGATCGCCGAGATGAACCGGATGTCGTCCGAGCACGACAAGGGCGACATCGACGTGATGATCGACACCCAGAAATTCGAGGGCGATTTCCGCCACATGGCGCAGGGCATCAACACCATGGTGGCGGGACACATCGCGGTCAAGAAGAAAGCCATGGCCTGCGTGAAGGCCTTTGGCGAGGGCGACTTCAGCGCGCCGCTGGAGACTTTCCCTGGCAAGAAGGCGTTCATCAACCAGACCATCGAGCAGGTGCGCGCCAACCTGCTGGCCCTGATCGAGGACACCGGCACGCTGGCCCGGGCGGCACAGGCCGGCGAGCTCGACACGCGCGCCGACGCCACCCGGCATGCCGGCGACTTCCGGCGCATCGTGCAGGGCGTGAACGGCGCGCTCGACGCCATCGTCACCCCGCTGCGCGAGGTCCAGCAGGTGCTGGCGGGCATGGAGACGGGCGACCTGTCCAAGACCATCCGTGGCGAATACCAGGGCGCGTTCGCCGAGCTCAAGGGCGCCGTCAACAGCATGGCCGCCAAGCTGGCCGAGGTGGTGCACGAGGTGTCCAGCGGCGCCGCCGCGCTGGCCAATGCGTCGGAGGAGGTCAGCTCCACCGCGCAGATGCTGGCGCAGGCGGCCAGCGAGCAAGCCGCCGGCGTCGAGCAGACCAGCGCGTCGATCGAGCAGATCACCGCCTCGATCTCGCAAAACACCGACAACGCCAAGGTCACCGACGGCATCGCCACCAAGGCCGCGGTGGAGGCGGCGCAGGGCGGCATGGCGGTCAAGGAGACCGTGTCGGCGATGAACCAGATCGCCAAGAAGATCAGCATCATCGACGACATCGCCTACCAGACCAACCTGCTGGCCCTGAACGCGGCGATCGAAGCGGCGCGCGCCGGCGAGCACGGCAAGGGCTTCGCGGTGGTGGCGGCCGAGGTGCGCAAGCTGGCCGAGCGCAGCCAGGTGGCGGCGCAGGAGATCGGCGAGGTGGCGATCAACAGCGTGAAGCTGGCGGAGAAGGCCGGCCTGCTGCTCGACGAGATGGTGCCGAACATCAAGCGGACCTCGGACCTGGTGCAGGAAATCACGGCGGCCTCGGAGGAGCAGGCCACCGGCGTGGACCAGATCAATTCGGCGGTCGGGCAGTTGAGCCAGTCCACGCAGCAGAACGCCTCGAGTTCGGAGGAGCTGGCCGCCACTGCCGAGGAGATGAGCAGCCAGGCCGAGCAGCTGACGCAGACCATGTCGTTCTTCAAGCTGGCGACGACGAAACGGGCGGGCGCACCGGTGTTCGCGCCGGCGCCGCCGGCCTGGGAGGCCGTCGCCAAGCCCGAAGTGCGCAGGCTGCTCGCCAAGGGGGCGGCCAAGACGAATGGCGCACCGAGCGAGCAGCGCTTCACCCGCTTCTAGTCCCTCCACGGCGGACGGCGGCCGCACGGCCGCCGGTCCGGCCGCGTCCCCTTGTCCTCGTTTCCTTCCCTTCAAGCCTGAGTTTCCGGACCGCCGGTTGCGATAAATGATGTCCGCCGTTGGCGGTTTTCATAATTTGTGCGGCGCGCTTTTATGCATAAGATGTTGGCATGGACCACAGACGTCCGGAATTATCATAACTATAAGGGGACGAAATGGCTGACAAGGCTATTCGAAAAATCGTCATCGTCGGCGGCGGCACCGCGGGCTGGATGACCGCCGCGCCGCTGGCGCTCAAGCTGGGCAGGGCCTGCGAGATCGTGCTGGTGGAGTCGCCGGAAATCGGCACCGTCGGCGTGGGGGAGGCGACGCTGCCGACCATCCGCTACTACAACCAGGCGCTGGGCCTGAGCCCGTCCGATTTCGTGGCCAAGACCCAGGCCACCTTCAAGCTGGGCATCGAATTCAAGGACTGGGGCCACCTCGGCAACCGCTTCTTCCACGGCTTCGGCGATTTCGGCCCGGACATCGAATACCGCAGCTCCTACCAGTACTGGCAGCGGCTGGCGCGCGAGATCCACGACATGCCGCCGTACGAGGACTGGTCGGTGGCGGCGGTCATGGCGCGCAACCACCGCTTCACGCCGCCCACCGGCGACCAGCCGTCCGCCAGCAACGCCTATTCCTACGCCTACCATTTCGACGCCGGCCTGTACGCGGCCTACCTGCGCGACTACGCCATGGCGCGCGGCGTGGCGCGGATCGAGGGCTACATCAACGAGGTCGAGCAGCATCCGCAAACCGGCAACATCGCCGCCGTCAAGCTGCGCGACGGCCGCCGCATCGAGGGCGACCTGTTCGTCGATTGCTCGGGCTTCCGCGGCCTGCTGATCGAGGGCGTCTACCAGGCCGGCTATGACGACTGGAGCGCCATGCTGCCCTGTAACAGCGCGCAGGCCGTGCCGTGCGC
Source organism: Duganella caerulea (assembly GCF_040362985.1). Taxonomy (NCBI): domain Bacteria; kingdom Pseudomonadati; phylum Pseudomonadota; class Betaproteobacteria; order Burkholderiales; family Oxalobacteraceae; genus Duganella; species Duganella caerulea. Next base: position 835,482 of record NZ_BPWJ01000001.1, on the reverse strand, counting down.
CAGCGTCGAGCGCTACACCCCGTACACCGTGTCGACCGCCAGGAGCGCCGGCTGGACCTGGCGCATCCCGCTGCAGCACCGCACCGGCAACGGCCACGTCTACTGCGACGGCTTCACCACCGACGCCGAAGCCGCGCGCGTGCTGCTCGACGGCCTGGACGGCCGCGCGCTGGACGATCCGCGCCAGCTGCGCTTCACCACCGGCCGCCGCCGCAAGACCTGGATCAGGAACTGCGTCGCCATCGGCCTGTCGGGCGGCTTCCTGGAACCGCTGGAATCGACCAGCATCAACATGATCGAAAACGCGGTCGGCTGGTTGCTGGAATGCTTCCCCGACCGCGACTTCCGGCCCGAGCTGGCCGACGAGTTCAACCGCCGGGTCGCCCGCGGCTATGAGAACGTGCGCGACTTCATCGTCCTGCACTACAAGCTGACCAACCGTACCGATTCCGAGTTCTGGCGCTACTGCGCCAACATGGCGATCCCGGACACGCTCAGGCACCAGATCGAGCTGTTCCGCGAAACCGGGCGCGTGGTGGTCTACGACAAGGAAGGATTCTCGGCCTCGTCGTATATCTCCATCCTGGCCGGGCTCGGCGTCGCGCCCAAGGCGGACGATCCGCTCATCCATCTCATGGACCTGCGCAAATTGCACGCGCATTACTACCAGCTGCGCCAGGTCATCGCGCAGACCGTCAACGCCATGCCGGACCATACGCACTATGTGCGGCAACTGGTGAGCTAGCCGCCCGCACCCGGACCGCTGGCCAATTCAAATTAGTACCGGTACCGCGCCAGACGTGGCGCGACCTTTGTTCGTCGTTACATCACTATCCTGGAGTATAAAAATATGAAGAAGAGACACATCGCGGCCGTCACCGGCCTGCTGGCGGCCTTGCTGGCGGCCTGCGGCGGCAGCGGCACCGACAGCGGCAGCACCAAGGCGGGGCAGACGCTGGCCAGCCTCACCACCAGCGGCGTCGCCAAGACGGCGACCCGTTGGGGCGCCGTGAAGTTCGGCGGCGGCGGCTACGTGCCCGGCCTGATTTATCATCCGACCAGCCCCGACGTGCTGTACGCCCGCACCGACATGGGCGGCGCCTACCGCTGGGACGCGGCCACCAAGGCCTGGCTGCCGATCACCGACGGCTTCGGCGCCATCGACGGCTACCACCACGGCAGCGAAACCATGGCGCTCGACCCCAACGACGACCAGCGCGTCTACATGGGCACCGGCATGTACCTGTCGGAAAACGCCGACGCGCGACTGTACATCTCCACCAACCGCGGCGACACCTGGCAATACGTCAAGCTGCCGTTCTCGGCGGGCAGCAACAGCCCGGGCCGCGCCATCGGCGAGCGCCTGATGGTCGACCCGAACAAGCCATCCATCCTGTTCTACGCCACCCGCGCCAGCGGCATGTGGAAGAGCAGCGACTACGGCCAGACCTGGAGCCAGGTCACGTCGCTGTCCACGCACGTGATGACCAAGAGCGAGATCAACGCCATCCAGTCGAACGGCGTGACCGGCTTCGAGCAGGTGATCTTCGACACCAACACCAAGGGCACCGGCAGCGCCACCCAGACCATCTACACGGCCGTCGCCAAGGACTACGCCGACACGGCGGGGCTGAGCTACGCCATGTACAAGACCACCGACGGCGGCGCGACCTGGACCGGCATCGCCACGCCGGCCGACGTGGCCGGCTTCATCGTGCCGCACATGGTGCGCGCCAAGGACGGCATGATGTACGTGGCCTTCACCCAGAGCAACGGCCCCGGCGCCAGCGGCCCGTCGCGCCTGTACAAGTTCGACGGCACCAACTGGACCCTGCTGAAGAAGTATGACGCGCAACAGTGGGTCAACTTCGGCATGGGCGGCTTGTCGGTGTCCGGCAGCGGCGCCAGCACCCGCATCGCGCTGGGCGTGACCAACTCCTGGGGCAACTGGGAAGGACAGCCTGTGATACAGCTGTCGGACGACGCCGGCGCGACCTGGCGCGAGATCGCCTCGACGGCGCCGCACCTGCCCGCCAGCGATGGCTTCTCGGGCTGGACCGACGACGTCGAGATCGACCCGAACAATCCCGAGCACATCCTGCATGTGCACGGCGGCGGCGTGTGGGAAACCCACAACGCGTCGGCGGCCAAGCCGACCTGGACCGATGCGGCGGTCGGCATCGAGGAAACCGCCACCAGCTCGCTGACGGCGCCGCCGCCGGGCGCCAACTACACGCTGCTGCGCAGCGCGGGCGACATCAGCACCTGGGTCCAGACCGAACTGCTCAAGGCGCCGGTGCGCACGTCGAACAGCTTGTTCGGCACCACCTACAGCGCGGACCTGGCGTGGTCCGCTCCGGCCTATATGGCCACCACCGGTTCCCACGGTTGGGGCAGCACCGTGGTCGGCGCCTATTCCGCCGATTCCGGCGTGACCTGGAAAGCGTTCGCGACCAACCATCCGGACGCGCTGGCGAACAACGGCGGTGCGAGCAATCTGATCGTCACCAAGCCGGACAACATCGTCTGGGCGCCGTCCCTGTCGACGCCGGCCTACACGACCGACAGCGGGGCCACCTGGACCTATACCAACCTGCCGGCCCTGGCGCCGATGGGCATCGATCGCGCCTACCGCCTGGCGGCCGACCGCAAGAACCCGAACAAGGTCTATGCCTACAACTCGGGCGGCGCGTGGTGGACGCAATGGTCGGAAACGCCGCACTTCTACACCTCGACCGACGGCGGCCATACCTTCACCGAGAGCAGCACGTTCGCGGCCAATTCGTGGACGGCCGATTTCGGCGCGACCTCGATCGCGGTCAATCCGAACGTGGAAGGCGACGTCTGGGTCACGGACGGCAAGAGCATCCTGCACTCGCTCGATGCGGGCGCGACCTGGACCAAGCTGAGCGCGGCCGCGCCGATCTGGGGACAGTCCCCGTACCAGCCTGACGTGTACGGCGCCACCTCCATCGCGCTGGGCAAGGCGCCGGCCGGCGCCAAGTACTCGGCCTCGGTCTACGTGGTTGGCGTGATCAACAGCGTGTGGGGCGTGTACCGCTCGGATGACGCTGGCGTCACCTGGACCCGCTTCAACGACGACAAGCACCAGTACGGCGGCATCAGCACCCTGGCGGCCGACCAGAACGTGCCGGGACGCCTGTACATCAGCGGCAGCGGCCGTGGTGTGCTGTTCAGCTACTAAACCCTTGGGGCCCGGCGCTTCCGCAAGCGCCGGGCCCGGCAATGCATAATTGGAGAAAACAATGAATCGCATGAAATTGAACAAGCTGGTTGGCGCCCTGGTCCTGGGCGCGGGCCTGAGCACGCTGGCCGGCAGCGCGGGCGCGGCCGTGCTGACCTTTGACGGTATCGCCGAGCTGGTCATGTACGGGAACACCGGCGAGCTGCCGGCCAACATGAGCTACAGCGGCAACAACCTGGTCTACGAGGAGGCCGGCTTCCTGCTGACCTTGGTCGCGCCGAACGCCGCGTCCGGCATGGCGCACATCGGCGACGGCACCTTCGAGCCGCAGACCTACAACTGGCACGACGGCATCGAGAACGGGACGGACACCTACGTGACCCTGACCCGCAAGGGCGGCGGCAAATTCAGCCTGGCCGGCTTCGACTACAACCTTGACGCCAGCACCTTGTCGGCCGACGGCAAGCAGATCGGCATGCTGCAAGGGGAGGGCAGCTGGAACATGGCGCAGAACGGGATCAGCGAATTGCGCCTGAGCTCGGGCGCCTACAACCAGCTCGACAACATCAATGTCAGCGCCGTGCCGGAACCGGACACGTATGCGATGCTGGGCGCGGGCCTGGGCCTGCTGGCCTTCCTGCGCCGCCGTAAAAAGGCTTGATGAATAGCCCCGCGCCGGTGCAATGCCGGCGCGGGGCGGCCGCGTTTATTTCGCGGTATCGGAACGGGCGGCCTGGCCGTCTTCCTCGACGATGGCCAGTTCCCACGGACCCAGCGTCATCGCCTCGTCCGGCTTCACGTGGCGCGCACTCAGCAGGTCGACGCCGGCCTGGTGACGGTAATTGAAATTGACCGCCGTGCCGGAATAGTTGAAGTAGTAGCGCACCGCGCGGCCGAAGCCGTTGACGCCCGAGCGCTCATGCACATGGTCCGGCAACTGCCGCTCCGGCGTCACCATTCCCAGCTCCTGCAGCGACGACAGCAGCACCGCCTTCTGCAATTTATCCGACAGATAGGTGCCCTCGTAGACCACCTTGCCGGAACCGTACTGGTTGGCCGTGATGGCGGGCCAGCGGCCGAAGAACGGATGGTCGTACCACGCCAGCGCCTTGGCCGTGTCCAGCTGCAGGAACTCGGCCCAATGCCGCACCTGGTTGTCGGCGCCGGTCTGGAAGGGATCGCCCTTCAGGGCCAGCGGCTGCGCCAGGTTGGAGAATTCCTGGTAGTGGAAGCCGAGCGCCTCGCGCAGCGGGCCGGGCGCCATGGTCCAGCGCACGGCGGCGTTCTCGTTGGCGAAGCCGCTCTTGAAGGTCATCACCACGCGGCCGCCCTTGCGCACATACTCGGAGATGCGCTTGAGCAGGGCCTCGTCCGCCACGTACAGCGACGGCACGATCAGCAGCTTGTAGCCCGAGAAGTCCTGCGTGTCCGCGAACACGAAGTCGGTGCCGACGTTCAGGTCGTACAGCGCGCGGTGCATCTGGCGCACCAGCCCGCCGTAGTCGGCCTTGGTGCCGCCGCCGCCCCACTGGCTGTCCTTGGCGAAGGGCATGTCGTTGAGGGCGTTGAGCGAATCGCGGCTCCACAAAATGGCCACGTCGTTGTGCAGCTTCAGGTTGACCAGGCGCGGGCCGATCTTCCGCAGCTCGCGGCCGGTGCGGCTCATCTCGGCGTAGGCGCGGTTCGGTTCAAGGTCGTGCGACAGCACGCCTTTCCAGTAGGTCTCCTGGTTGGCGTGGATCGAGGCCCAGTGCCAGTACTCGACCATGTTGGCGCCGTTGGACAGGTGGGTGTAGACGTCCTCGCGGAACTGGCCGTCGTACGGCGGATACTGGAACGACGAGGACCAGTCGGTGCTCTGGGCGTTGGTCTCGGTGACCAGGAAGTTGTTGCGCTTGAGCGAGCGGATGAAGTCCGCCTGCAGCGTCTGGTCGGCACCGTTGTACCACTCGCTCGAGCCCCAGTGGTAGATGTTGACGGCCGGCGTGTCGAGCGCGCGCGCCACCTCCTGCTCGTTGACGTCGGCGTGCATGGCGCCGGCGAAGTCGTGCGTGACGAACTGGCGCGGCGACGCGCATTCGCGGATCAGCGCGGCCTGCCAGGTGAGGAAGTCGGTGACGCGCATCTGGCTCCAGCGCGTCCATTCCAGTTTGTAGCCGGTGCTCTGCGCGCCGTCCGGGCGCGGCAGGTCGGTCCAGCTGTGCAGGTCCTGGCCCCAGTAGTTCAGGAACCAGGCCTTGCTGAGGTTTTCCGGCGTGCCGAATTTCTTTTCCAGATAGTGCTGGAAGCGGATGAAGACGTCGTCGTTGGCGGCGCCGTAGCTGCCGGTCTCGTTGTCGACCTGCCAGCCGATGACGTTGGGATTGTCCTTGTAGCGCGCGGCGATCTTGCGGATCAGGCGTTCGGCGTAGAAGCGGTAGGCGGCCGAGTCGGTGTTCATGTTCTGGCGCATGCCGTAGGTGTTCTGCGCGCCGTTGAACTTGCGGGCCAGGATTTCGGGATTCTGGCGCGCCATCCAGGCCGGGATCGAGTAGGTCGGCGTGCCCATGATGACCTTGATGCCGGCCTTGCCCATGGCGTCGATCACGCGGTCCATCCACGCGTATTCGAAGCGGCCGTCCTCCGGCTCCCACAGGCTCCAGGTCGATTCGCCCAGGCGCACCACGTTGAAGCCGGCCTCCTTCATCATCTGCACGTCCTTGTCGAGCCGCTCATAGGGCATGTACTCGTGGTAGTAGGCGGCGCCGTACAGGACGGTGGGGAAGGGCGGCGGCGCGGTGGCCGGCGCGCAGGCGGCGGCGGTCGCGTACGACAGCGCCAGCGAGAGCAGGGTTCGTTTTAGCATACTAAGTCTCCATGATAGTTAGCAAGCCATTGTGGAGACTCGCGGCACGGCCGCGCAATTACGAAAATTGCCAATGGACTCAATGATTTATTGTTACCTGTCGGCCGCTGCGCAATTTCACTCTCGTGTTGGTGGTTTTAACAATTGCGGCGGGCGGACGCAACTCCCACAATGTATCTCAAGGACTGCGAGGAGGCGCCGCGATGCCGGGCGCGCCGGGCAGTCCCCGTTTAGTGCTCTCCAACTACCTCTCCGGTAGTATTTTCGGGCGGCTCAGGCCGCCCGTTTTTTTTTGGGAGTGTTGCCATCCAGCCGTGCTCGCATTGCCAGATGATCAGTGGCCGGGTAACATCGCGTACCGGCAGCCAGCGTTTCGTGCGCGACAGTCATCTTCTCTGATCCAGGCTTTCAATGCATGAATTTTATAAAAGGGCACTAGTCGGGTGCTTTGGCCTTATCGCGGCGTGCGTCCTTCTCGGCTACATTTGCGTTAAACAGAGTTATTTGCAGGTGCCCCTGCTGCCCGCGGCCGACAGCCCGCTGGCATGGAAAGGCGAGCAGAGCTGGGACACCCGCCCCGGCGGCAAGGCCACCATGCACCTGTACGAGGCCGCGCAGCGGCTGCGGTTCGACTTCCGCCTCGCCAAAACGGACGAGGGCTTCGCCGGCGCCGAGCTCAATTTCATGGACAGCAAGGGACAGCCGGTCCACCTCGACCTGTCGCGTTATTCGTCGATTTCGCTGCTGGTGAAATGCTCGCCGGCCAATACGCTGGTGCTTGGTATGCCGACCTTTGTCGGCAAGCGCCCCGACCAGCAGGACTTCCTGAGCTACCGCACCCCCTTGTCCTATTTTTCCTGCGACGAGAACGAATCACGTATCGAGCTGGACCTGACGCGCCTGGAAACGCCGCAATGGTGGTTTTTGCTGGCGCAACAAGCCTTGTCGAAGCATGCTTATAAACTCGACAAGGTGCCCAAGATCGTCATCGGGAGCACGCCGCAGAGTCCGCGCGAGGTCAACCTGGAGGTGCAGATCCGCGAGCTGAACCTGAAAGGCCGCGACCGCAGCTACCTGGTGCTGTTCGGGGTGTTGCTGATCGTGGTCTGGAGCGGCTTCGGCGTGTGGTTCTTCAGGCAACACGCGCAGGCGGTGATCGGCGATGTCAAAGTCAAGCTGCAAAAGGATATGCCATTCGTTGCATATCAGCAACTCTCGCTGGAGCCGCACCGCGACAAGGAAAAGACGTCCATCCTGCAATTCATCGCCAGCCACTACGCCGAGGCGGAGCTGGACCTGGACCGGGTGGTCGAGGAAACCGGCGTCAACCGGAACAAGGTGTACGAGATCCTCAAGACCGAGTTCGGCTACACCTTCAGTGGCTATTTAAATAAGCTGCGGCTGACCGAGGCGGCGCGGCTGCTGGCCGAGAAAGACACCGCAACGGTGGCGGAAATCGCCTATCTGGTCGGCTACGCCAACGTTTCCTATTTCAACAAGCTGTTCAAGGAGGAATACGGCTGCACGCCCAAGGCCTTCCGCAGCGCCTGCCCGGTCGCCGAAGCCTAACAATATCGTCATTAATTCTTCAACTTCCTTCGTTTTGCTAGGAATTTCCCACTGAGCTCTACCTGCCGCAGTGGGGAAATTTCTATTCTCTACGCAACGCTCCGGCAAAGCCGAGAGGGTACGTTGCACAGAAAAATAACGAAGGAGGAGACTATGACCTGGACACCAATGAAGGCGCCGGCGTGATATGGGCGCGACGAAAGCATACCGGATCGCACTGCTGTTCAACGCCAACAAAACATTTGACAGGGAGGTATTGGGAGGCATCGCCGACTATCTGGGCAGCACGCGGGTAGCCTGGGAAGTTTTTCTGGAGGAAGACTTTTGCCTGCGGCTGGCCGGCATCGGCAACTGGCAGGGGGACGGCATCATTGCCGACTTCGACGACCCGGACGTGGCGGCGGCGTTAGCCGATTGTCAACTTCCGGTGGTGGCGGTGGGCGGCTCCTACGCCGCCGAGGACCAATATCCGCCCAATGTGCCCTATGTGGCCACCGACAATTTCCAACTGGTCAAGCAGGCCCGCGAGCACCTGATCGACGTCGGCCTGCAGCGCTTCGCCATGTTCAGCCTGCCCGAGGCGCCCGAGAACCGCTGGGCCCAGGAGCGCGAACACGCGTTCCGCCGGCTGATGTGGAACGACCGCAGCGAAGCCGAGGTCTTCCGCGGCTGCGCGACCGCCCCGTGTTCCTGGGACGAGGCGCTGCAAGGCCAGGTCGAATGGCTGCGCAGCCTGCCCAAGCCGATCGGCATCATCGCCGTGACCGACGCCCGCGCCCGCCAGCTGCTGCAGGCCTGCAGCATGGCCGGCATCGCCGTGCCAGGGGAGGTGGCGCTGGTCGGCATCGACAACGACCCGCTGGTGCGCCTGCTCACGCCCATCCCGCTGACCTCGGTCATGCACGGCGCGCGCGAGATGGGGCGCACGGCCGCGCATCTGCTGAGCCAGAAGCTGCACCGGGTGCGGGTGGCCAACGCGCCGGTGCTGGTGCCGCCGGCCGGCATCAAGGTGCTGGCATCCAGCCTGCACCAGCCGGCCGGGCATCCGCTGGTGATGCGGGCCTGCTACTACATCCGCCAGCATGCCTGCGAAAGCCTCAAGAGCCACCAGGTGGCGATGTACCTGGGCGTGTCGCGTTCCTCGCTGGAGGCGTATTTCCGGCAGGAGCTGGGGTGCAGCGTGCACGACGTGGTGCTGCGCTACAAGCTGGAGGCGGCCAAGGCCGGCCTGGACAGCGGCGAGCGCAGCATCGCCGAGGTGGCGCTGGGCTGCGGTTTCGGCTCGACCCAGTACATGCACCTGGTGTTCAAACGGGAGCTGGGCTGCACGCCGCGCGCCTACCGCGACCGCGACTTCGAGGTGCCGGAGCTGTTGTCCGCCAACGGCTAGCGGACCCGTCCGGCTTCAGGCCCGGCGCGGCGTGAAGCCGAACAGGGCCGCCGGTGTATCCCACAGCGCGCGCTGGCGCTCGCCGTCGTCGGGCAGCCACTCGTTCAGCAGCGCCCGTTGCCGGGCGTGGCTGGTGGCGGTCTCGAACAAGGTGTGCGGCCAGTCGCTGCCCCACATCAGGCGGTCCGTGCCCAGGTGTGCGCGCAGCAGCGGCAACGCTTGCCTCGCGACGGCCTCGCCGCGTCCGCCGGCGCCGTTGCGGTACGCACCCGACAGCTTGACCCACAGGCGCCGCGACGCGCCCTGCGCCAGCAGGTAGCGGTAGCCGGGATCGTCGACGCCGAGCGCCGGATCGGGACGGCCGAAATGGTCCACCACCACGTTGACGCCGGCATCCAGCAGCGGCGCCAGCAGCGGCGGCAGTTCGCGCGCCAGCTGGTGCACCTCGACCTGCATGCCGCGCTGTTGCAGCCGCGGCAGCAGCCGGCGCCAGGCCGGGTCGCTGAAGTCGGGCGCGGCCAGGCCCACCTGGTTGAGCCGGATACCGGCCACGCCGGCCTGCTGCAGCGCGTCGAGCTGCTCGTCGGCGATGCCGGGCTGGACGACGGCGATGCCGCGCAGGCGCTGCGGATGGCGGCCCAACACATCCAGCAGGTAGCTGTTGTCGGTGCCGAGAAAGCTCGGCTGCACGATGACGCCGTGGGTGACGGCGCTGGCGTCGAACAGCGCGAGCAGCTGCTCCGGCGTGGCGTCGTAGCCGGAGGGCGCGCGCCGCCGGTCCGGCATGGGCAGCGTGCGCAGGAAGACGTGGGTGTGGCTGTCGATGGCGTTCATGGCGGTCGAAGGTTTGATGGTGGAGCAGGCGGCGAGGGGGCCGAGGCCGGCAAGCCCGGCCAGGGCGCACTGAAACTGGCGGCGGTTCATCATCCGCCCCTCATGCCGGCACGCCGTCGAGCCGGCGGCCGCGTGTCTCGGGCAGCAGTAGCACCGTCGCTACCACCAGGCCGTAGGCGATGGCGGCGTCGATGCCGATCGCCTGGCCGAGCGGCATCGACTTGCTCATGTAGCCGACCAGCACCGGAAAGCCGGCCGAGGCGATGCGGCCAAAGTTGTAGCAGAAGCCGACGCCGGCGCCGCGAATGTGGGCCGGGAACAGCTCGTTGAACAGCGCGCCCAGGCTGGCCGGTATGCCGGCGGCGAAAAAGCCCAGCGGGAAGCCCAGCACCAGCATCTCGGTGTTGGTCAGCGGGATCATCAGGTAGACCAGCACCGTGACGGTCGAACAGACGGCGAACAGGGCGACGTTGCGGCGGCGGCCGATGCGGTCCAGCAGTTGCGCGCTGGCGATGCAGCCGAACCAGAAGGCGACGATGATCACCGCCAGGTAGCCGCCCGTGCTGAGCACGGAGAGCTGGCGTTCGGTCTTGAGGTAGGTGGGCAGCCAGGTCATCAGCGCATAATAGCCGCCGTGCGCGCCCATGCCCAGCAGGCTGCCCAGCAGGGTGGTCTTGAGCAGCCCCGGCGCGAAGATGCCGGCCAGCGGCACGCCGGCGGCGGCAGGCGCGGGCGCGCGGCGCGCCGGTTCGGGGATGGAGCGCCGCACATAGACCACCAGCAGGGCCGGCAGCAGGCCGACGCCAAACATCACGCGCCAAGCCATGTCCGGCGTCAGCCAAGAGAACAGGGCGGTGTAGACGATCACCGCCGCGCCCCAGCCGACCGCCCACGCGCTCTGCACCGTGCCCATGGCCTTGCCGCGATGCTCGTCGCGCACGGTTTCCGCCATCAGCACCGCGCCGGCCGCCCACTCGCCGCCGAAGCCGAAGCCTTGCAGCGCCTTGAGCACCAGCAGCTGCGGAAAGGTCTGGGCGAACGAGCACAGGAAGGTGAACAGCGAGAACCACAGGATCGTCAGTTGCAGCGTGCGCACCCGGCCCAGGCGGTCGGACACCGCGCCGCACAGCCAGCCGCCCAGCGCCGACGAGACCAGCGTGACGCCGCTGATCAGGCCGGCTTCGGTCTTGTCCAGGCCGAACGCGGCGATCAGCGCGGGGATGGCGAGCGTGAACATCTGCACGTCCAGGGCGTCCAGCCCCCAGCCGCTAAAACAGGCCCAGAACGTCTTGCGCTCCAGCCCGGACACCTGGCGATACCAGCTAAACATGATTGTCTCCTTGGTTATATTCATTTAAACATCTATATGTTTGGATGAATCTTAGGGCTGGCTGGGCCGGATGTCAACCGGAATCGGCGTGGACGTCCGTTCGATATCAGGCTAAAGTATGGTTGTCATTATCTCCAGTCATATATAGCACCCCATGAATACCATCAAGCCGCACATCGATGACCGCCTGCCCCTCTACCAGCGCCTGCGCGACGACATGGTGGAGCGGATCACGCGCCGCGAATGGCAGGTCGGGGTGCCGATCCCGACCGAGACCGAGCTGACCAAGCTGTATGGTGTGGCGATCGGAACGGTGCGCAAGGCGGTCGAGACGCTGGTGGCCGATGGCCTGCTGGAACGCGCGCAGGGGCGGGGGACTTTCGTGCGGCGGCCGAAGTTCGACGCCTCGCTGTTCCGCTTCTTCCGCCACCAGATCGACGGCGCGCCGGGGCAGGTGCCGCAGGGGCGTATCCTGGCGCGCGCGCTGGCGGTGCCGCCGCCCGCCGTGGCCGCCGCGCTGGGGCTGGCGAAATCGGCGCAGGCGATCCGCCTCGACCGTCTGCGTCTGCTCGACGGCAAGGCCGTGCTGACCGAGGAGATCTGGCTGCCGCGCGCGCCGTTCGCCGCCTTGCTCAAGCTCGAGCTGGAGCAGTTTGGCGACTTGCTGTATCCCTTGTATGAAGAGCGCTGCGGCATCGTGATCGCCTCGGCGCAGGAGACGCTGACCGTTGACGCGGCCAGCGCCCGCGATGCCGCGGCGCTGCCGGTCAAGGCTGGCCAGCCGGTGGTGGTGATCGACCGGCTGGCTTTCGGCTACGACCGTCAGCCGCTGGAATGGCGCCGCTCGCGCGGTCCGGCCAGCGGCTTCCGCTACCAGATCGAGATCCGCTAGCGGCGGGGTCAGAGACCCAGGCCGTTTCCGCCGCGGATCAATGCGCTGAGCGATTGCTGGTCAACCACGGTGTTGTTCCAGCGGTTGAAGATCGCCCAGCCGTTGTTGCCCGTCGCCCCATTGTCCCAATAGAACGGCATCATGCCGTTGGCCACCGCCTGCCGGCTGGCGTAGTTGAGGAAGTAGGCGCGCGAGTTCAGGTGCAGCTGCAGGTTGCTGCCGGTCAGGCCGCTGCGCCGCATCGCCCCGAATTCCCCGATCACCACCGGTATGCCCTGGTTGACGAACTTGGTCTTCATCTTGCCGTAGTAGGCGTTCAGGTCGGCTTCCTCGCCCCAGGTGGCGTTGTGGGCCGTGTCGGTGGTCGAGTGATAGGCGCCGCCCCAGTAGAAGAACTGGTTGCCCCAGCTCTGGTCGGCATCCATCAGCGTGAACTGATACGGCGTGTAGTAATGGACCTCGGCCATCATGCGGCGCTGCACACTGTCGCTGGGCATGGTGTTCATCAGGTTGTAGGTGGTGTCGATGTCCGTCTTCGGACCTTGCACCACCAGCGTCCGGTAGGCGTTCCTGCCGCCGGTCGAGCGCACCGCGTTGATGAAGGTCTGGTGGTAGGACAGCAGGATGGCCATTTGCGTGGCGTCGCCGGCCGGCGGTTCATTGGCGCTGGCGAAGATCAGGTGTTCGTCGAAACCGCGCAGCGCGGTGGCGATCTGTTCCCAATACGCCTTCTGCTTGGCGTTCACCGAGGCTTGCGCGGAGGCGTTGATGTTGTTGTCGAGCCAGCCGCCGTCCCAGTGGATGTTGACGATGACGTACAGGCCGTTGTCGACGCAATACTGCACCACCTGCTTGACGCGGGCCAGCCAGGCGTCGCTGATCTTGGCCGTCGTCTGGTTGGCGTACTGGTCCCAGGAAGTGGGCAGGCGCACGGCGGTGAAGCCGCTTTGCTTGATCAGCTGGATCTGCTGCAGCGAGATCGCCGGGTTGCCCCAGTTGGTCTCGCCGCCGATCGCTTCGAGCGTGTTTCCGATGTTGTAGCCGGCCTTGATGCGGGTGGCTAGCGTGACCGCGTCGCTGGACATGCCGCTCAGGTCGGGAGGTTGCGGGCTGGTGTTGTAGCTGGGGTAGCTGGCGGCTTGCCTGCCGCTTAGTTGCATGAGGCCGGCTTGCTTGTCGCCGGCGCCCGCGGTATCGGACGCGCCACCGCCGCAACCGGCGGCGGTCAGCGCCAGAAAGAAGGTGCTCAGGATGGTGTTTGTTCTCAAGACATATCTCCTTAAATTTAAGTGTTATGTTTGTGTTTCAAGAACAGGCATTGCACAGACTGGGCGGGCACCTCCTTTCACATAGGGATTACCACCAGGCGGTGTAGATGGTTGCCAGCAGCACGCAGATCACGGCCGAGCCGAAGGCGAAGGCGCCGTCGACGCGGAACAGGCCGTGGTCGATTTGCAGGTGGCGGGTGTTGGCGTCGCGGCGCGCTTCGGCCATCTTGCTGATCACGACCATGCCGGCCACCACGAACCAGAACACGATGAACATGCGGTCGAGGAAGGGGATCTCGAACACGCCGCTGCCGTTGTCCTTGGAGAAGCCGATCGGCGCCAGGAAGGACAGGTCCATCATCGTCGGCAGGAACTTCAGCACGATCGAGCCGGCCAGGCCGCCCAGCGTGGCGAACATGGCGGCGCCGGAGGTGGTTTTCTTCCAGAAGAAGCCCAGCAGGAACATGGCCAGGATGCCAGGCGAGACGAAGCCGGTGTATTCCTGGATGTACTGGAAGCCGCCTTTTTTGTCGATGCCCAGCATCGGCGCGATCAGCACGGCCAGGGCCATGGCCACGACCACGCTCACGCGGCCGATCCACACCATGCGCTGCTCGCTGGCGGTTTTGTTGAAGGCCTTCTTGTAGATGTCCAGCGTGAAGATGGTGGCGATACTATTGGCCTTGCCGGCCAGCGAAGCGACCACGGCGGCGGTCAGGGCGGCAAACGCGATGCCCTTCAGGCCCGAAGGCAGCAGACCCAGCAGGATAGGGTAGGCGCGGTCCGGATTGACTTCACCGCCGACCTTCATGGCGTCGCCTAGCGCGCCGGACTTGTCCAGCGCATAGGCCGCGATACCTGGCAGCACCACGATGACCGGCATCAGCAGCTTCAGGAAGGCCGCGAACAGCAGGCCCTTGCGGGCGGTCGGCAGGTCGGCGCCCAGTGCGCGTTGGGTGATGTACTGGTTGCAGCCCCAGTAGTTCAGGTTGACGATCCACATGCCACCCAGCAGGACCGACAGGCCTGGCAGGTCCATGTAGTTAGGATTGTCGCGCTTGAGGACCATGTCGAAGTGGCCGCGGGCGTGGTTGTACAGCTCGGAGAAGCCTTGCAGCGCGCCGTGCTTGCTGCCCAGCGCGGCGACCATGTCGAGCGCCAGCCAGGTCGTGACCAGGCCGCCGACCACCAGGCAGGTGACCTGCACCACGTCGGTGTAGCCGATGACCTTCATGCCGCCCAGCGTGATGATGGCGGCGAACACGGCCAGGAACAGCATGCAAGGCAGCAGGGCGATGCCGGACAGGCTGCTGATCGCCAGCGCGCCCAGGTACAGGATCGAGGTCAGGTTGACCACGACGTACAGACCCAGCCAGAACAGCGCCATGGTGGTGGCGACCGCCTTGCCGTAGCGTTGTTCGAGGAACTGGGGCATCGTGTAGATGCGGTTCTTCAAATAGACCGGCATGAAGAACACGGCCACGATGACCAGCGTGGCGGCGGCCATCAGCTCATACACGGCCACCGCCATGCCGATGCGGAAGCCCGAGCCGCTCATGCCGATGAACTGCTCGGCCGAGATGTTGGAGGCGATCAGCGAAGCGCCGATGGCCCACCAGGTCAGCGAGCCTTCGGCCAGGAAATAGTCATGCGAGGCGAGGCCGGAGCCGGCCTGCTTGCGCCGGTAGACCCAGATGCCATAGCCAGCGACCATGACAAAGTAAACGAGGAAAACAATGGTATCTAGTGCCGAGAAAGTATTCATTAAGAAGTCGGTAGGAAGATTAAGTCTCAAATGCGGAAGTCGCGCTGAAGTCGCTGTCCGTCGTGTCCGGGCGTGGCCGGAAGTTACTGGCGCTTATTGTGCCGGGTAACTTTGCCGCTGTGGCGCGGTTGACAAGAAACACTGTCCACATTGGTGATTTTCATAATTGATACGGCGCGGCGCGGGTTGCAAAATCGCTGCACCCACCGAATCGAAAAGGAAGCTCCCCATGCCCAGCCGCCTGGCCCTGTTGTTGATGACCGCCTTGACCGTCCACGGCGCCATCGCCGCCGATGCGCCCGCAACGCAATCCGTGCAGCCATGCGCCGTGACGGCGGCGCCGCGCAAAGTCGAGTACCCGTGGATGTCGATCGAGCGCTGGCGCGGCATGCACGCGGAACAGGTGGCGCGCGCCACCAAGGGCGATGTCGATGTGATGTTCCTCGGCGATTCGATCACCGAGATGTGGTCCAAGCCGGTGTGGGACGCCAACTTCGGCCAGCTCAAGGCGGCCAACTTCGGCATCGGCGGCGATCACACCGGCAACGTGCTGTGGCGCCTGCAGGACCCGGCCATCGCGCGCCTGCAGCCGAAGCTGGTGGTGCTGCTGATCGGCGTGAACAACCTCAATCTGTGCGGCGAAACGCCGGAGCAGGTGTTCAGCGGCATCCAGGCTGTGGTCGGGCGGTTGCGCGCGCAGTACCCGGCCGCGCGCATCCTGCTCAACGCCGTGCTGCCGTCCGGCGCCAAGCCCGATGAGCCGGTGCGCCAACGCATCATCGCGCTCGACAAGATGGTGGCGACGCTGGACGACGGCCAGCACGTCTTCTTCCACGATTATGGCGCGCACTTCATCGGCGCCGACGGCACGCTGTCGGCCGAGAACCAGCCGGACTTCCTGCATCTGTCAGAAAAGGGCTACCGGATCTGGGCCGCCGCGATGCTGCCCGACATCGAGCGTCTGCTCAACCAGCCGCGCCCGGCCCAGCCGGTGGTGCTGGCAGCCGACGACGTGCGTGCCTTCCCAGCCGCGCCGGCCGGCTTCGACCAGGTGCGGGCCGGTGTGGCGCAGGGACGGATCGAGGAATTCAGCTACGACTCCAGCATCACCGGCACGCGGCGCAAGGCCAACGTCTACCTGCCGGCCGGCTACACGGCGCAGCGGCGCTATCCGGTGCTGTACCTGTTGCACGGCATCGGCGGCAATCACCACGAATGGTCCGGCTACGTGCACGCGCAGGCCATCCTCGACAACCTGATCGCCGACGGCAAGGCGGTGCCGATGATCGTCGTCATGCCCAACGGCCGCGCGCTGGCCGACGACCGTCCGCCGCCGGGCGACCGCACCTTCACGCCGGCGCACATCGCCGGTTTCACGGCGTTCGAGCGCGAGCTGCCGGAGGTGCTGGTGCCGGCCATCGACGCCAAGTACCCGACCCTGGGCGGCGGGGCGCAGCGGGCGATTGCAGGGTTGTCGATGGGCGGCGGCCAGTCGCTGAACATCGGACTGGGCCATCCCGAAATCTTTGGCTGGGTCGGCGCCTTCTCTGCGGCGCCCAACTTGAAGGCGGCGGCAGAGCTGCTGCCTGAGAGCGGACATGGCCAGCCACGGCTGCTGTACCTATCCTGCGGCAACCGGGACGGGCTGATCGCCGGTTCCCAAACCTTGCACCGCTACCTGAAGGAGCACAGCATCGCGCACATCTGGAACGTGGACGAGCATGCGCATGACCGCGAGACTTGGGCGGACAACCTGTACCACTACGCGCAGCTCATCTTCCGCCCGGCCGGCCCCGGCGCCAGCTAAAGCCTAGCCTCGGCGTCCGAGCGCTTGTTCGATTTTCTGGTCGGTCTTAAATTGGCTCAAAGAATAGACCGCCCAGATCGTCGCGGGCAGCCACCCGATGAGTGTCAGTTGCAGAATCAGGCAAATGATTCCGGCCATCGGACGGCCGATGGTGAAGAAGGTCAGCCACGGGAGGATCAGGGCAATGATAAGACGCATGCGTTTTCTCTTTCAGTGCCCCGGATGCGCGAGGCGCCGCTCTGGCTTATGCCAAGTCCAGTTTTACTTCGCGGGAGCCTGTTGAGGATTCTGCTGGGCCTGTTGGGCTTGCTGCGCCTTCCTGGCGTCAGCCTCCGCCTTCTCTTTTTTCGCCTTCTCCTTGGCCATATGACGGCCAACCAGGCAACCTCCGACTGCTCCCGCAACCGCATGATGTCCGGCGACGTGGCCGACAACCGCACCTGCCGCCGCGCCTTTAACGCAGCCGGCGGCAGACGCGCCGCCGCTTACCATCATCATTCCAATCAACAGCAATACGAAATGGTTCTTCATGGTATCCCTCCTGTAATCTGGTTCGATAGCGACCAGTTCATCGCTATTGTGCCACTTTCGCTAGCCGTACGTTGATCTGTGTAGGGCGCCATGTCAACGGCTCCGGACGGGGCGCCGGTCTGGATTGCCTGATTTTATGAGCCGCAATGGTGGATTTCATAATTGCGCCTCCCGGCGCTTGCTCGGACAATGCGCGCAGGACTTCCCGAATTCACGATGGAACCAAAAATGAAGAGACGAGAACTATTGCGGCACCTGGGCGCGGCCATTCCGGCGTTGGCGCTTTCACCCTTTACCTTTGCAGCCCAGGCGGCGCCGTTCGGCGGCCATGAGAAGATGGCCACAGGCCCCTTCACGGCGGACTGGGATTCGCTGGCGGCCTACCAGACCCCGGACTGGTTCCGCAACGCCAAGTTCGGCATCTGGGCGCACTGGGGCCCTCAGTGCGAAGCGGAGCACGGCGACTGGTACGCGCGCGGCCTGTACGAGGAGGGCAGCGACCACTACCGCTACCACGTGGAGAAGTATGGCCACCCGTCCAAGGTCGGCTTCAAGGACGTGATCCACCAATGGAAGGCCGAGCGCTGGGATCCCGACGCCCTGGTCTCGCTGTACAAGAAGGCCGGCGCGAAATACTTCGTGGCCCTGGCCAACCACCACGACAACCTGGACCTGTACGCCAGCAAGTACCAACCGCAGTGGAACTCGACCAAGGTCGGCCCGAAGAAGGACCTGATCGGCGGCTGGGCCAAGGCGGCCCGCAAGCAGGGGCTGCGCTTCGGCGTCAGCGTGCACGCGGCCCACGCATGGACCTGGTACGAGACGTCGCAGGGCGCCGACAAGACCGGCCCCTACGCGGGCGTGCCCTACGATGGCCACCTGACCAAGGCCGATGGCAAGGGCAAGTGGTGGGATGGCCTCGATCCGCAGGCGCTGTACGCGCAGAACCATCCGCTGAGCAAGAACGGCGGCGGGAGTGTGGTCGGCGACCAGTGGCACTGGGGCGGCGGCGCGTCCACCCCCGACCAGGCCTATTGCGAGAAGTTCTACGACCGCACCATGGAGCTGATCAACAACTACGACCCCGACCTGGTCTACTTCGACGATACCGTGCTGCCGCTGCACCCGGTCAGCGACGTCGGCCTGCGCCTGGCCGCGCATATGTACAACCGCAGCATCGCGAAGAAGGGCAAGCTGGAGGCCGTGGTCAACGGCAAGATCCTCAGTGAGCAGCAGCGCAAGACCATGGTGTGGGACATCGAGCGCGGCCAGAGCAACGCCATCGAGCCGCTGCCGTGGCAGACCTGCACCTGCATCGGCAGCTGGCACTACGACCGCCGCGTGTACGACAGCAAGTCGTACAAGAGCGCGCAAACGGTGGTGCACACGCTGATCGACGTGGTCAGCAAGAACGGCAACCTGCTGCTCAGCGTGCCCGTGCGCGGCAACGGCACCATCGATCCGCTGGAGCGCGACATCGTCGAGGAAATCGGCCGCTGGATGGCGGTCAGCAGCGAGGGCATTTACGACAGCCGTCCGTGGGCGGTGTTCGGCGAGGGGCCGGTGATGGAGGAGGCCGCGGCGCCGATGTCGGGCCCGGGCTTCAACGAGGGCAAGAACAAGCCGTTCTCGGCGGCGGACGTGCGCTTCACCGCCAAGGGCGACGCGGTGTACGCCTTCGTCATGGGCTGGCCGGCCGACGGCAAGGTGACGATCAAGTCCATGCGCGCCGGCAGTCCGCACCTGAAGCGGGGCATCGCGAAGGTCGAGCTGGTGGGCGGCCAGGCGCTGGCCTTCGAGCAGGCGGCCGACGGCCTGCGGGTGACGCTGCCCGCCGCGGCCCCGGCGCTGCCTTACGCCTTCGCGCTGCGGATCGTCTAGTTTCCAGCCGTCCGCGCGTGGTGTTCAAGCATGGCTCCTTCGGGAGCCATGTTTCGTTTGGGCCCCGGTTGTGCCGATTTCGTTCGTTTCCAGTGTCAAGACTGCCAAGACGCGCCCATCCGGGCCACGTAAGCTCTGTTGCGATTCGATAGCCTCGTTGAGAAAGCGATCGAAGCAAACCGGCAGTTTGATTATTACGATCCCGCACGCTCGATGTGGGACGTTATCACTAGGAGACAGGCATTATGTTGCAGGAAAAAATAGGTGTGCGCTGGGTGAAGTTGGCGCTGGCGTTGTTGTCGGCCCATGCCGCGACAGTGGCGATGGCGCAGGAGCAGGCGGAGCCCAAGATGGAGCGGGTGGAAATCACCGGCAGTAACATCAAGCGGGTGGCGCAGGAGGGCGTCTCGCCGATGACCCTGATCACCAAGGAGGACATCAAGCGTTCCGGCGCGACCTCGGTGCTGGACGTGTTGCGCAACCTGCCGGGCGTGGGCGGCAACGGCAGCGAATTCGGCAACGGCAACGACTTCCGCAATGGCGCCACCACGGCCAGCCTGCGCGGCATGCCGACCCTGATCCTGTTGAACGGCAACCGCCTGCCGGTGTCGGGCTCGGACGATTCCAATGGCTTCACCTCGGTGGACTTGAACATGCTGCCGCTGGCGGCGATCGAGCGCATCGAGGTGCTCAAGGACGGCGCCTCGGCGATCTACGGCACCGACGCGGTGGGCGGCGTGATCAACTTCATCATGCGCCAGAACTACCAGGGTACGGACCTGAGCACCAGCTACGGCGCCACCACGCTGGGCGGCGGCGACGTGCGCAAGCTGTCGGTGGCCGGCGGCTACGGCGACCGCGCCACGCAGAAATTCAACCTGACCTACGCGGCGATGTACGAGGACACCAAGCGCATCAAGGGCACCGACCGCGACTGGGCCAACCACATCGACTTCGGCGCCAGCGGCGGCCTGCAATACGCCAACGTGTACGGCGCGCACGGCACCGACGCCGGCACGCTGTCGATCGGCGGCAACCGCTTCCCCGACCCGGGCTGCCTGCCGGGCTCCAAGCTGCCGTACCCGAGCGGCGCCGAATGGTTCCCTTCGCCGACCCGCAACGGCTGCCTGTCGGCCACGGCGGAATTCACCGACCTGGTCAAGCCCTCGCGCCGCGCCGGCGCCACGGCCGCGCTGAACTGGGATATCGCGCCGGACATGACGCTGTTCGCCAACGCCTTCTTCACCAATTTCGACAAGCGCATCGTCGGGCAGTCGTCCTGGCTGCAGAACCGCGCGCGCAACAACCTGGTGATTCCGGCCTCGAATCCCTTCAACACCTACGGCAAGCCGGTGACGGTGCGGCGCGATTTCCCGGTCTACGAGGGCGGCCTCAAGACCGACGTCGACAACCTCTGGCTGCTGACCGGCCTGAAAGGCGAGGCGGCGGGCTGGGACTGGTCGGTAACGCTGTCGCACGGCGAGGAGCGCGGCCGCACCGACACGCTGGGCGCCTACAAGCTGGAGGAGCTGAATCAGGCGGTCGACGATGGCCGCTTCAATCCCTTCGGCGCCAACAGCAATTCGGACGCCCTGATCCGCGAGCTGTCGGGCGAGATGTATGTGAAAACCCGCAGCAAGACCGATTCCATCAAGCTGCAGGCCGGGACCGAATTCGGCGAGCTGCCGGGCGGGAAGGTCGGCGTCTCGGTCGGCTCCGAGCTGCGCAAGAATTCGCTGTCGTACACGCCGTCGATGGACTGGCAGCAGGGCCTGCTGGGCCAGTACGCGGTGCTGCCGGCGATCTCCGGTTCGGAAAAGCTGTCGGCCGTGTATGCGGAGCTGAGCCTGCCGTTGCTGAAGACGCTGGAGGCCCAGGCCGCCGTGCGCTACGACAAATACGAGCTGGCCGGTTCGACCACCAATCCCAAGTTCGGCCTGAAGTGGAAGCCGACCAAAGAGATCATGCTGCGCGCGAACTACAGCACCGGCATGGTGGCGCCGTCGCTGCCGCAGCGCTTCAGCGAAGGCCGGGATTCGTTCTCGGCGACCAAGGACCCGCACCGCTGCATCGAGGGCAACGTGTATTTCGATACCTATTGCACCCGTTACGTGAAGGCGTCCAACGTCGGCACCAAGGACCTGCAGCCGGAGAAGTCGAACCAGTACAACATCGGCTTCGTGATCGAGCCGCTCAAGGACCTGAACATCGGCCTGACCTACTACGACATCAAGTGGAAGAACAAGATCGACGTGCTGGATAACACGACGGTGCTGGAAAACGAGGACGGCGCCTACAAGTCGCATGTGACGCGCGACGCCGTCACGGCCGACGACATCGCGGCCTACGCGGCGCTGTCGGCGGCCGAGAAGGCGCGGCTGGGACCTCTGCGCGGCGAGCTGTCCAACATCAAGACCGGCTGGGTCAACCGCTTCCAGTCGCACACCTCGGGCATCGACCTGGATGCGTCCTACACCTTCCGCACCGACCGGCTGGGCCGCTTCAAGGTGTTCGGCGACGCCAACTACACGATCCGCTACGACACGGTGCTGCTGGCAGATAATGTCTACATCAACTGCCCGAACAACACCTCGTGCGACGCCGGCGAGTATGGCAATCCGCGCGTGCTGGCGAACGTCGGCGTGAACTGGGACCTGGGATCGTGGAGCGCCACCGGCATCGTCAAGTACGTGGCCGGCACCAAGGTCGATCGTTCGCCGTCGGCGGTGCAGAACCAGTGGTATGACTTCTATGCCAAGGGACGCCGCATTCCGGCCACCGCCACGATGGACGCGTCGGTGAGCTACTCCGGCATCAAGAACGCGGTGATCCGCGTCGGCGCCAACAACGTGTTCAACCGCGATCCGGCCTTCGATCCGGGTTCCCCGCTGGGCTACAACGACAGCTGGGGCGATCCGCGCGGCCGCTATGTGTATGTGAGCCTGGACTACAGCTTCAAGTAAGCTTTCAGCCAAACCGTGCCGCTGATCCGGCCGTCCTCCTCGCGGGGGCGGCCGGATTTTTGCGCTTGCCCCGGACGACTTGCCTTTTGCCGGGATAGTATGCGTTAATTCGTATACTTTATCCGGGGGTATGGCATGAGCCTTGTAGTGCAGACGCTGTCCGAGCAGATTTTCGTGCTGGTGCGTGACCGTATTGTCGCCGGCCGGATTGCGCCGGACGCGCCCATCCGACAGGATGCGCTGGCCGCGGAACTGGGCGTGAGCAAGATCCCGCTGCGGGAGGCGCTGGCGCGGCTTGAACAGGAAAGCCTGCTGGTGTCGCACGCCAATCGCGGCTATTTCGTGCGGCCCTTGAGCGCTGACGAGGCGGAGGAGGTGTACGCGCTGCGCCTGAAGCTGGAGCCCGACGCGGTCGGCGAGGCGTGCAAGCTCGCCACGCCGGAGGACAAGGCGGCTGCCAAGCGCGCGCTGGATGCGCTTGATCAGGCGATGGTCTCGAACAAGGACCAGGTGGGTGGCCGCAATCGCGACTTCCACATGTCGCTGGTGCGGCCGCTGGGCCGCCCGCTGACCATCCAGATCATCGAGCGCCTGAACATCATCTCCGAACGCTACGCCCGCAAACACCTGGAGCCCGCCGGGCGCGAGGACCGCGCGCACAAGGAGCACCTGGCCATGCTGAAGCTTTGGTCGCAGGGGAAGGCCAACGTGGTCGCGGCGATGATGCATGATCATATCGCGTCCACGCTGGAGGACCTGCGGCGGGAGTTCAAGCACTAGGAATAGCAATCGTCCTTGGCTTTCCCCTTGGCGTCCAACGACACGCGCGCGCTGTCCATGCGGGCCGGGTGCATGTAGAACACGTCGGCCGCGATATGGTGGTTGCTTCCATAGACCTCGGCCAGGATGGCGTAAAGCTCGGGGTCGTGGTCCCGCAGGTCCTGGTCATTGACCACGGTCAGCGTGTCCGTGATGTAGGCCTTGTTGGAATTGAACCAGAACTGCGTGCCCTCGGCCCAGTACTCCGCCAGGGTGTTGGCCATGTAGGCGCCTTGCCACAGGCGCTTTTCCTTCGCCCGCGCGTAGGCGGCTTCCAGGCGCGCGATGAGCGCCGGATCGGTGGTGCGCAGCGCGCCCATGATGTTGTGCGAGAACTCGTGCACCAGGATGTTCTCGCCGTAGTAGCGCGTCTTCGGCACGCCCATGATGTTCTCGGCGGCGCCCGTGGTGTACAAGCCCCCCATGCCGCGCGAGCGCGCGTCCCAGTACTGGCGGTCCGTCTGCAGGCCGATGGTCTTCGCATAATCGCGCACCTCGCACTTGGTCAGCCTTGGGTCGTCGATGGCGGGCTTCTTCCAGTCGCGTTGTTCCGGCAGGTCGGTGGTGTTTTCGGTGATCGCCATGACGCCGACGCGGGCGCCCTGGCGCACCAGTTCATCGCGCACGTCGGGGCGGTACTGCAGCATCTCGATCACGATGTCGCGCGCGGCCAGCATCGCCGCTTCCGGAACCTGGCGCGAGCCGATGATGGGGATGCCCTGGGCGTCGGCATATTGGGCGTAGAACGGATCGAAGCCGAGGCGCGACGGCGGCGCCTTGATCGGGTCCACGTGCGCGCAAGCCGCGCAGGCCAGGGCGGCGAGCGCCCCGGATGCTTTGAACAGATAATTTTTCATGGTCAGAATTTGTGAGTCAATCGAATATAGACGGCGCGGCCGATCGGGTCGGCGAAACGCGGATCGTAGCCGGTCTGCGGATTGGCGTTCTGGTTGGAGAACGACGGGTCTTTGTTCAGCAGGTTCTTGACGCCGGCGGTGACGGTGGTGCCCTTGAAGCCGGTGTAGGCGCCGGACAGCGTCCACAGTGAATACGCGGACACGTCGCGCTGGTACTGCGCGGCCACCGCGTTCTGGTCGGTGTAGCCGGACGTGTAGCGTTGCGACAGCGTCGCGCTCCACGCGCCATTCATCCAGCGCAGCGAGAGATTGTGCTTCCAGCGGGTGGCGCCGTTGTACACGCCGATGCTTTCGAACGGCTCCACGTCCGGCGTCAGCTGCCACACATTGCTGGTGACCCAGGTGCCGTTGAACCAGGCGTCGAAGCTGCCGATCGACGTCTGCGGGAAGCGGTACTGCATCGTCACGTCGACGCCGCTGCCCTTGCGCACGCCCAGGTTGGCCAGCGAGGACAGGTTGACGTAGTCGAGCGCCGTGCCGCCGGCGTTGTAGTGGAAGCGGTCGCGGTATTTGTCGGGATCGGCGAACAGCTCAGCCTCGGTCAGCGCGGCGCCTATGCCGTCGGTCACCTTGATGTGCCAGTAGTCGAGCGACGCGGTCAGGTCCTTCACCGGCTCGAACACCACGCCGAACGAATACGAGCGCGATTTCTCGGGATGCAGTTCGGGATTGCCGCCGCTCTTGCCCGGCTGGATGGAATGGCAGGCGGTGAGCGGATTGACGCCGGCTTTGGCCACGCCGCCGGGACATAGCAGCGGATCGTCGTAGGCGCCCACGGTGTAGGTGTCGTACACCGGCGAGTGCATCTCGTACAAGGTCGGCGCGCGGAAGCCGGTGTTGGCCGAGGCGCGGAACATGAGCTGCTTCAGCGGCTGGTAGCGGATGCCGATCTTCGGATTGAAAGAGCTGCCGGCGTCGCTGTACCGGTCCGAACGCGCGGCGAACTGCAGCTCCAGCGTCTTGTGAACCGGGGCGACCAGTTCTGCGTACACCGCCGAGAGCTTGCGCGACGCATCCTGGTCCTTCACGCCGAACAGCGCGGTGGCGCGGTAGATCGCCGCCTGGTCGACCACCGCGTGGTTGACGGTGTAGCTGGAGTTCTCGCTGCGGTGCTCGGCGCCGATGGCAAGCGCCAGGGCGCCGCCGGGCAGCGCCATCAGGTCGCGCGACGCGCGCACGTCGATGCCGGCGTTCCTGGCCTTGGCGGTCAAAGCGTTGCCGGTCAATAGCGCGTCGCGCAGGTAGGCCACGCCTTGCGCGTCCTGCGCGGCGAAGGGATTGAGTGTGCCGGCGGTGATACCGGGCTGGATCAGCGCGTCCTTCACATAACCGCCGGTGAAGTCCTGCGTGACCCGCGTTTGCGCGTAGCTGACGCCTCCCGCCAGGTCCCAGCCGTAGGCCGAGCCTTCGAGGTTGAGCACCACACGGTCGGACAGGCCGAGATTCTTGGACGTCCGCGATCCCGCCTCCAGCGGACGCCAGTTGATGGTCAGGTCTTCGCCGGTGAGGCCGGCGACGGCCGGTGTGCCGCCGGCGCCGCCGGGATACCAGCGGTTATCCGCGCCCATCTTCAAGCCGGTCAGCGGCGGTGGCGCGATGCGGCTGATGTTCTCGCTCTCGGAATGCAGGTAGTCCAGCGTGGCCAGGCCGTCGCCCCCGAAACGCAGCGCGCCCTTGGCGTAGGCGGTGGTCTGCCGGGTGTCGGGGATGTCGTCGACCAGGCGCGCGTAGTCCTGGCGGCAGGTGCCCATGTCGGTGGTGCCGTTGCCCGCTTGCGGCACCGTGTCCGGCGCCAGGCAGCCGCTCGCGTAGCGCGGATTGCCGGTGATGCCCTTGGCGGAGAAGAAGTTGGCCGGGAAGGTGGTGCCGCTGGTCTTGTTGATGCCGTATGCCGGTTGGATGCCGGTCGACGAGTAGGGCCGGTCGATCGAACGCACGCGGCGCTGCTCGTGCTGGTCAACCACGCCGAAAACGTTGTAGCCATCCTTTTGCAGGTCGCCGAAGCCGCCGGTGACGTTGGCACGCTTTTCGCGGCCGCCGGTCTGCTGCGGCACGACCGCTTCGACGGTGGCCGAGACGCCCGTGAACGAGCGCTTGGTGATAAAGTTGATCACGCCGGCCACGGCGTCGGTGCCGTAGATGTGGGAGGCGCCGTCGCGCAGGATCTCCACCCGGTCCAGCGCCGCGAACGGAATGGCGTACAGGTCGACGCTGCTGCCGTCGAACGGATGGTTGGCCAGGCGCCGGCCGTTGAGCAGCACCAGCGTGCGGTCGTCGCCCAGGCCGCGCAGGTTGGCCGATGATTTGCCGCCGCCGTCGAAGCCGATGCTGGTGCTGCCGACGGTGGTCTGCTGGTTAGCCGACACCGAGGACAGCACCTCCTCGATGGTGGTCATGCCCTTGCCGACGAATTCGTCGGCCTTGATCACCGTGACCGGCAGCGCCGCTTCGCCGGCGATGCGCTTGATGGACGAACCGGTGATGGTCACGCGCTGGACCTCGGCCGCCTCCTTGTCCGTGCTGTCCTGTTGCTGGATTTGTCCGCCGGCCAGCGCGGGCAGGGCGGATGTCATGGCCGCGCCGCCGAATGCGAGCAGTATGGTGAGCCGGATGCGTTTCATTTGAAGCATGTCTCTTGTCTCCCTTTTTATTGACGCCTTATGGAATCTGGCACCCTGGATCTTGGGATGTCCAGACGCGGCCTGCGCGTCAAATCCTGCGGAAGTAGCAAAAAAACGCTTTCAAACTGCGATCGCACACAGCTCGGCCGGCACTTCGCGCGCCAGCTGGCGGAAGGCCGCCGGCGCCATGCCGTAGCGGCGCGCGAAGGCGCGCGAGAAATGGCTGGCGTTGGAGAACCCGAGGTCGAGCGCGACGTCGATGATGCGGGCGTCGCTGGCGGCCAGGATCTCCCGCGCGCGCTCGATGCGCAGTTTCATCAGGTACTGGTGCGGCGGGACGCCGACGGACTTGTGGAATTCGCGCGAGAAGTGGGACTCGCTCATCGCGCAGGCGCCGGCCAGGTCGCCCACCGGGATGTCGTCGGCCAGCCGCTCGGTCATATACGCCAGAATTTTCTGCAGGCGCGATCCGGCCAGGCTGCTGGTGGCCGAGGCGGCGGGCAGCTGCGCATGCTGCTGCAGCAGATAGGCCACCAGGGCCGATGTCAGGTGGTCGCGGAACTGCGGCGCCCAGCCGCCGGCCAGCGTGTCGGCGTCGAGCAGCTTGAGGGTCAGGTCCATGACCACGTGGTCCGGCGCGATCCAGTGGCTGGACAGGGTGGACAGGCTTTGGCCGCAGGCGGACGCCATGGCGTGCACCGTCGCCGTCGGGATGAAGATGTTGACGATGTCGCAGCCGCTCAGGCGCCGCCAGCGCCCCACGGCGCCGGGCATGCAGACGCGGAAGCGGTTGGCGCCGATCGGGCCGCTCCAGACGCGGGCGGCGTCGGTCCACACTTCCGATTCCACCGGTTCCAGCTGGAGGGCGATGCGGTAGCTGCCGGGATGCGGCACGATGGCGCGGACGGCGGTGTCGGCGCTGTCGGCGGTCCAGCGCACGATCACCGCGCCCGACTGCGGCAGCGGCCCGATGCAGGCCCGCAGCGGCTCGGTGGCCCCGCTGCGCCGGAAGCTTTCCTTGAGCGTGTCCGTATGGTTCATGATTTGCCATCATCCCGAAATCGTATACTGTATATTACCTTGGGCGTATTCTTTCAACAAGGAGGTGTTGCGGAATATTGTTCCGAAGTTTCGTCATTTTCGTAATTGCCCGGTCTGTGCCCCACAGGCACAATCGCCCGCGAACCTTTAAGAAAGTGATGGAGACCCAATGAAATTGAAGACAAAAATCAGCCTGCTGTCGGCCGCCGTGGCATTGTGCTGCGGCAGCGTCGGTGCGCAAACCGGCGCGGCCGGGGAAGTGGCCGCACCCGCGTCCATGCCGTGGATGAACGCCCAGCTGGGCGCGGAGGAGCGCGCCCGTCTGGCGGTGGCGGCGATGACCATGGACGAGAAGCTCAAGCTGGTCTACGGCTACCTGGGCGCCGACATGGAATCGAAAAAGACCACGCGTCCGGCGGCGTCGTACAAGCAGTCGGCGGGCTTCATCTACGGCGTGCCGCGCCTGGGTATTCCCAACCTGTGGGAAACCGACGCGGGCGTGGGCGTGGCCAGCCAGGGCGGCCCGGATGCGCGCCCCGGCACGGCGCTGCCGTCCGGCCTGAACACGGCCGCCACCTGGGATCTGAACACCGCCTACGCGGGCGGCGCCATGATCGGTTCGGAAGCGCGCAGCTACGGCTTCAACGTGCTGCTGGCTGGCGGCGTCAACCTGATGCGCGAGCCGCGCAATGGCCGCAACTTCGAATACGCCGGCGAGGATCCTCTGTTGGCCGGCAAGATCGTCGGCGCGCAGATCAAGGGCATCCAGTCGAACCGCATCGTGTCCACCCTCAAGCACTACGCGCTGAACGACCAGGAAACCAACCGCACCACGCTCAACGTCAAGATCGACGACCGCTCGGCCCGCATGTCGGACCTGCTGGCGCTGCAGATCGCCAACGAGGAAGGCAATCCCGGCTCGGTGATGTGCTCGTATAACCGCGTCAACGGCGTGTATGCGTGCGAGAACAGCTACCTGCTCAACGAGGTGCTGAAGAAGGACTGGGGCTTCAAGGGCTGGGTGATGTCGGACTGGGGCGCGACGCACAGCACGGTGCCGGCCGCCAACGCCGGGCTGGACCAGCAATCGGGCATGCCTTTCGACCTGGCCGACTATTTCGGTCCGCCGTTGAAGGAAGCCGTGTTGAATGGCTGGGTGCCGCAGTCCCGCCTGGACGACATGGTGCGCCGCATCCTCCACGCGATGTTCGAGCATGGCGTGGTGGATCATCCGGTGGCGTCGAAGCCCGAAACGATCGACTTCAAAGCGCATGCGGCCGTGTCGCGCAAGGATGCCCAGGAGGGCATGGTGCTGCTGAAAAACAGCGCCGGCGCCTTGCCGCTGAGCCGTTCGGTCAAGAAGATTGCGGTGATCGGTGGTTATGCCGACCGTGGCGTGCTGGCTGGCGGCGGTTCGTCGCTGGTGTATCCGGCCGGCGGCAATGCCGCGCCTGAATTGCTGCCCAAGACCTGGCCTGGCCCGGTGATGGTGTATCCGTCGTCGCCGTTGAAGGCCATCAAGGCCCGCCTGCCATCGGCAACGGTGGCCTACGCCGACGGCAGCGACCGCGCCGCCGCCGCCAAGCTGGCGCGCGAGAGCGATGTGGTGCTGGTGTTCGCCACCCAGTGGGCGGGCGAGGGCTTCGACATGCCGAACCTGTCGCTGACCGACAAGCAGGACGAGCTGATCGCCACGGTGGCCGAGGCCAACGCCAACACCGTCGTGGTGCTGGAAACCGGTGGCCCGGTGACCATGCCTTGGCTGCCGAAGGTGTCGGCGGTGTTGGAGGCGTGGTATCCCGGCAGCGACGGCGGCGAAGCGATCGCCGGCGTGCTGGTCGGCGAAGTCAATCCGTCGGGCCGTTTGCCGGCGACCTTCCCGGCGTCGGAATCGCAATTGCCGCGCCCGGCGCTGGACGGCTTCCCTGAAGTGGCGGACCGCCGCTTCGACGTCAACTATAGCGAAGGCGCCGCGGTCGGCTACAAGTGGTTCGACCTGAAGGGCCTGACGCCGCTGTTCCCGTTCGGTCATGGCTTGTCCTACACCGAGTTCGCCTTCTCGGACCTGGCCGCCAGCGTCAAGGGCGGCGTGGTTAGCGCTTCGTTCACGGTGAAGAATACCGGCAAGGTGGCCGGCAAGCAGGTGGCCCAGGTCTACGTGTCGCCGCTGACCGGCCGCTGGGAAGCGCCGAAGCGCCTGGCCGGCTTCCAGAAGGTCGAAGTTCAGCCGGGTGCCGGCGTGCAGGCTTCCGTAACCGTCGATCCGCGCCTGCTGGCGATGTATGACTCGGCATCGAAGACGTGGAAAGTCGCCAAGGGCGATTACAAGCTGACCCTGGCGGCCAGCGCTGCGGACGGCAAGGCAGTGAGCACCGTGATTCACCTGGATGCCGCGGTCTACGACGTGAACGGCAAGCCGTTGCGCAAGGCATCGCGTTAATCGCCGGACGATAAAAAGGGCGCTCGCTGCAAACGCAGCGGGCGCCCTTTTTTATGGTTGTTCAAGGATTTCCGGGTTTGGCGGGGATGGCCGCTGCGGGCGGGGAGGTAGGCATGGGGGGGCTCTCTAAAATCGGGTTTTACTAAGCGCTGCTAACCACTGCTAACCTGTACTACACGGCGCTATCTCGTACTAAAAATGCCCGGCTGAATGCTAATCGCAACTAATTTTTTCGGCCTGTATTCGTTAGCGGCGATTAGCGGACCCGACATGCACATGCCTGAGATGCGGCCAATAAAAAAAGGCTCATCGCGGAATACCGGGATGAACCTTTTTTATTGCTCCCCGCCGCCGGCTTACGCCGGGCGAGGACGTTGAGCCGCGATTACCACCAGAGGCTGTAGATCGTCGTCAGTGCGATGCCGATCACAGCCGAACCCAGCGCGAAGGCGCCATCGACGCGGAACAGCGAGGTGTCGATGTTCATGTGCTTGACGTTGTCGCGCTTGGCGTCGGCCATCTTGCTCATCACGACCATGCCGGCGATGACCACCCAGAACACGATGAACATGCGGTCCAGGAACGGGATCTCGAACACGCCGGTGCCGTTGTCCTTGGAGAAGCCGATCGGCGCCAGGAAGGACAGGTCCATCATCGTCGGCAGGAACTTCAGCAGGATCGAACCGGCCAGGCCACCCAGCGTGGCGAACATGGCCGCGCCGGAGGTGGTTTTCTTCCAGAAGAAGCCCATCAGGAACATGGCCAGGATGCCGGGCGAAACGAAGCCGGTGTATTCCTGGATGTACTGGAAGCCGCCTTTCTTGTCGATGCCCAGCATCGGCGCGATCAGCACGGCCAGCGCCATTGCCACAACCACGCTCACGCGGCCGATCCACACCATGCGTTGCTCGCTGGCGCCCTTGTTGAAGGCTTTCTTGTAGATGTCCAGCGTGAAGATGGTGGCGATACTATTGGCCTTACCAGCCAGCGAAGCGACCACGGCGGCGGTCAGCGCGGCGAACGCGATGCCCTTCAAGCCCGAAGGCAGCAGGCCCAGCAGGATAGGGTAGGCGCGGTCGGGATTGACTTCACCGCCGACCTTCATGGCGTCGCCCAGCGCACCGGACTTGTCCAGTGCGTAAGCGGCGATACCTGGCAGCACCACGATGACCGGCATCAGCAGCTTCAGGAAAGCCGCGAACAGCAGACCCTTGCGGGCGGTCGGCAGGTCGGCGCCCAGTGCGCGTTGGGTGATGTACTGGTTGCAGCCCCAGTAGTTCAGGTTGACGATCCACATGCCGCCCAGCAGGACCGACAGGCCTGGCAGGTCCATGTAGTTCGGGTTGTCGCGCTTGAGGACCATGTCGAAGTGGCCGCGGGCGTGGTTGTACAGTTCGGAGAAGCCCTGCAGCGCGCCGTGCTTGTTGCCCAGCGCGGCGACCATGTCCAGTGCCAGCCAGGTCGTGACCAGGCCGCCGACCACCAGGCAGGTGACCTGCACCACGTCGGTGTAGCCGATGACCTTCATGCCGCCCAGCGTGATGATGGCGGCGAACACGGCCAGGAACAGCATGCAAGGCAGCAGGGCGATGCCGGACAGGCTGCTGATCGCCAGCGCGCCCAGGTACAGGATCGAGGTCAGGTTGACCACCACGTACAGGCCCAGCCAGAACAGCGCCATGGTGGTGGCGACCGCCTTGCCGTAGCGTTGTTCGAGGAATTGCGGCATCGTGTAGATGCGGTTCTTCAAATAGACCGGCATGAAGAACACGGCCACGATGACGAGCGTGGCGGCGGCCATCAGCTCGTAGACCGCGATGGCCATGCCGATGCGGAAGCCGGAGCCGCTCATGCCGATGAACTGCTCGGCCGAGATGTTGGAGGCGATCAGCGAAGCGCCGATGGCCCACCAGGTCAGCGAGCCTTCGGCCAGGAAGTAGTCATGCGAGGCGAGGCCGGAGCCGGCCTGCTTGCGCCGGTAGACCCAGATGCCGTAGCCAGCGACCAGGACAAAATATACAAGAAAGACGGTCACGTCCAAGGTGGAAAAAGTGCTCATGCGGTACTCGCGAAAAAGATTGTCTCCGGATTGACGGCCCAAGCTGCGGCCGTGCCCATTTTATTGATGAATCTGCCAATGGATGATCTTAGGCGATTTCCACCTATAATTTCCAATACCACTTTTGCATGCAGCTATACTGTTTGGGTGGGGGCAGATTCGTTTTTGCGCTTATTTTCCTGCGACTTTGACCAGGCTCGGCGCCTTGCGGGCCACTTCGCCGTCGCCGCTGGCGTTCAGGCGGCCGGTAGCGTCGTTCCAGTGCAGCCGGACCGTCGTTCCCTTGCCTTTTTCATAATCGTAGGACACGCCGTCGTCGTCATACAGCGCGAAGTCGCCATCCTTGCCGGGATAGACCCGGATCTCGGCGACGTGCTGGCGCTCGGCGGTCGACTGGATGTCCGAGCCCAGCGGCACGATGGCGCCGGCCCGCACGAACACCGGGATCTGGTCGATCGGCGCCGCCACCTTGACCCAGCTGCCGCCCGCCAGCTTCTCGTTGGTCCAGAAGTTGTACCAGTCGGCGCCGGCCGGCAGGTAGACATCCTTCTGCGTCTGGCCCTGCTCGGTCACTGGCGCGACCAGGAACGCCGGCCCGAACATGTACTGCGTGCCGATGTCGGCCACCTTCGGATCGTTCGGGAAGTCCATCCACAGCGGCCGCATGAACGGTGCGCCGCTGTCGTAGGTGGCCTTGGCCTGGCTGTAGATGTAGGGCAGCAGCTGGTAGCGCAGGCGGTCGTAGCGCGCCAGGATGGGCTCGGCCTGGGTGCCGAATTCCCACAGTTCCGTGTGCTTGCGGTCGCCGTGCACGCGCAAGGTCGGCAGGAAGGTGCCGTACTGGAACCAGCGCGTGAACAGTTCAGGATAGTCGTGGTTCTGGCCGACCGTGTCGGTGCCGCCGGCCGGGTCCAGCAGCGGCGCCTTGGTGGCCTTGGTCGACTGCGGCAGCCACTGCCAGCCGCCGATGTCGTTGCCCCAGTAGGCGATGCCGGAGGCCGTCATGTTCAGGCCGGTCGGGATCTGGCGCGTCAGCGCTTCCCACGAGGGATTGATGTCGGACGACCAGAACAGCGCGCCGGTGCGCTGCGAGCCCAGGTAGGCGGCGCGCGACAGGACCAGCGCGCGCTTGTTCGGCTTCCACGCGCGCATATTGTCGGCAAAGCCTTCGACGTGCATCAGCGGGTAGACGTTGTGGTAGCGGTCGCCGGAGCCGATCGAATAGAAGTAGCCGTCCGGTACCAGGTCGGGTTCGGTCTCGTCCAGCCATGGGTAATCGAAGCCGTGCGACAGCACGTTGTCGCGCGCGTGTTCCCAGAACCATTTGCGCGCCGCCGGGTTGGTCGAGTCGATCAGCGCGCCGGTGCGGTCCGAGCGGGACGGCAGGCCGTCGACGGTCTTGCCGTCCTTGTCCTTGAGGAAGTAGCCCTTCGCGTCGAGCTCGTTGAAGTAGCGGCCCGACGACTCAAAGCGCGGCCAGAACGAAATGATGGACTGCATGCCGAGGCCGTGCAGCTCCTTGTTCATGGCGTCCGGGTCGGGGAACTGCGCCGGATCGATGTCCAGCTGGCCCATGCGGGTCCAGTAGAACCAGTCCACCACCATGATGTCGAGCGGGTATTTCTTCTGGCGGTAGGTGTTGGCCACGCGCAGCACTTCCTGCTGGCTCTCGTAGCGCGCCTTGGACTGGATCAGGCCGAACGCGGCCTTCGGCGGGATCGGCGTCTTGCCGGTCACGCGCGCATAGCCGGAATACAGTTCCTCCGGCGTGTTGCCGGTGATGACGAAGAAGCTGACGCGCTCGCCCACGCTGGACTGGAACGCGGTGCGGCCGTTGATGCCGGCGATGAAGCGCGTCGGCGACGGATTGTCCCAGACGATGCCGTAACCCTTGGACGACACCATGAACGGCACGCACACGGTCTCGCCGGCCGGCGCGTCGTACCAGTGCTTGCAGTCGACGACGCGGCCGCGCAGGTCCAGCGGCCCCATCGATTCCTGGTTCTGGCCCATGCCGTAGTAATGCTCGTCGGCCGGCGCGCTGAACGTGGCGCTGGCCTGGTAGGTCTTCTCGGTGTTGACGGTTTGCGGCGCCATGTCCCAGCCGGTCATGTCGAGCACCACTTCGCCCTTGGCGTTTTTGACCTGCAGCGCGACCGGCGCCAGCGTCGAGGCGAAATACTTCTCGCTCATGGACGGCACATGCGGCGCGGGCGCCGGCGCCACGTGCAGGGTCAGCGCGGACGAGCTGAAGGTGTCGCCGTCCTTGCCGCCGGTGTGGCGGAAGCCGGTGTTGTCGGCGCCGCCGGCCAGGATGCCGTAGCCGCCGGGTTTCAGCGCCTCGGCCTTGTCGGCGGCCAGCGTGACGCGGACCACGTTCGGACCGTAGGCCTCGACCGAGACCCAGGCGCCGTTGCGGTCCAGCGTGGCGATCGGCGCGGCCTGGGCCGACGCGGCGGCGCCGAGCGCGATCAGGGAAATCGAGGCGGCCAGGGTCTTGCGCCGGTGATGCATAGTCATGTTGTCTCCTGAATTGTTGTACATGGATGGTTATGGAATCAGTTTGCGGTCGCGCAGCCACTCTTCGGCGCGGCGCGGCCAGTTGGACGCCGTGCCCTGGCCTGCGCGCATGCCCATGCCGTGGCCGCCGTGCTCGAACAGCATCATCTCGGCCGGCACGTGGGCGCGGGTCAGGGCCTG
This sequence comes from Duganella caerulea, assembly GCF_040362985.1. NCBI lineage: Bacteria > Pseudomonadati > Pseudomonadota > Betaproteobacteria > Burkholderiales > Oxalobacteraceae > Duganella > Duganella caerulea. The sequence continues at coordinate 800,605 of NZ_BPWJ01000001.1, read as the reverse complement.
GAAGTACAGGATGCTGTTATCGACCGGCACCGCGCCGTCGTCCTGGGAATGCATCAGCAGCGTCGGCGGGGTCTGCGCGTTGACCTGCTGCTCGAGCGACATCTGCCGCACCAGCTCGGCGGACGGCGACGTGCCGAGCAGGGCGCGGCGCGAGCCGGCGTGCGTGACTCCCGCTTCCATCGAGATGACCGGATACATCAGCATCGCGAAGTCCGGGCGCGCGCTGACGGCGTCGAGCGCGTCGCCGCCGCGGCCGGCCGGCAGGTTGTACAGGGTGGAGGCGCTGGCGGCCAGGTGTCCGCCGGCCGAGCTGCCCATGACGCCGATGCGGTCCGGCGCCACGCCGTATTGCGCGGCCTGCGAGCGCACCAGGCGGATCGCGCGCAGCACGTCCTGCAATGGCGCGGGGTGGCCGTAGCCGGACAGGCGCGACTTGAGCACGAAGGCGGTGATGCCCAGGTTGGACAGCCACTGCGCGTACTGGTGGCCCTCGCGGGTGAAGGACAGGATCTCATAGCCGCCACCGGGGCAGATGATGACGGCGGTGTGCGCCGGCCGGTCGTAGGACGCCGGATACACGGTCAGCGTGGGGACGCTGACGTTGCTGATCCGCTCGTCGTCCAGCCGCTCCGGGCCCAGCTGCGGATGCGGGCCGGGGAAGCCGTTCGGCCAGAGGGTGACGACATTGCCCTGAGCGCCGGCGCCGACCGAGGCCACGAGCAGCAAAGCCAGTATCCATGAACGCATGATGTGATCTCCTTTGTTATACTTTTGATCCCGGTATTTTGGGCGCTTCATCATTGCAGAGCCGCCGTGCAACCGCAATTATGAAAATCACCGACCATGAGTATGATTTCACCGCCGGGACGTGCGCCGGTCATCCATTTTCAGGACCAATAAATGAAACAGTACGGCACACCCGCCATTCTCCTGGGCCTGGCAAGCTCGATGCTGCTGCCCGCTTGCACGCCCGAGACCCCGCAGGTCGCCGCCGAGGATATCCGCATCGCGAAGCTGGAGCCGCTGGCCGTCAGCGGCCCTGAGCGGAATATCGGGAAGGTCCGGGTGGTCAAGTCCAACGAGCCGGACTATGTGCCGGAGCCGGTGGCGCAGGCCCTGCTGGCGCAGCTCAAGCAATGGCCGAAGACGGGAGCGGAGCTTGGCAATGCGCTCAATGCTTGCTCGGCACAGCTGGTGTCGACGCAGCTCGGCGACAAGTCCGCATGCCAGGAGGCGAATGGGTTGGACGACGGGGCCGCTTGCTTCAAGCAGCACGGCTATGGCCGGAAGACGGTGGGGCAGGCGCTGATGGCCGATCACCGCGACCTGAACGGCGACGGCGTGAAGGACTACATCATCTCGGACCGCTATTATTGCCAGGCCCTGTCGGCCAATCAGGGAGCGGTGTATTTTGTCATGCTGTCGCAGCCGAAAGGCGGCTACAAGCTGGCCTTTGCGGACTGGGCTTCGCCGAACCTGTATGCGGTGGACGCCAAGGTCGATGGCAAGGCGGTGCTGGTCGAGCGCATCGCCAAGCTGGACGGCGAGACCACGCGCATCCTGAACCTGGTCGACACGAAGTACGTGCGCAAGAGCTGCTTGTTCGAGGACGAGCACGGCTACAGCGCATGTCAGTTGTAGCCGGCATGCGCGCGCCGCGGTGACGCCGGACCGGCGCCGCGGGTTGCGCGGCGCGGTCCGGCGGAACTGCTTGTTACATCAGAACGTGTAACGGGCGTTCACGTAGATATAACGGCCAACGGCATCGTCCAGGGCCTGCACGCGGTCGTTGAAGTTAGGCGTGTTGGCGTAGATCAGGGCCTTGTCGAACACGTTGTTGATGCCGACGTTCACGGTCAGCTTGGGGCTGGCCTTCACGCTGTAGTTCATATCCCAGGCGGTGTACGAAGGAATGCGTGCGTTGGTGACGGCCGGATCCTGGGCGTGCGTCGGATCGTCGATGTTGAGCGTGCCGGCATGGGTGCGTGCCGTCAACGTCAGCAGGTGGATGCCGTACTCGTACGAGGTGCTGAACGTGTTGGCCCAGCGCGGATGATAGATGCTGTCCAGGCGGCTGACCGGCGCGTCGTTCGGCGTGATGCTCTGGTCGAACTTCTGCGTGCGGTTGAGCGCCTCGTCGAAGCGCAGCTTGCCGTACGCGCCCAGCGACAGGTCGTATTTCAGGCTCAGGTCGAAGCCGGAGATCTTGGTCTTGCCGACGTTGTTGTAGGGCGTGGTGATGCTCTTGATGCGGCCCTTGTTCAAGCCCGGATGGGTCGCTTCCAGCGCCGGATTGCGCGGATCGCGGCCGACCAGTGCGGCGTAGCCTGGAATGCTGTCTTCGTGGTCCAGCACGTATTGCGGATCCAGCGGCTGAATCGTGTCGCGCTGATCGATGCCATACCAATCCAGGGACACCATCAGTTCCTTCGTCGGCTGCAGCACGATGCCGGCCGAATAGTTCTTGGCCTTTTCCGCTTTCAGATCCGGATTGCCCTTCAGGTACTGGCGCGGGCTGTAGGCGCACTGCGCGCCCACGTAGCCCAGCGGACCGCAGCGGGCCCAGTCCGCCACGCTGGCGTAGCCGGTGGTGGTGGCGCCGATTTCCGGCAGGGTTGGGGCCTTGAACGAGGTGGTGGCCGAACCGCGCACCAGGATCTTGTCGGACGGACGCCAGGCCAGCGCCAGCTTGGGGTTGTAGCTGTTGCCGAAGTCGCTGTAATGGTCGGCGCGCGCGGCCACTTGCGCGTCCAGGTTGGCCATCAGCGGCACCGCCAGCTCGCCGTACACCGAGTACAGGTTGCGCGATGCCACGCTGCCGGTGGTGCCGTAGTCGACGATGTTGTCGGCCAGGGTTTGCCCGTCGGGGACGTCGTTGATCGACTCGTGGCTGGCCTGCGCGCCCCACGCGAAGCCGACCGGACGGTCCTGCAGCTTGAACAATTCCGGCGTGCTCATCTTCCAGTCCGCCGTGCCCAGGCGGGAGGTGGCGGTGTGGTGGATGGTGTGCATCATCGACTGCACCAGGTCGAGCGGATTGACCGGCTTGAACGGATCATAGCCGCCCGTGCCCATGATGCCCTTGCCCAGCAAATCGGTCGACACGTCCTTCAGCACGCCATTGGTGGTGTCGTCCACCAGCTTGCTCTGGTTCAGGTTGACGGCGAACTCGCTGTCCCAGCCGCGCACCTTGCCGCGCCAGCCGGCCACCACGCGCGCGGTGGTGTTGGTGATGGTCTGCATTTGATGGCCCACCTCGGTAATATCGTGGAACACCTGCAGGCGGTCGCCGGGCGTGAAGCCGTTGGTGTCGGTGGTCGGGCCGGGCAGGCCCAGCACGCCGGGGTTGGTGGTGCCGTCGGTCGGCGCCAGGAATTGGGTGCTGAAGCGCGGATAGCCTTGCTGATAGCTCGACTTGTTGCGGTTCAAAGCCAGCTCGGCAAACAACTCGTCGCCGCCGCCCAGGCGTTTGGTGATGATGGTCGAGACGCCGATGCGCGAGATGGCGGGCGTCAGGATTTCTTCCGGATTGGTGAAGCAGACCTGGTCGCCCGTGCTGGCGATGCCGACCGTGCCCAGGCAGCCCGGAATGGCATAGCCTGGCTCGCCGTTGTCGTAGTCGCGCACATAGCCCTGGAACGCCGTGGTCGGCCGTTTGTCGGTGCCGCCGTATTTGGTGTAGTCGTGCGAAGCCAGCGCCGAATGCTTGCTGGCGCGCAGCGAGTTGCGCTTGAGCGCATCCAGCGACATCAGCACGTTGTAGCCGTCCTGGTCGATGTCGCCCCAGCCCTTGGTGGCGCTGATGTTGCCGGTCGAGCCGTCGCCCTGCTCATTGGCGCCCAGCTTGCCCGCCACTTCCAGGCCCTGGTAGTTGTTGCGGGTCTTGAAGTTGATCACGCCGGCCACCGCGTCCGAGCCGTAGATGGCGGACGCGCCGTCGCGCAGGATCTCGACCGATTCCAGTGCCGCCAGCGGCAGGCTGTTCAGGTCGACGAAGCTGTTTTCCGCGCCATCGGCGAAGCCGTAGTTGGCCAGGCGGCGGCCGTTGAGCAGGATCAGCGTGTATTTGGGGTCGAGGCCGCGCAGTCCGACGGAGGCGGCGCCGCCGGCGAAGGAACTTTTATTGTTGCCGTCCAGTTGAACGCCGATCGACGGCAACTTGCTGAGCAGTTCCACCACGGTGGTGGCGCCGCTGCGGTCGATCTGGGCGCGGGTGACGACGCCCACCGGGGTCGCGCCTTCGCCGGCGATGCGGGCGATGTTGGAGCCGGTGATGAAGACCTTGGTCGGCTCAGCGCCGGTATTGCCGCTGGTGGCGATTTGTGCCTGGGCGGTGCCTGCCAGCAAGGTGGCGCCCGCCAGCGCGCCAAGCGCCAGACGGACAGAGAGAACTGCTTGTTTTTCTTTTAATTTCACTTGTATGCTCCTAAGACGTTAGACGGTCGTGGTTGACGGCTACGCCCTTGCGGCTGGATGACAGCTGCAGGGGGAACATTAGTCTCACATAAGGAAGAGGCGTTTGCCAAAAGAAAAACAGTGTTATTTAGATAAATCGTTTACTAAATTCGCTTTTTTACCACACACCAGGTGGCCAGGCCCGTTAGCCTAGACTTCTGACTTGCTATAAACGCAGGGGGAGAGCAGGCCAACAAGAATGCCTCGGGGTCTTGCGGGCCCGGTCAGGCCAGGTGGTAGCGCTGTGACGGCCCGCCGGGATTTGGCGGCGGAACGGCCGGCGCGGGGAAGGGGAACGGCCCCGATGTCGTGTTATCGCCATGTACGACCCACCACTGGGAAATCATCGCATGCGGGATGGCGAGGAAGATCACTTCGCGGCCCGGTACCTGTTCCTGGACCCGCATGCAACTCGTGGCCCCCGGCAGATTGCCCAATTCATAGACGAAGCCGCGCGCATCGCCGCGCCCCAGCGTTGCCACCCAGGCGTCCATCGTATCATCGAGATGGTAGCCCAATCCCTTTGCCCCGCCCACCGCGTTGATCGCCAAATGCCGGTCGGTGGTCAGGCCCGGAGTATCGCCGCCGGTGCTGCCGTCGAAGAAGGGAATGTACTCCCAGCGGTTGAGCAAATGCTGCGGCATCAGTCCGCCCTGGGCCAGGATGGTCACCGGGCTGCGCATATCGCCGCGCACCAGCGTGGTGTTGAGGCTGGTAACCGTCTGGTGCGCGTAGCCGCTGTTCAGGAAATCGTAGGGATTGCCGCCCGGCGCGTGCGCCGCTGTCGGCGCGATGATGGACGTGACGGCGCCCGCGGCGTTGTTGGTCCCGAGCAGAGCCAGGGCATCCTGCACATAGCGGTCGCTGACGTACGCCCACGCCACCTGCCAATACAGTTCCGTGATGGCCTTCTCGCGCCAGCCGGTGACGCGCATGCAGAGTATCTTGCGGTCGGCCAGCCATTGCGCGCAGGCGTTCAGCAGGGTCGTCGTGGTCGCATCGTTGGTCCCCATCCCCGCGCCGCCCTGGCGGCGCCAGTTCAGCTTCAACGTCGCGCAGGCGGTGTCGATGGGTGCCAGGCCATCGGCCCGGCGGTTGGCGCCGAAATTGGGAGAGTTGGTTTCCCAATTCTGCAAGGCCCCCAGCATGCCGCCCTTGGACGCATCCACCCGCGCGGTGCGGGACTTTGAACGGGCAAGGTCGACGGCGGGATCGAGCGTGGCGGCGGGGATCATGGCGCTCCTTTTTTATGTATTGGCTTTTATGACAATAATAAAAAAGACAACGGACCGCAATCGTTTTTTCGAGGCCGGCGCCACGTGTGATCAGTTTGCGTCAGGCGGCACGCTGGCGGGGCTGCTGCCCCAGTGTGCGGCGGCCGGATCGGTGGACAATTGCATGCGCAGCTGTCCGCCACGTTGCAACTGCTCCCAGTCCAGCCAGACCTTGTCGTGCGGCTTGGCGTTCCAGCTCAGCTGCGTGACGAAAGAGGACGATGCGGCCGGCCCATCCTTCTCGATGAGGAGTTGCTTGCCGTTGCCCAGGTCGACCTGGGCCCTGGCGAACTTCGGCTCATGCAGCAGGAAGCGGCCGCTGCCCGGCGTCGATGGATAGATGCCCAGCGCGCTGAACACATACCACGCCGACATCGTGCCCAGGTCGTCGTTGCCGGTCACGCCGTTCGGCGCGTTGCTGAACAGCGTTTCGGCCGCGCGCAGCACGGCGCTGGTCTTCCACGGCTGGCCAACCAGCGTGTACATCCATGGCGCGTGCAGGTCGGGCTCGTTGTTCGGGTTGTAGCGGAACTGGTTGTAGTAGTTGTACGCGCCCATCACCCATTCCTTGCGCACCGCCTGGAACGGATCGGCGCGCAGCGCGTCGTAGGCGAAGAAGGCGTCCAGCCGGCGCGCGGTCTGCTCGCGTCCGCCCATAGCCTTGACCATGCCGCCCACATCCTGCTGCACCAGCCACTGGTATTGCCAGGCCGTGCCCTCGTGGAAGCCGTGCTCGGCGCGCGGCGTATAGCTGCCGTCAAGCTCGGTGTACCACTGGCCGTCGGCGGTCTTCGCGCGCGGGAAGCCCTGGAAGCCCAACTGCTTGTCCTGCGCCGTGTTGTCCCACACGTTGCGCCAGTTGCCGGCGCGCTGGCGCAGCAGCGCCGCGTCGGCCTTCTTGCCCAGCGCCTCGGCCATGAAGGCCAGCGCGCCGTCGGCCTGCGCGTATTCCATCGTGGCCGAGCCGCCGTGGTGCGGATCGACATCCATGCCCTTGGCGCGGAACGACAGGTCGTACTGCACGTAGCCCTTGCTCAGATAACTCGGGTTGCCGGCGCGGCCCTCGCTGCGGCTGCCGAACGGCGGCACGCCGAAAGCGTTCTCGCGCAGCGCCGCGTAGGCTTGCTGCTCGCGGCCCTTGAGCGCGCCGTAGCGCCACAGGTCGACCAGGAACGGCGTGACCGGGTCGCCCGTCATCACGTTCGATTCGAAATTGGCGTAGCCCCAGCGCGGCAGCCAGCCGCCTTGCTCACGGATCTTCAGCACCGAATCGGCGATGTCGCGCGCGCGCTCGGGACGCAGCAGCGCGATCAGCTGGTTCTGCGCGCGGTAGGTGTCCCACAACGAGAAGAATTCGTAGTAGGTGGCATTGCCGGCCGAGTGGATGCGGTCGTCGTAGCCACGATAGCGGCCGTCAACGTCGTTGCCGGTCAGCGGCTGCAGCAGCGCATGGTACAGCGCGGTGTAGAACACGGTGCGCTGGTTCTGGTCGGCGCCCTCGATGTTGACCGACTTGAGTTCCTTCTGCCACGCCTGCTGCGCCTGCTCGCGCATGCTGTCGAAGCTGCGCGGCGCGCCTTGCGCGTAGGCGTCGGCGAGCAGGTTGCGGCGGGCGCCGTCGGCGTCCACGTGCGAGATGGCGCTGATGGCCGTCACCGCCTGCTTGTCCTTGACGTCGAAGGTGAACCAGGCGCCGTGCGGGCGGCTGTCGCCTTGCAGGCTGGGCTGGCGCGAGCCGGGCGTGCCGCCGGTCTCGTTCCAGATGCCATGCGCGGTGAAGGGATGGTCGAACTCCATGCGGAACCAGGTGGCGTACTGCGCGCCGCCGCAGAAGCTGCGCGTGACGATCTTGCCTTCGACGCTGTGATCGTCCACCACGCGCAGGCTGCTGCCGACCACGGAATGGCGCTCGTTGGCCTGGCCCAGGTTGACCAGGACGTGGCCTTGCGCGGTGCCGGGCGCGAAGGTGTAGCGCTCGGCGGCGGCGCGGGTGAGGGCGGTGGTTTCGGCGGTGATGCCGCCGTAGCTGGTCAGCTTGACCTTGAAGTAGCCGGCGTCGCCCACCTCGCCGTCGTGCGTGTACTCGGATGCGTAGCGTTTGTGATCGAAGCTGTCGGCCTTGCTGGTGTCGAAGGTGCCGCCCTTGCCGATGCTGCCGGTGACAGGCAGCACCGACAGCTGGCCGCCCTGTTCCCAGCAGCCCGCGCCGGACAGGAAGAAGTGGCCGAAGCCGCGGATCTTGGGATCGGTGTAGTGCCAGCCGGCGTAGTGCTCGCCGATCGGGCTCACCTGCAGCATGCCGAACGGCGCCGACGCGCCGGGGAAGGTGTTGCCGTCGTCCTGCGTGCCGATGAAGGTGTTGACCGGCGCTGGCGCTGCCTGGGTGCCCAGGCAAAACGCCGCGCCGGCGAGGATGCCGTAAATCTTGTTCTTCATGTGTGTCTCCAAAAATTATTGTTATGTGTGTTCAGTCGAGTGCCTTGAAGCGCACCGCCGCGCCGCCGCCCGGCGCCAGCCACAGCGGCAGCACATCGTCGCGGCCGACCTCGCGCTGTTCGATGACGATGTCGTAGGGATTGCTTTCCCAGTCGGCGTACGCGCCGTCGCGGTAGATCTGCGCCTGGTAGCGCTTGTGCGGCGCCAGGAAATCCAGCTTGAGCGAGAGCGAGCGAGGCTTCTCGTTGCTGAGCGCACCGAGGAACCAGTCCGCGCCGCCGCGCTGCTGGCGCGCCATCGCCACGTACTGGCCGACCTCGCCGGCGATGGCGCGGCTCTGCTCCCAGTCGGTCGGCACGTCGACGATGAACTGGAAGGCGTCGCGCCGCGCCTCGTAGTTTTCCGGCAGGTCGGCCGCCATCTGGATCGGGCTGTACAGCACCACGTACAGCGCCAGCTCCTTGGCCAGCGTCGAGCGCACGCGGTTCTCGGATTGCTCGCCGTTCGGCTTCAGGTTGAAGATGCCCGGCGTGTAGTCGAACGGCCCGGACAGCATGCGCGTGAACGGCAGGATGGCCGTGTGCTCGGGCGGATTGGGCGGGAAGCCCCAGGCGTTGTACTCCTGGCCGCGCGCGCCTTCGCGGGTGATCCAGTTGGGGTAGGTGCGGCGCAGGCCGGTGTCCTTGACCGGCTCGTGGGTGTCGATGCTGATGTGGCGCTTGGCCGCTTCCTCGACCGAGCGCAGGTATTCGCCGACCATGAACTGGCCGTCGTGCCACTCGTAGCGCACGCGTCCCTGCGCGTCGATGCGTTTGATCCTGGCGTTGTCGGCCACGTAGCCGGTCTTCACCTGGGTGACGCCGTTGTCGCGGTAGTAGTCGTAGGCGGCGCCCATCTGGCTGGCGTAGTGGCTGACCGCGCCCGAGGTCTCGTGGTGGCCGATCAGCTGCACGCCGGTTTTCTTGGCATAGGCGGCCACCGCCTTCATGTCGAAGTCGGGGTAGGGCTGGGTGAACTTGAACAGGTCGCCGTTGTCCGGCCATTCGCCGTCCCAGCCCACGTTCCAGCCCTCGACCAGCACGCCGGAGAAGCCGTACCTGGCGGCGAAGTCCATATAGCGCTTGGTCTCCTCGGTGGTGGCGCCGTGCTTGGGACCGGACGACCAGGTCTTCTGCCACAGGTGCATGGCCCACCAGATGCCGATGTACTTGCCCGGCTTGACCCAGGAGACATCGCCCAGCTTGTTCGGCTCGTTCAGGTTGAGGATCAGGTCGGAGTTGAGCAGGCCGGGCGCGTCGGGCGAGATCTGCACGGTGCGCCAGGGCGACTTGAACTCGCCGTGAGTCTTGACCTTGATGCCGTCGTACCAAGGCGTCAGGTCGGCCTTGAAGACGCCGTCGCGTTGCTGCGCCAGGGTCATCGACGCGTAGTCGGTCAGCGCCGCCTCGTGGATGCTCAGGTGGACGCCGGAGGCCGTGCGCATCGTGAACGGCGTCTCGACGTGCGCGGCGTCGCGCAGCGACGTGCTGCGGTACAGGTATTCCAGGCTGCGCCAGGCGCGCGCAGGGATCCACCAGGCGCGGGTGGTGTCGACATCGGGCAGGTTGAATTCGGTCGATTCGTCGACGATCTCGGCCTGTTCAAAGCCGGCCTGCTTGGGCGCCTCGTAGCGGAAGCCGATGCCGTCGTCGAACACCCGGAAGCGCACGGTGAAGCGGCCGGCCGTTGCATCCTTGGCGGCGAAGTCGACGCGCAGTTCATTGTGCTTGTCATGCACCAGCTTGCGCTCGCCCCAGGGCTGGGTCCATTCCGTATCGGCGGCGGCCGGCGCGCTGGCGACGATCTGGTAGCCGTCGCCGAACGATGGCTGGTCCTTGAACACCAGGCCCAGGCGGGAATGGTTGATGATGTCCTTGCCGCGATAGCTGACCCGGTAGCTCGGATGGGCGCGGTCGTCGCTGACGGTGACGATAACGGCGCCATCGGGCGAGCGCACGCTCAGGTCGGTGGCGCAGGCAAGCGGCGCAACCAGCGCGAGCAGCAGGGCGGTGGAGATATGCATACGGCGGTCCCAGAATCGATGAAGTGCTGATTTAATCACAGCTGGCCGGGGCGGGGCAGGGGCAGCTGCCCGGGAGGGGCCAGTTTCATTTGTTTAACTAAACAAGCGGCCGCATCATATAATATGAACAATGTTTATAACGCCGAGCACCAGGGAAATGACAATGAGATTTTTAAAAGCGTGCCTGTTTATCGGCGTGTCGATGCTGGGCGCAAGCGCCGGCGCGGCTGATGTCGCCGCGACTAAAATGGTTGCCGGGTATAAGCTGAGCAAGCTGCCGTTGGACTTGGATCGCTATTATTCCGCACGGGCGTCTTCCTTTCCATCGTGGACGGCAAAATCGTCGATCAGATCCAGGGGGGCCACCTCAACAGGAACTACATCTGCATGGACGAGACGAACACGAAGCCGATGGCGAAGCTGACGGAAGGCGGCAAGTTTGAGAACCCGAAATAACGTTGCATCCAACCGCCGCGCAAGGCCGAAAGCTGATTCGCTCGCGGTAGGCGCGGATGGCCCGCGCCAGCTGCGCAAGGGCTGGCACGATATGGTTTGTCCACGGCGCCAATGTGATGCTGGAGCGGCTGCGTTAAGCATTCGCCAATAAGGGAAATCACGTAGCGGGGTGGTCTGCGGAGGGTGGCGTCGAACTGCTATAGTTGTGTTGCCGCCAATGTAGCGGCGCTCGACCAATTTCGGAGACTGGGTAAGATTATGAAAAATACCATATTGGCGGTGCTGCTGTCAGCCACCGCGTTAAGCTCCGTGCCGGCGCTTGCCGCCGACGCATCCGCCGCCGCCGTCGCGATGGTGGACAAGGGCGCCGCCTACCTGCAAAAGAATGGCAAGGACGCCCTGATCAAGGAAGTCAACAACAAGAATCCCGAGTTCGTCACCGAACACACCTACCTGACGGTGCGCGCGCTGGACGGCACCCAACTTGCCCATCCCACCAACCCCAAGCTGGTTGGCAAGAACATGGTCGTGCTGCCCGACGCCGACGGAAAGCTGTTCCGCAAGGAGATCATCGACCAGGCCAAGGCCAAGGGCAAGGGTTGGGTGGACTACCGCTACAACAACCCGAACACCGGCGAGATCGAGAAGAAGTCGACCTACTTCGTCAAGGAAGGCGACATCATTCTCGAAGCCGGCATCTACAAAGGCAAATAGCCTTTACGGCGGGGGCGTTCAGCCGGCGATTAGCACGCCGGCGTGGGTGCCGTCGTACATCGCCGCCACCAGCGCGGCGCGCCGCTCCAGCACCACACGCTGGTTGATCGAGCCCTTGTCGGTCTGCTCGCCGGCCGTCACCGACGGCGCTTCTTCCAACAGCAGCAAGCGGTCGACGCGCGAGGCCGATCCCGTGGCCAGTGCGTTCAACTGCGCCAGCAACTGCTGGAAGTGGCGCCGCACCGGAGCGCTGGACAGGATGGCTGCGGCGCTTGCATCCTCGCCCAGCCCTGACAGCATCTGGCACTGGTCCATGCGCGGGAACACCAGCAAACCTATGGCGTCGCGGTCGATGCCGGCCACCACCACGTCCTGGATGTAGGGCGCGCCGGTGCTGATGACCCTTGCCCGCAACGGCCCCACGCTGACGAAGGTGCCGCTGCTTAGCTTGAAGTCCTCGGCGATGCGGCCGTCGAACATCAAGCCCAGTTCCGGCCGCGCCGGATCGACAAAGCGCACCGCGTCGCCGCTGCGGTAGTAGCCTTCCTCGTCGAAGGCTTCGGCTGTGGCTTGCTGCGCGCGCCAGTAGCCGGGCATGACGTGCGGGCCGCGGAAGCGCGCCTCGTACTTGCCGTCCACTTGCACCAGCTTGACCTCGCAGGCCGGCGCCGGCAGCCCGACATAACCGGCCATCATCACCGGTCCGGTGGTGAAGGTGCACGACGGCGCGGTCTCGGTCATGCCCAGGCCTGCCATGATGCGGATGCGCTGGCCGCAGCGGTTCTCGCTGACCCGCTCCAGCGCATCCCACGCCGCCTGCGACAGGCCGGCGCCGGCGAAGAAGAACAGCTCCATCTGCGAGAAGAAGTGGCGGCACAGCTCCGGGTCTGCCTCCAGCGCGGCGGTGAGCAGCTCCCAGCCTTTGGGCACGTTGAAGAACACCGTCGGCGCGATGTCCTTCAGGTTGCGCACCGTGGCGGCGAAGTCGCGCGCGGTGGGCTTGCCGTCGTCGATGTAGTAGCTGCCGCCGTTGTACAGCGCGATGCCGACGTTATGGCTGCCGCCGAAGGTGTGGCTCCACGGCAGCCAGTCCAGTAGCACCGGCGGCTTGTCGCCAAAGGCCGGGAAGGTTTGCAGCAGCATCTGCTGGTTGGCGCACAACATGCGCTGCGTGGTGGTGACGGCCTTGGGCAGCTTGGTCGAACCGGACGTGAACAGGAACTTGGCGATGCTGTGCGGGCCGATGGCGGCGTTGGCCGCGTCCACCGTGCGCGGCACGGTCGCCAGCAGCTGCGCCAGCGGCGTGCTGGCGCGGCCGGCGTCCCCGTGGCTGGTGACGATTTCCACGTCGTCCGGCACGGTGATCGCCAGCGCCGTCGCGCAGGCCGCGCCGTCGGAGGCGTAGACCATGCCGGGCGTCAGGTGGCGCACGAAGTGGGTCAGCTTGGTGAGGTCGGCGTGGGGGCCGGAGGCGGCCGGCGACACCGGGCAATACGGCACGCCGGCGTACAGCGCGCCCAGCGCCAGCTGCAGGTGCTGCAGGTCGTTCCCGGACAGGATCATCAGCGGACGTTCTGCGGACAGGCCCCGGTCCAGCAAGGCCTGGCCGACGGCGCGCGCCTGTTCCAGCATCTCGCGGTAGCTGATGCGCTGCCAGGCGCCGTCGGCGCCGCGCTGCGCCACCAGCGTGCGGTCCGGGTGGCGCTCGGCGCCGCTCACCAGTCGATCGGTGAGGCGGTCGGGGTAGGCGTCCAGCGTTTCCTGCGACGCCAGGCGCCAGGCGCCGTCGGCGCCGGCCTCGATCCGCACCGGCGCGCCGCCGACGCGCACCGGGCGATAGCGCGACAGGTCCAGCGCGGAGTGGATTGGGAGCTGCGTCATCGCGTGCTCCCCCATCACACCGGGTAGTGGCGGTGGCCGCTCTGGATGGTGATCCAGCGCAGGTCGGTGAATTCGGCGATGCCGGCCTTGCCGCCGAAGCGCCCGTAGCCGCTGGCCTTGACGCCGCCGAACGGCATCTGCGCCTCGTCGGCCACGGTGGAGCTATTGATGTGGCAGATGCCCGATTCCACGCGGCGCGCCAGCGCCATGGCGCGGCCGATGTCGCGGCTGAAGATGGCGGCGGACAGGCCGTATTCGCTGGCGTTGGCCTCGGCCAGCGCCGCTTCGTCGCCGTCGACGCGGATGATGCCGACGATGGGACCGAACGACTCTTCCTGGTACACCGCCATGTCCGGCGTGATGTGGTCGATGATGGCCGCTTGCAGCACGTTGCCGTCGCGGTCCGCGCTGCCGCAGACCAGCTTCGCGCCCTTGGCTTCGGCGTCGGCGATCATGCCGGCCACGCGGCCGGCGGCCGAGGCATCGACCATGCCGCCCAATACCGCGCCTTCCTCGCCCGGTTTGCCGGCGCGCAGGCCGGCGGTCTTGACGCGCAGTTTTTCGACGAAGGCGTCGGCCACCTTGTTGTCGACGATGATGCGGTCGGTGGACATGCAGATCTGGCCCTGGTTGAAGAAGGAGCCGAAGGCCGCGGCTTGCACCGCCTCATCGAGGTCGGCATCGTCCAGCACCAGCAGCGGATTCTTGCCGCCCAATTCCAGTACCACCGGCTTCAGATACTGGGCCGCCTGCTGGGCGATGATGCGCCCCACCTTGGTGGAGCCGGTGAAGTTGATGCGCTTGACGGCCGGATTGGCGATCAGGCGCGCCACCACGGCGGCGGCGTCCTGCGGCGCGTTGCTGATCACGTTGACCACGCCGGCCGGGAAGCCTGCATCCTCGAACACCTTGCCGATCAGGCGGTGCAGGGCGGGGCAGATCTCGGACGACTTGAGCACCACCGTGTTGCCGCAGGCCAGGGGCGTGGCGATGGCGCGCGTGCCGAGGATCACCGGCGCGTTCCACGGCGCGATGCCGAGCACCACGCCGCAGGCCTGGCGCATGCCCATGGCCATCAGGCCCGGCACGTCGGACGGAATCACCTCGCCGGCGATCTGGGTGGTGAGCGATGCCGCCTCGCGCAGCATGGAGGACGCCAGCATCACATTGAAGCCGTACCATCCGGCCACGCCGCCCGCTTCGGCCACGCCGGCCGCGATGAACTCGGGCGCGCGCGCCTGCAGGCAGTCGGCCGCCTTGAGCAGCAGGCGGCGGCGTTCGTTGGGCGCGGTGGCGGACCAGCCGGGGAAGGCCGCGTGCGCGGCGGCGACGGCGGCATCGGCGTCGTCCAGCGTGGCGGCGGCGGCCACCGAGGCGGTGTCGCCGGTGGCCGGGTTGAGGCGCTGGTAAGTGGCGCCGGTGGATGAGGCCTGGTCCAGGCCTCCGATCAGCAAACGGGCTTCAAGCATGGCGTATCTCCTGTGTTATTTTGTGGCGTCGGCTGCGGTGTGCGTCTTATGCGCGCTTGTAGGTCTGCAGGCCTGGTTTGATGGTCTTATCGTCCAGGAACTGCTTGAGGCCCTGGGCGCGGCCTTTTTCCGGGTCGCGGTAGTTGGACTGGTCGACTTTGGCGTACAGGTAGTCCTCATTCTGCTCCCAGGTCAGTTCGCGGCAGCGTTTGAAACCGTTCTTGGCGATGCGCAGCACCGTCGGCGATTTCGCCAGCAGCTTCCCGGCCAGTTCGATGGTGGCTTCGCGCAGCTGCGCCAGCGGCACGCTCTTGTTCACCAGGCCCATGGCCGCCGCTTCCTTGCCGGTGAAGGTGTCGCCGGTCATGATGTAGTGTAGCGCCTGACGGTGGCCCATGGTGTCGGCGACCGCCTTGCTGACCAGGTTACCCGGCGGGATGCCCCAGTTGATCTCCGAGAGGCCGTACACCGCTTCGTCGGCGGAGATGGCCAGGTCGCAGGCCACCAGCGGCGAGAAGGCGCCACCGAAGCACCAGCCGTTGACCATGGCGATGGTCGGCTTGCTGTACATGCGCAGCAGCTTCCATTGCCATTGCGAGCAATCGCGGCGCAGCTTCTCCTGGTAGATCTCCGGCTTGCCGTCGTTCTCGCGGAAGTACTCCTTCAGGTCCATGCCGGCGGTCCAGCTGTCGCCGGCGCCGGTCAGCACCAGCACTTCGGCTTCCGGATCCTGCTCCAGGGTCTCCAGCACGTCGATCATTTCGCGGTTCAGCGTCGGGCTCATGGCGTTGCGCTTTTCCGGACGGTTCAGCGTCACCCAGGCGATGCCGCCGGTGATGTCGACTTTGACGGTGGTCCAGCGCTTGTCGTATTGGCTCATTTCGGTCTCACTCTATGTTAGGTTAATATCAGGTTGCCTGATACGTGTCTTATAATATATGCTGCTTGGCCTGTAATGCAAGCGCTTTTCGAACGCTTTTTTTGAACACCTGGACCACGATGAAAAAACAACCGCCCGCCGCCGCGCACGATAAACCCAGCGGCATCGCCTACCTGATCGGCCGCATCGACCATGTGCTGAGCCGGCGCCTGCGCGACAGCCTCGGATTGCTGGGCATGACGGCCGCGCAGTACACGGCGCTGTCGGTGCTGGACACGCAACAGCAGCTGTCCAACGCGCAGCTGGCCGAGCGCTCGATGATCTCGCCGCAGTCGGCCAACGAGATGGTCAAGGCGATGGAGGCGCGCGGCTGGATCGAACGCCAGGCCGACGCCAATCACGGCCGCATCATCCATCTGCGCCTGAGCGCGGAGGGCAGCGCCTTGCTGCGCCAGGGCGATGCGGCCGTGGCGGAACTGGAGCGCGCCATGCTGGCCGAACTGGGGCCGGACCAGCGCGGCGAGCTGCATGCGCAATTGCGGCTGCTGCTGCGTTCATTGAGCGCCATCGTTCTGTAACTGCCGCCAGCGCGGATTTTCCAGCAGCAGGGCGATGCCTTGGCCGCCACCGATGCAGGCCGCCGCCACGCCGTAGCGCTGGCGCCGCAGGTCGAGCGCGCGCGCCAGCGTGATCGTCAGGCGCACGCCGGTCGCCGCCAGCGGGTGGCCCAGCGCGATCGCGCCGCCGTGGACGTTGAGGCGGTCCCGGTCCAGTTTCAGCTCCCGCTCCACCGCGATGATCTGCGCGCTCTGCGCTTCGTTGATTTCAAATAGGCCGATTTGCGGCACACCCAGGCCGCAGCGGTCGAGCAGCAGCCGGATCGCCGGCACGGGACCTATGCCCATCACCTCCGGCGGCACGCCGACCACCGCAGCGGCCACGATGCGCGCCTGCGGCCGGTGCCCGCCGGCCATCGCGTAGGCGCCCGAGCTGACGATGGCCGCCGCCGCGCCGTCGGCCAGGGCGCAGCTGTTGCCGCCGGTCTGCACGCCGTGCGGATACAGCGGGCGCAGGGTGGCCAGCACCGACGGTGGCGAGATGCGCGGATGGGTGTCTTGCGACAGTTCGGTCAGCGCGCCGCTTAACAGGATGCGGCGGTCGGCATAGCCGTCCAGGGTGAAGGTCTCGTTGGCGATGGCGACGGTCTCGCCGGCGTGGAAGCCGGCGTTCCTGGCGTCGAGCGCGCGGGCGTGGGACAGCGCGGCGAATTTATCCACCTCCGCGCGGGTGATGCCGTATTGGCGCGCCAGGTTCTCGGCGGTCTGCGGCATGGTGATGCCGGGGGCGGGATCGGTCAGCGCCTCCCACAGGAAGTCCTCGAAGCCGACCTGCGCGCCCAGCTTGAAGCCGGCGCGGTGGCCGAAGGCGGCGATCGGGTTGCGCGTCATCGATTCGGTGCCGACCACCAGCACGGTGTCCGCGTACCCCAGCGCGATCTGGTCGCCGGCCTGGCGGAACAATTCGAAGCCGGTGCCGCAGATGCGCTGCACGTTCAGCGCCGGCACGGTCAGCGGCACGCCCGCGTACAGGCCGATATGACGCGCCAGCATGTACTGGTGGCAGTCGCCCGGCGCCATGCTGCCGCTGATGACGGAGTCGATGTCGGCGGCCGGCACGCCGCTGCGCCGCAGCACCGCGCGTGCGGCCTTGATGCCGAGGTCCGTCGGCGAGATGTGGCTGAAGGCGCCGCAGTAGTCGGCCATCGGCGTGCGCAGGCCGTCGATCAGCCACAAGTCGTCGTAGGCCTGGAAGAAGCCTTTGCTGGCGCTCATGCTCATGGCCAGTAGCTGGGACGCAGCTGGCCGGTCGGGCCGGTGTAGCCGTGGGTGCGGCCGTAGGCCTCCAGCGCGTGCGGGGTTTCGAAGCCACCGAAGATCGACCACAGGAACATGCGGCCGTATAGTTCACAGCGTTCGCGCGGATCGCCGCGAAGGGCGGGATCGCGTTCCAGCGCGGCCTTCAGCTTGGCCAGGCTGTTTTCGTGGACCACCATGCGGGTGCCGCCGTCGGCGCTGGTGTCGAACACCATCAGGCGTTGGGCGCTGGCGTCGCCGTTCCAGCGCTGCCATACGGGCAGCGCGCCGGCCGGGCCGGTGCCCGGGGCGCCGTGGCGGGCGAAGTGGGTCCAGTAGCCGGCCATGGCGTCGGAGACTTCCTTGCGGCCGGGCAGGTTGGCGGCGGTGAAGGAGCGGAACGGATCGAATTCGCCTTCGAGGTCGCGGAATACGAAGGCCACGTCCAGCACGTGCGCGGCGCCCAGCAGCACGCGCGGCGCGATGAACGGCACTGCGGGCTGCTCGTCCCAGTCGAAGCGGTAGGTCCAGACGTCGCGGTGGCCCGAGGCCACCATCGCGCTGGCCGGCTCCAGCGCGCCGGCGGCCTGCCACAAGGCGGACATGTAGGCGGCGTGGCGCTGATAGCGGGCGCGGTCGCGCATCAACGGTATTTGGCCGAACAGCATGCGCACGTAGTCGGGATTGTTGGACATGAACAGCTTGTATTCGTCGCGGTTGGTGCCGATGATGACCGGCACCGCGTTGTAGCGGCTACGGTCGGCGAACACCTCGGCTAGCGGCATGGCCGGCAGCACGTGGCCGTCCTGGATCACGCAGGGCGCGTCGTAGAAGCTGAGCGCACCGGGTGTGATGGGCGCCAGCAATGCGTCGGCGGACAGGCCGCGCACGTAGGCGTTGATGTCGGCGGCCGGCATGGACGCGATCAGCGCCTTCGCGGCATCGCGGTCGGCGGCGCGGCCGTCGCGCTGCAGCCATCGGCACAGCAGCTCGCGCGAGCTGAGGGCGTGGCCGGCTTGGGCGTCGTCCGTGTAGTTGCGGGCCTGCGCCGGCGAGTAGCTGACCGCCAGCGGCGATTGCAGGATGGCGCGGTGGAACAGGCCCTTGGCGAGGGGGCTGGCCAGCAGGGTGTATGCATTCAGGCCGCCGGCCGATTCGCCGAATACCGTGACGTTACCGGGATCGCCGCCGAAGGCCGCGATGTGATCGCGCACCCATTGCAACGCCGCGACCAGATCCAGCGTGCCGAAATTGCCGGAGCGGTCGGCGGGAGTATCGTCGCCTTGCGCCAGCTCTTCGAGGCTGAACCAGCCGAGGATGCCGAGCCGGTAATTGGCCGAGACCACGATCACCTTATCCTGGCCGGCCAGGTTGCGCAGCGTGGTGTAGGTGGCGGCGGTGCCGGCGGTGTTGGCGCCGCCGTGGATCCAGAACATCACCGGCAGCGCGGCGGCCCGCGCCTGTTCAGGCGTCAGCTGCGGCGCGAACACGTTCAGCGTAAGGCAGTTCTCGGAGCCTGCCACTTCGCCCCATACCGCCGGCGGCAGTTCGAGCGTGACGCCGCCCAGTTGCAGCGCCGGGCGGCCGAAGGCCAGCGCTTCGCGTACCCCCTTCCAGGGCTGCGGCGGACGCGGCGCCTTCCAGCGCAGCGGACCGACCGGCGGTTGGGCGAAGGGGATGCCCAGCCAGGCGTGGGTCTGGTGGCGGTCCGCGATGCCGACTACGTCGCCCAGCGCGGTCTGGCGCAGGGAGTCGGCGGCGGGCGTCGCGGCGTCGGGCTGCGGCGCTTCGTTGTGCGCGGTCTTCTGCGGCATCAGGAAGTGCGCCAGCGCCGGCACCAGCACCAGCGCGCCCACCATATTCCAAAGGAACATGAAGGCCAGCAGGATGCCCATGTCGGCCTGGAATTTGATCGGCGAGAACAGCCAGGTGGCGACCGCCACGGCCAGCGTCACGCCGGTCAGGATCACCACGCGGCCGGTGAAGCGCAGTGCGTGCAGGTAGGCGTCGGACAGGCTGGCGCCCGCCCGCATGCGGGTCAGCATCACGCTGAGCACATACAGCGCGTAGTCCACGCCGATGCCCACGCCGAGCGCGATCACCGGCAGCGTGGCCACCTTGACGCCCATGCCCAGCACCACCATCAACACTTCGCACAGGATGGAGGTGAGCACCAGCGGCAGGATGGCCACCACCACCGCGCGCCAGCTGCGGAAGGTGGCGTAGCACAGCAGGATCACCGCGCCGTAGACCCAGAACAGCATGTCGTGCATGGCCTGCTTGACGACGATGTTGGTCGCGGCCTCAATGCCGGCGCTGCCGGCGGCCAGCTGGAACTGTACTTCCGGCGTGTTGTTGGCGGCGGCGAAGGCTTCGACCGCGTCGACCACGCGGGTCAGTGTGGCGGCTTTGTGGTCCTTCAGGTAGACGTATAGCGACAGCAGCGAGCAGCTCTGGTTGAACAGTTCACGCGGCGCGCGGGTCTGCACCGCGCCCAGCGCGCCGGCGTTGGGGATCAGGTCATACCATTTGAAGTTGCCTTCGTTGTAGCCGGTGGTGGCGAGCTTGCTCAGCGCCGCCATCGAGTTGGTCGAGTCGACGCCGGGCAGCTGCTCCAGCTGCCACGCCAGCGCGTCCACGCTGGCCAGCGTGGCGTAACGAGTGCACTGGTCGGGCGCGGTCTTGATCATCACTACCAGGATGTCGGAGCTGGCCGCATAGTTGGCGACCATGAAGCCGTTGTCGCGGTTGTAGCGCGAATCGGCGCGCAGTTCCGGCGCGCCGGGATCGAGGTCGCCCACCTTCAGATTAAGGCTGTACAGGTAGCCCAGGCTGCCCAGCAGCACGCTGGCGGCTACCGTAATGGCGGCCCAGCGGCGCTGGGTGAATCGGTCGAGGAAGACCCACAGCCAGGGCTGGGCGGAGCCTTCGCCGCTGTCGGCCTGCAGGCTGCGCGCGGCGGCCTTGGCGCTCACGCCGGTGTAGGACAGCAGCACTGGCAGCAGCACCAGGTTGGTGAAGATCAGCACCGCCACGCCGATGCTGGCGATGATGGCGAGATCCTGGATCACCTTGATGCGAATGCTGACCAGCACCGCGAAGCCGACCGCGTCGCACAGCAGCGCGGTGAGGCCGGCCGCGAACAGGCGGCGGAAGGTGTAGCGCGCCGCCACCACGCGGTGCGTACCACGGCCCACGTCCTGCATGATGCCGTTCATTTTCTGGGCGCCGTGGCTCATGCCGATGGCGAACACCAGGAACGGCACCAGCACCGAATACGGATCGAGTTCGTAGTGCAGGGTGGCCAGCAGGCCGCACTGCCACAGCACCGCGATCAGCGAGCAGACCACCACCAGCGTGGTGCTGCGCCAGCAGCGCGTGTACCAGAACAGCACACCGCCGGCGATGGTGATCGCCAGCAGGAAGAACATCAACACCTGCTGCAGGCCTTCGATCAGGTCGCCGACGATTTTGGCGAAACCGGTGATGTGTATGCGTACGCCTTCCTTCTGGTACTTGGCGCGGATCTGTTCCAGCCGTTCCGACAGCGCACCGTAGTCGAGCGCCTGGCCGGTCTGCGGATTCTGCTCCAGCAGCGGCACGAAGACGATGCTGGACTTGAAGTCCGCCGCCACCAGCTGGCCGATCTCGCCAGAGCGGGCGACGTTGGCACGCAACTGGGCCAGGCTGGCGGCGGAGCCGTCGTAGCCGTCCGGGATGACGGTGCCGCCGTCCAGGCCTTCCTCGGTCACGGCGGCCCAGCGTGTGCTGGGCGTCCACAGCGATTTCATGAAGGGACGGTCCACGCCGGGCAGCAGGAACAGTTCATCGTTCAGGCGTTGCAGGGTGTCGAGGTAGGCGCGGTCGTAGATGGTGCCGCCGCCCGCTTCGACGGCGATGCGCACCGAGTTGCCCAGCCCATTCAGGTCGGCCTTGTTGGCCAGGTAGTTGACCACGTAGGGATGGGCGCTGGGGATCATCTTCTCGAAGCTGGCATTGAGCTTGATGCGCGTGGCCTGGTAGCCCAGCAGGATGGTCGCCAGCAGGCAAAGCAGGATGACCAGCGGCCGGTGGTTGAACAGCGCGCGTTCTCCAAGGTTGCCCGAGCCGGTGTCGAAATCCTCCAGCCGTTGTACCACCGGCTGTCGTTCTAAGTCTTGATCTGTGTGCATGATGTTCCAGCCATATTCGTATGTAGGGGAAGGGCGCTAGCGCGGCGCGGCCGGCGAGGTAACCCGGCGCAGGCCGCGCAGCCCGGCCACGACCAGCGCGCCATCGCGGGCCTGCGCGACAGCGGCCAGCGGCAGGGCGGGCGGCAGTGCGCCGCCGGCTTGCGCGGCGAAGCTGCGGCCCTGGTCGCGGCTGAGCAGCACGTCGCCGCCCTGGCTGACCAGCACCAGTGTGCCGTCGGCCAGTTCGGCGCCGCCGGCCAGCGAGGCCTGGACGCCCGTTTCAACCTTGCTCCAGCTGGCGCCCTGGTCGCCGGACCAGTAGGCGTTTCCGCGCAAGCCGTAGGCCAGCAGTGCACCGCCGCGTGCGGCCAGCAGGCCGAAATAGCTGCCCTTGTACGGCGTGGCGAGGGCGTTGAAGCTGGCTCCCTGGTCGGTGGAGCGCAGCAGCAGCCCCTGTTCGCCGACGAGATACAGCGCACCGCCGGCGCCGCGCATGCCGTACAGGTGCAGGCCCTTGGGATTGGCGACGTGCTGTTGCCACGGTTGCCAAGTGGCGCCGCCGTCGACGGTCTTGAACAACAGGTTGTAGGCGCCCAGCACATAGCCGCTGCGCGGGCTGTCGAAGTACAGGTCGAGGAAGGGCTTGTCCGGCCCATCGTCGACCAGATGCTGGGCGTCGGCCAAGGCGCGGGCCTGCTCAGGGCCGGCGACATCGGCCGCTGCCCGCAACGCCAGCGCAGCGGCCTGGATGCCGTCCAGCTGCTTGCTCCACGTGGCGCCGCCATCGACGCTGTGCAGCACCACGCCCTGATGGCCGACCGCCCATCCCTGCTTGGCGTCGACGAACTGCAATGCCGTCAGGCTGACGCCGACCGGCACGCTGGCCTGGCGCCAGGTGACGCCGGCATCGTCCGAATACAGGATGGTTCCCCGCTCGCCGGCCGCCACGAGCCGCTGTCCGGCGGCGGCGATGGCCAGCATGGCCGCGTTCAGCGCCTTGGGCGTGACCAAGGCCGGTTGCGTCAGCGCTACCGGAGCGGCTGCCGTGGCATTGGCGCGAGCTGCGCCGGCAGCTGCGGCACTAACGCCATTGGCGTCCGCTGCGGCAGCGTTGACGGCCGGCGCCAGCGCGCACGACGAGGCAAACATCGCCGCCAGCGCCGCGCGTCGGGCCGCGCTTGGATTCAGAATGTTCATCGAACGCCCCTTCACTTAACGCGACCCTTGGTTGGCCAGTTCCTCGGGACCGAAATAGCTGGCCGGCAGACGCGGGATGGTCTTGTACTGCGTGGCGAGGTCGTTGGAAGCCTCGTTCAGCAGGTACGCGCCGGTCTGCACGTTGTACGTGCCCCACATGACATTGCCCACCACGGCCGGCACGTCCGGCGCCAGCAGCGTCAACGTGTAGTTGCCGCGCCAGATCTGGCCTTGCGCGTCGTAGCCGTCCACCATGATGATTTGCCAGGTGTCTTCGTCCAGGTAGTAGCGGCGCTTGGTGACGACGTGGCGTTTGCCCGGCATCAGACTAGCTTCCACTTCCCACACGCGATGCAGCTCCCACCGCACCAGGTCGGGATTGAGGAACTGCGGCCCAACCAGGTCGCTGATCTTGGCGGATGCGGCGCGGTTGTTGTTATACGGGATGTACATCTCCTTCTTGCCGATCAACTTGAGCTCATGGTGGTCGATAGGACCGAACAGCATGAACGCTTCGTCGAACAGGCCGATGCCGGAGGTGACCGAGTCCGGCGTGTCGTAGGACACGGACGGAGCACGCCGCACGCGGCGCTGGCCCACCAGGTACTGCCAGATGGCGCGCGGCTGCGCGTCGCTGATGCCGTCGTGGACCAGGATGCCTTCGCCGGCCTTGGACGCCGGCGCGCGCGTGATCAGGCGGCCGAACTGGTAGATGCCGTCGAATTTTTCCAGGCTGCCGTCCTTGAAGTAGTAAGGCCGCATGATGGTCTGTTCAGCCTCGGTGGCGGTGGCGCGCTTGCCGTCCGGCGTGACGATGGTGGTCCGCAGCGGGAACACGGTGGTCTCGCCGGTCCACGCCAGCCGGTGGTTCATCATGGCCTCGTAACCGGTCTTCGGAATCGGGAACGGGATGCCGCCGAACGCGCCTTCCACCCCGAAGCCGCCGTCGATGGATTTGGCGCGGGTGGCGTTCTTGAAGGTGTTCTCATACACCCAGGCCGGCGCGCCACCGGTGCGGTGGGTCGGATACACGTCGATGCGGTAG
Source organism: Duganella caerulea (assembly GCF_040362985.1). Classification (NCBI taxonomy): domain Bacteria; kingdom Pseudomonadati; phylum Pseudomonadota; class Betaproteobacteria; order Burkholderiales; family Oxalobacteraceae; genus Duganella; species Duganella caerulea. Next base: position 776,711 of record NZ_BPWJ01000001.1, on the reverse strand, counting down.
GCCGGATACTTCTTCAGCAGCGCCACGGTGGCGGCGGACAGCTTGGCCGCGTACTGGTCGACGTTCTTGCCGGTGATGGCCAGCGTCGGCTTCTCGGCGGCGAAGGGATCGGCGCGGAAGTCGCCGGGCTTGAAGCCGGCGGGCACCTTGGCGTAGACGCCGTCCCAGGCCGGAATCGTGCCGTCCTTGTTGCCGGCCTTTTCGGCGCCCAGCGGGGTCAGGGTGGAGTGCAGCTTGGCCGCTTCGTCGGCGGTGACTGCGGCGCCGGCGTGCGGCAGGGCGAAGGCCAGCGACAGCGCGGCGGCGGCGAAAGTCAGGGTCGTCTTCATTATAGTTTTGTCCTTAGAATGCGCGTTTGATGTTGAAGGAGATGTAATCGCGGTCCGCCAGCGACTGGGCGTAGCTCAGGATGGGCGTGTTGGTGGCCGGATTATTCTTCAGGAAGGTGCCGCTGCCGCCGAGGAAGCGCACGTAGCTGATGCCGAACTTCCAGTCCTGGTGGTAGGTGGCGTTGACGCCGATATTGAAGTCGCCCCCGTGCGAGCTGCCGCCGTTGAAGTTGAACACGGCGCGCGAACGGCCGTCGATGTTGTAGCCCACGCCGATGGGGACCGACAGGTCGAGCCCATCGATCACCTGGTAGTAGGACGGTTCGAAGATGATCCGTGCCGAGGTGGCGTCGCGCGTGGTGTTGGGATCGAGCGAGCCTTGCCAGGTGACGCTGGTGGCGCGGTTCCAGGCCAGTTCGCCCAGCAGCGAGGCGCCCTGGAAGAACGGGTTGGTCGGCATCACATAGATCGCGGACAGGTTGACGTGGGCCGTATTACCGACCGCGTAGGCCGGATTGCCGCTGTTATCGACAAAGACGCCGGCACCGGCGCGCGACAGGAAGTTGGGCGTCGGGTCGCTGACCAGCGGTGTATTGCGGCGCACCGAAACCTCGGCCGCCACGTTCGCGCCCAGCAGCACGGTGCTGGCGCTGGCGCCGAAGGTGCGGATGCCTTCCGCGTATACGGCCCGCACGGTGGATGGTGCGCCTGGCGGGAAGCCGGGCGCGAAGCCCAGGTAGAAGTAGGGCGTCTTGTCGTGGTAGCGCGCCGCGTAGAAGCCGTATTCGACATCCGAGCCGGCAGGCGCGAACTTGACCTGCACGCCGCCCTGGCCGGAGTTCCTGGCCTTCATGTCCGGCTGCGTGTAGAAGGCTGGCGCGCCGCTGTTGGTCGGCGCGACGAGGAAGGCGCTGCTGCCGGCGCCCGCCGCGTCGTAGGAGCTTAGGTAGCTGCCGACGCCGGGTATCTGCGTGGGGCGCCACTCGAACTGGTAGTAGCCGCCGATCGACACATTCGGCAGCACCTGCAGCTGGCCCGATACCTGGTTGACCGGCCGCAGGATCTCCTTGAACTGCGCGCCCGGAACGCTGAGCAGCTTGACCAGGTCGACCGGTCCCTGCGCGTTGGCGATGCCGTTCGCGCCGAAGAACAGGCTCTCACCGTATTGCAGCGTGTGGCGGCCCACGCGCACGGTTCCGGGCAGTTCGCCCAGAGAACCCTTGGCGAAGACGAAGGCGTCGAGCAGCTCGGCGTTGCGGCCGTGGAGCAGGCGGGTGCCGTCGGTGAACTCGTTGCCGGCCTTGCCGGTGAGCGTGGCGGCGTTGCTGGTGTAGGAAGCGTTGTCGTTGCTGCGGTTGTAGGAGGCGTCGTACCAGGCGGCGGCGCTAATGCGCATGCCGAGGTTGCGGGTGCCGGCGTCGAACTCGGACAGCCAGTCGATGCGGCTGGAGACGATGCCTTTGCGGCGGAAGTTCTGGTTGCCGTCGTCGATGTTATAGCCGGTGAAGTCGGCGGGGCCGGATGCCGGATAGCCGCCCGCCAGCAGGCGCGCGTCGGCGTCCTTGAGGCGGTAGGCGCCGCTGTACTTGAAGGTGTTGTTCCAGCTGATCTTGAGTTCGGGGTTGGCGGTCTCGAATTCATATGCGTGGGCGGCCGGCAGTGCGGCCGCCACGGCCAATGCCAACAGGGTTGGACTCAGGCGGTTGTTCGCTTGCATGGTTTATCTCCTCGTTATAGTTGTATGGCCGCTCACGCGCGGCCGGGCGGATGCGGACATCAGATAAAGGTCGAGGCCAGTCCTCCGTCCACGGGCAGGTTGATGCCGCTGATCCAGCGCGATTCGTCGCTGCACAGGAAGCTGATGGCGGCGGCCACTTCGTCGGCGTAGGCGGGGCGCTTCATGCGGTGGGCGTCGCGCTGCACGCGCTCCTCGCCGAGCATGGAGACGAAGTCGCCCAGGATGGGCGTGAAGACCGGGCCCGGCGCCACGCTGTTCATGCGTACCGAGTGCTGCATGAACCACTTCTGCGACTGGGCATAGGTCCAGACGATCAGCGCCTCCTTGAAGTACTGGTAGCAGGTCTCCGCCGGGACGGGATGCGCGTCCAGCCATGCCTGGCCTTCGGTGAAGCCGCGTACGGCGGCCAGCTGTTTGTGCAGCTCCAGCCGCTCCGGCCATTCCGCGCCCAGGATGGAGGCGACGTTGACGATGGAGCCGCCGGCCGGCATACGGGGCAGCACGGCCTCGGTCAAGTGGCGCAGGCCGAGGTAGTTGACCCGTGCCAGCAGCGCGGGATCGGCGGTGCCGGGCACGCCGGCGATATTGCATAGCGCGTCCACGCGCTGCGGCAGCTGGGCGACGGCGGCGTCGATGCTGGCGGTCAGGCCCAGGTCGACGGAGATGAAACCGTCCAGCGTCAGGCCAGGCTCGGTGCGGTCCATGCCGATCACGGTGGCGCCTTCGAAGCGCGCCAGGCGTGCCACTTCGGCGCCGATGCCGGATGCTGCGCCGGTGACGACGATGGTCTTGTTACGTAACTTCATATGGTCTCCTTGTTGTCGTTAGAAGGGATAGCGCGGCGCTTCGGTCTTCACCGTGAGCCACTGCCATTGGGTGAACTCGTCCCAGTCGGCGCTGCCGCCGTGGCGGCCGCCGTTGCCCGAGGTGCCGCCGCCGCCGAATGGCGCGTGCGCTTCGGCCAGCACCGTCTGGTCGTTGATGTGGGCGTGGCCGGCCGGTACGCGGTCGACGATGAACATGGCGCGCGCCAGCGTCGGCGTGATCACGCCCAGCGCCAGGCAGCCGCTGGTGGCGGAGGCCAGCGCGATGGCTTCCTGGTCGGTGTCGAATACGGTGACCGAGGCCACGGGGCCGAACAGCTCTTCCTCGAAGCAGCGCATGCCGGGGCGCACGCCGGTCAGCACGGTCGGCTGGTAAAACTGGTTTTCATAGGTGCCGCCGGCCAGCAGGGTGGCGCCGGCGGCCACGCTGTCCTGCACGATGCTGTGCACGCGCTGCACCTGGCGGGCGTTGATCAGCGGTCCAAGCGCCACCTTGCCGCTCATCGGATCGCCCACCGGCAGCTGGCCGGCCTTGGCCACCAGACGTTCGATGACGGCTGCGGCGATGCCGCGCTGGAGCAGGATGCGGCCGGAGGCCATGCAGATCTGCCCTTGGTGCAGGTAGGCGCCCCATGCCACGTTGGCGGCGGCGATGTCGGGATCTGCGTCGTCGAGGATGATCAGCGAGTTTTTTCCGCCCAGTTCCAGTGACATCTTCTTCAAGTTGCGGCCCGCCAGTTCGCCGATGCTGCGGCCCACGGCGGTCGATCCGGTAAAGGCGATCATGGCGATGTCGGGATGGCTGCACATCGCCTGTCCCGCCTCGGCGGCGCCGGGCAGCACATGCAGTACGCCCTTGGGCAGGCCGGCTTCCTCGAAGATGCGGGCGATCAGCACGCCGCCGCTGATGGGCGTCTGCAGGTCCGGCTTGTGGACCACGGCGTTACCGGTGGCCAGCGCCGGCGCGATCGAGCGGATCGACAGGATCAGCGGGAAGTTGAACGGGGAGATCACGCCGACCACGCCGTGCGGCATGCGCCGGGCGATGCTCATCTGGCCGCTGGCGGAGGCCAGCAGCTGGCCCTTGGGCTGGGTGAGCATGGAGGCGGCTTCCTGCAGGTGGGCGCTGGCTTCGCGCAGTTCCAGGTCGGCCTTGGGGCGGATCGCGCCGGTCTCGCGCACGATCCATGTCGCCAGTTCGTCGTGGTGTTCGGCGATGACGGCTGCGGCGCGGCGGAAGATAGCGGCGCGCTCCTTGTAGTCGCTGGCGGCCCACGCGGCCTGCGCGGCGCGGGCCTGCGTGGCGGAGCGCGCCACGTCGTCGGCGTCGGCCAGGCCGGTGCGGCCCAGTTGTTCGCCCGTCGCCGGTTCAGTGAAAGTGTGGACGCCGCCATGGCTGGCGATCCAGTCGCCGGTGAAGATTCGGCCTTGCCAGATCGATGGACGTAAAAGCGCATTCGCGTTGGTCATGCTGTCTCCTTTGAATGATGGGTGGTGGGGAAGTCAGCCTCGATGCACGCTGTTAGCACGCTAGTTGCATGAAGGTCTGCTTGCCGCTCTTGCCTTAGCTATTACAAGTTGTGTGCCAGCTCGCCGAGCGGCGTCGCTATTGCGGCGCACCATGCGGTGCATTCGCTGGGCGCAGCGCCTGTTTTGAAAGGCCGCGCGCAGCGCAGTGCAGCAAAAAAGAAGAGACGCCGGCGATTGATGAAATGATCAAATGGGAGAACTGCCGATGTATGATTTGGTAAAAGACGATGAAAGTGGAGACATGAGCAAACCCCCTCGCGTATCGCTGGCGGAGATGTCGCGCGTCAGCGGCAAGATGCTGCAGCATGGAGACAGCCAGCACCTGAAGGCTGGCGCCGCGCCCACGCTGGACGACCTGACGCAAAGCCTGCACTTCTCGCCCGGCGATGGCCGCATCTGGCTCAATGGCCAGCGCATGCAGCTGCTGCATATCACCTCGCTCGGCGCGCTGCGGCGCGAACTGTTGGAGAGCATAGGCCCCGAACGCACGCGCGGCCTGCTCACGAGGGTCGGCTATTCGGCCGGCGCGCGCGACGCGCAGCTGTTGCGCGAACGTTGGCCGGATGCCGAACCGGGTTCGCTGTTCGCTGCAGGTCCGCGCATGCATTCGCTGGAGGGCGCGGTCAAGGTGGAGCCGCTGCATTTCGAATTTGACTTCGAACGCGGTACCTACCACGGTGAATTCCTGTGGCACCATTCCAGCGAGGCCGAGGTGCACGCGGCCGATTTCGGCATCGGCACCGAGCCAGCGTGCTGGATGCAGACCGGCTACGCCATCGGCTACACCAGCGCGATGATCGGACGGCTGACCATCTACCGCGAAATCGAATGCACGTCGATGGGCCACAAGCATTGCCGCCTGATCGGCAAGCCGGCCGACGAGTGGGACAATGTGGAGGAAGACCTGCGCTTCCTGAACGCGGAATCGTTCGTCAGCACCACGGCCTACGGCGGTCCGGGCCAGCATCAGCAGGCGGCGCCGCTGCCCGGTGACGATGGACGAGCGTACGGCGAGAAGGAAATGGTCGGCGTGTCGTCGGCCTTCAACGCGGCCTGCCACATGCTCAAGCGCGTGGCGCCGACCGCCGCCACGGTGCTGTTCACCGGCGAATCGGGCGTGGGCAAGGAGCTGTTCGCGTATATGCTGCACCAGATCGGCGCCCGCAAGGAGCAGCCTTTCGTGGCCGTGAACTGCGCGGCGATTCCGGAGACGCTGATCGAGTCCGAGCTGTTTGGCGTGGAGCGCGGAGCTTTCACCGGCGCCAGCCAGTCGCGGCCCGGCCGCTTCGAGCGCGCTTCCGGAGGCACGCTGTTCCTCGACGAGATAGGCACGCTTAGCCTGGTGGCACAAGGGAAGCTGCTGCGCGCCCTGCAGGAGGGCGAGATCGAACGGGTAGGGGGCGTGCGCAGCGTGAAGGTGGACGTGCGGCTGGTGGCGGCCACCAATGTCGATCTGCGCGAGGAGATCCGGCAGGGACGCTTCCGCGAAGACCTGTTCTTCCGCCTGAACGTGTTCCCCATCCGCCTGCCGCCGCTGCGCGACCGGCGCGACGACATCCCGCTGTTGATGGGTTACTTCATGCGCCACTACGGGCAAAAGCACCAGCGCCGCGTGACCGGTTTCACGGCGCGCGCGGTCGATGCGCTGCTCAATTACCACTTCCCGGGGAATATCCGCGAGCTGCAAAACCTGGTGGAGCGGGGAGTGATCTACGCCGACGAGGATGGTCCTATCGATCTGCCGCACCTGTTCACCAGTGGCGAGGAATCGCAGACCTCATACTTCTCGCTGGCGCAGACCGGACGCCTGACCAGCCATGATGCGCCGACTGAGCCCGCAGGCGCCTTGCTGGACGTGCTGCCCGGGATGCTTCGGCAGCAGGCCGCGGAACAAGGCCAGGAGCAGAACTGGTCGCTGGACCATCTGGAAAGCACGCTGATACTGGCGGCGGTGAAGCGCGCGGACGGCAACCTGTCGGCGGCGGCGCGCATGCTGGGCCTGACGCGGCCGCAGCTTTCCTACCGCATGAAGAAGCTGCAGCAGGGCTGACGCCCGCTCACTCCAGGTAGATCTTCTGCAGCAGCTCGATGAGCTGCGCGCGCTCGGCGTCGGTCAGCCTGGCCGTCGCATCCACTTCCAGTTCGCTGGCGGTCTTTTCCGCCTTGGTGCACATGCTCAGGCCTGCGGGCGTGAGCACCAGCGTTTGCGAGCGCCGGTCCAGCGGACTGCGTTGGCGCAGCAGCAGCCCACGGTCCTGCAGCTTGTCGAGCAGGATGGCAAGGTTGGGCGGCGACACGTTCACCGCCGCCGACAAGCGCTTCTGGTTGATGTTGGGATTGGCCTTGAGCAGACTGAGTACGCTGAAATCGACCGGCCGCAGCTCGTACTTCGCCATGCGCTTCTCGAACAGCGGCATGATGCGGATGTAGGCCCGCCGGCAGTTATAGCCCACCAGATCCTGTAGCACACGCTGGTCCAGCGGCTGCTCGGCCGCCTCCTGGACGGCGTCGATGAGTTCAATCTTCTTTTTCTTGGGCTGCGTTGTCATGTTCGGATTCTAGCAAAGATGCGCGTTCCGGGCCATCCCGATGCTTGCAATCTCTTGAAAATGCGTATAGTCTATAATCATTATAAAACATAACTAATTATCTCAACACCATCCATCGAGGAGACACGATGAAACGCAGTGTGATTACCGCCGTGCTGTTTACCGCATTGGCCGCCGCCCAAGCCCATGCCCAAGCCCAGGAGCCGATTCGCATCGGCGTCATCGCCGCGCTCACCGGGCCGTTTGCCAATACCGGCAAGCCGTTCGAGGACGGCATCAAGACCTATATGCAGCAATTCGGCGACCAGGTGGCCGGCCGGAAGATCGAGATCATCTACCGCGACGACGGCGGCACCAATGTCGACCAGTCCAAACGGGCGGCGCAGGAGCTGATCACGCGCGAACGCGTGAGCTTCCTGATCGGCTTCTCGCTGACGCCTAGCGCCATGGCGGTGGCGCCCATCGCCACCCAGGCCAAGATGCCGATGATCGTGATGAACGCCGTCACCAACGGCATCACCGCCAAGTCGCCGTACATGCTGCGCACCAGTATGACGATGCACCAGATGACCGGGCCGTTCGGCGCCTGGACGGCGAAGAACAAGATCGGCAAGGTCTACACGCTGGTCAGCGACTACAGCACCGGGCTGGATGCGGAGGCGCGCTTCACCAAGGAGTTCAACGCCGGCGGCGGCAAGGTTGTTGGCTCGGCGCGGGCGCCGCTCGCGAATCCCGACTACTCCCCGTTCATCCAGCGCATCAAGGATGAAAAACCGGATGCGCTGTTCTTCTTCGCGCCCGGCGTGGAGGACGGCATCGGCCTGCTGAAAGCCTTCAGCGACAAGGGCCTGGACAAGGCGGGCATCAAGTTCCTCGGCGTAGGCGACATGACCAGCGAGACGCCGACGCTGGAAGCATTGGGCGATCGCGCGCTGGGCGCGGTGACGGTGCTGAACTACGCGCCAACCCTGGACAATGACGTCAACAAGGCCTTCCTGAAAGCCTACGCACAGGCCAATCCAACCCGGCCGCCCGCCACCTTCGTCACGGTGGCGGCCTACGACACCATGGGCATGATCTACGAGACCATCCGCAAGTTGGGTGGCGCCGTCACCGGCGACAAGGCCATGCAGACGCTGGCCGGCATGAAGCGCGACAGCCCGCGCGGGCCGATCAGCATCGACCCCGCCACGCGCGACATCGTGCAGAACATGTACATCCGCGAAGTGAAGAAGGTCAACGGCAAACTGGTGAACGAACCGATCGCAGTGTTGCGCGACGTCAGCCCCAACTAAGGAGATATCTCATGAAGATCGAACGACGTGTCTTGAAGGGCGCGCCGCTGGCGGCGCTTTGCCTGTCGGCTGTGACGCTGAGCGCCTGCGGTGGCGACGGTGGCAGCAAGTCCGATGGAGCCGTGTCCCTGCCGCAGCTGACAGCGGCCAGCGCCGGTAAGCTCGGCTCCTGCACCGACCTGGCCAGCCGCATCTCCTACCCCAACACGACCATCGCCAGCGCGGCCTCGGTGGCCGCCGGCGTGCTGACGGTGGCCGGCAAGCCGGTGCCCGCGCACTGCCTGGTGAAGGGCTCGATGTTCCAGCGCACCGGCACGGTCGACGGGCAAAGCTATGCGATCGGCTTCGAGATGCGGCTGCCGGTGGACTGGAACGGCCGCTTCTTCTACCAGGCCAACGGCGGCCTTGACGGCGCTGTCGTCACGGCGACGGGCGACGTGGGCGGTGGCGGGCAGTTGGACAATGCGCTGAACCAGGGCTTCGCCGTGATCAGCTCCGACGCGGGCCACGGCGCGGCGACGCCGCTGTTCGGCCTTGATCCGCAGGCGCGCCTGGACTACGGCTACCAGGCCTCGGGCAAACTGGCGCCGATGGCGAAGAGCGTGATCCAGACCGCCTATGGCAAGGGGCCTGACCGTTCCTACTTCGGCGGCTGCTCCAACGGCGGCCGTCATACGATGGTGGCGGCGGCCCGCTACGGCGAGCAGTTCGACGGCTATCTGGTCGGCGATCCGGGCTTCCGCTTGCCGCTGGCGGCCATCGCCAATATCGCCGGCGGCCAGGCCTACGCCGCGCTGGCAAGCACGCCGGGCGACCTGTCGACCGGCTTCACGGCAGCCGAACGCGCGCTGGTATCGAACGCGGTGCTGGATAAATGCGATGCGCTCGACGGCGCCAAGGATGGACTAGTGCAGGATACGAGCGCCTGCCAGGCCGCATTCAACCTGGATCGCGATGTACCGTCCTGCGGCGCGCAAGGCCGCGACGGGACCTGTCTCAGCGCGGCGCAGAAGACATCGATCGGGCAGCTGTTCACGGGTGCGGTCACCAGCAGCAAGACCAAGTTCTACTCAAGCTTCCCGTACGACGCAGGCCTGGGCACCGGCAACTGGGCGTTCTGGAAGTTCTTCAGCCCCCTGCAGCTGGATTCCGGCGCGGTGGCGATGATCTGGAAGGTACCGCCGGTGAATCCGGCCACCTTCAACGGCGCCACCTTCGCGCTGACGTCCAGCATCGACACCTTGCTGACGCAAGTCGCGGCGACCGACGGCACCTACACGGAAAGCGCGATGTCCTTCATGCTGCCACCGCACCTGACCGACTACAGCACCGTGAAGAACCGTGGCGCCAAGATGATGCTGTACCATGGCACCAGCGACCCTATCTTCTCCAGCGACGACACCAAGGCATGGTATGACAACCTGCGAACCGCGAACGGCGGCGACGCTTCCGCCTTCGCGCGTTACTACCAGGTGCCAGGTATGAACCATTGTTCCGGCGGCCCGGCCACCGACCAATTCGACATGCTGACGCCTCTGGTGAACTGGGTCGAGAAAGGGCAGGCGCCGGAACGCGTGGTGGCGAGTGCGCGTGGACCGGGCAACGCCGGCGGCGCCAACGCCGACGTGCCGGCATCGTGGTCGGCGACGCGCACGCGGCCACTGTGCCCATATCCTCAGGTGGCGAAGTACAACGGCAGCGGCAGCATCGAGGACGCCGCCAACTTCAGCTGCAAATAGAAGGGTGGACGGCTTACTTGCCCGGGTCTTTCTGGTTGGTGAACTGGTCGAATTCGACGTTATAGAATTCGCTGCCGACCTTTTCGACCCTGCGCACGTAGACCGTCTGCACGATGTCGCGCGTCTGCGGATCGATGCTGATCGGGCCGCGTGGACTATTGAGCTTCATGGTCTTCAGGATGGCCATGGCCTGGTCGCCGTCGATCTTGCCGTTCAATTTGCGCGTCACCTCGTAGATCGCAGCCATGCCGTCATACGCCGCCACGGCCATGAAGTTTGGACGTCCCGCGCCTGGATTGGCCGACTCAAAGCTCTTCAGGAAGGCGGCGTTCTCCGGCGACTTGTGCGCGGCCGAATAGTGGAAGGTGGTGATCACACCCAGCGTGGCGTCGCCCATGGCTGGCAGCACGTGGTCGTCGGTCAGGTCGCCGGTGGCGATGACCTTGATGCCCGCCGCCGCCAGGCCGCGTTCGCGGTAGCCTTTCATGAAGGCGATGCCTTGTTCGCCGGCCGGCACGAAGATGAACACCGCGTCCGGCTTGGCGTCCTTGATGCGCTGGATGTAAGGCGCGAACTCCGGATTGCGCAGCGGGACGCGGATCGCTTCCGTCACCGCGCCACCGCCCTTGACCAGTTCATTCTTGAACGCGGCTTCGGCGTCGATGCCGGGGCCATAGTCCGCCACCAGCGTCACCACCTTCTTGATGTTGTTTTTGGCCGCCCACGTCGCCATCGGCGCGGAGACCTGCGGCAGCGTCATCGAAAAACGCGCGATGTAGTTGGACTTGGTGGTGATGACCGAGGTGGCTGCGTTCATGATGATCATCGGCTTCTTCGCCTGCTCGGCGATGGGCGCCACCGCCAGCGCTTCCGGCGTCAGGCCGAAGCCGGCCAGGAAGTCCACCTTGTCGCGCACCACCAGCTCCTGCGCGAGACGCTTGGCGATTTCCGGCGAAGGACCGGTAGTGTCCTTGTAGATGATTTCGATCTTCTTCCCGCCCACGCTGGCGCCGTTCTGCGCCATCCACGCCTTGATGCCGCCCTCCATCTGCTTGCCGTAGTCGGCGAAGGGGCCGGAGAAGGCGGCGATCACGCCGACCTTGATGGTGTCTTCGGCCTGCGCCAACGGCATCGCGGACCACGCGCCGGCGGCGAGTGTCGCAATTGCTACAAATTTTTTAATCGTCATGCTGGTCTCCTGTGTCGTTCTGTTTTCTCTATGAAGAATGGCGCGGCGCGCGGTGTGACGGCGGCGATGGCTTCAATTCTGCCACGCGGCGCTTGTTGACAGCGCAGCGCTTCGTGCATAGTATCTAATCTATGTGCGATTAACAACCTAATGTTCGATTATCGCACATCTTAAAAATAACGACTGTCAGATAACAGGAGACTGGAATGAAGAACGCAATCCGATGCGCTGCGGCGCTGCTGGCTGGGGTCAGCGCATCCGGCGCCATGGCGCAAAGCAGTGTCACGGTGTACGGCCTTGTAGATACAGGGCTGGTTTATACGACCAACGCCAACGCCGCCGGCGCCAGCATCACCAAGATGCCTTCGCTGACGGGCTCTTTCCCGTCGCGCTTGGGCTTCCGCGGCAGCGAGGACCTGGGCGACGGCCTGCAGGCGGTGTTCACGCTGGAGATGGGCCTGTCGATGGACACCGGTAACATGGGACAGGGCAATCGCCTGTTCGGTCGCCAGGCATCGGTGGGATTGAAGGGCTCTTTCGGTACGGTGACGCTGGGCCGCCAGATCAACATGACCTACATCGCCGGACAGAAGGCGGACGTGCTGGGACCTAACCTGTTCGCGATCGGCAGCATCGATCCCTACCTGCCTAACGCCCGCAGCGACAACGCCATCGGCTACCTCGGTAACTTCAACAACTTCGTGGTGGGCGCCACCTACAGCACCGGGCGCGATGCGTCGGCTGCTGGCGGTCCGGCCGCCACGGGCTGCCCAGGTGAAGTGGCCGGCAACTCCAAGGCCTGCCGCCAGATCACCGGCTTGATAGGCTACGAGACTACGGATTATGGACTGAACACTTCCTACGACATCATGTACGGTAACGTCGGCGCGGCCGGTGGCCTCACCAGCAGCGACAACAGCGACAAGCGCATCACCGTCAACGGTTACGCCAAGGTCGGTGCGGGCAAGATCGGCGCCGGTATCGTCGACCGCACCACGCGCGCGGTCACCGGCCTGACCGAATCGGATCTGTACTTCCTGGGTGTGAGCTATCCGGTGACGCCGTTCTCCACGCTGGATGTACAGGTGGCGCGCCGCGACACCAAGAACAGCAGCTCGGACGTCGACATGGTGGTGGCCCGCTTGACCTACTACCTGTCCAAGCGCACCGCCGTGTATGGCGCCTTGGGCCGCATGAAGAACTCCGGCACGTCGGCCGTGGCGCTGGACGCCGGCGGCACCGTGGGCGCGGGCCTGACGCAGAACGGCGTCATGGCCGGCCTGCGCCATAGCTTCTAAGGCAGCAGTATCGAGAGTTCCTGTGCGCCGCGCAGCAGCACGGGCAGGAACTCTTTTTCCAACTGCTTGACGCTGACGCGCGAAGCCTGCGCGCCAACGTTGAGCGCCGCCAGCACCGTGCCGGAGGCGCCGCGCACCGGCACGGCGATGGAGCGCAAGCCCAGCTCCAGCTCCTCGTCGTTGATGGCGTAGCCGGCCTGGCGCACGCCGGCCAGGATCTCGCGCAGGCGCTTCTGGTTGACCACCGTGTTTTCCGTCATCGGCCGCAGCGCGGTGCGGGCCAGGTACTGGTCCAGCTCCGCCGGCGGCAGGTGCGCCAGCATCACCCGGCCCAGCGAGGTGCAGTAGGCGGGCAGGCGGCTGCCGGTGTTCAGCGCCACCGACATCACCCGCGATGTGGCGGCACGCGCCACGTAGAGCACCTCGTCGTCATCCAGCACCGCCAGCGAACTCGATTCGTTCAGGGCGCGGCTGATGTTGTTCAGGTAGGGCTGGGCCGATACCGTCAACGGCGTCGACGACAGGTAGGAATAACCCAGCGTGAGTACTTTCGGGCGCAGCGAAAAATTGTTCAACTCCGCATCCACATATCCCAGCTCGCGCAGCGTGTGCAGGCAGCGCCGCACGGCTGCGCGCGGGATGCCGGTTTTCTGGCTGATGTTGGCGATGGTCTGCGGCTTGCGCGAATCGCTGAAGGCGCGCACCACGGCCAGGCCGCGCGCCAGCGAGGTCATGAAACTGGGATCGGTCAGCGCGTCGATCTGTTCGGAGATGCTCGGTTCGCGCTCCGGCTCGGCCTCGGCGACGCGGGTTTTGGGTTTGGTGGTCTTGGACATGGCGTGATTTTAATGCAGGCGGCGCGTTCGATAGGTGTTTTTTTGTTGACCGTGCCGCGTTTACGTTGCTACACTGGATGTGCGGTGATCAATCATTAGTTCGATTATCGCACACCGAAACGAAAAGGCAGGCATATGATCGATAAAACATTTGCATCACTGGAGCGCGCCGTGGCTGACATCCACGACGGCGCGACGGTCATGATCGGCGGCTTCGGCAACGCCGGCATGCCGTCCGCGCTGATCGACGCGCTGATCGCGCAGGGCGCGCGCGAACTCACCATCGTCAACAACAACGCCGGCAACGGCGAGACCGGGCTGGCCGCGCTGCTCAAGGCCAAGCGGGTGCGCAAGATCATCTGCTCCTTCCCGCGCCAGACCGACTCCCATCACTTCGACGCGTTGTACCACGCCGGCGAGATCGAACTGGAACTGACCCCGCAGGGCAACCTGGCCGAACGCATACGCGCCGCCGGCGCCGGCATCGGCGGCTTCTTCTCGCCCACCGGCTACGGCACGCTGCTGGCCGAGGGCAAGGAGACGCGCCTGATCGACGGGCGCCACTACGTGCTGGAGTCGCCCATCCACGCCGACTTCGCGCTGATCAAGGCGCTGCGCGGCGACCGCTGGGGCAACCTGGTGTACCGCAAGACCGCCCGCAACTTCGGTCCCATCATGGCGATGGCCGCCAAGACCACCATCGCCCAGGTACAGCAGGTGGTGGCGCTGGGCGAGCTCGATCCCGAGGTGATCGTCACCCCCGGCATTTTTGTCCAGCGCGTAGTGAAGGAATCGGCATGACCAGCAAATACACCCGCGACCAGATGGCCGCCCGCGTGGCGCAGGATATTCCCGAGGGCGCCTACGTCAACCTGGGCATCGGCCTGCCGACCAAGGTGGCCGACCACCTGCCGGCCGAACGTGAAGTCTTCCTGCATAGCGAGAACGGCCTGCTCGGCATGGGCCCGGCCCCGGCGCCCGGCGAGGAGGACGAAGACCTGATCAACGCCGGCAAGCAGCCGGTCACGCTGCTGACGGGCGGCGCCTACTTCCACCACGGCGACTCCTTCGCCATGATGCGCGGCGGGCACCTGGACGTCTGCGTGCTGGGCGCCTTCCAGGTGGCGGCCAACGGCGACCTGGCCAACTGGCACACCGGCGCGCCGGACGCGATACCGGCCGTTGGCGGCGCCATGGACCTGGCGATAGGCGCCAAGCAGGTGTTCGTGATGATGGAGCACCAGACCAAGAACGGCGACAGCAAGATCGTCAGCCAGTGCAGCTATCCGCTGACCGGCGTGGCCTGCGTCAACCGCATCTACACCGACCTGGCCGTGCTGGACGTGACCCCGGAAGGCCTGGCCGTGCGCGAGATGGCACCGGGCTTGAGTTTTGAAGAACTGCAGGCCGCCACGGGCGCGCCTTTGCTGCGGTTGAAATAGGAGAGTACGAGATGAACGAAGCATATATCTGCGATGCGGTTCGCACCCCGATAGGCCGCTACGGCGGCGCCTTGAAGGACGTGCGCGCCGACGACCTGGGCGCCGTGCCTCTACGTGAACTGATGCGCCGTAATCCCGGTGTGCAGTGGGAGGAAGTGGACGATGTGATCTACGGCTGCGCCAACCAGGCCGGCGAGGACAATCGCAATGTGGCGCGCATGTCGGCGCTGCTGGCCGGGCTGCCGCAGGACGTTCCGGGTTCCACCGTCAACCGCCTGTGCGGCTCGGGCATGGACGCCATCGGCACGGCGGCGCGCGCGATCCAGGCCGGCGACGCCTGCCTGATGATCGCCGGCGGCGTGGAATCGATGACGCGCGCGCCTTTCGTGATGGGCAAGCCCGATGCGGCGTTCAGCCGCAACGCATCGCTGCAGGACACCACCATGGGCTGGCGCTTCATCAACGAGGCGTTGAAGGAAGCCTACGGCGTGGAGACCATGCCGGAGACTGCGGAAAACGTCGCGCAGGATTACGGCATCAGCCGCGCCGACCAGGATGCGTTTGCGCTGGCAAGCCAGAACAAGACCGCGATCGCCATCGCCGAAGGCATCTTCGAGCGCGAGATCGTGCCGGTCACGCTGCCGCAAAGCCGCCGCTCCGCGGGCGAGGAGCCGGTGCTGTTCAAGCAGGACGAGCATCCACGCGCCACCACCATCGAAGCGCTGGCCAAACTGAAAGGCGTGGTGCGGCCCGAGGGCAGCGTCACCGCCGGCAACGCCTCCGGCATCAACGACGGGGCCTGCGCGCTGTTGATCGCCAGCGGCGACGCGGCCGGACGCCATGGCCTCGAGCCGCTGGCCCGCATCGTCGGCATGGCGACGGCCGGTGTGGCGCCCCGTGTGATGGGCATGGGCCCGGTGCCCGCCGTGCAAAAGCTGCTGCGCCAGACCGGCCTGACGCTGGAGCAGATGGACGTGATCGAACTGAATGAAGCGTTTGCCGCACAGGGATTGGCGGTGCTGCGCCAGCTTGGCCTGCGCGACGACGATGCGCGCGTCAATCCCAACGGCGGCGCCATCGCGCTGGGCCATCCGCTGGGCATGAGCGGCGCGCGCCTGGTCACCACGGCGACTTACCAGCTGCATCGCAGCGGCGGCCGGTATGCGCTGTGCACAATGTGCATCGGCGTGGGGCAGGGCATCGCGATGATCATCGAAAGAGTGTGATTCAATGTAGTTTGTAGAGAAGTAGTGGAGACAAAAAAATGTATAAAACTATTCAAACGAGGAGGCGGACATGCTAGCCAACTTCGCCGGCGTTCTGTTCGACGGCATCGCCTACGGCAGTTTGCTGTTCCTCATCAGTGTCGGCCTGTCGGTCACGATGGGCATGATGAACTTCATTAACCTGGCCCACGGCGCCTTTGCCATGTTGGGCGGCTACGTCAGCGTGACGGTGCTGTCGCGCCTCGGCGTACCGTTCCTGGCGTCGCTGCCGCTGGCCTTCCTGGCTTCGGCCGCTGCTGGATTGGTGCTTGAGCGGCTGCTGTACCGCCGCCTGTACCGCGCTAGTCACCTGGACCAGGTGCTGTTCTCGATCGGACTGACTTTCATGTCGGTGGCTGGTGCGACGTGGCTGTTCGGCCCCTCGCAGCAGCCGGTGACGCTGCCGGACTGGCTGCGCGGGCAGGTGCCGTTGTTTGGTCTTGAGGTGGGCGCTTATCGCCTGTTCCTGATTGGTGTGGTGGTGCTGGTCACGGTGGCACTGGGCCTGCTGATCGAGCGTACCCGCTTCGGCGCGCAGATCCGCGCCTCGGTGGACAACCAGACCGCATCCGCAGGCCTGGGCATCAACGTGGGCCTGGTGTTCAGCCTGACCTTCGCGCTGGGTTCCGGCCTGGCTGGCCTGGGCGGCGGATTGGGCATCGACGTGCTGGGCCTGGACCCGACCTTCCCGATCAAATATATGGTCTATTTCCTGCTGGTCGTTGCTGTGGGCGGTGCGGGCACCATCAAGGGGCCGCTGCTGGCGGCAGTGATCCTTGGCGTGTTCGACGTGGCCGGCAAATACTACGTGCCGCAGGTCGGCGCCTTCGTCATCTACGGGTTGATGGTGGTGCTGTTGATCCTGTTCCCCGCTGGCCTGATCAGGAGGAAAGCATGAACGCCTTCGCTGAAGTGGAAGTCAAACCGGCGCCCGCCGCCGTCAACAAGGTGCAGAGCATGAGCCAACTCCGTTTGCCGCACGACCGCTGGTCGCCGCTGGAAATCGCCTTCTGGCTGCTGCCGGTGGCCGCGTACTTCGCCTTCCCCGGCTATCTGGTCCTGATCAGCCAGATCATGATCATCGGCCTGTTCGCATTGTCGCTGGACCTGATGCTGGGCTATGCCGGCATCGTCTCGCTGGGCCACGCGGCCTTCTTCGGGCTGGGCGCCTACACCGCCGGGCTGCTGTCGGTGCACGGCTGGAGCGAACCATTCAGCGGCCTGCTGGCCGGCGCCGTGGTGGCGGGGCTGTTCGGCTTCGTCGTCTCCTTCCTGGTGGTGCGCGGCCAGGACCTGACTCGCCTGATGGTCACGCTGGGCATAGGCCTGATGCTGTTCGAGGCGGCCAACAAGGCGTCCTTCCTCACCGGCGGCGTGGACGGCTTGTCCGGCATGGTGGTCGGTAAATTGTTCGGCGCCTTCGAATTCGATTTGAACGGCAACGTGGCTTTCTGCTACAGCTTCGCCGTGCTGTTCATCGTGTTCGTGGTGCTGCGCCGGGTGGTGAAGTCGCCGTTCGGTTTGAGCCTGGTCGGCATTCGCGAAGGCGTGCGGCGCATGCCGGCGTTGGGCGTGAACGTCAACCGCCGCCTGGTGGCCGTATTCACGCTGGCCGCCACCGTGGCCGGCCTGGCGGGCGCGCTGCTGGCGCAGACGACGCAGTTCGTCGGCCTCGATTCGCTGGGCTTCCCGCGTTCGGCCGAGTTGCTGATCATGCTGGTGCTGGGCGGGACGGGTCGCTTGTACGGAGCCTTGGTCGGCGCTGCCGTGTTCATGCTGGCGCAGGATTACATCGCCGGCCTCAATCCGGCCTACTGGCAGTTTTATATCGGCCTGCTGCTGATGGTGATCGTGCTGTTCGCGCGCGGCGGCATCCTGGGCGGCCTGGAAAAATTGGCGTCGCGTTTCAAACGGAAGGAGCAGGCATGAGCCAGGACATTACACTGCGCACGGAAGGCTTGACCAAGCGCTGGGGCCCATTCGTCGCCAACAGCGATGTAAGCCTGACTTTCGAGCCGGGCGCGCGCCACGCGCTGATCGGCCCCAATGGCGCAGGCAAGACCACCTTCATCAACCTGCTGACGGGCGGCTTCATGCCCAGCAGCGGCAAGGTCTACCTGGGCGGCGAGGACATCACGCATCTGCCGCAGCACCAGCGCGTACGGCGCGGCATGACGCGCACCTTCCAGCTCAACACCCTGTTCGCCGGGATGACGGTGTTGGAATCGGTGGCGCTGGCGGTGTGCGAGCGGCGCGGCCTGCAATCGGTGTGGTACAAGACGGTCGCCAAACACGCCGACGTGATCGACGAGGCGATGGCCTTGCTGGCCACGCTCAAGCTGACCGACCAGGCCAACAGCGTAACGCGCAGCATGGCTTACGGTAAGCAGCGGCTGGTGGAAATCGCCCTGGCGCTGGCGACCAAGCCGCGCATCCTGCTGCTGGACGAACCGGCGGCCGGCATTCCGCAAGCGGAGAGCAAGGAGCTGTTCGAAGTGTTGGCGCAGCTGCCGCGCGACGTCACGGTGCTGTTCATCGAACACGATATGGGACTGGTGTTCCGCTTCGCCGACCGCATCACGGTGCTCGTTGGCGGCAAGGTGCTGACCGAGGGTACGCCGGCGGAGATCGCGGCCGACCCGCGTGTGAAGGAAGTTTATCTGGGGGAGGCCGAACATGGCTGAATTGCTGGCGCTCGATAAAGTCACCGCCGGTTACGGCGAGTCCATCGTGCTGGAAGATGTGTCGTTCGCGCTGAATGAAGGCGACAGTCTGGCGCTGTTGGGCCGCAATGGCGTCGGCAAAACCAGCCTGCTGGTGACGCTGATGGGATTGACGCGGCTGCACGGCGGCGGCATCCGCTGGGCCGGCAGCGACATCGCGCGCATGCCCACGCACCGGCGCTCGCGCGCGGGCCTGGGCTGGGTGCCGCAGGAGCGGCATATGTTCCCGTCGCTGACGGTGGAGGAGCATCTGACCGTGGTGGCGCGGCCCGGCCGCTGGAACCTGCAGAAGATCTACGAGATTTTCCCGCGGCTGGCTGAACGCCGCACCAACATGGGCAACCAGCTGTCCGGCGGCGAGCAGCAGATGGTGGCGATCGCCCGCGCGCTGATGACCAATCCGCGCATCCTGCTGTTGGACGAGCCAATGGAAGGCCTGGCGCCCATCATCGTGCAGGAGCTGGTAAAGGTGATACGGCGGCTGGTGAAGGAGGAGGGCATGTCGGTGATCGTGGTCGAGCAGCATGCGCGGCTGGCGTTGTCGCTGACGCAGCGCGCCATCGTGCTCGATCGCGGCCGCATCGTGCACGACTCGGACAGCGCCAGCCTGCTGGCCGACGGCGACAAGCTCGATCGCCTGGTCGCCGTGGCCTGAGGCGGCGGCTTATTTAGGCTTGTAGATGCCTGCGCCGACGGTGTACTTATCCTCGGCCTGGCGGATATAGGAGGTCTTGTCCTCCAGCGCCTTGGTGACGGGATTGACCCAGACGTAATCGACCCAGCCGGGTTTCTTCGACTGCGCCACTTCCCGCATCTCCTGCACGAACTTTTTGCCGTTGGCGTCCTTCAGCTGGGACATGTCCTTGCCGTTCATCTTGGGCGTGGCGGCGTGGCAGACCATCATCATCTGCGCATCCTGCACGAACACATACAAGTCGCCTTGTATAAAGCCACCCTTGGGATCGGCGAAGTCCTTGCAGGCCTGCTCTATCCCTTTTTTCTGTATGTTGGCCACGGCCTTGTCCACCAGGGCGATGGCGTCGGCCTTGGTGGCGGTTTGCGCGAGGACGGGCAGGGCGGGGGCCAGTAGCGCGGCGGTCAGGCCGGCGATAGCGTAACGTTTCATGACGACGTCTCCTGTTGTGATGGTAGCGGCATTCTGCGGTGCCGCCACCAGCTTACCGCGCGCGCGGCTGGCGCGCCAGCTTACTTTTTATCGTAGATGCCGACGCTGACCATGTATTTTTCATCCGCCCTCTGGATATAGGCGGACTTGGGTTCCAGCGCCTTGGAGGTCGGGTTGGGCCAGACATAGTCGACCCATCCCGGCTTGCCGGATAGGGCGACCTTCTTCATCTCCTGGGTGAAGTATTTGCCGTTGGAGTCCTTCAATTCGGTCATGTCCTTGCCGTTCATTTTCGGCAGCAGCGGATGGCACACCATCTTGCATTGCATGTCCTGCACCACGACATACACGTCGCCCTGGATGTAGCCGGCCTTGGGATCGGCGAACTGTTTGCAGGCCTGCTCCACGCCGACTTTCTGGATGGTGGCTACCGCTTTTTCCGCGAGTTCGGTGGCGGCTGTCCTGGCGGCGTTTTGCGCGAGCGCGGGCAGGGCGGGTATAAGCAGCATGGCGGTCAGGCCTGCGATGGCATAGCGTTTCATGGGGTCTCCTGTTGTGGTTATCGGTCCACCCGAACGACGGGCGGCCAATCCCATGATACTTGAACCGTGTGCGATTAAAATACCTTTGTGCGGCAACCGCACACTATGTTTTCTCAGCCTTCCTCGCGCGTTGCGGGTGAGGCGCTGCTCAACGGCGCCCGGCTTTGCTCGTTGTTTTCCTGCACAAGCTTGGTCAGCAGCGCCATGAACTGCAGCTGCTCCGCACCGGTCAACGGCGCCAGCAAACGGCGGCGCAAGCGCTGGGAGCCGGGGATCAAATCGTTCAGCAGCTGTTCGCCCGCGCCGGTGATGGTGAGGGCGCGCTGGCGGCGGTTGGTCGGAATCACGGTGCGCGTCAGCAGGCCTTTTTCCTCCAGGCGCGCGCAGACGGTGGCGCCGGTGGAAGTATCGATGCCGCTGATGGCCGACAGCGACACTTGGTCGATGCCTCCGTGGCTCTCAAGATTGCGCAGCATCGCGTACTGCACCGGCGTCAGCTCGCTGCCCATTTCATCGTAAAAAATCGACACCGAGATTTGCTGCGCGCGCCGCAGCAAGTGGCCCGGATGTTCGAATAGGCTGGTCAGTTGACTCTCTGTTTCTGGCATGGCGTGGTCTCTGCAAAAAGAATTCATCCCGGCTGTTTACATCGCCGGTTTACGGACTATACTCTACAGCATTCAGTACACTGAATGATAACCAAAACAAGGAGACGCGATGTACCCTAAAAATACCTGGTATGTAGCCTGTAGCCCGGACGAAATCGAGACTAAGCCGCTGGGGCGCCAGATCTGCGGCGAGAAGATCGTGTTCTATCGCGGCGCTGAAGGAAAGGTCGCGGCGGTGGAGGACTTCTGCCCGCACCGCGGCGCGCCGCTGTCGCTGGGCTTTGTGCGCGACGGCCAGCTGGTGTGCGGCTACCACGGCCTGGAGATGGGCTGCGACGGAAAGGTGATCAGCATGCCGGGTCAGCGCGTGCGCGGCTTCCCATGCATCCGCAGTTATCCGGTGGAGGAACGCTACGGATTTATCTGGGTCTGGACCGGCGACCATGAACTGGCCGATCCGGCCTTGATCCATCATCTGGAATGGGCGGACAATCCGGCTTGGGCCTACGGCGGCGGCCTGTATCACATCAACTGCGAATACCGGCTGATGATCGACAACCTGATGGACCTGACGCACGAAACCTATGTGCATGCGTCGAGCATCGGCCAAAAGGAGATCGACGAAGCGCCCGTCAACACAAGGGTCGAGGGCGAGCAGGTGGTCACGAGCCGCTACATGGAGAACATCATGGCGCCGCCGTTCTGGCGCGCCGCGTTGCGCGGCAATGGCCTGGCGGACGACGTGCCGGTGGACCGCTGGCAGATCTGCCGCTTCACGCCACCGAGCCATGTGATGATCGAAGTGGGCGTGGCCCACGCGGGCAAGGGTGGCTACGACGCGGCGCCGGAGCACAAGGCGTCCAGCATCGTGGTCGATTTCATCACGCCGGAAACCGAGACTTCGCACTGGTACTTCTGGGGCATGGCCCGCAACTTCAAGCCGGATGACAAGGAACTGACGGACTCCATCCGCACCGGCCAGGGCAAGATCTTCGGCGAGGACCGCGAGATGCTGGAGCTCCAGCAGGCCAACATCCTGCGTCATCCGGAGCGCAAGCTGCTGATGCTGAACATCGACGCCGGCGGCGTGCAATCGCGCCGCATTCTGGACCAGTGGATGGAGAAGGAGCAGGGCGCATGAGCGGCGGCTTGCTGCAAGTCCGTATCGAGCGCCGGCATGCGGAGGCCGAGGATATCTGCAGCTATGAACTGGTCAGCGTCGACGGCGCCGAGCTGCCGGCTTTCACGGCGGGCGCGCATATCGACGTGCATGTCGGCCCGGGTCTGGTGCGGCAGTACTCGCTGTGCAATCCGCCGCATGAACGTCACCGCTACCTGATCGGCGTGCTGCGCGATCCGTCGTCGCGCGGCGGCTCGAAGGGCATGCACGACGACGTGCGGGCCGGCGCCACGCTGCAAATCAGCGAACCGAAAAATCACTTCCCGCTGGCCGACGCTGAACAGAGCCTGCTGCTGGCGGGCGGCATCGGCGTTACGCCGATCCTGGCGATGGCGGAGGCGCTATCGGCGCGCGGCGCGGCGTTCCAGATGCACTACTGCGCGCGTTCGCCCGAGCGCACCGCGTTCCGCCAGCGGATCGCCGACGCACCGTTCGCGGCGCAGGTACACTTTCATTACGACAGTGGCGACGCCGCGCAGAAGCTGGACCTCCCCGCGCTGCTGGCGCAACTGGACCGCAAGACCCACATCTACCTGTGCGGCCCCGCCGGGTTCATCGACCACGTCAAGGCAGCGGCCAAGGCGCAGGACTGGCCGCAAGATCAACTGCATCTTGAATACTTCGGCGCCTCCGCCGCACCGGCTGCCGATGGCGACCAGCCGTTCGAGGTGAAGCTGGCCTCCAGCGGCAAGGTGTACGCCATCCCGGCCGGCACCACCGTGCTGCGCGTGTTGAACGATGCCGGCGTGTTCATTCCCGCCTCGTGCGAGCAGGGCGTGTGCGGCACTTGCCTGACGCGCGTGCTGGACGGCGTGCCGGATCACCGCGACCTGTATCTCGAAGAGTCGGAGCAAGCCGCCAATGACCAGTTCACCCCTTGCTGTTCCCGTTCCAAGACCCCCACGCTGCTGCTGGACTTATAAAAAAGAGGAGACACCATGCCAGACCGTATCAACCACCGACGCCGCCACCTGCTGTTGGGTGCCGCCGCCTTGTCTGCGGGAGCGCTGCCGACTTTCTCCCGCGCCGCCGAGTCGCTGAAGGTCGGCCTGATCGTGCCGATGTCCGGCCCCTTCGCGTCCACCGGCCGCCAGATCGAGGCGGCGGTCAAGTTGTACATGCGTCAGAACGGCGCCAGCGTGGCCGGGCGTCCGATCGAGATTATTCTCAAGGACGACGGCGGCGTGGCGCCGGACGTGACCAAGCGGCTGGCGCAGGAGCTGGTCTCGCGCGACAAGGTGCAGGTGCTGGCCGGCTTCGGCCTCACGCCGCTGGCCTTCGCCGCCGCGCCGGTCGCTACCCAAGCCAAGGTGCCGATGATCGTGATGGCCGCCGCCGCGTCGGCTGTGCCGCAGCGGTCACCGTACATCGTGCGCACCGGCTTCACGCTGGCGCAGGTGACGGCGCCAATGGCGCATTGGGCATCCAAAAACAAGATCAAGACTGCGGTGACGCTGGTCAGCGATTATGGCCCGGGGCTGGATGCGGAAAAGGTGTTCGTCAAAGGCCTGCTCGAAGGTGGCGGCAAGGTGGCAGACAGCCTGCGCGCGCCGCTGCGCAATCCGGACTACGCGCCATTCCTGGCGCGGGTGCGGGACTTGAAGCCGGACGCGTTGTTCGTGTTCGTGCCGTCGGGCGAGGGCGCGGCGGTGCTCAAGCAGTTCACCGAACGCGGGCTGGCCGCCGCCGGCATACGGCTGATCTGCACTGGCGATGTGCTGGACGATGACCTGATGGCGAGCATCGGCCAGGCCGCCGCCGGTGTGGTCAGCAGCCACCATTACTCGGCGGCGCATCCGTCGGCGGAGAACAAGGCATATGTGGAAGCATTCGGCAAGGCCAATCCCGGCATGCGGCCCAACTTCCATTCGGTCGGCGCGTATGATGGCATGCACCTGCTGTACCAGGCGCTCAAGCAGACCAACGGCGACAGCGACGGCGACAAGCTGCTGGCGGCGATGAAGGGCATGGCGTGGAACAGCGTGCGCGGCCCGGTCAGCATCGACGCCGCCACGCGCGACATCGTGCAGACCGTGTACATCCGCAAGGCCGAAGCCAGCGCGGGCTCTTACTTCAACATCGAGTTCGACCAGACCGACAAGGTGCGCGATCCGGGCGTGTAACGCGTTTACAAGCCAGCCAGGAAGCCTGTGACCGCCGCCGCGAACAGCGCCGGCTGTTCAACCGCGCCGAGATGCGACGCCTCCGGCAGCACGACCAGCGCCGCACCGGGTATGGCTTGCTGCACGATTTGCGACATGGCGACCGGCGTGCCCTGGTCCAACTCACCGGCGATCAACAACGTGGGCACGGCGATGGCGCCCAGCCGGTCCGTCGTGTCCACAGTGCCAACCGCGTTGCAGCAGCCGATGTAGCCGGTGCTGTCTGTGCTGAGCAGGCGGCGGCGGAAGCGCGCCACAGTGGCTGCGTGCTCGGCGCGGAAGGCGTCGTGGAAGTAGCGGCCCATCACCGCATCGGCGATGACCTCGATGCCATGTTCGCGCACGGTGGCGATGCGCTGCTGCCATGCCTCGCGCGCCGCCTCGGGATAGCGGGAGGTGGTGTTGCCCAGCACCAGGGCGCGCACCAGCGAAGGATGGCGCAGCGCCAGCTCCTGGCCGACCATTCCGCCCATCGACAAGCCTATCCACACCATCGGGCCGGTATCTAGTTCGCGCAGCAGGGCTGCGGCGTCGTCGGCCAGATCGGCCATGCTGTACAAGCCTTGCGGCGCGGACGAGGCGCCGTGGCCGCGATGATCGTAGGCGATTACGCGGCAGTCGGCGGCCAGCTGGTT
Organism: Duganella caerulea; assembly: GCF_040362985.1. Lineage (NCBI taxonomy): Bacteria > Pseudomonadati > Pseudomonadota > Betaproteobacteria > Burkholderiales > Oxalobacteraceae > Duganella > Duganella caerulea. The sequence continues at coordinate 751,701 of NZ_BPWJ01000001.1, read as the reverse complement.
GGCGAGGCTGTCCCACATGGTCAGGTCGCAGCCGAGGGCGTGGCTCAGTACCACCGTATGGCGTGGGGCCTTGCCGCTGCGTGGTTCGCGTACCGTGTAGTGCAACGAGGGTTGGCCGGCGCTGCGGCCCTCGCGGCCGATGCCGGGATGGCTGGTAGCGGCCGGGGCGGCCGGCTCCAGCGTGTAGCCGATTTGCGGGCCGACTTCGCGCAGGATCGCCATCGCGTGGCCGAAGGCGGTGTTGGCGGCGGGAACGCCGGCGTAGATCGCCGACTGCATCAGCACTTCCTTCAATTCGTCCGGCGACAGGCGGTTTGCCGCGTCGCCCAGCAGCGCGGCGCGCACGTGCAGCTCGAATTCCTCCCAGCGGCCCAGGGCGATGGTGGTGGCGAGGACCATCGCGCGGCGGGTCTTCTGTTCCAGGCCAGGACGGCCCCAGATGTCGTTCCACGCAAAGCGCGTGATCATGTTCTGGAACTCGGCGTTGAAGCTGTTGGCGTTTGCTAGGGACTTGTCCACCCAGGCGTCGCCGAGGATGGCGCGGCGGTTGTTCAGTCCACGTTCGAAATCGTGGTCGATGGGGTCGAAGCTCATGCGGATGTCCTGTGATGAAATGGGGTGGAGTTCAAAGCCGCGATCTGCTCGCGCAGGCTTTGCAGCTGATGCTGTGCCAGCCGCTGGGCCGGCAGCGCTGCGGTGGCGGGATCGAACAGTGTCGCCAACGCGGCCGGGTCGACCTGCTTGCGCAATTGGTCGTCGGCCCGAACCGCGTCGGCCAGCAGGTCGGCCAGATTGTGTCCGCTGGCTAGCGCCTCGGCGCTCATTGCTTCCAGCAGGCTGTGGGCGGCTGGGCGGCCGATGCTGGCGGCCAGCCAGGCGGATGCCGCCTCGGCGAACACCAATCCCTGCAAGGCGTCGATATTGCGCAGCATGCGCGCCGGGTCGACGTTCAGGCCGGCGAGGGCGTCGTTGAGCGCCTGCAGCGCGCCGTGCGCGCTGAGGAACAGCGTGGGCCATTCGGCGAGTTCGGCCTGCCAGTTACCCAGGCCACGTTCATGCTGTTGCCCCATGCTTGCCAGTAGCGCGGCCGCGTGCTGCGGCGTGCGGGTGGCGGCGGCCAGCGCGATCATGGCCGATACCGGATTGCGCTTGTGCGGCATGGCGGAGGAGCCACCGCGTCCATTGCCGGACGGTTCGGCCAGTTCGGCGATTTCGCCTTGCGCCATCAGGCTGATGTCGGTGGCGATCTTGCCCAGGCTTCCGGTGAGGACCGCGACTTCCAATCCCAGGCGCACCCACTCGTCGCGCTGCGTGTGCCAGGCCGCATCGGCCACTTTCAGGCCGAGGTCCGAGGCCACCAGCGCCGCCACAGCCGCGCCATGCTCGCCCATCACGGACAAGGTGCCCACCGCGCCACCCAGTTGCAGCTGCAACGCGCGGGCGGCGCATTCGCGCAGACGCGCGCGGGCGCGCACCAGCGGCGCCAGCCAGCCGGCCACTTTGAAACCGAAGCTGCTTACCTGCGCCGGTTGCATCAGCGTGCGCGCCAGCACCGGCGTGGCGACATGCCGGTCCGCCAGTTGCAGCAGATGGCCGGTCAGGTCGTGCAGGCCGTCGTCCAGCAGCTGCAATGCGTCGCGCGTGGCGAGCACCATGGCCGTGTCGATCACGTCCTGGCTGGTGCTGCCCCAATGGACGCGGGCCGCCGCCTCGGCGTCGTACAGCGCCACGGTCCGCGTCAGCTCGCGCACCAGCGGAATGGCTAGGCTGCCGGCGCGGCGCCCGGCGTTGACGATGGCCGGTATGTCGTACAGCTGCGCGTTGCAGACGCCGGCGATGGCACGCGCCGACTGCGCCGGCAGCATGCCTTGCCTGGCCTGCGCTTCGGCCAGCGCCTGTTCGAAGCGCAGCATGGCCTGCACGATCGCGGCGTCGTCAAAGACGGCGATCATGTCCGGCGTGGTGAGGAAACTGTCGAAGATGGATACGCTCAATTGAACTCCGCTGGCAGGTCAGACATAGTCGAAGAATGCGGTCTCTTTGTCGGACTGCATCCAGATGTCCCAATGATAGACCCCCGGCGCGGTTTTGCGGGCGACCAGCGTGGCGCGGCGTTCGGCCGGCACCTGCGCCAGTATCTCCGATTGCGCCAGGCCGCTGTCGTCCTCCAGGAACACGGCGGTGAACTGGTGCTTGACCAGCCCGCGCGCGAACACGGTGATGAAGGTGGCCGGGGCGCCGCTCATGGGCGCCGCGCATTGCGACAGCCGCAGGCTGAATTCTCCCTTTTCTCCGCTGGGCACGCGGCGGAAACCAGGCAGCGCCTGGGCGGCTTCGGCGCCGGCGGCTTCCGGCTGCCAGGCTTCGATCTGCGCGTCGTTGATCGGCGTGCCGTCGCCGTCGTAGATCGTGCCGCTGATGGTGATGGTGGGGGCGCTGGTTTCCAGCGTGGCGGCGGCACTGGCATCAACCGCCCACTGCCAGGCTGCGTGCGAAAATGGTCCGATGGTTTGGGACGTGGTAATTTGGCTCATACGCTTGCTCCTTTAAATGCCCATCGGCGTGGCGTCGCGGCCGCGCAGCACGATATCGAATTCATAGCCCAGCATCTTGTCGCTGTCGGTGTACTCCAGGCTGAAACGGGAAATCAGGCGCTGGCGCGCGTCCAAGTCCGGGATGCTCTGGAAGATCGGATCGTAGGCGAACAGCGGATCGTTGGGGAAGTACATCTGCGTGACCAGGCGCTGCGCGTACACGTTGCCGAACAGGGAAAAGTGTATGTGCGCCGGGCGCCAGGCCTTGTCGTGATTCCCCCACGGGTAGGGACCGGGCTTGATGGTGATGAAGCGGTAGCGGCCATCGTCGTCGGTCATCATCTTGCCGATGCCGTAGAAGTTGGGATCGAGCGGCGCGTCGTGCTGGTCCTTCTTGTGCCAGTAGCGGCCCGCGGCGTTGCACTGCCAGACCTCCAGCAGCGAATTGCGAACCGGCTTGCCGTCTTCGTCCACCACGCGGCCGGTGACGACGATCTTCTCGCCCAGCGGCGCGCCGTGGCCGTGCGCCGTCAGGTCCATATCGTTGGGCAGCAGGATGCGCGGCGACGGGACCAGGTTGTCCTCCACCGGCAGGCCGGCGCGGATGCGCAGCAGCGGCTGGGCGGGCCCGCGCTTGAGCGTGGACTTGTACGAGGGGTAGATCAGTTCCGGGTAGACGCCGGACGGAATGGCATCGAATTTCAAGACGGGCCTCCTGTTGGTTGTTCTGGTTTGTGTGCCAACCATGTTAGGGAAAGCGCCCAAGCGTCACAATACGCCGCCGTCGGGTGATATTCGCTATGCGCCCATTTTGTGCGATACTCGCACAAATCGCCAATTTTCTCGTTTATGACCTCTGAAAACGACGCACCCGCCGCACGCGACATGGTGGCCGGCCTTGAAAAAGGCCTGCTGGTGATCGCCGCCTTCGACCAGGAGCGCAGTCGCCTGAGCATCGCCGAGGTGGCAGAGCGCACCGGCCTGACCCGCGCCGCCGCGCGCCGCTACCTGATCACGCTCACGCACCTGGGCTATATGCGGCACGAGAACAAGCTGTTCGCGCTGACGCCGATGGTGCTGCGGCTGGGCCAATCGTACCTGCATTCGGCGCGGCTGCCGCGCATCGTCCAGCCCTTGCTGTACCGGCTGGCCTACGCGCTGGGCGAGGCGGCATCGGCCGGCGTGCTCGATCACGACCAGCTGGTGTGCGTGGCCGCCGTCAGCGCCGGGCAGCTGGTGTCGGTCACGCTGCAGCCGGGCACCCGCGTGCCGGCCTACTGCACCGCCAACGGCCGCGTGCTGCTGGCGCACCTGCCGCAGCCGCAGATCGACGCCTTCCTGGAACGCGCGCAGCCCGAGCGCATCACCGAGCACACCATCGTCAGCAAGGAGCGCCTGGCGCTGGAGATCGCACGCGCCCGCGCGCAAGGCTACGCGCTGGTGGACCAGGAGCTGGAACTTGGCCTGCGCACCATCGCAGTCCCGCTCAAGAATTTTCGCGGCGACGTGGTGGCGGCGATGAACATCAGCGTCCACGCCGGCCGCATGCCGCGCGAGGAGATGGTGGAGCGCTGCCTGCCGGCGCTGATCAAGATGCAGGTGGAGTTGAACGCGCTGTTGTAAGGCGGTACGGTTGCATAGTCATTGTAAATCGGCAATACTGACCCGATTAGCGGCCTCGTCACACTCGACACATGTCTAAATGATATCGAATCGTTGGAATCCCCTAATGCTGGCCCGCTTGTTTGTTCGCCTGCTGGCTGCCTGTGTGGTGTGCGTCGCCGTGGCCCACGCGCAGCAATTGCCGCTGCGGTACTTCACCCAGCAGGACGGCCTGGGGAACCTGAGCGTGATGGCGCTGGCGCAGGACCGCGCGGGCTACCTCTGGCTGGGCACCGAGAATGGCCTGTTCCGCTATAACGGCGCGCGGTTCGAGCGTTACGGTCGGGATCAGGGATTACAGCAAACCGGGATCACGGCGCTGCTGGCGCAAGGCGACCAGCTGTGGGTGGGGACTGGCGAAGGCTTGTACCGGCGGGTGGGCGAACGCCTGGTGCCGCTGCAGTACCAGGGCAAGCACCTGTCGATCTGGCCCGGCCAGATGTTCGCGACGGCGCGCGATGGCGCGCTGTTGTTCGTCAGCGCGCGGCACCTGTACCGGCTCACGGACAGGCCGGGTGGCGCTGTCATCGAACCTTATTTTTCAGCGCGCCAGCTCAAGGACCAGCCCAAGCTGGAGGATATCAGCAGCGTCGCTGTGGATAGCGGTGGCCTTTGGCTAGGCTGCGGCGGATCGGTGTGCCGCGCCAATGCTGCAGGCGTCACCGTCTGGGGCGAGGCGGCCGGCGTGCCTGTCGATTATTGGAGGACCATCCTGCCGGCCGCCGACGGCACGCTTTGGGCGCGAAGCGAACTTCGCGTCATCGCGCTGCCGCCTGGCGCCACCCGGTTTATCGACCGCGCGCCGCCCAGTGACGTGATGCACAAGGCTTCCCAATTGTCGGCGCTGGGCGATGATGGCGCGGGAGCTGTGTTCACCAATACCGACACCGGCCTGGCGCGTTGGCGCGACGGCCGTTGGGAGTTCTTCGGTCCAGGTAACGGCTTGCAGAGCGCGGGCGGCGTCAACGCCACGCTGGTGGACCGCGACGGCGGCCTGTGGCTCGGCACGCGCGGCCGGGGATTGGTTCAATGGCGCGGCTACGGCCAATGGGAAAACTGGAGCTCGGCCCAAGGCTTGCAGGACGATGTCGTGCTGTCGTTCGCGCGCGACGGGCAGGGACGCATGCATGTGGGCTCGCGATCCGGCCCGGCGTTGCTGGAGCAGGGCGCGCTGCGCCCGATCGCCGCGCATGCCGATCACCAGTGGGCGGATCAGGCGGTGGACCACAGCGGCAAGGTCTGGGCGGGAACCTATCTCGGCCTGCTGTTCCGGCATGATCCGGTGACCGGCGCCGAGGTTCAGGTGGCGACGCTGCCGCCCATCCTGCACCTGCGCATGGACCGCGATGGCGCGCTCTGGATCGGCACCAGCAACGGCGTGTACCTGCTTGAGCATCCCGAGCTGGGTGGCCAGCCACACCTGGCGCCCGGTTCGGCCGCCTTGGGCGATCTGACCGATGAATCCATCAACAGCAGCTGTCAAAGCGCCAACGGCGACTTGTGGTTCATCAGCGAGCATCTCTTGCTGCACCATGACGGGCGGCACTGGGAACGCCACAAGCTGCTGGAGGCGGATGGCACGGACTCGTTTTCGACGATCGCCTGCGCGGCCGATGGCACGTTCTGGATAGGCAGTTCGGGCACCGGCTTATGGCGGGCGACGCCCGGCAAGCGCGGGATCGAACTGCGGCTGGCGGCGCCTTTGCCGGGGCTGTCCCTCATGGCCTTGCACATGGATCGGCGTGGATGGCTGTGGATGGGCACCGACGCGGGCATCGTGGTGCGCAACGGCGAGCGCTTGCGGCGGCTGGACCAGGACGATGGCCTGGTCTGGAGTGACGTGAACGGGCGTGGATTTTATGAAGACGCAGACGGCTCGATGTGGATCGCCACCAGCAACGGCGTCTCACATATTCTGCATCCTGAGCGCCTGTTCCAGCTGCCGGCGGTGGACGCGGTGCTGGAGAATGTCATGCGCGGCGGCCAGTACATCGCCTTGCAGGACGGCGCGTCCTTGCGTTGGAGCGACGAGGCGCTCAATTTCAGCCTGGCCAGTCTCACATACCAGCATCGCGCCGGACTGCGCTTCCGCTACCGGTTGGAGGGGCTGGAGCAGGGATGGTCTCAATCTTCGGCACCCGATATCCGCTATGCGTCGCTGGCGCCTGGACGCTATCGCCTACAGTTCGGGATCACGGATGTGGAGACGGGGGCAATGCCGGCGCTGCGCGAGATCGGCTTCACAGTCACCCCGCCCTGGTGGCGGACCACGACGTTCTACGCGTTGTGCGCACTGGCCCTGGCGGGCGCGGTTCTGGCCTTCCATCGCTACCGCATACGCGCGCTGACCCGCAGGACGGCGCGGATGGAGAAACTGGTGCGGGAACTGGTGAGCGAACGCACGAGGGAGCTGGAGAAGTCGCAGGATGCGCTGCGGCTGCGCGCCATGCAGGACGGCCTGACCAAGGCATGGAACCGGGCCGCGATGATGGAATACCTGGAGCAGGAGGTGCTGCGCGCCAGCCAGCTGCGGCGGCCCTTCCTAGTGGTGCTGCTGGATCTGGACCACTTCAAGCGCATCAACGACACCCACGGCCACCTGGCCGGCGACAGTGTGCTGCGCGAGGTGGTGGCGCGTCTCGGTGGCGCGGTGCGGTCCAGCGATCTGGTGGGACGTTATGGCGGCGAGGAGTTCCTGCTGCTGTTGCCGGAGCTCGACCAGGCGCGCGGCAAGGCGCAGCTTGAGCGCCTGCGCCGCGTGATCGAAGCAGCGCCGGTGCCGATCGGCGACGGCAAGGCCATCGACGTCACGGCCAGCTTCGGCGTGAAGGAATTCGATCCGGCCAAGCCGCTGACGCCATTGGAACTGATCGGCCAGGCCGACGCCGCCCTGTACCGCGCCAAGGCGCAGGGCCGCAACCGCGTGGTGTTCGACGGCGGCGAAGCTTGAATCAACCGGCGCGGAATTCCTTCGGCGTCCGGCCCATGCGCTTCTTGAAAAGGCGGCTGAAGTAGGCCGGGTCCTGGAACCCCAGCTCGTAGGCGATGCTGGCGATGCTGGACGGCAGATAGGTCAGCTTGCGGCAAGCCTCCAGCATCAGCCGGTCCTGCGTGATGTCGAACGCCGATTTGCCGGACAGCTTGAGGCACAGGCGATTGAGCCGCGTCGGCGTGGCCCTTAAGGCTTCGGCATACTGGCTGATTTGCCATTGTTCCTTGTAGCGCCGTTCCACCTCGGCGCGGAAGCGGCTGAATAATTCGAAGTCGCTGCGTCCCGACTGGTCGGCCAGGCGCCGCTCGGCGTGCAAGCGCACCAGCAGCAGCAAGGCGCTGCGCGCCAGCCATTCCAGCATCAGCGTGTGGCCATATTGCGGCCAGGCCGCTTCCGTCAGCAGGTTTTGCAGCAGTGACTCCAGGCGCGCGCGCAGCTCCGGCTGGCCGGACAGGTCGATCATCAGCGGTTCGACGAACAGCGGGGAATACAGGTCGCCGTGGTTCTCCGCCACCGCGAACACCACGTTCTGGTCCACCGTCAGCACATAACCATGCGCCTCGGCCGAGAAGTCGAAGCCGTGCACCACCGATGGATGCAGCGTGATGACGGCCGGCGCGCGGCACTCCCAGAGGGCGCCGTCGACACTGGCGCGCACTTCGCCGCCGTAGAGGAAAAGTACCTGAAACAGGCCGGCGTGGGTGTGCTTTTCGATGTGCCAATGGTGCACGCGGCTGCGGGTTTCTATCAGCTCGATATGCACGAATTCGGCGTTTTCCACCCGTGTTTGCTCGCCGTACAGGGCGAACTGCGGGACGTCTGGCGGTGCCGGTTTTGCGTTGCGGGTCATGGAGGCGGACGCCGATGGAAGTGGATGGGTGTCGAAATAGTACAAGTTTTATGCCGTTTCATCCATTTTTTTTGCGATGGCCCGGCGCTACGATGGCGGCACACTAACACCATATCGGAGACATCATGCGTACCCAGGTAGCCATTATCGGCGCCGGCCCAGCGGGCCTGCTGCTATCACATCTGCTGCATTTGAGCGGCATCGAATCGATCGTTCTGGAGTCGCGCAGCCGCGCCGACATCGAGGCGACCATCCGCGCCGGCGTGCTGGAACAGGGCACGATGGACATCCTCACCAACGCCGGCGTGGGCGCCCGCATGAAGGCCGAGGGCGCGCTGCACCATGGCGTGGAACTGGCCTTTGGCGGCCGGCGCCACCGCATCGACCTGACGGAGTTGACCGGCAAGGCCATCACCGTCTATCCGCAGCATGAGGTGATCAAGGACCTGGTGGCGGCGCGCTTGGCCGCGCAGGGGCAGCTGCTGTTTGAAGTCAGCGGCGTGCAGCTGCATGGCGTGGACACCGCGACGCCGTCGGTCAGCTTTGTGCATGCTGGCGAGGCGGCGCGCATCGATGCCGATTTCGTCATCGGTTGCGACGGCTACCACGGCGTGACGCGGCCGGCCATGCCGCCGCAGGGCCGCGAGGACTTCACCCGCAACTACGGCTTCGGGTGGTTCGGCATCCTGGTGGAATCGGCGCCGTCGTCGGATGAACTGATCTATGCGCGTCATGATCGCGGCTTCGCGCTGGTGAGCACGCGCACGCCGACGGTGCAGCGCCTGTACTTCCAGTGCGATCCGGCCGACCACGTCGACAACTGGTCGGATGACCGCATCTGGGCCGAGCTGCACGCGCGGCTGGAGAACAACGACGGCTGGCGCGTCAACGAGGGCCGCATCTTCCAGAAGGGGATCATCGGCATGCGCAGTTTCGTGTCGACGCCGATGCAGGCGGGACGCCTGTTCCTGGCTGGCGATTCGGCCCACATCGTGCCGCCGACCGGCGCCAAGGGCATGAATCTGGCGGTGTCGGATGTGAACGTGCTGGCGCAGGGGCTGGAGCAGTTCTACCGCCAGGGCCGGGACGATCGCCTGCAAGGTTACACGGATGCCGCGTTGAAGCGCATCTGGCGCGCAGAGTACTTCTCGTGGTGGATGACCAGCCTTCTGCACACCTTCGCCGACGCCACGCCGTTCCAGCGCGAGATGCAGCGCGCCGAATTGGAGTGCGTGGTCAGCTCGCGCGCGATGGCGACCGCGCTGGCGGAAAACTACGTCGGCGCGTTCTGACCGCGTCAGCGTTTCCGGCCCGGCGACGCCACGGCCGCCATGGGGGCGCGCGGACTGGCCGCGCCGAACAGCGCTTCGACCATCGGGTCGCGGCGAACGATGGTCTTGTTGGCGCGCAGCGGTTGGCAGATGTCGTCGATCAGGCGGTGTATGCGGCTGCCTTCGCGGCTGATGGTGACGCTCAAGGTGGGACCGTTGTAGAAGGTCTCAATGATGGATTCCATAGGTTTCTCCTGAATGTATGGACCTTATGCCGTCAGCACATGGTCGGATGTGAGTAGCGGGCGGCGTATCCGTGCGACGCCGGGGGCGGGGCTCGGTGCCGCAGCGGCGGCAGTCACCGTCTGGATATGGCGGCGCGCCTGGCCGGCGCAGCGGCAGTACAGGGCCACGTAAGTCTGGTAGGCCGCCATCGCTGGCCACGAAACCGGCAGCAGCTCCTGCGGCAGCAGCGGATCGGCGCGGCGGCAATGCTGGTAGCCGTGGCTGACCAGCAGCCGTATCGCGAAAGCCTGTGCATCGCTGATGGCGCCGTGCTGGTCGAGCAGCTTGCGCAGCGGCTGGAAACGCTGCTGGAACTCGCGATACAACGCGTCGGCGGCGTCCAGGTCCCATTCGCTGCGGCCGAACAGCGGCTGGCGCATCGCCGCTGCCAACTGCGTGCCGCTGACGTCGAACGATGCCAGGCCGTGGTCTTCCGCAGCGGACGCGCCCTCGATGCCGGCGCAATAGGACGCCGGCCGCGCCAGCAGGTTGTGCGCCAATGGGCAGTAGTCCAGCGCCAGCAGGCGCTTGCGCGCGGCGGTGTAGCGCGCGGCGCTGATGCCGCCGCTGTTGACCAGGATGGTCCAGTCTTCGGCGAAGCTGCGGGCCGGCGGGATGTCGAGCCGCTGGCGCGCGGCGCGCACGGCGGCCGCCGTGGCCGGGGTCAGCATGCACAGGCTGCGGCGGCCGTGCCGTTCGACCCGGATGGCCTGGTGTTCCGTGAGGCGGAACAGCGCCGTGCGGGTCGCCCGCTCCTGGAAGCCCAACGGCTCCATCAGCGTGATGGCGCTGGCCAGCCATTGGCTCTTTTGCCCGAATAACTGGGCTTCGCTGAACATCAGCACCAGCATGGTGTTCAGGCGCGGCCTGGCTTGCCGCAGGTAGTCTTCGAGATAGCTTTCGGTGTTCATGTTGGTGCCGTAACGGATAAAGTGGAGCCGGACGCGGGGCGCAGCCGCCAGTACAGGCGCGCCGCCGTGGCCAGGTTGTACCAGAGCCAGAGGCAGGCCACGCACATCAGCGCGGCGGCCGGCCGGGCCAGCGCGTCGGGGCGGAAGCAGGCCGCCACCAGCAGCAGCAAGGCCGCCGCGTGGATCCAGAACTGCCACTTCGCGCGGGACTCGGGAATGATCTTGTTGATGCCGGGGAGCTTGTGTCCTGGGCTTGGCGCCTCTTCGCGCAGGTGATACCAGGTCAGGAAGGGTACGATCTTGTACAGCATGCCGTGGATGGCCGATTGCGCGACGCCTGCCACCAGCAATACGCCCAGCAGCAGCGGGCGCGCATTCGATTCCGCAGGCCATAGCCACACCACCAGCGCGGCCAGCAGGCTGGCCATGGCGGTGCGCCAGTACAGCGTGGTGGGATCGGCCGTCGGGCGGGTGCGGCGCGCCAGCAGGTACAAGGTGCAGGCGCCGAACACGCCGTAGCCGGCGCCCAGCAGCACGGTGCAGGCCTCATGGAACAGGCGGGCCGGCCCCTGCAGGCCGCTCGACAGCGAGGCTGCCGTCAGCAGCAGGAACATGATGGTGGTGTAGCCTCCGGTGAGCAGCGCGGGATAGGGCGGTGTGACCATGAACATCGGCACCACCTGGAAGGCGATGGCGATCACCAGCAGGCCGACCCACCCCTGCAGGCCCCACATGGCATGAAGGTCGGTCAGGCGCGCCAGCGGCCAGCCGGTGGCGCCGGGCCAGGCGAAGGCGCCGGCCAGCAGGCCGCCCAGCACCATCGTCACGGCCAGCGCGGCCAGCGCCAGGCGGATGCCGGCCATGACCGCGCCGGCGCCGGGTGCGTGCTGCCGCCACATGCCGACCGTGCAGGCGCCCAGGAACAGCAGCAATGTCGCCAGCAGCAGCGCCATCGCGCCGCGGAACAACCAGGTTTGCTCCAGCCAGAAGGCGGAGGCCAGCAACAGCGTGCCGGCGCACAGCCCGGCGTGCACGGCGGCGCCCACCGCGCCGGCGCGCGGCACGGTGATGCCGGCCACCACCGGCAGGATCTGCATCAGCGCCCCGATCATCGTCATGCTCAGGCAGCCGAGCACCATCAGGTGCGTCAGCGCCAGCGTGTGCGGCGACCACCGGCTCAGCAGCGCGTCCGGTCCCTGCCACGCCAGCAGCGCGGCCGCCAGCGCCGCGAACAGCGGGGCGCTGAGGAAGAAGCGCAGCGGCAGCGACAGCGGCGGATTGTCGTCGAACGACAGCGCGCGCCGGGGGGCGTCGAGGGGTTTCATGCGGACGGCGCGTCCGGCACCAGCCAGATCAGCACTTCGAAGCGCAGGTCTTCCAGCTGGGTGGTGCGGTATTCGAAGGCGTAACGCTGCAGCACGCGGTACAGCGGAATGGGATTGCGGTCGATCAGCACGCGCAGGCGTTCGTCCGGTCCCAGCGTGTCGAGCGCGTCGAGGATGCGCACCATCGGCTCCGGCGGCTCCATGCCGCCCACGTCCAGCAGGCGCGCGCTGCCTTCGTGTTCCAGCGCGGCGCTCATGCCGGGCTCCCGGTTTCGGCCAGCGCCAGGCTTTCCATGCTGGCGATGATGGCGTCGGCCTGGTCGACCAGCGCGCGGTCGGCGTGCGGGTAGAGGATGCCTTCTTCCTTCAGGTTATGCTGGTGCATCAGCACGCGCAGCGTGTCGGCGTTGTCGAAGAAGTCCTCGGCGTCGCGGCGGGTGAGGGCGGCGCTCATCTCGCACAGCGTGTCGCGCATGTGGCCGTGCTCGGCGCGCATGACGGCGGTGGGGCCGTAGGCGTTGCCCATCGCGCGGTCCAGGCGCGGGAACAGGACGCGCTCTTCCTTGTCCAGGTGGAGCTCGAACATCCGCAGGAAGGCGGCGAAATCGTCCTCGGCCGTGTCCCAGTCCTTGCGGGCGATGGCCGCTTCGGCCGCGGCGTATTGCTCGTCGCAGCGGCGGTGTTCGCGATCCATGTAGGTGGCGATCTTGTTCATCTCGATTCCTTGGTTATGTGCTGTGGAGCATTGTCCCATTCGAGCAAGCTGAATTTCTTTGATTCACATCAAGGATTTTCAGGTTGACGGCGGGATACAGTTCGTTCGCCGTTTGGCCATGATCAATTACCCACGCTTTTATGAATCGAACCGACTCTCCCGTTTCCCCCGCCGCGCGGCCAATCGAGCTGGTGTGCCCGGCCGGCAGCCTGCCGGCGCTCAAGTCGGCGGTCGACCTGGGCGCCGACTGCGTCTACCTCGGCTTCCGCGACGCCACCAACGCGCGCAACTTCGCCGGCCTCAATTTCGACGACGCCGCCATCGCCACCGGCATCGCCTACGCGCACGAGCGCGGCTGCAAGGTGCTGCTGGCGCTGAACACGTACCCGCAGCCGGACGCCACCGACTTGTGGCGCACCGCCATCGACCGCGCCGCCGCGGCCGGCGTGGACGCCGTGATCCTGGCCGACCCCGGCCTGATGCGCTACGCCTGCGACCATCATCCGGCTCTGCGCCTGCACTTGTCGGTGCAGGGCTCGGCCACCAACGCCGAGGCCATCAACTTCTATCACAAGCACTTCGGCATCGCCCGCGCGGTGCTGCCGCGCGTGCTGTCGCTGGCCCAGGTGGAGCATGTGGTCAAGAACACCGAGGTCGAGATCGAAGTGTTCGGCTTCGGCAGCCTGTGCGTGATGGTCGAGGGGCGCTGCGCGCTGTCGTCCTACGTGACGGGCGAATCGCCCAACACCCACGGCGTGTGCTCGCCGGCCAAGGCGGTGCGCTGGCAGCAGAACGCCAACGGCCTGGAGTCGCGCCTGAACGGCGTGATGATCGACCGCTACACGCCCACCGAGAACGCCAGCTACCCCACGCTGTGCAAGGGCCGCTTCGAGGTCGAGGACGAGACCTACTACGCGGTCGAGGAGCCGACCAGCCTGAACACGCTGGAACTGCTGCCGCAGCTGCTGGAGATGGGCGTGCGCGCGGTCAAGATCGAAGGCCGCCAGCGCAGTCCGGCCTACGTGGCGCAGGTCACGCGCGTGTGGCGCGAGGCGCTCGACCAGTGCCTGGGCAACGCCGCGCGCTACTCGGTCAAGCCGGGCTGGATGTCGGAACTGAATACCTTGGCGGAAGGGCAGCAGCACACGCTGGGCGCCTACCACCGCTCGTGGAAATGAAACTGGAGTCACAATGATGAAATTAGCCTTGGGGCCGCTGCTCTACTACTGGCCGCGCGCCCAAGTGATGGAATTCTACGAACAGATCGCCGAGACGCCGGTCGATATCGTCTACCTCGGCGAAACCGTGTGCTCGCGCCGCCACGAGCTGCGCGCCGCCGACTGGCTGGCCGTGGCCGCCATGCTGGCCGACCGCGGCAAGGAAGTGGTGCTGTCCTCGCTGGCGCTGATCGAGTCCAGCGCCGACTTCGGCGCCCAGCGCCGGCTGGCGGCCAACGGCCACTACCAGATCGAGGCCAACGACATGGGCGCGGTGCAGCTGGTGTCCGGGCAGGGCGGCTTCATCGCCGGTCCGCACCTGAACATTTATAACCCGCCAACGTTGCAGCTGATGCACGAGCTGGGCGCGCGGCGCTGGGTGATGCCGCTGGAGATGAGCCGCACGGGCCTGGGCCACATGCAGAACGGACGCCCGGCCGGTATGGAGACCGAGGTGTTCGCCTTCGGCCGCATGCCGCTGGCGTTCTCGGCGCGCTGCTTCACCGCGCGCAACCGCAACCTGCCGAAGGATGATTGCCGCTTCAGCTGCATCGACCATCCGGACGGCCTGATGATGCGCACGCGCGAGAAGCAGGAGTTCCTGGTGCTGAACGGCATCCAGAGCCAGTCCGCGCTGGTGTACAACCTGGTGGGCGAGATGGCCGAGATGAGCGCGATGGGTGTTGATGTCGCGCGGCTGAGCCCGCAATCGCAGCATATGCCGCAGATCATCGCGGCGTTCGACGCGGCGCGCGGTGGCGCCTCGCAGGCCACGCCGACCGCGCAGGCGATGGAGGCGCTGCTGCCGGCGGCCGCCTGCAACGGCTACTGGTACGGCAAACCCGGACTTGAATATCGCATGGAGGACGCAGCATGATGACTACCGTAACCAATTCCCAGCAAGGCGGCGCGCGGCCATTGCCGGCGCCGCTGGCGGCGTTCGGCCGGTTGCTGCCGGCCTATCCAGGCGCGTTGCTGTGCGTGGCGGCGCTGAACCTGGTGCTGCGTCCGCACCTGCCCGAGGACGTGCGCGCCAGCCTGCGCGGCAAGCACATGCGGGTGAGCGTCAGCGATGCCGGTGTGGCGTTCGACTTTACCTGGCGCGACCAGGGCTTCGCGCCGATGCGTGCGGAAGGCGTGCCGGACCTGGACATCGGCGCCTGCACCCGCGACTTCATCGCCTTGGCCCGCCGCGAGCAGGACCCGGACACGCTGTTCTTCTCGCGCCGCCTGTCGATGCAGGGCGACACGGAACTGGGTCTGCTGGTCAAGAACACGATGGACGCGATCGCGCTGCCGATGTCGGAACTGGGCAAGCAAGCCCTGACCCGCCTGTTCGACAGCCTGCCAGGCCGGCGCACGCGCGCCTGACAGCTGCGCCGCAGCCTAGTGGTTGCGGCGTACGCTGAAACGGGGGAATAGCGGCTTGATGCGTTCCAGCACATCCTCTCCCGGATAGCCGGCCACCGCGCTGGTCACCAGTGCATCGTCCTGGCAGCCGGTGGGACGGAACTCCTGCAGCACATAATGCCCGACACCCAGCGCGGACAAGGCCCGCGCCAGCGCCACCAGTTGCGTCGGCGGCAGTTGCGCCGGATGCACGGTGGTGCGGCACTCATACTCGACACCGCTGGCCTGCACGGCGGCGATGCTGGTCCGCACCGGATCGCCGCTGCCCGCCACGCCCGTCACGACGGGATACAGCGAGAACGGCGCCTTGACGTCCAGCCCCACCCAATCCACCAACGGCAGCACGCTGGCCAGCCGGTCCGGATAGATGCCGGCCGTCTCCAGGCCGATGCGGAAGCCCAGCGCCCGCACCTGGGCGATGGCGTCGCCCAGGGCCGGGTCCATCGTGGCCTCGCCGCCGCAGAACACCACCGCGTCCAGCAAGCCCACGCGCCGCTCCAGCGCGGCCAGGATGCCATCCCACGGCAGCGGACTGTCACCGGTGCGCGGCTGCAGGTGCGGATTGTGGCAGTAGCCGCAGCGCCACGGACAACCCTGCACGAACACCACGGCCGACAGCAGGCCGGGATATTCGGTGGCGCTGAACGGCGTGTAGCCGCCCACCTTGAGCGTGGCGCGTCCCATCTTAGCGGCCGGCGTTGACGGCGGCTTCGCTGAAGAATTTACGCTCGTGGAATTCCCCCTGCTTGCCGATGTTGAACGAGGCCAGCGGACGGTGGTAGCCCATCACGCGGGTCCAGATTTCGCAAGGCTGGCGTTCGGCGTTGTCGAGTTCGGCGATGGTGGCTTGTGGCAGATTGTTCATGTCGTTTCCTTGATTGAGGTGGGTTGAAAAATCAGGCCGTGGCGGCCTGTTTGCGCGCCAGCAGATCGGCGTCGCACTTGGGGCAATACTGATGGCTGCCGTTCAGGTAGCCATGCTTGGGACAAATCGAGAACGTCGGCGTGATGGTGATGTACGGCAGGCCGAAGCGGCTCAGCGAACGGCGCACCAGCTGGCGGCAGGCGTCCGCGCTCGACAGCGCCTCGGTCATGTACAGGTGCAGCACGGTGCCGCCGGTGTACTTGCGCTGCAGCGCGTCCTGCTGCTCCAGCGCCTCGAACGGATCGTCGGTGTAGCCGACCGGCAGCTGCGACGAGTTGGTGTAGTAGGGCATGTCCGCCGTGCCCGCCTGGCGGATGGCCGGGTAGCGCTTGCGGTCTTCCTTGGCGAAGCGGTAGGTCGTGCCCTCGGCCGGCGTGGCCTCCAGGTTGTACATGTGGCCGGTCTCGGCCTGGAACTCGACCATGCGCGCGCGCACGTGGTCCAGCAGGCGCAGCGCCAGCGCGCGGCCCCATTCGGTGGTGATGTCGTGCTCGCCGCTTGGGTCGAAGTTGCGCACCATCTCGTTGATGCCGTTCACGCCCAGCGTCGAGAAGTGGTTGCGCAGCGTGCCCAGGTAGCGCTTGGTGTACGGGAACAGGCCGTTGTCCATGTGGCGCTGGATCACCTTGCGCTTGATTTCCAGGCTGTCGCGGCCCAGTTCCAACAGGCGGTTCAGCGCGGCCAGCAGGCCGGCCTCGTCGCCGCGGTGCAGATAGCCCAGGCGTGCGCAGTTGATCGTCACCACGCCCAGCGATCCGGTCTGCTCGGCCGAGCCGAACAGGCCGTTGCCGCGCTTGAGCAGTTCGCGCAGGTCCAGCTGCAGGCGGCAGCACATCGACCGGATCATGTTCGGCTTGAGCTCGGAGTTGATGAAGTTCTGGAAGTAGGGCAGGCCGTAGCGGGCCGTCATCTCGAACAGGCGCTCGGCGTTCGGGCTGTCCCACACGAAGTCTTCGGTGATGTTGTAGGTCGGGATCGGGAAGGTGAAGGCGCGGCCCTTGGCGTCGCCCGCCATCATGATCTCGATGTAGGCCTGGTTGATCATGTCCATCTCGGCCTGCAGGTCGCCGTAGGCGAACGGCATTTCCACGCCGGCGATGTGGGGGATCTGCTCGCGCAGGTCTTCCGGGCAGACCCAGTCGAAGGTCAGGTTGGTGAACGGCGTCTGGGTGCCCCAGCGGGACGGCACATTGAGGTTGTAGATCAACTCCTGCATGTACTGCTTGACCTCGGGATAGCTCAGATTATCCTTGCGGATGAAGGGCGCCATATAGGTATCGAAGGAACTGAACGCCTGCGCGCCGGCCCATTCGTTCTGCAGCGTGCCGAGGAAATTGACGATCTGGCCGATGGCGCTGGACATGTGGCGCGGCGGGCTCGATTCGACCTTGCCGGGTACGCCGTTCAGGCCCTCGTTGAGCAGGGTGCGCAGCGACCAGCCGGCGCAGTAGCCAGCCAGCATGTCGAGGTCGTGGATGTGGATGTCCGCCTCGCGGTGGGCGCGGCCGATTTCGGGCGGGTAGACGTGGTTGAGCCAGTAGTTGGCGATCACCTTGCCCGACACGTTGAGGATCAGGCCGCCGAGCGAGTAACCCTGGTTGGCGTTGGCGTTGACGCGCCAGTCCTGGCGGTCCAGGTATTCGTTGATGGAGGCGGCGACATCGACCAGCGAGTGGCGGTCCTGGCGCAGCTTGGCGTGCTGCTCGCGGTAGACCACATAGCTGCGCAGGGTTTTGCGGTAGCCGGCGTCGTACAGCACGCGCTCGACGGTGTCCTGAGTCAGCTCGACGGTCAGCGCCTCCTCGGGACGCAGCGACGACAGGTGCAGCAGCGTGCACTCGGTCAGCTGGGCGGCCTCGCGGGCGTCGAACTCGCCGCTGGCGCGGCCGGCCTTGAGCAGCGCGGCTTCGATCTTCTCCAGCGCGAAAGCCTGCTCGCTGCCGTCGCGTTTGGTGATCTGCGTATGAAACAATCCTTGCATGCTTTCTCCTCGATCCCATATCTAGTTGGTTTCGATAGGTTAGGCACTAGATATGGTGTCGTCAATCAAAGTCAGCGGGATTTTTAAATTCCTTGATATGGATTGTCTTTGCTTCCGTGTTTTGAGGTAAAGTATCTTGAGTCGCTACACGATACAGGTGTATCATGATAAAGAGTTTTCGCCATAAAGGACTGCAACGTTTCTTCGAAACGGGCAGCAAAGCGGGAATTCAAGCTGCACATGCCGCGAAGCTACGGTTGCAGTTGGCTGCGCTTGATCGTGCCACGCGGCCGGAAGATTTGTCGGCGCCTTCGTGGCGGCTCCATCCGTTGAAAGGCGATCTGGAAGGGCATTGGTCGATTACCGTTAATGGAAATTGGCGTATGATTTTTTCGTTTAGTGGAACCAATGCGATCTTGGTTGACTACCGCGATTACCATTGAAAATATGGGAGGTTCACATGATCAAAATGCATAACCCTCCCCACCCAGGGGAGGTGCTCAGGGAGTATCTGGGCGATCTGACGATTACGGACGTCGCAGCGCGCTTAGGAGTGGGGCGCGTCACATTGCAGCGTATCGTGAACGGGGCTGCGGGTATTTCTCCTGACATGGCTTATCGGCTCGGCGCGGCCTTCGGCACAAGCCCTGAGCTGTGGGCGGGCATGCAGCTGCAATATGATTTGCATCAGGCAGGCAAGCTCAAGAGGCCCAAGATAGAGCGCATCGCGGCCACCGTGCCATAGCAAATGTTGTCATCGGAACTATTGGAGAAACATGAGCTAGGGCCTTGGTGCGCGGCTCCGCACGTCAAAAGGCCGGAGGCATTGCTTGAAGCGTTGGCGGCGCCAGGCAGCGCCGTATATATCCATGCAGGCGTGCTCGCTTCCAGCGAACGCGCCATCCGGGCTTTCGGACATTTGGGCCTCGGCTGTACCACTGAACCGCCTTGGCGAATGGTGGCTGGACCGAACAGCGCACTGGGACGGGCCAGCGAAGTGCTTGCAAACGGTACGTCCGCCAAAGGCTAATCAACTAATTTGTGGAGATCACTATGACAATCGACCCGAATAAAATTGACGATGCAGTACTGGCGCTCCTGCAACTGGGCCTTCACGACGAAGACCGCGTCTGGAAGACGTTTGATTGGGAGGCGATGAATCGCCTTCATGCAAAGGGCCTGATTTCAAATCCGGTCGGGAATGCGAAGTCGGTTAGATTGACCGATCAAGGTATGGTCGAATCGAATCGGTTGCTTGATGCCCTTTTTGGTAGCGACGTAAAGTAGGTGAGAGCCAAAGCGCGTTTAGCCCTGCGGCGGATTTCGACTGTTTAGATTCAAAACGATGAAGAAAATTTTTGCTTTGCTTGCTGTTATATCGGTGCCGGCGCTTGCACAAGATCACGCGCCGGTATCATCGATCACAACCGCCACTTGGGCGCAGTACAAGGACGAATATCAGCAAAGCCCGCGCTGTGGCAAGGACGAGATCACGTTGTGGACCTGCGAGACAGGCAAGCGAGTCTATTCGCTATGTTCGTCGCATGAGGTGACTCGCACGACCGGCTACATGCAGTACCGGGCTTCCGACCGTGGCAAAGTCGTGCTGACATACCCGGCTGAGAAAAAGCCGCCGCTGGGCATATTTGTCTACAACTCCTACGGAAGCGGCGACGCGTCGGTCGAGTTCACAAACAATGGCTACGGCTACACGCTGTTCGATGCGCTTCGAGGAGGTTCGTCGATACACGTGGCGGCGCCCGCACCGTCTGGAAAGCAGACCGAAATACAATGCGGCAGCAATCAAACCCTTCAGCTCAATTACTCGATGCGGTTGATGCATGACGCCGGACTATGGGATGCTAACTGAGCCGGATTCGCCGGAAACAGATCACGTAGTGCCGGCCCCGCGTCAGGATGCTTGAACTCATAGCCGGCCTCGATAAGTCTTGCCGGTACCATTTTGCGATTACGTAGAAGCATGTCAGCCGCCCGTCCCATGCTCAGCCTGACAATCCATTCCGGCATTTTCCGTTTGACCGGCTTTCCGGCTATTTCACCCAAGATGCCTGCGTAGTCGCGATACTGGACGGGATTGGGTGCCGAGAGATTGAACGCGCCAGTCAGGTGCTCGTTCTCAAGCAAATAAAGGATGGCACCCACTTCGTCGTCGCTGTGGATCCACGGCAGCCAATTTAATCCCTCGCCAATAACATTCCCCCAGCCTCGCTTGAACTGGATGAATTGGTTGGCTGCCATGCCACCATCTTTCCCCCAGACGATGCCCGTGCGCAGATAGACGGTGCGGATACCAGTCCATGCGGCGCGGTCAGCGGCATGTTCCCACACAGCGTTACTGGTAGCATGATAATCGGCGCCTTCCGGCGTGCGTTCCGAAACGATTTCGTCATCGGGGCCTTCAAAGCCGTAGATGCCGACCGACGAGCCTACCAGGAAGCTCTTGGGAGGCGTCTTCGCTTTCAGCATCGCCGAGACCAACTCGCGGACGCCCACGATTCGCGTTTGCATGGCTCTCTCATAGCGGGCCTGGCTGAGACGCCCATTAAAAAGAGGCTCGCCATGCAGGGTGATGACAGCGGCCGCGCCGTCCAGCGCATGCTCCCATGGACCTGAAACACCGGGCGTCCAGTCGTAATATTCGGACGCGCCGGGCACCTTCTTCCGGGCCATCTGCGAATTCCGGCTAAAGATAACGACGCTGTAGCCCCGCGCGTTCAATGCCTCGCAGAGCGCTTTGCCGACAAGCCCCGTGGCGCCGGTCACAATGACCCGTTTATCGTGCATTGCCCGTTCCTTTCGGCTTGGACACGCTGGCCAGCGCGGCCCAATGTCCTTGTCCCTTCCGGCGAACAGAGAACTCGCCGCCCACGATCCGTGCGTGAATCGACGTAACCCAGGCGAGCTCGGCCTCCGCCATATGCGCGCTGAAGCCGGTTTCCAGGACAAAGAGTTCGCTGACCCCGGCGGCGCGCGCGGACGAGATCACGGCACGCTCTTCCTCCACGCGGCGCTGCAGTTGGTCCATGCGTGCCTTCAAAAGACTGGCGGCTTCATCGGGTGCAATGTGCGCAATAAAAGACAGGCCGGCGCCGAAACGCGGAAATTCCTTTTCCACGTCCTGCAAAATCTCACGCAAGAGCACGAAGCAGTATTCCGAGCCCTCCGGGGTAATCTGGTAAATCGTACGCTCCGGCATCTTGCCGTCCTGTTCGGTCGCCTTGACGGCAATGAACCCCTCGGCAAGCAAGGCGTTGACATTGGCATAGAGGCTTCCGGCGTTCAGCTTGACGCTCGCTGTGATCCGGCGCTGCTTCATCAGAACGGACATTTCGTAAGGATGCATGGGCCGCTCATCGAGCAAGGCCAGGATGGCCAGCCACATCAGGTTTCCTGTTCTTCGACGCGCCACAAAGCTCTCCGTTCTGTTTAGTTGAACGGTACTATTCCATAAAAACTACTCCAAGTAAACTAGATTATTTGCGCTTTGTCCCTAGTGCTAGAATGCAGCTTCACTTTCGAAGGGAGTCCCATGCGTCGCTTTGCCTTGCTGCTGCTCTTGATTGCTCCGATGGCCTTTGCTCAGCTCGACCTGAATGTGGCCACCTATAATCTCCGCTTCGACAATCCCAACGATGGCAAGAACGTCTGGCCCGCCCGACGGGATGCGGTGCGCGCGCTGGTGCGCTATCACGAGTTCGACCTCTGGGGCACGCAGGAGGGCCTGGGCAATCAATTGAAGGATCTGGATGCGTTGGGCGACTTTGCGCGCGTCGGCGCCGGCCGCGATGATGGCCGGGACGCCGGCGAACACTCGGCCATCTTCTACCGGAGCGCGCGCTTCGCGCTGGAAGACCATGGCGACTTCTGGCTCAGCGCCACGCCCGAGCAGCCGTCGATGGGCTGGGACGCGCGCTGCTGCAAGCGCATTGCGACCTGGGCGCGCCTGCGCGACAAGCCGACCGGCCAGGTGTTCGTCGTGCTGAACGCGCATTTCGACCATGAAGGTGTGGTGGCGCGCCGCGAGTCGGCGCAGTTGCTGCTGCAGCGCGGCCGTGCGTTGGCGGGCGCCTTGCCGCTGATCGTGATGGGCGACTTCAACAGCACCCCGGACAGCGAAGCCTACGCCACCATCGGCGCCGCGCTGCGCGATGCCAGGGCCATCAGCCAGACGCCGCCCTATGGACCTGTGGCGACGTTCAATGACTTCGACGTCACCAAGCCGGCCCGCGAGCGCATCGACTACATCTTCCTCAGCCCGCAATGGCAGGTGCTGCGCTACGCCGTCCTGACCGACTCGGTCGACGCGCGCTACCCATCCGACCACTTTCCGGTCGTGACGCGCCTGCGCCTGCGCTAGCGGCAGGCGCAACGCGCCATCGATCACCACATGATGACGCGCTGTTCCGGCGGCAGGTACATCGGATCGCCCGGCTTGATGCCGAACGCTTCGTAGAAGCCGGGCTGGTTCATCACCGTGCCCTTGGCGCGGAACTCGCCAGGCGAATGCGGATCGCTCTTGATCTGCGCGATCGCCGCCTCGGGACGCAGCTTGGCGCGCCATTTCATGGCGAAGCCGATGTACAGGCGCTGCTCGCCGGTCAGGCCGTCCAGCACCGGCGATGGCTTGCCGCCCAGCGAACGCTGGTACGCCTTGTACGTGATCGACAGCCCCGAGTTATCGCCGATGTTCTCGCCCAGGGTCAGTTCGCCGTTGATGAAGTAGCCAGGCACCGGGCTGTAGGCGCCGTATTGCTTGACCAGGCCGGCCGCGCGCGCCTTGAAGGCGGTGCGGTCTTCCACGGTCCACCAGTTGCGCAGGCGGCCCTTGGCGTCGTACTGGCTGCCAGAGTCGTCGAAGGCGTGGCTGATCTCGTGGCCGAAGGTGATGCCCAGCAGGCCGTAGTTGACCGCGTCCTCGGCCTTCACGTTGAAGAACGGCGGCTGCAAAATCGCGGCCGGGATCGTGATCGCGTTCAGCGACGGGTTGTAGCTGGCGTTGACGGTTTGGGGCGTCATCGACCATTCTTCACGGTCCACCGTCTTGCCCAGTTTTTCCAGGTTGCGCGCACGGCTCCACGCGCGCGCCGAGCGGACGTTGGCGATCAGGTCGTTCGGCTGGGTCTTCATGGCGCTGTAGTCGCGCCATTTTTCCGGATAGGCGATGTTCGGCTTCAGGGCTGCCAGCTTGAGCTGGGCTTCCTTCTTGGTTTCAGGGCCCATCCAGTCCAGCTTGTCGATGCCATCCTTGAACGAGGCCACGAAGTTGTTGAACATGGCCATCACGCGCGGCTTGGTCTCGGGCGGCAGGTACCTCTGCACGTACAGCTTGCCGACCGCGTCGCCCAGCGCGCCGTCGGTGAAGCGCAGCGCCAGTTGCCATTGCGGTTCGCTTTGCGGCACGCCGCGCAGCACCGTGCCTTCGAAGGCAAAGCGTTCCTTGACGGTGGCGCTGTCCAGGTAGGAGGCGTAGCTCTCGATGATGCGCCAGTTGAAGTAGCTCTTCCACGATTCCAGCGGCACGCTGGCGACGGCGTCGGCGAAGCCGGTCAGGAAGCTCGGCTGGCGCACCACGGCCGACGATTCCTTCGGCGCCAGGCCGGCGGCGGTGAAGTAGGCTTGCCAGTCGAAGGCCGGCGCCAGCGCGGCGAACTGGTCGAACGCCACGCGGTTGTAGGATTTGACCGGATCGCGCATCTGCACGCGGGTCCATTGCGCGGCGGCCAGGCGGGTCTCGACGTCGAGGATCTGGACCGCGTGGGCGGCGGCTTCCTTGTCGCCGCTCATGGCCAGCATGGTTTCGATGTGCGCCTGGTACTTGGCGCGCACGCCCTTGAGCTTGGCGTCGTCGTCCTTGAGGTAGTAGTCGCGGTCGGGCAGGCCCAGGCCGGACTGGCTGATGTTAATCGTGTAGTGCTCGGGATCCTGCGCGTCCGGCGCGACGTGGGTCGAGAACGGCGTCGGGATGCCGTTGCGCTGCAGGTAGGCGAACAGCGCCGGCAGGTCTTTCTTGTCCTTGAGCGCGGCCACGTGGGCCAGGTCGGACCGCAGGGGCTTGAAGCCGGCGGCGTCGCGCGCCTTGTCGTTCATGAAACTGGTGTACAGGTCGGCGATCTTGTGCGTGTCGCTGCCCGCCTTGCCGGGGTGCTTGACGGCCGCGTCCATCAGCGTGCGCAGCTGGCCTTGCGCGGTTTCGCGCAGTTCGATGTAGGTGCCCCAGGTCGATTTGTCGGCCGGGATGTCGGTGTTGCGGGTCCAGACTCCGTTGACGTAGCCGTAGAAGTCATCCTGGGGACGGATAGTCGTGTCCAGGGATTTCAGGTCGATGCCGGACGCCTGTTGGGCATGCAGCAACGGGGTGGAAAAGGCGAACAGGGCGCAGCAGGCGGCGCTGACTAGCGTACGTTTCACGAAGGTTCCTTTGACGTGGGTTGGTCGGTGGGCGGGATTATACCCGCCGATCAGCCCCCGTTAGTAACCAACTTTACTTGATCAGCGCGGCCACCTGCTTGACGAAGGCGGGATCGGGATCGGCGTCGAGCCGGGTCGTGTCGGCCTGCACGGCGCCGTTGGCGTCGAGCAGCGCGATGCGGGTGGTGTGGTTGATCTCGCCGCTTTCCAGCACGCGGTACTTGATGTTGAGCGTGGCCGCCAGCGCGCGGGTCTGGCTGTCGCTGCCGGCCGCCACCAGGCGGAACTGCGCCGGGTCGAGCTGGTGCATCATCAGCAGGCTGCTGAGCGCGGCCGGGGTGTCGTGTTTCGGGTCCAGGCTGATCATCAGCACGCGCACGCGCTTGCCGTCCGGCCCCAGCGCGGCCACGGTGCGCTTGAGCGTTTCGATAATGACCGGGCAGGCCGCGTGGCAGTCGCCGTAGAACATGGTGATCAGCACCGGCGTGCCGGCCATGTCGTGCAGGGCGAAGTGCTGGCCGGCGGCGTCGGTCAGCGTGGCGTCGAGGCGGTAGACGGAATTGCCGGGCAGCGCGGCGGCCGACCAGGCGTACATGGGAAGCAGCAGCGCGGCGGCCAAGGCGGCGCGGCGCAGGGAAGCGAGGTAGTTCATGGTCGTGATCCTTGTTCGTGAGGGGCGGGCTCGCGCACGCAGCGGAAGCCCAGGTTGGCGCCGTCCTGCCGCGCGTCCATCGCGGACAGCAGGGCCAGACGCATCAGGACGGCGTAATTGCGGCGGTCGGCCAGCGACAGGGCGGCGCCGCCGCAGTAGTCGAGCAGTTTCTGGTCGCCGCTGGCGCGGCTGTCGGCATTGACGAACAGGCCGCTGTAGTCCTCGACCCATTCCCACACCAGCCCATGCAGGTCGTGGATGCCGTAGTAGTTGGCTTGGCCGGTCGCCACGCTGTGCGGCGGCTGCTTGCCGGCGTCGGCGTACCAGCCGAGGATGTGGGCCAGCCAGGCCGGGTCGTCGCGGGCGTCGGCGCGATGGTCGTCGGCGGCGGCCGCGAACTCCCATTCGTACCAGCGCGGCAGGCGGCCGCCTTCGGAGGCGCAATAGGCCTGCGCGGCGAACCAGCCCACGTGCACCACCGGCGCGTCGGCGGCCAGCGGCTTGAAATCGGTGGCGCCGCTCCAGCCTGATAAATAGCTGGGCGCGGCCAGCAGCGCAGGCACCTGCCCGCGCTGCCATTCCGGCGTGTGTTGCACGAAGGCGGAGAATTCCGCGTTCGTCACCAGCCGGGTGCGCAGCAGATAGGGCGCCACGATCGCGGGCGACGCCACGCCGTCGGCCGGCAGCACGCTGCGCAGCGTGCCGCCGGCGATGGCGCGGTAGTCGGCATCCCCGGCCATGCCGTCGCCGGCCAGCATGGCCAGCGTCAGCAGGGCACTGCGGATCGCGGCGCGCCCGTTCATGGCTGGCGCGATTTGCGCATGTCGCGCACCTGGGCCGGCGTGACCGCGGGCGTACCCTTGTTCAGCTCGACACCGACGTAGTTGATCACGGCGGCGATGTCGTCGTCGCTGAGGTCCTGCGGCGGCATCACGCCGTTGTAGTGCTCGCCATTGACGACGATCTCGCCATTGCGTCCGTTGAGCACGATGTGCGCCATTTCATACGGACGTTGCTGGAAGAAGTCGGAATTGGCCAGCGGCGGGAACACGCCTGCCACGCCCTTGCCGTCGGGCTGGTGGCAGGCCGAGCAGTTGCTGTCGTAGACGGCCTTGCCGCGCAGTTGCTGGGCGCGGTCGGCCACCACTGGGGCGGGCTTGGCGGCTGGCTTGGCGGCCGCAGGGGCTGCGGCGACCGCGCCGGCCAGCGGCTTCTTGATGCCCTTGCTGTAGATCTCAGGCCGGTCCGGGCCGCTCACCGCCATCAGGCCGATGGCGCCCTTGTTGAAGGCGCGCGTCAGCGAGTGGTCGACCAGGGTCAGGTTGCCCGGCACGCGCGGCGTGAACTCGACGATGGTCGAGCCGCCGGCAGGCACCATGGTGGTCTGCACGTTTTCCTGGTAGTGGTTGCCGCCCTCGGTGTAGACGCGGTCGAAGATGGCGCCGATCACGTGGAAGCTGGAGGTGATGTTGGGGCCGCCCACGCCGAAGTACATCCGCACTTTTTCGTTGGCCTTGGCGGTCAGCGCGTTGGCGCCGGTCAGCGCGCCGTCGGCGCCGTTGAAGACCACGTAGGTTGGTTTCTCGTCAATGGCCTTTTGCATGTCGAAGCCTTGCAGGCCGGGAGCGCGGTAGGTGCCGCTGGTGTAGAAGTCGCCCTGCATCACATAGTATTCGCGGTCGACCGGGGCCATGCCTTCCTTGGGTTCGACCAGGATCATGCCGTACATGCCGTTGGCCACGTGCATGCCGACCGGCGCGGTGGCGCAGTGGTACACGTACAGGCCGGGGTTCAGGGCCTTGAAGGTGAAGGTGGCTTCGTTGCCGGGGGCGATCAGGGTTTGCGCTGCGCCGCCGCCCGGGCCGGTCACGGCGTGCAGGTCGATATTGTGGGGCAGCTTGTTGTCGGGCAGGTTGAGCAGGTGGAGTTCGACGGTGTCGCCTTCGCGCACACGGATCATCTTGCCCGGCACGGTGCCGCCAAAGGTCCAGAAGGTGTAGCGGCTGCCGGGGGCGATTTCGCGCTCGACTTCCTCGACGGTCAGGTTGACCACGACCTTGGCCGGGGTCTTGCGGGTGATCGGCGCCGGCAGCAGTGGCGGGGCGAGCAGTTCTTGGGTGATGGTCGGCAGAGCGGTTTCGGACGGGGTGGCCGCTGTAACGTGGCTCATGGCGAGTACGGCGCTGGCGAGGCCGGCCGCTACCAGTTTCAATTGCGTTTTCATTTTTATGTCGCCTTGTAGTTGGTGGGTCGCACCCATGTCTGAGTGCGAATCCATGCTATGGGAACAAAACGGAAATTTCTTTGACTTAGATTATGGAATTCCGGAAATACGACATAGGGCCTACGGGATGACTAGTGCGTAGTGACTAGGAAATCGATCACCACGTGGCCGGCTTCGCGCGCCAGGTAGGCGGCCTGCACGCGCGGGCCGTAGCGGTGCTGGATCTGGGCCAGCAGCGGCAGCGGGTCGTGGTCGTTACAGAAGCGCATGATCTCGCCGGGGTTGAGCGAATCGAGCGCGCCGAAGATCGCGGCGTGGCGCAGGCGGCGGGCCACGCCACGGGCGTCGAAGGGATAGATGCCGTCGGGAATGGTCGGTTGGGAACAATCGTGGGACATGGTGAAACTCCTTGTATAAGAAAGCAGGGCGCCCTGGGCGCCCTGCGGTAAAGTCGATCAGGCGCGGTCGGCGGCGACGGCTTCCAGGCGGGCACGGCGAGCGGTCAGCAGGCGCCAGGCGAACAGCGCCAGGAACAGCGTGCCGATGGCGAACACCACGTCGCCCGGTACGCGCATCCAGACCAGGGTCTCCATCAGCTTGGAGTGGATCACCTCAGGCGAACGGGCGAACCACATGCCGGTGCTGACGCTGGCCCAGGCTTGGTACAGGCCGGCAGGCACCAGCGAGATGAACACCATCATCGCCAGGCCGATGTTCAGGCACCAGAACATGGCTTTGAGCAGCGAGTCGGACCAGGCCATGCGCTCGCACAGGCCGCGCAGGCAGAACAGCAGCAGGCCAATGCCCAGCATGCCGTACACACCGAACAGCGCGGCGTGGCCGTGGGCCGCGGTCATGTTCAGGCCTTGCATGTAGTACAGCGCGATCGGGGTGTTGATCGAGAAGCCCAGCAGGCCGGCGCCGATGGTGTTCCAGAAGCCGACCGCGATGAAGCACAGGATCGAC
The DNA here is from genome assembly GCF_040362985.1 of Duganella caerulea. NCBI lineage: Bacteria > Pseudomonadati > Pseudomonadota > Betaproteobacteria > Burkholderiales > Oxalobacteraceae > Duganella > Duganella caerulea. Next base: position 723,352 of record NZ_BPWJ01000001.1, on the reverse strand, counting down.
CACTTGTAGGTGCTGACCCATGGCGCGGCCTTCGAGCGCTGGTAGTTGCGCCAGGCTTCGACGCCGATCATCGACAGCGGTACCACTTCCAGTGCCGAGAACATGGCGCCGATGGCGATCACGAAGGTCGGCGTGCCGGTGAAGTACAGGTGGTGCAGGGTGCCCAGGATGCCGCCGAACAGGAACACGATGGTTTCCAGCACGATGGCGCTGTTGGCGGTCGCGGCGCGGATCAGGCCCAGGCGGGTGAACAGCAGTGCGATGACGGCGGTGGCGAACACTTCAAAGAAGCCTTCGACCCACAGGTGCACCAGCCACCAGCGCCAGTATTCGATCATCGAGTAGTGGGTGTGCTGGCCCCAGGTCAGCGAGGTGGCGTAGAAGCCGCCGATGCACAGCGCGGCCAGGAACACCATGACGATCAGGCCGCGGCTTTCCGATTTCTTGACCAGCGCAGGCCACAGCGCGCGGCCCAGCAGCGTGACCCAGAACAGCAGGCCGATGAACAGCAGGATCTGCCAGATGCGGCCCATGCTGGTGAATTCCAGGCCCTGGTTGCCGATCCAGAAGGCGAAGGCGCTGCCCTTGTGTTGCAGCGAACCGAGCCAGCCCATGGCGGTCGAGCCGACCACGATGAACAGCAGCGCGTAGAACAGCACGTTCACGCCCAGTTTCTGGAACTTGGGCTCGTGGCCAGAGATGGCCGGTGCGATGTACAGGCCGGTGGCCAGCCAGGCGGTGGCGATCCACAGCACGGCGAACTGGGTGTGGATGGTGCGGCTGACCACGAACGGCAGGATCTGCGCCAGCGGGTAGCCGAAGAAGCTGTGGCCCTCGACCGCGTAGTGGGCGGTGATGACGCCCATGCCGACCTGGGCCAGGATCAGGCCGATGACGACGAAGAAGTATTTTTTGGTCGCCAACATCGATGGCGTGGGCTTCAGGTTGAACAGCGGATCGCTCTTCGGTGGGACAGGATCGGCTTCTTCCTTGGCGGCCGAGTGGAACATGACCATGGCGGCGATGGCGCCGATCATCAGGATGATACTGGCGATCGACCAGATGCCGGCGCTGGCGCTTGGGCGGTTGTCGATCAGCGGCTCATGCGGCCAGTTGCTGGTGTAGCTCAGGTCGGTGGCGCCCGGACGGTCGGTGCCGGCGGCCCAGGCCGACCAGAACACGAAGGCCGGCAAGGCTTTCAGGTCGTCCGGATCGGGCAGCGAGTTGGCGTTCATCGCATATTGCTCGCGCAGATGGTCCAGCGCGCGGGCGTCGCCGAACAGGTCGGTGTAGTGGCGCGCCACTTCGCGCACGGCGGCGGCGCGGTCGGCCGACAGCACGATGGTGTCGCGGCCCGAATCATAGGTGTTGCGGCGCATTTCTTCCTTCAGCCGCGCGTTCAGCGCCGCCTGGTTGGATTTGCTCAGGTCGTCGAAGTTGGCGCCGAAGTCGCGCCTGGCCCAGATCTGGCGCAGGGCCAGGGCTTCGCGGTGCAGCCAGTCGGCCGACCAGTCGGGGGCGACATAGCTGCCGTGGCCCCAGACGGTGCCCAGCTGCTGGCCACCGGCCGAGAGCCAGGCCTGCTGGCCGCGGTCGACCTGGCCTTCGTCGAACAGCATGCTGCCGTCCGCGCTGATGATGTGTTTGGGGATGGGCGGCGCGGTCAGGTAGATTTCCGCACCCACCCAGCCGAGGACGGCGAAGGAGAGGGCGCAGATGACGGCGAGCCAGGTCCAGAGCTTGCGTGTGGCGTGCATGGCATGGTTCCTTATTGTTGGCTTGATGGGAGTGGTGCGCGAACCGGCAGGGACCGGATCGACAGGGCCGATTCTAGGCGCGCCGTTTAAACATGTATATTTGATTCCAGTTTTTCTTGATCCAAGTTATGAACAAATATTTTGGATACATGAATAATGGCGCTGCCGTCTTCACTGGAGCTGACCATGCGCCTGACCGCCTTCACCGACTACACCCTGCGCACCTTGATTTACCTGGCCGGCCAGCACGACCGGCTGGTGACCATCGCCGAAATCGCCGAGCGCCACGGCATGTCCAAGCATCATCTGACCAAGGTGGTGTATGAGCTGGGCCTGACCGGCGTGATCCGCACCGTGCGCGGGCGGCACGGCGGCATCACGCTGGCGCGGGCGCCGGAGGCGATCCGCATCGGCGAGGTGGTGCGGGCCAGCGAGCCGGACTTCCACATGGCCGATTGCTTCGACGCCCGCCGCGCCACCTGCGTGTACGCGGGCCGCTGCTGCGTGCAGGGCATGCTGGGCCGCGCCGTGGGCGCCTACCTGACGGCGCTGGACGCGGTCACGCTGGCCGACCTGACCTGTCCGCCGGACGCCGACACTGACGCCGCAGCCGGCGCCGCGCCCGGCGCGACGGCCGGCCTGATCCCGGCCTAGTTCTTTCGGACTAGGGCGCTAGCCTGATTGCCTTGCCGTTCTGGCCGTCCTGCCGATAGCCGGGCGCCGCCGCAACGCTTACGCTGATGCCATCCCCATGTCCGTCAGGAGATTGAAAGTGTCTAACAATAACAAAGCAGTCCAGGTGCTGGTGAGCAGCACCGTATCGTTCACGATCTGCTTCGCGATCTGGATGATGTTCGCCGTGCTGGGCATCCCCATCAAGAAGATGCTCGGCCTGAATGAAACCGAATTCGGCCTGCTGGCCGCCATGCCCGTGCTGAGCGGCTCGCTGGTGCGTGTCCCGCTGGGCATCTGGTGCGACAAATACGGTGGCCGCATCGTGTTCTTCCTGCTGATGCTGGCGACCGTGCCGGCCATCTACCTGATCGGCCTGGCCACCGCCTACTGGCAGTTCCTGGTGCTGGGCCTGTTCATCGGCCTGGCCGGCGGCTCGTTCTCGGTCGGCACGCCGTACGTGGCGCGCTGGTTCTCGCGTGAACGGCGCGGCCTGGCGATGGGCATCTTCGGCGCCGGCAATTCCGGCTCGGCGCTGACCAAGTTCGTCGCCCCGGCCATCATCGCGGCCTGGGGCTGGCAAGCGCTGCCCACCGTGTACGCCATCGCCATGCTGGTCACGGCGCTGCTGTTCTGGGTGTTCTCGGCCACCGACCCGTCGCACCAGAGCGGCGCCACTGTGCCGTTCTCGGAGCAGCTCAAGGTGCTGAAGGACCGCCGCGTATGGCGCTATTGCCAATATTACTCGGTGGTGTTCGGCGGCTACGTCGGCCTGGCGCTGTGGATGACCAAATACTACGTCGGCGAATACGGCTTCGACCTGCGCCTGGCCGCGCTGCTGGCCGCCTGCTTCTCGCTGCCTGGCGGCGTGCTTCGCGCGCTCGGTGGCTGGATCGCCGACCGCTACGGCGCCTACAAGGTCACCTGGTGGGTGATGTGGGTGTGCTGGATCTGCTTCTTCCTGCTGTCGTATCCGCCAACCGCGATGATCGTCAAGACCACCCACGGCGACCTGCAGCTGAGCCTGGCCCTGTCGCCATGGATGTTCACCGGCCTGCTGTTCATCGTCGGCACCGCCATGGCGATCGGCAAGGCCTCGGTCTTCAAATTCATCGGTGACGATTTCAGCGACAACATCGGCGCCGTGTCCGGCGTGGTCGGCCTGGCCGGCGGCCTGGGTGGCTTCGTGCTGCCGATCATGTTCGGCGCGCTGCTGGACCTGACCGGTGTGCGTTCAAGCGCCTTCATGCTGCTGTACGGCACCGTCTGCGTCTCGCTGGTCTGGATGCATTACTCGTTCCGCCCCACGGCGGCGCCGCAGCCGCTGGCCGGCGCGGCCACCGCCTGAGCCCCAATTATTCAAGGAGAAAATGATGAGCAAATATATGATCAACACGTGGGAGCCTGAGAGCCCCACGTTCTGGGGCAGCGGCGGCAGCAGCACCGCCAACCGCAACCTGTGGATTTCGATTCCCGCGCTGGCGCTGGCCTTCGCGGTGTGGATGGTGTGGAGCGTGGTGGTGGTCAACCTGCCGGCCATCGGCTTCCAGTACAGCACCAACCAGCTGTTCTGGCTGACCGCCTTGCCCGGCCTGTCCGGCGCCACGCTGCGGATTTTCTACTCCTTCATGGTGCCGATCTTCGGCGGCCGCAAGTGGACCACCATCTCCACCGCCTCGCTGCTGATCCCGGCCATCGGCATCGGCTTCGCGGTGCAGGACGTCACCACCGGCTATCCGACCATGCTGGTGCTGGCGCTGCTGTGCGGCTTCGGCGGCGGCAACTTCGCCTCGTCGATGGCCAATATCAGCTTCTTCTTCCCCAAAGCGCAGAAGGGCTACGCGCTGGGTATGAACGCCGGCCTGGGCAACCTGGGCGTGTCGGTGGTGCAGTTCGTCGTACCGCTGGTGATCACCGCCAGCGTGTTCGGCGCCATCGGCGGTGACGCACAGACCGCCACCAAGGCTGGCCACACCACCACCATGTGGCTGCAGAACGCCGGCTTCATCTGGGTACCGTTCATCGCCGTCAGCAGCCTGCTGGCATGGTTCGGCATGAACGACCTGGCCTCGGCCAAGGCTTCGTTCGCCGACCAGGCCGTGATCTTCAAGCGCAAGCACAATTGGCTGATGTGCTGGCTCTACACCGGCACCTTCGGTTCGTTCATCGGCTACTCGGCCGGCTTCCCGCTGCTGATCAAGACCCAGTTCCCTGATGTCAATCCGCTGCAATACGCCTTCCTCGGCCCCTTGGTCGGCGCGCTGGCCCGTGTGGTTGGCGGCATCATCTCCGACAAGCTGGGCGGCGCCCGCGTGACCGTCTGGACCTTCGCGGCCATGATCGGCGCCGTGTATGGCGTCATCACCTTCCTGCCGCATGGCGGCACCGGCGGCAACTTCACCGGCTTCTTCTGGATGTTCATGCTGCTGTTCGCCGGCACCGGCGTTGGCAATGCCTCGACCTTCCGCATGATCCCTGTGATCTTCCTGACCGAACGTCAACGCGCCGCAGCCGGCCAGCCTGCCGCCGTGCAGCAGCAAGCCATCATCGACGCCAACAAGGAAGGCGCAGCCGTGCTGGGCTTCACTTCGGCCGTGGCCGCCTACGGCGCCTTCTTCATTCCGAAGAGCTACGGCACCTCGATCGCCCTGACCGGCGGTCCCGACGCCGCACTGTGGTGCTTCATCGCCTTCTACGTCAGCTGCATCGCCATCACCTGGTGGTGCTACGCCCGCAAGAACGCGGCCATGCCTTGCTAATCGGAGTAGAACCATGCCATCCGCCAGAGTGATTGCTTTGACCCCTTCCGTTGAATTCGACGCCGCGCTGGTGCGCAAGTTGAACCAGATGGGGCCGCGCTACACCTCCTACCCGACGGCCGACCGCTTCGGCGGCGGCTTCGGCGCGGAGCAGTACCGCGCCGCCGTCGCCAGCGTCGATCCGGCCGTGCCGATGTCGCTGTACGTGCACATCCCGTTCTGTGCGTCGCTGTGCTACTACTGCGGCTGCAACAAGATCATCACGCAGGACAAGGAGAAGGCGGTCGAGTACCTGGACTACCTGTACCGCGAGATCGCGTTGCAGGCGGGCCTGTTGTCCGGCCACCGGCGCGTGGACCAGCTGCACTTTGGCGGCGGCACGCCGACGTATTTGAGCGATGAGCAGATGAGCGAATTGCTGGCCAATCTGCGCGGGCATTTCGATTTCGCGCCGGACGAGGAGGGCGAGTTCTCCATCGAGGTCGATCCGCGCACGGTCACGCCGGCGCGCATCGCCACCTTGCGGCACCAGGGTTTCAACCGGGTCAGCCTGGGTATCCAGGACTTCGATCCGGCGGTGCAGAAGGCGGTCAACCGCATCCAGTCGTACGAGGAAACGATGGAAGTGCTGCAGGCCGCGCGCGACTGCGGCTTCCGCTCGATCAGCGTGGACCTGATTTACGGCCTGCCGCTGCAAAGCGTGGCCAGCTTCGGGCCGACGCTGGACAAGATCGTGGCCGCAAGGCCGGACCGCATCGCGGTCTACAACTACGCGCACATGCCGCAGCTGTTCAAGTCGCAGCGGCTCATTTCCAGCGACGACCTGCCGGACGCCGAAACCAAGCTGGCCATGCTGGGCCTGTGCATCGAGCGGCTGACGGAAGCGGGCTATGTCTACATCGGCATGGACCACTTCGCGCTGCCGGACGACGACCTGGCGCGCAGCCAGCGCGAAGGCAAGTTGCAGCGCAACTTCCAGGGCTATTCCACGCACGCGGACGCGCCGATGGTGGCGCTGGGCGTGTCGGCCATCAGCGCGGTCGGCGCCAGCTACAGCCAGAACGAGAAGGTGCTGTCGGCCTACTACGAGCGGCTGGACAAGGGCGAGCTGCCGATCGCGCGCGGCATCGTGCTGACCGAGGATGACATACTGCGCCGCGCCGTGATCGGCCAGCTGATGTGCGATTTCGAGCTGGACTACGCCAGCCTGGCGCTGCCGGAAGGCGTCAGCGCGGCCGAGTATTTCGCGCCCGAGCTGGAGCGTCTGAAGCCGCTGGAAGACGAAGGCTTGCTGTGCATCGGCAGCAAGGGCTTGCGCGTGAAGATGCGCGGGCGCCTGTTGATACGCAATATCTGCATGGCGTTCGACCGCTACCTGCACGCGCCGCCAGTCGAAGGGCCGCAGCCGCTGCAGTATTCGCGAACCATTTGAGGGCTACTGCCATGGAAAAGAACAAAATCAAGGTGCAAACCTTCCTGGCGCGGGTGCCGCTGTTTAACTCGATGGGGCCGGAAGAGCTGTCGCGCATCGCGCTTGGCACCACGGAGGTGCGGGTGGAGCGGGGCGGCACCATCTTCCAGCGCGGCGATCCGTGCATCGGCTTTCACCAGGTGGTGTATGGCCAGGTCAAGCTGGCGTTTACTTCGCTGGCGGGCTGCGAGAAGGTGATCGAGCTGATCGGCCCCGGCCAGAGCTTCGGCGAGGCGTTGATGTTCATGGGCAGTCCCTACATCGTCTCGGCCACGGCCACCGAGGACACGCTGCTGCTGCACGTGGCCAAGCCGGCCATCTACCGCGAGATCCACAACGATCCCGAATTCGCCTGCAAGATGTTGGCCGGCCTGAGCCAGCGCATGCACAGCCTGATGTGCGACATGGAGTCGTTCTCGCTGCGTTCCGGCACCCAGCGCGTGGCGGGCTACCTGCTCAAGGAGCTGCCGGAGGAAGAGGGCGGACAACTGACGCTGCCGGCCACCAAGGCGGTGCTGGCCTCGCGCCTGAACCTGACGCCCGAGCATTTCTCGCGCATCCTGGCGGACCTGAGCACGCAACACATGATCACCTTCAAGGGCCGCAAGGTCCAGGTGCTTGACGTGCCGGCGCTGCGCCGCTGCGCGGCCTGAGGGACTATCATGGAAGACATCGAAAAATTCATCAGCGGTTTCGGCCGCTTTCAACAGCAGTATTTCAACAACAGCGACAGTCCGTATGGCACCTTGCGCGCCGGCCAGCGCCCGCGCACGCTGCTGATCGGCTGCTGCGATTCGCGGGTCGACCCGGTGCTGCTGACCGGCAGCGATCCGGGCGACATTTTCGTGGTGCGCAATATCGCCAACCTGGTGCCGCCTTGCACGCCGACCGCATCGGCTGGTGTGAGTTCGGCGATCGAGTTCGCCGTGTGCGAGTTGGAGGTGGAGCGGGTGATCGTGCTGGGCCACGCCGGCTGCGGTGGCATACGTGCTTTGCTGGCGCCACGTCCGGCGCAGCGCGAGACCGATTTTGTCGGCCAGTGGATGCGCATCGCCCAGCCGGTGGCCGAGCGCGTGCGGCGCGACCTGGCGCATCACAGCAGCGCCGAGCAGCACCACGCTTGCGAGCAAGCCAGCATCCTGCTATCGCTGGATAATCTGCTGACCTATCCGTGGCTGCAACGCCGCGTCGACGAGGGCAAGCTCAAGCTGCACGGCTGGTACTTCGACCTGCAAAGCGGCGCATTGATGGCCTACTCGCCCCGTCGCCAGCAATTCCTGCCGCTGGTCTGCCCGCTGAACGCACGCGACGCGATGGCTGCGTGAGCGCGGGAGTCTCTGGTAGACCGCTGTTATGGCCCGAAGTAGACTGATTTAGACCATCGCTGATTTTGACATACCCGCCGCAGACGCCTGGGCCGTGGCTCGTCGGCTTGCCATTTTACGAGCTAATTCGCGCCGCTTGAATAGTCCTCTTGGACTGGTCACGCGGCGCTCTTTTTTCTGTTCTTGCGCCGTACAATAAGCTGGTTTGCTGGCGGCATGGCTTCTGTTTTTCAGGAGCCGGCGTCCTACGATGCCGCCATGCAGAGGATGAAATTTCCATTCATGCTGCCAGCTGCCTATAACGTATCTACCTAGCCCGCGACAGCAGCAAGTACTAGAGCTGTTGGCCGAGGGACTGTGCAGCAAAGCCATTGCGCGACGTCTTGGCATCAGTCCGGAAACAGTGCGCAAGCATAGCGCCGCGTTACGCCAGCAATCAAATGTCAGCAGTTCGATGGCGCTTGCGTTGAGATGGAGTTCCGCGCACCGCGCACAATCTTCGTGCAGCGCTCCGCGCTTGCTTCAAGTTCTCACGTCCCGCGAAAAGGAGATTGCATTGCTATTGCGAGAAGGGCATACAGCCAAGCACATCGCGAAGGAACTTGGACTCTCTCCAGCGACTGTCGCGAAGCATCGGGAGAATCTGCTTTCCAAGCTGGGGCTTAAGTCAGTCAGGGAGTTAATCCAACTCGCCCCCTCCTAGCCGGGAAAAGACAGAAAGGGGCGAGCGGTCTGCTGATGGCGTCAGCTATTTATTTTTTTTCGGGGGCGCGGGGAGTATGATATTTTGGGTGAGCATAGGCTTGCAATAGTCATGCGACCCTCCCTGGCTGATGCACTTCTTATAGTTCTCTTCACGGAGTTTTTTCAGCTTTTCTTCTTCGAGGTAAGCCTTACCAGCCTCAACTACGATGTCGCCCGCGTTGCTTCCTTTATTTTTCATGGCGTTCCCCGTTACAGCAGCAACGGCACGAGTTTGGCAGCCACGTCGACCGCGCCGGCGACGTGAGGCAACATGTCGATGAAGAAGCTGCCCGCTCCATTGACGATCGTGAGCAGGTCATCGCGCGCCAGACCCTGACGTTCGAACAAGTGCCATTCGAGCCGTCCGTTGGCGTGCAGGACCAGAGCCCACCACGAGTGATTGACACCCGGAGCGTCGCCGAGGGAACCAACTTCGGTCTCGCCGATTTCCGTTAGTTCGTGATCGCGGAGCACTACGTAGTCCCAGGCGTTGTTGCCGCGGATCTCCGCCGACACCGTGTTCTTGACGCCGTCCACTTCCACCTGGATGATCAGGCGTTGTTTGCCGCCGTAGCCCCAGGGGACCGCCATGTTCTCGGGATTGGCCACGACCGGCGAATCGGCCGAGCGGCAAGGTGGGATGACCATCCAATCATCCTTACCGTACGTCACGCCGTTGTACGACGGGTGGCGTCCGTCATCGATCATCTTGATGCGGATTTTGCCGTTGGTGTGGTGATTACGAATCTCGCGTATCCAAGCAATTGCCATGTTAATTCTCCCTAGTTACCCCGCCACGGATGTGTGCGGGCAGGAGCATCTTCTCTTCGACGGCAATTTGAGAACATACGATGAACGGGTTATTGACTTTGCATCATTGTGGTAAAAATAAGTTCGCTCCGGCCGCGAGGCCCTGTTAGCGGGCGACGCGAAGGCGGCCTGAGCGCTATCCGGCACTCTGGTGGTAGGCGCTTCAGCGCCGCAACAGCAGTTTCGTTAGAGGACTTGGGCGCAAAATACGCCAGGGGTGACAATGCGGGTGCGGCCAAAGTTCCCGCGCTTTAGCAGACCGGCACGACGGTCGCCAGTCACCAGCATCAATGGTTACTTGCCCATTGCACTGCTTCATCAACGATGGCATTCAATTCAGCCTCACCCACGCTGGCATTGGCCACCTTCACCTGTGCCGCGGTCAGTTCCAGGATGCGAGCGCGTACTGCGTCTTCGATGAAGCGGGATAGATCACCTTTACGACCACCGCCTTGGCTTGCGAGGTACATGCGAAGCGATTGATCGGTGTCCTGTGATACTGCGATATTCCAGCGTACTTGGCTCATGATTCTTCCAGCGTGGGGTGTTTGAGTGTTTATACGCCAGGATAAGAGCAAGTTCCAGATCGTCCACCGACGGATCGCGACGGTCCCTTGCGCGGCTATGATTCGTCAGCAGCCGGAGGCTTGACTTCATCGGCGGGCTGCGCATCCTGCGCATTCAAGCCGAAGGTGTTCCAATCCTCGCCGAACAATTCAACCGGGTGCTGGGTGCGGTCCGAGCCGTTCCCGCAGATCATGTTGTTTGCGGGGCAGTAGCGGTCGCAGCCCCAGCAGATCAGCTCGGGCTTGGCCGGATGTATCGGGAAGATCTTGGCCATGTCAGGCGTAACTCATCAAGTCGCCGCTGCGGTCGAAGGCCAGGAAGCGGTCCATCTGGCCTTGCTGGATGGCTCCCAGCATCTTGTTCAACGCGGCGTCGGTTTGCTGCGGGTCGGGCAGGCGCCCCTGCTTGCCGGACAACGTGGTGATCAGCAGTACATCCCATGGCTGGCCCATGCCCTTGGCTTCCTCGGCCAGGTTGGCGAACGTGTCGAGCTCGCCTACTTGCTTGTCCACGCACATGACCGGCACCAGCGTCGTGCGGGCCGGCGCGCCTGGCGGCAGGTCCGGTTCCGGCTCGGCGACCGCGAATGCCAGCAGCAGGCGCTGTGGCTCCGGCTGCATGGCGGCGGCGACGAGCAATTCTTCAAATGTGGCGATATTCATACTATTCCTCAATGGTCGGTGATCCAGGTTGTATGTATAACCCGCGCCGGTCCAGGTGCCCATTGCCATGAATGACTAGTCGAGGTAGTCAGTTTGCCTTAGTTCCGCACCAAAATTCCATGACCCAGGTTAAGGACTCGCGCACCGGCGGCGGCGAATAATGACAGCGTGGCCCCCACTGCGGCCACGTTGAAAGGACAATGATGATGAGCTTGATTGACCGCCCGGCGTATCTGCTGGCGCTGGCGCTGACCGCCGGCGCGGCCGGCGTCATGCTGAAGAATTACGGCCCGCACACCGGGCCACTCATGCAGGCACAGGCCGCGCAATGCGATGCAACGGCGGCCCAGGCCGTTCCGGCGGGGCGCGCCATCGAAGGGCAGATCCGCTATGACAGCGGACTGGTGCTGCGTTTCTGTAGTCTGGATGCGATGTTTGCACAGCTGGGCGCGATGGAGCAGCCGGGCATGGTGCGCGGCGTCTACGTGCGCGCGGCCGATGGACGCTGGCTCGCTGCGGCGGGCGCGCGCTACGGCCGTCGTGAGCGGGGTGCGTCCCCATCCTTGCTGGCCTATGCCGACAACGCCGCCGAGAGCGAGCACAGCCGCCTGCTCAGCTACCACGAGCTGCTGGCCTCCTGCGCCGGCGGCGATTGCGCCCGGGTTAGATGAACTAGTCACTTCGGCGTAGTCCCCCTAGTCCTTCTCACGCCCGCCAGCCACCTTCTTGCCGATTCACACGAAGCGTTGCCTTCCCTAGACTGCAGTCATCGTCGAGTCCATGCATGTTGCATGCGACCGCATGCCCGGTTGCCGCCGGGTGCAAGTTAGGAGGCAGCATGAGTCACTTTCTGGATCGCCTGAAGTTCTTCAATAAAACGGTATCGACCTTTTCCGACGGCCACGGCGCCGTCGTGCACGAGGATCGCACCTGGGAAAACGCCTATCGCCAACGTTGGCAGCACGACAAAATCGTGCGCTCCACGCACGGCGTCAACTGTACCGGCTCGTGCAGCTGGAAAGTCTATGTGAAGAACGGGCTGATCACCTGGGAAACGCAACAAACCGATTATCCACGTACCCGTCCCGACCTGCCGAACCACGAGCCGCGCGGCTGCCCACGCGGCGCCAGCTATTCGTGGTACGTGTATTCGGCCCAGCGGGTCAAGTACCCGATGGTGCGCGGCCGCCTGATGGAAATGTGGCGCGAAGCGCGCAAGACCATGGACCCGGTCACCGCCTGGGACTACATCAGCCAGAATCCAGAACGCGCCGCGCTGTACAAGTCGGTGCGCGGCCTGGGCGGCTTTGTGCGCGCCACCTGGGAAGAAAGTAACGAGATGATCGCCGCCGCCAACGCGCTGACGATCAAGAAATACGGCCCGGACCGCATCGTCGGCTTCTCGCCGATTCCCGCCATGTCGATGGTCAGCTACGCTGCCGGCACGCGCTACCTGTCGCTGATCGGCGGTGTGGCGCTGAGCTTCTACGACTGGTACTGCGACTTGCCGCCAGCCAGCCCGCAGGTGTGGGGCGAGCAGACCGACGTGCCGGAATCGGCCGACTGGTACAACTCGACCTACCTGATGGTGTGGGGCTCGAACGTGCCGATGACCCGCACCCCCGACGCCCACTTCTACACCGAGGTGCGCTACAAGGGCACCAAGACCGTGGCGGTGTCGTCCGACTTCGGCGAGATGGCCAAGTTCGGCGACATCTGGCTGGCGCCGAAGCAGGGCACCGATGCCGCGCTGGCGATGGCCATGGGCCATGTGATCCTGAAGGAATACCACACCTCGCACCAGTCTGCCTACTTCAAGGAATACGCCAAGCAGTACACCGACTTCCCGATGCTGGTGCTGCTGAAAGAACAGAACGGCACGCTGGCGCCGGAATACTTCCTGCGCGCCTCGCACCTGGCCAACAACCTGGACGAAACCAACAACCCTGACTGGAAAACCCTGGTCATCGACGAAGCCAGCGGCCGCATCGTGGCGCCGGCCGGTTCGATCGGCTTCCGCTGGGGCGAGTCCGGCAAGTGGAACCTGGAAATGAAAGAGGGCGGCAACGGCGCGCCGGTCGATCCGCTGCTGTCGCTGATCGGCTGCAGCGACGAGGTGCTGCCGGTCGGCTTCGCCTACTTCGGCGGCAAGGACGCCAGCGATCTGCTGATGCGCAACGTACCGGTCAAGCGCCTGACGCTGGCCGACGGCAGCACCGCGCTGGTCGCCACCGTGTTCGACCTGACGATGGCCAACTACGGCATCGACCGTGGCCTGGGCGGCGGCAACGTCGCCACCAGCTACGAGGACGACGTGCCGTACACCCCGGCCTGGCAAGTCAAGCACACCGGCGTCAAGGCCGCCGATGTGATCACCGTGGCGCGCCAGTTCGCCGAGAACGCCGACCAGACCCGTGGCAAGAGCATGGTCATCGTCGGCGCCGCGCTGAACCACTGGTACCACATGGACATGACCTATCGCGGCATCATCAACATGCTGATGATGTGCGGCTGCGTCGGCCAATCGGGCGGCGGCTGGGCGCACTACGTGGGCCAGGAAAAGCTGCGTCCGCAAACCGGCTGGACGCCGCTGGCGTTCGCCCAGGACTGGAACCGTCCGATGCGCCAGATGAACGGCACCTCGTTCTTCTACAACCACACCAGCCAGTGGCGCCACGAGAAGCTGCACACCGAGGAAATCGCCTCGCCAACGGCCGGCGACGACGTCGCACCAATGACGCTGCTGGACTACAACGCCAAGGCCGAGCGCCTGGGCTGGCTGCCATCGGCACCGCAGCTGCAGACCAATCCGCTGGAAGTGACCCGCGCCGCGGCAGCCGCCGGCATGAGCCCGGTCGACTACGCGGTCAGCCAGATCAAGGACAAGAAACTGGAATTCTCCTGCGACGATCCGGACAATCCAGCCAACTTCCCGCGCAATATGTTTGTGTGGCGCTCCAACATCCTGGGCAGCTCGGGCAAGGGCCACGAGTACTTCCTGAAGTATTTGCTGGGCACGCAGAACGCGCTGATGAGCGACGAGGACCACTGCATCAAGCCGCGCGACGTCAAGGTGCGTCCGGCCGCTGAAGGCAAGCTGGACCTGCTGGTGGTGCTGGACTTCCGCATGTCCACCACCTGCCTGTACGGCGACATCGTGCTGCCGACCGCGACCTGGTACGAGAAGGATGACCTGAACACGTCCGACATGCACCCGTTCATCCACCCGTTGTCGGAAGCGGTGCAGCCGCTGTGGCAGTCGAAGTCGGACTGGGAAATCTACAAGGGCATCGCCAAGAAGTTCGAGGAAATCGGCGGCGCCTACCTCGGCACCCAGCAGGATCTGGTGCTGACCCCGCTGATGCACGACACGCCGGGCGAACTGGGCCAACCGTTCGATCCGAAGGACTGGCGCGCAGGAGAATGCGAACCGGTGCCGGGCAAGACCATGCCCAACTTCACCGTGATCGAGCGCGACTACACCAAGATCCACCAGAAGTTCACCTCGATCGGCCCGCTGCTGGAGAAAATCGGCAACGGCGGCAAGGGCATCAGCTGGAAGACCGGCCATGAGGTCGACATCCTGCGCGGCATCAACCGCACGGTGACGGCGCCCGGCATCGCCCACGGCCAGCCGCGCCTGGACACCGCCATCGACGCGGCCGAAATGATCCTGTCGCTGGCGCCGGAAACCAACGGCCACGTGGCGGTCAAGGCCTGGGACGCGCTGTCCAAGATTACCGGACGCGACCACACCCACCTGGCGCTGCCGCGCGAGCACGACAGCATCCGCTTCCGCGACGTGCAGGCCCAGCCGCGCAAGATCATCTCCTCGCCGACCTGGTCGGGCCTGGAGTCGGAAGAAGTCAGCTACAACGCCTGCTATACCAACGTGCATGAACTGATCCCATGGCGCACGCTGACCGGCCGCCAGCAGTTCTACCAGGATCACCGCTGGATGCGTGATTTTGGCGAGGGGCTGTGCGTGTACAAGCCGGCGATCAACACCAAGACCACGGCGGCCATGCTGGGCGCCCAGCCGAACGGCAACAAGGAGATCGCGCTGAACTTCATCACGCCGCACCAGAAGTGGGGGATCCACTCCACCTACTCGGACAACCTGCGCATGCTCACGCTGTCGCGCGGCGGTCCGCACGTGTGGCTGTCGGAGACCGACGCCAAGGCGGCCGGCATCGTCGACAACGACTGGATCGAGGTGTTCAACGTCAACGGTACGCTGACCGCCCGCGCCATCGTCAGCCAGCGGGTGCCGGAAGGGATGACGCTGATGTACCACGCACAGGAGAAGATCATCAACGTGCCTGGCGCGGAGATGTCGGGCAAGCGGGGCGGTATCCACAATTCGGTCACGCGCGCCGTCACCAAGCCGACCCACATGATCGGTGGTTACGCGCAGCTGTCGTGGGGCTTCAACTACTACGGCACGGTCGGCTCCAACCGCGATGAATTCGTGTTGGTGCGCAAGATGAACAAGGTCGACTGGCTGGAAGGTCCGTTGAAAGAACAGACAGGGAGCAAAGCATGAAAATTCGCGCACAAATCGGCATGGTGCTGAACCTGGACAAGTGCATCGGCTGCCATACCTGCTCGGTCACATGCAAGAACGTGTGGACCAGCCGTGACGGCGTCGAGTACGCGTGGTTCAACAACGTCGAGACCAAGCCCGGCATCGGTTATCCGAAGGATTGGGAAAACCAGGACAAGTGGAACGGCGGCTGGCACCGCACCGACGCCGGCAAGATCGAGCCGCGCCAAGGCAGCCGCTTGAAGATCCTGGCGCAGATTTTCGCCAACCCGAACCTGCCGCAGATCGACGAGTACTACGAGCCGTTCACCTACGACTACGAGCGCCTGCAGAACGCGCCGCTGTCGGAAACGCCGCCGACCGCCCGTCCGATCTCCGTGTTGACCGGCAAGAAGATGGACAAGATCGAGTGGGGCCCGAACTGGGAGGACGACCTGGGCGGCGAATTCGCCCAGCGCAGCCAGGACAAGCTGTTCGACAATATGCAGAAGGAAATGTACGGCACCTTCGAGAACACCTTCATGATGTACCTGCCGCGCCTGTGCGAGCACTGCCTCAATCCGACCTGCGTCGCATCCTGCCCGTCGGGCTCGGTGTACAAGCGCGAGGACGACGGCATCGTGCTGATCGACCAGGATAAGTGCCGCGGCTGGCGCATGTGCATCTCCGGTTGCCCGTACAAGAAGATCTACTACAACTGGTCGTCCGGCAAGGCCGAGAAGTGCACCTTCTGCTACCCGCGCATCGAAGCGGGCCAGCCTACCGTTTGCTCGGAAACCTGCGTCGGCCGCATCCGCTACCTCGGCGTGCTGCTGTATGACGCCGACAAGATCGAACAGGCGGCGTCGGTGGCCGATCCGCGCGACCTGTATCCATCGCAACTGGGCCTGTTCCTCGATCCGCACGATCCTGCCGTGATCGAAGAGGCGCGCCGTCAGGGCATCCCGGACTCGTGGCTGGAATCGGCCAAGCGTTCGCCGGTGTACAAGATGGCGGTGGAGTGGAAGGTGGCGTTCCCGCTGCATCCGGAATACCGCACGCTGCCGATGGTGTGGTACATCCCGCCGCTGTCGCCGATCCAGGCCGCCGCCGAATCCGGCCGCATGGGCAAGAACGGCATCCTGCCGGACACCGCCAGCCTGCGCATTCCGGTGCAATACCTGGCCAACCTGCTGACCGCGGGCGACCAGCAGCCGGTGATCCGCGCGCTGGACCGCATGCTGGCGATGCGTGCCTACATGCGCAGCAAGCATGTGGCGACGACGCCGGACCTGGACGTGCTCAAGCAGGTCGGGCTGGAACCGGAGATGGTCGAGGACATGTACCACATCATGGCCATCGCCAACTACGAGGACCGCTTCGTGATCCCGAGCAGCCACAAGGAGATGGCCGAGGACAGCTTCAACGAGAAGGGCAGCTGCGGCTTCAGCTTCGGCAACGGTTGCTCGGACGGCGTCAGCGACGCCAGCCTGTTCGGCAAACGCAAGCACGGTTCGGAGATCTTCATCTCCATGCCGAAATCGCGCAAGAAAAAGGAGAACCTCGATGTCTGACCACGACCCAAGCGGCGCCTTCGGCTACAGCGTGCTGTCGGCCCTGCTGCTGTACCCGGAGCCGGAGCTGCTGGCCGAGCTGCCCGAGCTGGAGCAGCGCCTGCGGGACAAGCTGCCGCAGTGGCACGCGGCGGTGGCGGAGCTGCTGGCGCACCTGCGCCGCACCCCGCTGATCGACCTGCAACTGCAGTATGTGACGACGTTCGACCGCAACCCGTCGCACTCGCTGCACCTGTTCGAGCACATCCACGGCGAATCGCGCGACCGCGGCCAGGCCATGGTCGACCTGATGGCCGAGTACAGCAAGCACGGCCTGCAGATGGTCGGCAACGACCTGCCGGACTACGTGCCGCTGTTCCTGGAGTTCCTGTCGCAGCTGGAGAGCGAGCAGGCGGAGCGCATGCTGGGCGACGCCATCCACGTGCTGGCCTACATCGGCCGCAAGCTGCGCGCCAATGGCAGCCCGTACGCCGGCCTGTTCGACCTGCTGCAGGCCCTGTCGCCGGTGGCGGCCGAGGAACTGAGCGAGCCGCCGGTGCGCGACATGGACGAGGCGCTGGAAACCTTCGGCCCCGGCGCCGACGGCATCGAACCGTTGCTGGCGCCCACGCTGGCCGGCGGCGGTCATCCGGTCCATTTTTATCCGAAGGCGGCGGCGCCACAGCGTCATTGAGGAGCACACCATGAACTACGTACATCAATTTTTATTCGGCATCTATCCCTACATCGCGCTGGCGATTTTCCTGGTCGGCAGCCTGATCCGCTTCGACCGCGAGCAATACACCTGGAAGTCCGAGTCCAGCCAGACGCTCAACAACGGCATGCTGCGATTGGGCAGCCCGCTGTTCCACATCGGCGTGCTGGGCCTGTTCTTCGGCCACATGGCCGGCCTGCTGACCCCGGTGTGGGTGTGGGACACGCTGGGCGTCACCCACGGCGCCAAGCAGCTGGTGGCGATGGTGGCCGGCGGCGTGATGGGTTCGCTGTGCCTGGTCGGCTTGCTGATGCTGATCGCACGCCGCCTGAGCAACGAGCGCGTCCGTGCCCGCAGCACCTTCAAGGACAAGCTGGTGCTGTGCTGGCTGCTGGCGACCTTGCTGCTGGGCCTGTCCTCGATCTTCGCCTCGGCCTCGCACCTGGACGGCCACATGATGGTGCAGCTGATGACCTGGGCGCAGCACGTGGTCACGCTGCGCGGCGACGCCGCCGGCTTCATCGAGGAAGCGCCGCTGGTGTTCAAGCTGCACCTGTTCATGGGCATGTCGCTGTTCGCGATCTTCCCGTTCACCCGCCTGGTGCACGTGTGGAGCGGCTTCGGCGCCATCACCTACCTGAGCCGCGCCTATCAACTGGTGCGTCCACGCTAAGGAGACTATCATGGGTATCGCAGTCAACGGCGTCGACATCGACGACAGCGCCATCGAGGCGGAACTGCCGCACCAGGCGCAGGCGGACAACCCGCTGCGCCAGGCGGTGCACGAAGTGGTGCTGCGCACCGTGCTGTTGCAGGAAGCGGACCGGCTGGGCATCGCCGGCGAGGATGACGACCAGCGCATCGAAGCCCTGTTCGCGCAGGAAGTCACGGTGCCGGAAACGGACGAGGACAGCTGCCTGCGCTATTACCTGGGCCAGCCGCAGCGCTTCCGCAGCGGCGACCTGGTCGAGGCGCGCCACATCCTGTTCCAGGTGACCCCGGCCGCGCCGCTGGAGCTGTTGCGCCAGACGGCCGAGCTGATCCTGGCCGAGCTGCAGGCCCGTCCCGAGCGGTTCGAGGAGCTGGCGCGCCAGTACTCGAACTGCCCGTCGGGCGCGGTCGGCGGCAGCCTGGGCCAGCTGGCCCGCGGCCAGTGCGTGCCGGAGTTCGATGAACTGTTGTTCAGGTTGCAACCGGGTGAGCTGGCCGGACGCCTGCTGGAGACCCGCTTCGGCCTGCATATCGTGCAGGCCCGGCGCCGGGTCGAGGGCGAGGTGGTGCCGTTCTCGGCCGTCCACGCCCAGATCGCCGACGAGCTGCGCCGCCAGTCGTGGCAGCGCGCCTTGCACCAGTATCTGCACATCCTGGTCGGCCGGGCCGACATCGCCGGCGTCGAACTGGAAGGCGCGCAGTCGCCGCTGGTGCAGTAGGGTTATTCCTAACGGGCCTAGTCACTTAGGACTAGGCCCGCTAAGCCGTCATGCGCAGTGGCAGGGCGCGGCCCTGCCGCTACAATGACATCACACCATCTATCACAGGAGAGCGGCGATGTTAAGCGACAGGTTTGGTCGATCGATCGACTATTTGAGGGTCTCGGTCACCGATCGTTGCGATCTGCGCTGCACCTACTGCATGCCCAAGGATTTCAAGGGCTATGAAGACCCTCCCGACTGGCTCACCTTCGACGAGATCGAGCGGGTCGTGGCGGCCTTCGCCCGGCTGGGCACCTCGCGCGTGCGCCTCACCGGCGGCGAGCCGCTGACCCGCCGCAACCTGCCGCAACTGGCCAGCCGCCTGTCCAGCCTGGACGGCGTGCGCGACCTGTCATTGTCCACCAACGGCACCCGCCTGGCGCGCCACGCCGAGGCGCTGGCCGCCTCCGGCATCACCCGCGTCAACGTCAGCCTCGACACGCTGGACCGCGAATGCATGGCCGGCATCACCGGCCGCGACTGCCTGCCGTCGGTGCTGGACGGGCTGCAGGCCGCCAAGGCCGCCGGCCTGGCGCCGATCAAGATCAACATGGTCGCCATGCGCGGCGTCAACGATGCCGAGATCGACGCCATGGCGGCATTCTGCATCAAGGAGCAGTTCGTGCTGCGGCTGATCGAGGTCATGCCGATGGGCGAGACCGGCCGCAACACCGCCTACCTGAACCTGGCGCCGGTGCAGCAGCGCCTGGCCGAGAAATTCGGACTGGTGCCGCAGGCGCTGGAACTGGGCGGCGGGCCGGCGCGCTACTGGGCCACGACTGACGGCAGCGCCAGCATTGGCTTCATCACGCCGCTGTCGCAGCACTTCTGCGCCACCTGCAACCGCGTGCGGCTGGCGGTGGACGGCACCTTATACCTGTGCCTGGGCCAGGAACAGCAATATCCGCTGGCGCCCCTGCTGCGCGGCGGCGCCAGCGACGCCGAGCTGGAACAGGCGATCCGCGAAGCCATCGAACTCAAGCCCGAGCAGCACGACTTCGGCCGCCAGCCGGAGAAGATCGTGCGCTTCATGTCGCAAACCGGCGGCTAGGGGCGTGTATACTCGCGTCATTGCTGTAGAGATCAACGGAGAAAGCCATGTCTAGTGTAGCCACCGCCCGCCGGCGCCGAGCGCCATGCTGAAGCCGGCGCTGTTCGCCGGCTGGCAAAAACTGTCGACCCGCATCGTCGGCCTGCTGCTGAGCTTTCTGGCGATCGCGCTGACCGTGATCGGCTCGACGCTGCTGCTGTCCTGGCAGCTGGAGGGCAGCGCGGCCGCGATCAACGTGGCCGGCAGCTTGCGCATGGATAGCTACCGGCTGGCCCTGCTGACCACGCAGATGGACGCGCCACCCGGCCGCCAGGCGGTCAGCGAACAGCTGGGCCGCATGGAACGCACGCTGGACCTGCTGCGCCGCGGCGATCCGCAGCGTCCGCTGTTCCTGCCGCCGACCGCGGCCATCCGCACAGAGTTTGCCGAGGTGCAGCAGCAGTGGCGGCTGGAATTGTCGTCGCAGGTGCGCAACGCGCTGGCGGCCGGCGGGCTCGACCCGGCGGACAAGAGCATGGTCCAGCAGCGCACCGAGCGCTTTGTCGAGCACGTCGATTTGCTGGTGCAGCGCATCGAGCGCGACAGCGAAAGCCGCACCTTCTGGCTGCGCGCGTCGCAATTGCTGCTGCTGGCGCTGGCCTTGCTCGGCACGATCAGCATCATCTACCTGTTGTTCGACATGATCGTCGCGCCCGTGACGCGGCTGCAGGGCGGCATCGAGCGCATGCGCGAGCAGGATTTCAGCGTGCGGCTACCGGTCGACAGCAACGACGAGTTCGGCATGCTGGCCCACGGTTTCAACCAGATGGCCGACAAGCTGCAGGATTCCTACAGCAACCTGGAGCGCCGGGTGCAGCTCAAGACGGCCGAGCTGGAGCACCAGAACCGCGAACTGGCGCTGCTGTACGACAGCGCCTCGTTCCTGCAGCAGACGCAGTCAGCCGAGGCGATGTGCAAGGGCTTCCTGCAGCGCATCAGCGATTACTTCAGCGCCGACGGCGGCTCGGTGCGCATCCTCGACCCGAACCGCGGCAACCTGCACATGCTGGTTCATCAGGGCATTTCCGAGGAGCTGGTCGAGAGCGAACGCTGCCTGAAGGTGGGCGAGTGCCTGTGCGGCGAGGCGGTGGTCAGCAAGCTGGCCGTGATCCACGACCTGCGCCGCAAGGACGACCGCCACACGCTGAAATGCCACCGCGAAGGCTTCGCGACGATTTCGATCTTTCATATTTTCGCGCAGCGCCAGTACCTGGGCTTCTTCAACCTGCACTTCCGCACGCCGACCGTGTTCAGCGCGGCGCAGACGGCGCTGCTGGAGACGCTGGGCCAGCTGCTGGGCACGGCCATCGAGAACCTGCGCCTGCAGGGGCGCGACCGCGAGCTGGCCGTCTCCGAGGAGCGCAACCTGGTCGCCCAGGGCCTGCACGACAGCATCGCCCAGGGCTTGAACTTCCTGAACCTGCAGGTGCAGATGCTGGAGCAGTCGCTGCAGCGGCAGCGGCTGGACGAGGTGGAGAGCATCGTGCCGGCCCTGCGCGCCGGCGTCGAGGAGAGCTACCAGGACGTACGCGAGCTGCTGCACAACTTCCGCACCCGGCTGCAGGAGGGCAACCTGGTGTCGTCGCTGGAGACGGTGGTCGACAAGTTCCAGCGCCAGAGCGGCATCGCGGTGGATTTCGAGGCCGACTCGGACGGTGCGCCGTTCCCGCGCGAGCATCAGCTGCAGTTGCTGTTCATCGTGCAGGAGGCGCTGTCGAACGTGCGCAAGCACGCCTCGGCCACGCAGGTCTGGCTGAGCCTGAAGGACGACCAGGATTTCACCCTCAGCATCCGCGACAATGGCCACGGCTTCGACCCGGCCGCGCTGGAAACGCTGGGCGAGGCCCACGTCGGCCTGAACATCATGCGCGAACGCGCACAACGCATCGACGCGCAGCTGCATTTGAAGTCGGCGCCGGGCGCCGGCACCGAAGTGCTGCTGCGGCTGCCGCGCGCCCAGCGCCGCGCGGCTTAACATTAACAAGAAAGGCTGGAGCTGATGGACAAGGATACAAGCACGATCAGCGTGCTGCTGATAGACGATCACACACTGTTTCGCAGCGGCATACGCTCCCTGCTGCAACGCAACCCGGAGGTCACCGTGGTGGGCGAGGCGGCCGATGGCTTCGAAGGCGTCAAGCGGGCGCAGCAGCTCAAGCCGCAGGTGATCCTGCTGGACCTGAACATGCCCGGCATGTCGGGCCTGGAAACGCTGGAACAGCTGCGCCAGGATTGCCCGGACAGCGCGGTCGTGATGCTGACCGTGTCGGAGGACGCGGAAGACCTGAGCGTGGCGCTGAAGGCCGGCGCCAGCGGTTATCTGCTGAAGAATATCGACACCGATTTCCTGAGCCGGGCGATCCGCCGCGCGGCGGCCGGCGAGACCGTGCTGGCCGAGTCGATGACGGCCAAGCTGGTGGCGCAGTTGACGGCGGGCGCGGTGGCGCCGGTGGCGTCCGAGCTGGACAAGCTGACCCCGCGCGAACGGGAGATCCTCGATTGCCTGGCGCGCGGCGAAAGCAACAAGGGCATCGCGCGCGCACTGGACCTGGCCGAAAGCACGGTCAAGATCCATGTGCAGAACGTGCTGAAGAAACTTAAGCTGAGCAGCCGAGTCCAGGCCGCCGTGTATGCGGTCGAACATCGGATGCAGGGCAGCGCGTAAGCAGCTTTCAGCCGCCGCAGCAACCGCCGCAGCAACCACCGGCCGCGGCCGGCGCGGCAATGGCCTGGGCGCCGGCCGGATAGCCCGCTTGCGTCAGCTTGCGCGTCAGCAGGTGGGGCGAGGTCAGCGATTCGTCGATCTGGACGCGGGCGCGGCGGTCGAGCAGGGAGACGCGCACGTCGCTGACGCCGGCGATGTCGCTCAGCAGTTTGGCGACGTTGTCGGCCGAGCCTTCGTCGTCCATGCCTTCGATGAGAATTTCAGTTTGCATAGCATTCCTTTGAAGTTGAGGTTGAATTGGAACCATGCGAACAGCCTAAGCGAAACGGCGGCGGCGGTCGAGCGCCGGGGCGCAAAACGGCCGGGCAATTTGGAATTTCTTGATCCAGGTTATGCGAATCCGGCGCCAGCCTTCACCGGCCGCCACGCCGGGCAGACAATGGTGGCGTACTCTTTTAGGACATAGATCATGAGCTTGCTGCATATCGAAGAACCCGTCGGCCAGGCCGAGGCCTGGGACAGCCATCCCATATGGCGGCTGGGCTTCCGCCCGTTCTACCTGGTGGCGGCGGCGTTCGCCGCGCTGGCCATCCCCATGTGGATGCTGCGCTACCTGGGCTGGTGGCCGGCCGACGCCGGCGGCTGGCTGCACGTCGGCTTCGCCTGGCACATGCACGAGATGGTGTTCGGCATGGCGGCGGCGGTGGTGGTCGGCTTCCTGTACACCGCCGCGTTCAACTGGACCGGCTTCTGGACGCCGGTGCGCGGCAAGCTGGCGGCGCTGGTGGGCTTGTGGCTGCTGGGCCGCCTGGCGATGCTGCTGGCGCCGCCGCTGGCCGGCGCGCTGGTGGACTGGCTGTTCCTGCCGGCCGCCGCCTGGCCGCTGTGGCGCGTGATGCAAAAGGCCGGCAACCGCCGCAACTATTTCCTGGTCGGCTTGCTCGGCCTGATGGCGCTGGCCAACGGCGTGTTCCATGCGATCACGCTGGGCTGGATCACTGCCAGCCCGATTCCGCCGGTGCAGGCCGCCGTGCTGGTGATCGTGCTGATGGAGGCCGCCATCGGCACCCGCATCATTCCCATGTTCACCCGCAACGGCGCGCCCGGCACCAACCCACAAGTGCAACCCAGGCTGGACAAGTGGTCGCTGGGCCTGGTGGTGGCGTTCTCGGTCAGCTGGGTCGCCATGGCGCCGGCTTGGCTGGTCGCGCCGATCGGCGTGGCCGCCGCCGTGCTGGTCTTGCTGCGCCTGTGGCGCTGGCAGGCGCTGCGCACCGGCGCCGTGCCGCTGCTGTGGATCATGCACCTGTCGTACGCGTGGATCGCGGCCGGGTTGGTGTTGCTGTCGCTGTCGCGCTGGCAGATCGTCAGCGCCAGCGCCGGCTTCCACGCGCTGACGGTGGGCTCGATGGCCGGCCTGATCCTGGGCATGATGACCCGCACCACACTGGGCCACACGGGCCGGCCCCTGCGCGCCGGCAAGTTCGAGACCGCGATGTTCGGCCTGATCCAGTTCAGCGCGTTGTCGCGCGTGCTGTCGGCGCTGGGCTGGGACGGCGGACCGGGCATGCTGGTGGTCAGCGCGGTGTGCTGGACGGCGGCGTTCGGTCTGTACGTCTACGTCTACGCGCCTTACCTCAGCCGCGTGCGCGTCGACGGCAAACCGGGCTGATCCCGGGCGCGCCGTGCAACCATCCCCGTCGTCGCCGCAAGCCGGGTCCGAGGTGGCACAACAGCTTGTGCTGCTGCGGGAGCTGGAAGCGGCCTGGCATCGCCAGGGCTGCCGCTTCCAGCACTACGAGACCCATATCTCCTGGATTTACGTGCTGGACCGGCTGGCCTACAAGTTCAAGAAGGCGCTGCGTTTCGACGTGCTCGATTACGGCACGCTGGCGGCGCGCCGGCACTGCTGCGAGGAGGAAGTGCGCCTCAACCAGCGCCTGGCGCCCAGCCTGTACCTGGGTGTGAGCGCCGTCACCGGCGGCGGCGAGCCGACGCTGGACGGCGACGGCCCGGCGCTTGAATACGCGGTACGGATGCGCACCTTTCCGCAGCAGGCGCTATGGAGCGCGCGGCTGGACGCCGGGCTGCTGGAGCCGGACGAGATCGACGCGCTGGCGCTGCTGCTGGCGCGCTTCCACGCCGAGGCCGCGCGCGCCGCGCCGGACGCGCCGTGGGGCGGGGCCGACGCCATCGGCGAACTGGGGCGCGGCGACCTGGCCACGGTGGACAGCCTGCTCACCGGCCGCACCAACCGCGCGCGGCTGGCACGGCTGACGCGCTGGCACGCGGAGCAGATGGCGGATGCGCAGCGCTTCGAGCGGCGCCGCGCCGACGGCCATGTGCGCGAGTGCCACGGCGATCTCCACAGCGGCAATATCCTCAGCTGGGAAGGGCGGGTGGACGTGTTCGATGGCATCGAGTTCAACGACGAACTGCGCTGGACCGACGTGGTCGCCGATCTCGCCTTCATCGTCATGGACCTGCGCTTCCACGGCCGCGACGACCTGGCCGCGCGCCTGCTGCAAGGCTACCTGGCCGCCAGCGACGATTACGCCGGGCTGCCGCTGCTGGCGTTCTACGAGGCCAGGCGGGCGCTGGTTCGCTGCAAGGTATTGCTGCTGGCGGCCGCCGAGGCAGGGCCCGGCGAGGGCGCGGCCGCGCGCGCGGCGGCCGGGCGCTACCTGGCGCTGGCTGCGCGGCCCCAGCCCCGTCGCGGCGCGCTGGTGCTGATGCACGGCTACTCCGGCAGCGGCAAGTCGTACTGCGCGGCGCGGCTGGCGGCCGCGCTGGGCGCCATCCATATCCGCTCCGACGTCGAGCGCAAGCGCCTGCACGGACTGGCGCCGGCCGAGCACAGGCCCGCGCCGGGCGGGCAAGGCATCTACGACGCCGCCGCCGACCGCGCGACCTACGCGCGCCTGCTGCAACTGGCGCGCGCCATCGCTGCCGCCGGGCTGGATGTGGTGGTCGACGCCGCCCATCTGCACCGCTGGCAGCGGCAACCGTTCCAGGCGCTGGCGCGGGAGCTGGGCCTGGCCTTCGTCATTGTCGATCTGCCGGCGGACGACGCTTTGCTGCGCGAACGGCTGCGCCAGCGCGCGCTCGGCCCGCCCGACGCATCGGACGCCGGCACCGAGGTGTTGGACTACCAGTACGCGACCCATGAACCGCTGACGGCGGCCGAGCGCCGCCACGTGCTGCCGCTTGATGGCGCGGCCGCCGACTTGCCGGCGCGCATCGGCACGCTGGCCGCTACGGTGCGGGCGCGGCGGCGGCCAGCGCCCGCGCGGCCAGTGCCCTGAATTCCGCCGCCGGCAGCGGCTGGCTGAACAGGAAACCCTGGAAGGAATTGCAGTTGGTGGCGGCCAGGAAGGCGTGCTGGTCGTCCGTCTCGACGCCCTCGGCCACGATGGTCAGCCCCAGCGTGTGCCCCAGCACGACGATGATGCGGGCGATGGCGGCGTCGTTGG
Organism: Duganella caerulea; assembly: GCF_040362985.1. NCBI lineage: Bacteria > Pseudomonadati > Pseudomonadota > Betaproteobacteria > Burkholderiales > Oxalobacteraceae > Duganella > Duganella caerulea. Next base: position 697,092 of record NZ_BPWJ01000001.1, on the reverse strand, counting down.
GATCGCTCAGCACGTCGCGCGCGAAGCTGCGGTCGATCTTCAGCTGGTCCAGCGGCAGGCGCTTCAGGTACGACAGCGAGGAATAGCCGATGCCGAAATCGTCCAGCGCGAAGGCGATGCCGATGCGCTTGAGGATGCGCATCTTGTCGGCCACGCTGGAAAAATCGTCCAGCATCAGGTTTTCGGTCAGCTCCAGTTCCAGCCGGTGCGGGTCGGCGCCGGCGTCGCTGAGCGCCTTCTGCACCTGGGCGGCGAAAGCCGGCTGGCGGAACTGGTAGGGACTGACGTTGACGGCCAGCTTCAGCGCGCTCATGGCCGGATCGTCGGCCCACAAGGCCAGCTCGGCGCAGGCGCTTTGCAGCACCCATTGCCCCAGCGGCACGATGACGCCGGTGCTCTCGGCCAGCGTGATGAACTGGTCCGGCAGCACCAGCCCGCGGCGCGGATGGTGCCAGCGCAGCAGCGCCTCGGCGCCGATCAGGCGGCCGGCCGCGTCCACCTGGGCCTGGTAGTACAGCTCGAACTCGCCGCGCTGCAGCGCCTGCTGAAGATCGTGCTCGATCTCGGCGCGGGCGTTGGCGGCCTGCTGCATCTGCGGCTCGAAGAAGCGCAGCGTGTTGCGGCCGGCGCTCTTGGCCTGGTACATCGCCAGGTCGGCGTGCCGCAGCACCTCGTCCAGCGTCAGCTCGTGGTCCGAGATCAGCGTCACGCCGATGCTGGGCGTGCAGTGGTAGGGGCGGTCGGCCAGCTGGTACGGGCGGTTCAGGCTGGCCAGCACGGCGTCGCCGATTTCCTGCGCCTTGAAGGCCGCCTGTTGCGCGTCCTCGCTCAAGCCTTCGATCATGACGACGAACTCGTCGCCGCCGAGCCGGGCCACGGTGTCGACCGTGCGCACGCAGGCCGGCAGCCGCTGCGCCACCTGGCGCAGCAGCACGTCGCCCTGGTCGTGGCCCAGCGTGTCGTTGAGCATCTTGAAGTTGTCCAGGTCGATGAACATCAGGGCGCCGATCAGCTTGGTGCGGGCGCAGCTGTCGATGGCGTGGCGCAGGCGGTCCACCAGCAGCCGGCGGTTGGGCAGCCTGGTCAGCGGATCGTAGAAGGCCAGCTGGCGGATTTCCTCCTCGGCCTGCTTGCGGGCGCTGATGTCGGTCTGGGTACAGACATAGTGGCGGATCACGCCCTGGTCGTCGCGGATGGCGCTGATGATGGTCCAGGTCGGATAGATCTCGCCGTTCTTGCGGCGGTCCCAGCACTCGCCCTGCCAGGAGCCGCGGTGGATGATGCTGTCCCACATGGCGGCGTAGAAGGCCTGGTCGTGCCGGCCCGACTTGAGCACGCGCGGCGTGCGGCCCAGGATTTCCTCCTGCGTGTAGCCGGTGCTGGCGGTGAAGGCGGAATTGATGCGCAGGATGGTGCTTTGGGCATCGGTGATCATCATCGCCTCCTGCGAATCGAAGGCGACCGCCGCGATGTGCAGCTGTTCGGCCGCGTGCAGGCTGTCGGTGACGTCGAGCGAGATGCCCAGCAGGTGCGAGGGCTGGCCCGCGCTGTCGAGCAGCACCATTTTCCGGGTGTGCAGGTAGCGGGTCCGGCCGTTCGCCTCCGTTACGGCCTCGGCCGGCAGGTCCAGCACCTGGCGCGTGGCGATCACCTGGCGGTCGGAGGCGATGCGGGCCCGCGCCTCGGCGTCGGCGTGCAGGTCCTGGTCGGTGCGGCCGATGATGGCGTCGCGCGGTTTGCCCAGCAGCAGTTCGCCGGCCGCGTTGACCAGCTCGTAGCGCAGGTCGGCCGCGCGCTTGACCACCACGGCGGCCGGCATGTGCTCCAGGATGGACGCCATCAGGTGGCGCGATTGCTGCAAGGCGTCGGTGCGCTCCTGCACGCGCTGCTCCAGCTCGATGTTGCTGAGCGTGATCCTGGCCTGGGCCTCCAGCTGGGCCGCCTCGCTGCGCCGCAGCCGGGCCGCGGCCTCGGTCAGCGTGGCGGCAACCTGGCGCGCCTCGCGCAGCTTGATGTGGTGCGGCGGCAGGTCGGTGCCGCTGCCCAGCGCGGCCGAGATCTCGACCAGCTGGGCCATGGCGCGGCGGATGTGGGCGCCCGCGAACAGGGCCAGCGCGATGCCGACCGCCAGCAGCAGGGCGCTGGCGCCCAGGTTGAAGGCCAGCGAGCGCCACAGTTCGCCGTCCACGCTGGCCGCCGGGATGCCGATGGCGACCGCCCAGCCGCTGTCCGAGGAGCGGGCAAAGCTCGTGTACACCGCGATGCCTTCAAGCGTGATCAAGCGGGCATGCCCCTGCGGCGCGGCGGCGATCAGCCGCAGCAGGTCGGGCTGGGCGCGCTTGCCCACATACTGTGCCGGCGCCCGGCTGCGCGCAACGATGGTGCCGCCGCCATCGATGATGGCCACCACCCAGTTGGCCGGCAGCTTGCGGCTGGCCAGCAGGCTCGCGAACTCGGCGGCGTTCTGGCCGGCGTCGAGGAAATAGGCGAGCTTGCCGCTGACCCGCACCGGGAGGCAGATGCTCATGACGCCGGCGCCGGTGACGGCGCCGACATAGAGGTCGGATACCTGCATGCGCCCGCTCGCGGCGGCCTTGGCGATCAGGGCCGGGTTGCCGTGCCGGGGCAGCGGCGTGCCGAACGGCCTGAGGGTGTTGACCAGCTGCTGGCCGTGGACGTCGGTCAGCACGAAGTTGGTGGCATTGGTGTAGGGCCTGGCCGCCTCGGCCTGGCGCTGGAACGCGGCCAGGTCGGCGTGCTGCAAGGCGGGCGAGGTGCTCAGCGCGCCGGCCACGGCGCCAAGCGACTTGAACTCGCTGTCGATATCGAGCATCAGGTTGCGCGCCGTTTGCAGGGCCTGGGCCTCGCTGCGCGCGCGGCTGGCGTCGAACGCTTGCAACGACCAGACCAGGCCGATCAGAAAGGCGGGCAGGACCAGGGCGGCCACAATGAACAGCAAGATATTACGTACGGTGTGAAGACGGTGCATGACGTTCCTGGGCGGTCGCAGCGGGCGGCAAGATGCCCTTGAATTGGCATTATGATCGGTGCTGGTGGGCGTTTTTATGATATGGATCAAGCCTTTGCCGGATAGATGTGGTAGCGGCGCCCGCGGCCGGGCCAGCGGAAAGGGCGCCGTTGTGCCGCCCGGACGGACCACCCCAGCGCGGCGCGAACGTGTGCTACGCTGGTGCGGTCGCTGAACAGGGATGCTTGCATGAACGATCAAGGACTCACCGCTGCGGAGGTGGCGGCCAGGCTGCTGGCCGACGGCCCGAACCAGCTGCCGGCGTCGCGCCCGCTCGGCGCGTGGCGCCTGCTGGTGGACGTGGTTTCCGAGCCAATGTTCCTGCTGCTGGTGGCTTGCGGCGCGGTCTACCTGGCCATCGGCGACCGGGCCGAGGCCTTCATGTTGCTGGGGTTCGTGCTGGTCGTCATTGTCATGACATTTTTGCAACAGCGGCGCACCGAACGCTCGCTCGAGGCCTTGCGCGACCTGTCCTGCCCGCGCGCGCTGGTGGTGCGGGACGGCCGGCAGGAGCGCGTCGCCGGCAGCGAGCTGGTGGCGGGCGACCTGGTGCTGCTGGCCGAGGGCGACCGCGTGCCGGCCGACATGGAACTGACGGCCGCCTCCAACCTGACGGTAGACGAATCGATGCTCACCGGCGAGTCGGTGCCGGTCACCAAGCATGCGGCGGCGGAAGGCGCGGGCGAGGTCGACAGCCGGGTCTACTCCGGCACGCTGGTGACGCAGGGGACGGCCAGCGGGGTGGTGGTGGCGACCGGACCGCGCAGCGCGCTGGGACGCATCGGCGTGTCGCTGGCGACGCTGGGCGGCGAGCTGACGCCGATCCAGGTGGAGACCGGGCGCGTGGTCAAGACGGTCGCCGTGGCCGGCCTGTGCCTGGCCGCCGGCCTGGCGTTCGCCCACTGGTGGCTGCGCGGCGACTGGCTGCAAGGCTTGCTGGCCGGGCTGACGCTGGCCATGGCGATTCTGCCGGAGGAATTGCCGGTCATCCTGACGCTGTTCCTGGGCCTGGGCGCGCGGCGGCTGGGGCGCGAACAGGTGCTGGCGCGCAGCATCCCGGCCATCGAGCTGCTGGGCGCGACCAGCGTGCTGTGCGTCGACAAGACCGGCACGCTGACCGTCAACCGCATGCGGGTCGCGCAACTGTGGTCGGAGCAGGGCGGCTACGCCTGCCAGCCGGCGAACCCGGAGCCCTTGCAGGAAGAGCTGCACGGCCTGCTCGAATACGCGGTGCTGGCCAGCCATCGGCGCGCCTTCGATCCGATGGAGTCCGCCATCGGCGAGGCCGGCGCGCGCCTGCTGGCCAACACCGAACACCTGCACGCCGACTGGACGCTGATCGACGACTACCCCCTGTCGCGCCAGATGCTGGCGATGTCGCGGGTGTGGCGCTCGCCGGACCATTCGGCCTACCTGGTCGCCGCCAAGGGCGCGCCGGAGGCCATCGTCGACCTGTGCCACATGGCGCCGGAACGCGCCGCCGCCATCGCGGCGCAGGTGGCGGCGATGGCCGACAGCGGCCTGCGCGTGATCGCCGTCGCCAGCGCCAGCTTCCCGGCGGTGCGCCTGCCGGACAGCCAGCATGATTTCGATTTCGTGTTCCTCGGCCTGGTGGCGCTGGAGGATCCGGTGCGGCCCGAAGTGCCGCAGGCGGTGGCGGAATGCCAGGCGGCGGGCATGCGTGTGGTGATGATCACCGGCGACCATCCCGCCACGGCGCTGGCGATCGCGCGGCAGGCGGGCATCGCCGGTCCCGGTGTCGGGCTGCTGTCCGGCGAGGAGCTGGGCGCGCTGGACGACGCGGCGCTGCTGGCGCGGCTGCCCGCCACCGGGGTGTTCTGCCGGATCTCGCCGGAGCAGAAGCTGCGGCTGGTGCAGGCCTTCCGCGGCCGGGGTGACATCGTCGCCATGACCGGCGACGGCGTCAACGACGCGCCGGCGCTGAAGGCGGCCAGCATCGGCGTGGCGATGGGCGCGCGCGGCAGCGACGTCGCGCGCGAGGCGGCGGCGCTGGTGCTGCTCAAGGATGATTTTTCGTCGCTGTTGCTGGCGGTGCGCCACGGCCGGCGCCTGTTCGCCAACCTGCGCAAGGCGATCGTGTTCATCGTCGCGGTGCACGTGCCGATCGTGGGCCTGTCGATCCTGCCGGTGCTGCTGGGATGGCCGATCCTGCTGATGCCGGTGCACATCCTGTTCCTGCAGCTGGTGATCGATCCCGCGTGTTCCATCGTGTTCGAGGCCGAGCCGATCGAGGCCGGCGCGATGTTCGCCAAACCACGCAGCCCTGGCCAGCATCTGTTCGACCGCGAGATCCTGGTGCGCGGCCTGCTGCAAGGGAGCGGCCTGCTGATGATCCTGATCGGCCACCACCTGCTGGCCGCGTGGTCGGGCCAGTCCGAGGCGAGCGTCCGCACCACGACCTTCCTCGCGCTGATCCTGGCCAACCTTGGGCTGATCCACGCCAACCGCAGCTGGATGCCTGCCGCGCGGGGACGGCGCGCGGCGCCGAACCGCTCCTTCGCCTGGATCGCCGTGTCGACGTTGTTGTTGCTGGCGCTGGTGCTGGCCGTGGCGCCGGTTCGCGCGCTGTTTGCCTTCGCGCTACCTGGCGCGGTGCCGCTGGCGTTGTCGGTTTTGGTCGCCGCGCTGAGCGTGGCATGGTTCGAGTTCGTTAAATGGAAAGGAAAATCAAATGAACGATCAATTGAATGAGTGGCGGTACGGGCGGCTGGCGGTCTGGCTGCATTGGCTGTCCGCGGCCTTGATCGTCGGCCTGTTGGGCGTCGGCTGGTACATGATGGCCATCGAAGACCAGCCGGGAAGCGGCTGGTACTTCGACCAGCACAAGTCGTTCGGCCTGGTGCTGTTTGCCTTGCTGCTGATTCGCCTGTGCTGGCGGCTCACGCACAAGCCGGCGCCGCTGCCGGCCAGCGTGCCTGGTTGGCAGAGAACTGTCTCCAGCCTGACCCAATGGCTGCTGTATGCCTGCATGTTCGCCATGCCGGTGATCGGCTTTCTCGGCGCGGCCCATACCAAGCGTGGTGTGGCGTTGTTCGGCGCCGCTTTCCCGGTCTGGTTCGCGCCGGACCATGACGTGGCCGAGCAGTTCTTCGATGTCCATTCCGGGCTGGCGGTCGTCATGACAGCGTTGATCGTCCTGCATGTGCTGGCGGGCCTCAAGCACCTGTTGGTCGACAAGGACGGGGTCTTTCGCCGGATCTGGTTCTGAGCGAGCGACGTTAATAGTCGTTTAATGAAGAACCGCATACACTGCGGTTCTCACTCACTTCTGCTAAAAGCGATGAAAACGACGATATCGAGCACGTTGCTGTCTTTGGGCCTGATGCTGGCGGCGCCGCTGCCTGCCGCGCAAGCGGCCGACTACGCGGTGCGCCAGACCTGGACGCTGGACCAGGCGGGCCGCTGGGATTACCTGGAGGTCGATCCGGTGCGCCATCGATTGTTCGTGACGCGCGGCGACCGTGTGCAGGTGCTTGATCTGCCCTCGGGCAAAGTGGTCGGCCAGATCGGCGGGCTGCAGCGCGCGCACGGCGTGGCGCTCGCGCAGAAGCTGAACCTGGGTTTCGCCAGCAGCGGCGGTAACAACAGCGTCGTCGTGTTCGACCTGGCGACGCTGCAGACGCGCCAGGAGGTGAAGGTCTCGGGCCAGAATCCGGACGCCATCCTGTTCGAGGAAGGCAGCGGGAAGCTTTACACCTTCAACGGCAAGACCAACAATGTCTCGGTGTTCGACGCCGCCAGCATGGCACCCAAGGCCACGATCGAGGTGGGCGGCAAGCCGGAGTTCGCGGTCACCGACGGCAAGCGCATTTACGTCAACATCGAGGACAAGGGCGAAATCGCGGTGATCGACATCGCCACCGACCGTCAGGTGGGGCGCTGGCCGCTGGCCGGCTGCGAGGAACCCACCGGCCTCGCGCTGGACGCCGCGCACCGTCGCCTGTTCTCGGCCTGCCAGAACGGCGTGCTGGCGGTGACCGACGCCGGCAGCGGCAAGTCGGTGGCGCGCGCCGCCATCGGCAAGGGTTCCGACGCGGTGGTGTTCGACGCCGCCAGCGCCACCGTGTTTTCCTCCAACGGCGACGGCACGCTGAGCATGATCCATCAGGACGACGCCGACCACTATGCGAAGGCGGTAACGCTGCGCACCGAGAAGGGCGCGCGCACCATGGCCATGGATCACGACGGCGGCGCGGTGTATCTGCCGACCGTGGTCGATAAACACTTCACGGTCATCGTGGCCACACCCTGAGCGACCATGCGACTGTTGTTGATAGAAGATGACCCGATGATCGGCGAGAGCATGCTGGAGGCCCTGCGCGGCGAACGGTATGCGGTCGACTGGGTGCGGGATGGCGTGGCGGCCGAACTGTCGATGCGCCAGGATATCTACGACCTGCTGATACTGGACCTGGGGCTGCCCGGGCGGCAGGGCATGGACGTGCTGCGGCGCCTGCGCGCGCAGGGCGGCCAGACGCCGGTGCTGATCGTCACGGCACGCGACGCCACCGCCTCCCGCGTCGAGGGCCTCGATGCGGGCGCCGATGATTACCTGGTCAAGCCCTTCGATCTCGATGAACTGCTGGCCCGCATCCGCGCCGTGTTGCGCCGGCGCGGCGGCCATCATCATTCGCTGGTGACGCATGGCGCCTTGAGCGTGAACCTGGCGGCGCACGAGGCCACGCTCAACGGCGTGGCCCTGCACCTGTCGTCGCGCGAATTCGCCTTGTTGCGCGCGCTGCTCGATGTGCCGGGCAGCGTGGTGTCCAAGGCCCAGCTGGAGGAGAAGATCTACGGCTGGGGAGAGGAAATCGAGAGCAATACCATCGACGTCTACATCCATCACCTGCGCAAGAAGCTGGGCAGCGAGTTTATCAAGAATGTGCGCGGCGTCGGCTACAAACTGGCCAGCCTGACATGAAGTCGATCCGCGCGCGTTTGTTGGCCGGGCTGCTGTTCGGTACCCTCTGCTGCACGCTGGTCGCCGGGCTGCTGCTGTTCCAGCGGGCCAATCACGAAGCCGATGAACAATCGGACCTGCGCCTGCGCGAAGTGGCGTGGGCCTTGCCGCCGCATTTGGGCGACGGCGTCCAGGTGCCCAAGGACGCCGACCTGGACGACGCGGTGCTGGTGCAGGTGTGGGACGCCGCCGGCCGCGTGGCGTATGTGTCGGAGCTGTCGCAGGCCTTGCCGAGGCAGTCGCTGGCGGGGTATGGCGCCATCACTCATCGGGGCGAGCGTTGGCGCGTGTATGGCGAACAGCGGGCGGACTATTACATGCAGATCGCCCAGCCGTTCGCGATGCGGGAGCGTATCGCGGCGCACATGGCGCTGCGCATCGTGCCGCCGTTGTTGGCGCTGTTGCCGGCGTTGGGGGCGCTGATCTGGATCGTGGTCGGCTTGGCGCTGCGGCCATTGGAACAGGTCGCGCAGGCTGTGCATGGCCGCTCGCCTGGATCGCTGCAGCCTTTGGAGACCGCCGGCATGCCGCCGGAGTTGATGCCGATTGTCGTCGCGCTCAACGGCCTGCTGGGCAAGATCGACAGCGCGATGGCGGCGCAGCGCAGCTTCGTCGCCGACGCCGCGCACGAACTGCGCTCGCCGCTGACGGCGCTCAAGCTCCAGTTGCAACTGGCCGAGCGGGCCGGCAGCGACGAGCAGCGCGAGGTTTCGTTCCAGCGGCTGCATGAACGGCTGGACCGCTCCACGCATCTGGTGCATCAGCTACTGACGCTGGCCCGCCACGAGCAGCATCACACGCGGCCGGCGCTGGTGCGGACCGACCTGCTGGCGCTGGCGCGGCAGGTGGTCGCGGATCACAGCATCCTGGCCGAGAGCCGGGGCATCGATCTGGGTGTGACGGGCGGCGGCGAACCGCTGTGGGTGCCCGTGCATCCGGAAGGCCTGTCCGTCATGCTCAGTAACCTGGTCGACAACGCGGTGCGCTACACGCAGGCCGGCGGGCAAGTTGATGTATCGGCCGGCATGGAGCGCGGCATGGCGTATTTGCGGGTGGCCGACAACGGGCCCGGCGTGCCGGAGGCGGAACGCGCGAGGTTGTTCGACCGCTTCTACCGGCCGGACGGCAACGCGGTCTGGGGTTGCGGCCTTGGCCTCTCCATCGTCAAGAACGTGGTGGAAGGCCATGGCGCCGAAATTGAATTGACCAGTAACGACGGCGTTGGCTTGGTGGTCACAGTGTATTTGCCAACGGCTTGATTTAACAAGGATAAGGATATGCTTACATTACGACAGCTGCACCGCTACCTCGGCGTCTTCTTCACGCCGGCCATTGTGTTCTTTGCCCTCTCCGGGGCGCTGCAAGCCTTCGACCTGCACAAGGGCGCGCATCGCGGCGATCCGCCGACCTATCCGTGGATCGCGGCCATGGCCACGCTGCACAAGGATCAGGAGGTGTATGAGCCACCCAAGCCGAAGGCGCCCGCCGCTGCGCCTGCGCCGGCCGCAGCTGCTCCGGCCGCGCCAGCGCGCGCCGCCGCGCCGGAGGAACACGTCAACATGCCATTGAAACTGTTCGTGGTCGCGCTGGCGGTCGGCTTGTGCCTGTCGTCGCTGGCGGGATTGTATATCGCGTTCACCAATCCGCGCAGCCGCCGGTCGGCCGGCTTTGCGCTGGCGGGCGGCATGGCGCTGCCGGCGCTACTCGTGCTGCTGGCCTGACGGCGTCGCCGGCATCGGGTCGGCTGATACGCAGGGCGCACGCACCAGCAGCTCGGCCAGGTGCGGGAACTCGGCGGGGGTGACTTTGCGTGCGGTCTTCGCCGTCGCCGCGTCGACCACGCGCTGGTGGCTGATCACCATGTTTTGCGACGGGACGACCAGAATGTATTGACCGTAGTAGCCCCACGCCATGTAGGAGCCGGTCAGCGGCGAGCCAGCCGGCAGCGACGGTATCCACCACAGCAGGCCGTAGTCAAGCTGGCGGCGCGCGGTGGAGGGCGGATGCATGTCTGCCGCGCGCGTGAACGGCGTCGTGATGCGGGCGAGCCAGTCGGCCGGCAGCAATTGGCGGCCGTTCCAGCTGCCTCGCTGCAGCATCAGTTGGCCGAGGCGGGCCATGTCGCGTGTCGACAAATGGAAGTGATAGGCCAGGTGGCGCGAGCGCGCGGGATCGCCGGCGCGGTGCTGCTGCGAGAGCCGGAAGTCCTCCATCTGCAAAGGCTGGGCCAGATCGCTGGCGAAGCTGCGATAGATGTCGCGCCTTGTCAGCTGCTCGTACACGGTGCCGGCCGCATTGAAGTCCCAGTTGTTGTACAAGAAGTAGGCCCCCGGCTTTTGCGAGCCGCGAGGTGGCGCGGCGTCGGCGTCGTCGCCGGGATTGGCGGCGACATGATAGACGCCGGAGCGCGCCGCCAGCAGGTCGCCGACGGTGGCCGTGCGCTCCAGCGGCAGCAGGCCGCCGACGTCGTCGATGTCCAGCGACGCCAGGCTGCGGTCCAGCGCGATCGTGCCGTCGGCGACGTAAGGGCCGTACATCATGGCCAGTATGCTCTTGCGGACCGAGTAGACTTGATTGGATTGTTCGACCGGCCCATAGCTGGCCAGCACCTGGCCGTCGCGCACCGCCAGCATCGACGTGCTGGCCAGCGTTTTCAGATAGTCCTGCGCCTGCGCCAGTCCCGCGCGACAGGCCTGGCTTTGCGCGGGCATGGCGCTCCAGTGTGCGCCCGGCGTGGAGGCTGACGCTCCGGCGCACAGCGCCAACAGCAGGAATCCCGACGATCGCATGGCCGTTCCTAAGGCAGCAGCAGCGAGTGCTGGCTGGCGGTGTGGAAGTCGCGCCAGACCCGGTTGATGGCGCTGTCCTCGTGGGCGGCGTACAGGCCGCAGTATGGGTACAGCTCATCGACCGCCGCGCGCGAGGCGGCGACCAGCGCCAGTGAACTGGCCTGCAGCGCGTGCAGGTCGCCGTCGGCCAGCGTTTTGCCGTCTTCCACCATCGCCCAGCTGCGATCGAGCACGTGGTAGAAGTGCGCGCGCGCCGCGGCGTGAACCTGCTCCTTGGCGCGCACCAGCGCCGCCACCTCGGGCACTTCCAGCAGCGGCAGGCCTTTGATGGCATGCCGGCGGCGGCTCATGCAGGGCCGCGCCAGTTGCAGGAAGTGGCTTGCCATCCCCGCCACGTTGGCCGCCAGCGTGACGAAGGCCAGCGAATAAAACGGAAAGCGATACAGCGGCCCGTCCGCCGTGGCGGCGGCGGGGCTGATGGTGAAGCCATGATCCTTGCCGATCCAGGCGCCGTCGATGCGGTAGCTGTGCGAGGCGCTGGCGCGCAGGCCGATGCTGGCCCACGACGGCACGATCTGCACCAGCTCCGCCGGCACGAGGAAGGCGCGGATGCGCGGCGCGCCATGTTCGTCCAGCAGCGGCTGACCGTCGGCGCGCAGCACCGCGTTCAGGGTGAAATGGGTGGCCACCGGCGCGCCGCTGGCGTAGTCCCAGCGGCCGGTGATGCGGAACCCCGCGGCTTCCCCATCGCCGTCCTGGTCGGCGTAGCCGGTCGGCGCTCCGCTGCCGCCGAGGCACACGCGCTTGCCGCCGATGATGTCGCGCGCCAGTGCCGGCGGCAGGAAGCCGGCGAACCATCCGGCGCCGGCGCACAGCGTGAGCACCCAGCCCATGCTGCCGTCGATGGCGGCCACTGCTTCCTCCAGCCGCACCGCCTGCGGCAACGGCAGCTCGGCCCCGCCGCTGGCGCGCGGCGCCAGCATCCTGAGCCAGCCGCGCCGGTGCAGCAAGGCTTGCTGGACCGGGTGCAGGAAACGGGCTGCATCGGCCATGGCCGCGTAGCGTTCGATACGGCGCGCATCGCGCGCGAGCAGGGGATCGGTCATGCTGTATCTTTTAGAAGTAGCAAAGCCCGGCATTTTCGCACTTATTTGGCTTCGACATGCCATTTCGGTATGTCTTGAGCGACAAAATTGATTGGATTTGCCGGCATCGTTCGTCGTAGCATGGGGGCGCACAATTCCCACTCTTTGAAAGTCAGATGATGTCAGCAATTAAACTTGCGATCGTAGGTGTCGGCAAGATCGTCCACGACCAGCACTTGCCCGCCGTCGCGGCGAACCCGGATTTCCAGCTGGTGGCCTCGGCCAGCCGGCATAACACCGTCGAGGGACTGCCCGGTTTCACCTCCATCGAGGCGATGCTGGCGGCCGTGCCGGAGATCGACGCCGTGTCGCTGTGCATGCCGCCCCAGTACCGCTACCAGGCCGCGCGCGCCGCGCTGTTGGCCGGCAAGCACGTGTTCCTGGAGAAGCCGCCCGGCGCCACGCTGTCCGAAGTGGCCGATCTGGAGGCGCTGGCCGCCGCCCGTGGCCTGACGCTGTTCACCAGCTGGCATTCGCGCTACGCGCCAGGCGTGCAGCCGGCCAAGGCCTATCTGGCCGCCCACGCGCCGACCGCGATGCAGGTGATCTGGAAGGAAGACGTGCGCCAGTGGCACCCGAACCAGGAATGGATCTGGCAGGCGGGCGGTTTGGGTGTGTTCGATCCGGGCATTAACGCGCTGTCCATCGTCACCGAAATCCTGCCGGCGCCGATCTTCCTGAACCGCGCCGCGCTGGAGTTCCCGGAGAACCGTGATGCGCCGATCGGCGCCGAGCTGCAGTTCCAGGACGGCGCCGGCATGCCGGTGCAGGCCAGTTTCGACTGGCGCCAGACCGGCAAGCAAAGCTGGGATATCGTCGTGCAGACCGCCGACGGCGAGCTGAAACTGAGCGACGGCGGCGCGCGCCTGTGGGTGCATGGCGTCGAGCAGCCGCTGGAAAAAGAGGCCGAGTACCCGTCGCTGTACCGCCGCTTCGCCGAGTTGGTCCGCGCCGGCCGCTCGGATGTGGACGTGGCCCCGCTGCGTCACGTGGCCGACGCCTTCATGCTCGGCCAGCGCAAGGTGGTCGACGCCTTCCACGACTGATCCGCGTCAGGCCATCTGCCCGATGGTCTTGCGGAAGCGCCGCAGCGAGGTGGCGAACAGCACCGCGCCGATCGCCACCAGCGCCAGCATCTGCGGCCAGATCACGGACAGCCCCGCGCCCCGGTACAAAATGGCCTGGGCGGCGGCGACGAAGTGCGTGGTCGGCGCGGCCAGCATGATGTCCTGCACCAGTACGGGCATGCTTTCGCGCGGCGTCGAGCCGCCCGACAGCAGTTGCAGCGGCAGCAGCACCAGCACCAGCAGCATGCCGAACTGCGGCATGCTGCGCGCCAGCGTGGCGAGGAAGATCCCCATCGAGGTGGTGGCGAACAGGTGCAGCGCCGTCACCAGCACGAACAGCGAGATCGAGCCGGTGATCGGCACGTGCAGCGCGCCCTGCACGATGAACAGCAGCGACGACAGCGCCGCCAGCACCACCACCGACCCCATCGACCACACCTTGGCCAGCATGATCTCCATCGGCGTCACCGGCATCACCAGCAGATGCTCGATGGTGCCATGTTCGCGCTCGCGTATCAGCGCGGCGCCGGTCAGGATGATGGACAGCATGGTGACATTGTTGATGATCTCCATCAGCGAGCCAAACCACGATTGCTCCAGGTTGGGATTGAAGCGCATCCGCAGGTCCAGGTCGACCGGCGGCGCGGCGGCCTGCTGCTGGCGGCGCAGGAAGTCGCCCACCTCGGCGCTGACGATCTGCTGGATGTAGCCGTTGCCGGTGAAGGCCTGGCTCATGCGCGTGGCGTCGATGTTGAGCTGGATGGACGGCGAGCGGCCGGCCAGCGTGTCGCGCTGGTAGCCGGGCGGGATGGACAGCACGAAGGTGTAGTCGCCGTTGTCGAGCCCCGCGTCGGCCTGGGTGGCGTTCACCACCGACGGCGTGTGGAAGTGCGGCGGATAGAAGCCGGCCGTGATCCGCGCCGACAGCGGCGAGCCGTCCAGGTCGACGATCGCGATGGCGGCGTTGTGCAGGCTTTCCGGCATCGCCGTGGCGGCCACGTAGATCGACAGCGTGAAGGTGTAGACGATCAGCACCAGCATGGCGGGATCGCGCAGTAGGCTCCACAGCTCCTTGATGCCAAGCCGGTAGATGTGGGCCAGGCGGGTGTTCAATGGTACGCGCATGGTCATCGCTCCTGTTTGTCCAGCAGCAGTGCCGATGCGGTCAGGATCACCGGCACCGCCAGCAGCAGAGGCCACATTGAGCCGCCCAGTTCATTCAATCCGAGCGCCTTGCTGAACACGCCCCGGCTGATGGTGAGGAAATGGGTGGCGGGGTAGATGCGCCCGATCAGCGCGCCGGCGCCGGACAGGCCGGACACCGGGTTTAACAGGCCTGCGAACTGCACGCAGGGGATGATGGTGCCGATCATGGTCACGAACAGCGCGGCGATCTGGCTGCGCGTGAAGGTGGACACCAGCAGGCCCAGGCCCGTCGAGCAGATCACGTAGATCAGCGCGGCCAGCGTCAGCGCCAGCAGGCTGCCTTTGACCGGCACGCCGAACACGGTGGCGGCCAGGATGGTCAGCAGCACGAAGTTCAGCATGCCCAGCGCGATGTAGGGGATCTGCTTGCCGAGCAAGAATTCGAGTCGCGTCACGGGCGTCACGTACAGGTTGAGGATGGAGCCGAGTTCCTTCTCGCGCACCACCGACAGGGCGCTGAGCATGGCGGGGATCATCATCAGCAGCATCGGGATCACGGCCGGGATCATGGCCGGCAGGCTCTTGACGTCGGGGTTGTAGCGGTAGCGCGTTTCCAGCGTGCCGGCGCCGGCCAGCTTCATGCCCAGCCGGTGCTGCGCCATGTCGGCCAGCCAGCCCATGTGCATGGCCTGGACGTAGCCGCGCGTGGTCTCGGCGCGCATCGGCATGGCGCCGTCGACCCAGGCGCCCACCGTGACCGGCGCGCCGCGTTGCAGGTCGCGGCCGAAGCCGGGCGGGATCTCGATCGCCAGCGCCAGTTCGCCGCTGCGCATGCGGCGGTCCAGGTCGTTGTAGTCGGCGATCGGGGCGCGTTCGATGAAGTAGCGCGAGCCGGACAGGTTGAGCGCGTAGTTCTGGCTTAATCCGCTCTGGTCGCGGTCCAGCACGGCGTAGGACAGGTTTTCCACGTCCATGTTGATGCCGTAGCCGATGATGAACATCAGGATGGCGGTGCCCAGCAGCGCGAGCGTGGCGCGCACCGGGTCGCGGCGCAGTTCCAGCGTTTCGCGCAGGGTGTAGCTGAAGCCCCGTTGCAGGGCGCCGCGCCAGCGCGTGCGCGGCGGACCGGCGGATGGGGGGGATGATGGTGCTGGCGCCGCGTCGGCGGCGGCCGGGGCGGTTGCGGCGGGCGGCGCGGTTTCGCCGGCGGCTTCCTCCAGGTAGGCGATGAAGGCTTGTTCCAGCGTGTCGACGCCGCGCATGGCCGGCAGCGCGGCCGGCGCGGCGCTCACCAGCACGCGGCCGGCGTGCATCAGCGAGATGCGGTCGCAGCGCTCGGCCTCGTTCATGAAGTGGGTGGAGATGAAGATGGTGACCTGGTCGTTGCGGGCCAGGTCGATCATCAGGCGCCAGAACATGTCGCGCGCCACCGGATCGACGCCGGAGGTCGGCTCGTCGAGGATCAGCAGCTCCGGCTTGTGCACCATGGCCACCGCCAGCGACAGGCGCTGGCGCACGCCCAGCGGCAGCTGCTCGGGCAGGGAGTCCAGCGCGGTGTCGAGGCCGAAGCGGCGCGCCATATCGGCCACGCGGCCTTCGATCTCGGCCTCCGGCACGCTGAACATGCGGGCGTGCAGCACCAGGTTCTGCGCCACCGTCAGCTCGCCGTACAGCGAGAACGCCTGCGACATGTAGCCCACGCGGCGACGGGTGGCCATGTCGCCGGCATCGACCTCACTGCCGAACAGCAGCGCGCTGCCCTCGGTGGCCGGCAACAGGCCGGTGAGCATTTTCATGGTGGTCGATTTGCCGC
This sequence comes from Duganella caerulea, assembly GCF_040362985.1. NCBI lineage: Bacteria > Pseudomonadati > Pseudomonadota > Betaproteobacteria > Burkholderiales > Oxalobacteraceae > Duganella > Duganella caerulea. The sequence continues at coordinate 681,123 of NZ_BPWJ01000001.1, read as the reverse complement.
AGCCGTTCGAGCCGAGGAAACCGAAGATCTCGCCACGGCGGATGCGGAAGTCCACATGGTCGACCGCGGTGAAATCGCCGAACCTCATCGTCAGGCCCTGGGCTTCGATGGCGATGCTGTCGTTGCCCTCGGACGGCTGGAACGGCGGCACGGTCACCGCGTGATGGTCGCCACGCTTCTCGGCCGGCAGCAGCGCGATGAAGGCTTGCTCCAGCGTGGTGGTGCCGGTGCGGGCGCGCAGCTCCTGCGGCGTGCCGGTGGCCAGCACCTGGCCGCCGTCCATCGCCACCAGCCAGTCGAAGCGGTCGGCTTCCTCCATGTAGGCGGTGGCCACCACCACGCTCATGCCGGGACGCTGGCGGCGGATGTGGGCGATCAAGTCCCAGAACTGCGCGCGCGACAGCGGGTCGACGCCGGTGGTCGGTTCGTCGAGGATTAGCAGGTCGGGATCGTGGATCAGCGCGCAGCACAGGCCCAGCTTCTGCTTCATGCCGCCGGACAGTTTGCCGGCCGGCCGTTGCAGGAACGGCGCCAGGCCGGTGCTGGCGGTCAGCTCGTCGATGCGGCGCCGGCGGCTGGCCGCGTCGTGGCCGAACAGGCGGCCGAAGAATTGCAGGTTCTCTTCCACCGACAGCGTCGGATACAGGTTGCGGCCCAGGCCCTGCGGCATGTAGGCGATGCGCGGGCAGACGTCGTCGCGATGGCGCTTGCTGCGCATGTCGCCGCCGAGCACCGTCACGCTGCCTTGCTGCACGGCGCGCGCGCCGGCCACCAGCGACAGCAGGCTGGATTTGCCGACGCCATCCGGCCCGATCATGCCGATCATGCGGCCGGCCGGCAGATCGAGGTCGATCGCCTGCAGGGCGCGGGTGTCGCCGTATTGCAGTGTCACTCCACGCAGCGCGGCCACGCCGGCTGCGCTTGCGTCGCTCATTGCGGCACCTTGATTTCCAGGTTGGCCGGCCATGGCGTGCGGGCGTCAAGCTGCACCCAGGCCACGCCGGGAAGGCCGGTCTTGACCAGTTTCATATGCTTTTGCAGCAGCGCCGGATCGATCTGCGCCTTGACGCGGAACATCAGCTTCTGGCGCTCGCTGGTGGTCTCCACGGTCTTCGGCGTGAACTGCGCGGTGCTGGCGACGAAGGAGACGCGCGCCGGCAGCACGTACTGCGGCGCGGCGTCGAGGATCACGCGCACCGGCGCGCCCAGCGCCAGCTTGCCTGCGGCCTGCTCGGGCACGAAGAAGGTCATGTAGACGTCGGCCAGGTCGACCAGGTTGAGCACCTTGCCGCCGCTGCCCAGCACTTCGCCCGCCTGCGCGATGCGGTATTGCACGCGGCCGGCGCGTGGTGCGGTCAGGGCGCTGTCGGCCAGGTCGACGTCGATGCGGTCGACGGTGGCCTTGGCGGCGGTGACCGAGGCGCGGGCGCCTGCCACCTGGGTGCGCGCGGCTTCGACGGCGCTGCTGGCCGCTTCCACTTGCGCGCGGGCGGCGCGGATCACGGCGCTGGTGGCGCGCACTCGGGCGCGGTCGTCGTCCAGTTCCTGTTCGGACGAGGCGCCTTCGAGCACCAGTTTTTCGGAGCGCTTGAGACGGCGCTGGGCGGCATCGAGTTCGCTTTCGCGCTGCACCACCAGCGCCTGCGCGGCCTGGTAGTCGCTCTGGCGCATGGCGACCATGGCGTCGGCGCTGGCGACGGCGGTTTGCGCCTGCGCCTGGCGGGCGGCGGCTTCGTCGCGCTGGGCTTGCAGCGAGGTGGCCTGCATGTGGGCCAGCACCTGGCCGGCGGTGACGAAGTCGCCTTCGTTGACGGCGATGTCCTGCAGGCGGCCGGGCAGCTTGGCGGCGACGTCGATCTCGGTCGCCTCGATGCGGCCGTTACCGCTGGTGAATTCGGGGCCGGGGCCGGTCGGGTGCATGCGGTACCAGGCGTAGCCGGCGCCGGCCAGCAGGGCGGCGCCGACGGCGGCCGCGGCGAGTTTGCGTGTCAGGTCTGGGGTCATATGCGGGTCAGGGGAAGGTCAATGGAAGCGAGCGGCGGGGCGGCCAGCACGGGGTCGCCGCCGAGCGCGCTGTACAGGGCGATGCCGGCGCCCAGCAGGGCGCGGCGCAGCTGGATCAGCTGCTGTTCGGCGCTGAGCAGGTCGCGCTGGGCGTCGAGCACGTCGAGGAAGGGCGCGGCGCCGCTGTCGTAGCGCAGCTGGGACAGGCGGGCGCGTTCGCGTTGTACTTGCAGGGTCCGTTCGGCGATGCCCACCTGCGCGGTCAGCCAGGTTTGCGCGGAGAGCGCGTCGGCCACGTCGCGGAAGGCGCCCTGGATGGTCTTCTCGTAGTTGGCGATGGCGCTGTCGCGGCGCGCTTCGGCCAGCGTCAGGTTTTGCCGGCGGCGGTCGCCGTCGAACAGCGGCAGCGTGATGCTGGGGGCGAAGGTCCACGAGCGGCTGCCGCCGGCGAACAGGCCGTCCAGCTCCGCGCTGGCGGTGCCCAGCGCGGCGGTCAGGGTCACTTGCGGGAAGAAGGTGGCGCGGGCGGCGCCGATGTTGGCGTTGGCCGCGCGCAGCTGGTGCTCGGCGGCGACGATGTCGGCGCGGCGCTCCAGCAATGCGGATGGCAGGCCGGGGGCGAGCGCGGGCAGGGCGCCGGCCAGATTGTCGGCCAGGCCGCCGCCTGCGTTGCCGCGCAAGTCGCCCGCCGCGTTGGCGGCCGCTTTTCCGGCCACGTTCGCGCGCGAGGCGCCGCCCGGTTCGCCGGCCAGGTTGCCTGCCGCGTTGACGGCTTCGGCGTCCAGCGGCGCCAGCGCGTTCGGGCTGCCGACCAGCAGTTGCAGCGCGTGGCGCTTGCGGTCGCGTTCCTGCTCCAGCTGGCTGGCGAGCGCCTGTGCTTGCAGCAGCAGGGTTTCGACCTGGGTCAGGTTCAGGCGCGAGGTGGCGCCGACCGCGACCCGGCGCGAGAAGATGCGGTAGCTTTCCTGCCGCGTCGCCAGCGTGCGGCGCGCCAGCGCGATGCGCTGGTCGATCTCGCGCACGTCGAAGTAGCCCTCGGCCACGTGGGTGATCAGCGACATGGTGATGGCGCGGCGCGCGGCGTCGCTGGCCAGGTACTCTTCCAAGGCTGCACCGCGCAGGCTGGCCAGGCGGCCCCACAGGTCGATTTCCCAGGCGCTCACGCCCAGGCCGGCCTGGTACTGGCTGGTGATCATTTCGTGGCGGGTCAGGCTGAGGTCGGCCGGCACCTGCTGGCGCTGTCCGCTTGCTTGGGCGGCCAGCACCGGCAGGCGGTTGGCGCGCTCGATGCCGTAGGCGGCGCGGGCCTGCTCGACGCGCAGGACGGCGATGCGCAGGTCGCGGTTCTGCGCCAGCGCCTCAACGATCATCGCCTGCAGCGCTGGCGATGCGAAGTAGCCGCGCCATTCGGGCAGCGCGGCGGTGGCGCCGGTGGCGGCGGGGGCGTCGTAGCGGTCGGCGACCGGCAGCGGCGGCCGGGCGTACTGCGGCGCCATCGAGCCGCAGCCTGGCAGCAGCGTCGCGGCGGACAGCACGGCGGCCAGCGCGACCGCGCTCACGGCGGTGCGTGGCCTGGCGAACGGCGCAGGCTGGAACATAGTCAAACTCCTGGTGATTGTAGGGTGATGCCGAAAATCAAGCAGCGGGGGCAGTGTACGGCGGCGGTCAAGCCCGTGTAATTGATGTAGATCAAAAATCAATAAACGGACTGCGGGCGCCGTCCGTCCGAGGGGAACTTACGGGGAGCTTACGGGTGTTGCTGGCGGTAGCGGTGGGCCAGCATCAGCGCCAGCGCGGCCGAGGCGGTGCGGGCGGCGGCGTCATCGGCGCGGCTGGTCAGGGCGATCGGCACGGCCGCGCCCAGCACCACGCCGCACACGGCGGCGCCGGCCAGGTATTCGAGCTGCTTGGCCAGCAGGTTGCCGGCCTCCAGGTCGGGCGCGATCAGGATGTCGGCGTGGCCGGCCACCTCGGAGACGATGCCTTTCACGCGCGCGGCCATCGGCGAGATGGCGTTGTCGAACGCCAGCGGGCCGTCCAGCAGCGCGCCGCTGATCTGGCCGCGCTCGGCCATCTTGCACAGGGCCGCCGCGTCCAGCGTGGACGGGATCTTGGGCGTGACGGTCTCGACCGCCGACAAAATGGCGACCCTGGGCTGCGCCGTGCCCAGCGCGTGCGCCAGCTCGATGGCGTTCTGCACGATGTCGACCTTGTCGTCCAGCGTGGGCTGGATGTTGAGCGCGCCGTCCGAAATCAGCAGCACCTTGTCGTACAGCGGCACTTCGATGCGGAACACGTGCGACAGGCGGCGCGCGGTGCGCAGCCCCGGCGCGGCCAGCACGGCGGAGATCATCTCGTCGGTGTGCAGGCTGCCTTTCATCAGCATTTCCACTTCGCCGGCGGCGGCCATCGCGGCGGCGCGCGCTGCCGCCGCGTGGCTGTGCGGCACGTCCACCAGCTCCACGCCTTCCAGCGACAGGCCGGCGCTCTCGGCCAGGGCCCGCAGCCGCGCCTCCGGGGCGATCAGCACCGGTACGATCAACTTGTGGGTGGCGGCGTCGAGGGCGCCGCGCAGCGATTCCTCGTCGCAGGGATGGACCACGCCGCAGCGAACCGGCGTCAGCGGCGCCGCAGCGTCCATCAGGCTGGCATAATTGGCGTGCACCTGGGACAGGCTCAGCGGCGGCAGGTGCACGCGCGGACGGCGTACCTTCTCGCTTGGCGCGATCACCGTGGCGACGCCGTTCAGCACCACGGCGCCGGTCTGGTTCTTGATCTCGCAGTCAAGCAACACATGTTTCTTGGCCGGTTCCATCGACGTCACCGTGGCGGTGATGCGCAGCTCGTCACCGATGCGCACCGGCTTGAGGAACTGCAGCGTCTGTCCGAGGTAGATCGTGCCGGGGCCGGGCAGCACCGTGCCCAGCAGGCGCGAGATCAGCGCCGCGCCCCACATGCCGTGCGCGATCACGCCGTGGAACAGCGTGTGGCCGGCGTATTCGGGATCGACGTGGGCGGGGTTCACATCGCCGGAGACGGCCGCGAAGGCGGCGATGTCCTCCTTGGTCAGCGTGCGGCACAGGCGCGCGGTCTGGCCGACATGCAGTTCGTCGTAGGTGATATTCTCGATGATGTCGTCGGAAGCGTTCATGATTGTGGGAGTGGGTTAACAATGCAGGGCAGTCTAGAGAGCGCCCTCCTGGAAGTATTTGATCCAGATCAAATACTTTGGGGACACGCCCCAACCATAATCTGTGCATCTTACATCCAGGAGGACAAGTGAAAACCGCACAGCTGAAAGTAGTACCGGCCACGGCGCCGCCGCGCAAGCCGGCCGCCGAGGAGCAAAGCAACGCGCTGGACCTGTATCTGCAAAGCCAGATGGCGCGCCTGACGGGCGGCGTGTCGCCGATCGCCATGTCGCTGGCGTTCCAGGACTGGTTGCAGCACCTGGCCGTCGCGCCCGGCAAGTGCACCGAGCTGGCCGCCAGCTACCTGGGCGGGCTGGCCGGGGCCGGCAAGCCGGACGTCGGCGGCGACAGCCGTTTCGATAGCGACGCCTGGCGGCAATGGCCGTACGCGCAGTATGCACAGAATTTCAAACAGGCGGAGCAGTTCTGGAACCAGGCCACTACCGGCGTGCGCGGCGTGGCGCCGCACCATGCGGAAGTGGTGGCCTTCACCGCCCGCCAGTTGCTGGACATGTACTCGCCGTCGAACTTCCTGTGGACCAATCCCGAAGTGCTGCGGGCGGCAGTCGCCAGCGGCGGGCGCAGCCTGATGGACGGCGCGCTCAACTGGCGGCGCGACCTGTGCCGCCGCCTGGCGCCGCCGGACATGGCGGTGCCGGAGCCCACCGGTCCGAGCTACGTGCCGGGCCAGGACGTGGCGGTGACGCCGGGCGAGGTCATCTTCAGCAACGAGCTGATCGAGCTGATCCAGTATTCGCCGCAGACCGAGCACGTCTACCGCGAGCCGGTGCTGATCGTGCCGTCTTGGATCATGAAGTACTACATCCTCGACCTGTCGCCGCACAATTCGCTGGTGCGCTACCTGGTGCAGCAGGGCCACACCGTGTTGATGCTGTCCTGGCGCAATCCCGACCAGCACGACCGCGACATGGGCATGGACGACTATCTGCGGCTGGGCGTGTTTGCCGCGCTGGAGCAGGCCGACCGGCTGGGCGGCGGCGTGCCGGTGCACGCGGTCGGCTACTGCCTGGGCGGCACGTTGCTGGCGATCGCCTCGGCGGCCATCGATTCGGGCGAGCACGGCAAGCATGCCAAGCTGGCCTCGGTGACCTTGCTGGCGGCGCAGACCGATTTCAGCGAGCCGGGCGAACTGGGCCTGTTCATCGACGACAGCGAGCTGGCCTTCCTCGACGCGCTGATGTGGGACCAGGGCTACCTGGACGGCGACCAGATGGCCGCCTCGTTCCAGCTGCTGCACGCGCGCGACCTGGTGTGGTCGCGCATGATGCGCGAGTACCTGATGGGCGAGCGCACCGCGCCCAACGATTTGATGACGTGGAACGCCGACAGCACGCGCCTGCCGTTCCGCATGCACAGCGAGTATCTGCACGGGCTGTTCCTGCGCAACGACCTGGCCGAGGGGCGCTATCTGGCGCAGGGCAAGCCGATCGCGCTGTCCGACATCCGCACGCCGATGTTCGTGGTCGGCACCGAGCGCGACCACGTGTCGCCGTGGCGCTCGGTGTACAAGATCCATTTGCTGAGCGGTGCGGTGATCGACTTTGTGCTGGCGTCCGGCGGGCACAACGCGGGCATCGTCTCCGAGCCGGGCCATGCCAACCGCAGTTACCGCTGCCATCCCGACAACGTGGCCGGAGCCAGCTACAACAGCCCGCAGGAATGGCTGGACAGCGCGGACCGCAAGGAGGGTTCATGGTGGCCGCACTGGCAGCAATGGCTGGTGCGCCATGGCGACCGGCATCGTGTGACGCCGCCCGCCATGGGCCTGGGCCGGGTGTTGGGTCCGGCGCCAGGACGGTTCGTGTTGCAGCACTAAATGAGGGGGCTGGTCTCAGTGCGAGATCAGCACCGGCAGCGTCATCCCGCGCAGCACGCTGCGGGTGGCGCCGCCGAGCAGCGTTTCATGCAGGCGGCGGTGGCCATAGCCGCCCATCACCAGCAAGTCGCAACCGCGTTCGGCCGCCGCGCCCAGCAGGGCGGCGCCGGTCTCCAGCGTGGTGAACTCACGCATCACATCCACGCGCACGCCGTGGCGGGCCAGAAACAGCGCCATGTCGGCGCCCGGCTCGCTGCCGTGGCGGGCCTTGTCGTGGTCGGCGTTCAGCACCAGCAGCGTGATGCGTTCGGCCAGCTTCAGCAAGGGTAGCGCGTCGGTGAAGGCGCGCGCCGCCTGGTTGCTGCCGTCCCAGGCCAGCAGCGGATGGCGGAAGGCGCCCGAAGCCGGCGTGTTGCCAACGTTCGGCGCCAACAGCAACGGCCGGCCGCCTTGCAGCAGCAGTTCCGGCGGCAGGGGACGGCTGATGCCGAACTGGATGTCGTCGGGATCGGTCTGGCCCAGCACCAGCAGGTCGGCGTAGCGCGCGTGCTGCAGCAGGCCGCTTTCGGCGTCGTCCTCGTACAAGCTGCTGGACCACTGGTTCACGCCGGCCGCCGTCACGTCGCGTTCGAACGTGGCGAGCGCGGCGCCGGCCTGGTGGCGCAGATGGTCGAGCACATGCGGCGGCAGCGGCCAGGCGCCCAGGCTGTCGTTCCATTCCGCGTAACGCGAAATGCCGGTGAGCGCGACACCCGTCAGGTGCGCGCCGGCGGCCAGGGCGACCCTGGCGGCCAGCGCGTAACGGGCCGCGGCGTGCTGCGACTGGTCGCAGTGCACGACGATGGTCTTGTAGCTCATCGCCGTTCCTTAGTGCGACATCAGCACCGGCAACGTCATCGATGCCAGGATGGTGCGCGTGACGCCGCCCAGCACGGTTTCGCGCCAGCGTTGGTGGCCGTAGGCGCCCATCACCAGCAGGTCGTTGCCGAGGTCGGCCGACAGCGACAGCAGGGCTTCGCCGACGTTCATGCCTTCCGGTTTAGGCTGCTGCAGGACTTCGACCTTGACGCCGTGGCGCGCCAGGAACAGCGCGATATCGGCGCCCGGCTCGGCGCCGTGCACACCGTACTGACGGGTTGGATCGAACACCACCAGCGTCACGCGGGCGCTGCGGCGCAGCAGCGGCAGCGCGTCGGTCACGGCACGGGTGGCGGCGCGGCTGCCGTCCCAGGCGACCAACGCGTGGCGGTCGATGTGCGGGTAGGTGCCGGCGTACGGCACCACCAGCACCGGACGGCCGCCGTTCAACGCCTGGTAGGCCGCCAGGCCGGGGCCCATCAGCAGGCCTTCCTCGCCCGGTTCGCACTGACTGAGCACCACCAGGTCGGCGTAGCGGGCCTGGAACACCAGGCCGTTCTGGGCTTCGTCGTCGCTGATGCGGCGCTCGTAGCGCACGTCGGCCTTGCGGGCCTGGTCTTCGAAGCGTTCCAGCGAGCGCTCGGCGTTCCGGACCAGGTCGTCGAGCTGGTCCTGCGGCACCACGCCACCATACATCATGGCGCTGTTGCGGTAGAACTCACCCGAGATACCGGTGGTGGCCGCGCCGATCAGGTGTGCGTCCTGATCGCGGGCCAGGCGCGCCGCCACGTCGATACGCTCCGGGGCATGCTCCGAGTTGTCAACGTGGACGAGTATGGTTTTGTAGGACATGGCGTTCTCCAGGTCAATTGAAAAACTCAGGCTAACAAACGCCTTCCGTAAAATATATGATCTGGATCAAACGCCCCACAAACGGCGCTACTCGGTGCGCAGGCCGCCGCCTAGCGCCTTGTACAGCGCCACGGCGTTGCCGAATTCGTTGCGGCGCAGTTCCAGCTGGGTTTGCTGGGCGGCGTACAGCAGGCGCTGCGCGTCCAGCAGCTCCAGGCGGCTGTCCTGGCCGGCTTCGTAGCGCAGGCGGGATAGTTCCAAGCGGCGTTCGGCGCTGTGGACCACCCGCGACTGGGCTTCGAGCTGGCGGCCGTAGGTGGCGCTGCCGGCCAGGCCGTCGGCGACCTCGCGGAAGGCGGTCTGCACGGCTTTTTCGTATTCGATCACGGCGGCGGATTTGCGTACTTCGGCCAGCCGCAGTTCGGAGCGCAACCTGCCGTGGTTAAACAGCGGCTGTGTGATCTGCGGCGCGAACGACCAGACGCGGTTGCCGCTGTCGAACATGCCGGACAGCGAAGGGCTTGCGTAGCCGAGGCTGGCCGTCAGCGAGATCTGCGGGAAGAACGCCGCCCGCGCCGCGCCGATGTCGGCGTTGGCCGCCAGCAGCGCCTGCTCGGCCTGGCGGATGTCGGGACGGCGGGTCAGCAGATCGGATGGCAGGCCGGCCGGCAGTTGCACCAGCACCGGCTGCTTGTCCAGCGCCATGCCGGGCGGCAGGCCATCCGGCGCGGGGCCGCCAGCCAGCTGGCCATTCGGCGCGCGTGTACCAGGCGGCAGGCCGTCCGATGTGCGGACGCCGACCGGCAAGCCAATCGGTGCACGTGCCACGGTCAGATCGCCGTCCGGTGCGTGGGCGCCGGTCAGCAGGCCCCCGGATGTGCGCACGCCGGTCAGCAGGTCCAGCGCGTTGCCGGCCAGGGCCACGGCGCGCAGGCGCGCTTCGCGGTCGGCTTGGGCGGTGGCGACCTGGCCTTCGGCTTCGGCGACGTCGAGGCCGCTGCGCTGGCGCGCGGATTTCAGCTGGCGCGCCAGTTCCAGCGAACGCTGCCAGTCGGCCAGTGTGCGTTCGGTGAGCTGCAGCTGTTCCTCGGCCAGGCGCTGGGCAAAGTAGGCGTCGGCCACCGCGCCGACCAGCGAGATCTGCACGGCGCGGCGGTTTTCGTCGCTGGCCATGTAGCGCGCGAACGCCGACTCGGACAGCGCGGCCACGCGGCCAAACACGTCGAGTTCGAAGGCGCTGATGCTCAAACCGGCGGACTTCTGGCTGTCCACCACGCCGGCGGCGCGTTGCTTCACCAGTCCGGCGTTGGCGGTCAGCGTGGGCAGGCGGTTGCTGTCCTGGATGTCGAACTGCGCGCGCACCGATTGCACGTTGAGCAGCGCCAGCCGCAGGTCGCGGTTGTTCTTCAGCGCCAGGTCGATCAGCGCGCGCAGGCGCGGATCGCCGAACATGGTTTGCCAGCCCAGGTCCGCCGCGTTGGCGGCGGGAGAGGCCGGGGCGGCGGCCTCGCCATAGCTGGCCGGCAGCGGCGCCGATGGCTTCTCCAGCACCGGCGTCAGCGAGCAGGCGCCCAGCAGCAGCGCCAGCGTGAGCGAGGCGGGAATACGAATATTGCTCATCATGCTTTCTCCACGATCAGGTCCGCCGCCGGCCTGCGCTTGGCGCCGAACCGTTCAACGAGACCCAAAACAACTACATAAAACACCGGCACGAAGAAGATCGCCAGCAAGGTGGCGCTGACCATGCCGCCGAACACGCCGGTGCCGATGGCGTGCTGGGTCTCCGAGCTGGCGCCGCCGGCCAGCATCAGCGGCAGCACGCCCAGTGCGAAGGCCAGCGAGGTCATCAGGATCGGCCGCAGCCGCAGGCGCGCCGCCTCGATCGCCGATTCCACCAAGCCCTTGCCATCCTGGTGCATCTGCTTGGCGAACTCGATGATCAGGATCGCGTTCTTGGACGACAGGCCAATCACAGTGATCATGCCGACTTTGAAGAACACATCGTTCGGCATGCCGCGTATCATCACGGCGGCCACGCAGCCGATCAGGCCCAGCGGAACCACCAGCATCACCGACAGCGGAATCGCCCAGCTCTCATACAGCGCGGCCAGCACCAGGAACACCACCAGCATCGACAGCGCCATCAACATCGGCGCCTGCGCCGACGACTGCTTCTCCTGCAGCGAGATGCCGCTCCACTCGACCGCGAAGCCGGGCGGCAGCTGGCGCGCCAGCCGTTCCATCTCCGCCATGGCCTCGCCGCTGGACGTGCCGGGCGCCGCGCTGCCGCTGATGCGCGCGGCCGGATAGCCCTGGTAGCGCACCATCTGCAGCGGCATGTCGCGCCACACCGGCGTGACCACCTCGCTCAGGCGCACCATGCCGCCAGCCGCGTTACGCACATGCAGGCGCAGCACGTCGTCCAGCTGCATGCGGGCGCCGGCATCGGCCTGGATGATCACCTGTTGCATGCGGCCCCGGTTGGGGAAGTCGTTCACGTACTGCGAACCCATCGCGGCCGACAGCGTATCGCTGATGCTGGTGAAGGCCACGCCCAGCGCCTCCGCCTTCTGGCGGTCGATATCGAGCTGGATGCTGGTGCCGTCGGGCAAGCCCTCCGGATAGGCGCCCATGATCAGCGGGCTTTTGGCGGCCAGCTCCAGCAGCTTGCCCTGCGCGGCCTTGAGCGCGGCGTCGCCCTGGTTGGCGCGGTCCTGCAGCCGCAACGAGAAGCCCGACGAGTTGCCGAGATCGTCGATGGCGGGTGGCATCACGCTCATCACCATGCCCTCGGCGGTCTGCGACATGACCGCCTGGGCCAGCGCCACCTCCTGCTGCACGGTGGCGCCGTCGCGCTTGTCCCAGTCCTTCAGCATGGTGAAAGCGATGGCTGCGTTCGGGCCGCTGCCGGTAAAGCTCCAGCCAAGTATCGACTGGTTGTTGGCGATGCCGTTGCGTGTCACCAGATGGTCCTCGAACTTCTTGACGATGTCGAGCGTGCGTTCGGTGCTGGCGTCGGACGGCAGCTGGATCGAGGTGATGAAGTAACCCTGGTCTTCCTCCGGCAGGAAGGAGGCCGGCAGCACGCGGAAGGCGAACGCCAGCAGGCCGACCAGCACGGCGAACACCAGCATCACGCGGCCCGAGCGCTTGATCACACGAGCCACGCCGCTTTCATAGCGCTGGTTCATGCGCTCGAACTGGCGGTTGAACCACCCGAAGAAGCCGGTCTTTTCGTGATGGCCGGGATCGACCGGCTTGAGCAGCGTGGCGCACAGGGCCGGCGTGAGCGTCAGCGCCAGGAAGGCGGAGAACAGGATGGAGACCGCCATCGACAGCGTGAACTGGCGATAGATCGCGCCCACCGAGCCGGTGGCCAGCGCCATCGGGATGAACACCGCCGTCAGCACCAGCGTGATGCCGATGACGGCGCCGGTGATCTCGCGCATCGCCTTCGAGGTGGCGGCCTTGGGCGACAAGCCCTCGGTGGCCATCAGCCGCTCGACGTTCTCGACCACCACGATGGCGTCGTCAACGATGATGCCGATCGCCAGCACCATGCCGAACATGGTCAGCACGTTGACCGAGAAGCCCAGCAACAGCATGATGGCGAAGGTGCCCAGCAGCGCGATCGGCGCGACGATGGCCGGGATCAGCGTGTAGCGTATCTTTTGCAGGAACAGGTACATGACCAGGAACACCAGCACCATCGCCTCCAGCAGCGTGTGCACCACTTTTTCGATGGAGATCTTGACGAAGGGCGCCGTGTCGAACGGCACCGAGTAGGTGATCCCGGCCGGCAGCGTCTTGCTCAGTTCATGCATGCGCTCGCGCACGGCCTGCGCCGTCTTGACCGCGTTGGCGCCCGGCGACAGCTGCACGGCGGCGCCGGTGGCGGCGCGGCCGTTCTCGCGGGTGGCGCTGGCGTAGTTCTGCGCGCCCAGCTCGACGCGGGCGACGTCGCCCATGACGACCTTGGAGCCGTCCAGGTTGGCGCGCAGGACGATGGCGGCGAATTCCTCCGGCGTCTGCAATTGTCCCTGCACGGTCAGCGGGATCGATACGCGCTGGCCCGCCAGGGCCGGCGTGTCGCCGACGCGGCCGGGGGCGATCTGCGCGTTCTGCTGCGCCACCGCCGTGCTCAAATCGCTCATGGTCAGTTTGTACGAGACCAGCTTGTTGGGATCGACCCAGATCCGCATGGCCTTCTCGGCGCCGAACAGCTGCACGCGGCCCACGCCCGGAATGCGGCGCAGTTCCTCGACCACGTTGCGGGCCATGTAGTCGGCCAGTTCGATCTCGTCGTACTTGCCGTTGCTGGCGCTCAGGCCGACGATCATCAGGAAGCCGGAACCGGCCGACTCGACCGACAGGCCGTTCTGGCGCACCGCCTGCGGCAGGCGCGGCTCGACCGACTTGAGGCGGTTCTGCACGTCCACCTGCGCCAGCTCGGGATTGGTGCCGGGCTTGAAGGTGGCGGTGATCTGCGCCGAGCCGGAGGTGTCGGCCGAGGATTCGAAGTACAGCAGGTTCTTCACGCTGGACAGCTCGCGTTCGATCTGGCTGACCACGGCGTCGTTCATGGTCTGCGGCGTGGCGCCGGGATAGCTGGCGGAGATGTTGACGCTGGGCGGCGCGACGGACGGATAGCGCTCCACCGGCAATTGCGGGATGGCGATCAGTCCGAACAACACGATGAAGATGGCGATCACCCAGCCGAACACCGGGCGGTCGATGAAAAATTGTGGCATGACGTAGTCCTTGCAGTATTAGCGGTGCGCCGGCGCGCCGGCCATGGCGGTGGCGGTGTCGCGCTTCCATGGCGTGATGTCCAGCTTGGCGTCGGGCTGGATGCGGTCCAGTCCTTCGACGGCGATGCGTTCGCCGGGCTTCAGGCCTTTGGTGACGAGGTAGTTGTGGCCGACCAGGCCGCCCAGCTTGACCTCGCGCAGCGTGGCCTTGTTGCCGGCGTCCAGCACCCAGACGCGGGTTACGCCGGCGTGCAGCACGGCTTGCTGCGGCACCAGGATGCCGTCGGCGTCGGCCATGCGGGCGATGCGCGCGCGCACGAACATGCCAGGCAGCAGCTGGCGGTCCGGGTTGGGGACCAGTATGCGCAGCACCATGTCGCCGGTGCCGGCGTCGACGTTGATGCCGGAGAACAGGATGCGCGCCTCCAGGCCGTAATCGTTGCCGCTGCCGTCGAGGATGTGGGCCTTGGGTGGATGGGCGGCGTCGCCGCGCAGCGTGCGCAGCATCGAGGCGGGCTGGCGCACGTCCACGTACACCTGGTCGATCTGCTGGATGCGCGCCATCGGCGTGGCGTCGGTCTGGGCCACCAGCGCGCCCTCGGTCACCAGCTCCTCGCCGATGCGGCCGGAGATCGGCGCCGTCACGGTCGCGTAGCCAAGGTCGAGCCGGCGGCGCGCCAGCGTGGCCTTGGCCTGCGCCACCTCGGCCTGGGCCTGGTCGCGCTGGGAGACGGCGTCGTCATAGGTCTGCTGGCTGACGGCGTCGGCCAGCACCAGCGGGCGGATGCGCTCGGCCTGGATCCTGGCGCGCACCAGCGCGGCCTCGGCGCGTTGCAGCGCGGCGGCGGCGGTGTCGGCCTCGGCCTGGAAGGGCGCGGTGTGGATCTGGAACAGCGGGGCGCCGGCCTTGACCTCGGCGCCTTGCTCGAACAGGCGACGCTGGATGATGCCGCCCACCTGCGGCCGGATCTCCGCCGTGCGGAAGGCGGTGACGCGGCCGGGCAGGTCCTCGGCCAGTTCGACCGGCCCGGCGCTGACCGTCAGGGCCGACACTTTCGCCGGCGGCGGCGTCTCTTCGGGGGGCGTCTGGTAGCAGCCGGCCAGGGTCAGAAGGGTGAGCCCGGACAGCAGCGCCGGCAGGGCCTTGAGGTTGAAGTGCTTGATGTGCATAACTAGTCGTCCAAAGTGTTTTCCCTCCGTGAGGGAATGCAGGACTTAAGACTTTAACCACCCAACGTGGCCTATCTATTGAGGAAATATGGAGATATGATGGAGATCGTTACTTTTTTTCAAGCCATTCATGTCCAGTTCAGCCGGAACCCCGCTGGTGCTCATCGCCGAAGACGAATCCGAAATCGCTCAAATCCTGCAAGCCTACCTGGCCCGCGACGGCCTGCGCACCGTGCACGCGGCGGACGGCCGCATCGCGCTTGACCTGCACCTGTCGCTAAAGCCGGACCTGGTGCTGCTGGATGTGCAGATGCCGCGCGTGGACGGCTGGAAGGTGCTGGCCGAACTGCGCCTGCGCGGCGATACGCCGGTGATCATGCTGACCGCGCACGACCAGGACATCGACAAGCTGATGGGCCTGCGCATCGGCGCCGACGACTACGTGGTCAAGCCCTTCAACCCGGCCGAGGTGGCCGCGCGCGTGGGCGCCGTGCTGCGCCGCGCCGCCGCGCGCAGCATCGGCCCGGCCGCCGGTGTGCTGCGTTGCGGCCAGCTTGAGATCGACCTGGAAACCTACCAGGCCAGCGCCGAGGTGAACGGCCAGCGCGCGCCGCTGAACCTGACGCTGACCGAGTTCCGCCTGCTGACCCACATGGCGCGCGCGCCCAAGCGGGTGTTCACGCGCGGCGAGTTGCTGGTAGCCTGCCTGCCCGAGGGCAACGCGCTGGAGCGCACGGTGGACAGCCACGTCAGCAAGCTGCGCAAAAAGCTGGAGGACAGCGGCCTGACCGGCGTGCTGACCAGCCTGCGCGGCGTCGGTTACCGGCTGGAGGACGCGGAATGATACGCGGTCCCGGCCTGAACCGGCAGATCACGCTGGCTATGCTGGCCGTGTCGCTGGGCATGACCCTGGTCGTGCTGCTGGGCTCCTACGTGTTCTACGCGCTGGTGATCGCGTACCGGCCGGACCTGCTATCCGGCCCGACCGACATGATCCCCACCAGCACCGAATGGATCTGGATGGCGTCCGTGACGATGCTCGCGCTGGTGTTCGCGATCTGGGCCTCGGCGCGGCTGGCGCGGCGCATCCTGGCGCCGCTGAACTCGGTGGCCGACAGCGTGCGCCGTGTGGCGCATGGCGACCTGGCCGCGCGCGCCGTGGCCGGCGACCGTTCGCTGGGCGAGACCGCCTTGCTGGTGGACGACTTCAACGCCATGGCGGAACGCCTGCAGCGCATGGAACGCGAGATGGTGACGTGGAACGCGGCCATCGCCCACGAGCTGCGCACGCCGGTGACGATCCTGCGCGGTCGCCTGCAGGGCCTGGCCGAGGGCGTGTTCGAGCCGGATGAAAAACAGTTTCGCGGCCTGCTGCATCAGGTGGAAGGCCTGTCGCGCCTGATCGACGATTTGCGCATGCTGAGCATGTTCGACAGCGGCCACCTGAAGCTGGAGCTGGCCGACTGCGACCTGGCCGGCGCCATCCGCGACGTGGCGCACCTGCTCGCGCCGCAGATGGAGGCGGCCGGCTATCAGCTGGCGCTGGACCTGGCGGAAGGGCGCATCTGCTGCGACGGCGCGCGCATGCGACAAATCCTGCTGGCCTTGCTCGACAACGCGGGACGCTACGCCGATCCCGGCGTCATTCACATCCGCACGCGGGTGCTGGGCGCGCAGTACCTGCTGCAGGTGGAGGATGCTGGCCCCGGCATCGATGAGGATCTGGAAGGCAAGCTGTTCCTGGCTTTCCACCGGGGCGAGCATGCGCGCGCTGGCGCCGTGGGCGGCAGCGGGCTGGGGCTGGCGGTGGTGCGCGCCATCGCCGAGGCGCACGGTGGCGTGGCCTCGTACCGGCGCGGCGACGCCGGCGGGGCGATGTTCGAGATCGCGTGGCCGATGCCGATTCCCGGCCCGGCCGTCAGTTGAAGGACGTCAGGCGGCCTGGCCGTGGAAGGCCTTGTTGGCGATCTTCCAGCCTTCCGCGGTCTTGAGCAGCACGAAGTAGTCGACGAAGGTCATCGCGCCGTGCTCCAGCGTGATGCGGGCGCAGGCGGCATTGCCGTGGACCTCGATCCAGTCGGTTGTGCGGCGGCGCTGCGCCTCGTCGGCGGCCGGCGTGCGCTTGAAGCGTTCGCAATACACATCCAGCGGCCATGACGTGAACACGCCTTCGCGCATCGATTCGATGTGGGCGGTCGGCAGGAAGGCCTTGCGCATGAGGTCGGCATCGTCCCGGGCGTGGCCCTGGAAGTAGTTTTGTATCGGTTCCAGCACCGCCAGTTGTTCGGCGTTGAAGCGCGCGTTGTCCATAGGAGTCTCCAGGTTGAGAGCGCATCCTACGTGAGGACGGCGCGGCTGTGGCCATGCCGCGCCGATAGCCGCTATACGCTGGCGGCGATATCGCCTGCGCTTGTGGTCTTGCACGCGCCGCGGCGGCGGGCGGCCAAGCCCAGCAAGCCCAGCCCCGCCGACAGCATCAGCCACGTGGCGGGCTCGGGCACCGCAGCCGCCAGGTCCAGCCGCAGCGCGCGGCAGACGCCGGCCCTGCAGCCGTTGGCGGCGATCTGCTGATGGTCGTTGATGTCGTGGGCATCGTTGATACGCCAGCCGGTGGCCGGATCGATCAGCGTGTTCAGATCCAGCATCACGCCGCCGCTGTAGAGAAAACCGCTGCTGCCGCCGTCGCCCGCGATGTTGGAGACGCCCACCACCTGGTCCGCATTGTTGATGCCGGAGGCGAAGCTGTAGGTGCCGCCCAGCGTGCCGAGGTCGTGCATGGCGCCGTTGGCGTACAGGAAGGCGTGGTCGGCCGCGTCGTCGGTGACGGCCGCGTAGCCGACGGCGTGGCCGGCGTCGTTCAGGCCCCAGGCGGAGCTGTTCGTGCCGCCGAAGGTGCCCAGGTCCCGCAGCGCCGCGCCCTCGTACAGGAAGGCGTGGACTGCGTGGAAAGCGATGGCGTCGCTGATGGCCGCGTTGCCGGCCACCTGGCCGTGGACGTTGATGTCGAACGCGTTGCTGATTTCGCCGCCGAGCGTGCCGAGGTCGCGCATGCTGCCGCCGGAATACAGGAAGGCATGCCAGAGGCTATCTGCGTTGGCGGCCGAGCCGACGATCTGGCCGGCGTTGTTGATGCGCCTGGCCTCGGCTTCGGTGCCGCCCAGCGTGCCGAGGTCGCGCATGGCGCCGTTGGTGTAGAGGAAGGCGCGCCGCAGCTCGTCCGCGTTGGTGCTGCCGCCGACCAACTGCCCATAGGCATTGACGCCGTTCGCCGTGCTGCTGGCGCCGCCCAGTGTGCCCAGGCGTGTGATGATGCCGTCTTGGAACAGCGCCGCCTGCGGCACGCCGGACGGATTGTATTCAGCGCCGGCCACCAGGCCGTGGCTGTTGATGGCGTAGGCGCTGCTGTCGCTGCCGCCGAGGTCGACAACGTTGTAGCGCGGCGCTGCCTGGGCGCTGGCAACGGCCAGCGTCAGCAGCGTCAGAAGCAGAAGGGGGATCAAGCGTGACATGGCGTATGCTCCGGTGGGTGGATCGGTCCAGCCGTTCAAGACTAGATGATCGATCCGCACCGGCCATGTGCTGCATCAATCGTGCGCGCTCAGGGCTTGCGGAACACCGACGGCGCCACCGGTTGCACGGCGTCGCTGATGTCGTTCAGGCTTTCCGAGCGGCCAATGCAAAACAGTCCACCCGGGCGCAGCAGCGACAGCACGCGCGCCACCACCTGCCGCTTGGTTTCCGGGCTGAAGTAAATCATCACGTTGCGCAGGAAGACGGCGTCGAACGTCCCCAATGACGGCAGGGCCTGGTTCAAATTGACCTGGGCGAAGCGCACCCGCTCGCGCAACGCGGCCGCGACCAGCAGCGTGCCCTGTTGCTCGCCATGGCCCTTGAGGCAGTAGCGGCGCAGGTACTCCGGCGGCGTGTGGCGCGCGCGCTCGTCGGGATAGTGCGCGGCCTGCGCCCGTCGCAGCACTTGGGTGCTGATGTCCGTGGCGACGATTTCCCAGGGCCGCCGGCCGAGGGCGTCGTCCAGCACCATCGCCATGCTGTACGCCTCCTCGCCGGACGAGCAGGCGGCGCTCCACACCCGGTACGGCCGGCCCGGCTCGCTCGTCTTGAGCGCGTGCGCGCGTAGCGCGTCGAAGTGCACCGTCTCGCGGAAGAAATAGGTCTCGTTGGTGGTCAGCAAATCGACCGCGGTCTGCACCTCCTGCGGCGCGCTGCCGCTGGTGAGCAGGCGGAAGTAGGCGCCATAGCTGCCGAGACCATGCTGCTGCAGGCGCTTGGCCAGCCGCCCGCTGACCAGCGCCTTCTTGCCGTCGGACATGCTGATGCCGGCCGCCGCAAAGATGAAGCGCTGGAACTGGCCGAACTCCTGGTCGGTGATGTCGATGCCGCTCATCGGTATCCCTCACGCGGCCAGCGCGGCCGGCGCCGGCCAGCCTTCGCCGAGCGCGTCCAGGTCGGCGTTCGACAGCACGCGCTCGACGTCGAGCAGGATCACGAAGCGGCCGTTGACCTTGCCCATGCCGGCGATGAAGTCGGTGCGGATGCGGGCGCCGAAGGAAGGCGCCGGTTCGATCTCGGCGCGGGCGATCTCCAGCACCGCGTTGACGGCGTCGACCACCACGCCGACATCGCGCCGCTCGCCGTCCAGCTCCATCTCGACGATGACGATGCAGGTACGCTTGCCGACTTCGCTCGACGGCTGGCCGAAGCGCGCCGACAGGTCCATCACCGGCACCACCGCGCCACGCAGGTTGATGACGCCGCGTATCGCGGCCGGCATCATCGGCACCACGGTCACGCCCTGGTACTCGATGATTTCCTTGATCGCCAGGATGCCGATGGCGAACACCTCGCCGCCGAGCATGAAGGTCAGGTATTGGGTGCGGTCATTGGCCGCCTGGAGGGCGTTCGCCTCGATGCGCGCGTTCATGGCCGCCTCCTCAGAACTTGCCGAACATGGCTTCATCGACCTCGCCGGCCGCCGCCAGCGCCAGGTTGCCCGTGCCGAGACGGCCACCGGCCTGGCGTGCCGCGCGTGCCGCCGCAGCCTTGCGGATCGGCACCGCCGGCGCGCGCGTGACGGCGTCCAGGCGGAAGAACGACATGGTCTGTTGCAGTTGCTCGGCCTGGCTGCTCATTTCCTCGGCCGTGGCCGCCAGTTCCTCCGAGCTGGAGGCGTTTTGCTGGGTGGTCTGGCTCAGCTGGCCCACCGCCGAATTGATCTGGCTGACGCCGCTCGATTGCTCCGACGAGGCGGCCGTGATTTCCTGCACCAGGTCGGACGTTTTGCGGATATTGGGCACCATCTCGTCGAGCAGGCTGCCGGCTTGTTCGGCCAGCTTGACGCTGCTGGTGGCCACCTCGCCGATTTCCTGCGCGGCCACCTGGCTGCGCTCGGCCAGCTTGCGCACCTCGGCCGCCACCACCGCGAAGCCCTTGCCGTGCTCGCCGGCGCGGGCCGCCTCGATGGCCGCGTTCAGCGCCAGCAGATTGGTCTGGTAGGCGATGTCGTCGATGATGCCGATCTTGCTGGCGATCTGGCGCATGGCCAGCACGGTGGACTTGACCGCCTGGCCGCCCTCGGTCGCTTCGCGCGCCGCCTTGCTGGCCATGCCGTCAGTGACGCGGGCGTTCTCGGTGTTTTGCGAGATCGAGGCGGTCATCTGCTCGATCGAGGCGCTGGTCTGCTCGACGCCGGCTGCCTGTTCGCTGGACGCCTGCGACAGCGACTGCGCGGTGGCGCTGACTTCCTCGGACGCGCTGGCCAGCGACTGGGCGCCGTTGTTGACCTCGGCCACCACCTGCGACAGCTTCTCGATCATCTTCTGCATCGATTGCAGCAGGCGGCCGGTTTCATCCTTGGCGGTGCTTTCCAGCTTGATGGTCAGGTCGCCCTGGGCCAGGCGCTCGGCCGCGTCGACCGCCTTCGACAGCGGCTTGGTGACGCTGCGGCTGATAACGAAGCCGAGGAAGATGCCCAGCACAACGCCGAAGCCGATGGCGCCCAGCATGATGGTGCGGCTGTTTTCATACATGGCCGTGGTGGCATCCGACGCCTCCTTGGCGTTCTCTTCCTTGATCTTGGTGAGGTCGGTCATCCAGTCGTCCAGCAACTCGGCTTTCTCGCCGGCGCTGCGCATGGTCAGGTTGAGCTGGTCGCTGCGTTGGCCCAGCGGCTCGTTGGCCACCAGCGTCAGTATGTGCGCGGTCTCCTTTTCATATTCCTCCCAGACCTTGTTGTACTTGGCCAGGATTTCCTTGGCGCGCGGCCGATAGAACAGCGGACGGGCCTTCTCCATGTTCTCCTTGACCATGGCCAGGCTCTTGGTGGTCAGCGTCACGTACTTCTGGCGCTCCTCCGCAGTGGCGGCCAGCAGCGCGTTGGAGCGGGCACGGCCGACGTAGATCAGGTCGATGTTGGCTTCCTTGATGTAGGAAATCCCCAGCAGTTCGCTGGTGTACATCCTGTCTGCCAGGTCGTTGATCTTGCCGGCGTTGGAGATGCCGATCACGCCGACCACGGCGCTGATGGCGGCAACGAGGATGAAGCCGGCAATGAGCCGGACGCCGATTTTTACGTTTGAGAACATGGTGCTTTCCTCCAGGGTGAACGTCAGTTAGTGCATGAAAATTGGGTGGGGGCCGTCGGCGCGGAGGCCGTGGCTTGGCGGATCAGGGCGGGCACGTCCAGGATCAGCGCGACTTCGCCGGTGCCCAGGATGGTCGAACCGCTGAGGCGGTCGGCCCGCTGGAACATCTTGTCCAGCGGCTTGATCACGGTCTGGAACTCGCCGTGCAGGGCGTCGACCACCAGGCCGGCCTTGACGCCGCCCTGGCGCACCACGACGATGCTCTGGCGCCGCGCGACCGCGCCGTCCAGCGCGAACACGTCGCGCAGGCGGACGAAAGGCAGCACCTCGCCGCGCAGGTCGGTGTAATGGTGGCCGGGCGCTGCGCTGTATTCGATGCATTCCTCGATCATCTCAAGCGGCACCACGAAGGGCGCCTTGCCAACGCTGACCAGGAAGCCGTCGATCATCGCCAGCGTCAGCGGCAGGCGCACGCTGACGGCGGTGCCGACGCCCTCGGTGCTGGTGAGCGCGACGCTGCCGCGCAGCGCGACGATGTTGCGCTTGACCACGTCCATGCCGACGCCGCGCCCGGACAGGTTGGTGACCTGCTCGGCGGTGGAGAAGCCGGGCTCGAACACCAGGTTGTAGATCTCGGCGTCGCTCAGGTTCTGGCCCGGCTCGATCAGGCCGCGCGCCTCGGCCTTGGCGAGGATCTTCTCGCGCCGCAGGCCGCCGCCGTCGTCGCTGACTTCAATCACGATGTTGCCGGCGTCATGGTAGGCGTGCAGCCGGACCGTGCCCTGCGCGGGCTTGCCGCGCTCCAACCGCAGCGCGGCCGCCTCGATGCCGTGGTCGATGGCGTTGCGCACCAGGTGGGTCAGCGGGTCGCCCAGTTTCTCCACCACGGTTTTGTCGAGCTCGGTATCCTCGCCGCTGAGCTGGAGCCGGATGTCCTTGCCGATCTCGCGCGCGACGTCGTGCACCACGCGCTGGAAGCGGCCGAAGGTGGCGCCGATGCGCACCATGCGCAGCTGCAGCGCGCGGTCGCGCACCTGCTCGACCAGTTCCGAGACGGCGGAGGCGCTTTCCTGCAGCGCGGCGTCGCCGGCGCGGCGGGCCGTCAGGCTGGCGCCGGCGGATGCGATGATCAGCTCGCCGACCAGGTTGATCAGTTGATCCAGTTTCTCGGCGTCGACCCGGACCGTCTGGGTTTCCTGGCCCTTGCCGCGCAGCTGCTGTTGCTGCGCCAGCGCGGCCTCGACCACGACCGGCGGCACCACGCCCTGCGCCACCATGATGCTGCCGAGCGGCTGCGGCGTGGCGGCTGCAGCCTGCGCGGCCAGCGCCTCGGCCAGCTCCTGCGCCGTCACGCTGCCGCAGCGCACCAGGATTTCGCCCAGGCGCGGGGCCTGCTCGGGCAGCTCGGCGATCAGACGCAGATAGTCGGCCACGCGGCTGTGCGGCGGCAGGATGCGAATCTGCGCGTCCTCGCGCACGAAGTCGAACACGTCCTCGATCGCGGCCTTGTCGGCGGTGCTGTCGAAGGAGACTTCGAAGCCGAGGTAGCACAGGTGCGGGTCCATGGCGTCGGCCGGCGGCAAGGCGTCGGCCAGCGTTTCCAGCCCGACGATGGTGCCGAGTTGGCCGAGGTAGCGCAGGAAGGACAGCGGGTCCATGCCGTTCTTGAACACCTCGCTGCCGAAGCGCAGCGACAGGTGCCAGTAGTTGTTGGCGCCCGCGTCGGCCGCGATGGCCGCGACGGCGGTCTCGGCGCCCTGGGCCGGCTCGGCGGCGGCCAGCGCCCCCGGCAGGTGGCGCTGCAGACGCTCGAGCAGGGCGCTGCCGGTGGCGGTGCTGGCGGCGTTGGGTTCGTACTGGCCGGCGGCCGTCGTGTCGATCAAGGCGCGTATATGGTCGGCGCACGACAGCAGCAGCGTTACCAGCGGCTCGGCGACGGGCACGGTGCCTTCGCGCACGCGGTCGAGCACGCTTTCGACGACGTGGGTGAAGCCGACAATATGGTCCAGGCCGAACAGGCCGGCGGAGCCCTTGATGGTGTGGGCGGCGCGGAACACCGCGTTGACCGTGTCTTCCTGCGGCGCGGCCAGCGCGAACTGCAGCAGCGCGCTTTCCATGGCGTCGAGCAGCTCGCGGCTTTCGGCGATGAAGGTGGGCAGTGCCTGGTCAAGAAACATGGCCAGCCTCCGCGCCGTGGACTTCCGGGGACACCCGCAGCAGCGCCAGCGTCGTCTGCACCGCCGAGCTGCTGTCCACCAGCAGCAGCGAGTGGCCGCGCGCCAGCGCCGCCTGCCGCGCCAGCAGCAGGATCTGCACGCCGGCGGTGTCCAGCTCGCTCACGGCGGACAGGTCCAGCTCAAGGCAGGGCGCTTGCGCCACGGCCGTCAGCACCATCTCCTTGAGCTCGGCGGCCCGATAGATGCTGAACTCGCCTTCGATCTGCAGACGATGCGCGCTCATCGCGGCACCAGCCTGTGCGCGGCGGCGCGCGCCGCGATCGCGGCCGGCCGAATGGATGTGGTCATGTGACTTGCCCCCCGAATAGATTGCATACCGTGACGGCCAACCAAGGCCTGCGCCGCTGGGCGCATTGCGATGACTGACTTCGATCGGCGGGGGGTAGGGCCGGTTTACTTACTACTTATTTTTACTGCTTCTTTGCTGCTTGCTATCTTCCCTGAATGACGCCGGCTCCGCCGACGGCCAGCACTTCGGCCGCGATGGCGTTGACCTTGCGCCGCTGCGCACGCGCCTGGCCACGCAGGATGTCGAACGCCTGCTCGCGCTCCAGGCCATGGCGTTCCATCAGCACGCCGATGGCCAGGTTGGTGTCGCGCGCGTCGGACAGCGCTTGCGACAACACCGCTTGTTTTTCCCGCAGCGCGGCAAGTTCCGCCGACCGGGCCAGGCCCACTTCGATGGCGGGGATGATCTGTGCGACGCCTAGCGGCTTGACCAGGTACGCGACGGCCGCATGGGCGCTGGCGGCGCGCACCACGTCCGGGCCGTCGTGCGAGGACAGGAACATGAATGGCAGCTCGCCCAGTTCGCGCAGGCGCGCCGCCAGTTCGATGCCGGACATGCCGGGCATCGTAATGTCGATGATCGCGAAGTCGGGCCGCCAGTCGGCCACCCGCTCCAGTGCCGCCGGCGCGCAATCGGCCTGCGTGGTCTGGTAGCCCAGGCGCTGTAGTCCGCCGGCAATGGCCATGCGTGTGACGTCGTCGTCGTCGACCACCAGGATGCGTGCCGGTTGACGCTGCGGCGCCACAGCCACCGTTGGCGCTGGCCGGGCCACATGGCGCACCGGTGCCACGCCGGCCGATCGTGGTGGGTGCGATGGCACGCCGGATTTATCAGCGCGCCGGGAGGTGACGTCGGTCGGATGCATGGTGTTCCTTGTTTAAACTGGGATGCTGCTTTTGTTCGTCCAATTCGGCACGATGGCCGCACTTCACCCGGCAACGACGGGTCGCCTCAGGCTGGGATGGACAGGGTGGCCGCGGAGGGAGGGCGGCCGGAGGTGGGACTCAATCGGTATCTGGCGCTGGCGGAGGGTTGGGCCGGCGCGGACCAAGGGCTCGATGCCGGCGGTGGTTTGCCGGAGCCTGGCTCGGTCATGCAATCGTGTTCCCGGCAGCTTGCCGCGCCTCCATCGCTGTTGAGCGTCTGTGATGCGTCGGCCTGCTGCCTGACAAGTATGATTGACGATTGCTTGCCCAAAGTCAATTTATTTTGCTGCGCACCATAGCCTGCATTAATGCAAGCTGCGGCGAAAAAGCCACAGGCGCGCAGCAGCTTTGAGATGCATCAATCGCAGGCGTCGCCGATGGCGGCCAGGCGCCAGGTTCCCTTGCCATAGCGCAGCGTGCGGCGGTTGATGCAGGCTTCGTTGGGTTGATATTGCAGGTTGATCTCGGCGTCTGAGATGTCCAGTTCGGCGTCGACGCTTGCCTCGTTGGTGAGCAGCGAGTCAATCAGCGTGGCGTCCACCTTGAGGATGGAAACCTGCTCCTTGCCGTCCGTGTCGAAGGTGCTGTCCTTGATTTTGGGCGGCATGTGGCGGCGCAGATAGGCGACGTTGACCGGCGTCTTGGCGCCGCACATCAGCAGCTCGGCCAGGTGCCAGGCGTCGTCGGCTGCGGGAACTTTGAGCAGTTGTGCGCGCATGGCGGACTTGTTTTTCATTGAACAGGCGTTGGCCGGCGGCGTGCGGTCGGGGTCCGCCTGGACCGCGTTCATGGAAAATATGGCGAAGAAGGCAACGGCCAAAAGGGGTGGTTTCATTGTTTGATCCGGCTTTCTGGTTTAACGGTGGCTTCTTTTTTCAGGACCGATTCGACGGTGAGGTCCTTGCTCTTGGCGTAGAACTTCTGGCCCACCGGCTTGAGCAGGTAGAACGGGCCGTCGGGGTAGGCGGGATCGTCGGCGGTCAGCTTGTACCAGCTGGCATTGATGCCGGCGGGCGATTCGCTGACCGCCGCCTCGATCAGATACACGTCGCCGCCGCGCGCGGCCACGAAGGCGTCGACCATGGTGGTTTCGCCGTGGGAGACGTTGTACCAGGTCTCCTCCTGATCGTCCTGCGATTTGACGATGGGGACGTGGATCCAGTCCGCGCCTGGCTTGCTTTCAAAGTAGAAGGTCATGCTGCGTTTGTAGCGCAGCACATCGCTGACGGTGCCGGCCACCATCACCAGCTTGCCTTTGAGTGCGGGCCATTGGTGCAGGCCTTGTTGGCTGGAGGCGACATCGGCATGGGCGGCCGGCGCCAATGCCAGCGTGAGGGCGAGTGTGCAAGATGCGAGGAGTGTTTTCATTTCAGACCGTTTGTCAATTCCGACAAGGCGAGATACAGCAGCAAGCGGCGGTCTTCGCCACAAACGAATCCCTGCACCGGGCTGCCGGACTTTTTCAATGTCGTGGTGTAGGGGTGGCAGTCACCCAGGGTGGACAGATCCGCCGTCGTATTCTTATGCTCCGCCAGCAAGTGGCGAAACGGCCCGCTCAGCCACGGGCGCGCGGCTTCCGGAGCGATGAAGGAGGTGCCGACGGTTTCCTTCTGTGATGCGAACCAGGCACCGTCGGCAGGCTGCAGCTCGGCGATCAGGGTGGTGAAATCGGTAGGGCCGGGCACGCCTCCGGTGTATTCCGGGGTGCCGAAAACCTCCCAGCGGGCAGAGGCTGCCGGTATTTGAACATTGATCACTTCACGCAGTGCTGACAGGTTGTCCGATACGCTGGGTGCGTGGTCTTCCATGGAGCAGCCTTGCAACAGCAGCGTGCCAGCCGTAAGGCCGATCATCAAGGCAGGTGTAAACGGGATAACGAGCCTATTTTTCCGCATGCTCTAGCAGCGCTTGCAGTTTGGCGACTCGTTGCGGCTGCAGCTTCGCAAGCGCCAGCCTGCTTCGTAAAAATGCCAGTTGTGCCGGATCGCGCGCCACGTCAACGGTGATGAACTTTTCGACGTCGGATTCGGCGCGCAGGTTTTCTTGCAGCAGCGCGTACTGGTAACTGAATCGTTGGTTCTTCAGGTCATTCGCTGCCAATGCGTCTTCGTACTTCTTGCGCACAGCAGGATCCTTGATGCCCGATGGGGCGACGCCCGCGGGCAGTCCGGCTTCCAGCGGCGGCGCCACGGTGAGTTCCGGCAGGTCGTCTGGATTGAAGTCAGGGGCGATCTCGGCATCCATTGCGTCAAAGACGGCGAACCACAGCGCCAGTTTGTCCTTGGCTGGTGGCTGCCCGGCAGGCGGAGCCGGCAACACGAAGCCTGGCATGGCGTCGGCCAGCGAGATGGCTGTCGATAGCGGCGTGACATCGTGGGTCTTTTTAAATACTGCCAATTGCTGCATGGCCTGGTCAAACTGCTGCGACATTTTTTTCTCCGCCGGTGTGTGTTTATGTGGTGCCTTAAGCGCCGCGCTCCCATGGGCGGCCGGGTGTCCGGCCAAGCCCAGGAGCACTGTGATCAGTACAGCATAGCGCATGATGCTTGCTTTCTTAGTAGGTTGACGTCGGGTCCGTGAGCTTGGCCGCGCCTGAAGCGCCGGCTTTGCTGACGGTCATATCCCCGGCGGCATCTATGGTAAAGCGTTGATGGACGGTTGCAAAGACTTTATCAGCTCCGCCGCCGACCCGGAACTTCCAGGGGATCGCCCAGTCGAATGTGCCGTTCGAATACGGTGTGCCGAAATTGCAATGGCCGGATTGCGCGGTGTCGTTGGCGACTACCCTCGAACCCTTGCCGGCAATCGTAGGCCCGACCGGCACCCACGTGCCCGCACCGTGCGAGCCATGCCGAATGCCATCCAGGGGCGTGCCGACGAAGTAACCTGTCACCACGCCAGGGCAATCGTCCTCCGAAATCTGGATGAACTGGAACGACACCGTGTCCGGTGTGAGGTAGATAACAGTCTTGATGCCCACCGAGGGAATGCCATTGGTGTGCTGTATGCCTTTTCCGGGCTGGCGTTCCATGATCACGCCGGTCGGTTCGATGACGGTGAACGTCAGGGTGCAGGTGCAGCCGCCGCCGGTGGCCTTGATGGTGACGGTCGCCGCCTGGTCAGGCGCCTCGAAAGTGACCGTCTGACCGGTGGCGGAAGTCAACGTTCCTTTTGAGGCGGTCCAGGTGGCGCTGCCGAGGCTGTAGGTCAGCTTGACCTTTTCACCGACACCCACGGTGGTGCGCGTGCGGTCGGTCGGTAGCATCGCAACGGTCTCAACCGTGATCTTGGCGGCGGTGCAGGGGGACGCCGCCACAGTGGCCGGCGCCCGTGTCTTGACCTCTTTCGGGGTGGTGGTGCTGGATGCGATTGTCTTCCACGTCGTCATCGTTCAGCCCTGTGCAATTTCTAAGGACAGCGGCTGTTGCGAAGTCGTCGCGACGATGTGGGTGTGGCCTGTTTCATCGGTCACGCCTTCCTCGTAGGTGCCGTCGGCGAGCTTGATGCGATAGCGCTGGTTGGGAAGCGGCTGGCCCGTGGTCTCGTCTTTCACGATAAATCCTTGGTCAAATAATTTCAGCCGCGAGTCCGGCAATGCCGGCATGGCGGCTGCGGCGCTGGCGCCGCCTTCAAACACATGCTTCCCGCCCTTGACGGTGAAGTTGCCGGGGCAGGCGAAGGTGATGTCGCCGCCTTCCAGCGTGATCGACGACTGGCCGGCCTGCAGCACGATCTTCTGGTTAGCCTTGATCTCGATGCTGTCGTTGACCGAGATGACGGTGATCGACTTGTCGGCCAGGACCTCCAGCTGGTCGGTGTGCGCCTGCAGCGATACCGGGCCGTTGCCGGCGATCGCCTGGATGCCGCCGGCGTGCGTGAAGTAGCTCGCCGCGTTGGCCGCCACCGACGACACCGTGTAAGCGGCCGTCATGTGGACGTCGCCCTGCGTGACCCAATGCAGTTGCTGGCCGGCGAACAGCACGGTCGATGCCGGCGTGGCCCAGTTGATGCTGGACGGCGCGTCCATCAGCACCAGCGGGGCGCCGAATTTTTCCACCGGCTTGGCCGCGTCCAGATCGCGCGCGCCCTGCTTGGCCTGGACGGCCTGCTGGCCGTTGACCGCGCCGGCGTGCTTGCCCTTTTCCTTGGGATCGAGCTGCGAGATGAAATCCTGGTGCGCGTCGGCGGCTGCCTTGCTGAACAAGGCCTGCTGCTGCGTGGCCGCGTCACTGAGCTGCTGCGCCAGTTCCTTCGACGATTTCAAGGAGCGGAGCGCCTCGTCCGCATCCATCTGCGTGGACGTGACGCCGCTGCCTTTTGCGGCGCGCGCGCTGGTGGTCAGCAGCACGCCAGCGGCGCCGCGCACGGCGGCCCAGGCGTCGGTGCGCAGTTCGAAGCCGCTGCCGCGATAGCTGCCGCGCTGCGAGGAGGAGGGATCCTGCTGGATCAGATAACCCAGGTTCAGTTGCGTGGCGGCGCTGCTGGTGGCGAGGCGCGTGCGCACCTGGCCCGGCGTGTCGTCCAGCTGCCACTGGTTGTAGCCGCCGCCGTCGAAGTTGTGGCTGTGGATGCCGGACAGCGTGCCCGCATGATTGGCGCCCGAATCCACGCCGGCCGAAAACGGCGGCATGTCGGCGCCCGTGTACAGCTGCGCCACCACCAGCGGCCGGTCCATGTCGCCTTCAATGAAGTCGACCAGCACTTCGGTGCCGATGCGCGGCGTGAATTGCGATCCCCAGTTCGGGCCGGCCAGCGCTTCCGCCACCCGCACCCAGGTGCCGGAGGTTTCGTCGCCGGGCGCGTTGCCCTTGTTGTCGGTGTTGTGGCCCATGCCGCCGGCGTTGGCGCCTTGCCCACGCTGCCAGGCGAACTGGATTTTGACCTGGTGATCGCGGTCGGTGGTGGCGACCGCGTTGGCCAGGCCGACGATGAGCGCCGTCTGCGGGCCCAGCGCGGTGCTGGCGTTCGGCGCGGCGATGGCGCGCGGCACCACGGCCACGCTGTCGCGCACGCAGCCAAAGCTGTTGCGATAGGTGCCGTTCTCGATGCCGCCGCCGATCAGCGCAGCCGCCGTCTTGATCTGCGCCTGGAAGTTGTTACGCGCTTCGTGCCGCACCCACATCACCAGGAAGCGGTTGTCGCCATCAGCGTAGCGCTCGTGCTGCGTGAGCTGGAAGCCGTGGCCCGCAGCCAGCCGGCGCACCGCGCCCGCGCCTTCGAACATTTTGTTTTCCAGTTCAAGCGCCTGCAGCATCAGCTGGCTGTGCGGGTCGGCGGCCGCGCCGTTGTCGGCACCGCTGGCGATGCGCTCGCCGCTGCCGTCGTACACGGCCAGCACCGGCAGCTCGCCGGCATCAAGGCTGGACGCCTGCTCGGCCGATGGCGCCAGCAACTGCGCCGGGTCCCAGCTGCTGATGCCGACGGCGTTGGCCTGCACCCGGCGGCGCGCGGCGAAGCGGTCGATGGCGTCGTCGCTGTCGGTGGCGCGCACGCCGTGGAAGCGGATCTCGGCGTCGCCCGGCGTGTCCGGCGCGCGTGCCTTGCTGTCGAAGATCACCAGCTTGTGCTTGGCCTGGCCATCCTTGCTGTCGTCGTCGGCCTGGTCGTGTTCAAAACGCCAGCTCAGGCCTTCGGAGGCCAGCAGGCGGGTGAAGAATTCCAGGTCGCTTTCGCGGTACTGCGTGCAGATGGCGCGCGGTTCCAGCGTCTGTGTGACGTCGAATTCGAAGCGCAGCTGCGGATAGTCGCCCAGCAGCTCGGTGACGATGTCCTGCGCGTTCTTGTCCTGGAAGATGTAGCTGTCGCGCCGCAGCCGCAGCATCGACAACGCCGGTTCCAGGATCAGGCGGTAGCGCGCCACGCCGCCGTCGGCGCCCAGCCACGCGGCTTCGGTGCAGATGCCGTGCCATGCGCGGCGGCCGCCGTCCGGCTGCAGCAGCGTGACGGTCAGTTCCTCGCCGATGAAGATCGTCAGATCCAGGTCGGTCGATGGGCTCAATGCGTCGACTTCGAACGCATACAGTTCGTTGACGCCTTCGCGGCCGCTGAAGCGTTCCGCCATCAGCGATTCGGGCAGGTCCGATTCCTGCGCGCTGGCCAGTGTGATCAGGCGCGCGTGCTGGCTCAGGCCTGTGCCGAACAGGCCGAGGGCCGAGGTGATTTGCGACGTCAGATCCATCAGGGTAGTGTGATTGTCAGGTTGGCGGCACGTGGTGCCATTTTGACGACGTCGTTATACGCGTTCATGCGGTTCTCGGCGTTGTGGTTGAGCGAGGTGCGCAGGCCGATGTAGCCCAGCACGCAGATCAGGCCGAACACGGAGCACAGCACCCACAACGGCAGGTCGCTGCGCAGCTTGTGCTTGATCTGGTCGGGGCGTTCGGCGTGCGGCGCGAAGCCTCCGCGCTTGCCCTTCATGTGGGCGATTTCATCGCCCAGGCGCGAGGTGAGGTAGTTCAGTTTTTCCGAACCCTCGAGGATGTACTTGCCCTGGAAGCCCAGCAGCAAACACATATGGAACACTTCCAGCGCCTGCAGGTGCGCGCTGCCGCGCGCGCGCAGGTTCTCCAGGCGGTTGTAGAAGTTCTCGCCGGCCAGCTGCTCGCCGAACAGCACCAGCTGCAGCGGGCGGCGCTCCCACGCGTCGCGGATGCTGAAGTTGGAGCGCAGGATGATCTCGTCGACCGCCGCGCAGAAGGCGTACTTGGCGTTGTCCACGTCGTCGGGCGAGGCGTTCTGCTTCTTGGCGCCGCGGCCGAAGTCGTCCAGGAAGGCCGACATCTTGCGGGCGAACTCGCCGTCGTCCTGCGGGCCGTTGCCGTTCTTGAGCATGAACAGCGCGTAGAAGCCGTCGTACATCAGGTCGAGCAGGGTTTGCGGCGCGCTGGCCGCGCTGGGCGGAGCGCCCGCGCCGATCAGGGAAGGTGCGGTAACGGTATTCATGTTTGATCCTCGGTTCAGGAAGTGACGGCCACCAGGTCCAGCTTCAGGTCATGCATGCCGCCGGGGACGTATATGGAAATGGATTGGGCTTGCAGCATGCGCTCGTACATCTGGCCCTTGGCCTCGAGCGCGAAGTAGCAGGCGTCCGGGCGCACCGGCACGGCGGCCGGCACCTGCGGCGCATGCGACAGGCGCACGCCCGGCATCGCCGACAGCACGAATTTCTCGACGTCGTCCGGCGCGCCGATCTTGAAGCGCAGCGGCACGATGTCCACCATCTCGCTGGCCGGCAGGTCGGCCGAGACGGCGATGTAGAAGGTGGTCTTGTCGTCGATCTTCTGCGAGTCCAGCATGCCGTGGTGGTAGGAGGGCTTGACTTCCTTGAGCGCGATGGCGAAGTACTTCGACGAGATCACCGTGTCGAGCAGCTCGCGGATGATCTGGTGCAGCGTGGCGAAGCCGGGGCCGGGATCGGCGTGCTGGTAGGGCGGCAGGTCGGCCAGGGTCCAGCTTTTCGAGAAGGTCATCAGGGCGCCGGCCAGTTGCAGCAGCTGTTCGTACAGGCGTTCCGGGTGCAGCGCCGGATGATGGAAGTAGTGCGACAGCGAGGCGAACGCCGAACTGGCCGTGTGCAGCAGCCAGAAGGACGACATGTCGCCGGAGCGGAATTCGATCACGTGTTTGCTCGGCTCGCGGTGGTGGCCATACAGCGCGCTGACCTTGGCCTGCAGCGCGTCGATCAGGCGGCGCAGCTGCAGGAACAGCTGCGGCGAGCTGCGGATCGACAGGCTGGGCGCGACGAACGACGCATCCAGTTCGAAGCCGCCGGTGGTCGCACGGCGCAGGCGCAGCAGCGGGAAGTGGGTGTAGGAATCGCGCGGCTCGAATTCCGACACCAGCCGCACGGTCTTCTTCAGGTAGCTCAGCTGCGCCGACGCGGCCTGCGTGTACAGGTCCGGCGTTTCGCGGTTCGATTGCAGGAAGCGCACGGCGTTGCCGCCGTTGGCGGCGTCGGCGAAATTGCCGCCGAACGGTTTGAACGCGGGCAGGGCGGCGTAGAAGGTCACGCTCTGCTGCGACTGCGCCAGCTGGCTCAGGTCCACGGTGTCCGGCAGCTCGTCCTCGCCGGGGGCGCTGTACAGCTCACCGTCCTG
Organism: Duganella caerulea; assembly: GCF_040362985.1. Taxonomy (NCBI): domain Bacteria; kingdom Pseudomonadati; phylum Pseudomonadota; class Betaproteobacteria; order Burkholderiales; family Oxalobacteraceae; genus Duganella; species Duganella caerulea. The sequence continues at coordinate 648,310 of NZ_BPWJ01000001.1, read as the reverse complement.
GAAGCGCAGCGACAGCTCCAGCACGCGCAGGGTGTTGTTGGTCAATGCGTCACGGTCGATCTGGATCTGGTTCACGCCCCACGCATACGGGTGTAGCGCCTGCAGGCTCTGATGCAGGCGCTGCTCGTGGTACTGGTCCTGCTGCTGGAAGTGCTGCGGGCGCAGGAATAAGCCTTCGCCCCATAAAATTTTGCTGCTCATGCGTGCGTCCTTGAGTGTGTGGCGCATTGATGCCATTTGTTAAGTAGCAGAACAATAACATTTCTTGACAAACAGCCGCGTTCTTTTGATTTCTATCGTGCGCAGCTTAAAAAATAGGCAATCGGACCTCTGCGGCACTAAAAAGTTCCCCGCTACAAGCAAAAATTCAATTGAACGCCGTCAATAATAAATTTCTGATAACGTGCGGCCTGTTGGAAATAATTAGTGGTTAGGCATTCTTTTTTGATATTTAGTTTGAGGACAGCATGAAGACCGTAATCTCCCTTGGCCGCATCGGCCGTTTCATTGGCGCCGCTGTCTGCGCCGCATCGCTCACCGCTTGCATGACCCCTCCCGTGGTCCAGAAGCCCGCAACCCCAAGCATGGAAGACATGCTGGCCAAAGCCAGCCAGGCCAGCGGCGCCGGCCAGAAGGAGCAGGCGGTCACGTTATGGAAGGAAGCCGCGGAGGCCTACCCGGCCGACAAGACGCCGTGGACCAATATCGCGCAGACCCGTTATGAGGCCGGCCAGTATGGCGACGCCATCGTCAGCGCGCAGGAAGTGCTGGTGCGCGATCCGAACGACCGCCTTGCCAACAGCATCATCGCCATCAGCGGCCTGCGCCTGTCGACGCGCGCGCTGTCGGACCTGAGCCGCCAGAATAATTTGTCCGGATCGCTGCGCACCGAGTCGCAGGACCTGGCCAAGCTGCTGCGCGAAAGCCTGGGCGAGACCGTGCTGGTGCCACCGCCACCTGCGCCGCCGGCCGCTCCTGCACGGAACAACTACACAGCCAAGGGCAAAAAGGGCAAGCACAAGGCCGCTGAAGATTCAAGCGCCGATCCGTTCAACGCGTTGAAGTAATTAACCTAAACGATAGGGGAATCCCATGTCTAAAAATACCAGTGTCCAGAAAAAACTGCAGAAAATCCGTCCGCCACGGGTCCAGATGACCTATGACGTGGAAATCGGCGACGCCATCGAAAACAAGGAACTGCCCTTTGTGATGGGCGTGGTGGGCGATTTCGGCGGCAATTCGGAAGTCGAGCAAAAGCGCTTGAAGGACCGCAGCTTCGTCGGCATCGACCGCGACAACTTCGATGAAGTGCTCAAGGGTGTCGAGCCGCGCGCGGCCTACCGCGTGTCGAATGAGCTGAGCGACGAAGGCGGCCAGTTCGCCGTCGACCTGAAATTCAAGTCGATGGAGGACTTCCGCCCGGAAGCCGTGGTGCAGCAGGTCGAACCGCTGCGCAAGCTGCTCGAAGCCCGCACCAAGCTGGCCGACCTGCGTAACAAACTGGCCGGCAACGACAAGCTGGAAGACATCCTGAACGACGTCTTGAACAGCACCGAGAAATTGGCCGAATTGGGCCAGCAAACCACGAAGGCTTGATCATGTCCGCTCAACTGACTCCAGGCGGCGCGGCCGCCGCCACCACCGAATTCGCTTTGCTCGACCAGATCGTCGAAGAGAGCAAGGTCGCCAAATCCAGCGCCGAGCATGCGCGCGCCAAGGACCTGATTTCCGAACTGGTGAACCAGGTCATGGACGGCACCGTGGTCGTGTCCAACAACCTGGCCGCCACCATCGACGCCCGCGTGGCTGAACTGGACCGCATGATTTCGGCGCAGCTGTCGGCCGTGATGCACGCGCCGGAATTCCAGAAGCTGGAAAGCAGCTGGACCGGCCTGCACTACCTGGTGCGCAATTCCGCCACGGGCCAGAACCTGAAGATCAAGATGCTCAACGCGACCAAGAAGGAATTGGTCAAGGACTTCCAGTCCGCGCTGGAATTCGACCAGAGCACGATGTTCAAGAAGGTCTACGAAGAGGAATTCGGCACCTTCGGCGGTGCGCCGTTCGGCGCGCTGCTGGGCGACTATGAGATCACCCGCCAACCGGAAGACATGTACTTCATCGAGCAGATGTCGCACGTGGCGGCCGCCGCGCACGCGCCGTTCATCTCGGCCGCGTCGCCGGAGCTGTTCGGCCTGGAGAGCTACAGCGACCTGGGTAAGCCGCGCGACCTGTCGAAGGTGTTCGACACCATCGAATACGCGAAGTGGAAGTCGTTCCGCGAATCGGAAGACTCGCGCTACGTCGGCCTGACGCTGCCGCGCTTCCTGGGCCGCCTGCCGTTCAACCCGGCCGATGGCGCCGTCACCGAGGGCTTCAACTTCGTCGAGGATGTCGACGGCACCGATCACCAGAAATACCTGTGGTGTAACGCGGCCTACGCCTTCGGCACCAAGCTGACGGCGGCCTTCGAGGACTACGGCTGGTGCGCGGCGATCCGCGGCGTGGAGGGCGGCGGCCTAGTGGAAGACCTGCCGACCCACACCTTCAAGACCGACGAAGGCGAAGTCGCGCTCAAGTGCCCGACCGAGATCGCCATCACCGACCGCCGCGAGAAGGAATTGAGCGACCTCGGTTTCATCTCGCTGGTCCACTGCAAGAACACCGACTATGCCGCCTTCTTCGGCGCGCAATCGGCGCAGAAGGCCCGCAAGTACAACAGCGACGCCGCCAACGCCAACGCCGTGCTGTCGGCGCAGCTGCAGTACATCTTCGCCGTCTCGCGCATCGCCCACTACATGAAGGCGATGATGCGCGACAAAATCGGCAGCTTCGCCGCCGCCTCGAACGTGGAAGACTTCCTGAACCGCTGGCTGACCCAGTATGTGCTGCTGGACGATAACGCCAGCCAGGAACAGAAAGCCCAGTTCCCGCTGCGCGAAGCGTCCGTCCAGGTATCCGAAGTGCCGGGCCGTCCGGGCGTGTACCGCGCGGTGTCGTTCCTGCGTCCGCACTTCCAGCTCGACGAGCTGTCCGTTTCACTCCGTTTGGTCGCGGAGCTGCCTGCATCGACCAAAAACTAAGCAACCGTAGTACCTTTACTTTAACAACCGAAAGGAAGCAACATGGCAATCGACGTATATCTGCAAATCGATGGTATTAAAGGCGAATCCGCCGATTCTACCCACAAGGACTGGATCGAGGTCTCGACCGTGCAATGGGAAGTGCTGCAGCCAAAATCGGCTACCGCATCGACCGGCGGCGGCCACACCGCCGAGCGCACCGAGCACAAAGACATCGTTGTCTCGAAGCTGGCCGACCTGGCTACTCCTCTGCTGCTGCAAACCTGCTCGTCGGGTAAAACCATCCCTAAGGCAAAGCTGGAATTCCTGCGCGCCGACGGTAATGGCGAGCGTATCAAGTACTTCGAAATCGAACTGGAAAATGTCCTGATCAGCAGCGTCGCTCCAACCGTCAAGCAAGGCAACATCCTGACGGAAGACGTGGCGATCAAGTATTCGAAAGTGAAATGGAAGTATACCCAACAGAAAGTCGGCGGCGGTTCGGGCGGTAACACCTCGGGTGGCTGGGATCTGTCGGCCAACAAGACCGCGTAATCGACTGACTGTTTAATGGGATACCGATGAAGGGTTTTACGCCGGGACTGTTTGACCGGCTGATGGATATGCCAGTCAACGGCGCCTCCAACGGCACGGTATCGCGCTTGTCGATCGAGGACTTGAAGGACTCGGTCGCGCGCGACCTGGAAGCGCTCCTTAACACGCGCACCGTGATCCCGGAGGAGCTGCTGAAGCGGTATCCCGAATGCGGGCGCTCGATCGTGACATACGGCTTGAATGACTTTGCCGGTTTGTCGCTATCGAGCACCGATGATCGTGCTTTCATCTGCCGATGTCTTGAAAAAGCCATCGCGCGCCATGAGCCGCGCCTGCGCAATGTGCAGGCTTCGCTCGAACTGCGCGCGGATTCGATCAACCGCCTGAACTTCGCCATCACGGCGTTGCTGGTGGTGAGTTCGGCCCATGAACCGGTCAATTTTGACGCTGTATTGCAGCCGTCCAGCCTGCACTACACCATAAGCAAGGCGCGCCGTCTGGCGCAATCGGGAGCCTGAGTTGGACCAATTATTACCGTATTACGAGAGGGAGCTGGGATTCCTGCGCCGCTATTCGCGCGAATTCTCCGAACGCTACCCCAAGATCGCCGGCCGGCTGCTGATCGGCGGCGAGGTGTGCGAAGACCCGCACATCGAACGCATGATCGAATCGTTCGCGCTGCTCAATTCGCGCATCGCCAAGCGGCTCGACGACGACTATCCAGAATTTACCGAAGCACTGTTCGAGGTGCTGTATCCGCACTACCTGCGGCCGTTCCCATCGTGCTCGATCGCGCGCATGGACTTCAGCGGCGCCGCCGCGCAGCTGACCACCGCCAGCGAGATCGCGCGCGGGACCCAGCTGACCACGCGCCCGGTGCGCGGCGCCGTGTGCACCTTCCGCACCGCGTATCCGGTGACGATCGCGCCGCTGGCGCTGACGCATGCGGCCTTCGCCGCCATCATCGACGCGCCGGAAGCGACGCGCACGCCGCCCAACGCCACCTCCAGCATCAGCCTGACCATCTCCAGCACCTCGGCTCAGGTGGCGGTGCCGCAGCTTGGGCTGTCCAAGCTGCGCGTGTTCATCGACGGCGAGCCATCCTTCTGCGCCGCGCTGCGCGATGCGCTGTTCATGCGCGGCGTGTGCGCCTATGCGGAAGCGGACGGCAACGGCCGCTGGATTCCGCTGCACAAGATCCCGGTCAGCCCGGCCGGCTTCGAGGAAGAGGAATCGCTGATCGATTTCTCGGCCCGTTCGCACGCCGCCTACCGGCTGCTGACGGAGTATTTCTGCTTCCCGGAGAAGTTCAACTTCTTCGACATCGACCTGCATGCGCTGTCCGGCGTGCTGCCGGCCGGCTGCAAGTCGGTCACGCTGCACCTGGCCCTGTCGGGCATGCGCACCGATTCCAACACCGCCCGCATGCTCGGCACGCTGAACATCAACAACGTGCTGCTGGGCTGCACGCCGGTGGTCAACCTGTTCCACCAGCGCGGAGAGCCGATCCGGCTGACGCACACCAGCGCCAGTTACCCGGTGCTGGCCGACGCGCGCCGCGCGTTCGCGTATGAGGTGCAGTCGATCGATTCGGTGAAGCTGGTGCGGCAAACGCCGCAGGGCGAATCGGTGCTGGAGTTCCGCCCGTTCTATTCGCTGCGCCACGGCCAGACGCCGGAGAAGAACGGCCATTACTGGGTGATGCGGCGCGACGACATCATCGCCGACAAAAGCCCCGGCTACGAAACGCAGATTTCCATCGTCGATATCGATTTCGATCCGGCCGAGGTGGAGACCGACACCCTGAGCCTGGAACTGAGCTGCACCAACCGCGACCTGCCTGCCTCGCTGAGCTACGGCCAGCGTGGCGGCGACCTGTTCCTGGAGGGCGGCTCCAGCGTGCGCGCGATCAGCTTCCTGCGCAAGCCGACGTCCTCACACCGCTTCGAGCGGGGGCGCGGCGCGCACTGGCGGCTGATTTCCCACCTGTCGCTGAACCACCTGTCGCTGGCCGACGGCGGCCTCGATGCCTTCCGCGAGATGCTGACGCTGTACGACCTGCCGCGTTCACCGGCGTCGCAGCGGCAGATCGGCGGCATCCTGGCGGTGTCGCACAAGGCGGCCAATACCTGGCTGCCGGGGAATCCGTTCGCCTGCCTGGTGCGCGGCATCGAGGTGCGGCTGACCATCGACGAGGAAGCCTTCGTGGGTAGCGGCATCCATGCCTTCGCCCACATCGTCGAGCGCTTCCTCGGCCTGTACGTGCACGCCAACAGCTTCACCCAGCTGGTGATTGTATCGAATAAAACCGGAGAGGAGCTGTTGCGATGCACGCCACGAAGCGGCGATTTGAGCCTGCTGTAATCGAGCGGCTGTTCGCGCAGCCGTACCGGTTCGAGTACTTCCAGGCGGTTCGCATGCTGGAGCTGTGGTTGAAGCGGCACGGCGCGCCGGGCGAGGGTGCGGTGGCCAACTACCTGCGCTTCCAGAATTCGACGTCGCTGAACTTCCCGGCCAGCCAGCTGGAAGCGATGCAGCCGGAGCCGCGCGAGGTGCCGACCGATCCGCGCGCGCTGGCGCATGCGCTGCAATCGGCGCAGCTGAAGTACATCCGCATCACGCCGGCCTTCATGGGCTTCCTGGGCAGCAGCGGCACGCTGCCTGCGCACTACACGGAACGCATCGCGGCGCACGCGCTGTACGAAAAGGATGACGGTCCGCGCGCCTTCCTCGATACCTTCTCCAACCGCGCGCTGGCCCTGTTCTACGAGGCCTGGCGCAAGTACCGGCTGGAGCTGAAGTATCAGGTCGACGGCAAGGACACCTTCCTGCCGCTGCTGCTGTCGCTGGCCGGCATGGGCAACGAGTCGCTGCGGCGGCGCCTGGCCGACAACGGCGACGGCGTGCTCGATGAGTCGATCGGCTACTTCGCCACCGCCATGCGCCAGCGTCCGGCGTCGGCGGTGCAGATCGCGAAGGTGCTGTCGGAGTATTTCGGCCAGCCGGTCAAGGCCGAGCAGTTCATCGGCTGCTGGTACGACGTGCCACAGGAGCAGCAGACGGTGCTCGGCCTGGGTAACGCCATGCTGGGCGGCGGTGCGATGGCCGGCTCGCGCGTATGGCAGCGCGACCTGCGATTGCGGCTGGTGGTGGGCCCGCTGGACCTGGAAGGCTACGAATCCTTCCTGCCCGGCGGTAAGGCGGCAAAGGCGCTGAAAAGCATGTTGACCATGTTTACCGGCCTGTCGCTGGAATACGAGGTGCAGCTGGTGCTGCGGGCGGCCGACGTGCAAGGGGCGCGGCTGGAGGACGATCGCGTGGGCGGGCGCCTGGGTTGGGACAGTTTCCTGGTCACCGACGCCCAGACGCAGGACCGCGCCGATGTGCGCTATGAGATTCATACCGTATAAAAACAGTATAAATAATAAGGACCATCATGAGCATCAACCTGAAAACACTGATCGGAAAACTGAACGACACCAGCCGCACGGCTGCCACCCGCGCGGCCAGCCTGTGCGTCTCGCTGGGACAGTACGAGGTGGATATCGAGCACCTGTTCCTGGCGCTGCTGGAGCAGCCCAAGAGCGATTTCGTCGTCATCGCGCGCCAGAGCGGCATCAGCGTGAGCATGCTGGAGGCGGACCTGCAGGCCGAGATCGCGCGCCTGAAGACGGGCAATTCGCGCACGCCGGTGTTCTCTGAGCGCTTGCCCAAGCTGTTCGAACACGCGTGGCTGATCGCGTCGCTGGACCTGCAGGCGGGCCAGCAGGCGCAGATACGCAGCGGTCATCTGCTGCAGGCGCTGCTGACGGAGCCGGAGCTGGCGCAGCTGGCCTATCGCGGCTCGAAGCTGTTCGCCAAGTTCGAGATCGACCAGATCAAGCATAACCTGGACAAGCTGACCGCCGGTTCGGACGAGGCGGTGACGGCTGCGCCGGCCGGAGAACATGAGGAGCTGGCCGGCGATCCGGTTGGCGACCTGTCGACCAAGGCCGCGTCCAAGACGCCCGCGCTGGACCAGTTCACCACCAACCTGACGCAGCGCGCCCGCGACGGCAAGGTCGATCCGGTGATCGGCCGCGACATGGAAATCCTCCAGGCCATCGATATCCTGATGCGCCGCCGCCAGAACAATCCCATCCTGACCGGCGAGGCCGGCGTCGGCAAGACCGCCGTGGTGGAGGGACTGGCGCTGCGCATCGCGCTCAACGACGTGCCGGATGTGCTGAAGGGCGTCGAGATCCACACGCTGGACATGGGCCTGCTGCAAGCCGGCGCCAGCGTCAAGGGTGAATTCGAGAACCGCCTGAAGAACGTCATCGACGAGGTGAAGAAAAGCCCGCACGCCATCATCCTGTTCATCGACGAGGCGCATACGATGATCGGCGCCGGCGGCCAGGCCGGCCAGAACGACGCGGCCAACCTGCTCAAGCCAGCGCTGGCGCGCGGCGAGCTGCGCACCATCGCCGCCACCACCTGGGGCGAGTACAAGAAGTATTTTGAAAAGGACGCCGCGCTGGCGCGCCGCTTCCAGGTCGTCAAGGTCGAGGAGCCGAGCGAGGAACTGGCTTGCGCCATGTTGCGCGGCATGGCGCCGCTGATGGAGAAGCATTTCGGCGTGCGCGTGTACGACGAGGCGATCATCGAGGCGGTGCGCCTGTCGCATCGCTACATCATGGGCCGCCAGCTGCCGGACAAGGCGATCAGCGTGCTCGATACCGCCTGCGCGAAAGTCGCGCTGGGCCAGAACGCCACGCCGGCGTTGATCGAGAACCTGGCGCGCAAGCTGGAACGCATCGCTGCGGAATCGACCTCGCTGCAGCGCGAGCAGAGCACCGGCGGCAACGCCCACGTCGCGCGCCTGGCGGAGCTGGAGGCTGCCCGCGTGGCGGCCGCCGCGCAGCATGCCGAGTTGTCCGAGCGCTGGGAGAAGGAGAAGGCGCTGACGGAGCAGATCAAGGCCGGCCGCGCGACGCTGGAAGCCGGCGGCGACGCCAGCCAGGGCAAGGATTTGCAGGCGCTGCAGGCGGAGTTGAAGTCGCTGCAGGGCGAGGCGCCGATGGTGCCGGTGCAGGTGGACGGCCATGTGGTGGCGGAGATCGTCGCCGGCTGGACCGGTATCCCGCTGGGCAAAATGGTCAAGGACGAGATCAAGACGGTGCTGAACCTGAAGGCCAATCTGGAACAGCGCGTGCTGGGCCAGCCGCACGCGATCGAGGCGGTGGCGCAGCGCGTGCGCACCTCGCGCGCGAACCTGGACGATCCGAACAAACCGAAGGGCGTGTTCCTGTTCGTCGGCCCGTCCGGCATCGGCAAGACCGAGACCGCGCTGGCGCTGGCCGATGTGCTGTACGGCGGCGAGCGCAAACTCATCACCATCAACATGAGCGAATACCAGGAGGCGCACAGCGTCTCCGGCCTGAAAGGTTCGCCGCCGGGTTATGTGGGCTATGGCGAGGGCGGGGTGCTGACCGAGGCCGTGCGCCGCAATCCGTACAGCGTGGTGCTGCTGGATGAAGTGGAGAAGGCGCACCCGGACGTGATGGAGCTGTTCTTCCAGGTGTTCGACAAGGGCGTGATGGACGACGCGGAAGGCCGCGAGATCGACTTCAAGAACACCATCATCATCCTGACGTCGAACGTGGCGTCGGCCGCGATGATGCAGGCTTGCCTGAACAAGAGCAGCGAGGAGCTGCCCGATCCGGCGGCGCTGGAAGAGCTGATTCGTCCGCACCTGATGAAGCAGTTCAAGCCGGCCTTCCTGGGCCGCTTGAAGGTGATTCCGTACTATCCGATCCCCGACGATGTGCTGGTGGAGATCATCAAGCTCAAACTGGGCAGGATCCAGAAGCGCATCAGCGCCAACCACAAGGCGGAGTTCAGCTACGACGAGGCGCTGGTCGAAGCGGTGCTGGCCCGCTGCACGGAAGTCGATTCCGGCGCGCGCAATGTCGACAACATCCTCAATGGCACGCTGCTGCCGGAAGTGGCCGAATCCGTGCTGACCAAGATGGCCGAAGGCCTCGCGATCAGCAAGATCAAGGTCAGCGCCAACAAGCAGGGCCAGTTCAAATACACCGTCAAATAAGGAGAATGACCATGAAGCGACAAACCACCATAGCGATCTTGATGTCCACGCTGGCCCTGGCCGCGTGCCACAAGAAGGACAAGCCGGCGGACGCGCCGACCGTTGAGGCCCCGGTGGCCGCGACGGCGCCCGCGCCGGCGGCTCCGGCACCGGCCGCCGCGCAGACCGAGGCGCAAGAGGAGATGGCCAGGAAGCAGGCCTTGCTCGATTACGGCACGATGGAGGACAAGTACCTGAACGATCCGAAGGCACAGTGGGCGGCGACCGCCAAGGCCAGTACGACCTTCGGCGACGACAACGGCAAGGAGCCGTCGGAGGTCAATGTGGCCAAGAACGTCGTCGGCCCATCGGATGACCGCAGCTGGACCAATAACAACCAGGACAAGGGCTTCGATTGGCTGGAGGTGGGCTACGCCAAGCCGGTCAACGCGACCGAGCTGCGGGTGATCTTCCCCGGCGGCCAGGGCGTGGAGGCGGTGAGCAAGGTGGAGCTGCAGGACGCGGATGGCAAGTGGAACACCATCTGGTCCGGCATCAGCGACGTAAAGAAGGACCAACGCGGAAACCGCACCTGGTTCGTGCGCACCTTCGACAAGACAGCTTATAAAGTCAAAGGCGCCAAGATCACTATCGCCAACAACGTCCAACACGGCTACAAGGAAGTAGAAGCCGTGCAGCTGGTCGGCGAATAAGGCGGTATAAGGCTTAGTTGGGAGGCCGCACTCCCAACATCTCTTCGATGTGGGAGAGCGAGCCTTCGTCCTTGATGACGGAGCGCAGCCAGGTGTGCAGGTCCTGTTCGCCGGCATTGGCGGCCTTCTCGGCGAAATAGGATACCGGACTGTGTGGCTCGGTATCGCGGAAGAACCGCGCCACGGCCCGCAGCTGGGCGATGGCCTGCGTGCGATTGCGGATCGGGCCGGAGACGGCGTCGCGCTGTTGCGGAGCGGCCGAGCCGTTCGATGCCTGCGATGCCTGTTCGTCGAAGCCGGCGTCGGCCTGCGCCTCGGCGCCGGCGGGCTTGCCGGCGGCCGGCATCGCATGCAGCATCGATTGCACGGCGTCGCGCGCGGCGGAGAAGCCCGGGCTGTCCTGGCCCAGCTTCGCGTCCGATACTTTTTCCAATTGCAGCAGGGCGTCCATGCAGTACTGCGCGTCGGCGGTGAAGCCGGCGCAGAACTGCGCGGAGTTGGAGCGTTTGGCCGTCTCCATGTCCGCCAGCTTCGGTGAGCCGGATTGGTCGTCGCCGCCATTGGCGCGCTTGCGGGCGGACTCGAAGTCGATGGTGGAGTAGGCCGTGTTGCGGCCTTCCGTCAGCGGCATCTCGCGGATCAGCGTTTTGGTGCGTGCCAGGATCCAGCTCAGATTTCCGATGCGCTGTTCGTTGTCGCCGCCGTCCGCCTCGGGATACAGGCCCATGTCCCAATACTGTTCGCACAGGCCGGCCAGCAGGCGGTAGCCTTCGCCCAGGCCGCGCAGGTGATGCTGCTTGGCGGCGGCCTCGGTCAGCCAGACCGCCAGCCGCAGGTCCTTGCTTTTCTCCGTCAACAGCGCGGCGCAGCGCTTGACGACGAATTCCCAATCCGCTTCCTTCAATTCCGTCACCCATTCGCCCTGGTCCAGCGACGGGTCGTCGAACTTGCGCGCTTGAGCGATGGCGTCCAGGTCGGACGAGAAGGACAGGTCCTCGCCGGATGGGCGGCTGTCGCTGATGGGGATTAATAACTGCTCTGCTGAAAACATGATGTCCTCTGATTGATTATTGGGCCATGCGGAACTCGATGCGGCGATTGCGCGCGCGTCCGTCCGCACTGTCATTGCTGGCGATCGGCCGGTCGGGGCCCTGGCCGCTCGCGGTCAGCAGGTCGCCATTCAGGCCGTGGCTTTCGAAATAGGTTTTGACGGTCTCGGCGCGCGCCTGGCTCAGGCCAAGGTTGGTGGCACGCAGGCCGGCGCTGTCGGTGTGGCCGATGATCTCGACCTTGCGGCCTTTGAGCTTGAGCAGCGCCGCCAGCATCTCGTCCAGGATGGCCTTGCCGGCCGGCGTCAGCGTGGCCTTGCCGCTTTCGAATTCCACCGTGCGGTTGGCCAGCGTGCTATCGAGGATGCTCTGGTCGGCGGCCGATACGCGCAGGCCGTTGTTGACGGTGTAGGTCGGATTGAGGCTGGTGGCGACATTGCTGGCGATGCGCTGGCGCTGCGCTTCGTTGGCGACCTCGCCGCGCAGGCTGACGTTGCTGCCGTCGATCTTGAGCTGGCCGCGGCTGATCTGCTTCAGGTCCGGCGTGATCAGCTTTTGCACGTAGCCGTTCCAGTTGGCCGGCATGGCGACGGGGCCGATGGCGATCTGGTCGACCACCTTGTCGGCGCCGTAGACTTCGCGCAGCTTGGCCAGCACGGCGGCCTTGCTGCCTTCGTCCGGCACGGTGCCGCTGGCCAGCACCTGGCCAGGTTCCGGCGCGGCGGGCGCCAGGCCCGGGTTCTGGGCACCGGCGCTGGCGGCACCGAGCGCGCACAGGGCGGTCAGCAGGGCGTTGGCTATCAATTTGTTAGAGCGCATGATCAGGTTCCGATAAACGCCGCGCCGACGGAATCCAGCGCGGACTTGAGTGACAGGTTGGCTTGCGCCAGGTAGGTGGACAGCTTCTTGATGCCGTAGTCGGAATCGATCTGCTCCTCCACCCAATCCAATTGTTCGAAGTCGATGTGATGATCGAAGCCGGCTTGCGGATCGACGATGGCGCGCAGGGTTTGAGCCGATGCGCCGCTGAAGCCCACGATCATTGCCGGCCGCTGATCGATACGCGTGACGAACAGCGCCAGTTCGAAATCGGCGCGCGCCAGGAACGGCGTAATCAGGTGCATCCAGAACGCGGCGACCAGGTTGCGGTACATCGGGTCGGTCGGCAGCGGCAGCAGCAGGCTCTTTTCCAGGCGGCTGGAGCTGCTGGCCATGACCGGCTGCAGCAGCATGCCCAGTGCCAGCAGGATCTGCCGCGCCGTGCCTTTGAAGCCGGTTTGTCCCAGCATCGCATCGAGCGCACCCACGGTTTGCAGTTCGAGGAAGTCCTCGAAGGCCGCATCGTAGGCGGCCGCGCGCAGATCGAGTTCGATCATGTGGTTGGCGGCGCTTTGCAGCGGCAGCGTCGGGTCGCTGGCTTCGCGCACGCCGGCGGTCAGCGCTTCGAGCCGGTTCCACATGCGCGTCAGCACCAGCGGTGCGTTTTCCACGAACGCGGTGGGTTCGCTGACCTCCATCGATCCCATCATCAGGAAGGGATAGCGGCGGCTGGACTGGTCGCTGCTGGCGACGATGTGGCCGGCGATGGCGTGCCGCCGGCGCGGGCCGACGAAGGCGAAATGCAGCGGTGCGGCGGCGTCGTAGTTCAGCTTCCAGCGGGCGTCTGTGCTCAGCAGGTCCATCGCGTGCGACAGCCAGTCGTCCAGCACCTTGATCAGGGCCGGGCTGTCGCTGCCCTTGACGAAATCGCCCCGGGTTGGAATCTTGCCGAAGTAGCCGACGCTGATCGGAGTAACGCCCCGGCTCATTGAGCGGCTCCCACGGTGGCCGCTGCCGCGGTGCGTGTCGGCGGCGCCGCGGGTTTGGGCGCGACCGTGCCCGCAGGGGCAGGCGCCGGTGCCGGCGTCGATGGTGCGCTTGGCGCGGCCGGTGCTGGAGCAGGCGCCGTGGCGATGATCGACTCCGGCAGGCGCAGGCGCTTGAAGCCTTGCGCGGCCTGCACCGGTTGCGGTGCGGGCGCCTGTTCGGTGGCCACGATTTTCAGGTTGGCGGTGACGACCACGCCGGCGTTGTCCCAGCTCAGTTCAAACGCGCCGTTGTCCTTGCGTTTGCGGTTGGCGGCGTCGATCATTTTCTTCAGGCCGAAATGGCCAGGCTCGTTGAGCAGCACAACATTGCGGCCTTCCGGCGTGATGGCGGTGATCTTCGAGCCGGGCACGCCCTGCGGATTCGGCCAGGCCATGTGCACCCACGGCTGCGGCTGGCCGCGCCAGCGCAGCGACTGGCCGTCGATTTCGATGGTGAACTCGGTGGCGCCGGTGGCGCTCAGCGCTTGCAGGTCGAACTTGGTTTGTGCCTCGCCGCCGCTGGATGCGGCGGTATTGGCGACGCCGGCCGCCGACAGCGGCGCGATCCAGTTCGGGAAGGCCGCCACCACTGGCGGCGCAAGGTTGATGCCCATGTCGGCCCAGGTCTTGGCGCTCAGCGAGTCGCCGCGGCGCACGACCAGCGGGCCGATGGTGGTGTTGAAGAATTTGGCGATGGCGCCATCCGGGCCGAAGATCTCGCCGATTTCGGCATTGCTGGCTTCCGCGCGCGATTCGGTCGCGAACGGATACTTCAGCGCCAGGTTCTTGCTGAACGGTTGCAGCACCTGCGCGACCCAGACCTTGTCGATTTCGGCTTCAGTCGGCTTGACGATGACGGCGAAGGTCTGCATCAGCGGACGCACGAGGATAGGGCGGATCGCCATTTTCTGCGCGTCGGTCATCCCGATCAGCATTTGTTCATCGACGTATTTGAGGGCGTCGGCCAGTTCGGAGCCGGTGCCGTCGAGCGTCTGCTGCATCAGCTGCTTGGCGCCGGGGCCCGGGTCGCCCTGGTTCTTGATCTGGTTGAAGCGGGTGCGCAGCTTGGACATCTGTTCGACGTAGCCACGCATCAGCGACGTGTCCCGGTCCTTGGCGACGACCAGGCGTGCCACGCCGGAGAACTCGCGTCCGACGGGGCCCAGCGGCAGCGGCGCGTTCGGCGTGCTGCTGGTGCTGGCGACGTTGATGTTGATCTGCGACGGCTTCTGGCGCAGGATGGTTTCGCGGAACCAGCCGGTGACGCCGCGTTGCGCGCGTTGCAGGCCGGCGTCCAGCAGCGATGGGTTGTCCCACGAGGTTTGCTCGTAGACGGTCGTCACCAGCTTGTTCAGCGGCGAGGTTTGCGGATCGCCCAGGCGGTTCATGGCGGCGGCGGCGTTCTCGAAGGTCTGCAGGTCGCGGATGGTCACGCCCTGCACGAATTTCTCCCATTCCTTGGCGTAGTCGTTCTTGTAGAGCTCAACCAGCGACTTCTGGATCTGTTCCGGGCTGCCTTCCAGCGTCAGGTCGTCCTTGGAGGAGGTCTTCAGCACCCAGTCGGCGCTTTGCATTTCGCGGTTGGCCGCGTCGCGGAAGGCTTCCTGCACAAAGCCTTCCCATGCCTGGCGCGTGAAGCTGCCAGGGATGGCGTAGCTGCCCAGTACCAGTTCCTTGTCCTGCTCGCCGACGATGCGGGCGACCGTCATCGACGGGAAGCGGGTTGCGGCGCGGGCCTTGACGTCTGCGTAGACGCGTTCACGCGCCGGCATGCCGCGCACCACGCGGCGCAGGTTGTCGCGGGTCTGGTCGACCAGCGCCAGTTTGCCGTCGATCTGCGGCCAGGAGGTGTCGTTGATCTGCGAAAGGTAGAAGGAGATCATGCGCTCGGCGCTGCGTATCATCTGCTCGCGCGGCATGGCGCCACGGTTCCCGTCCAGCCAGACGCGCCAGAAGCGGGTCAGCTGGTCGTTCAGGTGGCCGGCTTCGGCGCGCGATTTGTCGCTCAACATCAGGTAAGTCTTCAGCGCGTTGTAGGCGTCTTCCGCGTTGGCGGGCGACGAGTCCTTGAACTGCGTGGCGCCGTTGTTGACCGGCGCGGCGGCCGTGGCGTCGGTGGCTGGCGCGCCGGTTGCGGCGGCCGTCACCGGCTTGGACATCGGCTGCAGCTGCGCCGCGCCGCTGTTGACTTCCCCGAGGAAGGCTTCCAGCGACTGGCCCACCGGCTTGAGCATCACCTCGCGCACGCCGGCGAAGTATTCCTCGCGCAGCTTGCGGTCGAGCAGGTCGCCCTGGTACAGGCCAAGGCCCAGCGACAGCGGGCGGTGTTCGCGATAGCTGTCCAGCTGTTCGATACGGTCCTGCAGGATCTCCAGCGCCTGGAAGCGCGATTGCAGGTCCATGCGGTTCTGCTGCACCTTGATGGCCTGGTCCAGGTCCGCCTGCACGTTGGCGACCAGCTGGCGGTTGTTCATGTAGGACCAGCTCCAGCCGGCCAGCGCCAGGCCGACGAAGGCGGTGGCGGCGAAGAAGGCGGCGTAGCGCATGCGCGTCTTGGCGGGGCTGGCGTACTGCGCGACCAGATCCTTGTCGGCGAAGATCACTTTGCGGAACAGGTTAAGCAGGAAGTAGCCTTGCTGCTGATGGGATTCCTCGTGTTCCCGCGGTTGCAGTTTCAGGTCGAAGCGCTGCGCCACGCGGTGCGACGAGGCGGAGACGGATTCGCCTTCCTGCAAGGCGCTGGTGAAGTAGAAACCGCGGAAGACGGGCTTGAACTGGAACGGGTTCTCCTCGAACAGCGTGGCGATGAAGGCGCGCAGCGACGGTTTGATCGAGCTGAATTCCAGCGGGAAGGTGAACACGCCGGACGGCATGCGCTCGCGCCATTGCAGGGCCATGTTGGCCTGGCTCAGGTCTTTCAGGCCATCGTACAGTTCATCGAAGCGGGCGTCGAACTGGTCGAGTATCTGCTCGCTGGTGGTGGACTGGCTGTAGGGCAGGGTGGCGCCCCAGATCTTGTCGCGCTCACCGCGTTCGGCGTCCTGGAAGAATTCGTTGAAGCCGGTGATCAGGTCGGCCTTGGTGAAGACCACGTACACCGGCGCGTGGACCTCGAGGCGCTCGGTCAGTTCCTGCACGCGCTGGCGCAGGTTCTTGGCCAGGTTGATGGCGAATTCGGGCCGGTTGCGCGTCAGTTCGGCGACGCTGACGGCGATGATGACGCCATTGATCGGCGCCTTCTTGCGGTACTTCTTGAGCAGGTCGAGGAAGCCGAACCACTCGCCACGGTCCTCGTCGACGACCGAGTAGCGGCCCGCCGTATCGAGCAGGATGCCGTCGGTGGTGAAGAACCAGTCGCAGTTGCGGGTGCCGCCTACGCCTTGCACGATCTTGGTGTCGGCGAACGGGAACTGCAGGCCGGAGCTGGCGATCGCCGTGCTCTTGCCGGCGGCCGGATTGCCGATGACCATGTACCACGGCAGTTCGTACAGAGCGGCGTTGCCGGAGAACTGGCCGATTTTCGAGCCCTTGATGGTGGCGATGGCGTCCAGCAGGCGTTTGCGGATCACGTCCGTTTCCTGGCGCTGGGCCGGGTCGGTCTTGGCGGGGGCTTTGTTGACCTGCTGTTCCAGCATGTCGCCCAGTTGGGCGGCGGCGCGCTGCTTGCGCCGGCGGCGCCATAGCCAGACGATGGCGCCGAACAGCAGCGCGATCGCCAGCACGGTCCAGGCGACGCTGGCCGGCCATTCGAAGATGGCGGACGCGATCAGCAAGCAGGCGGCGAAGGCCACCCAGCCGATCACGATCAGGCTGTTGCGGGTCGTCAGGAATTGCCAGGTTTTTTGCATCATGATTGGGGCACTAGAAAAAATCGGGAAAATCAAACAGGTACGGCTACGGCAGGACCGATGACGGCGACATCGCGCCGGAACGGGTCCAGGTTACTGATGCACAGGACGGCGGCTTTGCGGCTTTCCGCTTCCTGCCGCGCCACGGCCAGCGCGGTCAGCCAGGTGACGGCGCCGCAATTGCCGCAGCTGGCGCCAACGCTGAAGATGTCGACGCCGGGATCGAGTTGCGGGACCGCTTCCGACGCGACGCCCATCAGCTCCATGACGCGGCTGGTGCGGTGGTCGGTGTCGGCGCTGATCAGGGCGATGGCCGATGCGTCGCGGCCGGCGCCTTGCAGCGCCTTGGCGCTCAGCTGCTGCAAAAGTTCGGCGCTGGCGCGCCTGGATGCGTCGGCGGAATGCGGCAGGCGTGCGCTGCTCACGGCCAGCAATTGCGGCTGCTCGCCGCCGTTCCCCAGCAGCGTTGCCTGGAGGGCGTCGGTCAGCAGCAGCCCGGCCGCGCCTTCGCCCGGGATCTGGCCTTGCGGCTGGTTGGCGTTGAATAGCGCGCTGACGTTCTCCAACTGTTCGACGCTGCCGCTGCCGAGGTGCGAACCGCAGGTGACAAGCATGGCCAGCGCCGGCGGTTCGTTCGACAGCAGCCGTGCCAGCGCGGCGCCGGCTTCGGTGTCCAGGGCGCCGCGGTCGGGGGCGACGGTGATGCGGTCTTCCGGCCAGCCGGATTGAATCACCAGGTGGCGGAACCAGAGCGCGGCGGCCTGGCGGTGCTCCGGCTTCCAGTCCGCCTGCCATACCGGCTGCAGTTGCAGCATCGGCAGCGACAGGGGCTCGCGGCGGGCGACTTGTCCGGCGTGGAGCTCCAGCAGCGGATGGGCGCCAAGATAGGCGCTCAATTCGGCCACCACTTCGCCGCCGGCGCTGAGCGCGCGCCATTGTTCGTCGCTGAAGTGGGGCGCCAGGTGGTTCGCCGCCAGCCAGTCCGACATCTCGGCGCTGGTGGCGTCGGCATCGATGCCGGCGATGCGGGCGCTCATGATGGGATAGCCGTAGGCGTCGTTGAGCTCCGGGTCCAGCGCTGGACGGGCTTTGTTTTCGGCCAGCGTGGCGCTCAGTTCAGCGGGCGAGGCCCCGTGCGGCGCGCGCACGGCGGCGGCCACCAGCGACAGCGACGGGCCGCGCGGCGGGGCGGCGGGCGTCTCGGGCTGCGCGGCGGCGGTGGACGTCGCGGCGGCGGGCACGCTGATGCCGCTGTAGATTTTCCGCCCCAGCCAGAACGCGGCCAGCAACGCCAGCGGCAGCACCAGCAGGTACAGTACCAGGTCGTCGGTGGCCGGAACGCGGTTGGTCGACCGCCAGAACCAGACCGCACCCAGCCAGCTGGCGCCGAACGCCAGAATCGTTGTCATCAAATTTTTAAGCCATGCCGCCATGTTCGCCCAACCTTATCGTCTCATCACACCAGGCATGCGCAGTTCCGTATGCCCGAAATCCATCATCTTCCAACGTCCGCCCCACGTCAGGCCCAGCGACTCGGCCACTTCGCCGTAGAGCTGATAGCCGCGCATGGCCCACGGATCTTTCTCGGAGATCACCAGCTTGCCGTCGCGCAGGAAGGCGCAGTCGGCGGCCAGGCCGTATTGGTGCCAGCTCTGGAACGCCGCCGCGTTGGTGACGTTCGGTCCCATCGCGGCCAGCGCGTTCTGGCGCTCCGGGCTGCGGTAGCCTTCCAGGATCGCCATGTCGTAGCCGTGCTTTTCCTTCATGATCTTGAAGGCCATCAGCAGCCGCTGCGCGTAGGCGGCGTCCATCAAGGCCCAGTCGCGGCTCGCGGAGACCAGCATCGGCCGTTCCAGCGCCACTTCGGCCGACGCGAACACCAGCGGCGGCAACGGCGGCGGCGGCACCAGCTGCTCGCCCTGCAGCAAATCGGCGACCTGGGTGTTGACTTCCCTGGTCGAGGTCTCGAAGCCGCTCAGCGTATTCTTGGTGCTCATCAGCAGCGCCAGCAGCGGCGGAATGCAGATCAGCGCGGTACCGCCCAGGCACAATACATAGTGTTGCCGCAGGAAGGCGCCGACTTCGCCGGCCGAGGCGCGTCCGCTGCGGCCCAGGGCGCTGGCTTCCTGCTGGCGGCGCTGGGCGATGCGGCCGACCCGCTGCTGCAGCCGCTGGCTCGCGCCCGCCAGCGCGTTGAGCACGAATTCGCGGCCGGCCGGAAACAGCACCATCCAGCTGATCAGGCAGGCCAGGACGAAATAGAGTGCGATTGCCAGTATCAGCACGACAGCATCTCTCCAGCAGAACGTTGCATCATTAGTATCCTTAAAGCATTGCTTTGAGTATATCTTACAGTTATGACAATCCAGCGCACGATTGAAATCTCCCTGTGAAACGACGTATTTTCGGGGTGCGCACGGTTGAGTTCGTAATATGCGTCGTGTTTTTCTTGAATCGCGTAAAGTAATGCGAAATTAACAAGGAGTACATTTTGCAACGTCAAGACGATCGCCCTTCGAAAGGGGGCAGGCCCAGTCTTCTTTCTTCGGAACAGCAGGCGGAAGCGGAGCGCCAGCGCATACTGAGCACGCTCGACAGCAAACCGGCGGCGGCCGCGCCGGCCAAGGCCGCCGGCAAGCCTCCTGGCAAGCGCTCCGGCCTGCTGGTGTGGGGCGCGGCGGGCGCTGGCGTATTGGCCATCGTTGGGGGCACGCTGGTTTGGATGAGCAATACGCCGGATGAGGACAGCTTGCCGCTGGCCGTGGCGGCCACCCAGGCCCCGCCGGCGGCTGCGGTTCCAGCTCCGACAGAGTCCGAAGTATCGACCGCCGCGATCCTGGAAGACTCCGCTTCCGCCAACTCGGCGGCGGAAGGCAAGCTGCCGTCGCTGAAGGAAATGCTGACCGCGCCGGCCAAGCCGGCATCCGGCACCGACGAGCTCAAGAAGGCGCTGGAGCGGCCGCAGGCGAAGCCGCAGCTGGTCGCCAAGGCGGAGCACAAGCCGGAGCACAAAGCCGACCACAAGGCCGAACGCAAGGCCGAGCATAAGCCTGAGCGCAAGGCGGACAACGCCAAGCTGGCGCAGAAAGCGCCGGCCAAGGAAAAGGAAAAGGGCAAGCAGTCGGACAACGACGTAACCCTGATCACCGCGTTGATGGCGCATCTGCAGACGCGTCCGCCCGTCAAAAAGACCAGCACGCCTGCTGACCAGCTGAAGACCTGCAAGCAGTACAACGCCGCCGGCGAAGAGCAGTGCCGAGCCCGCCTATGCGCGGCCGATGCCAAGAAAGAGCCGGAATGTAAGGCCGCCCCGGCCGCCAAGACAGCGTCGAACTCATGAGTGTCGCGCTGCTTGAGCAAATCACTGCGGCGCTGGCGCAGTTCTCCAGCGCGACGCGGCTGTACGCGCTGAAGCTGGGCGACGACGACGCGGACCTGGGTTCGGGCGGCCTGCTGGTGGAGGCCTTCTGCGCCGACGACATGGTCCAGGGCACGGGCGCGCGCGACATCATTGCGCTGTCGACCAACGCCCATATCGAGCTGGCCTCGCTGCTGGGCAAGCCGGCCAGCCTGGAGGTGAGCCTGGCGGACGGCAGCCGCACCACCTTCAGCGGCGACATCACGCAGGCGGCCATGCTGGGCAGCGAGGGCGGCCTGGCGCGCTTCCGCCTGCGGCTGACGCCGTGGCTGTGGCGCCTGAGCCAGGTTCGCAACAGCCGCGTGTGGCAGGACAAGACGGTGGTCGAGATCGTCGAATCGGTCTTTGAACACTATCAGCCGTTGGCGCTCTGGCGCTGGAGCGATGAGGTCGACGGCTTCCTGGCCGATGTCTCGGCGCGCAGTTATTGCTGCCAGTACCGCGAGTCGGACTACGATTTCGTGCTGCGCCTGCTGACCGAGGAAGGCCTGGCCTGGCGCTTCGAGGAAACCGAGGACGGCTTGCGCATGGTGCTGTTCGCCGACAGCAGCCAATTGGGCGCGGTGCCCGAGGACGCCAGCAGCGAGGCCGGCGGCGGCATCCGCTTCCACGGCGTGCGCGCCGGCGAGCAGCAGGACACCATCCAGGCATTGCAGGCGCGGCGGACCATCTCGGCCACGCTGACCACCCTGCTCAGCTACGATTACAAGGCCAAGAAAGCCGTCGGCGCCAGCGCGCCGTCCACGCAGCAGTACAAGAAACTGCCATCGCTGGAAAGCTTCGACATGCCTGGCCAGTATGCCTACACCAGCAATGGGCAGGCGCAGCACTACGCCGAATTGCAGATGCAGGCGCGCGAAGCCCGCAGCCAGTTGTGGCGCGGCCGCTCGACCGTCCGCACGCTGGCGGCTGGCCGGCGCATCAACGTCACGCAGGGGCCGCTGGCGTCCGGCGATGGGGATGCCGTGCCGGCGTACACGGTGCTGCGCGTGAGCAGCGTCGGCGTCAACAATCTGCCGTCGCCGGCCCAGCACGGCTTGGCCGAGCTGTTCGGCCCCATTCCCGAATTGCTGGAGGAGCTGGCCCCGCAGCGCGACGAGGAGTTCGCGCTGGTCATCGAGCAGGCCCGCAAGACCGGCTACGCCAATAGTTTCGAAGCGGTCGCAGCGGATGTGATCTGGCGTCCTCAACTGCCGGACAGCGATGGCCGCAACCATCCGAGGCCAACTGCCTCGGGTACGCAGAGCGCCATTGTCATTGGTGCGGATGGATCGGACCAGCCGGCCGGCGCCGACGAGCTGCATTGTGACGTGCTGGGCCGCGTGCGCATCCGTTATCACTGGCAGGACAGTGGCGATGCCAGTTGCTGGGTGCGGGTCGCCCAGCGTTCGGCAGGCGGCGGCATGGGCAGCCAGTTCCTGCCGCGCGTGGGGCAGGAGGTGCTGGTGCAGTTCATCGAGAACGATATCGACCGTCCTGTCATCGTTGGCGCTTTGTACAACGGCCAGGGCGAAGGCGGCGTGGCGCCGACGCCGGCAGGACAGGCGACTAGCGACAGCCAGGCTTCGTTGTTCAATCCGGCCAGCGATCATGCGCCGTCCGCGCAGGGCAATCTGGCGGCGGGCAATAGTCCCCTGTGGCACGGCGCTTCCGCCGACACGGCCGGCCACGGCAACGCGGCGGCGCAGTGGGGTTTGCGCAGCAAGGAGTTCGGCGGGGCCGGTTACAACCAACTGCTGTTCGATGATACCGATGCACAGGGACGCGTGCAATTGCGCTCGACGCATGCGACCAGCGAGCTGACGCTGGGCCATCTGATCCACAGCGCCGACAACTATCGCGGCAGTTTGCGCGGGCAGGGCGCCGAGTTGCGCACGGATGCCTATGGCGCGGTGCGCGCGGCTGGGGGCTTGCTGGTGTCGAGCTATGCGATTGGCCACAACGCCAGCGAGCGTGAACCGATGGGCGATAACACGGCCGGCATCGCGCTGCTGAAACAGGCGGTGCAGTTGGGCCAGACGTTCAGCGATGCGGCCAAGACGCATGAGACGGTGACGCTGGCGTCGCACGTTGGCGCGGAGAAGGCCAACGCCAGCCTCCTTGATGAGAAGTCGCCGCCGCTGAAGGCGCTGCTGACCGCCGTGTCGGGCATGGTGGGCAACGCCAGCCTGGACGCGGCCATGGCGGATGCCGGCGAACGCAACACCAGGCCGGGTGATGATCAGTTGCCGCATGCAAGTTCGCCGGTGATCGCGATAAGCGGCAAAGCTGGCCTGAGCGTGACCGCCGGCCAAGCCATGCAGTTGTCCAACGGCGAGACGATCTCGTTGATGAGCGGCGAGGACACGCAGTTCGTTAGCGGGGGACAACTGCGCGTACACAGCCAGCAGGCCATCGGCGTGCTGGGCGGAGTGGTCAAGCGGGGCGAGAACAACCTGGGCGTGCAGATGATCGCCGCCAAGGACGCGATCGATATCCAGGCGCAAGCGGATGTGCTGAAGGTGCAGGCGCGCGATGAGGTCAACCTGGTCAGCGCCAATGCGTTTGTCGACTGGGCGGCTGCCAAAAGCATTACGCTGTCCACGGCGGGCGGGGCGAATATCACCATCGCGGGCGGCAATATTACCGTCCAGTGCCCGGGCAAGATAACGGTCCATGCCGGCACGAAGAATTTTTCCGGGCCTGAGAAGCTGGATTACTCCCTCCCGGCGCTGCCGACCAGCGTGTGCAAGGCATGTTTGTTGGCGGCGTTGCGCGCAGGCAGTCCATTCATGGCGCCGAGCGCGGGCTGAGGAGGAGTCATGTTTTTCGCTACCAATCCACCGCTCGCCACGCTGCCTGTTCAAATCGCGCAGGAATTCCAGCAACTACGCGATGCGTCGCCGTCGGATGAGGTGCGGCTGTTTGCGCTGGTCGATGGTGCTTTCGATGAAGAGTTTTTCCGGATGCGTTCGCCGCGCTTGTTTCCGAGGCGGTCCTTGTATGAGGGTACCGCCTTGCAGGGACTGGGCACGGCGGTGCCGTATCTGCTGACTGCGCCCGAGGATGGGGAGGCGCGTCTGGCGTGGCTGAACCGGCTGTTTGCCGACTGCGGCGCCAAGCCGATGCTCAGCATCCTGGCCAGCGTGCTGGACACCGATGAGCTGGTGCGGCATATACGTCCGTATCTGATCGCCATGACACCCGATACGGTGGAGTGGCCGGTGCGCTGGGGCGACACGCGCGTGTTGCCGGCGCTGCTTGAAGCGCTGACCGAGCCGGAATGCGGCCAGTTGCTCGCGCCGATGGCGCGTTGGTGGTGGCCTGGTCGCGATGGAGCCTTGCTCAGCTGGCAGGGCGAGGCCACAGCACCAGCGCCGGCAGGCTTCGACAAGATGCCGCTCAGCGATGAAGTCTTCGCGAAGTTGGTGGATAAGTCGGAGGCTGACGGGGTGCTGGCCAATCTGTATGATAGCCAGCCGGATTTGTTCAGGATGGATAGTCCGGCCCAGTGTCATGCACGTGTGGAGCGGCACCTGCGGGTTGCCAGCGCCAACGGGCTTCATGCAGCTCCAGTGCGCCAGCACTTCAGCGCGCTGGCGTTGATACTGTCCGACGATTTTACGCAGCACGCAGCTATGACCGATCTGCTGAGGCGGGTCCGGCAGGGAGCGGATTACAACGACGAAATCTCCGCGCTGCCTGATGAATTCTGGCGAATGACGGAACGGTGAGGCTGTTGGGCTTAAAAAATGAAACGATTTATACACTTATTCGCGCTGGCCTTGGCGTTAACTATCTCCGGATGCGCACTGCATCAGTCGCGCGCGCGAGCGAGCGAGAGGGTCCCCGCTCAGATCGGTATTGTTAACCATACGGGGAGTTACATTGACTCCGCCTCGGTTGACGGTGCTGGCGGTGGGAATATGGCGCGTTGGGGAGTAGGAGGCCCCGACATTTGCTGCACCTCCATTCCAGAGGTGTGGCATCCAGGGATAAAGGTATTAGTACGTTGGGATATGCCTTTAGGGCACCAGCACATCGTGAAGGAAAAAATTGTAGAAGTCGAAAAATACGAAAGGCCGGGTGATGTCTACTTGTTTTTTCATCCGAATGACGAAGTGCATGTTGTCGTCAGCCGGAATGGGCCTGGCGCTTCTGATTTCCCAATTCAGCATGTTGGTCATCCTAGCGAATCCAACTGATACAACAATCAATTAAAGAAGGCACCAAAAATGAAGCGATTTACATACCTATTCGCTATTGCTATAGCGGCGGCTATTTCCGGGTGTGCGCTGCGCCAATCACAGGCGCAATCGAGCGATCGGGCTAATGCTCAAGTCGGTATCGTTAATCACACTGGTAACTATATTTATTCGGCCTCGGTGGATGGCGCTGGCGGCGGGAATATGGCTAGTTGGGGGGAAGGTTTCGCCAACATATGTTGCACTTCTATTCCACGTGTGTGGTATCCCGGCATGAAGGTATTGGTACGTTGGAATATGCCGATCGGCGTTAAAGACGTCATTAAAGAAAAGGTGGTAGAAGTCGAAAAGTACGATAGGCCTGGTGACATCTATATGGTCTTTTTCCCGAATGACGAAGTGCGTGTTGTCGTCAGCCGGAATGGCTCCCGCGCCGCTGACTTTCCGATTCCCCGTGTTGCTAAACCCGTCGATTTCTCTTCTAACTAATCCAGCCATGACCGCAGCCACTCCATCCAAAGCGCCATACCCTGTGGATGCCTTTCTGAAGCCTTCGTCTAAAGAACAGTCGAAGATCTCCACGGCATATTGCTCTAAGGATACTAATGTTCCGTGCTGTATCCCGGCACGTGTCGGCTTGTTCTTTGACGGCACAAATAACAATCTGTATCGGGACAGAAATGGAACTCGCACTGGGGTGCTTCTTAATCCCAAGACAAAAGAGCAGGCTTCGGTTTTAAGTAGACAGCTAAAACCTGAGGAATTTAGCCACAGCAACGTGGCCAGACTATTTGAGGCATTTCCTGGCGAAAAAGGGGAAAGCGGCTACTTCCCACACTATATTGCGGGCGTGGGGACACCCTTCCCAGATATTGGCGAATTAACTGAAACTGATGAGGGCAAAGCTTTTGCCAAGGGCGGGGAAGCGCGAATTATATGGGCTTTATTCCAAGTACTTAATTCACTTTATCGAATAGTCGATGAGGATAACGTTCTGTTTTCGGCAGATGAAGCAGGGCGATTAGCTCAAGCCTATGAGAATGAAGTAGGCCGGACCGAATGGGACGCAGAGAATAAGCAGCATACTCGCAAAACGCACCGCGATTGGTTTGAGCCTCATCTTAAAAATTTGAGCGCAGCGCTGGCGAGTAAGCCTAAACCAACTATTCCTTCGCTCACGATATCGGTTTTCGGCTTCTCGCGCGGCGCGGCCGAGGCGACTGCTTTTTGCCACTATCTCTCTGAATTGCTGAGCGATGGCAAGCTGATCGGTATCCCCACCAGTATTGATTTTCTCGGTGTGTTCGACGTCGTAGCCACAGTCGGCATGTCGGACTCGGCCGGGCGTACGACGCCAATACCGCGCGTCTTTTTCGATGGCCATTGGGCCTGGGCCAAGAAGTTGCTCTTGCCCTTGCCCGACTGTGTGAAGGGAGGCAGGCATTATATCGCCGCGCACGAACAACGCATGAATTTTCCGGTCACGCAACTACAGACTACAAGCAGCAAATTCACTGAGGTCTATTTCCCCGGCATGCACTCCGATGTCGGTGGCGGTTACGCGCCGGGAGAGTACGGCAAAGGACGCGGCGCCCAATCGGCCATGCTGTCGCAGATTCCGTTAGCGCATATGTTCAGCGCCGCTCGTCAGGCCGGTGTGCCGTTGCGACCATTCAGCGAACTCCCCGAGCGTGATCAACAAGACTTCCTGGTAAGCGCTGAACTCGCCTCCGCCTGGAACGCTTACACCGATGAGCTTGGAGACAACGGCCATCTCATCAAGGAACACATGAAGCTGTATTACCGTTGGCGCGCGGCGCGCTTGACCACGCTGGAAAGCACAGCCAGCTTCAAGGCCTCAAGCCCACAAGCGCAAGAAGACTTGCGAAGCAGTAACAGGATGCTCATCGGCGATCTGGAGGCCGTGCGGTGGCGGCTAGAGCACAAAAACATCGTAAGGACCGACGCTGACACACCGCCTTACACGCCCAGGGATTTGTCCCGGATAAACCAGTGGCACTACTACCGGGCTCTGCAATATACGCCGTTAGACTCATGGGAAGAGTGGGCCCTGGAGATTTTCAATAAACCCGAGCCACTGCCGTCGGAGGTGATGCGCTTCTTCGACGATTACGTGCATGACTCGCTGGCGGGCTTCTATCTTGCCGGCGCGGTAACCGAGTTCGACAAACGCAAGCTAATGGCGGATGTCAAGAAAAAGTGGTGGCGCAATAAATTCGAGGACAAAGTCTTCGCCCTCGGCCAGAAGATCGAGGCGGCGAAAGCCAAGGAGGAAAAGCACGAACCCTTGACCGACGAAGAGAAAGACTTGCTCGAGCAATCCAAGTACGACACGCCATTCCCCATCATGACGGACGCCGACGCCGCCAACATGCGCAGCCCTGTGATCACCACGCAGACAGCCACCCGGCGCGAAGGCGGCGGCTATCTCCTGCGGCGCAGCTATTATCCGCTGGAAGGCTTCATCATACGGAAGAGTATCCACGAGAAGGAACTGGATACGGAGCCAACCAGCTCCACCACACCGAAAAAGGTCGCCGAGCAGACCGCCGAGGTGGAATATGTCTGGGTCGAGAATCTGCCGCTCGCACTTGCCATGGGGGATCAGTTGCTTCCTGAGTTTGTCGAGTCGGACAGGATGGTGGCGTGACGAAGCCGGGCGCTTGACTTACGGCTTATCAGCTTGCGCAGGAATTCCAGCAACTGTGCGATGCGATGCGTCGCTGTCGGATGCGGTGCGGCTATTTTCGCTGGTCGATGTTGCTTTAGCTGAAGAATTCTTTGGCGATTTCACCGCGCCTATTTCCAAGTCAGTCCTTGTATGACGATACCGCTTTGCAGAGCCCGGGCACGGCGGAGCCTTGCTCAGCTGGCAGGGCGAGGCCACGTCAGCGGTGCCGGCGGGTCGACAAGATGCCATTTAGCGACCAAGTCTTCGCGAAGTTTGTGGAGAATGACGGAGCGGCGAGGCGGGCGGACTAAAAACAAATGAAACGATTTATACACTTATTCGCGATGGCCTCGTCGTTAGCTATCTCGGGATGCGCACTGCATCAGTCGAGCGCGCAGCCGAGCGATAGAGCTACTGCTCAGGTCGGTATCGTTAACCATACCGGCAATTATATTTATTCGGCATCGGTTGACGGTGCCGGCGGCGGGAATATGGAAAGTTGGGGAGAAGGCTTCGCCAATATCTGCTGCACTTCCATCCCGCGCGTATGGTATCCCGGCATGAAGGTTTTGGTGCGTTGGGATATGCCGGTTGGTATTCAACATTTCATCAAAGAAAAAGTGGTGGAAGTTGAGAAGTACGAAGCGCCAGGCAGCATCTACATGCACTTTTTCCCGAACGACGAGGTCCGTGTGGTGGTAAGCCGAGTTGCGCCAGGTAATCCCGCGTATCCCATTCGCCATCTTGGCAATCCTGAAGCGCCCCCGGCCTCAAACTGATCACGGGCGAAGAAATCACGAAAATGAAACGATTTATACACTTATTCGCTATATTCGTAGCCTTAGCTATTTCGGGGTGCTCGCTTCGTCAAACGAGGGCGCAACCGAGCGATAGGGCCACTACTCAGATAGGCATTGTTAACCATACAGGCTATTACATTGATTCGGCCACGGTAGATGGCGCCGGCGGCGGGAATATGGATAGTTGGGGAATTGGCATCGCCAATATCTGTTGCATTTCTATTCCACGTGTATGGTATTCAGGTATGAAGGTTTTGGTTCGATGGGATATGCCCGAGGGGCATAAGCACATAGTGAAAGAAAAAATAGTCGAAGTGGAAAAATACGAAGAAACAGGCAGCATCTACATGCATTTTTTTCCGAACGACGAAGTCCGCGTTGTGGTTAGCCCGGTTATACCAGGTAGTCCCGAATATCCAATTCGTCATTTGGGTAAGCCGGACGAAGTCCCTTCCTCAAATTGAGATGGCTATAGGCCGAGTGATGAACACCCGAAGATGAAACGATTTATACAATTATTTACCTTAACGCTAGCAGTAGCTATCTCAGGGTGCGCGTTGCACCAATCGCGGGCGCAGCAGAGCGACAGGGCTCCAGCTCAGGTCGGTATTGTGAACCACACCGGTGATTATATTTATTCCGCCTCGGTTGACGGTGCCGGTGGGGGAAATATGGATAGTTGGGGAGTGGGGGGCGCCGAGATCTGCTGCATTTCCATCCCGCGAGTGTGGTATCCCGGCATGAAGGTGTTGGTGCGTTGGGACATGCCTGTCGGGCACCAGCATATTGTGAAGAAGAAAATTGTGGAAGTCGAGAAATACGAAACGACCGGCAGTGTTTTCATGCACTTTTTCCCAAACGACGAGGTCCGTGTCGTGGTTAGTCCATTTGAACCGAGCAGTCCTGAACACCCAATTCGCCATCTGGGCAACCCTAGTGTACCCCCTGCTTCAAACTGACCACAGGCTGAGTGAAGAAATCACAAACATGAAACGATTTATACACTTATTCGCGATGGCCTCGGCGTTAGCTATCTCGGGATGCGCACTTCATCAATCGCGAGCGCAACCGAGCGACAGTGCTTCAGCTCAGGTCGGCATTGTTAACCACACGGGCAATTACATCTACTCTGCCTCTGTTGATGGTGCCGGCGGGGGCAATATGGCAAGTTGGGGGGCGGGCATCGCCAATATCTGCTGCACTTCAATCCCACGTGTGTGGCATCCAGGGATGAAGGTATTAGTACGTTGGGATATGCCAGTGGGCCATCAGCATATCGTGAAGGAGAAAGTTGTAGAAGTCGAAAAATACGAATGGCCGGGTGATATCTACTTGGTTTTTCTTCCGAATGACGAAGTGCATGTTGTCGTCAGCCGGGATGGGCCTGGCGCTTCTGATTTCCCGAATCAGCATGTTGGTCATCCTAGCGAACCCAACTGATACAACAACCAATTAAAGAATGCATCAAAAATGAAGCGATTTACATACCTATTCGTTATTACTATAGCAGCGGGTATTTCCGGGTGTGCGCTGCCCCAGTCGCAGGCGCAATCGAGTGATAGGGCTACTGCTCAGGTTGGTATCGTTAATCACACTGGTAACTATATTTATTCGGCGTCGGTGGATGCAGCCGGCGGCGGGAATATGGATGGTTGGGGAGAAGGAATCGCCAATATCTGTTGCACGTCCATTCCTCGTGTGTGGTATCCCGGTATGAAAGCGACGGTTCGATGGGATATGCCTGATGGCCATAAACATATCGTGAAGGAAAAAGTGGTGGAAATCGAGAAATACGAAAGACTGGGTGACATCTATTTGGTATTTTTCCCGAATGATGAAGTGCGTGTTGTCATCAGCCGCAACGGCCCCCGCTCCCCTGACTTTCCCATTCCACGCGTTGTTAAGCCTGTCGGTTCTTTAAAACAGCCATGATTTCAGCCGCTTCCACGTCGCCGGCCCAGCACGGCTTGGCCGAGCTGTTCGGCGATTCCAGCTGCTGGGTGCGCGTCGCCCGGCGTTCGGCCGTCGGCGGCATGGGCAACCAGTTTCTGCCGCGCGT
Source organism: Duganella caerulea (assembly GCF_040362985.1). Taxonomy (NCBI): domain Bacteria; kingdom Pseudomonadati; phylum Pseudomonadota; class Betaproteobacteria; order Burkholderiales; family Oxalobacteraceae; genus Duganella; species Duganella caerulea. The sequence continues at coordinate 618,016 of NZ_BPWJ01000001.1, read as the reverse complement.
GGGGCAGGAGGTGCGGCTGCAGTTCATCGAGAACGATCTCGACAGTCCTGTCATCGTTGGCAACGACTAGGGTGAAGGTGGCGTTGCGCCCACGCCGGCCCGACGCGCGGTAGAGGTCGCCAATTTTACCGGGCCTGAAGATGTCAAATATATTGATTATCTGCGATCAGAACTGGAGAGAATTCGCCAGCAATCAGAGCGCCGAATTAGCGAATTAAGGGGACATTGATGACGGATGCTACCTTTTGTCAAACCTCGACAGATATGAAGTCTAGAATTGATTGGGTTTGGCGGCGCACCAGGAAATTATTTGTGGTCGGACTCCTGGGAATTCCCGCAATGGGAATGTGCGCGAAAAGGGAGGTGCTGCCGGTCGGAATCCACGGAGTGAACATTTCTGAAGGTCGCTATACGGCCTGTAAAATAAGGTTCTAAATTATTGGATAATGATGAATGTTTTTTCTTCAGCATTGATAATTGTCGCCGCTTTGCTTTCTGGATGTGAGAGTAGTAATGTTGGCATTGAATTGTGTGGGCTAAATTATACAAATAAGCACATCGCGGACTTTTCAGTAAACGGTTACAGCGGCGCCAGCATTTATGCAAACGGTGGCGGCGGTAGTTTTGTATGCTGTGTCCTTTTGCCTCGTCGATGGACTAAGGATCTGGCGGTTACCGTCACCTGGAGTTATGACGAGAAGAACCCCGGGCCACCCAGGGAAAGGGTAGTCCGCGTACCCGAATATTCCGAGGGTGACATAGGTTTTTTTGCGGTGCATTTCTACCCCGATGACACCGTCAAGGTATTGGTTACTACGAAAACGAACCAGTATCCGGGCTACCCCTATCCACGCCCGGGAAATGCCGGCTAGACGTCATTTGATGATACGTCGGGCCATATTGACCGCGGCGACGAAGGTGTCGTGCAAGGCGCAGACCAGGCGATTTCTTGAGTTGGACCGCATCAGCAGCACGTGGCCGCGTTGTACTGTTGCGTTGCTGGACTGGTAGCTGTGGGCGGGGGTGCCGTAGCCAAGATCGATGCATCTAAAGCCGCGGCCGCACAGGTCTTCAATGGCCATGTGCAGTATCGTTGTTCCCACCGACAGATGGTCGAGCGCGTTGTCGTGGAAGATGTTGAACAGGTGTAGCGTATCGCTTGATCGCAAGCCGAGCATCAATGCACAGGGCTGGCCGCCGCAATCGATCTGGTAGCACAGCAGCATGCTATGTAGCGCCAGCTCCCGCATTTCTTCCTGGGTCCATAATTGCGCGCGGTGGCCCGGCGTGGTGAGCGTGGCCAGGGCTTCCAACATCGGTGGCAATTGCTCCGGCTGTTCAATGCGGCGCAAGGCCAAGCGGCCGGCGCCATGCTCGCGCAACTGCCGCTGTTGGCGCTTGAGGTTGTAGCGCCGCTTGGAGTTGAACTGCGCCATGAAGGCTTCAAAGCTGGAGGGCAGGGGGATTTGGTGGCAGGTCCGCCAGTTGTTCAGCAAGTGTGTGCTGTAGCTGCGGGCGTTGCTGATGTTGCGCCAGAGTTCGCTATCTGCGGGCAATGAGCTTAGCGAGATCGCCTGGCATCGCGGGAAATGCGCCAGCAGGAATTCAAATAGCAAATCCAATAGCTCGGGTCGAGCGGGCATCAAGGGCGCGCTGCCGAGCAAGCACACGCTGGGAACACGCAACGAGCCGATGCGCAGGCGGCCGACAGCGAAATCAAAACTATGGCGGCGCAATACCAGCGGCACCACACCCACCACCGTCCCGCTTGCCCGTTCGGTCACCGTGAACAACTGCGGCGGCGCGTGCTCGGTTGCCGTGCTGAGCAGATAGTCGAAAAATTCGGGGCTTTGGTAGACGCGGCCGTGGCTGTCGCTCTCGGCCAGCAGTTCGCGCCAGCGCTGGAGCAGGGCGCTGTCGCCGATGCGGTCGCTGGCGTCTTCGATGAGGTAGGTGGTGTTGGACATGGTCGCACGACGATCCCACATCCTGCGCCGGCCATTGTTGATGCAGGTCGAAGCGGCGCGATCAGCGGCGCCGGCGCCACACCGTATCCATCAGGGGCTTGACGCTGAAGCCGTGTACAAGTATCGACAGCATGACGACGAACACGGCTATCCGCGTGAGCCGGGACGCCAGTTCCGAAGGCAGGCCGGCTTCGATGGCGAACATCAGGTAGTAGATGGAACCGATGCCGCGCACGCCGAACCAGCCCGTCATGGCGCGCATGCGCAGGCTGGTGTTGCTGCCGGCCAGGCCAGCGAATACGCTCAGCGGGCGGGCGATCACGAACAGGAACAAGGCCGTCCACACGACATCCCACTGCATGCTTTTCAGCGAGATCATGCCGCCCAACAGCAGTACCAGCGTCAGTTCGGACAGCCGCTCCAGGTGTTCCTTGAATACCAGCGCTTCGGTGCTGACGGTGAGTGGCGCTTCGTGCGTTTCGCTATTCTTGGCGGATTCGGACTTGGCCGTGTCCGGCTCCATCAGGCCGTGACGGTCCTTGGGGGCGCCGGCCAGCACCAGCTCGGACTGCCGCAGCGCGACGGCGGCGATGAATACGGCCAGGAATCCCGAGGCCTTGAGCAGCGTCGCCAGCGAGTACACCACGGCGATCATGCCCAGGCCCACCAGGTCGTCCATGATTTCATGCTTGGGGTCGCTGCCGCGCAGTCGCCAGCTCAGCCGGGCCACCAACGCGCCGGCCGCCATCCCGACCACGGCCGCGCCAGCGGTCGCCCACAGCACGTCGACCAGCAGCCAGCGCAGGTGATGTGTGTCGGTATCGGTGACCGAGAGCATGCCGAGGCCGAGCATGACGAAGGGATAGGCGCTGCCGTCGTTCATGCCGGCTTCGCAGGTGAGGGTGAAGCGCAGCTGGTCCTTGTCGCCCGCGTGGCGCACCTGGACGTCGGTGGCCAGCACCGGGTCGGTGGGCGCCAGTATGCCGCCGAGCAGCACCGCCGCGCCCGCCGGCAGCTCGAGCACGTAGTAGCCGAACAGCGCCACCAGCCCCACCGTGATCGACATCGACAGCCAGGCCAGCCGCAGCGGGGCGTCCCAGCGCTCCCGCTTGAACGGCACCGGCATCTTGATGCCTGCGGAGAACAGCGATATCAGCAGGGCAATCTCAGTCAGCACTTCCAGCAGGGCCGACTGCAGCTTGGGATCGAAGCCGAAGATGTTGAGCAAGGTCGGCCCCATCAGGATGCCGGCGCCAAGGTAGACGATGGCGGAGGTGAAGGGCGACTTCGAGATCGTGGTGGCCGCCAGCCCGCGCGCCAGCATCAGGCTGCCGACGAGCAGAAACCAAAGAGTGGTGTTCACACGCTCTCCTTCGCAGTGACGAGTCAGATGCTAGGCGAGTTTGGCGTTTCAGTCTGTGGGATAGGGCACGGTGCGCGCGGCAACAGCAGAGCGGCGAGGCGCCGGCGAGGCCGGGCCTCGCCGGGTAAACAGCGGAGTTAGTTCAGCGCGGAACGCGAACGGGCGTAGCCGAAGTAGATGGCCAGGCCGACCACCAGCCAGATCACGAAGGCGACCCAGGTGAACCAGCTCAGGTAGGTCATCAGCATGACGCAGAAGATCACGGCCAGCGCCGGGATCACCGGCACGCCCGGGCAGCGGAACGCGCGCTTCAGGTCGGGACGCTTTTTGCGCATGATGATCACGGCGATCGACACCAGGCTGAAGGCGGCCAGCGTGCCGATGTTAATCAGCTCGGTCAGCACGTTCAGCGGCACGACGGCGGCGATCAGGCCGAACACGATGCCGACCAGCCAGGTGGCGAAGAACGGCGTGTGGAAGCGCGGATGCACGGTCGATAGGCGCTTCGGCAACAGGCCGTCGCGCGACATGGCGAAGATGATGCGGGTCTGGCCATAGGCCATCACCAGGATCACGGTGGTCATGCCCAAGATAGCGCCCAGGTCGACGAAGCCGGCGAACCAGTTTTCACCGGCGTGTTTCAGCGCCAGCGACACCGGATGGTCGATGCCCAGGTACTGTTGGTAGGGCACGATGCCGGTCATGATGGCCGAGACCACCACGTACAGCACGGTACAAGCCGCCAGCGAGCCGATGATGCCGATCGGCAGGTCGCGCTCGGGACGCTTGACTTCCTCGGCGGCCGAGGTCACCGCGTCGAAACCGATGAAGGCGAAGAACACCAGCGCGGCGGCGCTCAGCATGCCGTTGTAGCCAAACGGCATAAACGGTTTCCAGTTGGCGGGCTCGACGTGGCGGGCGCCGACGACGATGAACAGCAGCACCACGCCGACCTTGATGGCGACCATGATGTTGTTCAGACGGGCCGATTCACGCACGCCCCAGCTCAGCATCGCGGTCAGGACCAGCATGATGCACAGCGCAGGCAGGTTGATCAGCGTGTGCACGCCGGGGATCGCGCCGGGCGCGGCCGTAAGCTCGACCGGCAGGTGGATGCCGAAGCCGGAGATCAGCGATTGGAAGTAGCCGGACCAGCCGACCGACACGGCCGAGGTGGCCAGGCCGTATTCCAGCAGCAAGTCCCAGCCTATCATCCAGGCGGCCAGTTCGCCCAGGGTGGCGTAGGTGTAGGTGTAGATGGAGCCGGCCACCGGCACGGTGGAGGCGAATTCGGCGTAGCAGAGCGCGGCGAAGCCGCAGGCGATGGCGGCGACTACGAAGGACAGCGTCAGCGCTGGGCCGGCCGTGACGGCGCCGGTGCCCGTGAGTACGAAAATACCGGTGCCGACAATGGCGCCGATGCCCATGAGAATGAGGTCGAAGGGACCGAGTACTTTCGCCAGGCCGCCGGGTTTGCGGCTGTTGGCGATCATATCGTCCAGGTTCTTAGTGCGAAATAGGCTCAAAATGGCTCCAGTTTTATTGTGATTATCTCCGTACCCGAGCCTGTGCCTTGTGGGCGCTCGGGCGACGGCAAATAATACAGTAACTTTCCGGCTCTGCCGAGAGAGTTAAGTAGTTAATAACGAAGAGATATACAGCAGCAGCCTATCCTCCAGTTTGCCGAGGTCCAGGCCGGTGATCTCGCCGATGCGCCGCAGCCGGTAATCCAGCGTGTTGCGGTGGATGTGGAGGGCCTCGGCGGTGGCCGCCGGATGACCGTCGTGTTCAAACCACACATTGAGCGTGCGTTGCAGCAGTTCCTTGCTTTTATCCTGCGCCTTCAGCCGGGCGAAGGGCAGGCGCAGCTGCTCCGCCTCCCAGCCCGAGCCCAGACCCGACAGCAGCACCGGCAGGGTTTGCTCGTAATAGCTGAAGCGCGACCGTCGCGGATGACGGGCGCGGCCGATGCGCACCGCCGTCAACGCGCTTTGATAGGAAACCGCCACGCCGGCCATGCCGGACTGGGCGATGCCCATCGTCAGCGTGTGCGGCTGTTGGCATTCCTCGCGCAGGATGGCGGCCAGCGCCTGCAACTGGCGCTGCGGCCAATGGGCATCGTGCGCGGACGGGGCGTCGTGGAAGTCCAGCAGCACCAGCTGATGGGCGCTGGCCGACGCGGTGAGCGCGGACGGCTGGCGGGCCAGCATGCGCAGTTGCAGGCGCTGTAGCTCGCTGAGGGCCTGGTCGGTGCTGGCCGTCTTGTCGTCCAGCTCCAGCAGAAACACCAGATGGCTGCGCTCGAAGTTGACGCCCAGCCGGCGCGCCCACGCTGCCAAGTCAGCCTCCATGGCCGCTTCGTAGCGGATCAGGTTGAGCACGAAGGCTTCGCGGTAGCGTGAGTCGCGCTGCAGCTCGCCGGCCAGGTGGGCTTGTTCCAGGATCATCTCCGCCGTCAAGCGCACCAGTTCGCCGAACTGGCGCACCTGGGCGGGCACGCCGCTCAGGCCCACGGCCCCGCAGACCTGGCCGTTGACCGTCAGCGGCAGGTTGATGCCGGGCTGGGCGCCGTGCATGTTGCGGGCGCTGGCACTGTCGATCTCCACCGTCAGCCGCTTGGCCAGGGCCAGCATGGCGCCGGCGTGCAACTCGCCGATGCGCGTCGGGTTGCCGCTGGCGAGGATGGTGCCGTTGGCGTCCATCACGTTGACGTTGTACGGGATGATCTTCATCGTCCGGCTGACGATGTCCTGGGCCAGCTCGGTGCTCAGTATGTACATGGGCGTTTCTCCTTGCCGTCATTGTGCCAAATAACAAGGAATCCGGGTAAATCCCCGGATGGAACGAGCATTTATTGTGCAACTGCCCAATAACGTGCCTGGATCCAGCTGAATTATGGTGCATTTGGCCGATGTTTTTCCGGGATGGATTCCAGATAATCGTCTGCACAGACCACCTATAAAAACCAAGGAGACCCACATGAACACCACCACCGCCACCCCGTGGCCGGCGGCGTCCGTCCTGGACGGCGCCTACAAGAAGGCCAGCTGGCACCTGATACCGTTCATCTTCATCTGCTATTTCTTCAACTACCTGGACCGCGTCAACGTCGGCTTCGCCAAGCTGGAGATGCTGGACGCCCTCCATTTGAGCAATACTGTTTACGGATTAGGCGCGGGCATCTTCTTCATCGGCTACGTGCTCAGCGGCGTGCCGAGCAACCTGATACTCCACAAGATCGGCGCCCGCCGCTGGATCGCGACCATGATGGTGGCATGGGGCGGCCTGTCAGCCTGCATGCTGTTCGTGCACGATCCGGCCTCTTTCTACGTGCTGCGCTTCTTCACCGGCGTGGCCGAGGCCGGCTTCTTCCCGGGCATGGTGCTGTACTTTACGCACTGGTTCCCGGCGCAGAAGCGCGGACAGGTGATGGCCCTGTTCATGTCGGCGATCCCGATCTCCGGCCTGGTCGGTGGCCCGCTGTCGGGCTGGATGTTGCAGCATTTCTCGGCCGGACAGGCCGGCATGGCCGGCTGGCAGTGGCTGTTCCTGCTGCAAGGCTTGCCGACCGTGATCCTGGGTGTGGCCGTGTATTTTTACCTGAACGACGGCATCGCCCAGGCCAAGTGGCTCAGCGCGGATGAAAAAGCCGCCATGCAAGCGGCGCTGGCGGGCGACGAGCAGCAGCGCCAGGCCAATAGCGACGCCGGCCAGACCTTCTCGTCCGTGGTCCGTAATGGCAATGTGTGGATGCTGGGCGTGATCTATTTCTGCATCCAGATGGGCGTGTATGCGATTAACTTCTGGCTGCCGTCCATCATCAAGTCGCTGGGCTACCAGAGCGCGGTGACGGTCGGCTGGCTGAGCGCGATTCCCTACTTGTGCGCCGCCTTCTTCATGGTGTGGGCCGGCCGCTCGGCGGACCAGCGCCGCGAACGCCGGCTGCACGTGTCGCTGCCAATGCTTATGGGCCTGACAGGCCTGATGCTGGCGGCCAACTTCTCCAGCAATCCCGTGATCGTGATAGTGGGCCTGAGCATGGCGACCATGGGCGCGCTGGCCGCGCTGGCGATGTTCTGGTCGCTGCCGGCCGCCTTCCTTGGCAGCGCGGCGGCGGCTGGCGGCCTGGCGCTGATCAATTCGCTGGGCCAGATCGCCGGCTTCGTCAGCCCCTTCCTGGTCGGCTGGATCAAGGACGCGACCCAGAGCACCGACACGGCGCTGTATATTTTGTCCAGCGTGCTGCTGCTTGGTGCGATACTGGTGCTGCGTGTCCCCGCCAAACTGGTCAACCGTTGATAGAGTAACTCGATGAAAATAGTCATTGCGCCCGATTCGTTCAAGGAGAGCCTGACCGCGATGGCGGTCGCCAACGAGATCGAGGCCGGCTTCCGCGAGTTCTTTCCCGACGCGCAGTACGTCAAATTGCCGGTGGCCGACGGCGGCGAAGGCACGGTGCAGGCCATGATCGACGCCAGCGGCGGCCGCCGCGTGGCGTTGAAGGTGTCCGGTCCGCTGGGCGAGCCGGTGGACGCGTTCTACGGCCTGATGGGCGACGGCGCCACGGCCGTGATCGAAATGGCCGCCGCCAGCGGCCTGGAGCTGGTACCGGCGGCGCAGCGCGATCCGCTGCGCACCAGCAGCCGTGGCACAGGCGAGCTGATCCGCGATGCACTCGACGCCGGCGCCCGCCGCTTCGTGCTGGGCGTGGGCGGCAGCGCCACCAACGACGGCGGCGCCGGCATGGTGCAGGCGCTGGGCGGACGCCTGCTGGACGAGGCCGGCACCGAGCTGCCGCCGGGCGGCGGCGCGCTGGACCGCCTGCGGCATATCGACCTGTCCGGATTGGACGCGCGCATCAAGGACAGCGTGTTCGATATCGCCTGCGATGTCAGCAATCCGCTGGTGGGGCCGCAGGGCGCCTCGCACATCTTCGGCCCGCAAAAGGGGGCGACCCCGGCGATGGTCGAGCAACTGGACGCCAACCTGCGCCATTACGCGGACGTCATCGCCCGCGAACTGGGCCATCAGGTGGCCGACGTGCCGGGCGCCGGCGCGGGCGGCGGCATCGGCGCGGCGATGCTGGTGTTCCTGGGCGGGCGCCTGCGGCCCGGCAGCGAGATCGTGACGGCGGCGGTCGGCCTGGACGCGGCCGTGGCCGACGCCGACCTGGTCATCACCGGCGAAGGCCGCATCGACAGCCAGTCCATCCACGGCAAGACGCCGATCGGCGTGGCCCGCGTGGCCCAGCGGCACGGCAAGCCGGTGATCGCCATCGCCGGCAGCCTGGCGCCGGGGGCGGCCGTCGTGCACCAGCACGGCATACAGGCCGTGTTCGGCGCGGTCAGCCGGCCCTGCACGGTCGAGCAGGCGCTGGCCGAGGCGGCGCAAAATGTGCGCAGTGCCGCCCGCAATATCGCGGCCGTCCTCAGCCTGGGCGCCAAGCTATAGTTGCCTAGGCTCATCTGTGCTAGAGTCGTTCTCGTGTCAGCCACCGACGTCGAGAATGAAGCCTGCAGCCCACAGTCCCTTGCCATCGCTCCGCTCGCAAATCTACACGCTGGTCTGGGCGTGCGCTTTGCCGGCGGTGGTGGGCATCGGGCTGCTGGCCCATCACTTCTACGAGCGCGAGCGCACGCAGATCCAGCAGGAATCGCTGATCACCGCGCGAGCGCTGATCCAGGCGGTCGACCGCGATCTCAACACCGGCATGACCGTGGCGCTGGCGCTGGCCAATTCGCCCAGCCTCGACAACGGCGACCTCGCCGCATTCCACGCCCAAGCCAGCAAGGCGCTGCGTCCCGAATTCCCCGGATTTAACTTCGTCCTGAGCGACCGCGACTCGGTCCAGTTGCTCAACACGGTGCGTCCGTTCGGCCCGAGCACGCCGGATCCCGCCAGCCTTGAGCGCATCAGAAAGGTGTTCGATACCGGCCGGACCGTGATCTCCGACGTGTTCATCGGCGGCGTTCTCAAGCGGCCGCTGGTCGCGGTGCACGTGCCGGTGGTCCGGGAGGGTAAGGTGATCTACTGCCTGTCGGTCGCCTTCGTGCCCGAGCGCCTGGGCATGATACTGAAGGAGCAGCGCCTGCCCGTCGGCCGGGTGGCAGGAATTTTCGATTCGCGCGGCGTGATCGTGGCGCGCACGCGCGACCCGGATAAATTTGTCGGCCAGCCCGGTTCCCCGGCGCTTGTGGCCAGCATGGCGGGCGGCGGCGAAGCGGCCATCGAGTCGGTGACGTTGGACGGCACGCCGGTGTATTCGATGTACAGCCATTCCAAGGCGTCCGGCTGGGCGGTGTCGATCGGCGTGCCGCGCAGCGAAGTGCTGTCGGAGATGGTCGCGTCGATCCGCTGGATCGTGCTGTTCCTGGCCGCGTTGCTCGGCTTGGGCGTTGCGGCCGCATGGTACCTGGCGCGCCGCATCGACGGTTCGGTGAGTGCATTGGCTTACGCGGCCAGTGCGCTGGGCAAGAACGAAGATATGCGACTGGATCAGGTGCGGCCGGCGTTCCGCGAAGCCGACGACGCCATCCGCACCTTGCGGTCGGTGGAGTCCGAACTCCAGCAGTACCGGCATCGGCTTGAAAGCGTGATCGAAGAGCGTACCTTGCAGCTGCAGTCGGCGCAGCGGGAGGCCATCGACAAGGAGCTGCGCACCCGCACCGTGATGGACAACGTCGGCGACGGCATCGTCACCATCAACGGGGACGGCGTCATCGAATCGTTCAACCGCGCGGCCTGCGGCATTTTCGGCTACACGCCCGAGGAAGCGATAGGCGCCAACATCACAAGCATGATGCCCGAGTCCTTGCGTGGCGCGCACCAGGCGGGCATGGCGCGCTATCTCTCCGGGGGAGCGCCCACGGTGGTGGGCAGGAACAGCGTCGAACTGCTTGGGTTGCGCAAGGATGGCACGACGTTCGTGCTGGAGCTGTCGATACGGGCCTTGTTCGTGGAGGGCCATCATCTGTTTGTCGGCATTGTGCGCGACGTCACGGAGCGCAAGCGGGCGGAGAAGGATCTGCGGCTGGCGATGGAGCAAGTGCAGGTCGCCAGCGCGGCCAAGGATGTCTTTGTGGCGAACATGAGCCACGAACTGCGCACGCCGATGAATGCGGTGCTGGGCATGGCGCACCTGCTCAGCACCACGGGTCTGTCGCCGGAGCAGGCGCGCTATCTGGAGATGATACGGGGATCCGGCCAAACGTTGCTCGGCATCCTGAACGACATCCTCGATTTTTCCAAGATCGGAGCGGGGAAAATCGAAGTGCATCCGGTGCGCTTCCAACTGGACGAGGTGCTGCATTCGGTGGCCAGCATCATGAGTGTTTCGGTCGGCGATCGCAACCTGGAGCTGTGCGTGGGCGTGGAGCCGGACGTGCCGCGCGCGCTGATCGGCGATGCGCTGCGGCTCCAGCAGATCCTGGTCAACCTGACCGGCAACGCGATCAAGTTTACCGAGCACGGCGAAGTGTCGCTGCTGGTGGAACGCGGGGACGACGAAGGCACGCTGCGCTTCACGGTGCGCGACACCGGCATCGGCATGAGCGGCGAGCAGCTGGGGCGCTTGTTCTCGCCGTTCACGCAGGCCGACCTGTCCACCACGCGCCGTTTCGGCGGCACCGGCCTGGGACTGACCATTTCCAAGGACTTGATCGAGCTGCTGGGCGGCTCCATTGAAGTCAGTAGCACGGCCGGGGAGGGCAGCGCCTTCTCCTTCACACTGCCGTTGAAGCGGACCGGCGAAGGCGAGGGCGCGCAGCCCGGCCAGCGCAGGCATCTGCTGGTGGTGGACGACAATCCGACCAGCCGCTCCTTCCTGTCCAAGGCGATCCAGGCTTGGGACTGGACTTGCGACGTCGCGGCTTCTGGGCCGGAAGCGCTGGCGTTGATACGCGTCGGTCACGCCTACGATGCGGCGCTGGTCGACTGGCAGATGCCGGGCATGGATGGCCCGGAGGTCATACGTGCGGTGCGGGAGGAATTTGGCAAGCCGGTGATCTGCATGGTCAATGCCTACGGCCGCAGCAAGCTGGTTCAGGACACGGATGGCGTCAGCGCGCCGGTATTCCTCACCAAGCCGGTCACCTCGTCCAGTCTGCACGATGCGGTGCAGACCGCGCTGGCGCACAGCGACAACGATGCCGCCACCGGGCCGGTCGCCGACGACCAGCAGGCGCTGCGCGGCGCGCGCATACTGCTGGTGGAGGACAATCCGATCAACCAGCAAGTGGCGAAAGGCATACTGGAACAGGTGGAGGCCGTGGTGACGGTAGCGGAAAACGGCGAGCATTCCCTCGCGCTGCTGCGCGGCGGCCTGCAATGCGACCTGGTGCTGATGGACGTGCAGATGCCGGTCATGGACGGCTACACCGCGACCCGCGCGATACGCGACGAGCTGCGATTGACGATGCCGGTGATCGCGATGACGGCCGGCGTGATGGAGTCCGAGCGTGAGCAGTGCATCGCCGCCGGCATGGATGATTTCATCGGCAAGCCGGTGGACGTGGAGCAGATGTTCACCACCATCGCGAAGCACCTGCGTCCCGCAGCGGCCTAGAAGAAGGTGTTGATCGCTCGCTGTACGCGGTAGTCGTCGTCGACCACCAGCATCAGCGGCCATTTGTCGAACGTGGTGCAGGGGTGCGAGATGCCGCAGCCTATCAGGTCGCCGACCTCCAGCCCGATCGCGTGGTCCGCCGGCAGCCGCAGGTACGCGTGCTGGTCGTTCATCTTCTCGATGCGGCATCCGTCCGGCAGCGCGGCGGGCGTGCCGGCGCCGGGACGGTGCGAGACCAGCGCACGCGGCAGCTCCATGTCGTAGGAGGCGTCGCGCTTGCCCATGCCGAGTATCGCCAGCCTCGGCTCAGGCCGCGACAACACCATGCTCCACACTTCCAGCGCGGGCCGCAGGCCCTGGCCCGGCGCCAGGCCTTCGCGTGCGTTCAGCTGTTCGATCAGGCCATGATAGAAGCCGTGGTCGTTGGTCAGGTAGCAGCCGCTGCGCAGCACCGGCAGCACGGGGCGCGACAAATCCTTCACCTGCGCGAAGCTGCTGGCGACGAAGTCGAAGTACGCGGAACCGCCCGCCGACAGCAGGATTTCATCGCGCTTGAACAGCTGCTCGGCATCGGCCTGGCGCAGCAGGTCGGAGAGCTGGGTGACGAACTGGCGGACTTCTTCGTGATCCTTGTTTCGGTCCGGGCCGACCAGCAGGCCCTCGTAGCCCTCGATGCCGGCCAGCTCCAGACCCGGCGCGGCAGCTATTTCGCGTGCCAGCGCAAGGGCGTCTTCCATGCTGCGGCAGCCGGCGCGCTTGCCGGCGAGGCCCAGTTCCACCAGCAGCGGCAAGCTTCGCTTCATGCCGGCTTGTTGTGCCGCCTGCGACAGGCGTGCGACGCCGGCGCTGGAATCCACCAGGGCGAAGAATTCGAATGTGGGATCGTCGCGCATCAGCGTCAGCATGGACCGGATGTCGGCAGGCGCCACCAGCTGGTTCGCCAGCAGAACGCGGCGCACGCCGTAGCGGTAGGCGACCTGCGCCTGGGCCGCCGTCGCCAACGTCATGCCCCAGGCGCCGTTCGTCAACTGGGCGTCGAACAGCTGGGGGCTCATGGTGGTCTTGCCGTGCGGTGCCAGCTGCACGCCGTATTGCTCGCAGAAGCCGTGCATCCAGCGCAGATTGTGCTCCAGCGAGGAAGCCTTCAGCAGCGCGACGGGAAAGCTGGTGTCGGCATTCAGCACGTTCCACTGGCGGGCGCCGATGTCGCCCTGGCGCAGCGGTGCGGTGATCGGCAGCCCCTTGATGCCGGGCTGCAGCAGTTGATTGACCAGTTCCAGCATGGCGGCGGTGCGTGTCAAGTGTGGCTCCTTTGTTCGAAAGATCGGATGGCGGCGCCCAGCGCCTGCAGGCGGTCGCGCCGCAGCATGCCGTAGTTGTAGAAGCCGACGTGGCGTATGCCCATGTCCCGCAAGCCTTCCAGCGCCGCCGGCAGTTGCGCGCCGTCGGCCAGGTCCGGTGGTCCTGGGCGCAGGATGGCGCGTATGCGGTCCGGCGTGCCGATGCGGCGGATGCAATCCCAGGCGTCGCTGCGGATCGCGGCGGCATCGGTCTCGTAGAACGGAATCTCGAGCCAGTCGGCCACGCCGGCCAGCGCGCGCAGGTCGGTGCCTTCGAGCCAGCTTTGCGCGGTCGGACGCTGCACGGTTGCCACCACGGCCAGCTGCACCTGCGCCGGCATGGCGGCGCGGATGGCGGCGACCAGCTGCGTCACGCGCCGTTGCCGCAGGCGGTTCAGCGCGGCCAGGTCGACGTCCTCCAGCAGGTCGGCGGCCAGCCACGCGGCGGCCTGGCTGGGCGTGGCGTCGATTGGGGCGTCGAGATAGCTGTCGATGTTCTGGCGGACGCGGTTGCGCAGGCCGTCCATGTCGATGTCCGCCGCCTTGCCGGCGGCCATGCAGGCGTCGCAGAAGCATAGGCCAAGCATGGAGTCGAGCCAGAGGTTGCCACGCACCTGGGCGAATTCGTGGTGGTAGCCGTGGGCGTAGGGCAGCCAGCCTGGCGTTTCGATCACCACGCTGGCGACGCCGCGCGTGGCCACGTCGGCGCTCAGCGCGACCGCGTAGTCGAAGACCGGCTGATGCATCGGGCAAAGGCTGTACAGGTAGCCGTCGCCGTGGGCGTTTCGGGCTGTGTATTCGGGGTGCGCCGCGCCGAGGCGGCTGTTGTGCAGCAGGACCGTCCAGGCGTGTACCGCGACGCCGCCGTTGGCGACCACTTTGGGCAGCACCTGGCGCAGCGCGGGGTCGGAATGAGCTTGCGGCTTGATCTCGCCGTAACGCGCCAGCTCGGGTTCGAAGTAGACCACGCCGTCCTCCGGGAAGACGACGCGCGGGCCACTGGCCGCGTGCGGACGCAGGAATTTGCCGGCGTGGTAGCTCACGGCCAGCGTTGCGCCGTTCATGCCCAGGGCGCGGGCCTGGTCCACAAAACGGTCCACGTCCGCGACATCCCACGGATAGCAATACAGCGAGGTGTTGTTCGGTGATTTCATGCGCGCCATTTTAGCCCAGTGCGTGCGGTCGCGGCGCATCTTCAATCCTGCGTTGAAGGTCATTCAAGGTTCGGGCCAATTATCAGGCGCCGCCTTCAGCGGGAGAATGGAATGGTTCGCACATTCTTTGGGAGTCAAGCATGAAAGATCAGACAGTGGTGGTGGTAGGGGGCTTGTCCGGCATCGGGCTGGCGGTGGCGCGACAGGCCGCTGCTGCCGGTGCGCGCGTGATCGCTGCCGGCCGCCGAACCGTGCCGGCGGACTGGCCGTCCGGTATCGAGGCGCGGCAGCTGGATGTGGAAGACGAGGCGGCGGTGCAGCGCTTCTTCGCCGATATCGGCGCATTCGATCATCTGGTGTCGACGGTTGGTCCGGTGATCGCCTCGAGCCGCCTGTCGGACCTGGAGGTGGAGGACGCGCAGGCGGCCTTCAACGTCAAGGTCTTTGGCCAGCTGCGGGTCGCTCGCCACGGTGCGCGGCTGATTCGTACCGGTGGTTCCATTGTGCTGACTTCCGGCCTGCTGGCGCGCAAGGCGGTGCCGGGCGCGGTGGTCAAGGCGAGCATGAATGCCGCCGTCGAGGCCATCGGCAAGACGCTGGCGAAGGAGCTGGCGCCGGTGCGCGTCAATGTCGTCAGTCCGGGAATGGTGGAAACCGGCATGTGGGGACCGATGTCCGAGGCGGAGCGCAAGGCGATGGCGGAGCGCGCGGGCGCGGGCCTGCCGGTTGGTCGGGTCGGGCAGGCCGATGACCTGGCCCAGGCTTACCTGATGCTGATGCAGAACGGTTTTATGACCGGAGCAGTCGTCGATGTCGACGGCGGCGGTTTGTTATAAGGAGATTCAAATTGAAGAAAACCTCGAGCGCGGCACCTCAACGCCGCCAATTCCTGACCCAGGCCGCCGGTGGCGCAGCCTTGCTGGCCGCCGGCCTGACGCAAGGCGTCCAGGCGCAGACTTCCGCACCGGCGACGGCCGCCGCTCCCGACTCCGCAGGCTTCTGGCCGAACGGTGCGCGGCTGGTGATCTCGATCTCCATGCAGTTCGAAGCGGGCGGCCAGCCGACCAAGGGCGCCGATAGTCCCTTCCCCAAGGTCGACTTCCCGGCCAGCGTGCCGTCGGATGCGGCGGCCAACACCTGGTTCGCCTACGGCTATCGCGAAGGCGTGCCGCGCATGCTGGACCTGTGGGACAAGCACGGCGTCAAGGTCACTTCGCACATGATTGGCGAGGCGGTGCGCCACCATCCGGCGCTGGCGAAGGAGATCGTCAAGCGTGGGCATGAAGCGTCGGGCCACGGACCGCGTTGGAGCTCGCAGTACGCAATGAGCCGCAAGGACGAAAAGGCCTTCCTGGTCGCCGGCCGCGACATGGTGCGGCAGGAGACCGGCGAAACAACGGTCGGCTATAACTGCAACTGGCTGCGGCGCGGTCCGAACACCTTGTCGCTGCTGCAGGAACTGGGCTTTATCTACCACATCGATGATGTCAGCCGCGACGAGCCGTTTATCGAACAGGTGAACGGCAAGGATTTCGTCGTCGTGCCGTACACGCTGCGGAACAACGATATCCTGCTGATCGAAGGCCGCAATTATTCGCCGCAGGCTTTCCTTGCGCAGATCAAGGGCGAGTTCGACCAGCTCTACGAGGAGGCCGGAACGCGCCGCCGCATGATGTCGATCAGCGCGCACGACCGCATCAGCGGCACGCCGCAGATGGTGAGGATCTGGGACGAGTTCCTGACCTACGCCCGCAGCAAGGCCGGCGTGGCTTTCATGCGCAAGGACGATATCGCCCGCTTTGCGCTGGCCAGTCCGCTGACGGTGCGCGAGAGCGAAACCATCTGAAAACCGCTCCTGTCGGTGCTATATTGAACGCTTCAAAGGCCGACAGGAGTACGCATGCTCACACGCCGCAGTTTTTTTCATGCAGCCGCCGGCGTTGCCGGTGGTTCGCTCATCTTGCCGCCGGCGCTGGCCGATCTGCCGCCCAGCGCCGAGGCGCAGCCCCGCAACGAGGCCTACTGGGCCAAGGTGGCCGCGCAATACGACCCGGCGCCGGATTTCATCAATCTGGAGCAGGGCTACTTTGGCATGATGGCGCGCCCGGTGGCCGAGGACTACAAACGCAATATCGACTACCTGAACGCGAACAATTCCCGCTTCCTGCGTCAGCAGTTCGACGGCGCGGGCATGGATGCGATACGGGTGCGGATCGCGGCGGCGGTTGGCGCCGACGTGTCGGAGATCGCCATCACGCGCGGCGCCACCGAATCGCTGCAAAACCTGATCGTCAACTACAAGCACGTGAAGGCCGGCGATACGATCATGTACGCCGACCTGGATTACGACGCCACCCAATATGCGATGAACGAGCTGGCGCTGCGGCGCGGCGCGGAGGTCGCCGTGGTGCGCGTCCCCGAGCCGCCCAGCCGCCAGGCCATCCTGGACGCCTACGCGGAGGCGATGCGGCGCCACCCGCGCACACGCTTGCTGCTGCTGACCCACATCAGCCATCGCACCGGGCTGGTGCTGCCGGTCGCCGAGCTGGTGGACATGGCGCGCCAGCGCGGCATCGATGTCATCGCGGACGCGGCGCAGTCATGGGGCCAGACCGATTTCATGGTGGCGGACCTGAAGGCGGACTTCATCGGCTTCAACCTGCACAAGTGGCTGGGCGCGCCGCTGGGTGTGGGCTTCATGTACATCCGCAAGGCGCGGTTGCCGGATATCGGTGTGCATATGTCCGACCAGGATTATGCGGCCACCGACATACGTTCCCGCGTCCATTCGGGCACGGTCAATTCGGCCAACACCATGACGGTGCCGGCGGCGTTCCGTTTCCATGAGCAGATCGGCGTGGTCAATAAATCGGCGCGGCTCAAGTACCTGCGCAGTTACTGGGTGGAGCGGGTGCGCGGCGTCAAGGGCCTGCAGATACTGACGCCGGACGATCCCGCCATGCACGGCGCCAGCACCTCATTCCGCTTCGACGGCAAGACCAGCAAGGAGGACAATCAGCGCCTGGCCAAGCGGCTGATGGACGAACATGGCATCTTCACCGTCTCCCGCAACGGCCCCGTGGGCGGCAGCTGCGTGCGCGTGACGCCGGCACTGTTCACCAGCCCAAGCCAGCTCGACCGGCTGGTGCAAGCCATCGAGGCCCTGAGCCGGGGTTGACCCGGCGCTGGGGCCGGCGCGGTTGCTCAGCGCCTCTACAGCGCCGCTATTCAGCACCGCCACTCGGCACCTTTATTCAGCGCTGGCGCTCAGGACTCCGCCGCGCGCAGTGCCCGGCCATCACGGGCGCTGACTTGCTCGGCGGCGGCTTTGCCGGCCAGGAAGGCGTGGTCGGAGTTGTAGTACTCCCATTCGCTGTAGCGGCCCGCCAGCAGGATGTCGTATTGCGCCAGCCATTCGCGGATGGTCGCCACGCTCTGCGTGCGCGCGTGGTCGTACACCACGTAGGCGTAGGGCAGGTCGAGCTGGTTGGCCGCCAGCACCCGGTCTTGCGGCGTGAGGAAGCCGACGCGGATGCAATCAGCCACGCAGCGTTCGATCAGCGCGTCGCCGGTGACCGGGAGCGGTTTGGTCGGCGAATAGGATATCTCGCAGGTGAAGCCGAAGCCGCCCGGCGCGTTGCAGTGCGGGCTGGCGTTCCCCTGCACGAAGATGCGGTGGAATATGGTGTCTTCCGGGTAATAGATCCAGTGCTTGTCGGTCAGGTTCGGACGATCGACGCCGATGTTGACGCAGCGGACCGACACATGGCGCAGCTGCGCGGCGGCCCGCCGCACCGCTTCAGGCGCGGCCCTGCCGGCCAGGCGCACCAGCTCGGGCAGCGGCATGGTGCTGATCAGCTGCTCGTAGCAGAGGCGGCGGCCGTCGGCCAGCACCACCGCGTGTTGTTGCGGCAGTAGCTCGACCACGTCGGCGTCCAGCTCGACCTTGCCGCGGATGTGCGGCAGGAAGGCCGTCATCAGCGCCTGGAAGCCACCCCGCAGCGGATAGCCGAAGCGGGCATTGGGTCCCATCGGCCGTGGCACCGGCCGCAGCGCGCCGTCGATGATCTCGCCCAGGTCCGGCTGAGGCACGCGGCCGCCCAGCCAGGAAGTCTCCATCTCGGTCAGCGGCACGGTCCACAGCTTGCGATTGTAGGGAATGGCGAAGTGGCGGGCGATGCCCGCGCCCCAGACCCGGTAAATAAATTCCTCGAAATTGGCCGGCTCAGCCGACACGGGCTCGGCGCACGCGGCGCCTGCTGCGACGTCGGTGGTGCCGTCGGCGCAGCAGTCCTCGGGGGGCGGCGCATCGTTGGCGGCCGGCGTGCCGCGGCGCGCTTCGATCGCGCCGAGCAGGCATTCCTTGATCACGTCCGGCGGCAGTCCGTACAAGGCGCCCTGGAACGGATAGCGGGTGTAGACCTGCTTGCTGTAGATCCAGGCTTCGCGCATCTGCCAGTGCTGGTTGTCGCCCAGGAGCTGGTCGTACAGCTTGAGCACGTAGGGATCGTTGGAGAACATGATATGGCCCGCATGATCGAAGGTGAAGCCCCGGTCTTCGATCGAACGGCACCAGCCGCCAACGGTGGCATGCCTTTCCAGCAGCACCGTGTCCGCGCCCAGGTGGTAGGCGGCGGAGAGGCCGGTGGGGCCGGCGCCGACGATCACGCAGCCGATGCGCGCGGACCGCCGCAGCGGATTGACGCTGGCGCCGCCGGATGCGACCGCTTCGGCGCCTGCGGCCGGCTTGGCGTTGGCGGCCTTGGCGCCGCCCGGAGGCGTTGCGGCGAGCAGCGCGCGCATTTGTTCAGCGGTGGCCTGCCACGATGTCTGCTCGACGATGGCCCGCATGCGTTGCGCCATGGCCGCGCGCTGCGCCGGCGTCTGCGCCAGTGCCGCCGCGCAGGCGGCGATGAAGCCTGCATGGTCGCGGCCAATGGCGACCACATCGCCGTAGGGCTGTTCGACATCATGAATCGCCGTGCTGACGATGGACAGCTCGGCCGCCATGTATTCCAGCACCTTGGTCGGGCTGATGTAGCGGGTCGACTGGTTCAGCGCGAACGGCAGCAGGCACACGTCCCAGCCGGCCAGGAAGTGCGGCAAGGCCTGGTAGGGCTGCATGCCGAGATAGTGGATGTTGGGCCGTTGCGGCAGCGAAGCCGGGTCGATCTTGATCACCGGGCCGACGACCACCAGTTGCCAGTCGGGCCAGGCATCGGCCAGCTCTCCCAGCAATTCGGCGTCGAAACGTTCGTCGATCACGCCATAGTAACCCAGGCGCGGATGGGGGATGTCAGCGTGCAGCGGGTGGCCGTTGCCTCGGTCCAGCGCCTGCTGGAAGTGCACGGCGTCCACGCTGCTGGGGAAGCAGTGGACGTTGTCGTGCCGCTGGCGCTTGGCCTCGTACAGGCTGGGGCCACCGGTGAACACCAGGTCGGCGATCTTCAGCAGTGCCGTCTCGCGCTGCGCCAGCTGGCGCGGCGGGTTGCGGAAGGCGGACAGCTCGTCCATGCAGTCGTACACCACCAGGCTGGGGGACAGCGTTTGCAGCAGCGGCAGCGCCATCGGCGTGTAGAACCACGCGATCAGCGGTTCGTCCGCCGGCAGTTGCGCGGCCAGCAGCGGCTGCAGCAGCCGGATCTGGTCGTCGTGGAAGCCCGGCGCCGACAGCGGCGTGTGCGGCTGGCATACCGTGACGTTCGGCGCCGGCGTCGATGTGCGCAGGTGACTGGGGCCTTCGTGTCGCACCGGCTCCTCGACGAACAGGATGTGGTAGTACTCGGCCAGCCGGGACATCAGCTGTTGCGGGCGTTGGTAGACAAAATCCCAGCGCAGGTGGCTGAAGACGATGATGGTCGGCATGGCGCTCTCCCTTTTTGTTGGTGGTGTATCGGCGGAGGTGTCGGCGGTGCGACACAGGTGATCGGTCAGCTGGATGGACTGGTGCAGGGCGGTGGCGTACGGCGCCACCAGCCGGCGCGCCAGCGGATCGGGTCCGTCCCGGTCCAGGTCCCACAGGCCGCTGCGGTGCCAATGGTCCGCGTGCTCCCAGTCCGGGCGGTCGATGGCGGGATAGATGCAGACGCCGCGCAGGTCGGCGCCGTGCTGCGCGGCCAGCGCCGCTTGTTCGGCGATCTGGCGTATCCACGCGCCGCGTCCGCTGCCGACGTGGCTGGTTTCGGCCAGCAGCAGCGGCCTGTCGTAGCGCTGCCCCAGTTCCAGCAGCAGGCGGTACAGCGGCATGCGGCGCGCTTCGCCCAGGTGCCACCACAGGCGAAGGTTGGTGCCGCTTTCCCACTGGTTGCTGTGGTAGTAGTTGGCGCCGACCAGGTCGAGATAGTCCGGCGCGCCGCCCAGCTCCGGCTCGATTCGGCCGCACAGCATGTCCCACGCCTCGAATTGCGCGGCGCGCCAGCCGCCCGCCTGCGCCGCCCAGTCCGGCCGGTGCTCGGGCGCGATCACGTGGATCAGCGGATCGCAGGCCAGGATGCGGGCGCCCGGCGTGACGGAGCGCACGGCGTCGCAGCCGGCGATCTGCGCGCGCACCAGCTGGCGCTTGCCCACGCTGCCGGCTTGCGGATGGTCCATGCCGTCGAAGCGGAACATGTGGGTCGACAGGCCCCAGCTGGTGAACGAGATTTCGTTGATCAACGAGTAGACCGGCTCCGGGCCGGCGCTGGGCGCCAGGCACTCCGCAAGCGCGCGGCAATAACGGGCGAAGCGCGGCACGAAGTCCGGCCCGAACAGGTCGACGTCGGGCGGCCAGCCGTAGTGGAAGAAGGTCCAGCTGATCTGCAGCCCCAGTTCCCGCGCGGCGGCGACGCGATGCAGCACGGTGCTGAAGTCGAAGCGGCCGGCGCGCTCGCACAGGCGCCAGCCGGCCGATTCGCGCACGGTGCGGATGCCGAACTGGGCCAGCTGCCCGTAGTCTTCGCGCACGCGCCGCAGGTGGTCCGTGGAGCGGTTCATGTCCAGCGCGACGCCGGCGTGGTTGACGTGGTCGGCGCCTTCATAGCCGGCTTGCCAGTAGCTGGCGAACGGTGGTGCGGCGGAATTCATCGCGCAGGCCTCCAGACGTAAAATTGAAGCGAGCCCCGCCGTTGCAGGCGAAGCTCAGGAAAATGGGTCCGGCAATGCTACCAACGTTCTGTTTAAATTTCAGTTCGATACCCGATGGAATTGAACGCCGTTGGCCGCCGCAAGCTTGCTACCATAGGCGTGTCATGTTGCAGATGGAGGCGCTTTATGAGCCGCTTTGAATATCCGCGTCCGCAACTGGTGCGCGATGCGTGGCAGTCGCTGAACGGCCCCTGGGAGTTCACGTATGACGATCAACGCCGCTACAGCCAGGCGGCCGACGATATCGAATGGCCGCTGACGATCGAAGTGCCGTTCGCGCCGGAGGCTGCCGCCAGCGGGCTGGGGGACCAGTCCTTCCATTCGGTCTGCTGGTACCGCCGCAAGTTCAAGCTGGCCACGCGCTCGCCCCGCACGCGGCTGCATTTCGGCGCGGTCGACTATCGCGCGCGGGTGTGGGTCAACGGCATGCTGGTGGCGGAGCACGAGGGCGGCCACACGCCGTTCTCGACCGACATCAGCGACGTGCTGCTGGACGGGCCGGAACAGACCGTGGTGGTGCAGGCCGAGGACGATCCGGCCGACCTGGCCAAGCCGCGCGGCAAGCAGGATTGGCAGCTGGAGCCGCACTCGATCTGGTATCCGCGCACCACCGGCATCTGGCAAAGCGTGTGGCTGGAGCCGCTGCCGGCGACCTACATCGCGGCGCTGCGCTGGACGCCGGTGTTCGACGGCTACGAGATCGGCTGCGAGGTGCTGGTGGGCGGCGACGTGCGCGCCGACCTGTCGGTGGAGGTGCGGGTGACGCACGACGGCACGCTGCTGGCGGCCGACCGCTACCTGCTGGTCGGCCAGGAGGCCAACCGCAAGATCATGCTGTCCGATCCCGGCATCGACGATTCACGCAACGATTTGCTGTGGAGCCCGGAGAGCCCGACGCTGCTCGACGCCGAGCTGACGCTGTGCTGCGGCGACCAGGTGATCGACCGCGTGCGGTCCTACACGGCGATGCGCTCGGTGGCGATCAACCGCGACCGCTTCATGCTCAACGGCCGCCCGTATCCGCTGCGGCTGGTGCTGGACCAGGGCTACTGGCCGGAGACGCTGATGACGGCGCCTTCGGACGACGCGCTGCGGCGCGACGTGGAACTGGCCAAGGCCATGGGCTTCAACGGCGTGCGCAAGCACCAGAAGATCGAGGATCCGCGCTACCTGTACTGGGCTGACCGCCTGGGGTTGCTGGTGTGGGAGGAGATGCCGTCGGCCTACGCCTTCAGCGCCCGCGCCATCACGCGGTTGCTGAAGGAATGGACCGAGGCGATCGAACGTGATTACAGCCATCCGTGCCTGATCGTGTGGGTTGCGTTCAACGAGTCGTGGGGCGTGCCCAATTTGACGGCGATGCAGGCACATCGCAACGCGGTCGAAGCCTTGTACCACCTGACGCGCATGCTCGACTCGACGCGGCCGGTGATCGGCAACGACGGCTGGGAAGCCTCGGCCACGGACATCCTCGGCATCCACGATTACGACGCCGATCCGGACAGGCTGCGTCAGCGCTACGAGGTCAGCGACCCGGTGCGCACCTTGTTCGACCAGCGCCGTCCGGGCGGCCGCATCCTGACGCTGGACGGGTTTCCGCATCGCGGCCAGCCCATCGTGTTGACGGAATTCGGCGGAGTCGCCTACGACCCGCAGGCGGGCGGGCGCACCACTTGGGGCTACGCGCGCGCCGCCGACGCGCCATCGTTCATGGCGCATTACCGGGCGTTGTTGAAGGCGGTCTCGGAGACCAGCATGTTCAGCGGCTTTTGCTACACGCAGTTCGCCGACACCTTCCAGGAGACCAACGGGCTGCTGACGGCGGACCGCACGCCCAAGGTCCCGCTGGAACAGATCCACGCCGCCACCCGCAACGCGCCGATATGACGCGCGGGCGGGGGCGGCGCGCGATCGTCAGGCCGTTGCGGCCACGGCGTTTTTCTGACGTATCCAGTAACCCGCGCCCAGCACCGCCAGCCACACGGGGATCAGGTAGACCGACAATTGCAGGTCCGGCGTCAGGTACATCACGGCCAGGATGCCGGCCAGGAAGGCCAGGCACAGATAGTTGGTCAGTGGGTAGCCCAGGCTGCGGAAGGCGGTGGCCTGGCCGTCGGCCTTCTTCTGCGCGCGGAAGCGCAGGTGGATCCAGCTGATCATGCCCCAATTGATGATCAGTGCCGACACCACAAGGCCCATCAGGAAGCCGAAGGCCTTGCCCGGCATGAAGTAGTTGACGACCACGCAGATGCCGGTCGCCAGGGCCGAGACGCCGAGCGCCGCCAGCGGCACGCCGCGCTGGTTCACCTTCAACAGCAGGCGCGGCGCGTTGCCTTGCCTGGCCAGGCCGTACAGCATGCGGGTGTTGGAATACACGCCGCTGTTATACACCGACAGCGCGGCCGTCAGCACCACGGCGTTCAACGCGTGCGCCACCAGGTTGCTGTTCAGCGCGTGGAAGATCAGCACGAACGGGCTGCCGCCGGTGACGACTTTCTCCCACGGGTACAGCGACAGCAGGATGCCCAGCGCGCCGATGTAGAAAATCAGGATGCGGTAGATGGCCTGGTTGGTGGCCTTGGGGATGGTGCGCGACGGATCGTCCGCCTCGGCGGCGGTGATGCCGATCAGTTCCAGTCCACCGAAGGAGAACATGATCACGGCCATCGCCATCACCAGGCCGCTGATCCCGTTCGGGAAGAAGCCGCCGTGCTGCCACAGGTTGGCCACGGTGGCCTGCGGGCCGGCGTCGCCGGAGATCAGCAGGTAGGCGCCGAACACGATCATGCCGACGATGGCTGCCACCTTGATGATGGCGAACCAGAACTCCATCTCGCCGAAGGCCTTGACGTTGGCCAGGCTGATGGCGTTGATGACGACGAAGAAGGCCAGCGCCGACATCCAGGTCGGGATCGCGGGCCACCAGTACTGGACGTAGATGCCGACCGCCGACAGCTCGGCCATGCTGACCAGCACGTATAAGACCCAGTAATTCCAGCCCGACAGGAAGCCGGCCAGATGGCCGCAGTACTTGTCGGCGAAGTAGCTGAACGAGCCGGCGACCGGTTCGTCGACCACCATCTCGCCCAACTGGCGCATGATGAAGAAGGCGATCAGGCCGGCCACGCCGTAGCCGAGCAGCACCGACGGCCCGGCCATCTGGATGGTCTGCGCAATGCCGAGGAACAGGCCGGTGCCGATGGCGCCGCCCAGCGCGATCAGCTGGATATGCCGGCTCTTCAGGCCGCGTTTGAGTTCATTCTTCCCATCAGCCATCGAATCCCCTAGGGTGGTAAGCAAAGACGACGATTCTAATGCAAAAGCGCGCCTGCGCTACATCAATTTCTGCTAGCGGCGGGGCGAGTAGGCCATGCATTCGACTTCGACCTCGCCCCCCAGCGCCAGGCCGTTGGCGCCGAACGCGCTGCGCGCCGGCAGGCGTTCAGGTTTGAAGTAGCTGGCGTAGACCTTGTTGAAGTCGGCCCACTTGGCCATGTCCGCGATCATGATGGTGCACTTGACCACGTCGTCCATGGTCAGGTGGAAGCCCTTGAGGATGGCCGCGATATTGTCCATCGCCTGCCGCGACTGGGCGTCGAAGCCCTTGACCAGCCCATTCGGCCCGGTGCCCAGTTGACCGGAGACGAACACGTAGTCGCCCGCGCGCACCGCCAGCGAGAACGGGCGCCCCGGCTCGTTGCCCTTGTTGTAGAAGTCGATACCCGAGGCGGCGCCGGAGGCGCACAAGGCCAGCATGCAGGCCAGCTTGGTCAGGTGTGTACGTGTCATGGCAATCTCCTTTATGGCCTGCGTTGACGCACGGACTGCGCTTGCTACAGAAACTTGGTCTTCTTCAGGTATTTTTCCACATCCCGATAGCTGTCGTCGCTGCCGGAATAGCGCACCAGGTTGCGGGCGGTCTTGAGCCATTCCACGGTCGACGGCTGCATCAGGTCCAGCGCGTAGGCCATGTCCGCCGGGCCGATGGGGCGCTCCGGATTGCCGGCCAGGATGTCGTGCAGCGTGCTTTCCTTGGCCAGGTCGATCAGGCCATCGATGTCCGCGCCCGAATAGTGCGGCGTCGCTGCCACCAGCGCCGGCACGTCGATGCCTTCGACCGGGATGTCGCGCAGCTTGATGTCGATGATGTGGCGGCGCGCTTCCTCGTCCGGCGGCGGGACGAACAGCTGCCGGGCGAAGCGGCCGGTGCGCTTCATCGCCTGGTCCACGTCCCACGGCATGTTGGTGGCGGCCAGGAACAGCACATCGCGGTTGTCGCGCTCAAAGCCGTCCAGCTGCGACAGGAACTCGTTGACGATGGTGCGGCTATGTTCACTCTGTGCCTTGGAGCGCGAGAATGCCAGCGCATCCAGCTCGTCGAAAAACAGCACGCACGGTTTCTGGGCGCGGGCCTTTTCAAACAGTTGTGCCAGATTGCGTTCGCTCTCGCCCATCCACATGTTGAGCACCTCGCTGATGCCGACCGAGACGAAGGAGGCGTTGCATTCGCTGGCGATGGCGCGCGCGATCATGGTCTTGCCGCAGCCGGGAGGCCCGTACAGCAGGATGCCGCCGCCACCGCTTTTCTTGAACTTGGCGAACAGGCCGGGGCGCAGGAAGGGTTCGATGATGTGCAGGCGCAGCGTCTTCTTCAGCTCCTCCATGCCGCCGACGTCGGCGAAGCGGACCTGTTGCGGCGACTGGGGACGCAGCGCGGCGACGTTCTGCGCTGGCCGCACCAGCGACAGCGCCGGCGCCGATGCCGGCTGCGCGCGCTGGGCCAGGTGTTCCAGCGCTTCGATCGGTTCAAAGCCGGTGTGCTGGCGCGCGGCCACGTAGGCGACCAGCGCCTCGCCTTCGCGCTTGAGCGCCAGCAGCGCCTGGGCCTTGCCGCTGAGAGTATCGGCGTCGATGCGCTGGCGCTCGGCCAGCTCGAACTGGGTCAGCGCGGCCTGGGCGTCGCCGCCGTCGAGCAGCAGGTGCGCATAGGCGAGGCGGTGCCCCAGGTTGAAGGGATCGGTGACGAGGGCGGATTCGAGTTCTTCGCGTTTCAGTGCCATGCTGTTTAAAGTCCTGCGCGGCGTTTCAGCCAACGCGTCAAGAGGGGAGGATAGAGCCAGGAATAGGCGCAATATCCGAGGATGGTCCAGGTGGCGATGCCGGCGATGGTGGGCGCGTCCTTGCGGATCAGGTTCATCGCCAGCAGGGTGATGAAATAGAACGCGGCCGACGCGCCCCAGCCCCAGCGATTCAGCGGCCATAAGGGTAGCATGCTCCAGTGGCTCAGCGCTTCCAGCTTGACCACCAGCTCCAGGATCTCGGTGGAGTGCGGGTAAAGGTGCAGCAGTTCGATCGCGATGCGCTTGGCGGCGCGATATTGCCCGCGGCTCACCAGGTGGCTGACCAGCATGCGCGCTGTGGTCTGGCTGTCCGGGTGGCCGCGCATCAGGTTCGCCAGGCTTGCGGCTTCGGCGCCACGGCGGCCGTCGATGATGTCGCCGATCAGGCAGGCGGTCAGCGCGAGTTCGTCCTCCGGGTCCAGCCGCAGCGCTTCGCGCGCCAGTTCCTTGGCCTTGTCGATATGGAGCGTGCGGTACATCAGCATCGCGTAGCGGGCGTACTGGAAGGCTTCTTCGGGATATTCGCGCAGAAGTTCGATGATGAGAAGCTCGGCCCGTTCCAGTTCCTCGCTGTCTTCGAGCACATTGATCAACAGGGAGCGGGCGCCGTAGTGCAGCGGCTCCCGCGCAAGGATGGCATGCAGCGTCTGGCGCGCGGCCTCCTTGTCGTCGGTCAGGTAGTCGATGTGGGCGGAGGCGAACAGCAGCTGGCTGTCCTCGGGATACTGCTGCAGCGCTTCGGACAGCGTGGTGCGCGCCTGCGGGTAGCGCCGGCGTTCGATCAGGCCATTGAGCTGGATGGCGTAGTCGCGGGGAGAGAGTACGGTTGTATCGCTCATGCGGTATTCCTGAGCAGCAGGGCGGCCAAGCCCACGGTGGCGGCGTAACCGAGCACCGAGCTGGCGATGGCGGGTATCCACGGCGAGGGCGCTTTGCTGTCGAACAGCGTGGCCGAGCGGTGCTGTTTTTTATGCAGCAGGTAGAACATGCCGCACAGCGCCAGCGCAAGGCCGCGCGACAGGAAGCGGGTGGCGTCGCTGCCCAGTTGTTCCCGCAGCCACCCGAAGTAGGCCACATCGCCGCGCGTGCCGTAGATCAGCAATACGAACAGGATCACGGCGATGAGGTAGGCCGGGACGTCCAGCGCGCGGCGCAGCCGCCACGAATTCAGCGTCGAATACAGGATGATGGCGGCGGGCCCGCCAATAAACGCAACGAAGAAGCTCGATCGGATCGAGTACAGCGAGACGGGAGGCGCCGAAGCGGACAGCGAAGGAGTAAGCAGGTGTTCGCGCATAAAGGTGATATAAAAAGCAATCACCTATGTTACCAAATTTCGCTGGGGTAGCCAGGGATTTGTGTCACGGGTATTCCGAAGCTGTTGATTAATTCTCACTTACAGTCATATGAAAATTGGGTACCATACGCGGCGCAAATGTCAGTATGCTTACGGTCTTTCGGATAGAAACGAAAAAACAAAGAGGAAAAGTTGAATGAGGCGGTTTTGTATTTTGCTGTTGGCGGCCCTGGCCTGGTGCGCGCAGGTTGGCGCGGCGGACCTTGCGCCACAAGGCTCGTTGGTGATTGTCGGTGGAGCGCTGCGGTCCGATAACGCGGTGGTGTGGCAGCGTATTGTGCAATTGGCCGGCGGCGTCGGCGCGCGTATCGCGGTGCTGCCGTCGGCGGCGGCGAATCCTGAGGGGTCCGGCGCCCACCTGGCTTCTTACCTGAATCGTTATGGCGCGTCTGCCTTCGTGGTGCCGTTGGCCGTGCGGCTGCCTGGTCGCGATTACCGTCGCGATGCCGAGGACGCGGCGCTGGCGCGCTCCATCCGCGAAGCCGGCGGCGTCTATTTTTGCGGCGGCGACCAGGCGCTGATCACGCAGGCCCTGGTGCGTCCGGACGGCAGCCGCAGCGCGGTGCTGGAGGCGATATGGGATGTCTACCGGCGCGGCGGCGTCATCGCCGGCACCAGCGCGGGCGCGGCGATCATGAGCAGCACCATGTTCGACAGCACCAGGTCCGTGTTCAGCACACTCGCCCAAGGCGTCAACGACGGGCGCGAACTGGCGCCGGGCCTTGGCTTTATCGGCAAGGACATCTTCGTCGACCAGCACCTGCTGGCGCGCGGACGTTTCGCCCGCATGCTGCCGGCCATGCTCAAGAAGGGCTACAAGCTGGGACTGGGCATCGACGAAAACACGGCGATGGTGATCAACGCGGCGCGCGATGTCGAGGTGCTTGGCTATCAGGGCGCGCTGCTGATGGACCTGTCGCAGGCGGCGGTCGACCCGGGCGCGAAGGACTTCAACATCTCGAATGTGCGCGTCAGTTACCTGGATCGCGGCGACCGCTATAACCTCACAAGCCGCCAGTTCACGCCATCGGCCGACAAGGTCGAGGGGGGCAAGCTCGATCCGCAAAAGCCCGCAACGAGAGCGCCGGTCTACACATCCGACATCCTCGGCCACAACGCCGTGCTCGTGCTGATGGAGAAGCTGATCGACAATTCGCAGACCGAGGCGACCGGCATCGCCACCGCCGGCCCGGGCGAGGCGCGGCAGGAGCTGGGGTTCGAGTTCCACTTCAGCCGTCTTGCGGACAGCATCGGCTACGCGTCCGCCACGACGGAAGGCTATTCGATACTCAACCTGCGGCTGGACGTACGGCCGCTGCAAATTACGCGTCCGTGGTACAAATAAGCCGCTTGTTTAGCGGCGGCGCTAAACAAGCGCCTATCAACACGGCATCCTGTTGACCGGTGCGGCGGCCAGCGCTATAACGTTGGATCGACCTCACAACCGGAAGCCGTATGTTCGCGACTAAAATGTTAGCAGCCGGCGCGCTCGCGCTGGCATCGACTCTTCCCGCCACCGCCGCGGAGCCGTCTTCTCCAGCTGCCGCCGTCGATGTCTTCATCGGCACCGGTGGCGACGGCCATACATTCCCCGGCGCGGCGCGGCCATTCGGCATGATCCAGCTGAGTCCCGACACGCAGGTGCGCCCGTTCCGCCAAAGCTACCCGTGGGCCGCCGGCTACCGCTACGAGGACGACAGCATATTGGGCTTCTCGCATACGCACTTCTCCGGCACCGGCCACTCGGATCTCGGCGACCTGCTGCTGATGCCCTACAGCGGCGAAACCAAGCTGGAACCAGGCTATCCGGAGCGCCCGTTCAGCGGCTACCGGTCGCGCTTCCGGCACCAGGACGAGCATGCGGAGCCTGGCTACTACGCCGTCAAGTTGATGGACAACGAAGTCGATGTCGAACTGACCGCCAGCGAGCGCGTTGGCCTGCACCGCTACCGCTACGCCAAGGGCGCTGCGGCGAAGGTGATCCTCGACCTGCGCAGCAGCATCTACGATTACAAGGCCAAGAACCTGTGGTCCCGTTTGCGGGTGCGCGACAACACGCTCATCACCGGCATGCGCGAGACGCGCGGCTGGGCTGCGGGCCGGCAGCTGTACTTCGCGGTCGCGTTCTCGCATCCGCTGACGTCGCGGGCGCTGCGCAACATGGAGGCGGACGTTGAATACAAAGGCTTCGCTGGTCCGGGCAGCGGCCCAGGCGACAAGGCCATGGTCGAGGGCAAGGCGCTGGTTGGTGCGCTGGACTTCGGCGTGCCGGCCGACGGCCAGCTTGAAGTGAAGGTGGCGATATCCGCCGTCAGCGAGGAGGGCGCCATCGCCAACTTGGGCGAGATGCCAGGCTGGGACTTCGATGCCGAGCGCGCCAAGGCATCGGCCGCATGGAACGAGGCGCTGGGCGCGGTGGCGATCGAGGCGGCGCCCGACATGCGCAAGATGGTCTACACGGCGCTGTACCACAGCATGCTGGCTCCCAGCCTGTTCATGGACCGCGACGGCCGCTATCGTGGGCCGGACAACGAGGTGCATCAGGCGCAGGGCTTCCGCTTCCACTCGACCTTCTCTTTGTGGGACACCTACCGCGCGCTGCATCCCTTGCTGACGCTGATCCAGCCGGAGCAGCGCAATGTGGACTTCGTGCGGTCGCTGATCGAATCGCAGAAGGTCAGCCCGTACGGCATCCTGCCGGTGTGGCAGTTCCACGGCCTGGAGACCTGGTGCATGATCGGCTACCACGCGGTGCCGGTGATCGCGGACGCCTACATGAAAGGCCTGAAGGGCTTCGACGCCGACGAGGCCATGAAAGCGATGACCAGCAGCGCTGAGTATGGCCCGTACGGCGGGCTTCAGTACTACATGAAGCTGGGCTACGTGCCCATCGACCTGGAGCCGGAAGCGGCGTCGAAGACGGTGGAATATGCCTTCGACGACTGGACCATCGCCCGTATGGCGGAGAAGATGGGCCGCAAGGATATCGCCGCGCGCTACTACAAGCGGGCGCAGAACTACCGCAACTCCTTCGATACCAAGACCGGCTTCTTGCGCGCGAAGAAGTCCGACGGCACCTTCCGCGAGCCGTTCGATCCTGTGCTGTCCAACTTCGGCAGCGATTACACCGAGGGCAGCGCGTGGCAGTATTCCTGGTATATGCCGCACGATAACGCGGGTCTGATCAAGATGCTGGGCGGCGATGCGGCCTTGCAGAACAAGATAGACATGATGTTCGACGCCAAGGTCGATGAGAAGGTCTACGCGCACATGGAGGACATCTCCGGCCTGATCGGCCACTACGCGCATGGCAACGAGCCGTCGCATCATGTGGCGTACCTGTACAACTTTGCGGGCGCGCCGTGGAAGACGCAGCAGCGTTTGACGCAGGTGGTGGCCTCCCAGTACAACACCACGCCGGCCGGCCTTTCCGGCAACGACGACCTGGGACAAATGTCGGCATGGCTGGCCTTTACTGCGCTGGGTTTCTATCCCGTCGCACCGGGCAGCAATGAATATGTGATCGGCCGCCCATTCGTCGACAAGGCCGTGATGAATCTGCCGAACGGTAAGGTCTTCACAATCCGCAGCGTGGGCCTGAGCGCGCAGAACATCTACGTTTCCGGCGTGACCTTGAACGGCAAGCCGCTGGCGCAGACCTTCCTGCGCCATGACCAGATCACCGCCGGCGGCGAGCTGGTTTTCACGATGTCCAGCAAGCCCGATTCCGCATGGGGCAAGGGCGCCGCCGCGCGTCCGTACACCCAGACCGCCTATTGATAGCCGCCGCCCTTCGGGCGGTTGATTGTCTGATAGCGCTATCATTACCGTACGGATTTTTCAAGCCCCAAATCCGGGGCGGTGCGCAATATCGTCCCAACGTCCCCGTATAACCACGTTTGCTGCGCTGCACCACTGATTATTCTTTACAAAAACTGATGAGCCGCTACACTGCATCACATGTTAGCGCTAACAAATCAGGAGCAAGTGTGAACAATAAAGCAGTGTATCGTTGGGTGGTCATGGGAGTGAGTGGCTGCGGGAAGAGTGAGATCGGCGCCCGGTTGGCCGCCGCGCTCGGATACCCGTTCTTGGAGGGCGACAGCTTTCACCCGGCGGAAAACGTCGCCAAGATGTCGGCCGGAATTCCGCTCAATGATGATGACCGCGCCGGCTGGCTGCTGACGTTGCAGGGCAAGATCCGGGAAGCAGCGCAGCGGGGCGAGGGGCTGGTGTTGTCCTGCTCGTCCCTCAAGCGCCGCTATCGCGACCTGCTGCGCGAGGGCGATCCGGACCTGCGCTTTGCCCATCTGATCGGCGAGCGGGACGTGATTGAGAGCCGCATGCAATCGCGCCCCGGTCATTACATGCCAACCAGCCTGCTCGACAGCCAGTTGCGCGACCTTGAACCTTTGCAGGCCGACGAAGCCGGCCTGCGCCTGGACCTGACCTTGCCGCCAGAGCAGCTGGTCAGCCTTATTTTGCAACACCCTTAGCCGCAGCAATAGCGGGCAATCCATAATCGAACTGGAGATAAAATGAAAACAGTCACTACAACAAAAATTCCGAAACGGCGTTGGGGCATAGGCGCCTTGCTGGGCGTCGGCGTGCTGATCAACTACATCGACCGCATCGGCCTGTCCGTGGCCGCGCCGCAGATCAAGGAGTTGTTCAACCTGACGCCGGTCGAACTGGGCCTGCTGTTCAGCGCCTTCGCCTGGTCCTACTCGCTGCTGCAAATCCCGGTCGGCATGGTGATGGACCGCTTCGGCCCAACCAAGGTTGGCCGCTGGGGCGCCTTCCTGTGGGGCCTGGCCGCGACCATCACCGCATTCTCCAGCGGCTTCGCGGGCATCTTCGCGGCGCGCATCCTGCTGGGCATCGCCGAAGCGCCGGCCTTCCCGGTCAGCGCCAAGGCCACCGGCTACTGGTTCCCGCGCAATGAGCGTGGCATGGCCACCGCCATCTTCGACGCCGCCGCCAAGTTCTCCAACGTGATCGGCGTGCCTTTGCTGGCGCTGACCATCGTCACCTTCGGCTGGCGCTGGGGCTTCGGCTTGACCGCTCTCCTGAGCTTCAGCTATTTCATCGCGTTCTTTGTACTGTACCGCGATCCAAGCGCCGATCCCAAGCTGAGCAAGCAGGAACTGCGCTACATCCAGGAAGGCGGCGCATCGCCGGAAGGCCCGTCCGAGGCGGGCGCGCTCAACATGCTGGGCTACCTGCTGAGCAAATCCAAGATCTGGGGCCTGACCATCGGCTTCGCGGCCTACGGCTACTCGTTCTACCTGTTCCTGACCTGGCTGCCAGGCTACCTGGTGCAGACCATGCACATGAGCATACTGAAGTCGGCGGGCTTTGCCGCGATACCGTGGGCGGTGGCGACCGTGGCCGACCTGTTCGTCGGCGGCTGGCTGATCGATCACCTGATCTCGCGTGGCAAGAACGAATCGCTGGTGCGCAAGGCCGTGCTGGTGTGCGGCATGACGCTGGGCCTGGCCGTGTTCGGCGCCACGCAGACCACCGATCCGGTCTGGGCCATCTTCTGGATCTCGATCGCGCTGGGCGGCCTGGCTTCGGCGGCGCCGGTGGGCTGGTCGCTGCCATCGCTGATCGCGCCGAAGGGCGGCGCCGGCACCATCGGCGGCATCATGAACTTCGCCAACAACCTGATGGGCGCGGCGGCTCCCATCGTGACCGGCATGATCGTCGGCGCCACCAACTCGTTCACCAACGCCTTCATGGTGGCCGGCGTGATCCTGTTGATCGGCATCGTCTCCTTCGTCTTCGTCCTCGGCAAGATCGAACCGATACCCGATCCCGAACCGCGCGGCCTCAAGCAGCCGGCGTGATACCGACCTAATAATTCTGGAGACAACTAAAATGAAAAAAAGCATTTATGCGCTGGGTGCGCTCGTCCTTACCACTTGTTCCGGCGCTGTCCTGGCGCAGAGCAATGTGACTTTCTACGGTGTGATGGACATGGGTATCTCCCAGGACCGTGGCGGCATCGCCGGCACCTCCACCCGCGCCACCAGCGGCATGGCGACCCAGAGCCGCTGGGGCTTCCGCGGCAGCGAGGACCTGGGCGGCGGCATGAACGCCTTCTTCGTGATCGAGGGCGGCATCCATGCGGACACGGGCAGCTCGACGCAGAACAACACGCTGTTCGGCCGCACCAGCATCGTCGGCCTGGGCAGCAAGTATGGCGCGGTGTCGATCGGTTTGCAGGATACGCCGTTGTTCACGACCCTGAACACCATCGTCGACCCGCTGCGCAACGGCATTGCGCGCTCCAACAACCTGATGGCGGCGACCGGCTTCCGGGCCGGTAACTCGGTGCTGTATCGTACGGCGACTGTCAACGGCTTCAGCGCCGACGCCATGTATGTGGCGGGCGAGGTGGCCGGCGACCAGAAGGCCAGCCGGGCATTGGGTGGATCGTTCGGCTATAGCAATGGTCCGCTGAATGTGCGCCTGGCTTACCACAACAAGAACAACGATACGGCGACGCTCAAGAACACCGGCTCGGCGCGCAATACGCTGCTGGGCGCGAACTACGATTTCGGTCCGGCGAAGGCGTGGTTCGGCTATGGCGTCGACAAGGGTTTGAACAGCGCCACGCTCAATAGTTCGGTGGTCAACTTTGAGGGGCCGGCGCCGGTGGCGTCCACGGACAGCACCGATATGCTGCTTGGCGTGTCGGCGCCGTTCGGCTTCAGCACCGTCGTGGCGACCTACATCCGCAAGAACGACCGCACGGTGCGCAACCAGGATGCGCAGCAGTACGCGCTGGCCTATATGTACGCGTTCTCGCGGCGCACCGACATCTACACCTCGTACGCGCTGATCCGCAACCATAACGGCGGCGGTTACACGGAAGGGAATAGCGAGGAACCGGGTATCGGCAATCGCCAGTTCACGGTGGGTTTGCGCCACCGCTTCTGATCACAGCAGATCGATCCCGAATCGACGCACCAGCAGCGCGAACAGCCCGAAGCAGACTATCGTAATGACGACGCATGCCAGCAGGGTCGGCCAGAAACCGATCCGTGGCAGCAGCGCCGGAAAGGCCAGGAACATCGGCAGCGTGGGCACCACGTACCAGAAGGTGTACCACGCGTGATTGGCGATTTTCTGCTCGGGCTGTTTTTCGACGTATAGCCAGATTAGCGCGAGCAGGGTCACCAGCGGCAGCGCCGCGACCAGGCCTCCGATGCGGTCGCTGCGTTTGGCGAATTCGGAGACCGCCACGACCACTGCTGAAGTCAGCAGGTATTTGATGATGAGCCAGGCCATGTGCCTTCCTTAATTGAGTCGTTAAAACCTGTAGCAGTGGGCCTGCTGGCTGTCGCTGCGCAATGACGGCATGACCAGCACGGCCGAGGTCTCCTTCTGGCATTCGATCAATGCCCGCCTGGATTCCTCGATGCCCGCTTCGATGAAGTCCTTTTTCGCGGCGCCGGCGATCGCCTGGGCGAGCTGCGTAGCGCGGGCGCTGGCGCTGGCCGGCGCGCGTATCGCTTCAAAGCTGAACTCCTTCAGTCCTTTGTCAAAGGTTCGCTGGACCAGCAGGCCGCCCTGCGAAGTCAGCGCATTGGCGTCCCGCGCAGGCGCTTGCATGTCCGCAGCATGGGCCGTAGCGCATGCGAGCAACAGCGGAAGCACGATTTTACGCATCATCGTCCGTGCTGACAAACGTCAGCCGGTTGCCGGAGGGGTCCTTGATCGACATTTCGCGGCTGCCCCAAGGCATGGCTTCGATGCCGGGACGGGCGTGTTTGTACTGCTTGGCGATCAATTGGGCGTGGTATTCATACAGGCCGCCGGTAGCGATGCGGATGGCGCCTCCCGGACTGCAATCACCGAAATGTTCGGTGAGGTGAAGGATGCAGCCGTCCCGCGACACTTGCAGGTACAGCGGCGTGCCGGGTTCGAAGCGGTGCTCCCAGTCGACTTTGAAGCCGAGGAAGTCGACGTAGAACTCGCGCGTCTGCGCTTCGTTGAAGCTTCTCAGGATGGGGGTGATGCTGCCAAGGTTCATGTCGATAACTCCTTGATGCCTTGAGGTGTGTTGATGTGCGCGACCAGTCGCGGCCTGTCGCCATGCTGGCAGGCGACGGCGTCCTCCAATCCGATGGACGCCAACAGCGCGGCGGCCCGCTGCGGATCGGGATGGAAGATCTCCAGCCTGGCCAACGACAGGCCCTGGTCTTGCAGGCCGGCCGCCGGATGGGGATGGCCGTCCCATTCGATCAGCGCCGGGCCGACGCCATCCAGCGCGACCGAGCCATCGGCCGGTATCGTGATCAGCCAGTTGCGCTGGCCGCGCGACATGGGCTCGATCGGCCCCAGGTCTTCGCTGCTGGCGGCGGCGGTCGCGCGTATGTCGTGGGTGCGCGCTACCCAGGTGCCGAGCGATGGCGGCGAATCCGGCGCAAGCTGGTCGAGCGCGAACCAGCGCGGCCGGCCAGGCGGTGGCGAATCGGGATTTGGGGCGATGATTTCCAGGAAAAGCGCATCGCCCAGCCGCAGCAGCAGGTTGTGCGTTCCCATGCGGGGATGCTCGCCGCCGGGCTGCGGCGTCGCGCCCAATGCCTTGACGACGAAGGCCGCGCCGGCTGCCAGCGTGGGCGCGGTGACGGTGATGTGATCGATGCGGCTCACGTCGATGCTGCCGCCGCCAAGTCGATGGAAACTGCGCCGAGTTGCATTTGCCGATCTCCTAACATAGTCGATCGGCCAACTTTAGCACAGGTCAGTACACTTCCGGAACGATGATCTCGGCCGGCACCGGGCGGCGCACGTAGTCGTCGTGGTACTCGCGTTCCGGCAGTTGAATCGCCGGATGCTCCACTTCCACGTACGGCATCTGCTCCAGCAGGTGATGGATGCAGTTCAGGCGCGCCTTCTTCTTGTCCACGCCTTGAACCACCCACCATGGCGCCTCGGGGATGTGGGTCCGCTCCAGCATGATCTCCTTGGCCTTGGTGTATTCCTCCCAGCGGCGGCGGGACTCCAGGTCCATCGGGCTCAGTTTCCACTGCTTGAGCGGATCGTGGATGCGGCCCAGGAAGCGCGCGTTTTGCTCCTCGTCGGAGATCGAGAACCAGTATTTGATCAGCTGGATGCCCGAGCGGGCCAGCATGCGCTCGAATTCCGGCACGGTCTGGAAGAACTCCTCGTACTGGTCGTCGGAGCAGAAGCCCATCACGCGTTCGACGCCCGCGCGGTTGTACCAGCTGCGGTCGAACAGCACGATCTCGCCGGCGGCCGGCAGGTGCGACACGTAGCGCTGGAAGTACCATTGCGTGCGTTCGCGGTTGTTCGGCGCCGGCAGCGCGGCCACGCGGCACACGCGTGGATTGAGACGCTGGACGATGCGCTTGATCACGCCACCCTTGCCGGCGGCGTCGCGGCCTTCGAACAGGATCACCACTTTGTGGCCGGTGTGGACCACCCAGTCCTGCAGCTTGACCAGCTCCGCCTGCAGGCGGAACAGCTCGCGGAAGTACTGGCGGCGGGCTTCCTTGGCTTCCTCGCTGCGCTCCGAAACGCGCACCTCGCGCGTGACCGGATCGATCTCGCGGTCTTCCAGTTCCATCTCCAGCTCTTCGTCATAGCTGTCGGTCAGTTCGCGTTGTACGCGTTCCATCAAATCGGTTTCATTCAGTCGCATGGTGCTTCCTTGTTTCAGAAAATGTGGTGGAACAGCCAGAACAGCGATCCCGATAACAGGATCGCGGCCGGCAGCGTCAGCACCCAGGCCATGGCCAGGTTGCGGACGGTGGACCATTGCAGGCCGGAGCGGTTGGCCGCCATCGTGCCGGCCACGCCGGACGACAGCACATGCGTGGTCGATACCGGCATGCCGTACATGTCGGCCGCGCCGATGGTCAGCATCGCCACCAGTTCGGCCGATGCGCCCTGCGCGTAGGTCAGGTGGGATTTGCCGATCTTCTCGCCGACGGTGACGACGATGCGCTTCCAGCCCACCATGGTGCCGAGGCCCAGCGCGATCGCCACCGCCACCTTGACCCACAGCGGAATGAACTTGGTGGCGTCGTCGAGCTGCTGCTTGAAAGCCTTGAGGTTGGCGGCGGTGTCGGGGTCGAAGGGCAGGGCCTTGGTCTTGTCCATCACGTGCATGGTTTCCGCCGCCAGGTACATATCGTTGCGGACGTTGCTCACGGTCTCCGCCGGCACCTTGGCCAGCGAGCCATGCTGCTTGACCGCCTGGCCGATATCGCCGATCAGCACCGACAGCGCCGGCACCACCTCGGGCGTAAGCGTCTTGGTGCGGATGTAGGTCGACAGCTCGGGATGCGGATCGGCCATCGGCGCCACGCCGGACGGCATGTATTTTTGCAGCGACTGCTGCGTGACCTGGGCCACGGCGACAAACTGCGTCACCTGGTCGGTGGGCAGCGCGCGGTTCAGCGCATAGGCCATTGGCACGGTACCGACCAGGATCAGCATGATCAGCCCCATGCCTTTCTGGCCGTCGTTGGAACCGTGCGCGAAGGAGACGCCGGTGCAGGTGAGGATCAGCAGGCCCCGGATGTACCAAGGCGGCGGCGTGTTGCCGGCCGGTGCCTCGTACAATTCGCGGCGCTTGACGAGGGCGCGCAGCGCCAGCAGCAGCAAGGCGGCGCAGCCGAAACCGACCATGGGCGACAGCAGCAGCGAGTAGCCGACCTTGGCAGCCTGCGCCCAATCGACGCCGCTGGTGCCGTCGCGGCCATGCATCATCGCGTTGGCGATGCCGACGCCGAGGATGGAGCCGATCATGGTGTGCGAGGACGATGCCGGCAGGCCGAGCGCCCAGGTGCCCAGGTTCCAGACGATGGCGGCGATCAGCAGCGCGAACACCATGGCGAAGCCGGAGCTGGAGCCGACCTGCAGTATCAGTTCGACCGGCAGCAGCGAGATGATGCCGAAGGCGACCGCGCCGCTGGAGGTGAGCACGCCGAGGAAGTTGAAGCAGCCGGACCACACCACGGCGGCGTTGGCCGGCATGGAGTTGGTGTAGATGACGGTGGCGACGGCGTTGGCGGTGTCGTGGAAGCCGTTGACGAATTCGAAGGCGAGGGCGATCAGCAGCGCCACGCCGAGCAGCACATACGGCAGCCAGCTGGTGGCCACCGGACCGGCCTCGGTGACGTCCGAGCGCAGGCTGTAGGCGCTGAACAGCAGGCCCGCCACCAGCAGCACGAAGAAGATGAGGGCGGTGATGGGGGTGTTCTTGGTGTCGGCGGGACTGATCCGCGTGGGTTGGACGACTGTATTCATGCCATTCAGCTCCAGTATCAAGGTGGTAGCTGAATGTACTTGCCAAATATGACAGAGGTATGACGACATTGATGGCAGCTTATGGCGCTGCCTTGCCAATGCTCTAAGCTTCCCGCTGCGTTCCCTTCGACATTGCCAAGACCAGCCGGAAGGCTACGGCGGAGAAGACTGCAACAGACAGGGTAGCGATGAACGTCTTGCCATCGCGACTGGGAACACCACCCATGAGTAAGCCGAGAAGCAAACCCAGCACGAGTGAAAGG
Organism: Duganella caerulea; assembly: GCF_040362985.1. NCBI lineage: Bacteria > Pseudomonadati > Pseudomonadota > Betaproteobacteria > Burkholderiales > Oxalobacteraceae > Duganella > Duganella caerulea. The sequence continues at coordinate 578,475 of NZ_BPWJ01000001.1, read as the reverse complement.
GGCAGCCATATCCACCACCGAATCATGTTTAGCTTCAGCATTGCTAAGAATATCGGCAGCCCAATAAGAACCTCACCAATCAGGCAAAACGGAAGGTACACAAGGAGAGAGCCCAACATGGTGGCGGCGCTTCCCGTGTCGTTCAATGGCGTCAGGAGCGCAAAGGCGGTGGCGGAAAGTGCAGCTGCCACCATTGCTCCAACCACCAATATCGCAGTAATGCCAGAACCTACTTTTCGCAGCTGCATTTCTTGACAATCTCCCTCATCTGATTGCCCCAAACTAACTCGTTTGCCATGAACTGCGTGTCAAACCCTGTCATGTACGGGGACTGCCATGGACTATCACCTTCGCCCCAAGTATGAACATTACTCCCTACGATCCCCCTTGCGACATAACCATCGGCAAAAACGCCCCCCTTTGTAGTCAAGTTAACCACTAGCGGTGCTCCGGTAGAGAGATCCATTGTTGTATAGGACTTGACGGGATTGTGAAATGGGCCAACCTGGGCGTCATTCCAATTTCCATCAGGGCTTGAACCATTGGATTTCCCCGGCGTGGCATGTTTTTGAAGCTCGTCCATGACGCACTTACGATCGGCCTTACCCATGGACACGGAGACATCGTAGTTGTGATAGAACCAATTGTCCGGCCCGAGAGATGCAGGGAAGCCCTGTGTGCTAGGCACGCCAAATCCTGGTCCGCCCGGATATTGACAGGTGGTTTTCCCGTTCGCCGAAACGCAGGCCAATCCACTTGGGTCGATGCCGCTTAGCGGATTTCCACCAACATAGCCATAGGTGTTGATTCCACCGCGAAGGCCAATTGGATCGCTCTGAACGTACCGGCCCGTCTGCGGATCGTAATCCCTGTAGTAGTTGTAGTATATATAGGTCTCGCGGTCAAACACCTGGCCGGGAAAACGAAGGTTGAAGACAAACGAGGCGCCTCCGGCAGGTTGCTCGTTCGGCGGCACCGAGCCGTAGGGATCGCTGTCCCATTTCCATACCAATGCATTGCTTTGGTCGGTAATTGCGCGTGGTGTGTTCAGCTGGTCGGTCTGGACGAAATACAGGCTCGATGCGGATGCATCGCACCCGACTGCCAGCATCAGAAGGGGCGCGGCTATATTTCGAAACTTGTTGATGTTCATCTCGGCCTTCCTTACTTAAAGACAGCGACCGGAACATCGCCTAAGTAGATATATTCGGTGGTGGCACCGTCGGTCGTTTCGGCAATCAATTTGCCGCCACCATCGTAGTGAAACACGGTGGTCGATGTTGGCGTGACCTTCTGTACGCGCTGCCCCAAGGCGTTGATCTTGTAGCTGACCAAACCTATCGCGGTGTTGGCCGACACCATGCGCCCGCGTGCATCGTAGTTGAACTGGCTGGTGCCGTTGCTGGTGGTGCTGCCATTCGCATCCATCCCGACCGCATTGGTCTGTGTGCCGGCCACCTGGGTCAGGCGATTGCTGCCGGCCGCATAGGTATAGTTGGTTACCGCGCCGCTGATCGATTGCTGCGTGCGGTTGCCCACTGCGTCGTAGGTGTAACTCAAACTGAGACCGGAGCGCTGATCGCTGGTTACCCGGTCAAGCAAGTCGTAGCCGTAGGCTCGACTGTTGACGGCATTGCCGGCATCGCTGATGCCGGTGATCCGGCTCACCGCATCGTAGCTCACCGTCTGCAACTGGCCATTGAGCGTGTAGCTGGCAACGCGGCCATCCACGTCGTAGGTCCGCGTGTAGACCTGGCCATTGCCAAAGGTGATGGACTTGACCGGTCCGAACGGCTGATAAGTCGTTTGGGTGACCACTGCCGCGGTGACGCCATCTTGCGTGGTGTTGATGGTGCTGATACGTCCCATGGCATCGCGCGTGTAGTCTACTGTCCGCCCGCCGGGATACGTCAGCCCGGCAAGGCGACCAGCGCTGTCGTAGCGGTAGGTGGTACTGTAAGACTGGCCGCCGATCACGCGGGTCTCCGTCGCCACACGACCATGCTGATCGTAGACATATGACGTGGTGCCGCTGATATCGGTCACCTGGCTCAGGCGTCCAAGACCATAATCACCCTGGTCGTAGACGTAGCTCGCGCTGGCGCCGTCGCTGTAGCTGACGACAGTTGGTCGGTTGAGCACATCATATTGATAAGTGGTCGTCTGCCCCTTGGCGTCGGTACGTGTCTTCAGGTTGCCCGCGACGTCGTAGGTATTGGTGGTGGCTCCGGTGTCCGGACTGATAGTCTTGCTCAACTGTCCCAAACCGTCGATGGTGTAGGTCGTCACCAGATTCCTGGCGTCGGTCACCTGTGTCAACTGGTCAAGGCCATCATATCCGTACTGGGTAACACCGCTGTTAGTGTCGGTCACTTTGATACGCCGCCGCAGCAGGTCGTAATCCTGCTTGGTAATCCGGTTCAGAGGATCGGTGATTTGGGTCAGGTTGCCCACCGTGTCGTACACATAGCTGGTGGTCGTATTCTGGACTTGGGCCGAGGCGGTGCCGCACAGCACCGCGACGAATGGCAACAGTGCGCGCTTCATTGCAAGGCTCCGGTAATTTGTTTGAGGCGATTCAGCGGGTCGTACACGCGGCTGATCTTGCTGGTCAGCGTGCCGCTGCTATCCTTCGTCTGTTCGGCGATGCGGTTGCCGGCCAGGTCCAGGGTGTAGACAATGCTGTTGCCGCTGCTATCGCTGATGCCGGTCAGGCGGTGGGCGGCATCGTAGGTATAGCTCAGCGTCGAACCATCGGCCATCGTGACCTTGGTCACCTGGCCCACGCCATCGTAATCGTAATGCGTGCTTTCCCCGCCGACAGCGCTGTCGGACAGCCAGCCGCGAGCGGTGTAGGTGAGATCGGTCGCGAGGCCGTTCGGATCGGTGATGCGGCCGACCCGGCCATTGGCGTCGTACTGGCTGTAGCTCGTCATTTGCTGGGCGGCGTTGGTGATGCCGGCCAGGTTACCCTCGCTGTCGTAGCTGAAGCTGGTCGTGTCGTTCAGCGGTCCCGTCGCGGTCAGCACCTGGCCGACCTCATTGTAGGTGTAGGACCAGCTGCGCGCCGCGCCGGCCAGCGTCGCGCCCAGCCCTTGCGCGCCATTGGCGTCGGTCGTTGCCTGCACCGTTTTGCTCACGACGTTGCCGGCAGCGTCGTAGGACAAGGTGGTCAAGCGCAGCGGCGTGGCGATCTTGACCGGCAGGCGCAGCGTGGCGTGCCACGCCGTGGTGGCGGTGCGGGCGTAGGTGGTGCCCGAGGCTTCGGTGCGGCTGAGTTCTAGATTACGGGCCGTGTCATAGGTGTAGACGGTTTTACTGCCATTCCAGTCCTTGCTGCTGAGGACATTGCCATTGACGTCGTAAGTCCGTTCCAGCATGCCATCGCAACCGTCGCAGGGCTGACTCACCGAGTCGTTTTTGGCGACGCCCAGTACGATCACGCTGTGATAGCTGCGGGCGATAGTGGCAGGCGCCGCCGCTGTCCCGACCGAGGTGGTGACGGTAGTCGTCTGCGTGCCGTCGGCTGCGCGCGCGCCATAGCTGACCGTCACCTTTTCCACGCCGCCGGCATGCTCGGACGCGACCGCGCGGCCGGTGCAATCATACGTCCACGTGGCGAAGCGCACGCCGTTCTCATCGGTGATCCCGGTCAGCGTATTCAGCAGGTGTCCAAATCCATTGCCGGATGCCGTCACACCCGAACAGCCGTTGCTGTCGCCGATGCGCGCCGATTCATTGTAATAGTACAGACGGTTTTTGCCGTCAGGGTAGGTGACCTGCGTCAGGTTGTTGGCGCCGCACGCCAGGCTGGCGGGCGCCGAGGCCAGGCAGCCGGCGGTGGGGCCGTCGTAGCTGTACAGGTAAGGCTGTCCCGCGGGATCCAGGGCTTTCGTGACGCGCGCCCGGCTGTCGTATTCGAACTGAAGCTGTCGGCCCCAATGATCGGTGACGCACACCAGCAGACCCGCCGCGACCGCGGCGCCCGGCTGAACGTGGGCGCATGCCGGCGCGTCCGCAGGCAGCCGCTCCACACTGGTGTCGTTCGTGTTGCCACTGCTGTAGGTATAGCGTTGCGTCGCACCTGTCTTGCTCACGATGGACAGCAGTCGTCCGGCCGCATCGTAGCTTTCGGTATCCTGTCCCGAAGTCACATAGATCCATCCCACCGGCGTGACGCCATCCGATGCATATTGCGCGCTCAGGCGCTCATCAACGTCCGCGTCGCCCACCCACTGGCTGCCCGACTGATTGAAGTTGTAGACCTTGCCGTCGGGCCGCGACACGGATACCGCCGGCGCCGCATTGGCAACCGGCGTGCTCTCGCAAAACTGCAGGCCATTGCTGTTGCGCCTGAAGCATTTGGTTTCGGTACGGTTGGGTAATAAGCGCAGCTTCCGGTCGACCAGATGGGACCAGCGGCTGCCGAAGGCACCCGACTCGCCGCTGTAGCCGGTGAAGACACCACCGTTGTAGGTGCGGGTCAAGGACAGCGGCAAGCCCGGCGTGGCCCCTGCATAGTCGACTTCCGCCTGAACCTTGTTGCCGGTGCCAATCGCGATTGGATTGCCGCAGGATGGCTGGCGATTCTGTGCATTGGCCGGACAGGAGGCGCCATTCGCCTTGGGACTGGACGGCACCGGCATGGTCATCTTGGTCAGGCCACTGCACGACTGCGTGTCGCTGAAATAGCGGACGTTGTCATTGTTCAGGCAAGCATAAGCGGACAAATAATAGAATTTGGTGACGCCGGGCGGCTGCGACAGATCCTGAATCCAGCCACCGCTAATGGAGTTATACGAATTAGGATTCTCAACCGGCGCTGTAGCGCCGCACCATGTCGTCACGTTCTGTTTCCAGCTACTGACCAGATCACTGCAAGCGGCATACAGCGCTGCGCCGGTCTGATAGTTGCCGACCCATTTAAAATGGGTATTCCCGATAACTGGTATGAAATCCGCCCTTGCATCCAGCGTACAAAGCAGTCCGAGTCCAATTAAGCATGCCCGCCAATTTTTCATGAGTCACGTCCGCCCGATAGTGAGAGAAAGGGAGGAAGCGCCGCTGATACGACGCTTCTATCGGAGTGAAGGCTAGCACGAGTTTCCATGTGGCAATCTATCGGATTGTCACCGGTGACTCGAAATCTTTGGCATGGGCGTTCAACAGGTCGTTAGTTTGGCGGCGGCCACACCAGCCCCAGGCCGTCGGTAATTACAATTTGATGTGCTGGGCGATGTTGAACTGGTCGTCCTTCTTCCAGTGCGGGCGTGGTTTATTTTCCGTCCAGCTTTTTGGTAAATCCGACATACAAGCGCCGTGCCACGAAATGATCGAACCCGGATCTGCGGAAAGTGTCCGCTTCCGTCGAATAGGTGCGTTTGCTGCCGTCGAAGATATCGTTCGCGTTGACGGTCAAGCTCAGTGTCTTGTTCAGTTGGTGCTTCCACGTGAGGTTCACATTGTTGGTCACGCCGAAACGACCAAGCGGCGTGATGCCCGCCGACTGGGTATGCGCGTCGAGCGAGAGATCGTCCGGCCCGGCGTGGTAGGCCGCGCGCAGGTTCAGGTAGGCCGAGACTCCCGACTGGCGGACCACTTCAAACGTGTCGGGAGTGGTGAGCACAACCTGGTAGGCGCCGCCATCCATGCCCAGGCGCCAGCGCTCGTCCGGCTTCCATTCAAGCGACGCCGTCACGCCGGCCGAGCGGGCCTGGCCGCCGTTCTGTTTTGAGGTGACCAGCACGTCGTCGATAAAACTGCGCGCGTCGGTTACCGTGTCGCGGCTGGTGCGGTAGAACGCGCCGGCGCTGCCGCTGAGGCGACCGGCATCGGCATTGGTGCTGACTTCCCATGAGTTCAACAGCTGGGGCTTGAGGTAGGAATTGCCTCGGCTGAGATTTTGTGCGTCCACATACGTGGTGAATGGATTGAGGTCGCGCGCGTCCGGCATCTGCAGGCTGCGCCGATAGCTGAGCGCGATGTCGGCGTTGTCGCTGATCTCGTAGCGGAGATGCAGGCTGGGATTGAACGCCTGCCAGTGCCCGCTGCGCACCGCGCCTTGTGCCGGCATCACCTTGAGTCCCATGCGCTCGATGCGCGTGCCCAGCAGCACTTCCCACTGTCCGAGCTTGAATTTGTCGGTCAGGTAGGCGGCGCTCAGCGTGGACCTGGCCGCGTAGCGATTGGTGGTGTCGGGATCCTGCGTCTCGCTGCCATTGAGCGGGTCGACGGCGGCCTGGTAGTTGGCGATGTCGTCGACCTTGTTCTGGATATCGAGGCCGGCGCCCCATTGGCCGTGAGTGGTGGCCTGGCTCCAATCGACGGTGGCCTGCGTCAGGCGCCGTGTCGATGCGGTGGCGCCGCGCGTGTAGTCGGCGGGCAGGACCGGCGCGATGAACACGTCGCGATAGGACTTGTCCACAAGGTTATCGGTGGCGCTGTGCTGCAGCGTGGCTTTCAGCACCGCGCCGCGCTCCTGGTGGCTGTAAGCCAAACTGGCGCCGTTGTCGGACTGCTCGTTGGGGCCGAAGGAAATGCGGTGATACAGCGTCTCGGCGGCCGGCGTGCGCGTCGCGTTGAGCTCGTCCAGCAATGGCAGCGAGCGGCGGCGGTTGTGCTGCGCCGACAGGCTGATGCTATCGATCTCGCTGAGCGCGTAATCGAGGCCCAGCGTCGCGCTTTCGACACTACGGCGCACAAATATCTCCGAGGTCTGGCGGGTTTGTCCGGATAGGCCGGACACCGGGTTGTTCCAGTCGACCGCCGAGTCGCGCATTTTCAGCGTGCCGTCGCGGCGGTACGCCAGGTTGCCGTGGACGCTGAGGGCGCCCTTGGTCACGTCGCCGGATGTGGCGACATTCCACAAACCGTGGTCCGCCGCGCTGCCCTGTATTTGGGCGTGCGCGCCCGGTTTGCGATTGTGCTTCAACACGATGTTCAGGATGGCGCCGCCATTGGCGTTGTAGGCGGCGGAGGGATTCGTGATGACTTCGACGCTGGCGATGTCGGCCCCGCTCATCGTTTGCAGCGCCAGCGCCTGCTCGTCACCCGAGCCCGCCAGCATCGCGGTCGGCTTGCCGTTGATGAGGACCGTTACCTGGTTGTTACCCTTGACCGAGATCTTGCCATCCGCAGTCACCGATACCTCCGGGGTGGATTGCAGCACATCCTGCGCTGTGCCGTTGGCCGCGCGCGCCATGCCGGTGACATCGTACACCGTCTTGTCGAGCTTCTTGACCACAGGCTCGGTGCTGGCCGATACCACCACGGTCTGGACGGCTGGCGCCTGGTCCTGGGCGTGCGCCAGCAAAGGTAACAGCAGCAGCGGCAGGGTGAGCTTGCGGAGGCAGGGAGAGGTCAGATCAGCATTGCACATGGATTTCTCGGGACGAGTGGGGCCACCCTCCCCAGCGAGATGGAGAGGAACAGGATAGGAAACAGGAAGCTACAGCGCGCGCCGCGCCAGTTCGGCCATGAAGGCTTCGCGGGTCTGCGCGCCGGCGTGGTGGTAGCTGAGAACGGGATGCTGCAGCAGGCGCGCGAACACCAGCCTGCGGCCATCCTTGACCACCCAGCCGACGAACCAGCCGATATCCTGAGTCTGGTCGGCGGTGCCGTCCGGTCGCTGGATGGCCGCCGTGCCGGTCTTGCCGTAGACCTGCCAGCCGTTCACCGGCGCGTTGACCTTTAGCAGCCGCTCGGTCAACTCATACGCATGCGCGGACAGCGGCAGCTGGCGATTGACCACCTTGCGCAGGAAGGTGGCCTGCTCGGACGGGGAGATTCTCAGCGTGGGGCTGACCTCTGACAGCGCGATGGCATCGTCCACGCCGGCGACGCTGGCCAGTTCGCGGTTGCCATAGTCGAACGCCTGCACGTAGCCGCGTACGCCGGCGGAGCTAACGCGCGACACCACTTGCTGGGAATACCAGACGACGGATTCACGCAGCCACGAGGCCGGATCGGTGCCATGGCGCCAGGACGGATTCGGTGAGGCGTAGCGCTCCTCGTACGGCAGGTAAGGGCTGTGGTCGTCCTGCAGCACGCCGCTGTCGAAGCCCATCAGGCTGATGGCGATTTTAAAGGTGGACGCCGGCGTGACGCGTTCGTCGCAGCTGCCTTCGCGCACCAGTTCCTTGCCGCTGCTGGCGTCGGCCATGATCGTGCAATCCAGCGCATCGAGGTTGGCGGCATGCAGTTTGAACGCGGGCTGCAACATCAGGTTGGCACATACCACCACCGCCAGGCTGCCGAGGGCGGCATAGCGCGGCCAGCGGCTGCGTGTCGCCATCGGTGAGCGGATCAGCTTGACGCGGGAGACCAGGGAGGGCTGGCCGCTGGCGCCAAACGCCAGCGCCGCGTCGACCGCTTGCCGTTGCAGACTCAGCTGCGTGACCAGCGCCGCCGCATAGGCCTTGCGTTCCTCGGGCGGCCGGCCGGACAGCACGTCGTGGTCGCAGCCAAACTCCTGCGACCAGCCCAGCCGGGCGTGCAGCATGCGCATGAATGGATTGAACCAGAACACGCCCTGGAGCAGTACCGATGCCGCGCTGAGCTGGAGATCACGGCGGCGCCAGTGGGTCAGCTCGTGTTCGATGATCAGCTGCTGCTGCAGCCGGTCGAAGTTGCGCAGATGTCGGGGCAGCAGCAGTCTCGGTTTGAAAATCCCCTGCAACATCGGCGAAATCGGCGCGCAGACTTCGATCGCACGTGGCAGCAGTGCCTGTGCCTTGCCCATGAATCCCGGGTGATCGTCGCTCGCCGTTAGCGGTGCTCCGCTTGCGACAAGCGTTTGCAGCAGCCGCCTGGCGCGCCATTGGCGGTAGGCGAAGTAGCCCAGGCCAAGGAAATACAGCACGCACCAGGCGCGCGCCGCGTAAGCGACCTTGGTGCCGCGCTGTTCGGCGGCAGTGGCGGGCGCGGCATCGGTGGCAGTGATGATCGCCGGTTGCGAAGGCTGCGCCGCGGCCAACGGCAGCGAGTCGTTGTTCATGTCGATGACCGGCACCATGCGCAGACGGTCGGTGTGCGGCAGCAGTATGGCGCCGAAGATGATGGCAACCGCCAGTTGGCCCAGCAGCCACAGCGAGCGCTGAGCGGCGAGCGCGGGGAAGCGCCGCGCGCATAGTACCGCCACCGCCCAGACGGCAAGGCCGGCCGCCAGCGAACCTGCGGCCGCGAACAGCAGGCGGGCCAGTAAGACGTCGAGCGGGGTCATGGCGTGGCATCCTCGTTGCCGGGCCATTGCTGCAACAATTGCTCAAGCTCGGCGAGCTCGGTGCCGCTGACCAGTTTGCTGCCGGTGAACATGGCCACGGGGAGTGGGGTGTCGATCTCCATCACACGCTTGGCGAAATCGCGGGCAAACATCGCCAGCGTGTCCACTTTTTCCAGCGTCGCTTCGTAGGTCTGCACGCCGTGGCGGGTGTGTTGGCGGACCATGCCTTTTTCGAGCATGCGTTCCAGCGTTTTGCGTGTCGATGAATACGACCAACTGAGCTCATCGCCGATGTGCTCGTGGATTTCACGCGCGCTCAAGGGCTGCCAACGCCAAAGGGCTTTTAACAAACTGAGTTCGGTAGTCGAAGGGATATGCATGGCGCGCAGGCTAAATGTGACTCACCTGACAATCATGCGACATGCGTCGCATGTAGTCAAGAGAATATTTTTTTCTGCCATATCGTGCTTACAGGTCTCGCGCTCAAATACCTGGCCTTCAGCCGAGAGTTATAATTTGTGAGCTTTGCAGATTAGCAAGCTGCTATCCTGATGCAGTTGGTGGAATTCGGCCAAAGAGCTGCCGCGCGGAGAGACCTCCGCGTTGAAACTCAATACGGAGTACCTAATTGAAAAATCATATTACGTTGGGCAATGTTCTGTTCGCCATTTTCGTTTCGATCTTGTTCACCAACGCAGCTCATGCTGAATACGTCGCGCCCAACATTCAACATGCGCCGTATGGCGAAGTCAAGGTGGTCGTGCCAATCACCACCGACGATCCGGCAGTTTGGCTATTCCGTTTGCGGAACGTCGGCAATGGGGTCACGGCAACCGCTGGACTGGGCGGCGGCATGAAGGCGAAGATTGTGTTGTACGGTGCGGGCGTTAAGTTGCTCTCGCAACCGATGGATCCGAAGATCAAGGAAGCCGTTGACGCCGCGCGTGCTGCAGGCGCGCAATTTAACGTTTGCAATGTCACGCTCAAAGGCATGAAACTGGACTGGCATGCACTTTACGGACTTCAGGAAGGGGATATTGTCCCTTCCGGCTTTGCCGAAGTGGGTTGGCTCGCCAGCCACGGTTGGGCTGTTGATCCTGCCAATTAAGTTATCCCTCCTGGTTAAGCCCGGATTACTACCCAAAGCCGGCTATCGGATACAGATATATGAGTGAATGCATGGCCGAGGAATTTTTTAATATGCCGGTACCAAAATCTGTTGTGCGCATATTTTTCGCTTGCGCCATGGTGTGCGGTGTTTCCATAGTGAGCCACGCGCAAGAATTGGATGGTCTTTGGGATTTGCGGATAGCCGACACAAAACATTCCGTTAAAGTTGTGGCGACAATTCGACTCACTGAGAAAATTGCTTCTGAATCGTGCATGGGCGGAACGTGGAAGCGGGTAGCTATCGAGGCCAAGACCGTTCAAGATGAGCGTTTCTTCCCCTTGGCAGAGCCGATAGCATATCAGCTGGAAAACGGTGCGCTTACTCTAGGCGGCACAGCGATGTGTGATAGATATTCCCTCTTGTCTGGCAAATCAGATGCATCGAATATTCAAGGCACATACAACGCGGTAGGTCTAGGCACAAGTCACGCGCTTGGTTTTTTTTCATTGAAAAGAGTTCGGTACTAACGGCGCGTGCCTTCAATTATGACCGAGCATACTCACAATTTCCCCGACTGGCCGTTCCCAGACCGCATTGCCACTGCCACTTTTTGTACGGATAAAGTGGCGCGCGAAGGCTTTGATGTGCTGCGTGTCGTCCACGATTTCAACGGAGACTGGCAGTTCTTGGACGGCACCACGGACGAGCCGGGCGAATGCGTCATGCTGTGTCTCGGTTGTCTTTTCGAGAAGCACTCCGACATCGCGGCCATTGCTGATCTTCCGCGTGGTTGGGGTGCGTGCCGCGACGCTGCAGGGGCCAAATGGGAGCGTTGGGAGCTGGAGCCGGAAGACGAACAGGACGATGACGAGGAAGACGTGCCGCACAACTGCGGTGGACCCGAAGCTGACGCCAAGGCACTGGCCGATATCGAGAAATATGGCCTGCATGTCATCAGCGTGCTGGAAGAGGACGAGCATCCGCCGTTTACCTATTCGATCGGTATCGAACAGTCGCTCGGCATGCCGGAGCTGATCGTCATTGGCCTCAAGTCCAACATTGCTTGCAGCGTCATCAACGAGTGCTACCGACAGATGAAGGAGCGCCGGGCGATCGCCCCGGGGGAACGCATTGCTGGTCTGCTCGGCGGCGATTTCGAATGCGTCATCGGCGAGGCGTCTGCCGAGCAAGTTGCCGACTACATGCACTGGGCGAGCTGGCTGAACAAGGGCGGCCCGTTTCGGGCCTACCAGATTATCTGGCCAAGCACCACTGGCGTGTTTCCATGGGAACCGGGTGCCAGCGATTGGCTGATCGCGCGCCAGCCCTTGCTGGCCTGACAACCGGATTGTCTCTTCAGTTACCGGGCTGGAGCTAACGGTGCCCCTGTCAGTTCGGTATCGGCTGCTTCATCGGGTGTTCCGGAAGGCGCGGCGCGGGTGGCTAGCTCCAGTTCCTCGAAGGCGTCGTAGGTTAGCGTCATCAGGCGTTCTGGGTCGGGGACAAGGTCGGTGTCGACGAAGAGGGCGAGTTGAATCTGTCCTGCGTACGAGATGAACGCCAGGCCCACGCCCAGTTTGCCCGCCTGCGGCACCCAGCAGATCAAATCCGTCATGCGCGAGCCGGCCAGGTAGCGGCGGCTGCCGGGTCCTTCGATGTTGGTCAGCACCACCGAGCCCTTGGACGTGAACAGGTTCAACGCGAAGTGCTGCAGGGCGGTCGGCAGGCAGCCGGCGATCGAGAGGAAGGCCATCGTTGCGCGTGGCTGGTGCGAGCGCTTGATGGCGGTCATGCGTTCACTGGACTGGCGCAGGCGCACGCATGGATCGTCCATATTGGTCGGCAGGTCCACTGCCACCAGGCCGAACTCGTTCCCGAGTTGGAAGGCGTTGGCCTTTTCGCGCAGGTTGAAGGTGACGGCGGCGCGCAGGGCGCGGCCGTCAGGCCGCTGTCCGCGTTCGCCCAGGTACTGGCGCAGCGCGCCGGAGACGGCGGCCACCCACACATCGTTTAACGTCACACCCATGCGCTTGGACATGGCGCGCACGCGGTCCATTTCCAGCGGCGGCAGCCACACCAGCTGTTTGGCGCCGGTCATCGGTGCCTTGAACTGGCTTGGTGCGTCGGGCCACAGCACCGACAGCCGCGCCACGTGGAAGGCGATCTTCAGCCACGACACGCCGCGCGCCACCGCCGAACACACGGCGTTGTGCGCCACCGTGGCGCGGTGCGGATGGCCGACCGGGGAGGGCGTGCGGCCATGCACGCCGTTGTCGTCGGTCAGGTGATTGAGCACGTGTACCAGCCCCAAACCGTCGGTGATGCAGTGGTGGACGCGGAACACGATGGCGTGTCCGCCATTGACGCGGTCCAGCACCGTCATGTGCCACATCGGCCGGTCCCGCTCCAGCGGCAGGTGGGCGATGCGGGTCATGTGCGCTTGCAGCTCTTCGCGGCTGACGTCCTGCGACATCTGCTCAAGCTTGATGTGCTGGGCGATGTTGAACTCCCCGTCCTCCACCCAGTGCGGACGTCCGCGCAGCTGCACCACCTTTTGCGTGAAGCGCGGGTAGTTGGGCAGGCGCAGGCCGATGGTCGATATCAGCCGCTCCATGTCGACCGCGCCTTCGAACAGCAAAATGCTGTTGATGACCATCAGGTTCTTGTCGGTGTCCATGCGATGCCACGCATAGTCGCGACGTGTCATTGCCGCCGGTGCTGCGGTTGGTTTGCTCATGTGATGCTGTCTCCTCATGCGGCGCCGGATCTTTGCCGGCGTCCGCTTATATTTTTACCGGTCGTGCTTCTGTCTCCGCCACGGGCGCCGGCGCCGCCGCTGCCGCCGCTTCCACCGACTTGGGTGAGCGCGGCCGCAGCGCGTAACGGTTCAAGCCCGTCATGTGGATGCGGCACAGGTAGTCCGGCCAGTCGATGACGGCCGGGTCGACCCCATAACGCGCGCGGTCTTCGCTGCCGAAGCGCTGCGCCAGTTCCATCAACGATTTGTTGTGGAACACGTAGCGTGGCGCGGTGTAGAACGAGAACGTCAATGCCAGCAGCTGCGTGGTACGCAGCGCTTCGAGCTTGGGCGAGTCGCCCGCGCCCAGCAGCCGGCGTACGCCGCTCCAGGCGGTTGCGCCGAGGCTCATGGCCCGCAGCATCAACAGGAATACCGGGCGGCTGACGACGCGGAAGCCATGTTTCGGTTCGTTGTAGAACAGCCGTTCGTAGTTGCGCCAATTGCGTTGCGATTCGGTCTGGAACAGTTCAATCACGCGCCCGACCGAGATCGGGTTGGCGGAGCCGGTGCAGGCTTGGTAGATGCGGGTGGTTCCGCGTTCGATCAGCGCTTCAGCGGCGGCCAGCACGATGCTGTTGGCCACCAGGTCAGCCGGCACGATGTCGACGATTTCGTTGGCCTTGGCCGGGAAGAAGCTGGTCTTGCCGCGCGCGTAGGCCAGGATGATGGCGTCGGCCACCTTGACGCCTTCGATCCAACCGGGCGCCGGCTCCTGCAACGTGCTTTCGATGATCGACGGGCGCACGATGGTGAGCGTTTTGCCGCGCATGGCCTGCATCGCCAGCTGTTCGCCCATCCATTTGGTGAAGGTGTAGGTGTCGTTCCAGCCGTGGTAGTTGGCTTCGGCGATGCCGAGCTCCGTCAGGCGGCGCGCCAGTTGTTCGGGATCGGTGGTCTCGGCCTTGATGGCGGCCACGCGGTGCTGCAGGTGTTGGAGTAAACCGTATAAATCATAATGGCCGTCGGTGTGGCGCGGGATGGCGGCGCGGGCGGGGGTGACGTTCTGCTCCAGCATGTCGCCCCGGTTGTAGCCGTTGACGTAGCAGGTCGATACCTGCACCAGCGGTGCGTTGGCGGCGCGCGCCAGTTCGGCGACGTGCTGCACGCTCAGGGCGTTGATGGCCAGCGCCTCGTCCAGCGCTTCGCGGAAGTTGACGCTGGCGGCGGCGTTGATCACCAGGTCGACGCGGCGGGCCAGCGCGTTGAACTCCGTCAGCTTCAGACCGAAGCAGGGCGCGGTCACTTCGCCGGTCACGCATTCGATGCGCTCGGCGAAGAACTCGGCCAGGAAGGCCGGGCGCTCGGCGCGCAGGCGGTCGAACACGGAGGAGGTGGCGATGTCGCGCTCGAATCGGGTGCGGGCGTCGCCGTTGGTCTTGCCGCGGCCACCGCGTATCACAAGCACGATGCCGGCGATGTCGGGCACGCTGCGGATCAATTTCTCCAGCACGACCTTGGCGAGGAAACCGGTGCTGCCGGTGATCAGTACGCGCTTTCCCGACAGTGCTGCGTGGACGTTCAATGCTGGTGTCATAGCGGTTTCTCAGAAACGGTGTCATTACTGCAATGAGCCGATCTTAGAGCGAAACCGGGGAGTGACTGGCGACTTTGCAGTGGCTTTGGAAGCCAAACGCATGGCTGCGCGAGTCATGCGGAGTGAGCGCCGGGGAAACTGAAATGGCCGCGTTTGCAACATTGAGGCATTTGCGCAACGGCCTATGTTCTTTGGGAACTCAGTCTGGTCTTACATCGGCGTGGGCAGAACGCCTATACCGCCCCAGGACGCGCTGGAAGATGATGGGTTGCCGGCAATGCCGGCGTTCAATCACTTCCACAGGAGACGATCATGACCCAGCGCCAGAAACCAGATGAAGCCAAGCAATCGGGCACGCCAGGCTCGCAGCAGAGCGGTTCGCGTGGCGGTAGCCAGCAGCAAAGCGTGGACACCAGCCGCGATACCAAAAACAAGGAAAACAGCGATCCGGCCCAGCGCCAGTCGGGCAGCCGCGATGAACGTGGCAACCGCGAGGAGCGCTAAGCCGGTGATTTATTGCTGGGCTTCCGGATAGAGGCCGTGGACGCGGCCAAACAGCCGGGTCAGGCCCAGCAGGGCGTCGATGTGCGGGGTGGCCAGTTGCAGGCGCTGGCCGATCTCGCGCACGGACGCCACCAGTGCGTCCAGCTCCAGCATGCGGCCGGCTTCGGCGTCCTGCAGCATGGAGCTTTTGAAGGCGCCCAGTTTGCGTGTGACCAGGTGGCGCTGCTCGGGTGTTTCAGCGATACGGCAGCCGATGTGCTCGCCAATGATGGCCGCTTCGCGCATGGCGGCGCGGCAGAATTCGGCCACCAGCTGGTCGTCCAGGATGCGGTCCGCCGTCGCACCGGTGATTGCCGAGACCGGGTTCAGGGTCATATTTCCCCATAATTTATACCAAATGTCGTAGCGGATATCGGCCGATACCTTGACGTCGAAGCCGCCCTGGCGCAGCAGTGCGCCCAATCGCTGTGCGCGTTCGGAGTCGCCGCCGGCGGGCTCGCCAATGATCAGGCCGTTGCCCATCTTGTGGCTGACCAAGCCGGGCGAGGGCGTCGAGGTGCTGGCGTGGACCACGCAGCCGATCACTTGTTGGTAAGGCAGCGCCGCCGCGATCACGCCGCCGGGGTCGACGCTGGCCAGCGGCTCGTTGCCGATCGCCGGCACGCCTTGACCGAACCACCACGGGACGCCATTCATGGCGGGCAGGATGAGGGTGTGTGGGCCGATCAGCGGGGCGATCTGCTGTGCCACGGCGGCCAGCGCCTGGCCTTTGACGGCGATGATGACCACGTCTTGCGGGCCCAGTGCCGCCGCGTTGTCGCTGGCGTGGGCGGGGGCTTGGATCAGGACCTCGCCTTGCTGCAGGCGCCAGCCGTGTTGCCGCAATGCGGCGAGCGTGTCGCCGCGTGCGTAGGCGCTCAGCTCGCAGGCCTGGGCCGCGGCCAGGCGCGCGCCAATGAAACCGCCAATGGCGCCGGCGCCGACGATGCATACCTTCATTTGATACTCCGTGTGGGAAAGTTTGCTTATTTTGCCACAGGAGAGAGCGTCCGGCTGGCGATGCAGCCGGACGCCTGGGTGGATCAGTTACGGATATCCAGCGCGCGGTTCAGGCTCAGCGCGGCCAGCGAGCAGACCGCGCCCGACAGCAGGTACAAGCCCACATACGCCAGCCCGAACTGCGAGGACACGCCCAGCGCCACCAGCGGCGCGAAGCCCGCGCCCACCAGCCATGCCAGGTCGGACGTGAAGGCCGCGCCGGTGTAGCGGTACTGCGCCGGGAAGTTGGCCGTGACGGCGCCGGCGGCCTGGCCGTACGACAAGCCCAGCAGCGCGAAGCCCAGCATGATGAAGGTATCCTGCGCGCCTTCGCCGCCGTTCAGCAGCGTCGGCACGAAGCCGCTGAACACCGCGATCAGGATGGCCAGCGAACCGAGCGTGCGGCGGCGGCCGATGCGGTCGGCGATCACGCCGGAAGCCACCACGCCCACCGCCATCAGCAACACGCCCACCATCTGCGTGCCGAGGAAGCCGGTGACCGAGCGCGGCGAGTAGATCGTGATCCACGACAGCGGGAACACCGTCACCAGGTGGAACAGCGCGTAGCTGGCCAGGGCGGCGAGGGCGCCGATGATCAGGTTGCGGCCTTGCGAGCTGGCCATTTCGATCACGCTGGTCGGCTGCAGTTCACGTTCTTCCAGCAGCTTGGCGTACTCGCTGGTCGAGGTCAGGCGCAGGCGGGCGAACAGCGCCACCACGTTGATGGCGAAGGCCACGTAGAACGGATAGCGCCAGCCCCAGTCCATGAAGTCCAGGTCGCTCAGGTTGCCGATCAGGTACCAGAACAGGCCGGCGGCGATGAAGAAGCCGGTCGGCGCGCCCAGTTGGCCCAACATCGCGTACCATCCACGCTTGTTCTCGGGAGCGTTGAGCGCCAGCAGCGACGGCAAGCCGTCCCACGAGCCGCCCAGCGCCAGGCCCTGGCCGATGCGCAGCACGGAGAGGATCAGGATGGAATAGAAGCCGTTGTCGGCATAGGATGGCAGGAAAGCGATGCCGGCGGTGGTGGAGCCGAGCAGCAGCAGCGCGCCGGTCAGCTTGGCCTCGCGCCCGTAGCGGCGCTGGATGGCCATCGAGATCACGGTGCCGATCGGTCTTGCAATAAAGGCAAAAGAGAAGATGGTGAATGCGTACAAGGTGCCTTCCAGCCGCCCGTCGAACGGGAACAGCAGCGAAGGGAACACCAGCACGGAAGCAATCGCGTAGACAAAGAAATCGAAATACTCGGATGCGCGGCCGATCACCACGCCGACCGCTATTTCGCCTGGTGAGATGTGATCGTCGTCCCGTGCATTGATGTTGCGTGCATCATTACCGGCCTGAGATGGTTCTTGGGCGCCAATATGCACGCCGTTTGGTGTAGTCGTAGTGGCCATGGTCTCTGTCTCCTGCGTTGATATTTTTATCACGATCATGCCCCGGCCCCTGGGACAAAGTGTCCAATGGCAGGAACATTCCGTGATTGGTACAGTAACACATCATCCACATACTGTAACGTAGATTACCTATGATTCCTTCTCTCGCGCGTCGTGGACTGTTCCTCGCGCCGCTGTTGTGGCTAGCAGGCTGCAACACGGTGGTGTTGAACCCGTCCGGTGATATCGCAGCCCAGCAGGCACACCTTGTTGTTGTGTCAACGCTGCTGATGCTGCTGATTATCGTACCCGTTATGTTCCTGATTTGCCTGTTCGCCTGGCGCTACCGGAAGTCCAACACTTCCGCCGAGTACAAGCCGGACTGGGACCACTCGACCAAGCTCGAGCTGCTGATCTGGGGCGCTCCGCTGCTGATCATCATCGTGCTGGGCCTGATCACCTGGATCTACACCCACTTGCTGGACCCATACCGTCCGCTGAGCCGCATCGACGAGAACCGTCCTGTGGCGGTCGGCGTCAAGCCGCTGGAAGTGCAGGTCGTGGCGATGGACTGGAAGTGGATGTTCATCTACCCTGAACAAGGCATCGCCACCGTCAACGAGCTGGTGACCCCGGTCGACGTGCCGGTCCGTTTCCACATGACGTCCTCGACCGTGATGAACGCGTTCTACATCCCCGCGCTGGCCGGCATGGTCTACACCATGCCCAGCATGGAGACCCAGCTGAACGCGGTGATGAACAAGGTGGGCGTGTACGACGGCTTCTCGTCGAACTACAGCGGCGCCGGTTTCTCGGACATGAAGTTCAAGTACCACGGCGTCACCCAGGCCGACTTCGACGCATGGGTTGAGAAAACCCGCGCCGGCGGCGGCACGCTGACCCGCGCCGGCTACCTGGACCTGGACAAGCCCACCATCAAGCATCCGATCATGCACTTCGGCAGCGTCGACAAGGGCCTGTACGACCTGGTGCTGAACCGCTGCGTGGCCGAAGGCTCGACCTGCATGAACGCGCAGATGGAGCAGGACGCCATGCGCATGCAGGCCGCCGCCACCGCGAAAGAACTGCCGAAAGATGTGTGCGAGCCTAAAGTCGCCACCGCCACGGCCCAACCACTCCGTAAAGAATGACCATGTCTGATCTCAACCTGACCAAACTGATCTTTGGGCGGCTGTCGCTGGAAGCAATTCCATACCACGAGCCCATCCTGATCGGCACCTTCGCCATGGTGGCGATCGGCGGCCTGGCCTTCCTGGCCGCGATGTTCAAATTCCGCCTGTGGGGCCCGCTGTGGCGCGACTGGATCACCTCCATCGACCACAAGAAAATCGGCATCATGTACATGGTGCTGGCGATTATCATGCTGCTGCGCGGCTTCGCCGACGCGCTGATGATGCGCGCCCAACAAGCGATCGCCTTCGGCGACAACGCCGGCATGCTGCCGCCGCACCACTACGACCAGATCTTCACGGCCCACGGCACGATCATGATCTTCTTCGTGGCGATGCCGCTGGTGACCGGCCTGATGAACTACGTGGTGCCGCTGCAGATCGGCGCTCGCGACGTGTCGTTCCCGTTCCTGAACAACTTCTCGTTCTGGATGACCACCTTCGGCGCCATGCTGACCATGGTCTCGCTGTTCGTCGGCGAATTCGGCCGCACCGGCTGGCTGGCCTTCCCGCCGCTGTCGGGCATCGCCGCCTCGCCGGACGTCGGGGTCGACTACTACATCTGGTCGCTGCAGGTGGCCGGGGTGGGGACCACGCTATCGGGCGTCAACCTGATCGCCACCATCGTCAAGATGCGCGCGCCAGGCATGAACCTGATGAAAATGCCGGTCTTCACCTGGACCGCGCTGTGCACCAACGCGCTGATCGTCGCCACCTTCCCGATCCTGACCATCACGCTGGCGATGCTGTCGCTGGACCGCATGGTCGGCACCAACTTCTTTACCAACGACCTCGGCGGCAACCCGATGTTGTACGTCAACCTGATCTGGATCTGGGGCCACCCTGAGGTGTACATCCTGGTGCTGCCGGTGTTCGGCGTGTTCTCGGAAATCGTCTCGACCTTCAGCGCCAAGAAGCTGTTCGGCTACACCTCGATGGTGTACGCGACCGTCGTGATCACCATCCTGTCCTACCTGGTATGGCTGCACCACTTCTTCACGATGGGCTCGGGCGCGTCGGTGAACTCGTTCTTCGGCATCACGACGATGATCATCTCGATCCCGACCGGCGCCAAGATCTTCAACTGGCTGTTCACCATGTACAAGGGCCGCGTGCGCTTTGACGTGCCGATGATGTGGACCGTCGGCTTCATGCTGACCTTCGTCATCGGCGGCATGACCGGCGTGATGCTGGCCGTGCCTCCAGCCGACTTCGTGCTACACAACTCGCTGTTCCTGATCGCCCACTTCCACAACGTCATCATCGGCGGCGTGGTGTTCGGCTGCTTCGCCGCGATCAACTACTGGTTCCCTAAAGCGTTCGGCTTCAAGCTGGACGAGTTCTGGGGCAAGGTCTCGTTCTGGTGCTGGCTGGTCGGCTTCTGGGTCGCCTTCACGCCGCTGTACGTGATGGGTTTCATGGGCGTGACCCGCCGCATGAACCACTTCGAAGATCCGTCGCTGCAAAAATGGTTCGTGATCGCCGCCATTGGCGCGCTGATCATCGCCGCGGGTATCGGCGCGATGCTGGTGCAGTTCTACGTCAGCTGGAAAAACCGCGAAGCACTGCGCGACGTGACCGGCGACCCATGGGGCGGCCGCACGCTGGAGTGGGCCACCTCGTCGCCACCGCCGGACTACAACTTCGCCTTCACGCCAGTGGTGCATGAGAGCGACAGCTGGGCCGACATGAAGGCCAACCACTACCAGCGTCCGACCAAGGGCTTCGTGGCCATCCACATGCCGAAGAACACCGCCGCCGGCTTCATCATCTCGGCGCTGGCCTTCGCGCTGGGCTTCGCCATGGTCTGGCAGATGTGGATTCCAGCCGGCCTGGCGTTCATCGCCATGATGGTTGCCATCATCACGCACACCTTTAACTACAAGCGCGATTTCTACATCCCTGCGGAAGAAGTCATCCGCACCGAAGAAGCGCATACTCGCCTGCTGGAAAGCCATGTCTGAAACTATCGCTAACGGCGCCGTGAGCGCCGACCCAAGCGCACGCTACTACGTGCGCGAACACCACCCGGAGAACGGCACGCTGCTGGGCTTCTGGCTCTACCTGATGAGCGACTGCCTGCTGTTCGCGGGCCTGTTCGCCGCCTACGCCGTGCTCGGCCGCAATTACGCGGGCGGCCCGACCGGCGCCGAGCTGTTCGACCTGCCGACCGTGGCGCTCAACACCGGCTTCCTGCTGATGTCGTCGATCACCTACGGCTTCGCCATGATCGCCGCGCAGCGCAAGAGCGTGAAGGGCACCATCGTCTGGCTGGCCATCACCGGCCTGTTCGGCCTGGCCTTCCTGTACCTGGAGCTGGATGAATTCGTTCACCTGATCCACGAAGGCGCCGGTCCGCAGCGCAGCGCGTTCCTGACCTCGTTCTTCGCGCTGGTCGGCACCCACGGCCTGCACGTGACGTTCGGTTCGATCTGGCTGGTCACGCTGATCTTCCAGCTGGCCAAGCACGGCCTGACGCCGGAAAACAACCGTCGCCTGATGTGCCTGTCGATGTTCTGGCACTTCCTGGACGTGATCTGGATCGGTGTGTTTACCTTTGTTTATCTGATGGGAGTCCTGCCATGAGCGCACACAATCACGACCACCACGGCCATGACGACCATGGCCACGGCCACGGCCACGATGACGTGCCGCACGGCAGCCTGAAGGACTACGCGATCGGCTTCGTGCTGTCGGTGATCCTGACCGCGATTCCGTTCTGGCTGGTGATGCACAAGGCCTTCGACAAGTCCAGCACCACCGCCGCGGTGATCCTGGCCTTCGCCGCCGTCCAGGTAGTGGTGCACATGGTGTACTTCCTGCACATGAACGGCAAGATCGAAGGCGGCTGGTCGCTGCTGGCGACCTTGTTCACGCTGGTGTTGCTGGTCATCGTGCTGGCCGGTTCGATCTGGGTCATGTACCACATGAACGTCAACATGATGCCGTCCATGGGTACGGACGTGCACAACATGCGCGACATGCAATGATGGACGGGCCATCGCGCCCACGTTCCAGCGCCCTGCGCATCATCCTGGCCATTGCGGCCGGGGTGATGTTTGCAGGGTTTTTTGCTTTGGGGACGTGGCAATTATTCCGCCTGCAATGGAAGCTGGCGTTGATCGAGCGCGTTGAGCAGCGCGTGCACGCGGCGCCGGTGGATGCGCCCGGCGTGGGCCAGTGGCCTGGGCTGAACGCCGAGGCCGATGACTACCGCCGCGTGCGGCTGAGCGGCCACTTCCTCAAGGGCTCGGACACGCAGGTGCTGGCCTCGCTGGACCGCGGCATCGGCTACTGGGTGCTGACGCCGCTGTGCACGCCGGACGGCGCCATCGTCATGGTCAACCGTGGCTTCATCCGCGCCGGTTCCGGCGGCTGGGCGCCACAGCCCGCGCCGCCTGCCGCGCCGGCCGATGCCTGCGCGCGCGGAGGCGACATGGTCACCGTCACCGGCCTGTTGCGGCTGGGCGAGGCGAGTGGACGCCTGCGCGCCAACGAGCCGGCCCGCAACTACTGGTACACGCGCGACGTGCAAGCCATCGCCCGCGCGCGCGGATTGCCGGCCGTGGCGCCGTATTTCGTCGATGCCGACGCCGCTCCGGGCGCGCCGGCGGAGGGCGAACCGCTGGGCGGACTGACGGTAGTTTCCTTCGTCAACAACCATTTGGTTTATGCTGTCACCTGGTACGCGCTGGCGCTGATGATTGTCGGCGGCGCCGCATGGGTCGTCCGCGAGGGGCGCAAATCAAAAGAACAAGCATAAATGGCAAGGAAAAACGACAATCCGTATGACAGGGGCCGGCCGAACGCGCCGGTCATCGAGCCGCTGGCCGAGGTGAAGGCCTCGGCCAACACCATCACCCACGCGGCCGGGCACAAGAACATGCAGCAGCTGATCCAGCTGCGCTGGATCGCCGTGATCGGCCAGATCACCACCATCTTCGCCGCCACGATGGTGTTCGACGTGCGCCTGCCGCTGCCGGCCATGCTCAACGTGCTGGCCTGCCTGATCGCCTTCAACATCGCCAGCACCTTGCGCTGGCAGGAAAACCAGGTGGTGTCCAACAGCGAGCTGCTGCTGGCGCTGACGGTGGACATCGCCAGCCTGACGGCTCAGCTCTACCTGAGCGGCGGCGCCACCAATCCCTTTGTGTTCCTGTACCTGCTGCATGTGATCCTGGGCGCGGTGCTGCTGGAGGCTTGGTCGACCTGGACCATCGTCGGCGTGACCGGCACCTGTATCGCCGGGCTGGCGCTGTTCTCCGAGCCGCTGTCGCTGCCGCTGGACCATGGGCGCGGCATCCTCAGCCTGTACGTGCAGGGCATGCTGATCTGCTTCGTGCTGGACGCGGCGCTGCTGGTCATCTTCATCACGCGCATCATGCGCAATATGCGGGTGACGGCCACCAAGCTGGCCGACCTGCGCCAGCGCGCCGCCGAGGAAGACCACATCATCCGCATGGGCTTGCTGGCATCGGGCGCGGCGCACGAGCTGGGCACGCCGCTGGCCACGCTGGCGGTGATCCTGGGCGACTGGAAGCACATGCCCGAGTTCAAGGCCAACGGCGAGCTGCTGGAAGAGATCGGCGAGATGCAGACCCAGCTCATGCGCTGCAAGTCGATCGTCAGCGGGATCCTGCTGTCGGCGGGGGAGACGCGCGGGGAATCGTCGGCGGCCACCACGGTCAACACCTTCCTGGCGGATTTGGTGGCGGAATGGCGGGTGGGGCGGCCGGTGGTGGAGTTCGAATACGACAACCGCATCGTGCCCGACCATCCAGTGGTATCGGACTCGACGCTCAAGCAAATGATCTGTAACGTGCTGGACAACGCGCTGGAAGCCTCGCCACAATGGCTGCGCATGGAGGCCAGCGTGAAGGACGAGCAACTGGTGCTGCAGGTGACCGACGCCGGGCCGGGCTTCGCGCCGGCGATCCTTGCGCAGCTGGGCAAGCCCTACAATTCAAGCAAGGGACGGCCGGGCGGAGGCCTGGGGCTGTTCCTGGTGGTGAACGTCGCGCGCACGCTGGGTGGCGCGGTGACGGCATCGAACCTGCCGCACGGCGGCGCGCTGGTGCGGCTGACGCTGCCGCTGTCCGAGATCGAAATCAAACCGGAAACGAATCAATATGACTACTGAAGAAGAACGCGTGCTGTTGCTGGTCGAGGACGACGCCGCCTTCGCCCGCACGCTGGGGCGCTCGTTCGAGCGGCGCGGCTACAAGGTGCTGCTGGCCGAAAACGTGGATGAAGCGAGCGGGCTGCTGGTCGATCACTCGCCGGGTTACGCGGTGGTGGATCTCAAGCTCAAGGGGAATTCATCGGGACTGGCCTGCGTGCAGATGCTGCACCAGCACGATGCGGAAATGCTGATCGTGGTGCTGACCGGCTTCGCCAGCATCAACACGGCGGTGGAAGCGATCAAGCTGGGCGCCTGCCAATATTTGGCCAAGCCCTCCAACACCGACGACATCGAAGCCGCCTTCGAGCACGTCGCCGGCGCCGCCGAGCTGGAGCTGACCAACCGCGCCACCTCGGTCAAAACGCTGGAGTGGGAGCACATTCACACCGTACTGGCCGAGACCGACTTCAACATCTCGGAAGCCGCCCGCCGCCTGGGCATGCACCGCCGCACCTTGGCACGCAAGCTGGAGAAACAGCGCGTCAAATAAAATTCGGCTCGAGCCCGACGTTCGCACACAAAATTGGGGTCAAGTCTGACATTCGGACACGGCCTCTGCTGTAGCGGCGCTGCTACGGCAGAGCTCGTGTCCGAATGTCAGACTTGACCCCAAATGTTTGGGTGGAAATTTTAGAGCCGCGTGACCGTCAGTTCCATTTCCATGTGCGACTTGTCATCCGTGTCGATCTTGATGGTGGCTGGTTCGCCCAGCGCTACCAGCAGGCCCGGCTTGCTGACTGGCTTGCCGGCGTGCTTGACGATGGCGCTGATGAACATCTTGCCGTTGTCGGCTGGCTTGAGCGTGAGCTGCGCCTGCCATTGCTGCACGCCTTCACCGCTGCGGAAACTTGCCGGCTCATCGCTGTGGGTATGCAGGTGTGGCGCACTCTTGGCGCCGTCCACGTTCAGTTTCACCGCGATGTCGTACAGCTCGCCTTTGGGGGCTTCCTGCGCCGCCCAGGCGGCCCAGCTGCCTGTCGCCATCGCGGCGGCGATCAGGAGGCGTCCGGTCATACGCAGGGCATACGGTGTGGTCTGGTTCAAGCTCATGATTCTCTCTTTCAGTGGATGGGTGGATTGCCATTGACATGCGAGGGGTGCTGCGTTTGCCGATAACTGGGTCTTGAGCATCGCGTTGGCGTAGCTGCGGCGCGCGTTGGGGTGGCGGCGCATGACGCCGGCATCGCAGGCCAGCTCCTGGTCCGCGCGCATCAGGCGTTCGGCGATATGGATCAGGGGATTGAACCAGTTCAGGCAGCGCAAGGCCGCGCCAGCTGCGTTGGCGACCGGGTCGCGGCGGCTGGCGTGGGTGCGCTCGTGCGCCAGGATCAGTTCCCGTTCCTGTGGCGTGTAGCGGTCGTCGAAGTCCGCCGGCACCACCACGATGGGCCGCCGCAGGCCGACCAGCGCGGGGCCGACGTCAAGCGAGTCCGCATAGGCGATGTCGCCGCGCCGCGTCAGCTTGCCGAGGCTGCGCAGGTAGGATCGCTGCCGGATTATCTGAAGCGCGGCGGCGCCCAAGGCGCCCGTCAGCCAGGCCAGGACGATATAGCCACGTACTCCCATCGATACGGAAACCGGCGCCAACTCGCGCATCGCTGCGGCGAACGACTGGGCTGATGGCGCGCCGTGCAGCACAAGTATGCTGCCTTCCGGCGCGGCGGGTATCAACGCGGCCAGCGCGCACATGGGCACCGCCAGCCAGGCTGCATAGGCGACCCCGGGACCAAAGCAGCGTCGCAGCGGCAGCCGCAGTGCGCACACCGCGATCACGGCCACGCTCAGCGTGACGCTGGCGCGCAGCACGGCGGGCAGCAGCGAAGGCAGCAAAGCGGGCAGCAGGGCAGCGATATCATTTGTCGGCATCGAGTTCTCCGATCAGCCGTTTAAGCTCCTGCAGGTCGGCCGCGCTCAATTTGCGATGGCGGCTGAAGTGCGCCACCATCGGCGCCAGGCGGCCGTCGAACAGCCGGTCCAGGAAGCCTTTGCTTTCGCTGTGCAGCCACTGTTCGCGCGTGATCGCGGTCGAGTAGAGGTAGCGCCGCCCGTCCTTCTGCACTTTGACGGCGTTCTTGCGCAGCAGCCGGTTCAACAAGGTCTTGACGGTGGATTCCTGCCAAGCGCGCTCGTCGCCGATGGCGGCGGCGACGTCCTCCGCGCTGCGCGGGCTGTGCGTCCACAACGCCTCCATGACAACCGATTCTGCTTCGCTGATCTGCGGGATGGCTTTCATATGCTCTTTCATTTACAGGTGTAATCGCTGTAAATGATTACAGTTGTAATCGAAGCTGTCAAGCGTTAAACTGAGAGCCATGACACAACAGACCTTACTGCCGGGCTTCGAGCCCGAACCACAGCTGACGGACCGCATCTTCTTCGCGGTCCTGCCGGACGCCGCGGCCATCGCCCGCATCCGCAACCTCACCGCCGACCTGAAGACCGCACACGCCATGCGCGGCCGCCCCATCGCCGATGCGCGCCTGCACGCCACGTTGTGCAACCTGGGCGACTTCCCCTGCATGCCGGACAGCCTGGTCGCGCGGGCAGGGCAGGCCGCCGCTTCGGTGGCGGCGACGACGGCGCCTTTCGCCGTCTGCTTCGACATGGCCCAGACCTTTGTCAACCGCGCCCGCAACCGCCCGTTCGTGCTGGCCGGCGGCGATGGCGTGAGCGGTCTTGGCTCCCTGTATAAAAGTCTCGCGACGGCCCTGCTCAAGGCCGGGCTGCCCGGCAATCCGCCGAGCTATACGCCGCACGTCACACTGCTGTACGATGATGTGACGGTCCCGCCGCAAGCCGTCGCTCCGGTCGAGTGGACGGTGCGCGAACTGGTGCTGGTCCACAGCCACATCGGCCAGAACCTGCCCTACACCGCATTGGGCCGCTGGAGTTTGCAAGGCTAACTTTCAAGGTGAGTCCATCATGCTGATCAGACGTTGCGCCGTGTTGTTCCTGGAACCCCGGGAGGATTTGGATATCGACTGGACAGCGCTGTTCGCTGGCGACGGCCCGCTCGGCGCGACCATGCGCTGGATGGCGCTGGCGCCGCATCTGGGCGAGGAAATCGAAGTCACGCTGGACGAGGTGGCGGCATTGGGCGGCATCGGCCTGACGCTGTGGCAGGAAAGCGCCGACTGCGCGCAGCAGTACGGCGCCGCCGTGATCGCCCGCCTGCTCGAATGCGGCCTGCTGATCGGCGACGACGCCCGCTTCCGCGAACGCGACGAAACGCTGCGCTCCCAGAACTGGCGGCCCTTGTCGGCCGCCGCGCACATGTTCAGCCGCTGGGGCGACATGCGGGTCGACAAGGGCATGCAGTTCCCCAGTTTCGAAGAACTGGTGGTCTCATACGGCACGCCACCCGGCCCGGTCATCGAACTCTGTGCCGAGGGCGAGGCCATCGCGCTGCCGTATCCCGACCGCGCGCGTCTCGACGACACGCTGTTCCAGCGCTACACCGGCCGCAATTTCGATCCCGCCGCCGTGCTGCCGACTGCCACCGTCGCGCGGCTGCTGCAGCGCGCCTTCGGCTCGCAGGGCGAGCGCGAAATGGCGCCCGATGCCTTCGTGCTCAAAAAGCTCAGCCCCTCGGCCGGCGGCCTGCATCCGGTGGAGGCCTACGTGCTGGCGCAGCGCGTCGAGGGCATCGTGCCCGGCCTGTATCACTACCATCCGGTGCGTCACGCCTTGGAGCCGTTGACGGCGATGGACACCGCGCAAACCGCGGAACTGGCGCTGCGCATGGTGGCCGACCAGGATTGGTTTGTCGATGCGCCGATGATGGTGGTGCTGGCGGCACGGGTGGAGCGCAACTTCTGGAAGTACCGCAACCACGCCAAGGCCTACCGCGCGTTGCTGCTCGATGCCGGCCACCTGTCGCAGACTTTCTATCTGCTGGCCACCGAGGCGGGGATGCCGGCCTTTGTGACGGCGGCGGTGAACGAGATCGATATCGAGCGGGTGTTCGGGCTCGATCCGTTGAAGGATATGGTGATCGCCGTATGCGGCTGCGGACCGGCGTCCGGCGCGCGGGATACGGTGGAATTGCGCTACGAACCGTAGGCCCCACCGTAACCCACGGGGCTAGCGCTGGCCCGACAGGAAGAACGGCACCGCGCCGGCGGCGTTTTCCAGCTTGCCCTTGATGGCGTGGCGGCTGGCGATGAAGACTTCCTTGGCGGGCAGGCTGCGCAGGGCGGGAATCTTGTCGGCATCGAGCTCGATGCCCAGGGTGCCCAACGCCAGTTGCGGATCTTTCAGAAAACTGGTGCGGAACTCGTCGTCGCCGGACAGCTTGGACAGCAGCAGATCGAGATCTTGCGGGGAGTGCATGGCCATGTCTGAACCTTTCGTGTGGGTGTATGGAAATGTCGCGTGTCGAAACGCAAGATCATCGTAGGCCAAAGCCGGCGCCATCTCAAGCGGATTCGTAACTGTCAAAACGCTAGCCAGTGCGGGCCAGTTCGGTGGCTCGATCGGGCGGCCCCTCCGCGTTCCCGCGCGCGCTTTCCATTACGACATCGAACGCCTGCGCGAAAGCCATCAGCAAATCGGTCAGCGCAGGGGGATCGTCGCGCAAGCGGTCTTCCAGCGCTGTGGCCGTCTCGAACAAATCCGTTGCCGATATGTTACCGGCCGCGCCGCGTATCTTGTGCACCTGGTCGGCCGCCTTCAGGAAGTCGCCGTGGTCGATTGCATCTTGAATCTGTTGCAAACTCGCACCGAAGTCCTTGGCGAACAGGCCCAGCAAGCGCTCCAGCAGGCGGCTCTGGCCGCCCAGCCGTTCCATCGCCGCCGCCATGTCGATGCCGCGCATCGTGATGGACGAGGCCCCGTCCGGCACGCCGCGGGCCGGCGCGGGATCGGCTGCCTCGGCGCGCGCCTGGCCCGGTTCGACCCAGGTCGCCAGCACCGCGTACAAGGTGTCGGGATCGATCGGCTTGGTCACGTAGTCGTTCATGCCCATCTCGAGGCAGCGCTCGCGGTAGCCGGCCACCGCGTGTGCGGTCATGGCGATGATGGGCAGCTTGCCGTGGGCCTGGTCGGCGCGGATCAGCGCCGTGGCCTGGTAGCCGTCCATGTCCGGCATCTGGATGTCCATCAGCACCGCGTCGTAGGCGCCGGCGGCGGTCATGCGCGCGGCCTCTTCGCCGCTGTTGGCCAGGTCCGCCTTGACGCCGGCTCGCTGCAGGATCTCGCTGGCCACCTGCTGGTTGATACTGTTGTCGTCCACTACCAGCACGTGCGCGCCGCGGATGCGCTGCACCGCCAGCGACGGCGGCGCCGCCAGCTTGACGGCCTGCTGGCCGCTTTCGATGCCCAGCGCCGCCAGCACCGCGCCGCGCAGCAGGTAGGGACTGGCCGGCTTGTCGATGAAGGGCATCACGCGGCTTTGTTCGGCGGTGGCGCGATCGTGCTCGCGCGCGTAGGCGGTCACCATCAGCACCGCCGGCACCGCCGACAACTGCGGATCATCGGCGATGCGGTGCAGGGTTTCGATGCCGTCCAGGTCCGGCATGGCGGCGTCCATCATCAGGATGTCGTAGGGTTCCAGCTGCATGGCCGCCACCGCCGCCGTGCCCGAGGCCACCGCGCGCGGCTTCAGGCCCATGCTGGCCAGCTGGATCTTGAGCATGTGGCGCACCGCCTCGCTGTCGTCCACCACCAGCACGCGCTTGCCCAGCACCGACGGCGGCAGCGGCGCCTGGCGCGGCGTCTGGTCGGCGGCCGGCTGCAGCGCGACGGTGAAACTGAAGCTGCTGCCGACGCCTGGTTCGCTGTCGACCTGGATCACGCCGCCCATCTTGCGCACCAGCTGCTGCGAGATGGCCAGCCCCAGGCCGGTACCGCCGTACAGGCGCGTGGTGCTGGCGTCGGCCTGGGCGAAGGCCTGGAACAGGCGCGCCTGCTGCTCGCTGCTGATCCCCAGGCCGCTGTCCTCGACCACGAAGCGCAGCGCCACCGGCGTCTGGCCAAAGGCGTCCACTGGCACCGGTGCGCCGTGGTCGCGTTCCACGCGCAGCTCGATGTGGCCGCGCGCGGTGAACTTGAGCGCGTTGCCGACCAGGTTGACCAGGATCTGGCTTAGCCGCAGCGGATCGCCCAGCAGGTTGGACGGCACGTCCGGCGCGGCCCAGATCACCAGTTCCAGTCCGCGCTCGGCGGCGCGCCACGCGAACAGGTCGGCCAGCTGGCTCAGGGTGTCTGGCAGGTCGAAGGGCAGGGCTTCCAGTTCCAGCTTGCCCGATTCGATCTTGGAGAAGTCCAAGACGTCGTTGATGATCTCCAGCAGGCTCTGTCCCGCGCGGCCGATCTTGCGGAAGTAGTCCAGCGGCTGCGGCGGCAGGTCCAGGTGCGTGCCCAGGCCGGCGAAGCCGAGGATGGCGTTCATTGGCGTGCGGATCTCGTGGCTGATGTTGGCCAGGAAGTCGCTCTTGGCGCGGGTGGCCGCTTCGGCGTTGGCGCGCGCCTGTTCCAGCAGCCGCAGCGCGCGCGCCTTCTGGTAGGCCGACACGAACGGCTCCTTCAGCGCCTTGAGCAGATCGAGGTCGCTGGCGGCGAAGGTGGCGCGGTACTGGTAGTTCTTGAACACCAGGTAGCCTTCGACCTGGCCGTCGATCACCACGCGCAC
This sequence comes from Duganella caerulea, assembly GCF_040362985.1. NCBI lineage: Bacteria > Pseudomonadati > Pseudomonadota > Betaproteobacteria > Burkholderiales > Oxalobacteraceae > Duganella > Duganella caerulea. Next base: position 547,889 of record NZ_BPWJ01000001.1, on the reverse strand, counting down.
CGACAGCAGGGCGCACACGTCGCCGGGCAGCGTGTGCCGACGGTGGACTTCGAAGATGTCCGGCGCGATCATGCAGTCGGCCGGCGCGTAGCGCAGCTCGGCCTGGCGCAGGTCGATGTTGTAGGCGTCCGCCGCCGTGTCGATGCGGCCCCACGCCGCGCGCAGCGACAAGGTCTCGGTGCCGGCCTCGCGCACCAGCGCGATCGCCGAATCGATGCCTTCGATGACGGTCGATTCGTGCAGGATGGTGTGCAGCAGCGCGTCGAAATCGAGCTGCTCGTTGATCGACTTGACGATGGCGTTGAGCTTTTCCAGGTGCCGTGTGCGCGAGTAGACCAGTGCCTGCAGCTGCTCGCCCTTGTGGTGCAGCTGCCGCACGCGCCAGCGCACAAGCCCCCACGTCAGCAGGCAGGCGGCGGCGAGGTAGCAAAGCCACGCCCACCAGGTCTGGTGCCAGGCCGGCAGCACCACCACGCGCAGTTGCAGCTCCTCGGTGTTCCACATGCCTTCGCGGTTGCTGCCCCGCATGCGCAGGCGGTAGACGCCGGGCGGCAGGTGCTTGTAGGAGGCGATGCGCCGGCTGGCGTCGGCCTCCACCCAGTGCTGGTCGAAGCCTTCCAGCAGGTAGGCGTAGCGGTTGCGCTGCGGGGCCGAAAAGTCCAGCGCCGCCAGTTCGACTTCGAAGCCCTGGTTCTCCGGCTTGAGGGTCAGCGTCGGACCCTGGTCGCTGGCCATCTGCCCGGGTGTGATCGTCTGCTGGTCGCGCCGCACTGCGCTGATCACCAGCGGCGGGCGGAAGCTCCAGTCGCTCAGCCTTCCAGGATAGACCACCGCCATGCCGGCGGTGGCGCCGAACACCAGGTCGCGTTCCGGCGTGACCGTGCTGGCGCCGATGAAGAAGGTGCGGAACGCCAGGCCGTCGGCGCGGGTCAGCGCGCGCGCCTTGAACGAGTCCACGTCGATCACGGCGATGCTGTCGGCGGTGGCGGCCCAGATGCGGCCGACGGGATCGGCCTGCAGCGACATGATGCTGCCGGCCGCCAGCCCGCCCAGCGTGGCGATACGGTGGAACACCGGCGCGCCATGCACATCGCGTCCGGTCATCACGCAGATGCCACCGCCGTAGGTGCCCACCCACAGGCGGCCGCGCGTGTCCAGCGCCAGCGAGAGGAGGACCGCCTCCGACAGCGCGGACGGCAGCTCGGGGTGGGCGTAGATCTGTTCCACCTTGCCGCTGTCGGGATCGAGCCAGTTCAAGCCGTTGCGGGTGGCGATCCACAAGCCGCCGCCGGCGTCGGGCACCACCGCGTGGACGCGGTTGTCGGTCAGGCCGCCGGCGTCGGCCGCACCCTGCACGTAGCGGCGCACCGTGCCCGCGACCGGATCGTAGCGCAGCAGGCCGTCGAAGGTGCCCAGCCAAAGTTCGCCCTTGCGGTTCAGGATGGTGCCGACGCGCGGCGAGGGATTTGGCTCGGGCAGCGCGATGCGGCGAACCCCGCGCGCGCCGTCGCGGGTGCGGTAGAGGCCAAGCTGGGTGCCGATCCATGCCTCGCCGCCGCCGGCTTCGGCCAGCGACAGCACCATCCGGTTGGGCAGCGCGCTGTCGGGATGGGCGGGGTCGGGACGCAGCGCGGCGCGGCGCGAACCGTCGGCCCGCACGATGTCGATGCCCTGGTCGGCCAGCGCGATCCACACCTGGCCCTGGTGGTCGGTCATCAGCGCGGTGACCGCCGCTTCCGGCGCGCCCTGGGCGCCGAACACCGAGTCGACGCTCTCGTTGTGGGGATCGAACAGGTCGACGCCACGCTCGGTGGTCACCCACATGATGCCGCTGCGGTCGCGCAGCAGCGCGGCGGCGCGGTCGTTGCTCAGGCTTAGCGGCACCGCCGGCTGGTGCAGGATGCGGCGCCCCTGGCCGTTGCGGAACTCCACCACGCCGCCGCCGTAGGTGCTGGCCCACCAGGTGCCGGGCGTGGATTCGACCACCGCCAGCACCATGTTGGCCTGGAGTTCCTTGACGCCGGCGATGGTGAGCAGGTGGCCCCGGTCCGAGCCCGCGTCGACCACGCCGACGCCGCTCTTGAGCGTGCCGAAGGCGATCTGGCCGAAGCTGTTCTCGCCGAGCGACATGACGGTGTCGCTCCAGGCGCCGTGGGCGTCGCCGCTGACGGCGACCGGGGTGATGGCGCCGCCGTCGCGCAGGCGCGACAGGCCGGTGGCGGAGCCTATCCACAGCGTGCCGGCGCGGTCCACCAGCAGGGCGCGGATCTGATTGTCGGGCAGGCCGGGATGCTCCTCGTGGCTGTAGAGGCGCACCGTGCCCTGGACGGTGTCGTAGTATTTCAGGCCCTTGGCTGTGCCCAGCCACAGGTTGCCCTTGGCGTCGCTGGCGATGGCGCTGATCTGGCCCGTGCCCAATTCGTCGCTGGGGCGGCTGAATTGCTCGGTGCGGCGGTCGAACATGCTCAGTCCCGCCGCCGCCGTGCCCACCCACAGCCGGCCGCGCACATCGACGTGCAGTACCTGGACGAAATCGCCGGGCAGCGAGGCCGGATTGGCGCCATCGTGGTGGAAGCTGCGCATGTGATAGCCGTCCCAGCGCGCCAGGCCGCTCTGCGTGCCGACCCAGATGTAGCCGTCGCCGTCCTGCGCCAGCGTCAGGCCGATCGGGTGCGGCATCCCTTGTTCCAGGCCGAGGTGCTCGAACAGGGGCGTGGCCAGCTGGTCCCAGCGCCCCGGGGCGGCCATGGCGGGCCCGCACAACATCATGCAGGCCGCCAGCGCCGCCAGCAGCCAGCGGCGCGCGGCGGGACGGTGCGGTGTGGCGGCGTGGACGTTCAAATCGGGGCGCGCTCCAGAAAGGTACTTCCAGCATACGGAAATGCCGGCGGAAAGTCCATGCAAAGCACGTTGGGCGCCGCCCTTGTACAATCGTCACATGGACGAGGATAGCGATATGAAACCGGAAATATTGGTGCTGGCGGCGAGTCCGTCGGCGGCGGTGATGGAGCGGCTGGAGCAGGCGTTCCACTGCCATCATCTGTGGCGCCAGCCCTGCGAGGCGCAGCCGGAATGGCTGGCCGCTGTGGCGCCGGCGATACGCGGCGTGCTGACGACCGGCGCGATCGGCATCGGCCCGGCGCTGCTGGAGCAGTTGCCGCGGCTGGAGATCGTCGCCGTCAACGGCATCGGCGTGGACGCGGTGGCGCTGGACGCGACCCGCGCGCGTGGCATTTTTGTCACCAACACGCCGGGCGTGCTGACCGACGACGTGGCGGATCTGGCATTGACGCTGCTGCTGTCGGCGGCGCGCCGGCTTCCGGCGCTGGACCGGCATGTGCGCAGCGGGGCGTGGGAGCGCGGTGTGCCACTGACGCCCACGCGCGCCTTGCGCGCCAAGGTGTGCGGCGTGTTCGGTTTCGGGCGCATCGGCCAGGCGGTGGCGGCGCGGGCGGCGGCTTTCGGCATGCGTACGCGCTACTTCCAGCCGCGCGCGGTCGACGGCGTGGCCGTGGTGCGCTGCGCCTCGCTGCTGGAACTGGCGCGGGCCAGCGATTACCTGGTGGTGTGCGCGCCCGGCGGCGCGGCCACGCGGCACGCCGTCAACGCGGAGGTGATGGCGGCGCTGGGTCCGGAGGGGACCCTGGTCAATGTCTCGCGCGGGTCGCTGGTGGACCAGGAGGCGCTGGTCGCCGCGCTGCGCGACGGCGCGCTGGGCATGGCGGCGCTGGACGTGTTCGACAACGAGCCGCACGTTCCGGCCGCGCTGCGCGAGCTGGAGAACGTGGTGCTGACGCCGCACGTGGGCAGCCTGACCGTGGAGACCCGCCACGCCATGGGCCAGCTGGTGGTCGACAACCTGCTGGCCCACTTCGGCGGCCAGCCGCTGTTGACGCCCGTGCCGTGACGGCCGGTTAGATCAATGGCACGGAGCTGACACGTCTTCGGGCGCCGGAGGGGTGGCGGCGGGATGCGGCGTTGGCAGCGGCGCGTGGACTTTGACGCAGTTGCGGCCGGCCCGCTTGGCGGCGTACAGCGCTTCGTCGGCGTGGCTGTAGGCGGTTTCGAAGCTGGTGCCGGCGCGGTTCCAGCTCAGGCCCACGCTGGCCGTGATCTGGCGGTCGATGGGCGCGGCGAACACCTGGTCGGCGATGGCGTCGCAGATGCTGGCCGCCACCTGCTGCGCCTCGTCGATGGAGCTGGTCGGCCACACCACCGAGAACTCCTCGCCGCCCACGCGGCCTATCGCCACGTCGGGGCCGAGCAGCGCCTGCAGGCAGCGCACCACGGTCTGGATCACGGCGTCGCCCGCCGGATGGCCGAAATCATCGTTGACCCATTTGAAGTGATCGATATCGAGCACGATCAGCGCCATGTCGCCGCGCGCCAGGCAGCCGCTGGCCTGCTCGATGACGGCCGCTCGGTTGAGCGCCCCGGTCAGCGGATCGTGGGTGGCGCGGTATTCCAGCTGCTGCGCCAGTTCGTGCAGCTGGCGGTTCATCTGGTTCATATCCAGCTCGGCGCGGTCGCTGCGGCGGATCAGGCGGCGGCTCTCGCGCATCAGGCGCTCGTAGTGGACGATCATCTCGGCCAGCGCCGCGCGGGCGTCGGCGCGCGGATCGGCGTGGGCGGCCCTGGCGTTGGCCAGCGCCGCGCTCTCCAGCGCAAACAGGTCGGCTTCGTCGCGGCCGGGAATGGACATCATCAGTTGCTCACCGGGTGGTCGTGGAAGTCCAGCGCGCCGAAATCGTCCTGCAGCTCCTGGCCGAATTCGAGGATGGTGTCGTCGTCCTCGTCGTGGTACCAGTTCAGGCGCACCTGGTTGCCGTCCATCGCGGCCTTGTTCAGCGCGTCGAAGAAGGAGAACAGCATCTTGGTGCTGGAGCTGTTGAAGTAGGCCAGCGAGACGTTGACCGTGATGCTGGCGTCATTGCAGGCGTCTAGGTAGGCCTGCACGCGCGCGATCACCGGGCCGTAGAAGGCGGCGGCGTTTTCCGGATAGGACTCGCCCTTGATCGACAAGGTGTCCTGGTCGAAGCGGAAGTCGATCTCCGGCGAGGTGGGCGAGGCGCTGATGTAAAGTGGTTCCATGACTGTTCCAGTACTTTTTAAATTATCGCTTTGATGCAGAACACCGTGGTGCCTGGGTTGTGCGCTTCCTGCACGAACTCGAACTCCAGCGGTTCGCTGGCGTCGCGGGCCATGGTCAGGAAGCCCAGGCCCGCGCCCTTGCTGTCGGCCGGCGTCTCGTCGCGCAGCGCCTTCTTGTAGGCGGACTTGATCTCTTCCATCGTCATGGTGTGCAGCGGCTCCAGGCGGCTGCGGATGCGCTCCACGTTGGCGCTGTCGACCGGATTGGCGCACAGCAGGAAGAAGCTGTCGTCCTTCATGCCGATGCAGAACGAGCCGCGCCGCATCTGGTTGTCGCTTTGTTCGTGCGGTGTGAGCGTGTCCGACGAGTAGTGCATGATGTTCTGCGACATTTCGACGAAGGACGAGAAGATGCGGCGCCGCGTCGGCCCCGCCGCGCCGGCCGTGTCCAGCCGCGCCTTGATGGTCTCGGAGATGGCGGCCACCACGTGCTGCGAGAAATAGCCCACGTAGAAGAAGATGATGTGGCGCTTGCGGGCCACGTCCCAGAAATCGTTGAATTCTTCGTACAGCAAAATCGGCGCTCCTATGGGCGGAAACAGAAAAAGGTCAGGTCGTCGCGGCGCGGTTGTCCGCCTTGCCACGCCTGGTAGTCGGCCAGCATGGCGTCGCTGACGTCGCGTGCGCCGGCGCCGCGCTGGGCCAGCAGCACATCGCGCATGCGGCGCTTGCCGAAGGCGATGTCCTTGGCGCCGCCGATCTGGTCGATCAAGCCGTCGGTGGTCAGGAACAGCAGGCTGCGTTCCGGGATGGCGATGGTCTTGTTGGTCCACGCGTAGTCGAGCGGCGTGTCGACGTAGCCCACGCCCATGCGGTCGCCGTCGATCGTTTGCACCGCCTGCTGGTCGGGACCGAGCTGGAACAGCGGCAGCTTGGCGCCGGCGAAGTGCAGCTGGCGGCTGGCGTTGTCGAACCACAGGAAGGCGGCGTCCATGCCGTCGTTGGAGGCGGGCGCGCCGTGCAGGCCGTGGCGTTCGTCGACCTGTCCCAGCATGCTCTTGACGCCGCGATTGACTTCGGCGATCAGCGCGGCCGGATCGCGCGGACCCAATTGCTGCAAGGCCTGCGCCAGGGTCGACGAGGAAATCAGCGTCATGAAGGCGCCCGGCACGCCGTGGCCGGTGCAGTCGGCGATGGCGGCGAACCAGCCGTCCGGGTAGTGCGCGAAGTGATAGAAGTCGCCGCCGACGACGTCGCGCGGCTGCCATTCCAGGTGGGCGTCGTTCAGGGCCTCGCGCAGCGCCAGGTCCGAGGGGCGCAGCAGCGAGCGCTGGATCACGCTGGCGTAGTCGATGCTGTGCATGATCTGGCGGTTCTTCTCGGCCTGCATGTTGGCCACCACGTTCATCAGCTGCAGGCCGAAGCCGACGCCGGCCAGGCCGCCGTCGCGGGTGACGATGAAGCCGTCCGCCAGCGCCTTCTCGCCCGACTCGACCGCGCGGAAGGTCAGCGCCTCGATGCTCAGGGCGGCGTCGACGATCAGCGGTTCCTTGTCCATGAAGGCGATGCAGCTCTTCTTGCCGTACAGCTCGTGGTAGAAGGGCTTGGACATCTGCGACATGAAGATGTTGCGGCTGATGAGGCCGATAGGTCGGTCGCCCTCGATCACTGGGAGGCTCATCAAGTCGCGTCGTTCGGTGAACAGCTCCAGCACGCCGAAATTGCTGGTGTCGGACGGCACCGAGACGGTCTCGACGCACAGGTCGGCGGCGACGGACAGGCGGAAACGGGGCAGGTGCAAACGAGAGGCGTTGAACTCCACGGGCTGTAACCTTTGGTTGACTTCAGTGCCCGTAATGCTAGTGGGAAATTGTTACCGGGCTATTACATCTTAACCAAAAGAAAAGAGTGTTATCAGTCTGCGCACAAGGACAGCATGAAGCCCAGGTGCTGGCTGATGGCGCCGCGTTCGGCGTCGACGCGCTGCGGCTCGCCCTCGGCGGCGAATTCCTCGCGGATGGCGTGGCACTGCGCCAGCGTGGCGTCGAGCGAGCGCAGCATGCCGTGCAGGCCGGCCTCGTTGTACCAGATGTGCAACAGCTTGCTCAGCGCGAGCACGGCGTCTTGTTCGGATTTCAGCAGTTCGGCTTCGGCGATCGGGAGTGTGCTCACGGTTTTCATGGGAGGCGAGTATGAGGAACCAGTATATACGAGTCATTCGAAAAGTTGCTCTACAAAAATACCTTTTGTTTCGTAATAAACATATGACGAAAGATTGCCGTGCGGTAATAACAGCGTCATATTTGCCCTGCATACTGGCGCCATCTTGATCGAAACGCACTTCTTTTATTGAAAAGTCATGAAAATCCCTAAGCTGAATACCGGTGTACGCGTGATGGCCTCGTTTGCGGCCTTGTTGTTGTTGATGGCGTGCATGTCGACGGTGGCCCTGTGGCGCTTGCAGACCGCCAACGACACCACCTCCAACCTGGTCGACGAAAAGCTGGCCAAGCAGCAGCTCACCTCCGAACTGCTGGGCATCGTGGAATTGAACGGGCTGCGCGCCACCTCCATCGCGCGCAGCGATAGCCTGGAAGTGGGGGACATCTTCCAGGCCCAGCTGACCGCCGGCGAGAAGCAGGCCAGCGCGATGGAAGCCAGGCTGGCGGCGATGCCGGCGCCGGGCGCGGAAGCGGAGCTGTTGCGCGCCGTCGCCGCCCGCAAGAGCGCCTATCTGGCGCTGCGCACGGAGCTGTTCAAGTTGAAGGATGGCGGCCGCACGCAGGAAGTCGGCGATCTGCTGGACAACAAGATGGCGGCGGTGTTCGGCGCCTATACCGGCGCGCTGGACAAGCTTCTGGCCTACCAGACGCAGCAGGCCAAGGCGCTGGCGGCGCAGTCGGCCAGCCAGTTCCAGGGCAGCCGTGTGCTGCTGGTCGTCATGGGACTGGCGACCCTGGCGCTGGGCGCGGTGCTGGCGCTGGCGCTGACCCGCAGCATCGTGCTGCCGCTGCGGCGTGCGGTGGCGTTGGCCGGACAGGTGGCGGCGGGCGAACTGCACGTGGCCATCCAGCACGGTCGCAGTGACGAGATGGGCCAGCTGTTCGATGCGCTCAGCCACATGACCGGCCGCCTGGCCGAAACGGTCGGCCGTGTGCGCGACGGCGCGGTGGCCATTGACGCCGCCTCGCGCGAAATCGCCAACGGCAATATGGATTTGTCGCGCCGCACCGAGCACCAGGCCGGCGCGCTGGAGGAAACGGCGTCGGCGATGGCGGAGCTGACGGAGGCGGTCAAGCAGAACAGCGGCAACGCGCGCCAGGCCAACCGTCTGGCGGAGTCGGCGTCGGACGTGGCGGGCAAGGGCGGGGCGGTGGTGTCGGAGGTGGTGCGGACCATGGCCAGCATCAACGAGTATGCGCACAAGATCGTCGACATCACCAGTGTGATCGACGGTATCGCTTTCCAGACCAATATCCTGGCGCTGAACGCCGCGGTGGAAGCGGCGCGCGCCGGCGAACAGGGACGTGGCTTCGCCGTGGTGGCGTCCGAGGTGCGCAATCTGGCGCAGCGCTCGGCCAGCGCGGCCAAGGAGATCAAGCAGTTGATCAACGAATCGGCCGAGCGCATCGCCAGCGGCAGCGAGCTGGCGCAGACGGCCGGCGCGACGATGGCGGAGATCGTGCTGAGCGTGGAGAAGGTGACCGGCATCATGGCGGCCATCAGCGCCGCCAGCGCCGAGCAGGAGCACGGCATCGAGCAGGTCAACGCCGCCATCGGCGACATGGACGGCGTCACGCAGCAGAACGCCGCGCTGGTCGAGGAGGCCGCCGCAGCGGCCGATGCGATGCAGGACCAGGCGAGCGAGCTGGCGCAACTGGTGGGTTCCTTCAAGATCGAAGGCGGCGCCTGGAGCAAGCAGCGCGTGCATCAATTGCCCGTCGGCGCTCCGCGCAAAGCCTTGCCACGGCCGGAGGCGGAGCGCCTGCGCCGCGCCGCTTAATTCGAGCGGTGTAGCTGCTTAAAGACGGCTTCCTTCTTCTTCAAGTCTTCGCCATGCAAATCCCTGAAGATGCGGAGATACAGATTCTTGTCCATCGTCTCTTCGCTGATGCCGGAGCACTCGAGCAGCTTGTCCACCGCATGTATGCGGGGTAATTGTTCGGTTTCCGTACGAATCATGCCCTGCAAGCCAGAGATGAGTTCATCGCTGAAAATGGGAGGCACGTAATAGGCCGCTTTGGCTCTTAGCCGGGGATCGGGGCTGCCCAAGAAATGGACGAAGATGGAAAGCAGACTGTCGTCATTCTCAATGTAGTACAGATTCCATGCGGCGGAGATTTCGGCCTCTCCAATCAGCGTGCCCTCCGTCAGCATGCGCTTGACCGGTTCCACGGCGCGGGCGCGATTTGCGCGGAAAAGTCCCTTCACGCTCTCTTCGCTCCCGCCTGACTTGACACGAGCCAGGAGAAAGTCGAACGCCATGTCTCTTTCCTCGGCGGTCATCTCGGTAAAGTAGCTTTCACTTATTCCGTCCAGCCGCTCTTTGTTGTACATCGAAAAAAAGTCCAGGAAATTCTGATAAGCGCTCATGATCTCAGTTCGTCAACTCGTTTTAACGTCATCTCTCTAGTCCCCGGGTCTGCACTATGCAGGCCTTTGTAAATGCTGGAAAAATCCGCTTTCCCAATTGATTCACGCGAAATTCCGTGGCACTCCAGGAGTTTGTCCACAGCGTGTATTCGTGCAAGCTGCTCGGTCTCGGTACATATCATTCTTTGAAGGGCGGATTTGTATTCACCCGTCAGCTTGATAGCCGGAGCGTAGTATGCGGCCTTTTCTCTTAAGTCCTGGTCCGGACTGCCCATGAACCGAATGAAAACCGCCAATAGCCGGTCGTCCGGTTGTACAGCCCAAAGATGCCACGCAGCGGCAATTTGCGCCTCGCCGCTCAACGTCCCGGCTTCCAACAAGCGCCTGACGGGTTCAATGGCACGCTCATGATTTGCCCTGAACAGTCCGTGTATGCTTTCCTCGCTGCCGGCTCGCTCGATACGCGCCCAGAGAAAGTCGAAGGCCTTTTCTCTTTCCTCCCGCGTCATGGCGGTGAAATAGTCCACACCAAGGCCGTCCAGACGTTCCTTGCCATGCATGGAAAAGAAATTCAGAAAATCGTCATATGCTGTCACTGTTTTTCTCTTTGGGCCGCAGCCGCACCGCACGGCTGCTTACATCTTATACGAAGCCTGCAGCGAGATCGTGCGCGGCGCCATCGGCAGGTCGTGCGGCAGGCTTAGCCCGGGTGCCGGGCTCGGCTCGCGCACGTCGGCGTTGAAGGCGTTGCGCAGCGCCAGCGCGAAGTTCCACTGGTTGCGGCCGTTGCGGGTCGCCAGCGTCAGGTCGACCGTGGTGTAGTCGGCGATGGCGGGACGGGCGTCGCCGAAGGCGCGTTCGCGGCCCGCCACCCAGTTCAGCTGCGCGCCGGCCTGGTAGCCGTTGGCGTAGGTCCAGTCGGCGCGGCCGTAGGCGTGCTGGCGCGGCGCGTAGCCGGCGTCGGTGTGGGTGGTCTGGTCGGTCGAGCGCTGCCACGCGTAGTTGCCCGACAGGTGCAGGTCGCGTGTCACGTTCCAGTTCGATTCCAGCTCGACGCCGTGGCCGCGCTGGTCGCCCGCGTTGGCGTAGGTGGCGCCCGTGCCCGGCACAGGATTGACCACGGTGCGGATGATGTTCTTCATATCGTAGCGATAGAAGGTCAGGTTGACCGTGGCGTCGGTGCGGGCCTGCCAGTTGAACGACATCTCGGTGGTGGCGTTGCGCTCGGGCTTGAGGTTCGGATTGCCGAGCGCGACCGGATTGCTGATGCCGTAGCTTTCCAGGAAGGCCGGCGCGCGGAAGGCGCGGCCGTACAGCAGCTTGGCCGTCAGGTCGAAGCTGGCGTCCCACACCAGCGCCAGGCGCGGATTGGTGGTGCCGCCGAAGTCCGAGTAGTGGTCGTGGCGGATGCCGGCGGTCAGGTTCCAGTCCGTGGCGAAGTTCCATTCATCCTGCAGGTACAGGTAGTCGACCTTGCGCCGCTGCGGCCGCATGAACGGCGTGGTGTTGGTGACATCGATCACGGCCGGCAAGGGAATGGGCGTGCCGTTCGGCGCGTAGTTGAAGTTGCGGAACTCCTGCGCGCGGTACAGTTCGAGGTCGTCATGGCCGGCGCCGATGCGCGCGTGGTGATCGCTGAAGCCGTTGTAGTCGGCGTAGCCGGCCAGGCGGTAGTTGCGCTCGTAGGTTTCCGGCGCGCCCAGCATGCCGTTCGGGAAGGTGCCAGTCGGGAAGGTCAGGCCGGGCGGCAGCAGCTGGTAAATGGCGCTGACTTCCTGCGAGTATTGCTGGCTGCTGAGGCTTGCGCCTACGCCCCAGTCGCGCGTCAGCTGCGGCTGGGCCCAGGCCAGCGTGCCGGTGATGCGTTCGCTTTGCTGGCGGCCCATCGGATCGAGCGCCGAGGCGATGCCGGCGCCGGTGCCCATGTCGTAGCGCTTCTTGTAGCCGAAGCGGGCGCGCCATTGGCCGTAGATCAGGTCCAGGTTGCCGTCGATAGCCTTGTACTGGTTGTTGAGCCGGCCCGGCGCGAGGCTGGCATGGGTCTTGAACAGCGTGTCGTTGCGGCTTTGCGCGTCGGCCTCGACGATGCGGTCGTTGCCGTCGGACTGGCCCACGCGCAGGTAGGCCGCGACCTCGACCGGGCCGAGCTTGCCGCCGTGCTGCACCCAGCCGTCGTAGCTGTGGAAGGTGCCGGCGCGGGCGCCCACTTCCGTGCCCGGCACTTCGCCCGGCCCCTTGGTGATGATGTTGATGACGCCGGAGTAGGCGTCCGAGCCGTACAGTGCCGAACCCGGGCCGCGGATGATTTCGATGCGGGCGATGTGCTCGACCGGATAGCCGCCCCAGATATTGCCCTTGTTGCCGACGTAGGAGGTGGTGATGGGCACGCCGTTTTGCAGCATCAGGATCTGCGGCGTGTAGGCGCTGACGATGCCGCGCACCACGTACAGCGGCGAATTGCTGTTGGGCGTGCGGTTGACGTGCACGCCGGGCACGCTTTCGAGCACCTGGTCGAGATCGGTGGCGCCCATGGCGGCGATGTCGGCCGCCGTGATGACGGTGGCCACGGCCGGCGCGCGGCGCAGGGTTTGCAGGTTGCCGGTGGCGATGCTGACGCTGTCGCTGGCGCCGTAGACCATCGCCAGTTCGTCCTCTTCGCTGACCGGGTCGGCGTGGGCCGTGCCGTGGTTCGCGAGCAGCGGCAGGGCGAGTGCCGCGGTCCAGTACAGCCGGTGGGCGCTCGACGCTTTCAACATGCTATCTCCTGTGTCGTTTTTTTGATTCTAGCCTGCCCGCTGTTGTCGATGTGTAAAAATTAGCAGATCTTCGCCGCGACTGTTGTAGCCGTGTCTACATGTCGTCGTACCAGTTCGGCGAACTGCTCCGCCGGCACCGCCGGGCTGAGGTAGAACCCTTGCATCAGGTCGCACTCGCGGCCCTGGAGGAACTGCAACTGCGCCGCCGTTTCCACGCCCTCGGCCACCACCTCCAGGCGCAGGCTGTGGGCCAGCGCGATGATGGCGCTGATGATGGCGGCGTCGTCGGCATCCTGCGGCACGTCGCGCACGAAGGAGCGGTCGATCTTGATGATGTCGACCGGGAAGCGCTTGAGGTAGGACAGCGACGAGTAGCCGGTGCCGAAGTCGTCGATCGACAGGCGCACGCCCAGCGAGTGCAGGCGGTGCAGCGCGGCCAGCGTGTCCTGGGCGTTCTCCATCAGCGTGCTCTCGGTGATCTCCAGCTCCAGCAGCTGCGGCGGCAGGCCGGTGTCGGCCAGCACGGCTTCGACCGAGGCGGCGAAATCCTTCTGCAGCAGCTGGCGCACCGACAGGTTGACCGCCACCCGCATCGGCGGCAGGCCGGCCGCCAGGAACTGTTGCAGCTGCGCGCAGGCGGTGCGCAGCACCCAGTCGCCCAGTGGGTTGATCAGGCCGGTCTCCTCGGCCAGCGGGATGAAGTCCACCGGCGGAATCATGCCGCGCGTCGGATGGCGCCAGCGCACCAGCGCCTCCATGCCGATGATCTTGCCGTTGCACAGGCTGGACTGCGGCTGGTAGTACACCTCCAGCTGGTGCTGCTGTTCCATGGCGCGGCGCAGGTCGCTCTCCAGCCGCACGTGCTCGGAGATCGAATGCTCCATCGACGCCTCGTAGAACTGGAAGCCGGTGTTGGTGCGCTTGGCGCGGTACATGGCGCTGTCGGCGTGCTTGACCAGGGTGGCGACGTCGCCGCCGTCGTGCGGGTACATGGCGATGCCGACGCTGGCGGTGACGAAGATGTCGTGGCCGTCGATCGGGAACGGCGCCGACAGCACGCGCACGATGTTGTGGGCTGCGGTGGCGGCCGCGGCCGGGCTGTCGAGCTCGTTGAGGACGACGGTGAATTCGTCGCCGCCCAGGCGGGCCACGGCGTCGTCGGCGCGCACGGTGTGGCGCACGCGCTGGGCCACGGCCTGCAGCAGGCGGTCGCCGACGTCATGGCCGAGGTTGTCGTTGACGTACTTGAAGCGGTCCAGGTCCATGAACAGCACGGCCACCTGGCGGCCGTCGGTGGCCACGCGGGCCTGGTCGATGCTCGACGCCAGCAGCTCGAAGAACAGGGTGCGGTTGGGCAGGTTGGTCAGCACGTCGTTGTAGGCCAGGTGGCGGATGCGCTTCTCGGCGCGGTTGGCCTCGATGATGCGGCGCACCCGCTGCGACAGCACGGCGTAGTGGATGGGTTTGGGGATGTAGTCGCTGGCGCCGGCCGCGAACGCGCGCTCGACCGACGAGTTGTCCTGCAGCGCGGTGATCATCAGCACCGGCACCGCGCCGGCGTTGGGCAGTTCCTGCATGCGGGCGCAGGCGGTGAAGCCGTCCATCACCGGCATCATCGCGTCCATCAGGATCACGTCGGGCTGGAAGCGCGCCAGCATCGCCAGCGCGGCGGCGCCGTCGGCCGCCTCCTCGACGTGGAAGCCGTCGCGCTGCAAAGTGTGGCGCAGCGTGCTGCGGGTGCTGCGGTCGTCGTCGACCACCAGTACTTGCGGACGGTCGTCGGCCGCCTGCGTCTGCTGCGGCGCGGCGTCGCTGATCTCGGCGTGCAGGAAGGCGGCCAGCGCCTCGTAGTGCGCTCGCAGCGGCGCCAGCAGCGGTTCGATCTGCTCAGGCTGCTGCTCGGCCGCGAAGTGTTCGGCCTGCTGCGCCAGTTGCGCCAGCGTCTCGGCGCCGAAGTTGCCGGACGAGCCCTTGAGCGCGTGCGCACGGGCGCGCGCGGTGGCCATGTCGCCGGCCTGCACGGCCTGTTCAAGTTCCTCCAGGCAGGCCGGCGTGTCTTCGAGATACGGCGTGACCGCGTGCGGCAGCGTGTCGCCCAGCACTTCGCGCAGCTTGTCGAACACTGCCGGGTCGACCGGGCACGGGCCGCCGTAGCCGCGCGCGGTGGCGCTGGCCGGGGCGTGGTTGGCGTGCTGCACCGGCGTGGCCAGCGGGCCGCCGTGCGGCAGCCATTTCTCCAGCTTGTGGCGCAGCTCGACCAGCGTGATCGGCTTGGCCAGGTAGTCGTCCATGCCGGCGGCCAGGCATTTCTCGGCGTCGCCGGCCTGGGTGTTGGCGGTCATCGCCACCAGCGGCGTGCGCCGGCCCATCGCCAGCTCGGCCAGGCGGATGTGGGCGGTGGCTTCGTAGCCGTCCATCTCCGGCATGCTGCAATCCATCAGGATCAGGTCGAAGCGCTCGCGCTGGGCGGCGCGCACGGCCTCGACGCCGTCGGCCGCGAATTCGCAGACGCAGCCGTTCATCGCCAGCATGCCGGCCGCCACCATCTGGTTGGTGCGGTTGTCCTCGGCCACCAGCACGCGGAACTGGCGCTCAGGCATCGGGGCCGGGCTCAGCGTCGGCGACGGCAGCGCCACGGCGGGCGCGCCGACCGGCGGGCGCATCGGCAGCGGCGGCGCCGCCACCTGCTGTTGCGCGGCGCGGCAGGCGATGGTGAAGCGGAAGGTGGTGCCGGCGCCGGTCACGCTGTCGACTTCGATCTGGCCGCCCAGCAGCTCGACCAGCTGCTTGCAGATGGCCAGGCCGAGGCCGGTGCCGCCGTAGCGGCGCGTGGTGCTGGGGTCGGGCTGGACGTAGGCTTCGAACAGGTGGCGCCGCACGTCCTCGCTCATGCCGATGCCGGTGTCGCGCACCTCGAAGCGCAGGCCGAACGCGTCGCCGGGCGCCAGCGCGACATCGACCGCCACTTCGCCGTGGTCGGTGAACTTGACGGCGTTGCCGACCAGGTTGATGAGGATCTGGCGCAGCCGCAGCGAATCGCCGGCGATGCGGGCCGGCACGTCGGGCGCGACGGTCCAGTTCAGGGACACGCCTTTCTGCTGCGCGGGACGGGCCACCAGTTCCAGCACCTCGGACAGCAGGGTGCCGAGGCAGAACTCGGTCTCCTCCAGCTTGAGCTTGCCCGCTTCCATCTTGGAGAAGTCGAGGATGTTGTTGATCAGCGCGATCAGCGTGCGCGACGAGTTCCATGCCACGTCGACGAACTCCTGCTGGCGCGGCGTCAGCCGGGTTTCCTTGAGCATGTCGAGCATGCCGACCACGCCGTTGAGCGGCGTGCGCACCTCGTGGCTGACGGTGGCGGCGAACTGCGCCTTCATCTGCGCCATGTTGACGGCGGCGTCGCGCGAGTCCTTCAGTTCGGCCTCGCGCTGCTCCAGCACGTTCATCATCTGGTTGAAGGCGTGCGCCATCTCGATCAGGTCGCGCGGGCCGGCCGGCGCGGCGCGCATGCCCGACTCGCCGGCCTCCGCGCGGCGCATCAGCGTCGACAGCGCGTTGAGCGGATTGATCATGTGGCGCGTCAGCAGGCGGCCCAGCACCAGCAGCACCACGGCGAACGACAGGGTCAGCGCCAGGTTGCCCAGCAGGAGCGACCAGGTCAGCCGCTTGAGCGTGCTCTTGGCGATCTGCACATGGACGTAGCCCAGCAACTGCTGCTGGTGTTCCTGCAGCTCGAACGGCGAGGCCTCGCTCTGGCCGCCATACACGGGCGCGGTGAACAGCCAGCCGTCGGACGTCTCGCCGACCAGGCCGGCGTGCGCGGACGCCGGCTGGTTCAGGTTGGCCACGTCCAGGGTGGCGCCCGCCACCACGCGCGACAGCAGCACCTTGCCCTTGGCGTCCATGATCTGCAGCGCCGCCACATCCGGGAAGGACAGCGTGGAGTTGACCACCTCGCGGGCGTTCTCGGCCGAGTGGAACAGCAGCGCCAGCGTGCTCTGGCGCGCCAGGTTGTCGGCGATGCGCTGGCCCTGGCCGATGAAGTAGTCGCGCATGCGGGCGTTGGCTTCCCACGAGTTCATCAGCGCCGAGAACACGGCCAGGCCGAGGATGGCGCCGGAGACGATGACGGTCAACTGTCGTTGGAAACCGGTATTGCGTAAGAAATTACGGACTATGGAGATCATCAGGGCTGAGGATAGACAAAGTCAAAACTGCGCTGTTGCGAGGCGCCCAGGTGCAGGCCGATATGGCTGGCGGTACGGAGGTTGATGGCGGTCTGCAGCTCGCGCAGCGGCACCAGCGGACGGCGTCGCACGTCGCCGGCGATCACGCCCAGCGCCGAGGCGGCCAGTGTGCGGCCCAGCTCGACGTTGTCGGGCACCATGGCGAACAGCGCGCCTTTCTTCACGTGCAGCACGTTGCTGGAGAACAGCGGCACGCCGCTGTTCCACGATTCGCGCAGCACCAGCGGCAGGATGGTGCTTTCCTCGACGGTGGTGCTGTCGTGCGGCAGCCAGACGGCGTCGTGGCGGTTGTCGGCGGCGCCGATCAGCTGCGTGTACAGCTGGGCGGCGCGGGCCAGGTCGCCGGCCACGTGGGCCTGCAATTCGAGCCCCTGCGCCTTGGCCGCGTCGCGCGCCAGCTTGACCAGCCATTCGGACTTCTGCGGATTGTAGACCACGATCACGCGCTTGAGTTCCGGCAGCAGCGCGCGCAGGCGCGAGAACAGCATGGCCGGATCGGGCGTCATGCTGATGCCCATCACGTTCTCGGCGTCGGACAGCAGCAGCACGCCGCCGGCCAGCACGGCGATCTCGCGGTCCAGGCCGGCGGTGGCGTTCAGGCCCTGGCGCCCCAGCGCGATCACCACCTTGGTGCCGTTGCGCTTGAGGGTGGCGTTCAGTTCGGCCGTGTCGACCTTGGGATCGACCGGATAGCTGCGCACCTTGAGCTTGGTACGCTCCTCGATGCCCTGGATCATGGCGATGAAGGCCGAGCGGAACGGCTCCTCGACATTCGGATAGACGACCGCGATGCTGCCCTTGCCGATCGAGGCCTGCAATTCGGGACGGCGCAGCTGGTCTTCCAGCTGCGCCAGGGTGACGGGGCGCACGTCGTCGCGCAACGGGGCTTGCAATGGGGCTGGCAACGGCTGTACCACCGGATCCACCGGCGCCAGCAGCATGCCGCCGTGCGCGGCGCTGGAGCTGACCAGCGTTATGCTCGACGGCATCACGCCGCCGCCCGCCTGGGTCGCGCCGGTCACGCCGACCAGCAGCAGGGCGCCGGCGCGTCTCAGCCGCCGTAGTTTTAATAGTGTCTTTTTCATCATACTTTGCCGCATGGCTACCACGGCGCCAGGACGGGCCCGCTTAAGATGCTTTCATAGTATAAGCCGAGACTTTGCAATCTGGAAATTAAATTGCCGCGAGCGACCGGGGCGCTAGGGCTCGGGAAAGACCGCGTCGAAGGTCCGTTGTTGGCTGGAGACAAGATTCAAGCCGATGTGGCTGGCGGTGCGGGAATTGAGCGCGCTGCGCACCGCGCGCAACGGCATCACGCCGCGTTTCGGCGTTTCGCCGTTTTGCAGGGACAGGGCCAGCGTGGCCAGGTCCCGGCCCAGTTGCACATTGTTCGGATACAGGCCAAACAACACACCTTTCTTGACGTGCAGCACGCTGCTGGAAAACACCGGCAGGTTGCGGCTCCACGACTCCTTCAGCACCAGCGGCAGGATGGTGGTCTCCTCGACGGTGGTGGCGTCCTGCGGCAGCCACAGCGCGTCGCGGCGGCCATCGGCGGCGGCGAACTGGGCCTCGTACGCGCGCGCGGCGCCGGCCAGGTCGTGGGCTTCCAGCGCGACCAGCTCCAGCCCCAGGTTGCGGGCCGCCTCGCGGGCCAGCCGGATCTGCCCTTCGTTGGCGGCCGGGTTGTACACCACCAGCACCCGGCGCATGCCCGGCAGCAGGCTTTTGAGCATGGCGAACAGCAGGGCGGGATCGGGCGTGAGGCTGATGCCGCTCAGGCGGTCGGCGTCCGGCACCGTGCCGACGCCGCCGATCACCACCGCCTGCGCCGGATCGAGCATGGAGGCGGCCTTCAATCCTTGGCGGCCGAGGGCGATCACCACCTTGCCGCTCTTGAGGGCGTTGCGCAGTTCCGCCGGGTCGGTGCCGGCCGACAGCGCGATCATGCGCGGCCTGGCCCGGGCTTGCTCCTCGATGCCCTGCAGGATTTCCATGAACACAGTGCGGTAGGGTTCGCCGATGTCGGGATACAACACCGTCAACGCCTGGGCGTTGGCCCACCCGCCTAGCAGGCCCAGCAGCAAGGCGCACAAACGGACGACGGTGGAGGGAGTAAATCGCACTATGATAGTTGTGTCTGGTTGATTCAGCGAAAGTGTATCCTTTGCTAACGATTCTACAGCCATAGATTGTTTCAATGGTTGCACTGACAGCGCTTCCAGTTGATATAAACTAAGACTTGTTAGCAACATTCACCTTCCGGAACCACATGCCCGCCGCCAAAACCCCGATCCGCACCCCGCCCATGTTCAACCTGGCCTGGCCGCTGCTGGTCGAGTTGGGGTTGGCGATCGCCTCCAGCGTCATCGGCACCGCGCTGGCGTCGCGCATCTCGGACGAGGCGGGCGGGGCCTTCGCCATCGCCAGCCAAGTCTCGGCCACCCTGTTCATCCTGTTCCGCATCATCGGCGCCGGCGTCAGCGTGGTGGTCACGCAAAACCTGGGCGGCGGCCAGCGCGAGGCCGCCAACCGCGTGGCCTGCGCGGTGGTCGGCGCCAGCACCTGGCTGGGCGCGGTCACCGGCCTGATGGCGCTGCTGGGCGCGAACGGCCTGCTGCGCCTGCTCAACGCGCCGGCCGAGGTGCTGCCGCTGGCCGCGCCGTTCCTGCAGGCGCTGGCGCCGGCCATGCTGCTCGACGCCTGGAACGCCTCGATGGCCAGCGTGATGCGGGCCCACCTGCGCACGCGCGACACGCTGGCGGTGCTGGTGATCATGCACGTCAGCCACCTGGCGCTGGCGATTCCGATGATGCATGGCTGGGGGCCGCTGCCGGCCATGGGCCTGCCGGGCTACGCGGTGGCGCTGGCGGTCAGCCGCGCCATCGGCCTGGCGCTGCACCTGCTGATGTGGCGCGTGCACCTGCACATCCACGTGGCGCGCGACGACTGGTGGCGCCTGCCGCGCCGTGAACTGGCGGCGGTGCTGCACATCGGCCTGCCCGGCGCGGCCGAGAACATCGCCTGGCGGCTGGCCTTCATGGTCAGCGTGGCCACGGCGGCGGAGCTGGGGGCCAAATCGCTGGCCACGCAGGCCTATGTGCTGCAGCTGATGGGCGGGGTGATGATGTTCAGCATCGCCACCGGGCTGGCGGTGGAGATCGTGGTGGGCTACCTGATCGGCGCCGGGCGGCTGCGCGAGGCGCACGGCGTGGTGCGGCGGGCGCTGGCGCGCGGGCTGGTGGTGTGCGTGCTGATCGCGGCCTGCGCGGCGCTGCTGGGCCGCTGGCTGCTGGGCTGGTTCACGCAGGACCAGGAGATCATCGCGGCCGGCGCCACGCTGCTGTGGCTGACCGTGGCGCTGGAACCGGGCCGCACCTTCAACCTGGTGGTGATCAACGCGCTGCGCGCCGCCGGCGACGCGCGCTTTCCCGTGATGGCGGGCGCCTTGTCGATGCTGCTGGTGCTGGCCGGCGGCAGCTGGCTGCTGGGCGTGGTGCTGGGCTGGGGCTTGCCGGGCGTGTGGATCGCCTACGCGGCCGATGAATGGATACGCGGCCTGATCATGTGGCGCCGCTGGCAGACGCACGCCTGGGTGCCGCACGCGAAGGCGTCGCGCAAGCGGCTGCGGCCGGCCATTGTGGTCGAAGGCTGATAAAAAAAAGGCGCCTCGCGGCGCCTGGTGCTGTGATGCGCGGGCTTACTGCACCGTGAGGATGACCTTGACGGTGTCGTCGACCTGCGACTTCTCGATGTAGCCGATGGCCTGCGGATCTGCCGCCACGGCCTTCTTCACCTCGGCGCTGGAGCCGAACTCCTTCGGCGCGCTGGCTTTACCGGTGAACACCAGCTTGGACCAGATGGCCTTGACCTGGGTCGAGTCCTTGTCCAGCACTTTTTTATAGAACTCGTTGCGCAGCGGGCCGTCGGTGTGCTCGATCGGCGTGAACAGCGTCGATTTCCCGAGGAAGAACTGGGCCGCCTGTTCGCTGAACATGCGGGTGGCCGGATTCTTCGGGCTGACGATGACCACGATCTCGGTCGCGAACACGGGCGCCACGGCCAGCCATGCGCCGGCCGCCAGCAATACTTTTGCGATTGTCGTTTTCATGTGGATTCTCCTCAGAAGACGAAATCGATGGCGGCGGCGTACACGTTGACGGTGCTGCCCGCAAAGCCCGGCTTGGGGTTGAGGAAGTAGCCGGCGCCGTCACGCGTCTTGATGCGGTCCATCTGCACCTTGAACGCGGCCGATTTGTAGAAGTCCCAGCGCAGGCCGATGCCGGTGGTCGATTGCAGGCCCGACTTGATGGCCGCGTTGGTGCCGGCGGTCAGCGCGGCCAGCGGGCCGGTGGTCGGCATCGAGGCGAAGTCGCGGATGCTGTCCTGCTTGACGTCGCCGTGCACGATGAACGGCACGAACTTGCCGTAGCGGTAGCCAGCCATGATGTACCAGGAGCTGGTGTCCGGCACCAGGCGCGATTCGGTCTTGCGCTTGGCGTATTCGGCCTGGCCGATGATGTTGTTGTAGTCCATCGCGATGCCGGCCGAGGTGAAGGTGCCCTTGATGTCGGTGAGCTTGACTTCATTCGCCACCGAGGTCAGGCCGACCTTGGTCAGCGTGGACACCAGCCCGGTCAGGCTGGCGTTGTCGTAGATGCCGAAGTTGGCTTGCGAGCGGCCCAGGCGATAGGTGAACGGGCCGTTCTCGACCACCAGCTGGGTCGAGATCACCGGCTTGAAGTCGACGTAATAATTGCCCGGCGCGCGCACCTTGGAGCGGCCGATCGCGGCCTGCGCGGTGACGGTGGTGTCGCCAAAGCTGTGCTGGTAGACCACGTCGCCGCCGTCGGCGTTGTCGACCGTGACCTGGCGGTACACCTCATTGGGCGGGCGCAGCATGGTGTTGGCGTAGCCGACGTTGCGTACGTCGGAGATCATGTAGACCGGCAGGCCGACGCGGCCGAGACGCAGCGAGAAGTCGTCGTTGAGCTTGATCTTGGCGAAGGCCCATGCCAGCTCGGCGCCGAACTGGTCGTTGTTGCCGGACTTGCGCACCAGGCCCTGCGCGGTGAAGGAGATGGTGTCGCTCCACTTGGCGGTGGCCTGGATGCCGAGATTGGAATCGACGCCGGGACGGGCGTCCTTGCCGACGCCGGAGGCCTGGTTGACGCGGTTGAATTCGGCCTGGTCGGAATTGGTCATGGTCAGGGCGCCGGTGCCGAAGCCGCTGACGGTGATGGGCATGCTGTCCTGCGCATGCGCGGACGCGGCCAGGGCACTGAGGACTGCTAAGGTGGTGATCGCAAGCTTGGGTTGTTTCATCGTGTACCCCTCCGTAGGTTAATGGCGACTTTATATGTGGTGTTGTGCGCTTTTTTTAGTGTGGCCCGGAGAGGCGGTGGCGTGGGTGTTTTTCTGGCAAATTGTCACATTCCCGTTGTTCATCGGCAACAAATTGCATGTTGGGAGCGTTATCACGTGATGCAAACGGCAAGCTTGCCTAAAGGCGGTCCTTGATATGGAAGGGTTTTCGGCGGCTTGCCGGCCTGGCTGAGCGTGGACGTTTACGACACAATTGGCGGCGGCATTTTGCGGAAGCCGACGGCCAGGCGGTTCCACCCGTTGATGGTATTGATCGCCAGCGTCAGGTCCACTTGTTCCTTGGGCGAGAAGTGCGCCTGCAGCAGTTCGTAGTCGGCGTCCGGCGCGTGGGTGGCGGCCAGCTGGGTCAGGGCCTCGGTCCAGGCCAGCGCGGCGCGTTCGCGCTCGGTGAAGAAGGGTGTCTCGCGCCAGACCGCCACGCCGTGCAGGCGCCGCTCGGTCTCGCCGGCCTTGCGGGCGTCGGTGGTGTGCATGTCGACGCAGTAGGCGCAGCCGTTGATCTGCGACGAGCGCAGCTTGACCAGTTCCAGCAGCGGCGCCTCCAGTCCCAGCTTGTTGACCGCGACTTCCAGCGCGATCATGGCCTTCATCGCGTCCGGCGAGGCGTTGTAGAAATCGATACGTGCGTTCATGGTGTGCTCCTTCGAAGTGGTTGATGCGTCCATTCTAGGAGACCAATCGCGGCCTGCGGGAGGCCAATCCGGCCGAAAAACGCTAGACCACGACGCGGGCCGATTCGATGGCGGGATAGAACTCGCGGTCTTCTCTTTTCATGCGTTCGTACAGCGTCCTGAGCACGCGGTTGGCCTCGTCGCGGAAGGTCTCGGGATGTTCGGCCAGCTGGCGCGGCGTGTTCCAGCGCCCGGCGAAGCCCAGGTAGTCGCCGGCGATGCCGTCCATCTCGCTGCGGTAGCGCTGGCTCATGCCGGCCAACATCGCGTTGCCGCTGGCCTCCAGCGCGGGGTAGAGCGCGCGGTCCTCGACCGCCAGGTGCAGCTTGATCACGCCGCTCATGGCGACGATGCGCTGCGAGATGTCGGCCGCGTGTTCGGCGATGCCGGTTTGTACCAGCCGCCGCAAGTCGGCGATGGCGCTCAGGATGTCGATGTGCTGGTGCTTGAATTTGTCGATGTTCATGGTGGTTCCGTGTTGGGTGGGTTAGCGGTGGAAGTCGACCTGGAAGCGCACCGGCCCGACCACCTGCACTTCGTGCTCGACGCGCGGTTCGACCACGCCGTGGCGCTCGGGCGTCAGCAGCACTTCCTCGGCCGGCTGCGAGGGATCGGTGATGCGGTACAGCAGGCTGCCTTCCAGCACGGTGATGCGGCCCCACACGTCGTCGGCGGTGGTGTGGGCGCGTTGCAGGGCGGCCGGCACGGTGTCCTGCGTGAAGACGGGGCTGCTGCGGTAGTGGACGACGTTGGCGGGGATGGTTTTCATGACGGCTCCTGGGGTGAGGCGACTTTCACTTCGCCGAAAAATCCGTATTGCAGGCTGGCGGCGATGCGGCGGGCGACGGTCTTGAATTCGGCCGCGTCGGCGGGGTTGAACAGGCGGGTGGCGGCCGCTTCGAACAGGGTCAGCCAGCGCAGGAAGTGCTCCGGCGTGACGCCGTTCAGCAGCATGTGCTTGCCGAAGACGTTGCCCTGGAAGTTGCGGCTGCCCAGCATGACGGTGCTCCAGAAGTCGACCATGCGAGCCAGGTGCGGCGTCCAGTTGTCGCCGATGGCGCCGTCGAACACCGGCTGCAGCACGGGGTCGGCACGCACCTCGTCGTAGAACTCGTGGACCAGCGTGGCGATCGATTCGGGAGTCAGGGGCAGTGGGTTCATGATGGACTGGATGGCGCTTGAAATTAAACTGGCATTTAGAATACTACATTAATTTTTTCAGGAACACAACCGGGGTGGGGTCGGCGCCTCAGCGGCACTTCAGCGGCCGGCGGCGGCGCGCTGGGCGGCGGGCAGGTTGCGGGTGATCGCGCGCAGCATCTGCTCGACGTCGATCGGCTTGGCGATGAAGTCATTCATGCCCGAGGCGATGCATTGCTCGCGTTCGGACAGCATCACGCCGGCCGTCATGGCCAGCACCGGCAGTTCCAGTTTGAGCTCGTTGCGGATGCGGGTGGTGGCCTCGAAGCCGTCCATCTCCGGCATCTGCACGTCCATCAGCACCAGGTCGTAGCGGTGGGCCTCGGTGCGCAGCAGGTCGAGCGCGGCGCGGCCGTTGTCCACCGCCTCGATGTGGGCGCCGGCGTAGGACAGCATGCTCTTGGCCACCAGCTGGTTGATCGGATTGTCCTCCACCAGCAGGATGCGCACGCCGTCGATGCGCTGGCCGGCCGGCGTGCCGGCGTCGGCGCTGGCCGCCACCGGCGTGCCCGCCAGCGCCTGCTGCAAGGTCTCGTTCAGGCGCGCCATCGTGACGGGTTTGAGCAGCACCGCGTTGGCCGCGTCGGCGCCGTCGGTGTGCAGCAGCTTGCCCTGGCCGAAGGCGCTCACCATCAGGATGATGGCGGGGCAGTCCTGCGGCATGGCGGCGCGGATGGCCTGCATGGTCTCCAGGCCGTTCATGCCGCGCATGTCCCAGTCGACCAGGATGGCGTCGTAGCGCGTGGCGGCGGCGCGCAGCAGGGCCAGCGCCTGTTCGCCCGAACCTGCGCGCTCGCAGCTCCAGCCGCGCGCGCCGATGGTGCGGCACAGGTAGTCGGCGCTGACCGCGTCGTCGTCCACCACCAGCAGGTGCTGGGCCGGCAGCGGCGTGCCGGCCTGCGGCAGGTCGGCGCCGCGCTGCAGCGGCACGGTCAGCATGAAGGCGCTGCCGACGCCGGCGTCGCTTTGCACGGCGATCTCGCCACCCATCAGCGCGGCGATGCGGCGCGAGATGGCCAGTCCCAGGCCGGTGCCGCCGAAGCGGCGCGTCATCGAGGCGTCGGCCTGCGAGAACGGCGCGAACAACTGCGCCAGCTGGTCGGGCGGGATGCCGATGCCGCTGTCGCGCACCGTGAAGCACAGCGTGACCGCGCCAGTCTCGCCGCCGCCAACGCGCTCCACCAGCACCGTCACCGAGCCCTTTTCGGTGAACTTGATGGCGTTGCCGACCAGGTTGATCAGGATCTGCTGCAGGCGATGGCCATCGCCCACCAGCGACTGCGGCACGTCGGCCTCGACGCCGATCGCCAGCTCCAGGTCCTTCTCGCCGGAGTTGACCGTCATGATGGTGGCGATGGCCTCCAGCACGGCGCTCAGCTGGAAAGGCGCCGGCGCCAGCTCCATGCGTCCGGCCTCGATCTTGGAGAAGTCCAGCACGTCGTTCAGGATGCTGAGCAGCGAATTGCCGGACGACCGTATCATCTCCAGGTATTTCTGCTGGTCGGGCGAGAGCACGGTGTTGTTGAGCAGGTGGGTCATGCCCAGCACCGCGTTGAGCGGCGTGCGGATCTCGTGACTCATGTTGGCGACGAACTCGGACTTGGCGCGGCTGGCCGCCTCCGCCAGGTCACGCGCCGCGATCAGCGAGCTTTCCGATTCGCGCAGCGCCGCGGTCTTTTCCTCGGCCAGCGCGGCGGCGTAGGCCTGGCGCGCGGTCAGCGCCCGCACCACGCCGAAGAACAACAGGCTGATGATGGCGCCGGCCAGCAGCACGATGTGGGACTTCTGGCGGTCGATGGAGTTCTCGAACGCCGGGAGAGAGGTGAAGCGCAGCGTCCAGCGGTGGTGCAGCAGCACCAGCGGCGCGGTGCGCAGGTAGGGGTTCGGATACTGCAGCTTGTCGCTGTCGCTGCGGTCGCCGCTGGCGTACAGGCGGCCGGCGGGCGCGGTGTCCGGGCCGTCGAAGATCTCCAGCAGCACCACCTGGCCGGATGGGCCGAGCAGGCCGGCCATCATGTCGTCGGCGCGGATCGGGCTGGTGGTGTAGCCCTGCAGCGTCTCGATGCGCGGCGCCGGCCCATCCTGCTTGCGATGGATCGGGAAGTACATCAGGAAGCCCGGGCGGCCCTCGCCGGTATCGTTCTGCACCAGCGTCACCTTGGCCGACAGCACCGGCTCGCCGGTGCGCGCCGCCTCCAGCAGCGCCGCGCGGCGGATCGGTTCGGACATCATGTCGTAGCCGAAGGCGCGCAGGTTCTGGCCCTGGAACGGCTCCAGGTACAGCACCGGGACGGACGCCGCGCCCAGGCCGGCGCCCGGCCGGGTCCAGATGCGGAAGTCCGGGTGGCCCTGCGCGCGCACCTGGCGCTCCAGCGCGTCGCGCTGCTCCGCCTGCACCAGTGGGCTGTAGCCCAGTCCCATCACGCCGGGGAAGCTGTGCTGCAGGTTGAGCGCCTCGACATAGTCGCGCCATTGCGCGCGGCTGGGTTCCGGCTCCGCGTTGAACAGCGCACGGGCGCCGCGCAGGCCCGATTCGTACAGGGCCATGCGGGCGCTGATGCGTTCCGTGATGTCGCCGCATTCGGTGTCGAACTGCTGGCGCGCGCGGCGCTCGGTGTTGAGCGCCACCAGATGCCAGACCACCACCGTCAGGCCCAGGCCGACCAGCAGCGTGGCCCACTGCGCGGCGCTGCGGCCGCGCACCGAGCCGCTCATGCGCCGCCGTTCGCTGGCGTCGGCGCACAGCACCATGCCGATCACGCTGCACAGCACGACGAAGCTGTCGAGAGCGATCAGCGCGTCGTTCAGCGTGCCGACCGCGAACGGCCCCAGTCCGCGCACGGTGCACAACACGGCGCCGCCGGCGGTCATGATGCACGACAGGGTGGCGCCGCGCAGGCCGTAGCGGTAGGAGGCCCATGCCACGCACACCATGAACAGGTAGGGCAGCCAGCCGGGATCGTCGTCCGAGGTGTAGCGGCGGCCGAAGATCCAGGCGATCAGCGCCGCCAGCAGCAGCAGCGACAGCGCCGCCTCCAGCGCGGCCGGCCAACGCCAGCGCCGCCGGCGCCAGGCCAGGATGGCCGGCGCCACCAGCAGGATGCCGGCGACGTCGCCCACCCACCAGGTCAGCGCCACGGTGTTGAAGGCGCCGGCCGCCACCAGGCCGCCCAGCACCAGTGTGGTGCTGCCGATGCCGGCGCTGATCAGGCACACCAGCAGCGCGACAATCGCGAACTTGTAGACGTCCTGCAGTTGGCGCAGGGGGCGCGAGGTATCGGTGTAGCGGCGCATCAGCCAGGCGCCGGCCAGCGCCTCGAGCGTATTGCCGACGGCGATCAGCAGCGAGGCCGTCACCAGCCCGGTGGTGAACGGCAGGCCGTTGGTGGTGAAGGTGGACAGGTTGGCGGCCAGCGCGCCCAGCAGGATGGCCGGCCAGGCCCCGTGGCCCATCAGCAGGACGGCGGCGAAGGCGATCCCGGACGGCGGCCAGACCGGGGTGGCGTTGGTGTGGGCGAAGGCCAGCATCAGGCTGGCGTTGGCGATCAGGTAGTAGCAGGCGGTCAGCAGCACCAGCGCAAGCGGCGTGGGGCTGGACGGGGCGGTGGACGGCGTGGCCGGAGCGGAGCCTGCTCGCATGGCGATCGATTGGATTGTCTCGGTGGCAATCACTATACCCCGAAACCGGGCGGCGCTGGGTGTCGCGGCGGCCGACATCCGCGCAAATTTGTTGGGTTTATGCAGTACAGCCATAGCCAAACGGGGGGCAGCATGTAATACTTTGATATCATCTTTCTAGTGAGTGAGCCCGGCTCATGGCGTTGAAACAGTATCTGCCGTCCACCCTCAGGTCGCGCCTCAGCGGCCTGGTCATGCTGCTGGTGCTGGGCGCCACCGTCATCGTGACGGTGGTGGCGCTGATGCTGGCCGAGCGCGACATGAAGGAAGTGATCGGCAGCCAGCAGTATGCCTTGCTGTCCAGCGCCGCCGCCCACATCGACGAGCACCTGGCGGGCAAGAAGGCGATGCTGGCGGCGCTGGCCGAATCGCTGCCGGCGTCCACGCTGCACGACCCCGAGGCGCTGCGCGCCTACCTGAAGGCCCGGCCCACCGCGCGCGGCCAGTTCTCGTTCCTGGAAATCTACGACGCCGACGGCGTGCTGACCGGCGCGCTGGAGGAAGCCATGCCGCCGCAGCGGTACGACGCTTCCGGCCAGGAGTGGTTCGACCTGACGCTGGAGCGCAAGCGCGGCGTGGTGTCGGCGCCGTTCGCCAGCAAGCTGGCCGGCGCGCCGACGGTGCTGATCACCGCGCCCGTGCTCGACAGCGAAGGCCGCGTGGCGCTGGTGCTGGCCGGCGGCATCAACCTGCTGCACTACGCGCCGTTCGAGTCGCTCAGCGCGCTCAAGCCGGGCAGCACCGGCTTCACCTTCATCATGACGGCCGAAGGCATCCTGCTCAGCCATCCGAACAAGAAGCGGCTGCTGCACAGCATCAACGAGCGGCCCGGCACCAACCGCGCGACCGAAATGGCGCTCAGCGGCTTCCAGGGCTGGACCGAGGCGGAGAACAAGGACGGTGTAATGGGCATCTATTCCTACCGCCGCCTGCAGCACGCGCGCTGGATCGTGGCGGCGCGCTTCCCCAGCGACGAGGCGCTGGCGCCGTTGCGGGCCTTGCGCTACGAGGCGGCCGCCGCGGCGATGGCGTTCGCCGGCCTGGCGGGCCTGCTGTCGTGGCTGGGCATCGCGCGCCTGCTGCGGCCCTTGCAGCGCCTGCGGCGCAACGTCGTCGAGATCAAGAACAGCCGCGCCGGCATCCAGGTGCTGCAGCTGGACCGCAAGGATGAAATCGGCGAATTGAGCGGCGCCTTCTACCGCCTGATGGCCGAGCGCGAGGCGGCCCAACTGCGCACCTTCGAAAGCGAGAAGCGGGCGCGCATCCTGGCCGACAACCTGCCGCTGCTGATCGCCTACCTGGACCGCGACAAGCGCTACCTGTTCACCAACGAATACTATCGCGTGCAGTTCGGCATCGACCCGCACACGATGCTCGGCAAGACCGTGTCCGAAGTCTTCGGCGGCTCCGCCGACAACTGGCTGGGTGACCTGGACCAGGCCTTGCAGGGCGGCCGGCTGCATTACGAGCGCGCGTTCGAGCGGGGCGGCCAGCTGGTGCACTTCCTGGTCGACCTGGTGCCGGACATCGCCGCCGGCGGCGAGGTGGTGGGCACCTACCTGATGGCGATGGATATCACCGACCGCAAGAACGCGGAGCTGATGCAGGCCGCCGGCGAGCAGCGCGCCGCCGCCGCCAGCCGCGCCAAGAGCGAGTTCGTGGCCAACATGAGCCACGAGATCCGCACGCCGATGAACGCGGTGCTGGGCGTGGCGTATTTGCTGGGGAATACGGAGCTGAGCGCGCAGCAGGCCGAGTACGTGGACATGATACGTTCGTCCGGCAACGTCCTGCTGGGCATCCTGAACGATGTGCTGGACTTCTCCAAGATCGAGGCCGGGCGCATGGAGCTGGCGCCGTCCACCTTCCAGCTGGACGAGGTGCTGGAGGCGGTGAACACGGTGATGATGACCAATGTGGCGGCCAGCGGCCTGCAGCTGACCATCGCCACCGACGCCGCCGTGCCGCGCGCGCTGGTGGGCGACGCCATGCGGCTGCAGCAGATCCTGATCAATTTGGTCGGCAACGCCATCAAGTTCACCGAACGCGGGCAGGTGCTGCTGCGGGTCGAGCGTTCGGCCAACAGCATGGCCGGCCACGCCGGCGACGCGGTGGGCCTGCGCTTCGTGGTGCGCGACACCGGCATCGGCATGGACCTTGAGCAGCAGAGCCGTTTGTTCGAGGCCTTCAACCAGGCCGACGCCTCCACCACGCGCCGCTTCGGCGGCACCGGGCTGGGATTGGCGATCTGCCGCCGCCTGGCCGAGTTGATGGGCGGCGATATCGCCGTCACCAGCAAGCCGGGCGAGGGCAGCGAGTTTGTCGTCACGCTGCCGTTTCTGCTGCCGCAGGCCGAGGGCCCCGCCGTGGCTGCGGACGACGATGACGACCCGGCTTCCCACCGGCTCAAGGGCCTGCGCCTGCTGCTGGTGGAGGACCATCCGCTGAACCAGGTGGTGGCGCGCGGCATGCTGGAATACGCCGGCGCCAGCGTGGACGTGGCGGAGAACGGCCAGCTGGCGGTGGACTGCCTGCGCGAGCATCCCGACGACTACGACATCGTGCTGATGGACGTGCAGATGCCGGTGATGGACGGTTTCGCCGCGACCGGCGTGATACGGCGGGAGCTCAAGCTGGACCTGCCGATCCTGGCGATGACGGCGGGCGTGATGCAATCGGAGCAGGAGCGCTGCATCGCCGCAGGCATGAACGATTTCATCGCCAAGCCAATCGACGTCGAGCAAATGCTGGACATCATTGCGCGACATATCCCGGCCGGGCGCCAGCGCTGAGCATCCGCAATTGGCGACGTCCGGGTGCATTTCGCGCCGGGCGCGCGCATTTCGTCGCATCGTCCTCCGGGCCGGCGGGTCGCTGGCTAAAGTGGAGCCACATTCACTCACCGGAGCCCACCATGCGATCCACCAGCCTTGCCGCCTTCGTCCTGTCCACCATGTCCGCCCTGATGCTGGCCGCCGCGCCGGCCGGCGCCGCCGACCTGAAGATCGCCGTGACCGGCGTCTCCAGCGCCGACGGCACGATCATGGTCGCGCTATACAACTCCGCCGAAACCTACCAGCAAAAGCCGTTCCGCGCGACCGCGGTGCAGGCCGTGGCGGGCACCACGCAGATCGAGTTCAAGGACCTCCCGGCTGGCGACTACGCCTTCTCGCTGTTCCACGACGCCAACGGCAACGGCAAGATGGACGCCAATCCATACGGCGTCCCGACCGAGAACTACGCCTTCAGCAACAACGCCATGGGCAAGTACGGTCCGCCGGAGTTCGAGGCCGCGCGCTTCGCGCTGCCCGCCGACGGCGCCGTGCACAGCGTCAGCCTGCACTGACCGGGAGCCGATCATGAACCACACGATGAACGGCCGCCGCAAGTTCCTGTCCCGTGGCATCGGCCTGGCCGCGCTGGGCCTGGCCTCCGGTGCGGCATGGGCGGATAGCGAGACCTACCGCCGCTTCCACCAGGCGCTGGACCATGATCCCAGGCTGCTGGCGTATGCCGGCATCGAGGGCGAGCTGTCCGGCGACGCGGCGATCCACGGCCGCATGCCGGATGACCTGCGGGGCGTCTTCTACCGCAACGGGCCGGGACGCTTCGAGCTGGGAGGCGAGCGCTATCACCACTGGTTCGACGGCGACGGCTATGTGCAGCGCTGGCAGGTCGGCGGCGGCAAGGTCGCGCATCGCGGCCGCTTCGTCGCCACCCAGAAGTTCACCGAGGAGACGGCGGCCGGCCAGTTCCTGTATCCCGCCTTCGGCACCTACATCGACCGCAGGCCGGTCAAGAGCAACGATACCATCAACGTCGCCAACACCAATCTGGTGCCGTTTGGTGGCCACGTGTACGCCCTGTGGGAAGGCGGATCGGCCATCGAAGTCGATCCGCAAACGCTGGAGACGCGCGGCATCAAGACCTGGCGGCCGGACCTGAAGTCGATGCCGTTCTCCGCGCATCCGAAATCCGATCCCGACGGCGGGCTGTGGAACTTCGGGAACATGCCCGGCGCGAACAAGCTGGCGATCTACCGCCTGGACGCGGCGGGCCAGGTGGCGCGCACCGCCCTGATCGACGTGCCGCAACTGAACATGGTGCACGACTTCGCCGTCAGCGCGCGCCACCTGATCTTCCTGGTGCCGCCGTACGACATGAAGTCCGGTCCGGGGCTCAGCTACGGCGAAAGCCTGCGCTGGGCCGGCGACACGCGGCCGTTGCGCGTGGTCGTCATCGCCAAGGACACGCTGCAGCTGCGGCAGGTGTTCGAATTGCCGGCGCGTTCGGTCTTCCACTTCGGGAACGCGTTCGAAGACGGCGCCTGCACGCGGCTGGACGTGGTGCTGCACCAGGGCGACACGCTGTCCCAGCTGGGCACCATGATGCGAGGCGAGATACAGCCATTCCGCGACGGCTCCAGCACCGTGCAGCTCACGCTGGACTACGCGGCCGGCCAGGCGCGCGAGGCGCGGCTGTTTGGCGCCAGCGAGTTCCCCCGGGTGGCGCCGCAGGCGGTATCGGTGCGGCATCGCAGGCTGGCGGTGCTGGGCGTGGCGCCCGGCACGCCGGACGACATCTTCAACACCGTGAACCTGATCGACACCGACAGCGGCAAGGCGGACAGCTACCGCTTCGACGCCGGCTGGGTGGCGGAGGAGCATGTGCTGGTGCCGCGGCGCGGCGCGCGCTCCGAGACCGACGGCTACCTGGTCGGCGTGGCGCAGGACACGCGGCGGCGGCAAACGGTGTTGACGGTGTTTGATGCGCACAACGTCAAGGCCGGCCCGCGGGCGATGGCGCGCCTTTCTTATGCCTCGCCGCCCTGCATTCATGGTAACTTTCTGGCGGCCTGAATATTTTGGAAAACACGATGAACCACCGCAGCAAACCAGCCACGGCGCCAACGGATTGCGAAGCGCCGCCGTCGGCGCATCCGCTGGACCTGATACGCTTCTTCCGGCGCCGGCCGCCGTCGCTGCGCCGCGACCTGCTGTACACGCTGATCTGGAACTGCGGCCTTGGGACGGTGCTGACGGTGGTCGAGATGTACTGGTCCAACTACGACCAGCCGGTGCTCAAGCATTGGGTGCCGATGCTGGTGATTACGAACCTGATCGGGTTCTTCATCCACCTCGGCAGCCTGCTGGCCAACGCCGTCGGCAACGGCTGGCCGCGCCGCGCCACCGGCCTGCCACGGCTGCTGTTCAACACCTCGCTGGTGGCGGTCAGCGTGGTGCTGGGCCTCGGCGTGGGGAACGCGCTGTTGAGCGGGAAGAGCATCATGCAGCTGATGGCCAACCGCAGCGTGCTGACGCAGTCATTGGTGGTGGCGGCGGCCGTCGCCCTGATGATGTACCTGGTGAACCGCGGCGCCGAGCAAAGGGTGGCGCAGGCGCTGGAGAAGGCCAGACAGCAGGAGCTGATGGCCTCCAGCGCGCGCATGTTGGCGGAGGCGCGGCTGCGGGCCTTGCAGGCGCAGATCGAACCTCACTTCTTGTACAACACGCTGGCCAACGTGGTGAGCCTGATCGGCCCGCAGCCAGCCAAGGCCCAGCACATGCTGGAGCGCTTCATCGACTACCTGCGCGCCAGCCTGGCGGTCAGCCGCAGCGAGGAGGCCACGCTGGGTTCCGAGGCCAGGCTGATCGCCGCCTACCTGGACGTGCTGGCGGTGCGCATGGGCGAGCGGCTGCGCTACCGCATCGAGGTGCCGGACCGGCTGCGCCAGTTCGCCATCGCGCCGATGCTGCTGCAGCCGGTGGTGGAGAACGCGATTTCGCACGGCCTGGAGCCGAAGGTGGAGGGCGGCGAGATCGTCGTCAGCGCGGTGGAGATGGGCGAGCATCTGTGCGTGCAGATCAGCGATACCGGCGTTGGCCTGGGCGGCACCATGTCGGCCAAGCCGGGCGGCGGCGTGGGCCTGAGCAATCTGCGCGAACGCCTGCGCAGTTTGTACGGCGGCGCGGCTCGGGTAGAATTATTGGAAAACCAACCCTGCGGCATGATGGTGCGCCTGATGCTGCCTTTGAATGCGAGTCCGACATCGATACACTCCGAGCACTGATCGCCGATGACGAAGAACATCTGCGCGACTATCTGGAAGGCCAGCTGAAAACCGCGTGGCCGGAATTGAAGGTGGTGGCCAAGGCCGCCAATGGCCTGGAGGCGCTGCGCCTGATCGACGAGGAGGCGCCGGATGTGGTGTTCCTCGACATCCGCATGCCCGGCATGACCGGGCTGGATGTGGCGGCGCGGCTGGTGGCGGGCGCCAAGCCGCCGCACATCGTCTTCGTCACAGCGTTCGACCAGTACGCGGTGGATGCGTTCGAGCATTCCGCGGTCGACTATCTGCTGAAGCCAGCGAGCCTGGAGCGGCTGGAGAAAACGGTGGGCAAGCTGAAGGCGGCGCTGCGTGCCAGCGAACCGGCTGCCGCGGCGGGCATGACGGCGGCGACGCTGCAGGCGCTGTTGCAGCAGCTGGCCGGCGCGGCGCCTGTCGCCCCGGCGCCGGCGCCATCGCTGCAATGGATACGCGCCTCGCAAGGCGAGCAGACGCGCCTGATCGCCATCGACGAGGTGATCTACTTCCAGAGCAACGACAAGTACACCAGCGTGTTCCTGGCCGACGGCGAGAGCCTGATCCGCACGCCGATCAGCAAGCTGCGCGAACAGCTCGACGAGCAGCAGTTCTGGCAGATCCACCGCAGCGTGATCGTCGCCGCGCGCCACGTGGCCGGCACCCGCCACGATTTCCGCGGCCGCCTGATGGTGCAGCTGAAGGGCCGCGACGAGCAGCTGGTCGTCAGCCGCAACTACGTCGATCTGTTCCGGCAGATGTAAAAAAAGCCCCGTGCGGCATTGCGACGATCTTGAGCGTCGCAATGCACACACGGGGCTTTTTACGCTATCCGGCCCGGTTTAATCGTGGGCGTAGATGTCGTTGTCCTTGGTCTCGCCGACGAACAGCGCACCAATCACCGCGGTGATCAGCGCGACGACGATCGGATACCACAGGCCGTAGTAGATGTCGCCCTTGAAGGCCACCAGCGCGAAAGAGATGGTCGGCAGCAGGCCGCCGAACCAGCCGTTGCCGATATGGTAGGGCAGCGACATCGAGGTGTAGCGGATGCGGGTCGGGAACATCTCCACCAGCATCGCGGCGATCGGGCCGTACACCATGGTCACATACAGCACCAGGATGAACAGGACCACCACCATCATCGGCTTGTTGATCTGCGTGTCGTCAGCCTTGGCGGGATAGCCGGCGCCCTTGACGGCGGCGGCGACTTCCTTCTTCAGCGCGGCTTCGGCATCCTTGCTGGCCTTGTCGAAGTTCAGGCCATCGGGCGTCATGGTGGCGTTGAAGGAGGTGATTTCCTTGTCGCCGACCTTGATCTTGGCGACGCTGCCGGCCGGCGCGTCCTGCGTGGTGTAGTTGACCGAGGACTGCGTCAGCATGCCGGTCGCGATATCGCACGACGAAGGGAATTTCTTCTGGCCGGTCAGGTTGAACTGGAAGTGGCACGACGTCTGGTCGGCCACCACCACCACCGGCGAATTTTTCAGCGCGGTTTCCAGCGCCGGATTGCCGTAGTGGGTCAGCGCGCCGAACAGCGGGAAGTAGGTCGCCGCGGCGATCACGCAGCCGCCCAGGATGATCCACTTGCGGCCGATGCTGTCGGAGAGCTTGCCGAAGAAGATGAAGAACGGGGTGGCCAGCGCCAGCGAAATGGCGGTCAGGATGTTGGAGGTGGCGCCGTCGATCTTCAGCACTTGGGTCATGAAGAACAGCGCGTAGAACTGGCCGGTGTACCACACCACGGCCTGGCCCATGGTCAGGCCGATCAGCGCCAGCACCACCACCTTCAGGTTGCGCCATTGGCCGAACGCTTCGCTCAGCGGAGCTTTCGAGGTCTTGCCCTCGGCCTTCATCTTGGCGAAGGCAGGCGACTCGTTCATCGACAGGCGGATCCATACCGATACGCCCAGCAGCAGTACCGACACCAGGAACGGCACGCGCCAGCCCCACGCGGCGAATTCCTTCTCGCCGATGGCGGTGCGGGTGCCCAGGATCACCAGCAGCGACAGGAACAGGCCCAGCGTGGCGGTGGTCTGGATCCACGAAGTGAAGGAGCCGCGCTTGCCGTGCGGTGCGTGTTCGGCCACATAGGTGGCCGCGCCGCCGTACTCGCCGCCCAGCGCCAGGCCTTGCAGGATGCGCAGCGAGACCAGGATGATGGGAGCGGCGATGCCGATCTGCTCATGACCGGGTAGCAGGCCGACAATGAAGGTGGACGCGCCCATGATCAGGATGGTGATCAGGAAGGTGTACTTACGGCCGATCATGTCGCCGAGGCGGCCGAACACCAGCGCGCCGAATGGGCGCACAATGAAGCCGGCGGCAAAGGCCAGCAGTGCGAAAATGAAGGTGGTGGTCGGATCGCCGATGAAGAACTGCTTGGCGATGATCGGTGCGAGCGAGCCGTACAGATAGAAATCGTACCATTCGAAAATCGTGCCCAGCGAGGACGCGAAGATCACCTTGCGTTCTTCCGGCGTGATGCCTCCGCCGGCGGGCAGGTTTGCGGTACCTGGTGATGTTGCCATTTTTGTCTCCTGTAATTTTTGAATTTCCCCAGCTGAGACAGTTACAACTTTGTCAGCTTGCGCCAAGTGTGGCCCGTGAACCTTACGTCAAGCTTGCTTGAAACTTACACGAAACTTACAGAAATATTTGCGAACGACCGTACTAAATTATGCTATTCTCGATTCACTAAAAACACCCACTCATAGGAGACTTTCATGATCGACGCCGTCATTGTTTCAACCGCCCGTACAGGTTTGGCCAAGTCGTGGAAAGGCGCGTTCAACATGACGCACGGCGCCACGCTGGGCGGCCACGCGCTGCAGGCGGCCATCAGCCGCGCCGGCATCGAGTCCGGCGAGGTGGAGGACGTGCTGATCGGCTGCGCCAACCCCGAGGGCGCCACCGGCGGCAATATCGCGCGCCAGATCGCGTTGCGCGCCGGCTGCCCGGTGACCACGGCCGGCATGACCGTCAACCGTTTCTGCTCGTCGGGTCTGCAGACCATCGCCAGCGCGGCCCAGCGCATCATCGCCGGCGAGGGTGACATCTACGCGGCCGGCGGCGTGGAGTCGATCTCCTGCGTGCAGCAGGAAATGAACCTGCACATGTACAAGGATGTCTGGCTGGACCAGCACAAGCCGGAGATCTACTGGACCATGCTGCAGACGGCGGAAACCGTGGCCAAGCGCTACAACATCAGCCGCGAGCGCCAGGATGAATACGGCGTGCAGAGCCAGCAGCGCGCGGCCGCCGCGCAGGCTGCCGGCCTGTTCGACGCCGAGATCGTGCCGATGACCACCGTCATGGGCGTGGCCGACAAGGCCAGCGGCATGCTGCTGACCAGGGAAGTGACCATCTCGGCCGACGAGGGCATCCGCGCCGACACCACCTATGAAGCGGTGTCCAAGATCCGCACCGCGATGCCGGGCGGCGTCATCAGCGCCGGCAACGCCAGCCAGTTCTCGGACGGCGCCTCGGTCGCCATCGTGATGAGCGCGCAGGCCGCGGCCGCCAAGGGCTTGCAACCGCTGGGCATCTTCCGCGGCTTCGCGGTGGCCGGCTGCGAACCGGACGAGATGGGCATCGGTCCCGTGTTCGCCATTCCCAAGCTGCTGAAAAAGGCCGGCCTGAAAGTCGAGGACATCGGCCTGTGGGAGCTGAACGAAGCCTTCGCCGTGCAAGTGCTGTACTGCGCCGACAAGCTGGGCATCCCGATGGACCGCCTCAACGTCAACGGCGGCGCGATCGCGGTCGGCCATCCGTACGGCGTCTCGGGAGCGCGCCTGACCGGCCATGCGCTGTTGGAAGGCAAGCGCCGTGGCGTCAAATATGTGGTGGTCACCATGTGCATCGGTGGCGGCCAGGGAGCGGCAGGCCTGTTCGAAGTGGTGTAAGCCATGCGGTCCCTACTGCTGTCGCGCCGCGACCTTGGCTTCATGCTGTACGAGTGGCTGGACGCGGAGGCGCTGACCCGGCGCGCCCGCTTCAGCGATCACAACCGCGAAACCTTCGATGCCGCCATCGACACGGCCGAGCAGCTCGCCACCGAGCTGTTCGCGCCGCACAACAAGAAGGGCGACAGCCAGGAGGCGCACGCCGTGCCGGGAGAGGGTTGTCTGCGCGTCGAGCACATTCCGGAGGTGAAGACGGCGCTGGACGCCTACTCGGCCGCCGGCCTGATGGCGGCCGGGCAGGACTACGAGCATGGCGGCATGCAGCTGCCGGTCGTCGTGCAGAAGGCCTTGTCCGCGTACTTCACGGCGGCCAACGTCGCCACCAGCGCCTACACCTTCCTCACCATGAGCGGGGCCAACACCCTGCTCAAGAGCGCCACGCCGGAACAGGTGCGCCGCTACGCCGAGCCGATGTTCGCCGGCCGCTACTTCGGCACCATGTGTTTGTCGGAGCCGCAGGCCGGCTCCAGCCTGTCCGACATCACCAGCCGCGCCGTGTCCGATCCGCAGCCCGGCCCTGAAGGCGAGCGCCAGTTCCGCCTCAGCGGCAACAAGATGTGGATCTCGGCCGGCGAGCACGAGCTGTCGGACAACATCGTTCACCTGGTGCTGGCCAAGATCCCCGGCCCGGACGGCAAGCTGATCCCCGGCGTCAAAGGCATCTCGCTGTTCATCGTGCCCAAGTTCCTGGTCAACGAAGACGGAAGCCGTGGCGAGCGCAACGACGTCGTGCTGGCCGGCCTCAATCACAAGATGGGCAACCGCGGCACCAGCAACTGCCTGCTCAACTTCGGCGAGGGCAAGTTCCAGCCGCAGGGCAAGGGCGGCGCCATCGGCTACCTGGTCGGCCAGCCGCACCAGGGCCTGGCGAACATGTTCCACATGATGAACGAGGCGCGCATCGCGGTCGGCCTGGGCGCGGCCGTGCTGGGCTACACCGGCTACCTGCACGCGCTGGACTACGCGCGCAACCGCCCGCAGGGCCGCCATCCGGCGCAGAAGGATCCGGCGCAACCGCAACTGCCCATCATCGAACACACCGACGTGCGCCGCATGCTGCTGGCGCAGAAGGCCTACGTCGAGGGCGGCCTTGGCCTGGTGCTGTACAGCGCCCGCCTTGTCGACGAACAGAACAGCGCCGAGACGCCGGAAGCGCGCGAACACGCGGGCCGCCTGCTGGACTTCCTGACGCCGATCACCAAATCGTGGCCGTCGCAATGGTGCGTGGAGGCCAACAGTCTGGCGATCCAGGTGCACGGCGGCTACGGCTACACGCGCGAGTACAACGTCGAGCAGTTCTATCGCGACAACCGGCTCAACGCCATCCACGAGGGCACGCACGGCATCCACGGCTTGGACCTGCTGGGCCGCAAGGCCGGCATGCAGGACGGCGCCTTGTTCAAGGCGTTCGGCGCCGAGCTGCGCAAGACGGTGCGCAAGGTGCGCGGCAGCGTCGGCGCGCCGGATGCGGTGCCGGCCGGGCTGGCGGAGATCAGCCAGGAGCTGCTGGCGCACGCCGATGCGCTGGACGCGGCCTGGCAGGCAGTGGAAGTCGTCACGCAAAAGCTGTATGCTGCCGGCGACATGAACAAAACCCTGGCCAACGCCAGCCTGTACCTGGAAGCGGTCGGCCATGTGGTGGTCGCATGGATCTGGTTGCAGCAGGCCTTGCTGGCGGCCGCCGCGCTAGATGGCGGCGACGCGGACTTCTATCGCGGCAAGCTGCAAGCCTGCCGTTATTTCTTCCGCTGGGAATTGCCGAAGGTCGAACAGCAGCTGGAACTGCTGGCCAGCATAGACACCACCACGCTCGACATGCGCGACGCGTGGTTCTAGACAAGCGAGACAAGATGATCAAGCACATCGTGATGTGGAAATTGAAGGACCATGCCGAGGGCGCCGACCGCGCCGCCAACGCGGCCAAGATGAAGGCGCTGCTGGAAGGCTGCATCGGCTTGGTGCCCGGCCTGCTGAAGCTGGAGGCCGTCGTGGCCCAGCCCGGCCTGGAGGCGACCTATGACGTGATGATGTACTCCGAATTCACCGACAAGGCCGCGCTGGACGAGTACCAGAACCATCCCGACCACGTGGCGATCAAGCCGTTCTTCGCCGCCGTGCGCGACGCGCGCCAGTGCATGGACTACGAAATCTAAGGACACCAATATGCGTACTACCCAAGAATTGTTTTCCCTGGCCGGCAAGACCGCGCTGATCACCGGCGGCTCGCGTGGACTGGGCCTGCAGATGGCGCTGGCGCTGGGCGAGCAGGGCGCCAAGGTCGTCATCTCCTCGCGCAAGCAGGCGGACCTGGACGAGGCGGTGGCCTTCCTGACCGGCCACGGCGTCAACGCCCACGCGGTGGCCGCCGACCTGTCGCAGGATGCCCATGCGGACGCGCTGGTGACCGCCGCGCTGGCCCACCTCGGCCACATCGACATCCTGATCAACAACGCCGGCGCCAGCTGGGGCGCGCCGGCCGAGGACCACCCGGTCGAAGCCTGGGACAAGGTGATGAACCTGAACATCCGCAGCATCTT
This sequence comes from Duganella caerulea, assembly GCF_040362985.1. Taxonomy (NCBI): domain Bacteria; kingdom Pseudomonadati; phylum Pseudomonadota; class Betaproteobacteria; order Burkholderiales; family Oxalobacteraceae; genus Duganella; species Duganella caerulea. Next base: position 507,684 of record NZ_BPWJ01000001.1, on the reverse strand, counting down.
CGTGGTGTCGCAGCTGGTGGGCAAGCGCTCGATGATCCCGCGCGGCTACGGCCGCATCATCAACATCGCGTCGATCGCCGGCCTGGCCGGCAATCCGCCGGGCACCATGCAGACCATCGCCTACAACACCTCGAAGGGCGCGCTGGTCAACTTCACGCGCACGCTGGCGGGCGAGTGGGGCCGCCACGGCATCACCGTCAACGCGCTGGCGCCGGGCTTCTTCCCGTCGAAGATGACCAAGGGCCTGTTGGAAAAACTGGGGCCGGACGAACTGTCCAAGGACGCGCCGCTGGGCCGCCTGGGCGACGACGAGGACTTGAAAGGCGCCGCGGTGCTGTTCGCCTCCGACGCGGGCAAGCACATCACCGGCCAGATCCTGGCGGTGGACGGCGGCGTGTCGGCGGTGTGACGATGACGTTGGAGATCCCCAAGACCTTCCATCGCATCGTCATGGCCTCGCGTCCGCGCGGGCCGGTGACGGCGGAGAATTTCCGGATGGAGACGGTGGACATGCGCCCGCTGGACGACGGCGAGGTGCTGGTGCGCAACCACTACCTGTCGCTGGACCCGTACATGCGCGGGCGCATGAGCTCGGCCAAGAGCTACGCCGCCTCGCAGCAGCTGGACCACACGATGATCGGCGGCACGGTTGGCCAGGTGGTGGCCTCGCGCAACGATTACTTCAAGGTCGGCGAGTTCGTCGGCGGCATGCTGGGCTGGGCCGAGATGGGCGTGTCCGATGGCGTGCTGCTGCGCAAGCTCGACACCTCGCGGATTCACTTGTCCGCCTACCTCGGCGTGGTCGGCATGCCGGGCATGGCGGCGTGGTATGGCTTCAACCAGATTCTCGAGGCGGCGGCGGGCGATACGGTGGTGGTGTCGGCGGCCAGCGGCGCGGTGGGCAGCGTGGTCGGGCAGCTGGCCAGGCTGCGCGGCTGCCGCGTGGTCGGCATCGCCGGCGGGCCGGAGAAGTGCGAGTATGTGGTCAAGCAGCTGGGCTTTGACGCCTGCGTCGACCACAAGGCCGGCAACCTGGAGGCCGATCTCGCGGCGGCCACGCCGGAAGGCGTCGACGCCATCTTTGAAAACGTCGGCGGCGCCTGCCTCGACGCCGCGCTGGCGCGCACCAACGCCTACGCCCGCGTGGCGCTGTGCGGGCTGATCGCCGGTTTCGACGGCAAGGAACTGCCGATCAAGCATTCGCGCCTGCTGCTGCTCAACCGCCTGACGCTGCGCGGCTTCATCGTCACCGAGCACATGGAATTCTGGCAGCAGGGCTTGCAGGAGCTGGGCGCGCTGGTCGCCAATCATCAGATCAAATACCGCGAAACGGTAGCGGAAGGCCTCGCGGCCGCGCCGCAAGCGTTCATGGGCCTGCTGCAAGGGCATAACTTCGGCAAACAACTGGTCAAGCTCATCTAATGAAAACTTTCAGGGACAAGGTCGTCGTCATCACCGGCGGCGCAAGCGGTTTGGGGCGCGAATTCGCCAACGTGGCGGCGCGCGAAGGCATGAAACTGGTGCTGGCCGACGTCCAGGCCGATGCGCTGGAAGGCGCGGCCGACGCGCTCAAGGTGCAGGGCGCCCGTGTCATCTCGCGCCTGTGCGACGTGCGCAAGGGCGAGCAGGTGCAGGCGCTGGCCGACGCGGCCATCGCCGAATTCGGCGCCGTGCACCTGGTGTTCAACAACGCCGGCGTCGGTTCGGGCGGCCTGATCTGGGAAAACACCGAGGCCGATTGGGAGTGGGTGATGGGCGTGAACGTGTGGGGCGTGATCCACGGCGTGCGCATCTTCACCAAGCTGATGCTGGAGTCGGCCAAGCGCGATCCTGCGTTCGAGGGCCACATCGTCAACACGGCATCGATGGCGGGCTTGCTGAACGCGCCGGCGATGGGCGTGTACAACGTCTCCAAGCACGCGGTGGTGGCGCTGTCGGAGACCTTGTACCAGGACTTGCAACTGGTCGGCGCGCCGATCGGGGCGTCGGTGCTGTGTCCGTATTTTGTGCCGACCGGGATCAGCCAGTCGCACCGCAACCGTCCCGAGGACGTGCGCATGACGCAGGGACCGACCGCCAGCCAGCTGGCGGCCCAGGCCATGACGGACAAGGCGGTTTCGTCGGGCAAAGTGTCGGCGCAGGATGTGGCCGAGATGACGTTCAAGGCCATCGCGGACGGCGACTTCTACATCTACTCGCATCCGGGCGCGCTGGCCGGCGTGCAGGAGCGCATGGAGCACATCGTCGCCGGCACCAATCCCGGCGATCCGTATGCCGCCACGCCGCACGTGCGCGAGGCGTTGCGCGCGAAGATGAAGCTGGGCTGATGTTGTCGGGTGCGCGGCGGTGTTATGTTAATGTCATGCTTGGCCAATTCTCCAACATGCCATGTTACCCGCCAGAAGACTATATTTTCTGCTGTCATTGATTATCGCGTCAGCGCTGGTCTGGAAGGGCGTTGACTGGCTGACCCGGCCGCCGGTCCAGGCCGCCGCGTCTCTCATCCTGCCATCTGCCGCTCGGCAGCATGGCGCGGCTTTGCGGCCGGCCGCCGCATCGCCGGGCAATGCGGCGCCTACCATGGCAGCCGAGGTCTCGGTCGAAGACATGGTGCGCGACGCGGCGGGCGATCCCGAAAAGTCCCTTGCCGCCTTCAACAAGATCGACGAGTGCCTGACCCTGGAGAACGACAAGGAACTTGTCGACAACACGGACCTGAAGATCACCCGGGAGAATGGCGGCATGCAAGTCCAGCTCCTGGCGCACAAGGCCGATGAGAAATCGTTGCAAGCGCTGCGCCGCGAGTGCGCCGGCTTGACCGGCAGGACCAGGCTCGATCGCTTCCAGCTGCTGGAGTACGCCGCCAACCAGCACGTGGGCGGGGCTCTGGCGCGGTACATCTTCGCCGGCCCGCATGGCGACCGCAGCGCGCTGAAGGAGCGTCCGGACGATCCCGCCGTGATCGAATGGCGCCGCGACGCGCTGAAGCGGCTGGACGACAGCATCGCCCAAGGCTACCTCGACGCGGTGATGCTGAATACCTCCGCGCATCTCGAATTGGGCATGCCGGCCGGCGCGCCGGAGCTCTATATGGAACAGCTTGCGACCAACAAAATAGTGACCGCCATGAACCCCGATAGCGTGGTCTACCCGCAGGAGATGCTCGACGGCTGGACCAAGACCCTCAGCGCCCGGCAGCGGGGCGATGCGGAGGCGCAGGCGGAGCGCATCTTCCAGGCGTGGAAGCGCCGCACGTCCGCGCCGCATGCGACAATCACGCCTTCCGCAACTAGCCAAGCAAGCCAATGACCCTCACCGCCACGCACAACATCCGCACCGGAGACTGGACCGCCCTCAACGCCGACGCAAAGCTGATACGCTTTGAAGTCTTCGTCGAAGAACAGAAAGTCCCCGCCGAGCTGGAAATGGACCACATGGACGCGGTCTGCCTGCACGCGGTGGCTTACGATGCGGCCGGCACGCCGGTCGGCACCGGCCGCTTGCTGCCGGACGGCCACATCGGCCGCATGGCGGTGCGCCAGTTCGCGCGCGGCAGCGGCGTCGGCGGCGCCTTGCTGCAAGTGCTGATGGCGCAGGCGCGCGCCCGCGGCGACCAGCAGGTGGCGCTGAGCGCGCAATCGCACGCCGCGCCGTTCTACGAGCGCCACGGCTTCGCCATCGACGGCGACGAGTTCTTCGAGGCCGGCATCGCCCACATCAATATGCAGTACACCTTTTAAGGAGCGCAAGCATGACGGACATCGTCGAGGATGTCGATCCCAGGGTGGATGGAGCCGCTGCCCAACGGGGCGGCACCCGCTACATCGCCTGCGCCCGCCACAAGGACGAGGCCACCGTCGAGGCGCACAAGCAGATGGGTTTCCAGGATGGCTGGGGCAAGGCGCTTGACCAGCTGATCGCCCACATGAAGCAGCAGTAAAGTGCCTGGCGGCCTAGTGGATCAGCATCTCTTGTAGCGTGGCCGGCGCTTCCGCATACAGCTTGACCACGGTCGATGTGCGCGTGCCGTAGCTCGGGCTTTCGATGCGCACCGCCGACAGCATGCGCTCCAGGTCCAGCGGCACGCCGGTTTCGGGCAGGCGCTGGTCCGGCGCGGGCGTGGTGTCGGCCAGCATTTCAAAGTAGGCGTCGTCCGGCGCGCCCAGGCACAGCAGGCTTGCGAACTGGGCCTTGGTCTTGAGCACCTTGGGCCACGGCGCGTCGAGCAGCGCGTTCGACAGGCCGTACACGCCCGGCTCAAGCGGCTTGCCGTTGCGCGGATCGGCGTCGCCACGGTTGGAGAACCAGATCAGCGTCTCGCCGTCGCTCAGCACCAGGTTGAAGCCGTTGTAGGCGCCCGCGTCGGCGCGGATGGCGTCGACGTATTCCTGCGGCGTCATGCAGCCGGCCAGGAAGTCGGCCACCAGGCGCCCGCGCGAGGGCGCGTCGTCGCGGTGCTCGGACGGCGCGCGGATGTTGGTGATGGCGGCGAAGCGCGAAGCCTTGCCGCATTCGGCCGGCTGGGCGATGCCCATCCAGCTGCCGCCGGCCTGCAGGTCGCGGCCGGCAAAGATCTGCGGATGTTCGGGCCACGGGGCCGCAGGTGCGGTGGCGCGCTGGTAGAACTCATCGCGGTTGGCGGCGGCAACCAGCGGCACGGCCGGGATCACCCGCCAGGCAAAAACGATCAGGCACATGGGACTAGATCCGTAAAGATTTCGGTGTGGCGCGGGCCGGCGGTCCAGGCGGCCAGGCCGGCTTGCGCGACGGCGGCGTCCAGCGCGGCGGCGAATCCGGCCGGCGTGGCGGCGTAGACTTCCATCCATGTCTGCATGCCGTCCTTGACCTCCGGACGGCGCTTGAGCTGGCACGCCACGCCATGCCGCGCGCCGAGCGCGGCCTGCATCGGGACGACCGCCGCCAACAAGGACGCCGCGTCGGCATCCTTGACCTGATAATAAATGTAGAAGTCCATGCTAGAGGTCGAGTGGGTCCAGCACGTAGGGCATGTCGAGGAAGGTGAGCGGCACGCCGTCCGCCGAGCCGAGGCGGACCGAGGCCGCTTCGATGGCGGCCAGTTTCATTTCCACCAGCGCGTCGATGCCGCCCTTGCCGTTGGGCGCGGCGTTGACGATCATGCCGCATGGCTGTTCGGGATCGGCCGTGGCGAACACCTCGACACCGGCCGCGGCGGCCGCGTCGGCGATGCTGACCAGGGTGGTGCGCCGCTTGAGCTTGCCCAGGTACTGGCTGCGGGCGACGATTTCCTGCCCGGGGTAGCAGCCCTTCTTGAAGTTGACGCCGCCCAGCAGCTCGAAGTTGATCATCTGCGGCACGAACTGTTCCTGCGTGGCCTTGGTGATCTGCGGGATGCCGGCATGGATTTCCGACAGGTGCCAGGCGTCGGTGCGGCCGACCGACAGCTTGGCGGCCAGCTCCGGCACCACCGTCTGCGCCACTTCGGCCGACATCAGCCACTGGTAGCGCGGCGCGCCGAACACGTCGGCCACGCGGATCAGCGTGCCCAGTGGATGATCGACCTTGGTGAACGGCTTGGCCGGCAGCGGGTCGAACCAGTTTTGCAGCGTCTCTTCGGCCATGCCGCCGCCCAGGCCGAGCGCGACCTGGCTGGCCGGCAGTTCGGTGGCGTCGCTGAGCTTGGTCTTGGCGCGCAGCACGAACATGCCGAGCCGCTTCTGCACCGGCGCCTGGATCTCGCGCGGCAGTTGCAGGAAGATGGTGGTTTCGTTACGCCACATCAGGAACGAGGCCAGCAAGCGGCCCTTCGGCGAGCAATACCCGGCCAGCCGCACTTCGGCCAGGCCCAGGTGCTCGACGTCGTTGGTCAGCTGATTGTGCAGGAAACTGGCGGATTCCTCGCCGTCCAGCGCGATCAGTCCCTGGTCGCCAAGCGGGGCGACAAAGCCCACGGCCAGCTGCGTGGTGGTCAGCGCCTGGGCTTGCTGTGCTAAAAGTTCATTCCAAGAAGACATAATTTCCAATAATTTGACGATTAAAGCATTATCATTACGGGCTCATTATAGTGATGTCGGACGGATCGCGTCGGATGCCGTACAAAACGCGGCACTGGCGGACTGTGCCAAGAAGTGGCAAGCTGTGCGACTTGTTCCAACCCTACGGCTTTAACAATGGCTTTTATTAAAAAAATCATCACCCTGTGCATCTTGCTGGCAATCGCCGGCGGCGGTTATTTCATGTACTGGTCGCAGCATCCGATCATTGGCGATGAGATCGAAGCCATCGAATTCAACATCGCGCCCGGCAGCGGCGCCCACGCCGCCGGCCAGCAGATCGCCGAGGCGGGCGTACCCATCGAGCCGGTGCTGTTCAACCTGCTCGCTCGCGTGACCGGCAAGAGCGCCAGGCTCAAGGCCGGCACCTACGAGCTCAAGCCGGGCACCACGCCGCTGCGCCTGATCGAACAGCTGGTGCGAGGCGAGTTCGCCCAGGAACAGCTGACCATCATCGAAGGCTGGACCTTCCGCCAGATGCGGGCGGCCATCGCCGCGCACAAGGGCCTGAAACACGATACGGTCGCCATGTCGGACAAGGAAGTGATGAACGCCATCGCCTCCGAGTACAAGCAGCCGGAGGGCCTGTTCTTCCCGGATACCTATCTGTTCGCCAAGGGCGCCAGCGATTTGCAGATCTACAAGCAGGCGCACGCCATGCTGCTGACCCGCCTGAACGAGGCCTGGGACAAGCGCGACCCGGCGCTGCCATACAAGACGCCGTACGAGGCGCTGACCATGGCCTCCATCGTGGAAAAGGAAACCGGGCAGAAGTCCGAGCGCGGCATGATCGCGGGCGTGTTCGTCAACCGCTTGAAACTGGGCATGCTGCTGCAGACCGACCCGACCGTGATCTACGGCATGGGCAGCAAATACGACGGCAAGATCCACAAATCGGATCTGGAGACCGACACCCCGTACAATACCTACACGCGCACCGGCTTGCCGCCGACCCCGATCGCCTTGCCGGGCGTGCAATCGCTGACGGCCGCGCTGGCCCCGGCCAAGACGCCGGCGCTGTATTTCGTCTCCAAGGGCAACGGCACCAGCCAGTTTTCAGATAATTTGACCGACCATAACCGGGCGGTCAACAAGTTCCAAAGATAAGTTTTAGGCAATTCATGACTCAACACCGCGGTAAATTCATCACTTTCGAAGGCATAGACGGCGCCGGAAAATCGACCCACATCGCCTTCGTCGGCGACTATCTCAAGGCGCGCGGCGTCGATGTGGTCAGCTCGCGCGAGCCGGGCGGCACGCCGCTGGGGGAAAAGCTGCGCGAGCTGGTGCTGCACGAAAAAATGCACCTGGAAACCGAGGCCCTGCTGATGTTCGCCAGCCGCCGCGAGCACATCGCCCAGGTGATCGAGCCGGCGCTGCATCGCGGCGCCTGGGCCATTTCCGACCGCTTCACCGACGCCAGCTTCGCCTACCAGGGCGGCGGGCGCGGCATGGACCTGGCCAAGCTGGAGGCGCTGGAGCACTGGGTGCATCCGCACCTGCAGCCGGACCTGACGCTGCTGTTCGACGTGCCGCTGGAAGTGGCGCGCGCGCGGCTGGACGCGACCCGTTCGCTGGACAAGTTCGAGCAGGAGAAGGCCGATTTCTTCGCCTCCACCCGCAACGAGTACCTGCGCCGCGCGACCCAGTTCCCGGCCCGCTTCCGCGTGATCGACTCGACCCAGTCCATCGCCGACATCCAGGTCGAGATCGCGGCCATCCTCGACCAATTGTTAGCGTGACAACAATGAGCAATTCCATATACCCATGGCAGGAGTCGTCCTGGCAGCAGCTGCAACTGCTGCGCCAGCGCATGCCGCACGCCATCCTGTTTCATGGCGCGGCCGGGATAGGCAAGTCCGACTTCATCGAGCGCTTCGCCCAGGGCTTGCTGTGCGAGGCCGTGCTGCCGGATGGCCACGCCTGCGGCCAGTGCGCGTCCTGCGGCTGGTTCTCCCAGCAAAACCATCCGGATTACCGCCGCGTGCGACCGGAGGCGCTGGAAGACGAGCCCCCCGAAGGCGAGGAGGGCGAAGGTGAGGCCAAGAAAACCGCCAAGTCGACCAAGGCGCCGTCCAAGGAGATCAAGATCGAGCAGATCCGCAATTTGGCGGACTTCATGAACATTTCCACCCACCGCCAGGGGCTGCGGGTGGTGGTGCTGTATCCGGCCGAGGCGCTGAACATGCCGGCCTCCAACGCGCTGCTGAAGACGCTGGAGGAACCGCCTCCGGGCACGGTGTTCCTGCTGGCCTCCAACAGCCTGGACCGGCTGCTGCCGACCATCCTGTCGCGCTGCCGCAAGTTCGCGCTGCCGATGCCGAGCCACGCCGAGGCGCTGGCCTGGCTGAAGACGCAGGGCGTGCCGGATGCCGACAGCTGGCTGCGCGAGCAGGGCGGCGCGCCGCTGGCGGCGATGGCCCAGGCCGAAGTGGGCAACCGCGACGATCTGGAAGTGCTGCTGCAGCTGCTGGCCCATCCGAGCGTCGAAGGGGCGTTGAAAGTTGCCGACAAACTGCAAAAAGTGCCGCTGAGTGCACAAGTTTCTTGGTTGCAGCGCTGGCTTTATGATGTGTTTTCCTACAAACTGGCAGGTAACATCCGTTACTATCCGCGCTACCAGAAGGAACTGGCCAGCCTGGCCGGCAAGATCCATGTCAGCCGCCTGCTGGCCGCCATCAAGGGCGCCAACGAGCGGCGGGCGACTGCCGATCACCCGCTGTCGCCCAAGCTGTTCCTGGAGGATATGTTGCTCGAATACGCCGCCTGCTGCGCCTGAAGGGAATTAGATGTCCGCTGCCAGTCCACTTGATCCGAATACCGTGCCCGTTGCGCGGCCGACGGTCTTGTCGCTGGCGATCAAGGAGAAAGCCGCGTTGTATGCGGCCTACATGCCTTTCCTGAAGAACGGCGGCATGTTCGTGCCGACCCAGAAGCCCTATAAAATCGGCGACGAGATCTACCTGATCCTGGCGCTGATGGACGATACCAACAAATACCCGATCGCCGGCAAAGTCGCCTGGATCACGCCGGCCGGCGCGCACAACAACAAGGCGCAGGGCGTGGGCGTGCACTTCCCCGAAGACGAAAGCGGCCAGCGCGCCCGCCTGCGCATCGAAGAAATCCTCGGCGCGGCGCTGCGATCCTCGCGCGCCACGCATACGCTTTAATCTCTCACAGCTTCCCGATATGACCACAGCTTTCCGCCATCGCCTCGCCACGCTTGATGATTTGCCCACCATCGTTGCCATCTACAACAGCACCGTCGCCTCGCGCGAAGTCACCGCCGACACCGAGCCGGTGTCGGTGGAGTCGCGCCTGGGCTGGTTCAACGAGCATACGCCGGAGAAGCGCCCGCTGTGGATCATCGAGCAGGCCGGCGATACAGCCAGCCAGCCGGAAGTGCTGGGCTGGATGTCGTACTCGAATTTCTACGGCCGTCCGGCGTACTCGGGCACTTCCGAGATTTCCATCTACATCGCCGAGGCCTGGCGCGGCAAGGGCATCGGCGGCTACTGCATCGCGCAAGCCATCGCCCATGCGCCGGCAATCAAGGTCCACACCTTGCTGGGCTTTATCTTTGGCCACAACAAGCCCAGCCTGGGCCTGTTCGCCAAATTCGGTTTCGAGACCTGGGCCAACCTGCCCAAGGTCGCCAACCTGGACGGCATCGAGCGCGACCTGATCATCCTCGGCAAGCGCGTCGCTTAAGCCTTATTTCAGCGCGCGGTCGACGGCCGCGCGGATCTGGGCGGTCGCGCAGACCACCGCCGAGTGGCCGCAATCGCCCTCCAGCACCGTGGTTGTGGCGCGGATCCGGCGCGCAAACGCCAGCGCCGGCGCCGGGTTGACGATCAGGTCCTGGCGCGGGTTGATGATGTGCACGCGCGCTTTCACCTTGCCGGCGGCATCGTCGCCAATATCCTGCGTCAGGAAGGCGCGCATTTGCCAGCGCGTGTCGTTGGCGTCGGCAGCGTCCGGGTCGTCGGCGATGGTCTCGGCGATGAATTTGTCCACCTCGGCCGGCTTGGTCTGGGCCGCGCGATAGGCCGGCGTGTCGAAGTTCAGCGAGAATATCTGGTGGTACAGCGGCAGCTTCGGGTTCTGCTTGTACTCGCCGTTGGCGTAATCGGGGTCGGCCAGCATGGCGGCCTCCTCGGTACGCCAGAACAGCAGGTCGTAGCTGGTCTGGCGCGGCGTGCCGGCGATCGGCACGGCCACATCCATGAAGCCGGGATGGCTGACCATCCACTGGAAAGTCTGGGTCGCGCCCATCGAGTAGCCCACCATCGCATGGACGTGCTTGAGGCCGAGCTTTTCGGTCAGCAGGCGGTATTCGGATTCCACCATGTCGCGCACCGTGAAGGCCGGGAAGGCCGTGCCATGCTGTGCCGCGCTGTTGGACGGCGAGCAGGCCACGCCGTTGCCGATCGCGTCAACCACGATCACGTAGTGGCCGGCGGTGTTGAACAAGCCCTTCGGCCCCAGCAGCGAGACCGCCTCGACGCTCTTGCCGGTGTGCCAGGGCAGGAACACCACCGCGTTCGAGCGGGCGGCGTTCAGGCTGCCGATGGTGCGGTAGCCGAGCTTGCAGTCCTTGATGACGGCGCCGCTTTCCAGTCGCACGTCGCCGAGGTCGGCGAATTGCTGGGGAGGCGGCTCGGCGGCGGCGGCCAGCGGCAGGGCAAGTGCGAGGGCGAGCGGAATGCGGACGGACATCGGACGGGCTCCTGAATTGAATGGAACGCCGATTCTAGGCCAGACGCGCTTGGGTTACAATCACGGCATGTTTATCGATTCCCACTGCCACATCAATTTCCCCGAGCTGGCTGCTCGCATGCCCGAAATCCTGGCCAAGATGGCCGACAACAAGGTCACCCACGCGCTGTGCGTGTCGGTCGACCTGCCGGATTTTCCACAAGTGCTGGCGCTGGCCCACGAGTATCCGCACATCTACGCCTCGGTCGGCGTGCATCCGGATTACGAGGACACGCCCGAACCAACCGTGGAACAACTGGTGGAGCTGGCCAACGACCCGAAAATCATCGCCATCGGCGAGACCGGGCTGGACTATTTCCGCCTGCAAGGCGACCTGGAGTGGCAGCGCGAGCGCTTCCGCACTCACATCAAAGCATCAAGAATCACGCGTAAGCCCTTGATTATTCACACCCGCAGCGCCAGCGAAGACACCATCCGCATCATGCGCGAAGAAGGCGCCGGCACCGAGGCGGGCGGCGTGGCGGGCGTGATGCACTGCTTTACCGAGTCGCTGGAAGTGGCGCGCGCGGCGATCGAGATGGGTTTCTACATCTCGTTCTCCGGCATCGTGACGTTCAAGAGCGCCAAGGATCTGCAGGCGGTGGCGCTGGAAGTGCCGCTGGAGCGCATCCTGATCGAGACCGATTCGCCTTACCTGGCGCCGATGCCGCATCGCGGCAAGATGAACGAGCCGGGCTTCGTGGCCCACGTCGGCGAGTACATCGCCAAGCTCAAGGGCATCCCGGTGGAGCAGGTCGCCGAACAGACGACCGCCAATTTCTTCAAACTATTCAACGTGGTAGCGTGATTACTTAATGCTGATTCTCTCCAAACGCCGCTTGCTTTTGACGGCCATGGCCTCCCTGACGATCCCCGTGCTGGCGGCAGAGCAGACCGACGACGAGGTCGATCTCTTCCGCGCCATCCAGCTGGACAACGTTTCCGGCGTTAAAAAACTGCTGGAGCGCGGACTCAGCCCGAATCTGCGCGAGCCGGGCGGCGAGACCGCGCTGATCGTCGCGATGCGCTACGAAGCCTACCGTGTCGCCACTTTGCTGATGGATCAGCCCGGCATCGACCTGGAAGCCAAGGCACCCAACGGCAACACCGCGTTGATGATGGCGGCTTTCCGTCAAAGCAAGGCCACCGTGCTGGACATGATCAAGCGCGGCGCACAGGTGAACCAGAAAGGCTGGACCGCCTTGCACTACGCGGCTGCGGCCGGCAGCACCGAGATCACCAGCATCCTGCTGGAGCACCACGCCTACATCGACGCCGAAGCGCCGTCCGGCATGACGCCGCTGATGATCGCCGCGCGCGAGGGCCAGGAAAAAGTCGTGGAATTATTGCTGGAGCAGGGCGCCGACGCGACCTTGAAAGACGGCGGCTTCCACCAGACCGCCGCCGAATTCGCGACCAAGGCCGACAAGCCCTGGATCGCCAAAACCATTGAAGCGCACCTGGCCGCGAAGGCAAAGCGCTAACCCGCATGCTGAATTGACAACGCCCGAATTGGCGGGCTTTTGGCGCGTAGTTCCCCGCTTGGTTGGTCCGCATTGTTGACCATAATGGGTCCAATGCATTGCTCCCAGACGCAATGCTCATCAACCAAGGATATCCATGCTGAACGAACGCGAGATTGAAAGCTGCTATCTGGGGCAATTCATTCCAGTCCACTACCATCACAACATGCTGATGGACCAAAACCGCATGCACGGCTTCAAGTCGGCCATCGACTACGCGGTCAAGCCGGGCGCCAAGGTGCTGGAGCTGGGCGGCGGCACCGGTGTACTGTCGTGGTTCGCGGCGGCCAAGGCGGACAAGGTGTATTGCGTCGAGTTCAATCCCGACATGGTCAAGGAAGCCCGCAAGATGCTGGCCCTGAACCCGAACGGCGAAAAGGTCGAGGTGGTTCACGCCGACGCCTTCGAATACCTGCCGCCGGAGCCGGTCGATGTCGTCATCTGCGAGATGATCCACGTCGGCATGCTGCGCGAGAAGCAGGTGGAGGTGATCGAATCGTTCAAGCGCCGCTATACCGAGCGCTTCGGCGGCCCGCTGCCGGTGTTCCTGCCCGAGGCCGTGATCATGGCGGTCCAGCCGCTGCAGCAGGAATATGATTTCGAGGGCTTCTACGCGCCCATCGTGCAGTTCCAGGAAACCAATGTGATTTATCCCGGCACGGTGGAACTGGCGCAGCCGGCCGTGTACAGCATCATCGACTTCAACCAGCCGAATGACCTGACCTATGCGTGGCAGGGCAAGTTCGTGGTCGAGCGCAACGGCGAGATCAACGCCATGCGTTTCGTGACCAAGAACATTTTGGCCGTGGTGTCCGAGCGCTCGACCACCATCGACTGGCTCAACCACTACATGACGCTGCCGCTGGCCACCCCGGTCAAGGCGCGCGAGGGCGACGTGCTGCAAGTGAGCTTCCAGTACCGCGCCGGTGGCTCGATTCCATCGCTGCAGGCCTCGCTGCGTGCTGAAATCCTGTACGAAGCGGCACTGCAACCAGCCAGCTACGCGCCGGCCTTCGCTTAAATAGCCCTTCACGCGGGTCGTTCCGAAGCGTATATTTCGTCTTTTGCAGAAAGAAATATATGGAAAAGATCGACCAGCGCTACCTCATCCAGCAGAACAAAATCTCCGACGGCGAGACCAAGCCGCCGGTGTTCGCCAAAGTCATGCGCAGCAAGGACGGCGTCTTCGAGGGCGTCTCCTTCATCAAGTCCAAAGAGAAGGCCACCGTGTTGACCATCGACGAGGCCAATCAGGCGGTGGCGTGGGCTAACAAGAAGAAGCCCAACGCCAAAGAGTACGTGACCAAGATTATCTGCGTCGGCCAGTAATCAAGACCTAGCGCGTATCGAAGGTCGCTTGCACGGCCTTGTCCGGACTCGACGGATTGAGGCTTTGCTGGCTGAGGAAGCTGCGCGCATCCTGCAAGCCGGCGTTGTACTCCACATCCTGCATGACCATCGAATTGGCGATGGTCCATTCGCGGGTTGCCGTGCCTGACTCCGGTTGCACCCTCATCTCCGCCAGCACTTCGGCCTGGCCAACGCCCGCCGCCAATTTCTCCAGCCACGTTTTAGCCCAGGCACCCAATTCTGGTTCGCGGATGTTATGCGCCATCAGCTTGAGGGCGTTGCGTGCCTTGGGCATCTCGCCCGCGTACGCGTACGCCAGCGCGGCCTGGCGGGCCAGCGTGTTGACCTCGTGTGCATTCTTCCAGCCCGTGATGGCCGCCTGCAGCGTGGCCTCGTCCGGAGCGGTGCCGGCCTTCATCCCGGCCTGGTACAGCGCGGACGCCGCCTCGGCCGACTTCGGATCCAGCGCCAGTGCGCGGCCCAGGCTGGCGCGTGCGGCGTCCGTCTGGCTCAGGCGCAGCTGCGCCTCTCCCAGCAGATAGAACACTTCCGCGCCGGCATCCGGCTTGCCCGCCGCCGAGGTCAGGTAGGGCAGTGCGTTCTTGGGGTTGCCCCAGTCGATCTGCGCCCGGCTGAGCACGCGCTGGACGTAGGCGTTGGCCGGATAGCGCGCGGCCGCCTCGGCGGTACGGCGCAACAGAGACTCGCCAGTCTTGCGGTCGGGGCAGGACTTGAGCGCCGCTTCCGTCAGCACGAATTCGCCGGACGACTCCGGCAGGCTCTCGAAGTTCATCACGGCCGCCGGCAGGGTGGGAATATGCACCGTCAACACCGCCTGCTTTTGCAGCCGGTAGCGCCACAGCGTGGTGCTCAGCTCGCTTACCTTGAGGCCGTAGGCCTGCTCGAAAGCGTCGGTGATCGGCACTTCGCGGTAGACCGCGCTCAGGTAGTCGACCAGGCGCTTGCGGTTGTCGTCGGTCGACAGCATGTAATGGGTCAGCAACCAGGAGCGGGCGGCGAACTCCAGCTTGATGCCGGCGGTCGAAGCATAGTTCTGGCCGCGCGAGTCGTTTTGCTCCAGCACGTCCTTGTATTCCAGGCTGTAGCGGTGGCCGTTCCCCAGGAAGTTCAGGTAGCGGCCCAGGCTCACCGGCGTGCGGCCCACCACCATCTCGGTGTCGGTGAAGCGCACGCTGGCGAAGTAGTGCGCCATGCCGTCGATGAAGGAGATCGGCGCGCGGATGTCGGTGTAGCGGTACAGGAAGTGGCGGGTGTAGGCCTCGTACAGGGCGGACAGACCCTCCTCGTCGTCGGGACTGAGGCGCACGCCATAGCCCTGCACGCCCGAGGCGCAGCTGTTGTACAGGCCGATGGCGTTGGCCGGCTGCCTGACGCCCAGCGGGTTCAAGGCCACCGCGCCGTCGTGATAGTAGAACGTCAGCCGCGGCTCGTCGCCGCTGGACTTGAGGAAGGGCTGGGTGTACAGCCGTAGCATGTAGTCGAGCTTTTCAAGCTGGTTGAGCAGGTCCGCGACCTGGCTGTTGCTAGTGTTCGAATACACCACCAGGTGCTGGCTCTCGGCACGGAACCACGGCGAGGCGTGACGCTGGCCGGCCACCACCACGCTGGGAGCCGTCGCCGGCTGTTGCTGGGCTTGCGCGTTCATCAAAGCGGAGCTGCCAAGCAGGGCCGCCACATACCAAGGTTTGAGCATTATTTTTCCGTTTGTCCCATGAAAGTCGCGGTTGATCGCGGCTATGCGCAGCTGGTCGCACGGGAATTGCGTCCGGCTTGTCGCTAAACTACAGTGGCATTATAGATAATATTCATTCCGGGAGCGTCGTATGCTGAGCTTTATTCTTTGGCTGGGTCTGCTTTTCCTGTGCTGGCCGCTGGCTTTGCTGGCGCTGGTGCTGTATCCCCTGTTCTGGCTGCTGACGCTGCCGTTCCGCCTGATCGGCATCGGCGTCGAGGGCGTGTTCGAGCTGCTGCGCGCCATCGTCATGCTGCCGGCGCGCATCCTGCGCGGCTCGCCAAGCCGCTGATCCTGCAGTCTTAGAAGTCGACCAGGAAGCCGGCGCCCAGCGACTTTTGCTTGTAGTTGTAGTCGATCAGGCTTTGGCCGTAGCCGCTGAACAATTGCAGGTAGCCTTTCAGGTTGGCGACCACCGGGAAGGCCCAGCCGGCCTGCAGCGCGCCGCGTCCGTTCTTGAAGTTGTGGCGCGCCATCAGCGAGAACTCGTGGCCGTCGTTGCGGTAGCTGAGGTTCAGGTCGCCGTGGCCCATGTAGTCGACGATGTCGATGTTGTCGTTGTCCGAGCGGGCGTTGTCCAGCCGCTTCCAGATGCGCAACTGCGCGGCCAGCTTGCCGTGCTCGGCGCCCACCTCCGCATATATCCGGTTCCAGCTGCGCGACAGCGTCGACGTTTGCCCGTTCGACTGGTGCATCACGGCCAGCGTCAGGTAGCGCACGTCGAGGGCGCTGCCCAGGCTCAGGTTCAGCGGCGTGGTCAGCATCAGCTCGGGCTGGTAGTTGGTCTCGCGGAACGGGCTGGAGGCGGCGCGGTTGTAGGCCTGCCAGAAGCTGTTCTGGGTGTAGCCGAACCACAGGTCGACCGGGGTTTTGAGCACCTGTTCGATCAGCTTCATCTTGAAGCTGAGCTGGTAGGTCAGCTCCGTGTGCTGGGATTTGATGCCAGCCGGCGTGAAGTTCTCAAAAGGCGCATCATTGGAGCTGGTGCTGTAATTGGCCAGCAGCAGGTAGGTGTCGTGGTGCGGGCGGAAATTGAACACGCCGCGCTTGGCCGAGCGGTCCAGCTCCCACCACTGCACCATGCGTGAGACCGAGTCTTCCGGCGGTATGGTGGTGATGGCCGCGACCTTGGGCGGCAGCACGGGCGCGGCGGGCGGCTCGTCCGGCTGCATGCTGGACGGCTGGGTCAACGCGGTGGCCAGCTTGCTGACCTTGCCGGGGTCGGGCACGCCGACCGCGGCGCCGCCGACGCTTTTCAGCGCGGGGCCGGTCTTGGCCAGGGCGTCGTAGCATGCGAGGCGGGCGCTGGCGTCGCCCAGCACGGAGCAGCGTTCGATGCGCAATTCGAGGTCGGTGGCGGTCGGTGGCGGGGCGGATTGGGCCAAAGCCAGAGCCGGGGCCAGGCCGAAGGAGAGAAGAAGGGCGTGTTTGGAGCGTACAGTCATGAGGGTCTTTCAGTTAAACTTGAAACTTATTCTACAGACTATAGGAATTGCTGCCAGTCAGGTCGCACAGATGACCTTGCCTTGCCACTTGAAATCCGCCGTAATCGCCGCACGTGAGACTTCCTGCATTCACATTGCACCAAGGAGAGAATGATGACCCGCAAGACCCCCATCGAGCGTTACCGCAACATTGGCATCAGCGCCCACATCGACGCTGGCAAGACCACGACCACGGAGCGCATCCTGTTTTATACCGGCGTCAACCACAAAATCGGCGAGGTGCACAATGGCGCCGCGACGATGGACTGGATGGAGCAGGAACAGGAACGCGGGATCACCATCACCTCGGCCGCCACCACCGCCTTCTGGAAAGGCATGGCGGGCAATTTCCCCGAGCACCGCATCAACATCATCGACACGCCCGGCCACGTCGACTTCACCATCGAGGTCGAGCGTTCCATGCGCGTGCTGGACGGCGCCGTCATGGTGTATGACGCGGTCGGCGGCGTGCAGCCGCAGTCGGAAACCGTGTGGCGCCAGGCGAACAAGTACGCCGTGCCGCGCATCGCCTTCATCAACAAGATGGACCGCGTCGGCGCGGACTTCTTCCGCGTGCGCGAGCAGATCGCCACGCGGCTGAAGGGCGCCGCCATTCCGATCCAGATTCCGCTGGGCGCGGAGGACAACTTCCACGGCGTGGTGGACCTGGTCAAGATGCGCGCGATTAACTGGGACGACGAGAGCCTGGGCGTCAAGTTCACCTACGAGGACATCCCCGCGCACCTGCAGGGGCTGGCCCAGGAGTGGCACGACAAGATGGTCGAGGCCGCCGCCGAGGGTTCGCCCGAGCTGCTGGAAAAATACCTGGACGGCGGCGTGCTGACCGAGGACGAGATCAAGGCCGGCCTGCGCCTGCGCACCATCCGCAACGAGATCGTGCCGATGCTGGCCGGCAGCGCCTTCAAGAACCGCGGCGTGCAGGCGATGCTGGATGCGGTGGTCGAGTACCTGCCGTCGCCGGTGGACGTGCCGGCGATCGCCGGCCATGACGAGGACGACAACCCGATCGAGCGCCATCCGACCGACAGCGATCCGTTCTCGGCGCTGGCGTTCAAGATCATGACCGACCCGTTCGTCGGCCAGCTGACCTTCTTCCGCGTGTATTCGGGAGTGGTCAATTCCGGCGACACGGTCTACAACCCGACCAAGAGCCAGAAGGAGCGCCTGGGCCGCATCCTGCAGATGCACGCCAACGAGCGCAAGGAGATCAAGGAAGTCTACGCCGGCGATATCGCGGCGGCGGTGGGCCTGAAGGGCGTGACCACCGGCGATACGTTAAGCTCGCCGGACCACGTGATCGTGCTGGAAAAGATGATCTTCCCGGAACCGGTGATCTCGCAGGCGGTCGAACCGAAGACCAAGGCCGACCAGGAAAAGATGGGCATCGCCCTGAACCGGCTGGCTCAGGAGGACCCGTCGTTCCGCGTGCACACGGACGAGGAATCGGGCCAGACCATCATGTCCGGCATGGGCGAGCTGCACCTGGAGATCCTGGTGGACCGCATGCGGCGCGAGTTCAGCGTCGAGGCGACCGTGGGCAAGCCGCAGGTGGCCTACCGCGAGACCATCCAGCGCGCGGCCAGCGATGTGGAAGGCAAGTTCGTCAAGCAGTCCGGCGGACGCGGGCAGTACGGCCACGTGGTGCTGACGCTGGAGCCGCTGGAACCGGGCAAGGGCTACGAGTTCGTCGACGCCATCAAGGGCGGCGTGGTGCCGCGCGAGTTCATTCCCGCCGTCGACAAGGGCGTGCAGGAGACCTTGCGCAGCGGCGTGCTGGCCGGCTATCCGGTGGTGGACGTCAAGGTCACGCTGACCTTCGGCTCGTACCACGACGTCGACTCGAACGAGAACGCGTTCCGCATGGCCGGCTCGATGGCCTTCAAGGACGGCATGCGGCGCGCCGATCCGGTGCTGCTGGAGCCGATGATGCAGGTGGAAGTGGAAACGCCGGAAGAGTTCATGGGCAACGCCATGGGCGACCTGACGGCGCGGCGCGGCATGGTGCAGGGGATGGACGAGATCCCGGGCGGCGGCGGCAAGATCATCCGCGCGCTGGTGCCGCTGGCCGAGATGTTCGGCTACTCCACCACGCTACGTTCGCTGACGCAGGGCCGGGCCACGTACACGATGGAGTTCAAGCACTACGCGGCCGTGCCCAAGCACATCCTCGACCAGATCGCCGTCTCGTCCAAGGCGCGTCACTGATCAGTCGAAGACCTTCAGCTTGAGCTGGACGGAAATGGCGCCATAGAGCCGGTCCTTATAGGTCGGCACTATGGCGACATTGACGCCCACGCTCTTGTATTCGAAGCTGGCGGTGGGGATCGCCGCCAGGAACCAGCCGCCGTCGCGCATCTTCGGGTAGCCGCTGAAGCCGCCCGCCACCGCGCCCAGCCGCACCGGGCCGACCTTCCAGGGCTGGTAGTACACACCGACGTAATTCGAATAGGCGCGGTCGCTGTTGTAGAAACGTCCCGCCGTGGCCGACGCCACCGTCGAGAAGCGGTACTCGCCGCCCAGGCCGGGATTGCTGTCGTTCAGGCCCTTATCGCGCTGAAAATGGTAGGAGTAGAAACCGCCGTTCAGCCACACTTCCTTCAGCGGCGCCGCCTCGATGGTTTCGAAGGTGTCGGCCGCCGCCGCGCCGGACAGGCAGGCCAGCATCACCGCGCCGGCAATACGCAAACTTTTGATCATCCGAAGCTTTCTTCGTCATGTTGTGGACGTTGGATTATAGCGAAGGATCGCCCGCTTTCCTTGACGCCTCGTGCGCGCCGACCGGCGCTTCGCTGATGCCGTACGCCGCCGGCCACTCGGCGGGCAGGTGCCAGGTGCCGAACACGCGGTCGAGGAAAGGCAGCGTCGACGAGAAATTGCGGTCCAGCGGCGCCACGCTGGTGTGGTGCCAGTGATGGAAGGCCGGCGTTGCGATGATCGATTCCAGCGGGCCGAGCCGGACCCGCAGATTCGAATGGATGAAGAATCCCCAGACGGTGCCGATGATAATCACCAGCGCCGGTGTGGCGCTGCCGCCCACGCTGGCGCCGGCCAGGCCGAGGATGTACAGCGGCGTCATGCCGAACAGCCGGGTGACGACCATGTCGACCGGATGCGCATGCGTGTTGATCAGGAAGTACAGGTGCTCAGGCTTGTGATGCACCGAATGAAAATGCCATAGCCACGGCAGCTGGTGGCTCAGCCGGTGGCCCCAATAGAAACCCACCTCGGCGATCAGCAGGGACAGCGGCAGCTTCACCGCCAGCGGCAACGCGCCCACGGCGGCCGGCACGGCGGCAGGCAGCACCGCCTGCGCGGCCACGGCAACCACGGCCATCAACGCGCTCAGCACGGCGGCCGGCAACAGGCTGTTGAGGAAATACAGGCCCAGGTTGATCGCCAGCGCACGCCGCGGCAGGTGCGCCTTGCGCACCGCGAGCCAGCGCTCCAGCGGCACAAACACCAGCGACAGCAGCACCAGCCACACGCACAAGCGCGCGACATTGACCGCAAAAGTGGGCAGGTAGGCGAGCAGGGCGTTCATCGAAGTCATGGTGCGAATAATGGCGGAAACGGAAACGACAATGCCGGACGCGAACGTCCGGCATCGGTTGAAGCTGGCGGCGAATTAAGCGGCCTTGGCTTTGCGGCGACGTGCGGCGAAACCGACCAGGCCCAGGCCCAGGCCCATCATGCCCCAGGTTTGCGGCTCAGGTACGGAGGCCACCATCGACACGCCATCCAGCAGCGAGAACGGCGGCACGCCGGCCGGAGTGCCCACGGCCAGGAAGCTCAGCACTTCGCTGCTGCTGGTGGCGGTGAAGGTGAAGGTCTCTTTTTGCCAGCCGGTGAAGCCGTGGTTGACGTTCTGCTTCACTTCGGTCGACTGGGTCTGGTTGCCCAGCGAGACTTTCCACTGTTCGGTGGTGGCGCCGTTGAAGGATTGCTGCTGTGCGCCGGCCCAGTAGAAGCTCAGGTTGTATTGTTGGCCGGCGACCAGGCCGTTGACGGTCTGGGTCAGCGGGGCGATCTCGAAGGCGCCATCGGCCGCGACGAAGTTGCCGCCGACCGGGCTGGCGCCCAGGCCGTTGGCGGCGCCGTTATGGGGACCCCACAGTTGCAGGTTGCCGAAGCTGCCGGTGGCGCCGCCGTTGTCGACGTTCGAGCCGTTGAACAGGAAGTTGTAGCCGTTGCTGTTCCAACCCTGCAGCTGATGGCCGCCCCAGCCGATCTGGCCGTAGTCGCCGGTTTCAAAACCGCCGTTGACGATCAACTCGCCAGGCACGGCGGCGTTTGCGATGCCGGTGCTCAGGGCTGCGGCGGCGGTCAGGGCTAACATTATCGATTTAAAGCGCATGTAAAAACTCCAGATTTCGTATTTGAGGCGGACGGCCGGCCGCCGGCGGCGCGGAACAGTGACTTCAGCGAACTTGCTTTTAAAATATTATGAATGAACAACATCAACATTGGAACATTTTTAATTTGTAAAGTAAGTTGAGATAGTCACAATAGATGTGTTAGCAATGGAAGCGATCCCGCTCAAAATACGAAAAAAATCCGGCCTCAAATCGTGATGCGCCAGCCTCTCTTTTCAGCGCCGGCCATGGCCAGCCAGAATAGGGCGGTGAAGCAGGCGGCGAACGCCAGCGAGGCGGCCCAGGGGCCCAGCAACGGGGTCAGCGGACGGTTGAAAATCGTCGCGTAAAGTGGCCCCATGATGCCGCTGCCTTCGATCACGCAAGTCGCGATCCAGGAGCCGGCGTAGGCGGCGATGGCGTTCAGGCCCATCGCGCGGCCCAGCGCCGGCCAGCCACGCACGTCGATCAGCTGATGCGCCAGCGCGATAACCAGCATGCCGAAACCACCGGTCCACAGCACGAACGACGAGGTCCACAGCTGTTTGTTCAGCGGCAGCACCAGCGACCACAGGCCGCCGGCCAGCATCGCCGCCGCGCCGGCCAGTGCCAGCGTGCGGGTCCGCCCTTGCCGCAGCCAATCGCCGGCGCGCAGGCCGAGGATGACCGTGGCCAGCGACGGCAGCGTGCCCATGATGCCCTCCGGGTCGTGGCCGATGCCGGTGGCTGCGTCGTACTGGTAGGCCAGGTGGCCGAGCAGCGCGCTGTCGACGCGGTCGGGCAGGTTCAGGCCTGGCTCCAGCGAACCGCCAGCGGTCAGCAAGGCCCAATATCCCAGCACGATGGCCGCGAACACCGCCCATTGGGCGCGGGCGCCGCGCACGTGGATGGCCAGCATTCCGGCGGCGGCGAAGCAGATGCCGGTCCGCTGCAGCACGCCGAACAGGCGGAAGGCGCGCCCATTCAGCAGCAGCATCGCCACCACATGCAGCGCTATCCCCAGCAGCACGATGCGCGCGGCGCGCAGCAGCACCGGGCGCGTAAGGTCCTTGGCGTTGGCGCCGGCATCAAGGCGCGGCCCCAGCGCAAGGTTGATCGAGACGCCGACGATCAGCAGGAAGATGGGGAAGATGAAGTCCGGCGGCGTGCAGCCATGCCATTCGGCGTGCTCCAGCCAAGGGTAGACGTGCGACCAGTCGCCGGCGTCGTTCACCAGCAGCATTGCGGCCACAGTCAGGCCGCGTACCGCGTCGATAGAATTGATGCGCATAGTTTTCGAGTTTAAAGCTGCAATTTGAAATGCAGCCGGTTGAGGCCCGCCGCCAGCGCCATGACGATGATGGCGTAGGCAAGGGCCCATAGGAATCCGGGCCAACCGGAGCCCAGCGCGTCCGGCAGCGCCAGGTGCAGCAGCTGCATCAACGCATAGACGATGTAGGGAATGATATAAACCAGCAGCGGATTGGCAGCCGCCGGCCGGACCAGCGCCACCCAGCCGCTGATGCGCCGCAGGTCGACCACCCAGTACAGCGTCGCGAACAGCAGCACGCAGATGGCGGAGCTGTAAAGCGCCCAGCTAGGCGTGGCGTAGATCTTCGATATCTTGAACCAGGGCCGCAGCACAAAGGCGATCGCGGTCAGCGCCAGCGCAAGCAGCAGCGCATCGCGGAACGGCTTGCCGCGCCCTTGGCCGAAGAAGATCAGCGACGTCACCATGCCGCACAGCGCGATCGATGTGTGCACCGCGTTTTCGGCCTGTGCGCCCAGCAGCTGCGCAAGCGCGGACGTTGGCGCCAAATGGGCGGCGGTGTACAGGCCCGTACAAGCCAGCACCAGCGCGACGAGCGGCAAGATGCGCGCACGCGCAAGCTCCCACGCTACTGCGCTGTACAGGTACGCCCAGCCTATCAATCCCAGTATGCCCCACCATTGCGGCGCGAGCCGCTGGCTGCCATCGGCGCCGCCGCGAAACGCCAGCGCCAAGGCCACCAGCCCGCAAACGCCGGCTGCCCGCAAGGCCAGCGACAGTATCCTGTTCTCGAAACGGTGGACGGCCCACACCAGCAGCGCGCAGCCGTAGAACAGCAGCGACCACAAATGGATGGACATGCCCATCGCCGCCTCGTTGTAGCCATCCTCCGCGTTGACCATGAAGACGCCCAGCACCAGCAAGCCGCCGGCGCGGGTGAGCACGTGCCGCCAGCGCTGGGCCGCCGTGTCGCCAACCGCCAGCCGCTGCGCCATGGCGAACGGTATCGACATGCCGACGATGAACAGGAAGGCCGGGAACACCACGTCCGGGAAGGTCATGGCGTCGGCGTCCGCCGGGGCGTGTTCCATCCAGGCCGGCATCCCGCGCACGCCTGCCAGCGTGTTCACGAAGATCATGACCAGGATGGTGACGCCGCGGAAGGCGTCGATCGCCAGTATCCGCGCGGGCTTAGAGTTTGCCACGCAGCCCCAGGTAGTATTGACGGCCGTTCGAATACGAGGCGATAGGCTGGTCCTTGTTGGTGCCGTAGTAGCGGAGCACCGCGTTGTTCAGGTTCAGCGCATCGAAGGTGACCGACAGGTTCTCGTTGATCTTGTAGCTGATCGACGCCGCCAGGTTGCCGGTTCCCGCCATCACCTGCGGGAAGCTGTTGTACAAGCCGCCCGAGAAGCTGGAGCGGTAGGTGTAGGCCAGGCGGGCGCTCAAGCGGTCGTCCTCGTAGTAGGTCTCGGCGTTGTAGGTGTTCTTCGAGTTGCCGACCACCGGCAGGCCGTCGTCCGCCTTGCCGTCGGTGTAGGTGTAGTTGGCCACCACGCCCACGCCGCCGAACAAGTGCTGCTGGTACGCCAGCTCCACGCCCTTGTTCTTGGCCGCGATATTGGTCGGCGACGAAATGGCGTAGCTGTCGAAGCGCTTGAACGAGTTGTTGAAGTAGGTGAGGTTGGCCGTGCCGTAGGTGACGTAGGACGACATGTCCATGTAGAACAGGCCAGCCGACAGCAGCGCTTTCGGCGCGAAGTACCATTCCAATGCGACGTCGTAGTTGGTCGAGCGAACCGGCTTCAGTCTCGGGTTGCCGCTGCTGCCGGTCAGGTTGGTGTCGTTGAGCGTCACCGCGCCGACCATCGCGCTGAAGTCTGGGCGCGCCATCGTCTTGGCGACCGCCGCGCGGGCCACCAGCTTGGGCGACAGGTCGATCTTGAAGTTCGCGCTCGGCAGGAAGTCGTTGTAGCCGCTCTGGTTCAGCGTCGGCGTGTATGGGCCGTTCACGTTGTCTTGGCCGATTGGATGGTCGCCGCCGGGGATGTTGGTGATGGTGGCCTGGTTGGTGTGCACATAGCGAACGCCTACGTTGCCGCGCCAGCCGTCGCCAGCCAAGTTGACCATGCCGTAGATGGCGCTGGACTTCTCCTTCACGTCCATCTCGCCGGCCCAGTTCTCGGTGGTGGGGCCGCCGGCCAGGTCGTACTTGGCCGCCCATGCGGCGATGTCGGCGGGATTGATCTGCCACACATTGCGCAGGAAGCCCCCGCTGTTGGCGATGCCGTTGCCGAAATTGGATGGGTAGGTCGAGCCGTTCCAGGCGGGCAGCGGCGCCGAGGTGGTGCCGTCGCAGGCCTTGCAGCTGCGGTTTTCCGGCTGGCTCACGCTGCGATGGTGCTCGGCGAAGCGCACGCCGAACTTGGCGGACTCCATGACGCCGCGGTCAAGCCGCAGCTCGGCGTCGGCCTGCGCGTATTTTTCGGCGTCCTTGGTGATGACGTGCGAGCCCCAGGCGGAAGCGGTGACGTAGTTGGTGAACTTCGACGTGTCCGCGCCGGGGAAGGACATGGTGGCCGGCGACAGGCCATTCAGCGTGTAGCTGGAACCGGCGCCGGTCAGCCCCGCCTCGTAGCCGATATCGGCCGGAGTCTTGCCGGTGCCGCGCGTGTAGCCCACGCTGCCGCTGATGCGCAGGTCCTGGTTGACCCTGTAGCTGCCATCGAGGTCGATGTAGGCCGACGAGGAGGACGAGCCGGGACGGTAGATCTGGTCGCCGAAGGCCGAATACAAGGACGAGTTGTAGGTCTGCGTGGCGCTGACGGCCGGGTACTGCGAAGCCGGTATCGTCGCCGACACCAGCGTGCCGCTCTTGATGGTGTAGGCCGAAGGGATCACGCCGACCGGCGCGCCGGTGTCCGGATTGGTGGCGTTGATGTTGGCGGCGATGTTGTTGTAGAAGCTGCGGTTGTAGTTGGCCGCGTCCAGCTGCGAGCTGAAACCGTTGATGTCGAAGCTCAGGTCCTTGTTCGGCTTGAACTGGAGGTCGAAGGCGCCGCCGGTGCGCTTGCGGGTCTGCTCGAACAGCGAGGCGCTGATGCCGGCCGGCGCCAGGATGCCCGCCAGCTCGGGATGCGCCTTGGCCGCGTTGCTGTCGGCGGCGATGGCGGTGTAGCCGTAGAACTCCTGCCCGTCGCGGCGCTCATGGCGCTTTTCCGAGAACAGCTGCACCAGAACGCCGAAGGTCTTGGCGTCGTTCTTCCAGCCTAGCAGCGCGTTCACTTGCGGATCGGTCTTGCTGGGCAGGTCGGCATGGATGGCCTGTGCCGAGGCTTCCAGCGTCAACTGCTTCTTGAAGTCCAGCGGCTTGCGGGTTTCGATGTTGACCGAACCGGCCACGCCGCCTTCCACCATGTCGGCCTGCTGGCTTTTCTGGACCGTGACCGCGCTGACGATTTCCGACGGCAGCAGCGCGTAGCTCACGCTGCGGCCGACCGCGCCCGCCTGGTCCAGCACGAACCAGTCGCCGGTGCCGATGGTGTGGCCGTTGACCTGCGTCTGCGTCAGGCTGGAGCTGGTGCCGCGGACGCTCACGCGGTCGTTCTCGGCGAAGCCGCCTTCGCCGCCGGCGGAGGAGGAGATGTTCACACCCGGCACGCGCTGGATCGCGTCGGCCACGTTCTTGTCCGGCATTTTGCCGATGTCTTCGGCCGATACCACTTCGGACAGCGTATCGCTATTGCGCTTGCGGGCCAGCGCCTGCTGCAGGGAGGCGCGAATGCCGGTAACCACGACCTGTTCCAGCGGCTGGGCGCTGTCGCCAGCCGTTTGCTGCGCCACTGCGGGCGCCGCCGCGCACGCGAGCATCAATGCCACCGCCGACGCGATAGGCGTTGGCACCGTTTTCATCCCTGCTTTGCTGTCCATCCAAGCTCCCTCGATAATAGTTTTAGTGTGGGCAGATTCTCCCTAGTCTTCCTTAACGAAATCCAAAAGGAACCTTAAGGGTTTCCTAACGCTGTGGCGCGCAGGCGATTGACAGGAGCACAAGAAGATGCGTAGATACGGGCTTCACGAAAGAGGTGGCGACACATGAAGATATGCCTGGTCGAGGACGACCTGGAACTGGGCAAGGCCTTGCAAGCGGCCTTGCAGGATGCGGGACAGGAAGTGGTATGGGTGCGCCGCGCCAGCGATGCGCGCCATTGGGTGGAAAACGAACCATTCGACGCGGTGCTGCTGGACCTGGGGCTGCCCGACGGGAACGGCATCGACGTGCTGCGCGAGCTGCGGGCATCCGGCCACACGCTGCCCATCCTGGTCATCACCGCGCGCGACAGCCTGGAGGACCGCCTGAACGGCCTCGATCGCGGCGCCGACGACTATCTGGTCAAGCCCTTCGTGGTCACGGAACTGCTGGCGCGCCTGCGCGCGGTGATGCGGCGCGCCACCGGCTGGAGCGAATCCGGTGAGCCGGTGTGGAAGGTCAAGGACCTGGTGCTGGACGATAAGCGCATGCTGCTGACCCGGGCCGGCGTCAATGTTGTGCTGTCCAAGACCGAATTCGCGCTGCTGCACGCGCTGATGCGCTACCCGGACCGCGTGCTGACCCGGCGCGAGCTTGAATCGCGCGCGCTGCCGCACAGCGAGGGCGCGGCGCTGGACGTGCACATGTCGCACCTGCGGCAGAAAATCGGCGAGGGCTACATCCGCACGGTGCGCGGCGTGGGCTACGTCGTCGACAAATGACGATGCACAATCGCTCACTGTTCAAGCGCCTGCTGTTCGGCTTCATCGCGGTGATGATGCTGATCTGGCTGGCGAACCTGGCGCTGGATGTGTACGAGACCCGCACCAGCAAGCGCCGCGACATGCAGCGCGAGCTGCGCGCCAGCGCCTTGCGCATCATCGTGCTGATGCAAACCATCGGCGAGCGGCCGCCCGAGCAGGTCCAGCCCCTGGTGCGCAAGATGGAGCAGCTGCACTACGCGCTGTACACGGAGCTGGGCTGGTACATCCCCGCGCTGCAAACGCAGGTCTGGCGGCACGGGCAGCTGGTCTACGCCTCGCCGGACGCAGGCCTGCCGCCCACCGATGCCGCCGCCGGCCCGCACCGGCAGCCGCTCAGGGACGGCTGGGTGGTCTCGGTGGAAGACGATCCCGCCACCGGCGTCACGGTGCGCATGGCGACCGAGGTGATAGGCGAATGGATGCTGCAGGTGTCGAGCATCGGCTACTACTTTGCACCGTTGTTGTTCAGCATACCGTTCCTGCTGCTGCCGGCGTGGTTCATCATCCGTGTCGGACTTCGGCCCTTGAAGTCCATCGTCGGCGAGATCGAGGAACGCTCGGCCACCGATTTGTCGCCGCTGGCGCCGTCACCATACCTGGAGCTGTCGCCGCTGGTCGGCTCGGTGAACCGGCTGATGGAGCGCCTGACCGAGCGGCTGGAACGCGAGCAGGAATTCCTCGTCGATGCCGCGCATGAACTCAAGACGCCACTGTCCATCATCCAGATCAATGCCGACACACTGGCCACCACGCGCACCGCGCAGCGTGTGGAGGAGGCCGGGCAGGGCTTGCGCACCGGCGTGCAGCGCGCCACGCACACGGTCCATCAGTTGCTGGCCCTGGCCCGCTCCGGCGGCGACCGCGATCACTCCAGCCTGGTGCCGCGCGACCTGGTCGAACTGGTGGCGGACCGCCTGGCGCTGGCCGGCCAGATCGCCGCTACGCGCCACGTCGAAATCGAACTGCAGGCGCCGGAGCGCTGCATCCTGCCGATGCACCTGGAAAGCATGGCATCGCTGATCGATAACCTGGTCAGCAACGCCGTCAAGTATTCGCCGGAAGGCGGGCGCGTGACGGTATGCATCCTGGAGACCGACGGCCGCGTGGACTTCTCGGTGGCCGACCAGGGACCTGGCATTGCGCCGGAAATGCAGCGCAAGGTGTTCGAACGCTTCTTCCGGCTGCCCGACCAGGACCAGGCGGGCAGCGGCCTTGGCCTGGCGATCGCCGAGCGGGCAGCAGCGCGCAACCAGGGCCGCATCCTGCTGGCGAATCGCGACGAGGGACCGGGGCTGATGGTAAGGGTGAGCTTTACGCAAAACCCGGCCTGAACGTGTCAAATTTGCCATATAATCTGGCCGCTGAAACTCTCATACCCCGCCATGAATTATCTGACCCGCTTTCGCCCGCTGATCCTCGCTGTGCCGCTGCTGCTGGCCGGCTGCCAGTCCACCATGCAGCGCATCGCCGATTGCAAGGTCGGCGACTGGAACGCCATCGGCCATAAGGACGGCCTGCAGGGCGAGCCGGCCAACTACGCGGAGCGCAAGGACTTCTGCGACGATCACGCAGACGCCAAGCAGCCCGTCGCCAATGGCGCGGAGGCGCAATACACGGCCGGCTGGGCGCAGGGGAACTGGGACTTGTGGTCGCAGTTTGGCAAGGCCGATGGCGGCAATGGACAGCAACCGCAATTCGACGCCCACGTGGCCAGCGAAGAAATCCGCAAGCACAATACGCCGCTCAACCGCCCAGCCTACGATGCCGGCTGGGCCATCGGCAATTCCGAATACTGGCGAGGACTGGGCAAACGCGCCGGCACCGACGGCCAGCCACTGGCCGCGCAAAAGGACGCAGCGCGCGCCAAGGCCGCAGCCACGCAGCTGCGCTTCGACGAAGCCGCATACTCAGACGGCTGGCAGATCGGCAACCGCACCTTCTGGCAGGATGCCGGCTACACCGACGCGCGCAACGGCACGCCGGACAGCGCCTTCCGCGACCGTGCGGCAGCCGCCCGCAGCGCCGGCGTGCAGGTGCAGGAGGAAGCCTACCGCGCCGCCTGGAACGGCGAGATCGTCAACTACTGGCGCAACCTCGGCACGCAGGATGCCGTCAGCGGCAAGGACTTCGCCATGCGCAGCAAGGAGGCGCGCGCCAAAGGACTGAAGATTTTCGAGTCAGACTACCGCCAGGCATGGGAGACGCGGCTTGCCGCCTACTGGAGCCAGGCCGGTGCCGACGATGGCTATGGCAAGCCGTTCATGCTGGACGAGCGTATCGCCAATGCGGGCCGCGATGGCGTGTTCGTCACCGCCAAAACCCGCGACCAGTACACGGCGGCTTGGGAAGAGCAGAACACCAGGTACTGCCAGCCGGAGAACGCTTTTGAACGTGGCCGCACCAACATCGGCATGATGGTCGAAGTCTGCCGCGTCGAGATGCGCAACCAGTTGAAGCATGCTTACGTGAGCGGGCAGGATTTCGAGATCGCCGCCGCCAAGCAGCGGCAGGCGGTGGACGATGCCAATGAAGTGGCGAACCGCCTGAATGACGCCCGCCATCGGCTGGCCAGGCTGGAACGCGAGATCCGCTCGAACCAGGACGCGAAGGACCGCGTGGTCAACGACGAGACCAGGAAGCAGGACGCCCGCCGTGAACAGGAGCGCCGCGATCTGTACGAGTACATCCCGCGCCTGGAGCGCCAGCTCGATGACGCCCGCCGCTGGGTGGAACGTCATGAGCAGCAAATGCAGCGCTTGCGCCGCGAGATCTACTGACCGCCGTCAGAACCCGCCGCTGGAGGTGACGAAGGCCGCGAAGCTGCCGACATTCAGGCTGCCGAAACCGGTCGTGTAGTCCCAGCCCTTGGCCGCGGTGTAGCCGCCGTTCGTGCCGGAGATGACATCGTGGAAAAGCGCGGTCTGCGCCACACCATATTTGTACAGGGCGGGAGCGGGGAAGGCCAGCCGGTTGCCATTGGCTGACTGTATCCGCGCCCAGAAGCCGGCGAAGATAGGTGCGGCCAGGCTGGTGCCGCCGTACTGCACGTACTTGCCTTTGACGAGCGTGATCGCGCCCGTCGACGGATCGCCGGCGAAGGAGATATCCGGCACGCCCCGGCGGGTGGAAGTGCCCAAGACCTTGGACGCCAGCTGCCAGCTTGGCGCGGCTTCGATCAGGCTCACGCCACCGCCCGTGCCGCCGCCGGTGGCGCAGGTGCTGTAGTTGGTGCACGCCCAAACGGTTTCACCGGTCCATGTGCCGGCGGTGCTGGTGGACACCGACGTGCCGCCGACCGCGATCACATATGGCGAGACGGCGGGATAGCTCTGCGCGCTGGTCTTGCCGCCGCACTCGTAGGAACCCGCATCCCCGGTGGCGACGACGAAGGTCTGGCCTTGCGCCACGGCGGCCAGGAAGATCTGGTCGTCGGTGGCCTGGGTCCCGCTCAGGCGCGCATTGGATTCGCACTCGCCCAGCGATACGTTGATCACCTTGGCGACATTGGCTGCGACGGCCGCGTTGTAGGCCGCCGTCAGATCCGCTTCGGACAGCGAGTTCGCCGCATAAAACACCATGGACTTGACGGCACCACCGGCCGCGCCAAGCGCGTTCTGGCTGTCGATATTCCACTCCGCCGTATTGTCCGTGGTGGCGGTCGTGCTCACGCGCCGGCTCGCGCTGGCGACGTTGACCACACTGACCACCGGCTGCGCGTATCCGGCGGTGCGGGCGAAGCTGCTCAGGTCCGTCAACGTCTGCGTCATGCTGCCGGCGGTGATGATGCCGATGGTGGTCTTGGCTGCGGTGGGCAGGCTGGTGGCGTTGTAGATCGCCGGCCAGGCCGTCGGACTATGGCCCACTTTTCCGGCGGTGGCGTACACCGATGCCTGCGCCTCCACCTGCGCGGTGTGCGCCAGATGCACGGTTTGCAGGCCATGCACGCCGAGCACAATGCCGCTCAATGCGCTAGGCACCACCGGATCGTTGGTGTTCGCATACGCCGTGCGTTCGCCTCTGGAGAAGTGGCGCATCTGGACATTGAAGGCCGAGCGCGCGGTGCCCACCGAACCATCGGCGCTCACCAGCATGTTATTTGGACTGATCTCGATGTTGACGAAGCCACTCTGGCTCAGGTGCTTGACCACTGCGGCGACATCCGCCGCCGTCGGCGCATACCGCGACAGGAACTGTTCACTGGTCAGCGGGGTGTTGGTCTGGCCGGACATCAGGGTGGCGGCGAAGGCTTCGAGCTGCTCGCGATTGCGCAGCTGAAGCGAGACCGCGACGTGCAGCGTATCGCCGGACCGCATCTCGGCGCCGGGCGTGAAATCGCTGGCGTCGGGCGCATGGGAATGCGTGGCGCGCCAGTTCTGCGGCTGCGCGTGGACCGGCAAGGCCTGCGACAACGCCAGGCCACAGGCCACAGCGAAAGTGATGGGGCGAAGAGTGAAGTGCATGACGTGCTCCTGAGCTTTAGCAGATAAAGTTTATCGCAGGAAATATCTCTTGCGGTGAAATTTACACGTCTTTACAGCCCCGGTTGCGGGAAAGCCTTTATGGCTTGGCAATATTTGGTAACAATACGTGGGTGTCCGGGCAGGCGGTGCCTGCGTTATCATTACGCCATGTCCGCGCCACGATCCGATGAAATGCTCATGCTCAGCTATCGCAATGGCGATCTGGCGGCGTTCGAGGAACTGTACCGGCGCCACAGCCAGGGGCTGTATCTGTTTCTGGCATGGCGCTCGCCGCGCCGCGAATGGGTCAACGACATCATGCAGGACAGCTGGGCCAATCTGCACCAGGCACGCGCGCGCTACGAACCGGGCGCCAGCTTCCGCACCTATCTTTTCCAGATCGCGCGCAATCGCCTGATCGACTTGATACGCCTGAACGAGCGCGTGCTGCTGGCCAGCGACGGCGGCGAGGAGGGCTGGTTCGAGGGCGTCGCCGATGGCGCGCACGATAGCCTGGCGCCCGACGGTCAATTGGAACGCAAGCAGCAGACCAACCGATTGCATGCGATGATACGTTTGCTGCCGGTCGATCAGCGCGAGGCGCTGGTGCTCCAGCAGTTCAACGGCATGAGCCTGGAGGAGATCGCGGAACTGGTTGAGGCGCCGGTGGAGACGGTAAAGAGCCGCCTGCGTTACGCGATGCGAAGGCTGCGGCAGGAACTGGCGCCGGCTGCCGAAGAGGCGAGAGCATGAATCCACACGATCACACTGAAGACGCGGAGTTCGAAGATTTCCTCAAGGGCGAGGGGGATCTGGCGCGCCAGTTGCACGACTTGCCGCAACCGCGTCCGCCGGAGGCTTTGTCCGCCGCCATTCTGGCGCGGGCCGCCGCCGACATGCGTAGCGCCGGCGCCGAATCGGCAAACGATGCGCTGCACGATGCCGTGCCGGCCGCGCCGCCAGCCCGCCACTACCTGCGGCGCGCGCGCGTTCCGCTTGGATTGGCTGCCAGCGCGGTGTTTGCCTTGTTCGCTGTGCGCGTGCTGATGCCGCAGGCGGTTGCGCCGGTGGCCAAAGAGGCGGTGGTCGTGGCGGCGGCTCCTGTCGCGGAAGCGCCGCCGCCCGCTAGTGAAATTGAATCGGCGCCGCAGCCAACAGCGCCGAAAGCTGTTCAGCGCAAGCGCTCTGCAACGCGAGCTACCCCGCCCACGGAGATCGCGACGGCGGCAGCGAACGCCGAACTGGCCGCGCCACCGGTTGTAGCCGCGCCATCGATCGCGCCGTCGATAGTCGCCGCACCACCGGTTATGGCCGCGCCGCCGGTCATGGCTGCACCAATGGCCAAGCGGTCCACCGCGCTGGCTGCACGAGAGGAATCCAAGCAGATGGTTCTGCAACCGGAGCCTGGCGCCGAATTCCCATTGCTGGCGGCACCGGCGCCGCTTGCGCGCATGCGGGCGCCGGTGATGGCCGATGCCGCATCCAAGCCACGGCCGATGAGTTATTTTGGCGCGGTGGCGGAGGACCTGCCAGCGCCCGAATGGCTTGATCGCATGGCCGAAATGCTGAAAGCCGGCCAGACGAAAGAAGCGCATGCGGAATGGCTGAAATTCCGCATGCGCTACCCGTATGCCGAAGTGCCGCCTGAACTGCAGCGGCAACTCCAGGCGATCAATTAACGTCGAACTCTCCCACCAGCACGGTGCTGCCGGTATCGCGCAGACGTAGCGTGACCATCTGGTCGCGCTGTTTAGCCGTACCGAAGCCGGTGCTGAGGCGCAGCTGCACAGTCGTCGCGCCAGCCACGATCTGCTGGCGGCTGCCGAAGGAGTTGACCTCCACGCGATACTTGCCCGGCTTGGCCACCCGCAGCGAGAACTCCTCCGGCCCGTAGCCGCCGGTGAAGTCGCGCGACATGCGCCCGCCCTGGTAGGTGTAGCGGTTGCCGTAGTAGCACTTCTCTCCGTTCGGATCGGTGACCCACAAATCGATGTCGGTGTTGTCGGCGTCCCAGGTCAGCACGGCCCGTAAAGCCAGCGGCAGGTTGCGCAGCAGGCGCGGATCGATGCGGCTGGTGTCCGGCTTGACGGCAGCCTTGGCGACAATCGCATTGAGCTCCGCCAGCGTCACCAGCTCGATTTCGGCAAAGCGGCCATCCCACGGACGGTTCAGCACTTCCGAAAGCTGGTCCACCGCCGGTTGCACCTGTCCTGCGGCGGCATAGGCCAGGCCGAGGTCTCGGTACGACTGTGGCTCTTCCTCGGCCAGCAGCAGCACCTGCTTGAACACCGGGATCGCCAGCGCCGGCTCGCCCGCCTGCAGCAGCCGGTAGCCGAGTATCCGCAATACCTGGCGGTTTTCCAGGTTCATCTCCGCCAGATTGGACAGCACGCGCAAGGCCAGGTCGCGCTGGCCCACCTCGAGCAGCAGGTCGGCGCTGTCGAGGAAGAAGGCGCTGCTGTTGGCGTAGTTCGGCTTCTCGTCGAGGTAAATGGCGTACAAGTCGGCGGCTTTGGCGGCCTTCATGCGGGCCCGATAGGGTTCGTCGGGCGACCACTTCTTGAGCTGGATGCCGGCGTTCGGCGTCTCGTCGCCGGACGGCGCGGGCGCTTTGGCGACGCGCTCCGCGTTGTGTGCTTCGGCGCGGCCGTATGCCAGCGGCGCCGGCGACCGTCTTGTCAGTGGCGGCGCGGCCATTTCGGCCACCGCGGCTGGCCTGAATCGAGGCTCAAACTCGATCGCGCCATCGCCGTCCTTCTTGAACTCGATATGCCTGGGCGGCGCCGACTTCGGATAGGTCTTTGCCCACCACGCCACCTTCTGCTCGAACTCCTGCACGATCTGGTCGCTGTGTTGTGCGGCGATGCGGCGCCGCTGCGTCCAGCGATTTTCTTTGAGCTTGGCGTAGGCTTCCTTGTAGGCTGCGGGCGGTTCGATGTCGTAGCGCAGATAGTCTTCCAGCCGGTCAAGCACCAGCAGCGAGGTCTCGCGCGTGGGGATGCCGAAACGCTGGCCGATACGCCGGATCTCTCCGCGTTTCAGATCGTAGTCCGCTTCCAGCGCATGCAGGCGGTAGCTGGCCCACGTGCCGGCGGCCAGCGGGTGATACGGCGCCGTGGCGCTGACCGGTACAGCAATTGCACGGCTCTTGCCCTGCTGCGTCAAGGTCAGCGTCAGTTCCGCATTGGGCTGCGTCAGGCGCCCGGCGATGCGTAAAATGCCATCCTGCGGCTCACGTGCTTCAACCGAGATATCCTTGGCGCCGCTGGCGGTGACGTCGCTCAATTGCAGCTCGTCGGCCAGCAGCGCTTGCGCGGCCTGCGCTGGCTGGCTCGCCTGCAGTTGCACCAGCCTGCCACCGTTACGCTCCGCCAGCGCCGACAAGCGCGCGCTGTCCGACACCAGCGCTGAATTCAATGCATACAAACGCTGGCCCTTGGCCAATGTGGGGAAGGGCGCGTCGCCATAGTTGGACAGTCCATCGCTGACCAGCAGGTATTCGTTGATGTCCGCTTCCGGCTTCCATGCGCCAAGGGCGCTGGCGCCGTCGTAGGCGGTGGCCGCCAACGCGGCACGCAGGCCGGCCCAGTTGCCATTGACGACGCGGTATCGCTGGCTGGCCTCTGCGCGATCGCGCAGGCGGATCAGCCGCACTTCCACATTGCGAACGGTCTTGAAGTAGGCGTCCAGCACCGCCAGCTCCGCGTCGGTCTGGCGCTGAGCGCCGGAGCCGGAGCTATCCCACAGCAGTCCAAGCACGGCGGGCGGCACGCGCACCGGATGGTTGCTGTCTCCAGCGACGGCGATCTCGCTGAGGAAGAAGGTCTCGCCGTCGAATTCCTGCACAAAGGTCTGCGGCGCCGTCGCGGCGGCCAGCGTCAGCTCCAGTGTGCCGTCGGCGCGGAAGGCATTCCTGGCGATGCGGGCGCGATAGCCGTCCTGCTGGCGTTCGAACTGCACCTCGCCCAACGCGCCGCGCGCTTGCGGGGGCGTTATCGCGCCGTGCACATTTAGTTCCAGATCAAATTCCTTGATTCCTTCGCCGTAGGCCAGGGGCAGCCGGTACAGCCGCTGCGCCTCCTGGCGCGGCAGCGCTTCGGCATATTTGAGCTGCACGGTGCGAGTGCCGTGGGGTGGTATCGGGTAGACGCGCAGCTTGAAGTTGTTCCCCTGGGTCGTCTCCAACAGCGCGGGATCGACACGGGTTCGTTCAACTTCCTCGAAGATCATGCGGCCCTTGGCTTTTTCGACCGGCACGGCGGGCCGCAGCGCCCCGTCGATATCCAGCGCGAACGCGGTCACGTGCTGCGCGGGCAGCAGCGGGAACTGCAGTTCGCCTTCCAGCTGCACCGCGTTCGGATTGTAGAACACCATCTCCACGGTGGTCTGGGCCAGGCCGCCGCTGATCTCCGCGCCGATGCGCAGGCTTTGCAGGCGCACGGGCGTCTGCGCACGCGGGACGACCAGGCGCGGCGGCATGATGGGCGGAAGCGGCGCGATGGCGTTCGCCGTCAACGACAGGCTCAATAAAAATACTGTTAGCAATGGGCGCAACATGACATCTCCTTGGCCGGAAAAGCCCGGCGTCCCATGTGAAACGGACCGGCGGCGAAAACGGGGTTAAACGTCGCAAAATAAATCGATGCGGCAGCGCAGCAATATTCGATTGCGTTATCTAGATTTGTTGCTATCATTTCCCTGCCTGACCACCAAGGAAACCAGATGAATGCACCAAGTACGCCTCACCCGAATTACGAAATCCTGATCGCTGCGGCGCGCAAAGCCGGGCCGGTCACGGTCGCCGTCGCGCACGCGTGCGACCGCCATGCGCTGGAAGCGGCGCTCGATGCCGCCCGCATGGGGTTGATCAATCCGATCCTGGTTGGGCCTCAGGCGCGCATTCGCAAAGCCGCGGAGGAGGCGGGCCTGGACATCTCCGCACTGCCGCTGGTCGATACGGAACACAGCCACGCATCGGCCTTCCGCGCGGTGGAACTGATCCGCGAAGGACAGGCGTCGGTGCTGATGAAGGGCAGCCTGCACACCGACGAGTTGATGGGCGCCGTGGTCGCGGGCGAGACCGGCCTGCGCACCGGGCGCCGCCTGAGCCACTGCTTCGTGATGGACGTGCCGGGTCGCGAGGAGCCGTTGATCGTGACCGACGCCGCCGTCAACATCAATCCCACGCTGGACGAAAAAGTCGACATCATCCAGAACGCCATCGACCTGGCGCATGTGCTGAAGTTCGATCCGGTCAAGGTGGCCATCCTGGCGGCGGTGGAGACGGTCAGCGCCAAGATGCCTTCCACGATCGACGCGGCGGCACTGTGCAAAATGGCCGACCGTGGCCAGATCACCGGCGCCATCCTGGATGGTCCGCTGGCGATGGACAACGCCATCGATCCCGAGGCCGCGGCGATCAAGCATCTGGTGTCGCCGGTGGCCGGCCAGGCGAACATACTGGTGGCGCCCGATCTGGAAGCCGGCAACATGCTGGCCAAGAGCCTGACCTTCATGGCCGGTGCGGCGGCGGCAGGCATCGTGCTCGGCGCCCGCGTGCCGATCATCCTCACCAGCCGCGCCGACTCGGTCACCGCGCGCCTCGCATCCTGCGCGGTGGCGGTGCTGGTGGCGCACAGCAAACTGGCCACCGGCCACGCCATGGGAGCTTGAGACCATGGCACCTAACGATAGCATCGTCGTCATCAACGCTGGTTCGTCGAGCATCAAGTTCTCGCTGTACAGCGGCCCCGGACTGGCGCTCACGTTCAACGGGAAAATCGAAAACCTCTACAGCGGCGTCACCCGCTTCAGCGCGCGGGATGCGCAGGGCCGGTCCATCGGAGAGCGCAGCTGGGCGGACGCACCGCTGAACCACGAAGGCGGCATGCGCTTCCTGATCGATTTCGCACAATCGCATCTCGACGGCCACCGCGTGGTGGCGGTGGGCCACCGAATTGTTCACGGTGGCGTGGCCTACAGCGGGCCGCAACGTTTGAATTCCGAGGTGCTGGCCGCTCTGGAGAAGCTGATACCGCTGGCGCCCCTGCATCTTCCGCACAATCTGGCGCCGGTACGCGCCGTGATGGCGATGGCGCCTGATGTGCCGCAAATGGGTTGCTTCGATACCGCCTTCCACGTCGGCCAGCCGCCGGAGGCGCAAGCGTTCGCGCTGCCGGCGCGGATCACGGACCAGGGCGTGCGGCGCTATGGCTTCCACGGACTGTCGTATGAATATATCGCCAGCCGCCTGCCGGACGCCGATCCATCGCTGGCCAGCGCCAAGGTGGTCGCGGCGCACCTGGGCAATGGCGCCAGCATGTGCGCGATGGCTGGGGGCCGCAGCGTCGCCAGCACGATGGGCTTTACCGCCGTCGACGGCCTGCCCATGGGCACACGCTGCGGCGCGCTCGATCCCGGCGTGGTGCTGTACTTGATCGAACAATTGGGCATGGACGTGGGCGCGGTGCAGAAGCTGCTGTACCAGGAGTCCGGCCTGCTCGGCGTCTCCGGCATCTCGCCGGACATGCGGACGCTTGAGCAGAGCGACGATCCGCGTGCGAAAGCCGCCATTGCGTTGATGGTCTACCGCATCGGCCGCGAACTGGGTTCGCTGGCCGCGGCCCTGGGAGGGCTGGACGCATTGGTCTTCTCGGGCGGGATAGGCGAAAACAGCACGGCGCTGCGCGCGGCGGTCTGCCGCGACGCGGCCTGGCTGGGTGTGAAACTGGACGCCGTCGCCAACGACGTCAATCCGCGTGGCGTCGCCCGCATCAGCGCCGCCGACAGCAAGGTGGCAGTGTGGGTGGTGCCGGCCAACGAGGAACTGATGATCGCCCGCCACACGCAAACATTATTGGAGCATCCATGAATACCACCGAAACGATTTATCCGATTTTGTCCGGCAAACGCGCGCTGGTGGTCGGCGTCGCCAATGAGCACTCCATTGCCTGGGGCTGCGCGCTGGCCTTCCGCAAACTCGGGGCGGAGGTCGTCCTCACCTACCTGAACGAGAAGGCCCTGCCGCATGTGGCGCCGCTGGCGCAGGAAATCGACGCCCAGCTATTGCCGCTGGACGTGACGATACCCGGCCAGATGGAAGCGCTGTTCGCCAAGGTGGCCGAGCAGGGCAAGCTGGATATCCTGGTCCACTCGATCGCCTTCGCGCCCAAGGCGGATTTGCAGGGCGGCCTGCTGGATTGTTCGCTGGACGGCTTCCTGCAGGCGATGGACATCTCCTGCCATTCCTTCGTGCGCATGGCCAAGCTTGCGGTGCCGTTGATGACTGAAGGCGGCAGCATGTTCGCCATGAGTTACCATGGCGCGGAGAAGGTCGTCCCGAACTACAACGTCATGGGGCCGGTGAAGGCGGCGCTGGAAGCGTGCTGCCGCTATCTGGCGTATGAGCTGGGCCATCGCGGCATCCGGGTCCATGCAATTTCGCCGGGGCCGTTGCAAACGCGGGCCGCCTCCGGCCTGAAGGACTTCGAACTGCTGCTGCGCGACGCCGCCAACCGCGCGCCCGTGGGTGAGCTGGTGGACATCCTCGACGTGGGCAATACCTGCGCCTACCTGGCCTCGCAATTCGCACATCGCCTCACAGGCAGCACCGTATATGTTGACGGCGGCCTGAATATCATCGCTTAGGGAAGCCGGATTTCAATGACAGCACACGTTACACTGCAAGACATCGACGAGGACAACTTCGAGAGCTTCATGGACATGGAGCTCCCGGAGCACCAGCGTGATTTTTTGGACAGCAATGCCTATTCGATCGCGCAATCCAAGTTCTATCCCGACTTCTTCACACGCGGGATCTACTGCGACGGCAAGCCGGCCGGCTTCCTGCTGTACGACTGCAAGGCCGAGGACGTCCCCGGCCTGTATGGCATCTATCGCTTCATGGTCGATTTTCCGCAGCAGGGCAAGGGCATAGGGCGCAAGGCCATGGCGCTGCTGCTGGAGGAGTTGCGCGCCAAGCCGGACGTCGAGCGCATCATCATCTACTACAAGCCGGGCAACGCCGTGGCACAGGCCTTCTACCGCAGCTTCGGCTTCCGCGAATGCGGCATCGACGACCAGGGAGAAATGATCGCCGAGATCATACCCGCATCTTTTTCTTGACCTTACCGCTGTGGGAAGGTGTATGGTGTGCGCTGTTGCCTGTCTCCGAGAGACTGCGGTACCATTGACCACACTATGCGCCCACTCATCCGTCTACTGCTCTGGATTTTGATAGCAGCCCTGCCGTTGCAAGGGGTGGCTGCCGTCTTTATTCCGTGCGTGGCGGCGCAGGCGCAAGTCGCCACCCAGCCGGCTGCGGGCGCGGAACACTGCGCGCCGGCCAAGTCCGACCTGGCATCCGGCGCGCATGGCAAGTGCAGTCATTGCGCCAGTTGTGTGGGGGCGTGCGCGCCGCCCACCGTGCCTGTACTGGTGCTGCCGGCCAGCCTGTCGGACGTCCGCGTCGTCGCGCCCGAACCCGCGATGACCGCCTACATCCCCGCCACACTGGAACGTCCGCCCCGTCTTTCCTGAAGATGCCGAAGCTGCGGGCTCGCCCCGCGTATCCGTCACTTTTTAGGAATCCCATGAATCACACCCGCATATTGATGCTGGCTGCCGCCTGCTTGCCGTTGCTCGCGTCGGCCCAGGCCACGTCCGGTGCCGCCGACGCAAACGCCAAGGTCGCGCCGCCGGCCTACCGTTCGGCGTTCGCCGATTTCCGGTCCACTGAAGAACCGGCCGTGACGCCCGATAAAGCCTGGCTGCAGGCCAACCAGGCATTGGCCGGCCAGTCCGGCCACTCCATGCACATGCAGATGGAACCAATGGCACCGATGGCGCCGGCCGACAAGCCGAAGGCCGAAGCCGCCGAAGACCCGCACAAGGGTCATCACATGCACATGAAAGAGAAATGATATGGCGCGAATACTCAACACGGCGTTAACCACCGCTGCAGCAGCGTCGCTGGCGCTGCTGGCTGGATGCGCCAGCCTTTCTGGCGATGCGGGATTGAACGACGTCTCCCGCCTGACGCAGGAACGCATCGGCCAACAGGCCAGCTTCTCGCGTGACGCCAACAACGACCAACAGGTGCACGCGCTGCTGGCACAGCCGCTGACCGCTGAAACGGCGGTGCAGATCGCACTGCTCAACAGCCCCGCGTTGAAAGCCTCGTTCGCGGAACTGGGCGTGTCGGAAGCGGAGTTCGTCCAATCGGGCCGCATGCGCAATCCCGGCTTCAGCTTTGGCCGCATCCGTGGTGGCGGCGAGACCGAGATTGATCGCAGCGTCATGTTCGACATCGCGGGTTTGCTGACGTTGCCGATACGCTCGCGCATCGGGCAACGCCGCTTCGAACAGGCCAAGCTGCAAGCGGCGGCGCAAGCCATTCAGCTGGCGACCGACACCCGGCGCGCCTACTTCACCGCGGTGGCGGCGGCGCAATCGGCTGCTTTCGCGGAGCAGGTTCGCACCGCGGCAGACGCCTCGTCCGAGCTGGCGGAAAGAATGGCGAAAGTCGGCAACTGGAGCAAGCTGGATCAGGCCCGCGAACGCGCCTTCTACCAGGATGCGACGACGCAACTGGCCCGCAGCCGCCACGAAGCGACCGCCTCGCGCGAGCAACTGGTGCGCCTTCTTGGCCTGTGGGGCGAGCAGCAGAACTTCACGCTACCGGACCGCCTGCCCGACCTGCCGGCGCAACCGAAGGAAATGAACGACGCCGAAGCGCAGGCGCTGTCGCAGCGGCTGGACATGCTCGCCGCGCGGCGCGACACCGAAGCCACCGCCGACGCATTGGGCCTGACCAAGGCCACAGGCTTCATCAACGTGTTCGACGCCGGCTACGCGAACAAGAGCACCAGCGGCCTGCCGCGTGAAAACGGCTACCAGGTCTCATTCGAGCTGCCGATCTTCGATTGGGGCGGCGCCAAGGTGGCGCGGGCGCAGGCGCAGTACATGCAATCGGTGCACCGCGCGACCGATACGGCGGTGCGCGCCCGCTCCGAAGTGCGCGAGGCGTATTCGTCCTACCGCACCACCTATGACATCGCCCGTCACTATCGCGATGAAGTGGTGCCGCTGCGTAAAAAGATCTCCGACGAGGTACTGCTGCGCTATAACGGCATGCTGGCCAGCGTGTTCGAGCTGCTGGCCGACTCACGCGAACAGCTCAACAGCGTCAACACCGCCATCGAAACACAGCGCGATTTCTGGATCGCCGAGACTAAATTGCAGGCGGCCGTCAACGGCGGCACCGCAAACGAAACAAGGATGAACCCATGATTTCACGTAGAGACTTCTTCAAAGGCGCAGGCGCGGTCGCGGTCAGCGCGGCGGCCGTCAGCAAGGCCGGCGCCGCAACGCTGCCCGAAGCCATGACGATGGATAACGCCAACACCCACGTGCCGCCGGCGCCGTCCAATGGCCGCCCATTCAACCCGGTGGTGACGCTCAACGGCTGGTCGCTGCCGTGGCGGATGAATAACGGCGTCAAGGAATTCCACCTGATCGCCGAACCGGTGGTGCGCGAAATGGCGCCCGGCATGAAGGCCAACCTGTGGGGCTACAACGGCCAGTCGCCCGGGCCGACCATCGAAGTGGTGGAGGGCGACCGTGTGCGCATCTTCGTCACCAACAAGCTGCCGGAGCACACCAGCGTGCACTGGCACGGCCAGCGCCTGCCCAACGGAATGGATGGCGTGACCGGCCTGACGCAGCCCGGCATCGCACCCGGTAAAACCTTTGTGTACGAATTCGTCGCCAAGCGGCCCGGCACCTTCATGTACCACCCGCACGCCGACGAGATGACGCAGATGGCGATGGGGATGATGGGCTTCTGGGTCACGCACCCCAAGGATCACAAGCAGTTCGCGGTGGACCGCGACTTCGTCTTCCTGCTGAACGCCTACGATATCGACCCCGGAAGCTACACGCCCAAGACCAACACCATGTTGGAGTTCAACCTGTGGACCTTCAACAGCCGCGTATTCCCCGGCATCGATTCCATGCCGGTGCGGCAGGGCGACAAGGTGCGCATCCGCGTCGGCAACCTGACGATGACCAACCATCCGGTGCACATGCACGGGCACGAGTTCTACGTCACCGGCACCGATGGTGGCTGGACGCCGCCTGCGTCGCGCTGGCCGGAAGTGACGACCGATATCGCCGTCGGACAGATGCGGGCGATCGAATTCGTCGCCAACGAACCGGGCGACTGGTCCTTCCACTGCCACAAATCGCACCACACCATGAACGCCATGGGCCACAGCGTGCCGACCATGATAGGCGTGGACCACAGCGGCATCGCCGAGAAGATCAACAAGATCGTCCCGGACTACATGACCATGGGCGACAAGGGCGGCTCGATGGGCGGCATGCAAATGGGGCTGCCGGAAAACACGCTGCCGATGATGTCGGGCGAAGGCCCGTTCGGCGGCGTGGAAATGGGCGGCATGTTCACCGTGGTCAAAGTGCGCAAGGACCAGAAGCCTGGTGACTACACGGACCCCGGCTGGTACAAGCATCCGGCGGGCACGCTGGCCTACGAGTGGACCGGCGCCATGCCGGAACCAGCCCGCAATTACACCGCCGGCGGCCAGTCCATGCCGGCATTGAACCAACCAAACGTAGAACTCACCGTTCGCAAGCCGAGCGGCCATAGCGGACACTAAGGAGAAAACTCATGAAACCATTCCAGACCCTCGTAGCATCCGCAATCGTGGCGGCGGCCACGCTGGCATCGCCGTTCGCCGCCGCGCACGCAAGCTTGAAGAGCTCCAATCCGGCCGCCAACGCCGTACTGGATGCGGCGCCAAAAGAGATCGCGCTGACGTTCAATGAGAAAGTGGAGCCGGCGTTCAGCAGCATCACGCTGACCGGCGCGGGTGGGAGCACGCCCGCCGACCAGGCCAAGGCCACGGTCGATGACGCCAATCCGATGATCCTCCGCCTGGCTTTGCCGCCGCTGCCGGCAGGCGCCTACACGGTCGGCTGGGCCGCGGCCGGCCGTGACGGCCATCGCCGCAAAGGCGAGTTCACGTTCACGGTCAAATAGTGGGCGCTGGATTCGATACCGTCTGGCTGGTGC
The DNA here is from genome assembly GCF_040362985.1 of Duganella caerulea. Taxonomy (NCBI): domain Bacteria; kingdom Pseudomonadati; phylum Pseudomonadota; class Betaproteobacteria; order Burkholderiales; family Oxalobacteraceae; genus Duganella; species Duganella caerulea. Next base: position 463,814 of record NZ_BPWJ01000001.1, on the reverse strand, counting down.
AAGTCGGGTCGGCGTTTGTGCTGGTTTGCTGCTTCTGCTGGCTGGTCGGTTCCTGGTGCGCGCGGCGCTGGCTGCCGGGCGACGATGTCATGTCGGTGGCACTTGACGCCCGCCTGCGCATGTTCGACCTGCTGGCGGCAGGCATTGCCGTCGTCGCCGCCGGCTGGTCGCTGTTGGCAGCAACCGCCGTCATGGCCGGCTGCACCATGCGCGAGGCGTGCGACATGTTCTGGATGATGGTCAGCGGTACAGCTTATGGGCATGCCAGTTGCCTTGCCCTCGCGGCGCTGTTATTCGTGTTCGCACTGCGCTGCATACCGCGCTTGCCGAAGGCTGGAGAGACAGTGGTCCTGCTGGCGTTGGGCGTATTCGCCTTGACCCGGGCGTCGATGGGCCACGCGGGTGAGGAAGGAATCTGGACGCTTCCTTACGTCGCCGAGGCTATCCACCTGTCGGCGATTTCGGTTTGGACGGGCGTTGTGGCCGTGTCGGGGTGGTGCGTTCTGTCCGCGCGGCTGCCGCCGGCGGCGAGGACCCGCTACCTGGATTTGATGTCGCATACGGCGATGGTGGCTGTTGTCGCCATCGCTGCGACGGGCGTCTACAGCGGTTGGCATCGCGTCGGCAGCACCGGGAATTTGATGAATACCGTTTACGGCTTTACCTTGCTGGCCAAGGTGGCGCTGGTGGCGGCAGCCGTTGGCATCGGCGGCTACAACAAATTCATCGGTTTGCCGGCCGCATCGCGCTCGCTGCAAGGCGTGGCGGCGGTGCGGCTGGCGCTGCGGATTGAAACGGTGCTGCTGCTCGGCGCCGTGCTGGCCGCCGCCATCCTGACATCCCAACAGCCGCCGACAGCTACCTGACGGCGGCCGTTGGATGCTACAGGGACTTCAGGAACGCCAGCAACGCGTCACGATCGGACTTCGAAAGCGTCTCGAAACGCTGGCGTGACTTGTCCGCCTCGCCCGCGTGCCACATGATCGCCTCGGTCAGGTTGCGCGCGCGGCCATCGTGCAGGTAGCCGACCTTGCTGGCGTTGCCCATCACCTTGTCCGTGTAGCCGATGCCCCACAGCGGCGAGGTGCGCCACATGCCCCCCTTGGCCTGGCCTTCGACGAACTTGTCGGCCAGGCCAGCGCCCATATCGTGCAGCAGCAGGTCGGAATAGGGGCGGATGGTCTGGTTGCGCAGTTCCGCGAACAGGTGGCCGGAGCCGGTCTTCATCTCCGCAGTGTGGCAGGCCACGCAGCGCATGCCCTGGAACAGTTTCGAGCCAGCGGCGACTTGCTGCGCATCGACGCGATGTTCATCCAGCGGCGCCACGCCTTTCGGGAAGCCGCTCGGAATACTGCGCTGCGCCGGCACAGCCACCAGCGACAGGTAGCGGGAGATTGATTGCAGGTCGGCTTCCGAGATGCCTTTCTGCGTTCCACCCGCCGCGCAGCCGGTCGGGCCGGTGATGCAGGCGCGGTTGGGATAGACCGGCGAGGTGACCGACATATCGAGCAGCAGCGCTTCGCTGGCTTGATGGCGCAGCGTCGCCTTGCCGGCCTTCCAGCCGAATCGGCCCAGGCGCACGGCGCCGGTCTCCGGCTCGTAGACATAGTTGGCCACGCCGACGACGCCGTCCGCATCGGGCGTCGTGCGGGCGCGGGCCAGGATGTCCGCTTCCGGAATGGCTTCCAGCAGGCCGGTGCCGATCATCGGCTGGGCTGCGCGCAGCGAGTAGATCGCCGGCGCCGGGCCTTCGAAGGCCAGCGTCGGCTTGCGCAGCTCCACAGACGTGCCGTCGGCCAGCTTCACTGTGCGCGACTCGAAGCCGCCCACGCTGACGGTGCTGCCCCAGTTCTGCGGCGTGCCGCTCGCCGACACGGCGTTCATCTGGATCGCCGTGCCGTACAGCGGATGCGGCAGCTGCTGGCCTTGCGCATCGGCCGTCGCCACGCGGATGGCCATGTTGTCCAGCTTCTGGTTGACGGCGATCGGCGCGGGACTGCGGCCATTGTTGACGTGGCAGCCGATGCAGGCCGACTGGTTGTAGCGCTGTCCCTGCAAGCCCACCGCAGGCAGATAGCGGTCGTTGCCCGGTTCATTGTGGTCGCCGGTGGTGAAGTTGGTGTGCACCAGGCGCCGGCCTTCGACAAAGCGCTGCATATTCTGCATGCCGATGTTGTTGTGTGGCTGCTGGAACATGAACAGGCCATTGTCCGAATAGTTGTACGACACCGAGCCCTGGCCGCCGGACAGCGTCTCTTCCGGCAGCGGCACGGAGTTCAGGCGCGGCTGCACGCCATACCACGGCTTGAGTCCCGCACCGACAACATACACCCATTCGTAGGAGTAGTAGCGGATGCCGCCGGTGTCGCCGTTGGCGGTCATCGATGCTGTGGTGGAGAACATCGACGGCGAGACTTCGATGACGTCACCGGCGACCAGCGCGCGCGACTTCACATCCTGACCGTTTGGCATGCCGTTGGCATCGAGGCCGCCGTGGCCAGGGTAGTCCTTGATGCGCAGCGTGCAGGCGCCGTTGATGCCGTCGGCGCTGGACAACTTGCCGGCGGCGGGGAAGGCCACCGGTTTGCACAGCGTCACGCTGCGGTCCACCAGTTCGCCCGGCGCCATCCAGCCGTAGCCGGTCACGCCCGGACGGTCGAAACCTCGGAAGAAGGCTATGCCGCCAGGCAGGAAGTCCACGGTCGTGTACTGGTTGACGACCAGCGTGGGCTTGGTCACGCCGGGCACGCGGCTGTTGTCGATGATTTCGACGCCCCAGGTGCGGTTCTTGAAGTAGTTCGACACAAAGGTCAGGTAGTTGCCGGGACCTTTATCTTGCGGGAGGCCGGTGACCGGATCGACGGTGTCGTTCGGGCCGTAGCCGATCTCGTTCCACTCCTCGCCGCGCTCGCGGCCGTGGCGGGCCAGGCCGCGAGCGCCGAAGCGGGTGACCAGCGTGCCGTCGGCCAGCGTGAATTGCAGCGTCTCCAATGGCTGCGCGGCGGCGGGCAAGGGCGCCCAGCCTGCTCCGCTGGCCGGATATTTCAGGGCCGAGGTGCTGGTGGTGGCCAGCGTGTTGTCGCTGCCCGGCGTCTTGAACTCCACCTCATACAGCGAGTAGCCGTACTGCGTGGCGCGGGCCACGCCCTGCAGGCGCACGTAGCGGGAATTGATGCCGAGGTTGTAGAACTCTTCGGTCCCACCTTGGCCCGCACTGACGTAGCGCACCTGCGACCAGGTCTGGCCGTCGTCGGAAACGCGCAGCGCATATTGCTTGCCGTAGGCGTTCTCCCATTGCAGCTTCATGTAGCCGATCTGGGTCTTGGCGCCGAAGTCGAACTGTATCCAGGCGCCGTCCTCGGCCGTGCTGGCCCAGCGGGTGGATGTCTTGCCGTCGATCGCCATGGCCGCCGACAGGCCGCCGTTTTCCACCGCCGACGAAGTCGCCGCCACCGGCTTGACGATCACGCCGGGCTTGGTCGGATCGACCACCACTGCTGGCGGCGTGTCCACCGGCGGCGTGGTGACCGGCGTGCCGGTGAAGGCCTGGATCTCGAAGATCGAATAGCCGTATTGCGTCGAGCGCTTGATGCCTTTCATGCGCAGGTAACGGCCCTGGCCCGACAGGCCGCTCCAGTCTTCGCTGCCGCCCTGGCTGTTGTCGACCGCCTTGATCGTGGTCCAGGTCGCGTTATCGTCGGACACTTGCAGCAGGTACTGGGTGGCGTGCGCATTTTCCCATTCGATGTGGACGCGGGTGATGGACTGCGACGTGCCGAAATCCAGTGTCAGGTATTGGTCGTCGCTGAAGCCGCTGCCCCAGCGGGTCGCATCGTTGTGGTCGATGGCAGCGGCGGCGGACAAGTCGCCCCGCTCGGACGAGCTGGCCGTGGTGCTGACCGGCGTCAGCGCGGTTTCCGCCGAGACCGAGATCCCGGACTGCACCTTCATTACGCCCAGCATGCGCGCAGCGGGCTGCCCGGTGGCCTGGTCGGCACCGCCGCCACCGCCGCAAGCGGCCAGCAGCAAAGGCAAGAGCAGGGGCAGGGCCTGCGGCGGGAGGTTTCTGCGACGTATAGTCATGATGCATCCTTCATTCCTGTTGATGTGGGAACGCTTCCACCCCCAGCTCTGGCCGTTTGAGGCGCGTGCTCGTTTAAATAAGGTGTGGATTGCCTGGGTGAGGAGGTGACATTTGCCCGGCTTGAAAGCTTTCAATAGGGCAATAGTTGCGACGATAGCCGGGGCGGCTAGGCATGTCAAGATGCGCACGATTGACGTCCACATAAAATTTTCTCTTGACGATCGATAACCGGCTGGTTATAGTTCAATCCATAACTCTGTGGCTATGGATTCAAATGACAAATTCTCATGACGAGCTGTTTCGGGCGCTTGCCGATCCCACCCGGCGGGCAATCTTCGAAAAGCTATGCACTGGCGGCGAACAATCCGTCGGGGCGCTGACGGCACAGGCGCAGGTATCGCAACCGGCCGTGTCCAAGCACCTCGCGGTATTGAAGCAGGCCGGGCTCGTGCTGGATAGGCATGAAGGACGCCAGACCCACTACAGCGCTCAACCCAAGGCGCTGACTCCGCTGTTGGACTGGACCAACCAGATGGCACGCTTCTGGGACAGCCGGTTCGACGATCTTGATGACCTGTTGAAAAGGATGGACCAATAATGAACGCTATCGCCGAACAAATCCGTACCGTCGTAGTCGAACGGGAGTTTCCACACCCGCAGGAAAAGCTGTGGCGGGCGCTGACCCAGCCGCACCTGATCGAGGCCTGGCTGATGAAGAGCGATTTCCAGCCCGTGTCAGGCCATCACTTTAACTTCCGCGCCGAGTGGGGCTCGGTCGATTGCCAGGTGACGGAAGTCGAACCGATCCGCACGCTTGCCTACACCTGGAACGCCATGGGCCTGGAAAGCGTCGTCACCTGGACGCTGGAGCCGACCGCCGGCGGAACGCATCTGCGCATGGAGCAGACCGGTTTCCGGCCTGACCAGGAGCAGGCCTACCAGGGCGCCAAGCATGGCTGGCAGCATTTCTTCAACACGCTGGAGCAGGTCGTGGCGAAGGAAGCGAACTAGAAACAATAATGCCGATGGAGCGGCGCAGTGATGCGCTCCATCGGCACGGTCAAGCCTTACTTGGAGTTCTCGATAAACTCCAGCACTTTCTCGTCAACCAGGCCGTTGTCCTTCACATGCGACAGCAGCTTGTTTTCCAGCTTGGCGTCGGAATCGATGCCTTCGGCATGCACGACGGTCGATTTGCCGGCCTGCTTGCTGCCGCTGGCCAAGGCCAGGTGAACGTCGGAGCCATGCACCTCGAACGATTTGATGTCGGACGAAATGTCCGAATTGTTCGTCACGATAAAGCCCTGGTAGCCCAGCTTGGGCTCCGGCTGGACGGTCTCGCTGGTGCTGGCGCCTTTCTTCTGCGGCAGGTTCTTCGCCAGCGCCAGGATCTCCTTGATCTGGACCGGATCGGTGACCACGAAGGTCGGGTTGGGGCGGCCCGAGAACACCAGCAGTTCGACTTTCAGCGACTTCACGATTTCCCCCGCTTGCGCACCGGCCAGAACGCAAAATGAGCCGGCAACCAACAGCGCGTGCTTGATAAAAGATTGCTTCATTTGGAATGTCCTATTCTAAGTGGGTAATCGGATTAGCGGATGTCTGCCTTGCCCTGGCCTTGGACCGCGTCCGACGGCGTGAAGAAATAGCCCACGAACAAAGTGTACATGCCTCGATTGGCCGTTTCCGGATTGGAGATCGTCACGCCGCTGTTGTCGACGTTGGTTGCGCGCGTTTGGCCGGGCTTGTGGGTCCAGCGGCCGTCGGCGTCCTGACGGTACCAATGGTAGTCAACGCCAGGGGCAACCACCAGTGCGATTTTGGTCTTGCCCTCGGGCGAGGTGCCGGTGGCGGTGGTCGGCACCAGGCCGTCCGCCACAGCCGCGCTGTAGACTGCCGGCCCGGTCATCGCGTAGCCGGTCACGCCATGCGCGCGGCCAGGCTGGGCAAAGGTGTCGGTGCGCTTGTTGTTGGCGTAGTTGTAGCAGTTGTTATTGCGCTGGATGGTGGCGCCGTCGTTCCAGAACGTTGGCTGATACGAAGGCGTCGAATAGATCGGCGCTGGCTGGACCGAGGTATTGCTTGCCCACAGCACGGTGTTGCTGGCTGATTTAACCACCAGGTTGCCGCTCGACAGCAGTTGCAGGTACGAGCCGGGATTGTTCCAAGTGTTGGTGTGGAACAGAACGTCGGTGCCGTTCGCGCCGTAGACGACCAGGTTGCCGTCACCCTGCATCACCGTCACCGCGCCGGGATGGCCCCAGCTGTTGGTATGCCACAGCGGCGCACTGTCCGACATGCGGTAGAGCACCAGGTTGCCGTCGCCTTGCATGATCAGGTTGACCAGGTTGTTATCGAGCGGCTTCAGGAACTCATTGGCCTGCAGGGTTTCCCCGGCGACCAGTTTGTCCGTATAGCTGTGCGCCGCCGAGGCTTGCAGCGCAACGCTGCAAGCGAGGAGGGCGGCCGCGAAATGTAGCGGTTTGATGCTTTGAGAAAGTGTTGATGCCATTATTTTTCCTATTTTGTGGAGTTGATTTGCAAGATCACCAAAAATACGGCCATGGTCATTACGTTTCCTGAATGCGTCAGTCGCTGGCTTCGGGCTTGCGAAGATTGGCGCAAAAAAAGTATATGCTCAACATGTCTTTTTGTAAACGTTATATTCGGCGCAATCTTTCCATCGGAGTGCGACCGGTTGCCAGCCTTTGTTGTTCGGCTAAAAGGGCGGATAATGGTGGATTATTTTGAGCAAAAAATGGAATTCAGCTATGGAAATCAAGGTCAACTTTCTCGACAAGCTACGTCTCGAAGCCAAGTTCGACGACTTCACGGTGATCGCCGACCAGCCGATCCGCTACAAGGGTGATGGCTCGGCCCCCGGCCCGTTCGACTACTTCCTGGCATCGTCGGCCTTGTGCGCAGCGTATTTCGTGAAGCTGTACTGCACCACCCGCAATATCCCCACCGAGAATATTCGCCTGTCGCAGAACAATATCGTTGACCCGGAGAACCGCTACCAGCAGATCTTCAAGATCCAGGTCGAACTGCCGGCGGATATATCCGAAAAGGACCGCCAGGGCATCCTGCGTTCCATCGACCGTTGTACCGTGAAAAAAGTGGTCCAGGAAGGGCCGGAATTCGTGATCGAGGAAGTCGAGAACCTCGATGCGGACGCCCAGTCCCTGCTGACGCTCAATCCCGATCCTGGTGCGAACACCTACATCTTGGGCAAGGACTTGCCGCTGGAGCAGACCATCGTCAATATGTCGGGGCTGCTGGCGGGCCTGGGCATCAAGATCGAGATCGCTTCCTGGCGCAATATCGTTCCCAACGTGTGGTCGCTGCACATCCGCGACGCGCACTCGCCGATGTGCTTCACCAACGGCAAGGGCGCGACCAAGGAAAGCGCGCTGGCATCGGCGCTGGGCGAGTATATTGAACGGCTCAGCAACAACCATTTTTACGCCGGAACGTATTGGGGCGAGGAGATCGGCAACGCGGCGTTTGTCCATTACCCGAATGAGCGCTGGTTCAAGCCAGGCCGCAAGGATGCGCTGCCGGCTGAAATCCTGGACGAGTACTGCCTGGACATCTACAACCCGGACGGCGAGCTGCGCGGCTCGCATCTGTACGACACCAACTCCGGCAACGTGGAGCGCGGCATCTGCTCGCTGCCGTTCGTGCGGCAGTCGGATGGCGAGGTGGTGTATTTCCCGTCCAACCTGGTCGAGAACCTGTTCGTCAGCAACGGCATGAGCGCCGGGAACACGTTGGTTGAAGCGCAGGTGCAATGCCTGTCGGAGATTTTCGAACGGGCGGTCAAGCGCGAGATTCTCGAAGGCGAGCTCGCATTGCCCGACGTGCCGCAGGAAGTGCTGGCCAAATACCCTGGCATCGTGGCCGGCATCAAGGGCCTGGAAGAGCAGGGCTTCCCGGTGCTGGTGAAGGATGCCTCGTTGGGCGGGCAGTACCCAGTGATGTGCGTGACCTTGATGAATCCGCGCACCGGCGGCGTGTTCGCATCGTTTGGCTCCCACCCGAGCCTGGAAGTCGCCCTGGAACGCAGCCTTACCGAACTGCTCCAGGGCCGCAGCTTCGAGGGCCTGAACGACTTGCCGCGCCCGACCTTTGTCAGCAACGCCGTGACCGAGCCGAACAACTTTGTCGAGCACTTCATCGATTCCAGCGGCATCGTGTCGTGGCGCTTCTTCAGCGCCAAGTCCGATTACGACTTTGTCGAGTGGGATTTCTCCGGCCAGGGAGAAAACTCCAACGCCGAGGAAGCCGCGACGTTGTTCGGCATTCTCGAAGCCATGGGCAAAGAGGTGTACGTGGCCGTCTTCGACCAGTTGGGCGCCGCCGCGTGCCGCATCCTCGTGCCCGGCTACTCGGAAGTCTATCCGGTGGAAGACCTGATCTGGGATAACACCAACAAGGCGCTGTTGTTCCGTGCAGATATCCTCAACCTGCACAAGCTGGACGACTCCAGCCTGGAGGCGTTGCTTGAGCGTCTGGAAAACAGCGAGCTGGATGAGTACTCGGACATCGCCACCCTGATCGGGGTCGAATTCGATGAGAATACGGTCTGGGGCCAGTTGACGGTCCTGGAGTTGAAGCTGCTGATCCAGCTCGCGCTGCGGCAATTCGAAGAGGCGCAGGAACTGGTGGAAGCCTTCCTGCAGTACAACGACAACACGGTCGACCGCGGCTTGTTCTATCAGGCCCTGAACGTGGTGCTGGAAGTGATGCTGGACGACGATCTGGAACTGGACGATTACGTTGTCAATTTACGCCGCATGTTTGGCGACGCCCGGATGGATGCGGTGATAGGATCTGTCGAAGGCAACGTGCGCTTCTTCGGTTTGACGCCGACAAGCATGAAGCTGGAGGGCCTCGATCGACACCAGCGCCTGATCGACAGCTACAAGAAACTTCACGTGGCGCGCGCCAAGGCTGGCGCGTCCAATTAAGATTCCTGACCAGGGAGGTTGAATGTCCGAACTCAAAGTACAGTGTTTTTCCATATCGCTCGATGGTTTCGGGGCCGGTCCGAACCAGAGCTTGCAGAGTCCGCTGGGCGAGGGGGGCGAGGGCCTGCACAAGTGGTTCTTCGGTACCCGGACTTTCCAGCGCATGCTGGGCGACGAAACCAAGGGAACGGATGGACCGGACGAAGACTTCGCGGCGCGCGGTTTCGCCAACATCGGCGCCTGGATCCTTGGCAGGAATATGTTCGGCCCGGTCCGCGGGCCGTGGCCGGATGAGAGCTGGAAGGGCTGGTGGGGCGAAGAGCCGCCGTATCACGTCCCGGTGTTCGTGCTGACCCATCATCCCCGCGCGCCGCTGGAGATGAAAGGCGGCACGACCTTCTATTTCGTCACCGACGGTATCGAATCCGCGCTGGCCCAGGCAAAGAAGGCCGCAAATGGCAAGGATGTGCGCCTGGGTGGCGGTGTCGCCACCATCCATGAATATCTGAAGGCCGGCCTGGTCGACGAGATGCACCTGGCAATTTCCCCGGTGGTGCTGGGTTCGGGAGAGTCCTTGTTCGCGGGAGTGGACCTGGCCAAGCTGGGATTCCAGTGCGTCGAGCACGTTCCCACTTCAGCGGCAACGCATGTCGTGCTGCGGAAGGACGCGTCTTGATCGCGGCAGCAATGAATGAGATCACGCGAAAGGCGATCGGGATAGGTCGCATTTGTGCACTTGCCCTCGTGCTGCCTGCGAGTGCTTTCGCCCAGCTTGGACCCGAGACTACGCGCGCTATCGATGACATTGTCGTGAAGGCGATGGAAGATAAGTCGGTCCCGAGCGTATCCATAGCCATCGTCAAAGACGGAAAGCTGGCCTATTCGCAGGCGTACGGCATTGCACGCATTGATCGAGCGCTCAAGGCAACGCCGCAAATGCGCTACAAAATCGGATCGAATACCAAACAGTTCGTTGCGGCGGCGATGCTGCTGCTGGTGGAAGACGGCAAGGTATCGCTCGATGACAAAATTTCTCGCTTTCTACCCGACCTGACAAGGGCAAACGAAATCACGGTGCGGCAGGTGCTTGCACACACCGCCGGATACCCTGACTATTACCCACTCGATTATGTGGCGCCATTCATGGAAAAGTCGACAACAGTCGATGCGATCCTTGCCAACTGGGCGAAACGGCCGCTCAGCTTCGAGCCTGGTTCCAGATGGGAATACAGCAATACCGGCTATGCGATTGCAGGCCGCATTATAGAAATAGCGAGCGGCATGTCACTCGATACTTTTATAAGCAGCCGCATCGCGGAAAAATCAGGCATGCGGTCCATGGTCGACACGAGCGCGGTAGCTTGGGATGATAGCGAGCCTCAAGGTTATGAAGTAGCGGCGTTCGGCCCGCCGCGCCCGGCGCGGCCGGAGGGCAAATATTGGATATGGGCAGCCGGCAACTTGGCGATGACTGCAAGCGATCTGGCGCGATGGGATATCGCATTGATGCACGATGCGATCCTTAGCAAGACTTCTCGTAAAGTGATGACCACAGAAAATTTACTGACTGGTGGGACAGGCACTAACTACGGTCTCGGCCTGTTCGTACGCATGACGCCGGAAGGACGTCTGCGTTGGGACCACGGTGGTGAGACAGCTGGCTTTCGCTCACAAAACACCATCTTTCCGAACGACGATACAGCCATCGTCGTGCTCACCAATGGAGGTGGCGCCACCAGTGACAAAGTTACGAGTGAGATCGAAGCGCTTTTGTTTGCACCTGCCACCGACTCGGCTGCTTCTTCTGCTTTAAACGCCGTCCGTGCCCTGTTCGCGCAGTTACAAACCGGACATCCCGACAGAAGCATGATGAGCGATGGTTTGAACAGCTACTTCAGCGATCAAGTCGTCGCCGATTTCGCCACTTCGCTCAAACCGCTGGGAAAAGTGGAGAGCGTTGTTGAATCACGTTCCGACCGTCGAGGCGGGCTTACCTACCGCTTCTTCCGAATTAAGACCGCGGGTGGGACCGTGCGAGTGCCGACTTATTTCACGCCAGACGGCAAGCTTGATCAGTTCATCGTTTATCCGCGCTAATCGCATCGTCCGGCCGCTGCTCCAGCGTTCTGCAGCGCATTGCGTCGTCATGCAGGGTGAATTCAATCGCCTTCTTGCCGCCGTCGCTCTCCGCGACGATCCGGGACAGCGGTCCGAGAAAAGTGCGGAACTCTTCGCTTGTGCATGTCGGGAGATAGGTGTTGAGTACACGCGGGTCGTAATAGCGGAAAGCCAGCAGTTTTCCGTCCTCGGTCTGGACGCGCAGGAATTTTTTCAGATGAAGACGCTGCTGGGCCAGCGTGACATCAGCCTTGGCGATGGTGAAAATTCCCCATGCGTTTCCCCAACCACGTTTCAGTAGCCTGCTTGCCGCGGCTGATCCAAACGGTAAATGTATGAGATAGGGGGCTGCAGCCTGTAGCCGTGGATGCATCTGCCCTGAAAACAGGCAGGCGTGTTCCAGGCCGCTGGAGCGGACAAGATTTTCGATGTTGGGATCACGCGCGCCGTCGAGCAGCCAATGGACGTGCCAGCCCTCCATATCGGCATGGTCCGCCCAAAGCTCGTTGATCAGGGGCTGCAATGTGGCCTCATTCATCTGACGACTCCCGAAGTGTTCGCATTTTCTCGCATATTTCGCAGAACGGCGTGCCATCGCGTGCGGCCTGTTCGAGCGTTTCAGCCTGCGCGACCTGACTGTCGGCGGCTTCCGTCGCCGGTTCGGCCGCCTGGCGCGCCGCCTCGCAGATCTCGCAGAACGGCGTGCCATTCTTGGCGGCTTCCTCGAGCACTTCAGCCTGTGCAATCTGGACTGCCGCGGATTCCGGCAATTCGGCCTCCGTGATGGAAGACGGTGGGCTTTCCTCGGTTACTACCGCGCTCACCTCGGTTTTCTGCACCGGTGGCGGTGTTGCTGGTGAGATGTCGCTCAGCAGCGGCAGGTCGGTTACCGCATTGTCGGCCGCGCTTGCCGGCGATGGACCGATCAACCGTCCGGGAGCGCGTAGCTGGCTGCATTCTTCCACCACCACCACAGCGCCCGTCGCCAGCCGCCGCGCAAGTGCGTGCTGCCATCCGTCCATGCCCGAATGTGCGCCGGCCAAGGATGTGCCCGAGCGTTGCAGAATCGACTTGAGTTCGGAGCGGGCGCCCGGTTCGCCCAGCCAATAGCGCAGGTAGTCGAAAGCGTCGCCCGCCGAAGCGAAGCGGCGCCGGGTGGCCAAGGCTGATGGCCGATCCAACCCGTCCAGGCTGAGGGAAGCGTGTTCGACCAAGCCAGCGGACTGGTAGAACAGCACGCGCGTCGGATGGCGCCAGAGGCTGGCAAGCGGATGCTGCATTAGATGAAATCCCGACGTTGAAATGGCTTCGATACACCTTCTTTCTTGTTGATCATATCCTAAAGCCGTCGTCGTGGGCCAGGGATGATTTGTCGACTCAGCCGACGCTTTCCAGCAGGCCGTGCTGCCACAACCAGGCGGTGATGCGCTGGGCCTTGTGGCCGGGCATGCTGGCGGCAAGCTGGTTCAATAACTGGTTCAGCGGCAGCGGTTGCGCCAGCCTGGCCAGGTGCGGGAACAAGGCCTCGTTTTCGAGGAAGGCCAGCGGCCGCTCCAGATGGGGATGGTCGAGCGCCGTGTGCAGGCACACCTGGTCGTCTATCACGCATGGCAGCTCGACGATGGCCGCGCCGCCATGCAGGCGCAGCGGCAGGGCAGGGTTGAGCGCGGCCAGCGGCTTGAGCTCCGGCGGCTGGTAGCCCGCCAGCCGGGCGCGCTCCGCGGACAGCGCGGCCAGCAGATCCGGGCGCTGCGCGTCGCCGCCGCCGGGCTCGCAGCGTGCGCGGGCTTGCCAGAACGGCTGGTCGGCACACCAGGCCTGGCCGTAATACGCTTCGGTCCAGTGCGCGTGGCGCGCGCAGGCCTCCACCAGCCGGCCCTCGAAGAAGCGGCGGGCCAGCGCCTGGCGGTCGTGGCGATCATCGGCCAGCACGGTATGCAGCGCCACCGCCGCCTGCAGCGAGAAGCGCATGGCTTTTTCCACGCCGGACGAGGAGACCGGATCGAGCGCGAAGGCCGCGTCGCCCAGCTTCAGTCGGCCGTCCTGCCAACAGTCGGGCGCCAGGTAGGGCGTGGCCGCACACATTTGCACCGCGCCCAGCAAGGGAAGCCCGGCCGCCGCGCGCAGCAGTTGGCTGGCCGCGCAGGCGGCCCGCAGACGCGCCTCCGGCCCGGCCGGCTGGGCGCGGCGGGCCGCATGCGGATCGCAAACCAGCATCAGCCGGTAGCGCCGGCCGGGCAGGCAGCCGGCCCACAGCCAGCCGTGCTCCAGCGCTTCCACCTGGGTGGTGCCGTCCAGTTCCGGCAGGGCCGACTGGTCGACCTCGCCCCACAAGGCCGCCAGCCGGGGCGCGCAATGAATGCCGGGCGCCGCGTTGCGTCCGCTGGCGTCGAGGATGAAGCGGGCGCGCACCTGACGGGGCCGGGCTTCGCCGCACAGCAGGCTGGCGCGCCAGTCGCCCGCCGCGCCGGCCACGTGCAGCAGCCGTGCCGGCTGTTCGAGCTCGACGCCACGGCGCTGCGCCAACGCCAGCAGGGCGGCGTCGAAGCGTCCGCGGTCGACGATGGCCGAACCGGCCTGCTGCAGCACGTCGGGCGTGCGGCCGCGCCACAGCACCCGGCTGCCAGCGCGGGCCACGTGGGGCACCGCCGCCAGCGCGTCGTTGGCGTCGAGCAGGTCGATGATGTTGCGCACGCCAGGCGTGAGCGCCTCGCCCACTTGCGGACGCGGCCAGACGGCGCTGCGCTCGACCAGCAGGACGCGGTGGCCCAGCTGTTGCAGGCGCAGCGCGGCGCTGACGCCGGCCGGGCCGGCGCCAAGCACCAGCGCGTCGAACGGACTGTCGCCGTCGCGCATCGGTCTCAGCCCGGTTTGCCGGCCGGCGCGGCGTACCAGTCGGGCGCCAGCTGGCTGAGGCGTTGGTGCGCGCCTATCGTGTAGTGCAGCCAGCCACGGATGTAGTCGCAGGCGCTGCGCCCGCGCGCCAACACCTCGTGGTGGCAGCCGCCGCCGCACAGGTAGCGTGCCCAGCAGTTCGAGCACGGCTCCTGCTTGTGCACATGGCGTTCGCTCAGCCAGATCGCCTGGCGCGCACGGTCGACCCCGCCGTTCAGCGATCCCATCGCGCCCTGCGCGTCGCCGACGAAGCGATGGCAGGCCGACAGTTCGCCGTCCGCCGACACGCCGAAGTAGCCGGCGCCGGCACCGCAGGGGTAGGGCCGGTGCGTGCCGCGCTGCAGTTCGCGCAGCGCGTTCTGCATATTCATGAACGGATAGCGGCGGCCCTGCAGCACGTTCTGTTCGAAGGCCAGTCCGCAGGCGATCATCGCCTCCAGCATCTCGGCCAGCTCGGCCTCGCCCATTTCGGCGCGGCCGTTGGCGGCGCGCAGCAGCGGCGAGAAGCCGACGCTGTGGAAGCCCATGCCGATAAACAGGTCGAGCGTGGCCGGCAGGTTCATGTTGAACGGCGTGACGGTGACGCGTGCCGACACCTGCATGCGGCGCTGTATCGCCAGCAGCGGCGCGATGCGTTCGAGGATGCGATCGAAGGAACCCTTGCCGCCCTTGAATGGCCGCAGCTGGTTGTGTTGTTCGGCCGCGCCGTCCAGGCTGACCGTGACGGCGAAGCCGTGCTGCTCGAAGAAGTCGGCGTCGTCCGGGCGCAGCAGGGTGCCGTTGGTGGTGATCGAGAAGCGGCAGTCGACCTGGCGCAGCGCAGCCTGCCGGCTGGCGTATTCGGTCACGCTGCGCAGCACCGCGCGGTTCGACAGCGGCTCGCCGCCCATGAAGGCCAGGTTGACCTTGGCGCCGGGCGCGGCCTGCGACAGCAGCAGGTCGACCGCCTTGATCGCCTGCTGCTCCTCCATGCTCTTGGCCTTGTCGCCGAACTCGCCCTGCTGCGCGTAGCAATAGGTGCAGCCGAGGTTGCACTTCTGCGCGATCGCCAGCGACAGCGCGTGCAGCGGCGGCGCGGCCAGCGGGGTGTCGTCGATCAGCGCCTCGGCGCGCAGGCCGCAGCTGTCGACCAGGCCCTCCAGCAGGGCCGGATCGTCGCTGCCCAGCGCCGTGCGGAACTGCTCGGTCAGCTCGGGCGGCAGGTGGTACAGGCGCGTGCCGTTGACCATCAACAGCTGCGCGCCCCGTGCGTCGTCGACCAGGTGGGCGTGGCGCTGGCGTGGCCGGGACGCCGCCGCGATGCGGCTGCTCAGCGCCCGCGCCAGGGCCGCGCCGTCGGCCGCCGTGGCCTTGGCGGCGATGGTGTCAGGATTCATCGGCGTCCTTGCCGCGGATGATGAAGCGCAGGTCCTCCTGCCAGGACTTGAACAGGTCGTCGTAGGAGTACAGCCGGGTGTCGGTGCGGTTATCCGGGATGTAGGTGCCGGTGCGCTTCTTGGCGAACCACATGTCGCCGTGCGACAAGCCGTCCACGCCCGGCTCGACGTTGACATAGTCGGGGCGCGAGGCTGCCCAGTAGTAACAGGCGCACTCGCGGTAGTCGTTCTGCCACGGCGCGCACAGGCCCTGGGTCAGCTCCCCCGGCCGCAGCAGCGCCGGGTTGAACGCCGCCGTGTCGGGTTCGAAGAAGGTGCGCAGGCGCAGCTCGACGGTGATGGCGGGCGTGTCCTTGGCCAGTACCTCGGTGCTGGCGTCGGTCTGGGCGGTGAACTCACAGGTGACCATCTGGCCTTGCAGGTGCAGGATGCGGGCGATCGAGTTCGACCATTCCATGAAGGACACCGCGTTCGGATTGGCCACCGAGGCCAGCGTGCCCGAGCTGCCGTCGGGGAAGACCGGCCCGGTGGTGTTGACCATGGTGCCGACCTCCAGGCCGTCAAAGCGCAGCAGGCGGCGCGTGACCAGATGCTGGAACTCGGGCTCGGCGTCGATCACGTAGTTGTTGTTCTCGACCAGCACAATGCCTTCGAAGGCGCGCCGCCACAGGTTGCGGAAGTCAAATTCCAGGCCGGGGAAGCAATTGGAAATCGCGCTGCGCGGCAGGATCGAGGCCGGGTTGCCGGCGCCGCGATGGTGGATCTGCGCGGTCAGGTTGTTGGCGCTCAGGCTGGGCTGTTTGGCGGCCATCACAGTTCTCCTGCAGTGTTGTTGGGTTGACGGAACATGGCGTTGCGGGCGGCCTTGACCACCATGTCGATGTGGCGCCGCGTCAGCGTCAGGCTGCGGCCGTCGGCGCCGCGCATCAGCGCCGGCATCTTGCGCAGCGCGGTCGCCGACAGGTCGCCGATCTCCTCGGGCAGGCGCAGCGTCTGCGCGAACCACGGCGCGCCGCCGGCCGACAGGGCGCTGAACACCCGCTCGTGCAGGGCGCGCAGCGCCAGGTTGTCGACCAGCGCGGCGGCGGCGATCGGCTCGTAGTAGCGCTCGAAGTCGCTGCTGTTCTGGCGCACCATGGTGCTGGCCACGTTGAGGCGGCCGTTCACCGGGTTGCCGTTCATGATGGCCGTGTTCATCAACCGCACCGTCTCCAGCGCGCGCAGCACCAGTTCGGTGGCCTGCTCCAGCGACACCTCTTCCTCCTTCACGGTGGGGCCGTGCAGCAGCTGCTCCATCTCGTCGGAGACCACGCGGATCGGCAGCGTGTCCGGCGCGTAGGCCGGCGGGCCGGCGCCGATGGTGGCCTGGGCCGTCAAGGTGCTGCCGTCGGCCAGCTTCAGCACCACCCGCACGTGGCCGTCGCATTCGTCGTCCAGGTAACCCCAGCTGACCTGCTGGCCCTGGGCATTGGCGTAGCCGGCGTAGATGCCGGCCGGGTTGGTCAGCGTCGGACCGGTGCTTTCAGTGTAGTTAAGCCAGTCGCCGCGCACCGCGTCGTACAGCACCAGGTCCTCGTTGTCGATGATCGGGTCTTTCACCAGCAGCGGCACGCCGTCGGCCTGCGGCTCCAGGCGATGCAAGCGGCTGCCGTAGACCTTGCCCGCGGCCGGCGTGTAGCGCAGCCTGATTTCCGGGAAGTCGTCGGTCGGCGCGATGAACTGCACGTGGCCGAGCGGTAGCTTCTTGCCCAGCTTGAAGTTCTCGCACCAGCCCTCCAGCGCGTGGCGGGCATGGTCCTTCAGGTCGAACAGGTTGGCGTGGATCTTATCGTTGGGGTTGTTGGTGCGGCGGTAGATCTTGATGTTGCCCAGCTCGACGTCCCAGTGCAGCTTGTCCAGCGCCAGGCCGTGCTCGGCCAGCAGGGCGACGGTCAGCGGCTGCAGCTGCTCGGGTTCGTCGCTGGTGCGGGCGTACACCTCGAGGAAGGGCGCCACCGGGCGCACCAGCTTGTCGGCGTCCTTGAAGCGGATATTCTCGGGCACGTAGGCGCGCACGATGCGGCCGCTCTGCGGATCGACCTCGAAACTCTCGCGCGGCACGATGCGGCGGTAGTTCATCGGGCTGTCCGGATCGGTCTCCAGGTCGAAGGCTTCGAGCGGCTCGGCGGCGGCGCCCAGGCGGGCCACGGCCAGCGGTGGCAGGATTCTCAGTTCCAGTATCGGCATGATGGTCTCCTAGAGCAAGGCGGTGTCGATGCTGCCCGACAGGATGCGCAGGATCAGCTCGCGCATATTGCGGTCGGCCTCGCGCAGCGACGCCAGGTAGGCGTGGCGGGAGTCGGGCGTGAGCAGCTGCAGCGCCTCGACCACGCTGGCCGAGGCGGTCAGCAGGTCGAGGTGGCCGCGCCACTTGTTGGCCTCGCCGAACGGGCTGTTGAGCGTGTAGGGCATCTGGAACGGCGGCCCGGCGTAGCCGGCGTCCGGGTCGTCGGCCGAGACGGGCGACTGCATCAGGATCTCGGAGATGGCGCGCAGGTTGTACATCTCGCCGAAGGTGGCGTTGACGATGGCGCCGCGCGGCGTGATCGCACCGGCCGCGTTCAAGCCGCCGTACAGCGTGAAGCTGTGGATCAGGTAGGTCAGCAGCATGCGGTAGCGGATGTTGTGCAGCGTGGCCCACAGCGCCGATTCGGGATGGCTGATGCGGGTGGCGGTGGCGCTCTCGTCGCTGCCCTCGTCGTCGGGATCGAGCGAGACGTAGGGGTTGATCGCCACCTTGCGCGCCGGTGCCCACGTGGCGCGGCTGGTGAGCAGGCCGGCCTTGCTCTCGGGTTGCAGCGCCTGCCATTGCGGCGCGGCGAAATCCGCCGGGCGGGCCGCGCTCCAGTGTTCGGGCGCGAGCGGTGTGTGCTCGATCAGCTCGCGCATCTCGACATAGATGCGCAGGAAGCGCACGAAGTGCGAGGCGGTGGTGCCGCTGGTGGCCTCGCCCTGCTGGGCGATCGCGTGCAGCGCGGCGACCATGTCGTCGCGGCAGGTCTGCGGCACCACCAGCACGTCCGGCGTCTGCGTCGGCTGGCCGCTGGGCCGTCCGCGATGGCCGCCCTGATAGCCGCGGCCCCACTCGGCGAAGTCGGCCTGGGCCGGCAGGGTCGACGCGTCGAAGGCGGCGTCGGGCAGGTAGTCGGGATGGGCCACCAGCGGAATCAGGGTTTCGAACAGCGCCGCCACCTGGTGCGGATTGTCGGTCTGGGCGTGCACGCGCAGACGGATTTCGTCGCCCAGCGCGCCGCCTTCCCAGCCAACCGGCGATTCGGCGTACACGTACTTGGCCAGCGAATCGAGCGTCAGCGGTTCGAGCGAGAACGGGAACGGGTAGAACGGGGAATCCCAGGGCTCATCCTCGCGTTCCATGTGCAACGGAGAGCCTATCAGGCGCAGCGAATTCTGCACCGAGATCAGGTGGCCCATCTCCTCCTTGGCGATGCCCAGTATGACCTCCTGCCAGGTGCGCACGCTGTCGCGGTACGCCTCGGGCACTTGTGGCCCGCCCAGCGAGTAGGCGGCGTACAGGTATTGCACCATCAAGCAGTGTTCGATCTCGGCGTCGATCGACAGCAGGTAGGTGATGTAGTCGCGCGGCGAAAATTCCAGGTTCAGTGCCGGCGTCTTGGCGGCCTTGGCGGCGGTCGCCGGCGCGACCGTGCCGCGCAACAGCTGCGGCGTGGTCGATGGCAGGCCTTGTTCGGTGCCGGTGCGCGGCAGCAGGGCGGAGGGGGCGCCGAGGTGGCGGCGGATCTGTGCAGCTCGCATTTCTTGTCCTTCTCATGTCGAACATCCCGGAGGGATGCGTTGCAATAGGCGTCGGGACAAGCGAAGCGCGCTTCGGCTCGAGGCGACGGCGTCAAATGACAATTCTTGGAGAGGTGACATGCTTGCGCCGCCAAGGCGGGCCAACAGTGGTGCGAGTATCGCAACGACTTATAAAATCTTCAACTATTAAATATCGCCACGGTTGCGGAAATACCACCGGAACGCTTGCATCATGCGCCGCTGGAATGGGCGTTCTGGCGTAGGTATCGAGTTTTTCGACAGCGGAGAAACGTCAAGGGGCGCGCCGGTCATACGCTCGGCGACGCCAAGGGCCAACCGGCTTGCGCGGCACGACAGAGGTTGGCCTGAACCACCAAGCGGTGAAACGGCGCGATGAGGAGAATATAGAACCGACCGATTCTGTTGTGGCAATGGACGACTGTCGACATGGTGATGCGCCCTTTATGATGCGCCCTTTACCTGTTGGCGAAGAGCCACGGCCAACAAGCCGTTGATCCAGGCTGGCTGGTGGGCAAACATGAACCGCGCCAATTGCTCGGCGTTTGTTGACGCTACGACCGGGAGCTCAATCGAGTACGCGTCGGCGAGATTCATCGAGGAATAGACCTTGGCTATTCGCGACTCTTGAGGGATTGACACAGGCGTTATGTGATGTAACAGTGCCCGCTCAGCTCGCCAGAGGCCGGCGAAAACCACCGTCAGCGCAATCTCGGGGATGATGGCGCTTTCGATGCTGGCTCCTGCGGCGCCGCTCACATATTCCAAAAAGACCACGTACTCCGCCATCTGTTCAGCGCAGGTGTCGGTGACTATTTCGCCGTCCGCTTGGCCCTGCCGAATCAGATCAGCAATCAGGCTTTCAAAGCTATCGCGATAGGGGGCTGCATACGGGCGTATGCTTTCGGAATAGGCCGCCTCGTTCTGGAACATATACAGAAAGCGTTCGGCGACTGTCGGCATGGTCGCCATGATAGCAGTAGCGCCACGGTGCGCCACGACTGCCGGCGCGCCATAGCTAGCTGCGCTATTGCGGCGGCAGCACCGTCACACGGACCTGGTTCGATTGCACCGTGCCGTACTCAACCAAAATATCGTAGGTGGCCGGCATCGCCGGAAGCGGCAGGTGCGATGCCACATTCAGGTTGAAATAGCCGGAAATGATGAGGCCCCGCAGTAACTTGGGGTCGATAGGGGCGAATTGCGGGCGCGGCGCTTGCGGATGAGGGTCCGGATTGACGACTTCGCCCCGGTATATCCGCCCGCTTTGCACATCGGTGGCGACCACGACGAGCGGACCTTTAGCGTAGAGACTGGACGCTTCCAGGCGAAAAGTTACGCACAGCGGCAGCCTGAGCGTCATTTGCGGGACGGGAAAGCGGTAAGCCGGCAGCGTGACTTGGGATGGCGCCCGGATCAAGGCGCCGCGCCACGGTTCGCCGGGGTCTGTGGGCGAGCATTCGGATTGCTGGTTGGTGCCGAGTGGCACGGTTTGGAACAGGCTGTCTTCAATGGTCATACGGGGTCCTGGAACAGGGGATGGAAGTGGCGTGCCTGGTCGTTGCCGATGGGCCGTGGCGGTGCCGGCGCAGCTTGTCAGCACAAGTTGCAGTAGCAAGACGATCATGCGCGCCGGGCGCAAGCGGCTGCTCTGCATCAGAATGGCGTCCAACCGTCGCCGAGATCAAGCTTGCGCACGGCGGGCGCACAGTCGCTACAGAAGTCGCTATGGTCATTGTCTGAGCCGTACATCACGCAGAGAGAGTGGTCGCTGTCGCCGTTCCCATCGTAGCGCGCCTGGGTTGCCGGCAGGCCTTTGAAACAATGGTTGCCGACATGGCCCTTCTGACCATCGTACCAGGTGGCAGTACGGTCCAAGCCGCTGACGCCATTCGGCACCATGCCGATCATGTGCCCGATCTCGTGCGTCAGCGTTTGGACCAGCTCGGTGTCGCTTATGTTCTCCCACCAAGTCCTGCTGGCAATACAGATCATGTTGCCGCCGATGGAGGCGATGCCGCTGCGCATCCGGTCAACGACATTGACCTTCAGCCTGATCGTGCCGGCTCCTGCTGTTAATTGGCTAACATTGATACTGACCTTGGTAGCCACTTGGGGCTGGCCGGCGTCATCCGGTATCGGGGTACAGGCGGATTTGGGAATGACGGTCCCTCTTGACGACCCATCCGGGATAAAGATAGCCGAGACAAACCAGTCGAAGCGAGGATCGACGTCCATGCACAGGGGGTGGACGTCCAGTGCTGTGGAAGTCAGGCTGGGGGCGACAATCGCTACCACCACTGACGACCGTCTCGGTCCCACCGCGATGCGCGGTGTAGTCACCAACACGTTTGGATTGATGACGGCAAGGTGGTCCGTATAGGCAACTGCAAGCGCATACGGCTGCTTGGGTACCGCGAACGAGTTTCTATAGGCGCTGCGCGCCAGGCCTTCGAACCTTGTCACATCCGCTGCATTACCCAGGTTGTGTAGATAAGGGACATTAACGGACGGCAATTTGAGCAATTGGATGCCGTGTTTGGCGAATTCGCGTGCGACAGCCCCGTGGCCGCTCAAGGCGGCGGCGAGCCCATTCATTTTGATTTCGACGTAGTAGATCAGGCGCCGAGTTTGCAGGCGCTGGCTTGTGACTTCCACCTCATTGATGTCCATCGCCCTGAACACGTAGGAATCATTGCCGGCAGCGGTGAGGGGAAAATCGGCGCGTGGCAGGACCAGCGTACCATTGGCAGCAGTGGTGTAGACCTTCACGGCGCGCTGGTACCGGAAGCGCACATTGCGCCTGACTTCGGCCGCGCTATAGGTGGCGTTGGCTGCGCCAGGCAGGCATTGGACCGCGAACCGATGGGCGCCGGGCTGATCGAAACTCACTTTGAGGCGCGGGTGACGGCCGTCCCGATTCCAATTGACCCACTGGATGCAGTTATCCGCCGCGATTCGACCACCGCTGTCGAGAATATCGATCGATACGATCTTGGGCTTGCGCTGCAGGATCGCTGACAGGACGCGCAGATCGTCGATACCAACACTGCAGCTCAGCTTGCCAGGCGTTTTGTAACGCTTGTCCAGTGCCGGAGGCAAGACGATGGTTGCCTGGTAATCTCCGGGAGCGCGTTTGTACAGCATCAGCAAGCCATGGTCGTCCGTGTTGCCGGCGCCGGGCGTCGGCCCGCTCACCGTCACCATTGCATTGGCGATGGGAGCGCCTTCAGTATCGCACAGTGCGACGGCCAAGGTGCTGGTCACCTCCGGGCATTCCCTAACCGCGTAGCGTGTCTTTTTAGTGCCGCCGCTGGCCGGGACTGAGCCATTATCGTTGTCTGCGGCGGGACGCGGCGTGGCCGGCGAGGTGTCGCTGGACCGGCGCCGCTTGCCGGCGACAGTGGCCGATGTCGGCTGGGCCGCAGAGGAGCGGGCGGTGCTGCTGCTGCTGGTGGCACTGCTGGTGGTGCTGCTGGCGGTGCTGGTGGCAGCGCTGCTGGCGCTGCCGGGTTTGGCCTTGCGTCGTTTCCTCGGCATCTAGCACCTCAGGTACGGGCACGACGAACACTGTCGGCAATGGCGAGCAGCAGCGGGTCATTTTCCCCAAGCTGCTGCAGGCGCGATTCGATTATGGCCAGCTTGAGCGGCCCGGCGTGTGGCCGGTCCAGCCATTGCGTCAGCCACGATGGCGCGGGTCTGGCGCTGCGCTGCAGCGCCAGACCGAGTGCGACGAAGGCTTTGATGTCGCTTTCCCGCTCCATGCCGAAGGCGTCGGCTGCGGCAATCCCCTCGGCCGTGATGGCTTTGCAATATGCGTTGGCTCGCATGGTTAACAATGGCGCTTCGCGGTCCTCCGGCTCGGCGCAGATGTCAGGAAAAATTGCCGCTATCGTCTGCTCCACCCGCGTTTGCATATTCTTGAACATGAAACGCTCGAACATCTCGAGTTGTTCCTTTCTGATGGTTAGCATCATGGACGCTTCCTATGTTGTGCCAACGAGGCAAAAACAAGTTCATATCGGGATGAGACAGATACTAACCTTGCCTGTTAGATAACGTCAAGCCCGGTTTCACCCGCGCAGCTTGCTGTTTCGGTCCTGGCCGCAGACTGCCCGACTCGCTTTGTATCCTATTGCGGCACCAAAGCCTGCTGAACGGAATTGAAGTTAGATGGTGATGTTCTTGGCAAACACCATTACGAACGTAGTCGATGGCCATGGTTGCCTGGCGGCCTGCTTCCAGCAGGAGCGTCTGCGCGCGCCGCTTGCGTGCGTCATCCATGCCATTGCTAATCGCGGGGCCCAATCCGGCCGGATCGGGCCAAGTATCGACAACGCGGACGGCGAGGGTGGCCGCGGCATGAAGCGTGACGCAAGTGACGAGCACCGAGCGCGCACGGTTTCGGAGTTGCAGAGATGCTCGAGCATTCGCGCCAGCTTGCGCGGTCGTATGCGCCTCGCCGGAATGACCTGGCCGACGCCGAGCGACGCAATGCGCGCGCCATTATCAAATTGATCCCAGGCGAACGGAACAACCAGCTGTGGCGTGCCGGCGCGCAGGGCTTCGGCGGTGGTGCCGATGCCGCCATGATGGACCAGCGCCGCAGTATGCGGAAGGAGGGCGGACAGCGGCACATAGGCTTGCCACAGCACTGCTTCCGGGAGGTTGGCCGGAATTTGTGCGCGCTCCTTCGTCAAAAAGATAGCTCGACGCCCGAGTCTGTTAAGCGCCGAGAGGGCGCAGGCAAAGAACTCCGCTGCATGGAGATTCCCGGTGCCCGCAGTGAATACGAGGGGTTGCCCCCCCCGGCGGCAAGGAAGGCGGACAGTTCTGCCGAGAAGCCATGCTGTGTGGCGGCCTCAAACAACTGGAAGTCGCCTTCAATCGACTGGCGTGGCCAGTCAGGTACGGCCGGCGCAAACCACGACGGGAAGAGGGTGACCGAGAGGTCAGGGGGCTCGGCGATATGCGTCAGAAAGGAATCAACCTTGGCAAGGCCCAGCGGCGTCCGGACCGCGTTAAGCTGGCTCACCGCGACCGGATTAGGAGGATTTCGTTGCGACCAGGCGAACCATCCCACGCATTCCCGCCTCGCGCCGAACCTTGAAGCCGCTCGACTGGAACTTGGAGATCAGATACTCAGGTGATAGTCGAAGTTTTCTGTAGTGACTTACCTGCGTTTGCCAACCATCCGAAGTGCGCTGGTGAAGAATGTCATGGACCAGGATAGACTCCGGCTCGTATTCGAGGAAGCAAGTGAGGATGCGGCTGTCGTCGCTCCTTACCGGGATGAAGCGACCGTCTCCAACGAGCGCTTCGGCGTAGTTCCGGAAAGAGACGACAAACGCGCCACCAGGCGGCAGTTCAGCAGATGCTTTCTCGACGAGGCTCTCTACCGCTTGGAAATCCTGCAGATGGGTGATCGTGTCACCCATGCACAGGATTGCGGCGGGAGCTTCCGAAATGTGGCGCTGGAATCCGAGCAGCTCATCGTTGACGGTCCGGATAGTCAAGCCGTCACCGAGGTCTGCGAGTGTGCGCAGCAGTTTGATCGACGTGTCGATAGCCGTCACTCGCGCACCCTTGCGCGCGAGCGGGATGGCATGCATGCCGAAGCCAGCCCCGAGATCGATGACGACGGCTCCTGGAGTGAGCGGCAGGTTCAGCGCCTCAATCTCCGCGCTGCCGGCCTCAAGCGCTGCGACAGAACCGCCCGCCATCCAAAGGTAGATCGGGGCAAGGTGTGTTGCGTAGTGCTCCGTGACGGAGGTCATGCGCTTGGCCAACCGACTTGTGCGGCACGACGGAGGTTGGCCTGAACCACCAAGCGGTGAAACGGCGCGATGAGGAAAATATAGAACCGGCCGACTCCGTTGTGGCAATGGACGACTGTCGACATTGTGACGCGCCCTTTAGCTGTTGGCGAAGACCCACCGGAGCACAAGACAGAAAGCCTGAAGTCCAGGTGCTTGTCGTCCTCACCGAGAACGATTTCGTTCGGCGTTGAACTGTATATCTTGAAGAAGCCGACGCGGCTCGCCTTGTCCGTGGCGCCAAGCGACTCGAGCTGCTTGGTTGTCTTGAGACCGATGCCGGCAACCAGTGCGTCTCGAACCGCCAACAAGCCGTTGATCCAAGCTGGCTGGTGGGCAAACATGAACCGCGCCAATTGCTCGGCGTTTGTTGACGCGCCGACCGGGAGCTCAATCGAGTACGCGTCGGCGAGATTCATCGAGGAATAGACCTTGGCTATTCGCGACTCTTGAGGGATCGACACGGCCGTTATGTGATGCAGCAATGCCCGGTCAGCCCGCCAGAGGACGGTGAAAACCACTGCCAGCGCAATCTCGGGGATGATGGCGCTTCCGATGCCGACTCCAGCGGCGCCGCTCAGATATTCCAACATCCCGAGCGCGGCGAGAATCAGGCTGGCCAGCGCGACACCGGCGCTGATTCCTGCCCGAGCCTCGCTGGCCGGAGAGTTACGAACCAAGAACAGCATCAGACCGAACCCCGCAAAGAGCGCAGCGTTGCGGCGCGCTACCAGTCCGGCTGAATTGGAATAGCCGACTCCCCAGAGTTGCAGCAGGGTGGCGGGAGCGAACATCCAGATACAAAACAGGGCGCAGCAAATGGCGCTGGAAATCAGCGCGGCATTCTTGAATCGAGTGGACATATGGGCTTTCAGTTAGAAGTGGATAACTGCGTAGGAGCCGCTCTACGGTAGGCTCCGTTGAGAAAAAGCTGAACCATTTCCACGAAGAGCGGCGCAAGCGGCAAGTCGGGTGTCGCAATCCATCGCATCAGCGTAGCCAGACGCAAAAAGACCACGTACTCAGCCATCTGTTCGGCGCTGGTGTCGGTGACGATCTCGCCGTCCAGTTGGCCCTGTCGAATCAGATCAGCAATCAGGCTTTCAAAGCTGTCGCGTTCGATCGGATGCTGCTGGATTTTCTGTCCGCGAAGACGGTGATAGAGATAGGGCGCGGCATACGGGCGCATGCTTTCGGAATAGGCTGCCTCGTTCTGGAACATATACAGAAAGCGTTCGGCGACTGTCGGCATGGTCGCCATGACGGCGCGCATTTCGGCTCGGCGCGCGATCAAATCGTGGTGAAAACGATGCTGAATAAACGCTTCCTTGCAGGGGAAATGCTTGTAGAGAGTCCCGCGCGCCACGTCGGCGGCCTGGGCGATGGATTCCATCGTCACCGCCTCATAACCCTGGTCCTCGAACAATTGCCAGGCGCAGGCCAATAGGTCTGCGCTAGTCTGATGCAATTTGCGGGCTCGACGGCCGCCGTTTGTTTGAGACGGTTTGGTTTTAGGTTGGGAGGAATCGGAAGTCATGTGAGTCGGTGAATGCTGTACGTTGTTGAAGATTGTACACTGTGCAGTATTTTTCATATCAAATATTCAACGAGGTGGAAGTGCGCTGACCTAAACCTGTGGCCAAAAAAAACAAGTACTTTCCCAGTGAAAGTGGTATCAATGGCTTCGATTGGCTATACGTTTAGGTTCGGTTAAAGCCCGTGTTTTCGCTTCGCGCATGGCGATTATCACCTAAACGTTGAGCCAAGTTGCGGGTACAAACTAGGTTACGTAAATGTTGAGCCAGCATGCCGATTAGCGTCCATGACGTAAATGTTAGGCCAAGTAGCATCCGTCCCGCTTTACGTAATGGTTGGGCCTGCGTGACGGAAAGCCGGCTGGCCACCGTTTATTGTGATGTTGGATAAGCGACCATGCCTGTCTCTTCGGTTGATGCCAGATATCAAATTCAGACGGAGTGCAGAAAAGACCTACTCAGGAGTTCGACTATTTTCTTTTGGTCAGTGGTAAAGTAACACATCATGTTAACGAGAGAAAAAATGACTCGCGCAGAATTTACCCCCAAGGTATGGGATCAAATCGCAGAAATGGTTAACTATATTTGTGTGATGCCAGGATGTGAGACTTCAGGGCGATTTCCCAGTCAAGATGGTTCGCGGATGATTTCAGTAGGAGTGCGTGCTCATGCTTCAGCAGCTCAGGAAGGTGGCCCTCGTTTCAAACCAGAATGGACTGATGAACAACGTAAAGCGTTAGATAATGGCGTCTACCTTTGTGCCACGCATGCTCGTCAGGTTGATGTAGATGAAGCAGCTTTTCCAGTCGAATTGATGCAACAGTGGCAGCGCGAAAAGGTATTACAGCTAGCTGCAAGCGGCGGAAAGCCTCCCCGGCGAGCGAATTACAACGTCGCAGAGTCAAATCAAAAGGTTGATGACTTTTTGGCCTTATGTGCAAAAGTATCCGCTAATGTTAATCAACATGTACCCTATATCGAGTTGCGATCCATCCAAGCTATCGAAGAAGTATTAAGAGCTTGTCACTGTAATCCACGCACTGGAATCCCTGCAGCTTATTGGAAAGCAGGAAGTGCATACCATGCTCAAGACTCTCATGCTTTCGAGATTCAGAAAAATGCCCTAAGTGCACTCGGCGGTTTGTTCTCTGAGATCAAATGTGACGGCAGCGAATGGTTTTATGATCGAGATCGACAAGCCTACTATCCGATCGCTCTGTTCCATTTCCCAGTCAATCAAGCGAAGGCCATGGCTGTAATAAATTTGGCCAAGGAACGACTTGATCGCTTCTACCATGCGTTGCAGGAATTACGTCTTTATACGTCAAATGAGAATACCCGTACGAGGTAAATTACTTTCTAAAGAAGTGCGGCGCCTAGCATGCCTTTAATAAATAGTGAAAAGTGAATGTTTCGTAAGTTCTAGCGCCTTGCAGTTATTGAATGTATCGATTATGGTAGCGTTCAAGACCGTGACCGTGATAACCCTTATGGTGGCACCTTTTTGAAGCTATTCTTTTGATGGCACGCCACGATGCGCGGTGTGCCGTTTCCGTTCGCAGCCTACTATTTATTAAGCCGAATGCCAAATGATTCCCCGGTCGCCGCGACTTTATTGAGAATTCGTTTAACACCCTCTGGGGATACATAGCGGGGAGTATCTGGTTGCTTGTTCAGATCAAGCAGAAGTTTCCATGCCTCGTCCTGATTATTGAGCGTAATTCCAGCCGCGTCGCAAAGCTCGTCAAACGGACTACTTCTGCCGGTAAAGGCAATAATCTCGTCGTATCGAAGTCGCGCCCGTAGAACAATCTCTGACTGTGAGGAGCCTATTCGTTGAAATGCTTCTGCGTGGATGCCGTTATTGTCAATGTATCTTTGAACGGCTTTTTGGAATTCAGAATTCTCCCACAGAGCTGCAATGCTCAAGACAACTTCTGATGGTTCCGGGCGATGTTTGAAAATAGTAGCTGTTATGGTGCCTGTACGCTCTAATCCCTTGAAGAATTCTGCAAATCCTTGGTCTGTCGTCCAGCTAGTAACACCATCATCAAGATCGCCGCGAATTAGAGGAGAAATATCACCGCGGGTCAAATAGCGCTTTCGATAGCAATCGACATTGACTGTTCGAAAGCAAGACGGGAGTTTTGCTGCCTCTTCTTCCAGCTGCGTTACAAATGTTAGACGAAGGGCTTGATCCTCTTTCCAGCCGCGCATCCAGCGCCCGAGTACATCAAGAAATGAGCTTGTAAATTCCATACGTCCCCTTCCGATAGATAAAACTGCATTGTATAGAACCAACTGCGCCTGCGAAGAACTGTGCCAACGCTAACTGTAAGCCAGTCGCATACCCCTTCCAGACGTCGTTTGAAATAAGGGTTGAGCGGTTAACTTTTAATTTTTTGAATCCATCAATTGCTTGGATTGCTTGAACTGCAGAGTCATGTAAACTTTCATGTAACCATGGGCTCAGCGTTACATTTCGAATACACTCCGGGGAAATCGGCAAACGAACGGATGCTCGCTTTTTAGTCTTTGATTCGAAGATAACCCGAAGCTCTCTCTCTGGTTTATACCCATATCGTTTGATGAAGGGGAGTTTATCTAATGCGAAGTCAAAGGTCTTCGCCTCTTCGAGGGTAAGGTAATCCACGCTATCGAACTTTAGTTCCCTGTGTTTCCTGAACATGTCAAGAAGTAGGTCGCGATTGAAAGTTATCAGAACCCCTGACGGCCCTTTGGAGAAAACATGCCAATGATGATAGGTTTCAGGCACTTGCGAGAAGCATAGTGCGAGCAAAGACTCCAACCTCTTACGTTCCTTGTATTGAGACATGAAGTAAGCGTCGTTACGGTCATCCCAGCTCTTCGGATCGAGAAGTGTGATTTCCTGGGCTGACAAGATATGAAGCAACGAGGTCAGGTCCGTATAGCGGCGCAGGTATGTTGGCGTTGTCGTCACGGTTAATCCTTCCTTTATTGTTCTTGCCCACGAATGCTGGACTAGCCTATTGGTTGGCCTTGAGCATAGCAGCTTGCTCAGCTGGAAAATGCGCGAAATCTCACGCGATAAAGGAGACCGCGCATTGGACGGAGCATTAGCAAATATTTTTGAACGAGGGAAAGTTGTAGCTACAATGGGCTTCATTTTTAAATACGAAGCTTATGAAACGGATATTTTCCCGGGCATCAGCCTGGTTTGCTCGCAATCGAGCTAGGCGCGCTGCTTCGGCGTCGAGAGCCGAACAACTTGACAGCGGGATTGGAGCAGACGCCCCCATCCGCAGCGCCTCTGAAGATCGTCTCAGGAGAGCAGATTTCGCCGAGCGTATAGCTGGCGTGCTTTCTGAGCTCACCTTGCGTGAGGGAAGAGTGTTCGCGATACGGGGAGGGTGGGGTTTCGGAAAATCTTCATTGAAGAATCTGATCACAGAAAAGCTGGATGCCAAGCAAAAGGGCGCCGATTGGGTAGATTTCAATCCCTGGCAATGGGGCGACGGCGATGCAATCGCGCGGGCCCTATTCAATCAGATCGCGGATCGCCTTGGCGGAGATCATTCGCAAGCAGCACGGGCCCGCGCAGAAATGTTGCGCCGCTACGGTGAGATGCTAAATGGCGCCGGCTCATCGTTGAAGGAGTCAGGCGGGGGCAGCAAGTTGATTTCCTCGCTGCTGACTAACACATCTGTTGTTGTCGTAGCCTCCGCCATTGGATTCGACTTGCCGACTGCTGCACAGGTAGCCGCGGGGCTGGCCACGTTAGCAATAGTAGCGCCGCTCATTGGACGCGTCCTTTTGTATTTAGGGCGTCATCACCGAGAAAATGAACCGCTTAACAAAGTGCGATCAGCGCTGGAAAGTCAGCTTCGCGAGCTGGACCGACCGTTAGTGGTGTTTGTCGATGACATCGACAGGCTCGAACCGGAACAAATTAGGACGCTCCTACGACAGGTGAAGGCTAACGCTAATTTGCCTAACATTGTTTTTGTCCTGCTTTTCCAGCCCAGCATTGTTGAAAGCGCTTTAGGTCCAGTTGCCAATGGTGATGGCCGCGCTTTTCTAGAGAAAATTGTTCAGACAAGCTTTGACTTACCCGCAGTGCCGGCCTCGGTGGTACACGCGGTATTCGCGGAAGAACTATTCAAACTTGCGGAGCCCTATGCCAATGAAGCGAACGGAGTTTCGCAACAGCGGTGGGGCAACGCATTCGTAGGCTGTATCCAGCCCAGGCTGCGTAACATGCGTGACGCACGCCGTCTGATTTCATCTATTGCAGTACATTTACCCTTGCATGTCGTGGGGGATGTATTTGAAGTGAACTTGATCGATTTTCTTCTTCTTGAAACCCTGCGGGTCTTCGAGCCTGATCTTCATTCCGCGCTTTTTCGGGAGAGATCTCTAGTTCTGCAAGAACGCAGGTTTGGTGGGGACCGCCGAGATGATGAAAACAAGGTAGCCGCAGAGCAGCTCATTGGGATTGTACCGGAGTTGCGGCGCGACATAAGTCGGGAGACACTCGCGAATTTGTTCCCCACTCTAGAATGGGCCTATGGCGGAACGCGGTATGCCGAAGGGTTTTATCGAAAGTGGCTCGCTTCAAAACGTGTCTGCACGGGACGTTATTTCCCCCGATACTTTGAACTTCAAACAGCCGAAGGAGAAATTTCAGATAGTCGTTTTATTGCGCTCATTGAAGCTGCGGCAACGGAGGAAGCGCTGGAGGCGGCAATTTCAAGCGTGGAGATAGACGGCCTATTGGACTCATTGGTGGAGAGGTTGGATGAGTCTGCTGCAGACCTTCCCGTTGTGAACGCCGGCGTGCTTTTGCCTGGCATGTTCCAGATCGCGCAGAAGTTTGCAGGTGCCAGCAATGTTGGAATGTTCGGCTCACCTTGGATTTCCGGATGGCGAGCCGTAAGCTGGTATATAAAACGCATTCCTGAAGATGTACGTGGGGAACTTGTCATCGCTGCACTTCGTAAAACGGAGGCGCTTTCGGTAGCCGCAATGATGATTAATCTAAATGATCCGGCTGCCAGAAACGAGGACGACGCTGATCAGTTTGAACCGACATTGGATTTGCCGACAATTGAAGCGTTGAAGCACGATTGGCTTGCTTTGATACGGCACCGAGCGCAGCCAGTTGAAACTTTAATCTCCGAACCTGACCTGGTTTCCTTGCTCTATCGGTGGCGCGATTATGCTGGATCACTTGATGAGCCGCGCGCGTGGATGGAGCAAGCCATCAGCACTGATGCAGGATTCGCCAGCATAGCGACTCGTCTGGTAGGCACTGTTACCACGCACGCCGATGGTGACCGAACCTATACCACACACAAGCGGTTTAACAAGGACATAATCGCTGACTTTATTGGTATAGATGCAGCCAGACTTCGATGCGATACCATTGATCTCTCGGCATTTCCGGAAAACCGGGCTGACCTGGAAACTCTCAAAGCTTCGATCGAAAGGTGGCTTGGCTTGAGGGAGCAGGATCCGTTCGATATTTAACCTGGTGATATTCTAAGCAGCCTGTAGCTTCTGCGAGGTATATTTTGTACAGTGAGCAGTTTTCGAAAGCGGAGAAATTTACACGATCGCTGGGTTTTCAGATTTCACCTGTGCCCATAGTATCCGGTGATTTGGTCACCCAGACCAATGGTCAAAATTTGACGGCCAGGCTTACAGCAGCATGGATCGCGATTACGCCGCAGGCGCATGCTTAATAGCGCTTCCGCCGATATCGAAACAGGTAATCATCCGCGCATCATAGCGACAAGCTGCTGTGAGCGCTAACCGAGCAAACAGGCCTCAAGCTCA
Source organism: Duganella caerulea (assembly GCF_040362985.1). Lineage (NCBI taxonomy): Bacteria > Pseudomonadati > Pseudomonadota > Betaproteobacteria > Burkholderiales > Oxalobacteraceae > Duganella > Duganella caerulea. The sequence continues at coordinate 431,366 of NZ_BPWJ01000001.1, read as the reverse complement.
CCTGCGCCGTAAGGGCTAGCACCTGCACTGTTAGATCCTATCGAAAGGCTGGGCTTCGTCCGTGGCCAAACCCCTGGCCTTGCGCAAGTCGCTTTCGTAAAGGACGTTGGGGTCGGGCGTTACCGGATCGCTATAGCGCATGATGCTGTCGAGACACGCATAGCCAAGTGTCGATGCCAGCGTGGACAGGTTTCTGTTTTTTTCTATCTGCGCCAACACAAAGCTGTTGCGTAGCCATTGAGCCGAAAGCTTCGCGAGATGGTCGGCGTTCTGGTATCGCCTGCTTCGCGGAGTACATGCACCGCTTCCTTAATGCGTCCTTTCAAGATCTCATGGAGCCCCTGCCTACTTCTGACGGAGCGCCAGGTGCGCGGGGCGTCACCACGGGGCAATGCAAAGTCCGACGATGATTGTTGCTGCACACCGGGCGTTGGGCATAACGTAGCCTAAAACTGAAGTTCACCTGAACTGGATCATCCATCGTTGTCTCCCCCGTCTCCCCCGGGACGAGACAAGCAAGTTATCAGGAAAAATAACTGGCTGTATACAACACAACCGTTTGGCTTCCCTATCTACATGCGTCGTTACTTTGACGCAATCAATTATGAAAAAATTCCAGACGGAATTTTTTTTGAGATGAGAAGATCTTAGGCAATCAATTGGAGGGAGCGACCTTCCGAAAATATTCATATTTTTAAATGACGAGCGAGCGGTCAATGATCCATGAAAGGTGAGGGAATGCAGGGAGGTGGCTATTACAGAGTCTGACCAATATCAGTCGTCGAGGTTGGCGCAATGCCGGTCAAAAAACTGTAATAAATTCATAAACTTGGAAAGAATAGTTATTCCAAAACTTTAAATTTAAAAACGGCTAAAGGGGCAAGCGGATGCGGCGCCAGTAAAAACTCATTTGTATCAAAGGTGAGTAGAAATATCGAATTTTACTCACCTTTAAAAGGTGAAATTAAATTCTAGAATTTCCTCACCTTTGCGAAAGGTGAGGAAATACGGGATGTATAACTTCGTTTTTTTCAAAGGCACTTCTTCCTGACGGCCAAAATAAAAGCGTTGAGTTTCTTTTAAAAATCTGCGTAGAATATAAGCCTCTGAATCCTATGAATAGAAGGAGGTTTTGCTATGTCTTGATAAAAAACAAAAAAGGGCCCGTTGCGTCAACAACGGAACCCCTTTCTTAAAACTTAGATCGCGCGTCGATTGTGCCTGTGTTCGCAGGTGCAGTCAAGGACTTTGCGCGCCTTTAAATAGCCGACAGGCCAATTTTGAAAGCGAATAAAGCCATGAATGCAATAACTGTTACCTTGGCCCCTACCGAGTTGGAGCGCCAAGTAAAAACTTTTTCAGCAGTAAACAATCGCAAGAACCCGTTGACCAACCTTTGGTTCTTTGACTCCCCCAAAACCGAAAAACGGCTCTCTATCGCCACCGATCCGCTATTCATGCATGTGGTGCTGCTGGAGGGCGATCAGAGCGTGATCGGTTACGCCGTCAAGGATGCCAATGCCGCCGGCCACGAGGATGATCTACTTCCATCGCTTCGCGTGTATTACCAGGATAAACGGGTGCAGTGGTGGGATGTGAAGTGGAGCGATAGGGCGGGCCGAAGCGATGATGCAGCCGCGCTGTCCAAACGGCACCGTGCGATGGAGGAGTCGGCCTACGCATCTGGGGCGACATTTCACGTCAAGACGGAAAAGGACCTGCGGGGCAACGAGATTCTTTTCGATAACTGGTTGAACCTTTGTGCATCGATTACACGTTGCCGGTCCGTGTCCATTGCGCGCGAAGCTGTAGCGATAAAAAACGCGTTTTTGTCGGCGGCATCGCTTCGCTACGCTGACCTTGTGGCGCTGCCCGAGACCGACCCAGCGCATATCTTTGCTCTCGTCGCGCAGGCTTTACAGCGCGGCGATTTGCGCGCCGACCTGGAAAACGAGCTGTTTGGCCCTCAAACTGTGCTGAGGAGGGCCTACGCATGAGGCGTGGACAAATTCGTACCATCATCCCCCCCGCGTACAATGATTTGAGTCAGTGGCCAACGCCTGACATCAATCACCTCGACGATGCTGGGCGCCGCGGCTTCGTCTCCCGACGGCAAGCGGTGGAAGGGTATGCCAGTGGCCTGCCCTATGAAGACATCGAATCGATGACGGGCAAACGCCGCTCAGAAGTTAAGCGGCTGGTCTACCGGTGCCTGGCGCTCTCGCCAACCGGCCAAATTCAAGGCTTCTGGGCGCTCCTCCCAGGATGGCGAGTGCAGAGCTACACCCGCTCCAAAGCCGTGCAGCACACCAAGGGTTCCGGTCCAGGCGGCTGCTCGGGGGCACTTGGGGCTTTGTTCGACAAGTACCCCGAGATCGAAACCATGGTCAAGGACCTGTACGTGGGAAAGCGCACGGGCGACGCGTTGCCCGAGGCGCGCAGGAAAATCCGGGAGATTCACGACGAATTAAAGGCGCAGCTGCGCGCCTTGGGTTTCACTGAGGCGCAGTGGCCGTTCAACACCAAAAACTGTGGTTACAAGTCGCTCGCCGGGTATCTCGACCGGTTTCGCAACGAAAATGCCAGGGCGACCGTCGCGGCGCGCTCTGGGGTGGAGGCGGCTCGCCGCCAGTGCGTGGGCAACGGGCGAACGCCGCTAATCCCGGTTCTGCGTCCATTCAGTTTTGTCCAGCTGGACTACCATAAGGTGGACGCTGCGTCGGTCATCATTCTCAAAAACGACGCGTCTGCTGAGTTTGAGGTGCCGTTGGCTCGCTGGCAGTTCGGTTTGATCGCGGAAGAACTCTCAGGCGCCGTCACAGGGTTTTGTATCGTGCTGGCGCTTAACCCAAGCGGGGACGACGCCCTCGAAGTCATCCAGCACGCCATCTTGCCATCGCCCGAAACCGATCGCGACGTGCACCTGGCCGAAGGCAACAACGTCGTCGTTAGCCAGCTTATACCGGAGCTCAAGCACCAGTGCTTCGCGGTGCTGCGCGTCGACAATGCCTGGGCGAATGCGGCTAATCTGGTGTGCAACAACATCATCAGCACGGTCGGATGCACGATTAATTTCGGTCCCGCATACTCATGGTGGCGGCGCTCGCTCATTGAGCGCATCTTTGGGGAACTTACCCGTAGGGGGTTGCAGCGCCTGCCATCAACCTTCGGAACCGGCCCGTCCGACACCAGAAGGGATGATCCCACAGGCGCGGCAACTACTTTCCGCATCGAGCTCAATGAGCTTATCCGACTGTTCAAACGGTGTATTCGCGACTATAACCAGCGCCCCTCCGAAGGATTGCAGTTCATTTCGCCCATACGTCGCCTCGAATTGGCGCTCCAGGCACCAGCGAGCGGTCTGTTTCCCCAGCCTCTACCACTGGCAGTGCAAAAATTCTGCCCGCTGATGATGCATATGGAAGAAGTCACTGTGAAGGGCAATCGCGATAAGGGTGTGTTGCCGTATTTCAACCTGGCGCGGCACCGGCACACGAACGAAACACTGGCCAGTACGTATCGGCTGCTGGGGAAAAGACTGATTGTATATGTCGACAAACAGCTGGCCCGCCGCGTTTTTGCCGTTGTGAAGGAGACGGGCGAGCAGCTGGGAGAAATGAAGCTGTCCGGCGCCTGGGCAACCAGTTCTGCCTCCTGGCGCACACGCCAGCTGATCACCAACGCCGGCATGTCGGCGTCGTACCACAGGGATACCGAAGACCCCATGAAACTCCAGCGCAAGGAAAAAGAGGCGCAACTTGCCAAGAAGGGTAAGTCGGGACGTCAGGGCGACTCCCGCACTGCCCTGGACGTGGAAAGAACTCGCCGTCAGGAGCAGAAGCACGCCACGCCAGCTAGTCCCCCGCCGAAAGCCGTCACACCATCGCAACCGGTACGCGTGGCCGACCCACTAGGACTGAACTCGCTTCCTGACATCACCTTCGTCGTAAGAAAGGGCTGAAAATGAACGACCAACCAGCTGACCAAACTGTTGCACCGACCATTGAAGCAATCATGATGCACCCACTGTTCAGTCAGGACACGGCATTGGTCACACCACCCATTCAGGAATTGTACGCGCATGTCAAACGGCGGGTGATTTTGCGGGAAATGAGCATCGCTTTCCTTGCGCCCAGCGGCGCGGGCAAGTCGATGGCGCTAACGGTACTCGAAGCACTCATCAAGGCAGAATTTCCGGGAATCTGCGTGCTAACCCATAGCACACACAATCAGCAGTACCCGTCGATCCGGGCCTTCTTCAAGCATTTTCTCGCCTCGGTCGGCCACCGGGAGCAGCGCGGCGAGACGTTCGACTTACGGCAGCGCCTGCTGCGCATCCTGGCCGACGGCGCACGCGTCGAAGGCAAAAATATTATCGTGCTGATGATCGATGAGGCGAACGCGATGAAGCGCGAAGACTTCTTGTTTTTGAAGGATGTCGGCAACGATTTGGCAGACGAATCTATCCAGTTGATCACGGTGTTGATGGGCCAGCACCCGGAGCTGGACATCGTGCTGGAGGACCTGGCCTTCTGTCGCAGGCTTGATCTGCTGTCCCGGTTCGGGCTTCGCAAGATAGAGATGCGCCAATGCAGTTCGGCAGCCGACATCAAGGCTATTTTCACCGCCATCGATACGCACAAATACCCGATCGATTCTGACGCCACCTGGACTGCATACTTTGTTCCAGAGGCATATAAAGCGGGATTTCGCCTGGTGCAGCAGACGGAAAACTGCGATAAGACGCTCAAAAAAATTCTTCGTTACAAGGGTGGGGGCCGCACCGCGTTCCCGACACGGCAACTGTTTGCAGCCATCCGCATTTTTTTGGTGGAAATGGCTTCGATCGATTCCGCTGAGTTCGTCGTACCTCCCGATGCGTGGCTCAACGCATTGGGCGAGGCATTGATCAAGCAAGCCTCGGATCTGGCCGATCGCCGGTCCACCTCTGATCGCGAGGTGTGATAATGATGAGGACGCCTAAGATGGCAAAATGGACTGGCCGGGACTTGATGCCTATGCCGTTCGAATCGCTGACCAGTGTGCTTGAGCGCTTTGCCTGGCACAATGCGCTCGATTCGAACCTGATGATCAAGTGTTTTACGCGCTCTGGCATCGGTCGCAAGCTCGATTTGCAGATGTTTGCCGATGACACGTACGGCCAGGTTATCGCGGATCTGAAAACGGGTAGGCCGTATTATGGCAATACGTGGTGCAGCCCGCGATTTCGCTTTTGTCCCGTCTGCCTTCAAGATCTTTACCACACCCATTTGTTCCAATATTGGCAGGTGCACAGTTGTCCCATGCACGGCGTGGTTTTGCAGACACAATGCCAGTCATGCGGCAAGCCGACGCCGAAGGTGAAAGAGAACGAATGCTTGCATCGTCGCCCGTATGAATGCAAGGCTTGTAACAAACCGTGTGCCGGCGCGATGTCTGACTGGCAGGGCCATCTGCGGTTGCGGGAAAGCATCGCCTTTGTACATGACCGGCTCGCGCCGATCGCTGCCTGGCTGGCAGGCTCAGCTGAGCGGCGTACCGACATCAACGGTATGAGGTGGCGGCCTGACCGGAGCCTTCAACACGCCTGGTGCCGCCCTGAGATGCTGCTGCGCGCGCTCGATGACCGACGCGTGGACGATGTGCCGGAGATCTCGACGAACGCAAACACGTGGCCGCCGACATCCCGTCTCGTCTGGCGCTGCCAGATTGCTCCGCGCAAGCCCTTTGAGTTCGGACTGCGTTATAAGGTGGCGTCGCCCAAGGAGACCTTAATGTATCGGCACACCTTGCGCGTGCTACTCAAGCGTGTCTGCTCCAAGCTTGGGATCACCGAACTGGAGGCAGTCACTCTCCTTGAACGCTTCAACGTACGTAGCTCTCAAACGCTGGCGCTAGAGCTTCTGGCCATGGGATTTATGCGGCTACAAAGTGAGGGGATCTTGGGTATGGAGGATACCGCTGTGCTGCGGCCTCTCCACACAGCGCAGCCGCTCGGTGAAAACTGGTTGAATATTCGTTGGGTCGGCACCGACGGCCCGCGTGTTGCATATTATGCCGCTTATCTCAGCCTCTTCGCTGCGTGGTATCACATCGCCCGCCGCTTCAGCGTGAACGCCGTGTGGTCCCACTTGAGGACGACTCCCACGCCTGAGCAAATGGTCTTGTTACGCAATACGGTGTGGCACCGGATGGGCGAGCGGTGGATGAGCGGGGTCTTCGAACGTCCCGATGAGGTGTGGGCGGAAGGGGAGGCGGTAACCTTGGCTATTCCGGGCCTGCAACTGTTTCCGAATTGGTCGCAACATCACTTGCGCTCACGCATGCTTGGATTTCGAGCGCAAGAGCCATTGAAGTAAGAAACAGCGGTGACGGAAAGCGATTCTTTCGTTTCCCGTCACTAGCCCAATTTCGCCGAAAAAAAAGAAACCAACACTCGGCACCTTTCCCGTAACCGCGCCAACTTGTGGCCCAGTGACTTCCGCTACCGCCAACGAGCGAACTTTAACAGACCGCTGACTGCGCTCTGGCGCACACTGCCGATGCGGGAATGATGAAGGGGATAATTGGGGGGCGTATAATTTCTCTGCATCTTCTTGATGCTTAGCAGTGTATGAAAACTCAAGCTTTTTCAAAACCTGCTGGTTTTGCGATGGCGTGCAGAACAACGCCGCGGAATTCATTTGATCGGTTTTGTTGGCTTGTTCTTGGCAGCCTCAAGTTCCGCGTCAAGCATCTTGTCCGATTCCGCCAGATCACGCTGATGTTTAGCAATCACCTCAAGACCCTTATCCCGTGCTTCTTTGGAATCGACATAGACGATCACCCGCTCATCGGACCGCGAGCAGCCGCCCGCGCACAGTGCGATGGCCATCATGGCGAAAAATTTCATCGTATAGTTCCTTTCTGGCGTGCCCGTGGTCGGGCGTAAATTTTCTGTTTGGTTTGGTCAAAGGGGGCGAGCAGGGTGTCGGTCGCGTGACCTAGCTGGCGACGATCATGCGCCAAAAAGATGGCCGCCTGTTCATCCGCGGCGGGCGCGGTCCAGATTTCCTCGACTTCCTCCATCACCCATCGGCCGCTTTCCACAGGCACCAACATGCTCAATTGCGAGATTTTGCGGTGCACGTCTTGGACGACGTCCTGGCAGAAGTCGATAACGTCCGCCTCGCGCCACAAGAGACAGCTCTCGTGCAGCCATATGCCGTCTTCCTTGACCGCGTGGCAGACGAAGTAGTAAGGGATGCGAAGCCCCATCGTTACCGACCTCCACATCCTGGTGCCAAGTCCATGTAGCGAAGGGATGGTACGCATGGCGTGGTCATCCATTGTTCTTAACATAACAAATTCCTTTAGCGGCAGCGCCGTCCCTTTATGGCCCAAGGGCTCTTTGCCGAGGTGGTTTTTACGTCGCAGCAGATTTCCGAAAAATTACCAATATATTGTGAAGACGAAATAATACCCTAAGACGAAGATCACTCCCAATATATTGGGAGGAAATTTTTGGACGATCCAGCGATCGCGTTCGGTATTGTGTTGCGCCGCCTTCGCAAAGAGGCGGGGCTATCGCAGGAGCAGCTTGCCCTTGAGGCCGGTGTCGAGCGCAACTTCGTCAGTCTGATCGAACGCGGCGTGAACCAGCCGTCCATCCGCGTGATCTTCAAGCTCTGCGCGGCGCTGGGCGTGCGACCTTCGTCGGTCATTGAAGCGGTAGAGCAGCAACTCTAAGGCACTGCGTGACGATGAGGACCATCGCGAGCACGCCAGGCGCACATGGGATTCCATGCATTTGCACGAGAGAGCGGCGCGCAAATAACGCGGCATACGCGATATCAAATGGTTATGATTTGCTGCCAGATGGCTTTAGCGTAGGGTATCCAAACCAGGGCCGCGTGCTATGATGAATATCATATTGTCGTATTCTTTCCAGCTAACAGTATCAGTTCGACGTCGGCGGAGCAGCGATGCAAATTGAACGTAATTCCGGTATGTTGGCCGCCGGCGGCGTACCATCGGGGTCACATTTTTGCCGGTGCTATTATGAGCAAGGTGACCTCACCGACAGGCCATTGTCATGTTTCGAAGCTCGCTTGCACTTCAACGTAGCGTCTGCGTTATGTAGGCCGTGATCGGGTATGCACTGGATACTGTCACGCAGCCCGGTCTTTTCTAGCAATCCCGGCCAGATCATTGCCAAAAGAGGGCCGTTCGAGCTCCCGAAGCTCACGCCAGAGTACTCATACTTCGCGCATCTCATGCGGGATGCGATCGGCCAGATTTCCTCGCTGCCCGACTTTTCGGCCGATTCCCAAATTGCCATCATGTCCGATTTCGGTGGCGAGCATAGCGGCGCACATTTTGCGACCTATTCCTTCCTGGTCATGGCCTACAACAAAGTTGGCCCATTCCGGCACGAGGTAGAGCAGTTGCGTGGCCGACATAAAATTCTCTCTCCGTACAGCGAGTTTGCTTTCAAGGACTTGCAGTACGGACCGAGGTTACGTGCGCTGCCCGATTTTCTCGGCCTGGTCGAATCCAAGATTCATGGCGTGCTCGTGACAGTCGCCATCGACAAGGATGTTCCCAGTGTCTTTGCCCAAACCAAGCAACAGGCGCATGAGTTGATTTCGCTCACATTGGCGAAGGAAGGGTTTGGCCAATGGGATGGGGCCACCGGTGAGCGGGTACTTCGCATCTGCCACACAATCGCAATGCTCTTGGCATTGGTGACGCAAAGCGGTCAGCGAGTCCTGTGGTACTGCGATAGCGACGCTGTCAATGCGCAGGGTAAGAAGCGTAATTTTGAGCATACGCGTCAACTCCTTGTATCAACCTTGAGCTTGTATTGCGATCATCAATTCGACATTGTCGGGGCGGCCGTTGCATTCAAAGAAAAATCCCACCTTGACGACTTGCTGAGCGTCGCCGACTTTGCCGCAGGCACGGTACAGGATATGCTGACCGCGCATAAAACCGGGAACGATGAAATTGCGGGCAAGGATGGGAAGGTGCAACTACTCAAGTGGATGACCCGACAAAGCCGCTTTCTCTCCAAGCTTACAATCGAGATCGGGAGAATGCCCGGCGGGGAGGTGGGCAGTGGGCTCGTGAGGTTCGATCCGGCGTCATCCCTTTAACGAAGCACGCTGGTCGTGCGCCTGGCCGACCTCAAGCGTAACCTTGGAACTTGTGGATGCCCCTGCTGATCTGCTCGTTCGCATAATACGACAGCGCCAGCTTGCCGCTGAGATCGTCGAGCGTGGCCGCGAATCGTTCCAGGCCGGCGTTATCAAGCGGCGCGATTTCCGCGAACGCAGCAAACAATCGCTGCGTTTTCGTACTAGCAGGATTGGCCACGGCGATGTTGAACGCGGCCTCCAGGATCCAATGGTCGCTTAACGAACTCTTTTTGTCGAGGTCATGGTGGCGGTGGTATAGATTGGTCAGCACAACGACGTCCACGTTGGCATAACTGGCGGGAGGTTCGAACGAGTCGGGCGTGAACAACCCCCGGGGGCCTTGCAGATATGAGAGCCACTTCTGCATGTCCATCGGATGGTCGACACAAACGTAGAGCACGTTCAAGTGCTCCGGATCAATGTGGCAACCGAATTTTTCCTGGCTGCTCAACAGAAAATCCTTCAGTTTGCAGTCCATATGTTTGGCTTTGGCGACAGTGACTGGGTCAGGGGCATTGGACATGGCAGCTGCCAGCCTGGCCGTGAACTCTTCAAAATCGTCCAGTCGTCCGAACCCGTTGACTTTCAATCCGGCTCCTGCATCGATCTGGTTTTGATGCCGGTAGTCCGCGCATTTGACTTCAAGGTTGAACTGAATGTTTTTGTACCAAAGGGCGCAGTCGACGTCCTTCGGCGGCACGACCTGAAGCTCGTACTGGTACCTTGACGAAGTATGCAGTGCCTGGTTGGCAAACCATGAACAGATGGTTAGTTCGCATGCGCCTTGGATGTACTGCGCTTGGTCTGCGCCGTTATGTCGTAGCCGTAATTTGTTATCGATGATGTCGTGCTTTTCACCCTCGCTCAAGAATTGAAAGAGCCGAGGTAGCACCATAGTCAGGCCCTGCTTATACGCGCCGTCCGGAACAAACGGGTTCGATACCTTGATGTCGTAATGGCGCACGGCAGGCACGGGGGACGTCGTTGTCATCAAGCATCCTTCAGATGGATGGAGAATTTTAAATATAATGATGTATATCCGCAACGGCCTATACGTGAATATACTTAGCTATACATTGTTAGATAAGCCTATTGTCTCATGGAGATTGCCCCATTGTTTGGCCATGTGCAGACGTTCACCGTTGACTCCGACATCGTTGGAGCATCAGCTCACGCTAACGATCTGGAAGGATATGTTTTCCGGCAATCCGATACGGTCAAACCTGCACTATCTGGGTGGCCGACATCCTTCCGCCACCCCGTGACCTCTTACTTTAAGAACGTGAAACTTGTCGTGGTAATGCGCCACCGCTGACCTGCGCGGTTCGGCGGCATTGATCCTGTTTCGCGCCGCCTGTTCCGGGCGTTTTCTCGTCAGCAGGGTGAAGTCGGCGATCGTCATTGCTGGCTGGCCCGTGGCGGCAATTATCCGGCAGGAGCTGAAGTTGTGTTCGCCCTGCTCGATGAATGGCTCTTGAAGCGCAACGTGAGACGCTTACCTTCTCACTTGGTCACAGATCCCAGGAGCCAATCAAGTTATGAAGCGCTTCGATATGCGCCAGGAGCTCAGGTTCATGGCTGCAGCCAGCCCAGTCCGAAAAGTCTTTGACATACTTGCGCGCGGCGTTGACCTTATTTTTGTTTTCCTTCAGCACCAGCCGACCGTGCTGTTCATCGAAATACTGACTACGGAACCCAGATGGCAGGTAGGACTCCATGGTGTACCCATCTGTGATCCAAAGATGCGACTTGGGAAGATCTCGCGTTCGGAGTTCGCTGATGACGCGACATTTCGCCGAGCCTGTATTGACGCAACGGTTGGTGGCTGGGGCAAAGTCGTTGTCGCGGTCCATGACGATCGCCAAATTGCGGTTGATGCAGACCATGTCGATGAACGCGTCCAGTTCGCTCACGGAGAAATGACTCAGGCTTGCTCCACCGTACATGCAGAAAGCATAGTCTCGGTTCTCCACCGGCGGCGTTAAACCACGCTGACGGCAGTACACGTTCAACCAATGCTTGATGTATAGGCGATCCGATGGCCCTTCAATCCAGATCACACCATTGCTTTGAGAAACGTCACTACCTTTAATTCCCAGATCGTCAAGCACTTGCCAGGCGTCGGTCATCTTCGACAGTACACCCGCCCGAGCTTCAAAGACGCTGGCGCCATCAGGCCAGACGGAGGGTTGTTGGAAAACTGGAGAGTGGGTGGTGATCAGAAGCTGGAGTTCGCGGTCCCGGGCAATGGCCGCCATGGCCATTGCCAGATAGCGCTGAAGCCGCGGATGAAGGTGGGTTTCTGGTTCCTCGATCAGACAGACGGCGCCCGTCGGGCACTTGCGCAGCCAGCCCAGAATGGCGCTGAGCTGACGCCATCCAGAGGGAAGGGCGGCTAGCTGCACGTGGTTAAATTGCTGAACGTCATCCGACAAATAGACAGCAAGGCGCCCGTCGTCCAAGAGAATAAACGGTGACGATTGACTCGATTTTAGCCCTTCGTCCCCCATCTCATCGTCGGAGTCGCCCCATCCAGATTCTGCGGCAACGGGGTCCATCACCTCAAAGTGGGACAAAATTCCGCGTAGATGAGCGCGGGCCGCGTTGAGCTCAGTGACCAGGTCCACTTCGCTGATTACTGCCGCCGAATCAAAGTAGCGCACCTGCGTGCCCACTGCACCAAGCGCTACCGCAATCTCGGCCCTGGTGGCGGAATCGAGCTTAATTTTGCTGATGTTCCTCCGCAGTTCATGGGACTCATCGAGTGCGGTCCGGACATTCAGTTCGAATGCCTGGATATCGACCGGATTCGTTTTCCTTCCCAAATTGGATGCCAGTGGCCTGCCTTCGCGTTTGTAGGGGTGAATGACTACGCGCACGTCATCACCGCGCCCGAACACCAGATGGCAGGCCGTGATGCTGTGTCGGTTCTGATTTTCTCGAGCAAGGGTAGTGACACGTTGGGGATTCCGGAACAGATCAACCAACTCGAGAATTGTAGATTTGCCGGCTCCATTAGCGCCAATGAAGATATTCACGGCACCTAATTCATACCAGGTTCTTTTCTTTGCCCAGTCACCTAAAATGTTTTCCTCGTAGGTTTGGAAAGGATTGAGCCGGCGGATATTGCAAAACGAGAGTTGCTGCAGGTGGTTCTTCATCGATAGAATGGCGCCGTATCAGGTGCGCCCATGGTGGTTAAAAGGGCGGTGTTTATTGCTGGCTGCCCTTGTGGCGTGCCGTACGCCTATGTCGGTAACACCGTCGCCTGTTCGGCAAGCAAGCCCAGGCTGGCCACGTTGGGAAGGCATCGCGCAGCCAGTGCGGCGAGGCTTTCTGCAGAGCGGGGCGCAGCCGGCGATAACGCCCGCTTGTTCCACCTCAACTGAGCTATCGCGACGTCTTCAACGCCGCCACAAACAGCTGATGGGCCGCAGGGTGCTCGGTGCCATTTGGGTCGAACTTTGCTTTGACATAGAAGAGCATTGATTCCCTGAGCTTGAGTACCAGCTCCAAATCGGGCGGCAACTGATACTCGGCGCCAATCGCCTGCCGCTGCTCCGCTTCGAGCCGGGGGTTCGGGGTGACCAGCACATCCGCATAGCTGTGCCAAATCGTGTCGGCCATAGGATCGATGTCCGAGCCGTCGACAGCGCGCGTCGCCAGTATCCGGCCCAGCACGAAGTCCCGGAACTGCTGCCGCGTATGACAGAAAGCCCGTACATGCCATCGCTCGGCATCGGACGCGAACGCGTGCGGGGACAACCACCGCCATTCGGGCACCTGGCCGCTCATCGATTGATATTGGACCTCGATCTTTCGCCGCTCCCGAACGGCCGCCACTATCGCCAGCAGCACTTCCGGAGTGGCGCGGCGCACAGGAAGAGGCCAATGGGCCACCGGCACCCGCGCCGAGGGCATGAGGGCGAATTCGTCCAGCGTCTCGGGGCGAATCAGCGCCGGAGAAAAGACGGTCTGCGGTACGTACCTTCTGAGCGAACGGTCATACGCCATATTCCCCGGAAAGATTTCCATGTACAGACGGAAGTCGTTCGCCGCCTGCACGGCCGTCACCTCGAACGTATCGACCAGGTCTGCTCGTTGAACTTCGCCTTTCCAGAAGAGGCAGCGCTCAATATGCATTAGCCTCTGTCGAACGCTCATCGACAAAGGTGCCGGGCCGCAAGGCGATATCGGGGCACTACGGGGAATGGTCACGCGAGTATCCTGTGATTTCATACAGTATTGACAGATGCTAACACAAACGTTAAGTTTATGTATATGTATAATAAATTTACGGATAAATAGTCTTTACCCTTTTTTGCCCTTGGCGAAACAATAGGAGTTTCCATGATCGTCGACATTCCGGCCCTGGTAAACCGCTTTGCGGTGAATAGATTGATCATGGTCGATTCGTACACCGCAGGCCGAATCACCGAACTCCCCCTGGAGGGAGGGACGGCCATCACAGGGCGTAACGGCAGGGGGAAGACATCGCTGTTAAAGCTCATCCCGGCATTTTACGGCGAACGCCCGGACCGCATTGTTAAACCGGTCAGCAATCAGCAGAACTTTGCGCGATATTATTTACCCAGGTCGACGTCCTACATCGTCTTCGAGTACCAGCGGCACGATGTCATGTGTTGTGCCATCTTGTGTTCGGATGCAACGGGCGACGGCGTGGAGTACCGCTTTGTCGATGGCGCTTACCAGCGTGACTGGTTCGTCCACGAGGATGGCAAGTCGTTGGTCGCCAGTGCGAATTTGCCTGAGCGATTCAAGCTGCGGGGCGTTACCTGCAGCCGCAAAATGCGTCTCGACCAGTACCGCGCCATCATTCAGGGAAAGCGTGTGCACGGAAATGATTTGAAGCAACATCGGCGCGACCTTCTGGCGTACGCCTTTTGTCCCGCCAGTCAGCCGCTTCCGCATATCGAACGTATCGTCTTTGGAATGTTTACGCGCAAGACGAACTTCCCCGATCTGCAGCGCATGATCGTCGCCACTGTTACCGACGCGGTCGGGCAGATCTCCTTGGGAATGGAACGCAAGAAGGTGGAAAGTTGGCCGGACGCTTATCATAGCTATTCGGTCGTGATGGCCCAATCGCAGCGGATGGTCGACGTGGACGACGCCTACCTGACCGCGTTGGCCGCCGAGCAGGAACTGCGCGGGCTCTACGGTCGCTTCCAGGCGCTCGACGACAGTCTGCGGATGCGCCGCACAAGTGAGCAGCTGACGCTTGACCAGTCGCTTGAGGAGCAAGCCAACGCGGATCGGCATTTTACACAGTTGCGCAGCGCCATCGTCGAGCGCATCCACCAAGCAGAATTGTCGATCAACGATGCCCAAGGTAAGCTCAATCGGCTCGCCAAACAAGGCGAACAATTTCAGCAAGAGAGAGTGGCGGACAAGGCGGCGCTCGCTGAACGGGAAGGCGAGATTGTCCAGGCGAGCGCGCGGCTGGAGGCGCGCAAAAATCTCCTGCTGCACGCGCAGTCGAACATCCAGGAGCAGTACGAAAAATTGGCCGGCAACCTCGACCTCGAACACAGCCTGCGAGTTAATGAATTTGAGCGGCTGCGCAGCGGTGCGCGACAGGACCATCACCTCAGAATGGCGCAGGTGGCGCGCGAGTTCGACGAACGAAGGGAGCAGGAGCGGCAATTGGCGATCCCGCAAGAGCAGGCTCTGCAAGAAGAGCTGGTAGCGGCCAACGTGGCACTGGGATTGGCGGCAGCCGAATTGCAACATCCCCAACCCGATGCGAGCCTGGTTGAAGTCGCCGCGCAGCAGGAGGCGAAGGTGGCGCAGGCGCGCGTAACATTGGAGGACTGCACTGCGCAAGAGGCGGCAACCAGTCAAGCACAGGAAAAGGCGCGACGCGCCTTCGACGTCGCGGAAAGCCAGTTGCGCATCCTCGAGGCGGAAGTGACGCAAGCACATGCCAGGCTCAACACGCTGCTCATGCATGCCGCGCCCGACCATGAGAGCGTTCTCTATGCGCTGCGCAGCCAGCATCCTCAATGGACACAGGATATCGCCAAGGTGCTGCGTGAAGATATCTTAGCCCGCACGGACCTTGCGCCTGTGCTTGGTGAACTTACCGATAGCATCTATGGATTGCGCCTCAATCTCGATGTGCTTGACACTCCGCTGATCGCCGACGAGGCCGCGCTGCAGCGCAAGATCGGCGCGACACAGGAAGACATCGAACGGGCCAAGGATCGTGTCGCCCAACAGGAAACAGTCCTGGCACAGCAAGGCGCCGAGCGCAACGCCGCCCAAGAGACGGCCCGTTTACTCGCGGCGGAAGCGGCCAGCGCGAGGGCCGCCCTGGCTTCGGCCGAAAAGCTGTTGAGCGCCACACGCGCGGACGTGCGGCGCAGCCGCGATGCCGCCGCCGAACTGGCGCGACTGGCCAATACCGAGGCCAGCGTCATCGCCGCGCAAGCGAAGGAACGCCTGGCGGCATATCGCCGTGGCGTCGAAAGCGGTATTGCGCAGCTGCTGACCCAACGGAATGCGCGCGGTGCGGAAGCGCTGCGCGCGCTTGACGAGATGATGGGCGACATTGGCGCCAGGGCAGATGAGGCCGAGAAGCGTTATAGCCTCAGCCGCGCCCAGATCGAGGAAGACCGGACCGCCAAACTCAAGGACAACGGTGTTGACACCACCGCCCTGGCCCAACTGGAAGCGCAGATCAAGGTGGAACGAGAGCAGCTCCGCGTGATCGACCAGACACGCAATCGCGTGGCGGCTTGGCGCCTCTGGCTTGCCTCCGAATGGAGCCAGCGCGCCTCACATGAGGAGGCACTTGCTTTTGCCAAGGAGAGCAAGAAAAAGCAAGAACAGGCCAAGTTGACGTGCATGAAGTCGTGGGACGAAGACAAGACGCGCCGTGCGCGGGAGCTGACGGCAAGTCGTCAACGCATCGACGAGCTGGCGACGGAACAGCAGAAGGTGGCGAAACATGTTCAGCTGCTCGCGCCCTACGAAATCCCGGCGCACGCCGTGCCGGCTTTCGACGCCGCCTGGCAATTGCCGGCGCTCATTGGTCAATACGTGTTGCAGATGGGGCAATTGAAATCAAGTGAAGAGCGTCTTGCGCGCGAGATCGACGCCATCAAAAAAGCCTTTACCGCACATCGCCTCTCTCCGTCGGACCAATATTATGACACCCACCGTCAGTCCATCGGACCGGAGCGCGCGACGCAGGCGAGGGAATGGGTGCCCGCCTTCAAGGCGTGGTATTCCAGTGAGCACGTTCACTATCAAAACCTGTTGCGCGTCGACGCCCGCACCATCGCGGAAGCTGTGGGGGACTTTCGCAACAGGATGGATAGTTTTCACCGAAGAGTGCAGCAATTTAACAGGGAATTACAGGACAGCTTGAACGCGAACCAAGGGTTTGAAAGTATCAGCCAGCTGAACGTGGAAATTGTGTCTTCGATTCGCGAACTGGACTATTGGAGCACCATTGAAAAAGTCATTCAAGCGCGCAACGACTGGTCGGGAGGTGAGTTGGTCGATCTGCCGCCGGCGGCGTTCGCCACAACGCTACGCGAACTGCTCGACCACTGGCATTTGAAGGAGGGTATTCAGGCGGAGCTGACCAGTCTCGTTCGCATCCAGGGCGAGGTCGTCGAAAACGGCAACCGGCGTCCGTTCAGGAAGGCGGAAGACCTGGAGACCATTTCCTCGAACGGCCTATCGTATATCGTTATCGTTCTCATTTTCGTGGCCTTCATCAACCGCATCCGCGGCGGCGCGCAGGTCAATGTCGTCTGGGCCCTTGATGAGATCAAGGACCTCGACCTGGGAAATGTGGAATTGTTGATGGACATTTTAAGAAAAAACAACATCACGCTGGTTTCGGCCTGTCCGGACCCTGATCCGGACGTGCTCGCACTGTTCCGCCATCGGCGCTCGATCAAGCTCGATCGGTGCATTTATGACCCGACCCTCTCCGCGTCCGGCGAGCGGCCAGAGAGCGTGATCGCGGAGGTGAGCGATGTTTGAGCAGGCTATGCCGCTGCTGCTGTGCGGCGAATTCATCTGCGAAGTACGACACCCCGAGGCGTATCGTTTCCTTGCCATCGAGTCCAACCAGAAGGACGTCAACGCCTATCTGACGCGGATCGGTCGCACGCTCGTCATGACCGAGCAAAGCGGGGCTTGGTACGCCGCCTACGAACGTGTTGGCCCCGACGAGAAGCGCGCCATCAAAGAGGAGTTCACGCGCATTAAGCAGAAAGTGCGCTTCCTTGTCGATTTCTTCGTCAAAGCGATGCGCGCCAGCGGACTGGAGGTCTTCTACTCCCGAGGCGACAAAATCGAAGCGCACGCCCTCATGGCCGCGATTGACGGCAATCCCGGCCTGCGTGCTGAGTTTCAAGCGCTGGGCAATGTCGGGCGAGGTGGGGCTACCGACGGCAAGTTGCGGGGGAGCTTGGACAGGCATTTGAAGCTGCTGGTGGACGAAGGCTACCTTATCTGTGTGAACGCCGAGCGCGAAATTTTCCAGGTCACAGGAAAGATCGAATACCTCACCGAAATCGTCCAATTCCTGATGACCGCCGAAAACATCGGCGACGATATCGAGGAAGACGAAGCCCCGCTGCCACGTTTGTTTTAGGCCCTTATGCCCGACCATCTAGATCTTGTCGTCACCCACCTGATCGAGCTGTATAAGCATCGACAGCTCATTGCCGCCGCTTATCACCAAGGCGAAGTCGGCCCTAGCGATGATCCGGACGCGGGACGGGGCCTGTTCAGGCTGAACCAGGCGCGTATCCTAGTCCCTTTCAAGGAAGGAACGTACCGTCTGGCCAGTTCGCTGGCCAAGCATTTCGACGAGACGCTCCACGTGGACCGGCTCTATTCCATGGTCGGCGCCGACGTGGCTGACCTCGACCGGCGGCTGCCGGAGATCGCCGATCTGGTCGCCAACGCAGTGTTTGACGGCCGCTCGGACGACGCGGACCGCTACATCGACGAATTCGATCGCGCCGTATTCGCCTTGTCCGATAGCGTGACCGTCGCCTTGCAATTCCTGCGCATCTTGGCCGACAATCGTTTCGCCAATGTTCCCACCTATGCGGAGAAGCGTGCGCAGAACGAATTCTATCTGGAGCGTGTCGAACGCATCAGCCAGGCTCTGGGGGCGATCCAGTCCAGCAACTTGATGCACACGTTAGAAAGCACGCCCGAGGGGGAGCGCATGTGCGAAACGTATCGCTCCCAGATCGTCCAGCATCTGCCGCAGTGGCGCGCGCAATTGCTCGACATCACCGCCATCCTGCGCGATTACCTGTTTCGCACCAGACAGATCGAACTTCTTGCAAAACGCATGCGTGCGTTCGAACTGTTTTTGAAACGTAGTCCGTCCTACGTCCCTCAGGAGATGGAAGTATTCGATGACGCGCCAGCGTGGGCTCGGCGTGCACCTGGCTTTTCCTTGCGGGCGCATCCGTGTGTACAAAATCCGTTGCAGGAACAGATGCTCTACGACGTCGCCCTCTCCATTCCCTGTATCAGGCCGCCCGTCGATCCTCCGCCGCGCTTCGGCTCCCTACTGCCCGAGACACCCGCGTCGGACAACGAAGTGGAGAGTTCAAACACTTGGCAGAACGCTCTCGCGGCACTACTAGGCGAGCTCGGCGACGCCCCGGTTTCCGCGCTCGCATGGAAGGCGCATAAGCACGAATTAGCGCGTCTCGATGACGATATCTGGCTGCTCTGCCTGCTACATGAAGGCTCGCTGAAGCGTCGGCGCAGCGCCGACGTCAGCTTTGATCCGGTCACTTTGGAGACTGACCCGTTGTGCGGAAACATCTACGTGACCGATATATTGCTATCGAGAGTGCGCCGATGACGACAAAACTGCTTACTCAAAGCTTGCTGCGAGTCGTTCAAAGCCCGTCGGAGCGCGTGCTATTCCCCGCAACGAAAACGTTGAACGCTTTCGTGGACGACAGCGGGATCGGTGTGCGGCAGGGCAGTAGCATCCTCTTCATGCCAGCTCACAAGGTGCGCATCTGCGACTGGTTGCGCGCCGACAGCATCGATCCAGCCACCCCGGCCGACGCTTGGTCCGGTGTGAGCCGGCGGGCAGCGCTGGAGCTGGGGCCGGATGAGAAATGGGCGGGACTGGCCGTGCGCGCCAACCGGATCGTGCTCAAGGCGCTCCCGGGACGTCCGCTGCAATGGGGCAGGGAAGCGATCTTGATCCCACCGCGGGCCAATCTCGAATGGGATATCGGCGAGGCAATTGATGGCCTGAGCCACGATGCAGTAATCGTCATCGAAAACTGGGAGGTCTTCGAACACATTGACGAACTGGACCTCGATTTCGGACCCGCCGGCGACAATCCGCTGATTTTATGGCGGGGCGGAGCACACACCTCCATCGGCGCGTCGATGGAATTCCTGAAAGGCTATGGACGCCCGGTCTGGTCGGCGCCCGACTACGATCCGGAGGGCCTGGCGATCGCACTGCGTCTTCCGCACCTGGCAGGGGTACTTGCGCCGGCGGAAAACGTACTACGCGCTATGCTGACGACATCGAGGTTACAGAAGCGTTACTTGGCACAGCTGCAAGGCGCCCAGGCGGTGCTGGAGCAGGCCAGACATCCCGACGTGCGCCGGCTGTGGGCGATCGTGAAATCCTGCCGGAACGCGCTCCCCCAGGAACGCCTTCGCAAGCCGCTTCAAGCAAAAGCGGCGGGGCGATAGCGTGGCGCCGCAAGGAACGCCATGTGACCGTGACCTATCGTAATGCTTGACGGCGGTGATGGACAAAACTCAATCAGTCCTTGAATGTGCGAATCCGTTCGAAAAGCGGGTTCAAAAAAGTTACCCCTTTTTCATTGTACTTGTTACAGATTTTGCGCGCGGTTTCAACCTCGCCATAATCGGCGATGTGTTCGACAATTGCCACTACATCTTCTTGCTCGAAGTCTGGCAGGAATCTGTTGGTAACGGCATCGAAAATTTCACTCACCGCGTGGGCATTATATTCAGACAAACGCCGCAGTTCGGACACCAGGGTGTGGGTATGGAATTTCACATTGGCGTGTAGCGCCGCATTGAGTAGCAATGGTGTAGTGGAATCGTCAAGCACATCTAAAAAGACGGCCAGCGAGTTCAGAGCCGAGAGGAGCTCGGTATGCTCTTGTCCAGACGCGCTGATTGTCTGATCCAGTCTTTTCCAAAAGGCCACAATCTTAGGCGCCGCGACGCCTGTAGGCCCTTGGGTGCGAAGCGTCCAAAAGAACCAACACAGACGCGTCAGTGCGTCCGTATTGAGATCATCGATGACGCGCGCCATCAACCCAGGAGGCCCGCCCGTATTATCAAGCGACTCTAGGTCGTCATGGAGATAGGCCAAGCCCAAGAATTGCATGGCACGCTCCTGGACTTGGTCCTTGAGCGCGTCCTCATAAATCATCCGGTACAGGTGCCCGCCATCGCGCAGCAGCGCGTGCAGCCAAGGATAAAGGTGGTTCTGGTACGAAAATCCCTGCGCCGCGCAGATCCATGCTGCCTTATTTTTCAACGAAAACAACCGGTTGAAATTGGTTAAGACCCAGGTTGCATCAAGAAAGTGCAAGTTGACACAATACAGCCCCCCGAAGGTGGCGAATTCAAGGTTGAGCCCGGCCTCGCTCGCATCGAGGGCCTCCGAATAAATGGGGCGCAGCGCCGCCCAGACCCGGCGCGCATCCTCGCCGGAGCTGTCCCCTCGCGCCATGGCAAGCGCTGCGACGAGGGACGCTTCCAGCGCCTTGCCGTAACGGCTATTGATCATCGTCGACACGGCATCCTTGACATCGGAGGTGTCATGGGGCGTGCTCAGCTTCAGCAAGCCGAGGATCATTGTCAGGCATTCATCCTGCAGCATTGGCGGAACAGGATGGGAGCTCGATTGAAAACCGGCCTTGAGGAGGTCGACGACGTCGGTCAGCACCCACAGCGACGTCGGCTCGAAAACGCTGGCGAAGGACTGGTCGCCTGGAGCGCTCGCCGGATTGATATTCGTGAGCACGGTGGCAATCAACCGCATCGCCGCAGGCCAGTCGAATGGACTCGTTGCCAGGGCGAGGCGATCCTTCAGGCCCGACAACAGGCCGTGCTGATAGGCGGGATGGACATTGGCGAACAGGTCGAATTTTCCAGCAAAACCATCTTCGCTCGCCTTGACAGCCTCCTGCAAATTGCCGGCGGCGCCCCGATACGACGGCCCGTCAAAAGCGCTCCGGTCGGGCGTGAAGGTTGCCATGAAATCCCGCAATTGATCGGCGCTCATGGTGAGGAACTCGTCCGACGTCTTCGGGGTGGCGGAGCCCACCGAGCCGCCGGAGGAGTAGGACTGAAAGTCCACGTGCTCGTGGGCGGCGCCGAATCTTTGCGTCAGGGATTGGTACCATGCGTCGACAGCGCGATCGCCCTGACCGGCAATGGCGCTCAGCAGATCGCGACGGTGGTACTCCTTAAACTCAGCGGTGCGTGGATCCTCCTCGTTCCAGTCGCCTGGCAACGCCTGAACCAGATCGAGAAACCTTTGTTTCAACATCGGCGGGAAATTCGCGTAGTTGTGTTTGACCAGCCAATAGGCCTCATGCCAGAATTCCGGCTTGATCAGCCAGGAGGGCTTGAAGTGCTGCTCCAGCACATCCGCAAGGAGAGGGAAGTGTTTGTCGCCGATATATATTCCGACGCGGACAATGGAGGGAAAATCCGACGTCAGCAGCGACGCGAGCGTCGCCGCGGCAGCTGCCTTATCTTTTCGGATAAAGCCGGTCATGGCATCACGCAGGGCATCGATGTACACGCTTGTCAGATTCTCGCCCGCATAAGCGTCCTGCTGGTGTTCTTCTATCGCCTTGCGGTGAACATAGGTATACCTGTCATCGTCCGGTGTTCCGATGGCCCCCATGAGGCGCCGGATAAACAGCCCCACGGCAGCCTCGCCACACCGCTCTCCCAGCCGCTCGCCATATCCTTCCAGCGCGTCTTTAAGATAGTGCGTCTGGAGCAAGGATTTCTGTTCACCATCCGATTGCTCTACGGTGATTTTTTTGATCAGCGCCAGTGCCTTGTCCGCGTCGCCGGGCGTCGGGCTTTCCAGTAGACGCGGCAGCATGCCAGTGCAAACATTGTGGCCGATGAGATCCGCGTTGAACCTCGTGTTCAACCAAAGCTCGATCATGCTCATATCCGTCAGTTGGATCACATGGAGAGGGAGCAGGGACATGATCGTGGCGCAACTCGCCCAGACGCGCCAGTTGTCAAATTGAACCTCGCTTCCATACGCGGTCAGTCCGCGCAGGATCGCCATGATGCGCTCTGCCTCGTCGGCGTCGACGAGAGGCGCAATGTTTTCCAGATATCGCAACGGCGGCCAGCGCGGCGCGTCATACAGGCGACTACCGTCGGGCTCGTCGGTGATCACCAAAGGGGGCATGGTTGTCGGCGCAAAGAACCCGTTCGTGTCGAGTTCATCCAACCATACTGGATCTTTGATCGAATTTAAAAAGAATGGCGTGAGGCCCGGCTGACCAAGTACCAGCCTGATGGCCGACGTCCGGTTTATCGCTTCCGGCACATCGTTGATGAACAACTGTAGTTGATGCTGGTAATCGAGCAATGACGGCGTTTTGGCTTTGAGCGAAGGTGCCCAGGTTTCCAGCACGTCGACGACCTGGTCATAGCCTTTTTCGTCGATCTCATAATTAATGACACGGATGCCGCACTCGTCCCGAAAATAACTTTCAGTAAATTCATTCTCCTTCACCCGGTGCGACTGAATGGGATTGAGCAGAAAATGTCTGGGTTCGGCGCCGGAATTTTTGCCCGCGGGATCGTTGGAACGAATAATATGCTCCAGTATCTCGAGCTCCGCGACGCCGTAGCCGAGGAACAGGACGGTGCAATGCGTGAACAAGTGATTGAGAAACTTGATGACCCTATCATCGGCGTAGTGCCGCATGTAATGGCGCATCGAGATGATCATGGAGTCCTCGTCCTTGTAACTCCCATGAAGATGGATAACAGCGCCTTTTTCGGTGAGCAGATAGGGGAGAAAATGCTCACTTCGATAGTATTTAGCGTCCAGATAGTCCCTGGGCAGCCCATCGGGAAGAGTGGCGTCATCCAGGCCTCCCATGGTGATCTGGCTCCGGCCGGCCTTGTGCGGCCATTTGTCGTAGTTGGTGGTGACGACAATGGAATTGAGTTCCTTCAGTATTTCGTACAAGCGGGCGCCACGCTCCTTTGGCTCGTCCGGATGCAAGATCGTTTCATAATTGATCTCAACGCGATTTGTCTTTGCCAGATTCATGGCGACCGACAGGGTACGGCGAGCGTCGGGTATGGATTTCAATTGTTCGCCTGCCAGGAAATTCAATATTCCCGAGTTTCTCAGCTCCCCGACCACCCCGTCGGCAAAGCCACGCCAGTCAGGGCTGCCGCATAATTTTGATGCGCCGGCCCCTACAAATATCACCAGGTCATTATTTTCTGCCGCGTTCAGAATCTGCGGGGGAATGGGCGGTATTGTTTGACTCATAAGTAAAACCAAGTGAAAAGAGGGAACGTCGCGCCGGCGTGCGGTGACAGGGCGTGAAACGAAGAAAGCGGCCTTGGATACTGGCGCCATGATGCCCAGCGATTATAGTCGCAGTTGTCCGACTGCTTCACCAATATGTCCTAGCGCCAGGCGCAGGCCGTCGTGCGCCTCGCCGTCACGGCGAGTGTTGGCGCATCGGCCGCCGACATTGCGCGGCCGGCGCAAGGAGACGGACGGTGCGCTCGTCCGGAGTGGCTTCGCGCCATCCGATATGCGCCATTGAAAGGACGAGACCCCAGCGCCCCGTGGTGCGCCGAACGCCTACGCCGGTGGCACCGCCACCTGTTCGGCAAGCAAGCCCGGGCTCGCCACGTTGGTGGCACGGATCAGGTCCAGTGCATCCTGCTCGGTGTAGACCATGGTCGTGGCCAGATCCCGGTGCCCGAGCAGCGCGGCGACATGCCGGACATCCTGGCCGGTCAGCAGCGCCGATTTCGCGAACGTGTGGCGCAGCCAGTGGGGCGAGGCTAGCCGCAGCTGCGCACAGCCGGCGACGTCGCCCGCCTGTTCCAGGGCGTCGGCGGTGCGGGTGAGCCTGCCCTTGACGATGTAGTAAAGGCCGTGGCGCGTCGTCACCGGCAGCCAGGCCTGGAAGAACCGGCGCGACTCCACGTCGCGCACCGCCTTGCCGCCGATCGTGACGGTGCTGCGGTCGGTGCGCGGCGACAGGATCAGCGCTCCCGTCTCCAGCGGCGCGGGCAGGGTGTCCATCCCGAACGCCTCCCGGTAGGCGCCCAACGCCGCCATCACCGCCTTCGTGACCGGCAGCGTCCTTTCCTTGCGGCCCTTGGCCGTTTCCTCGCGCACGACCATGACCCAATACGTCCTGCCGTCTTTCGGATCAGTGAGGCAGTGAAACGCGCCCATGGTGGCCTTGATCAGTTCGCTCGCGCGCAGGCCCAGCTCCCGCAGCGCAATAAAGATGAAGCGGTCGCGCGTGTAGGCCTGGCGGCTGGCGAACGTGACCTTTTCGGCGACCTCCATGGCGTCCAGGACGAGGTCGTACAGGTCTGGCGTGACGGCACGGTGGGCGTTGATCTTGCGGGTGGTGCCGGCGCCGTGCAGTCCCATCGGGTTGATGGCGATGTAGCCCATCTCGCGCCAGACCCGGAACATCGCGTGGATGCAGCGCTGGATGTCGGAGCGGCTGCTGGCTGAGGGCTGCTTGCGGAACGGCGAATATCCCTCGTCGCCGATGCCGGCAAAGGCGCCGCTGCTGTCGTCCCGCGCGCACAGCGCCCAGTCGGGCACCCCGGCCAAAAAGTCGTAGAAGGCCTCGACGTCCTGCACGCTCCAGCGCGACGGCCGCACGCCGTGGACACGCTCGCAGAACCAGCGCAGCTTGGCGATGTGGTAGCGGTAGGTGGCCACCGTCTCGGGCGAATTGCGCCGGCCGCGGCTGGCGATGGCGCGCAGCCAGACCTCGGCGGCCTCCCAGTCGTCGGCGACGGGCCCCAGGCCGTGCGAGACGGCCGGCATCGGGGAGGGGAGTGATGGCGGGGTGTCGATCAGCTCGTTCAACGCGGGTGCTCCTTCGTGAGTTCAGGGGGGATCTCTGCCCCTTTTTGATACGCGAGCCGGCGGAACGATTCCATCAGCCGGGCGTCGGCCTGGCGCCGCGCCTCCAGGGCGGTCGCCCGTTCCTTCCAGGCCCGGCCCTCGCCGCGGGCCTCGTCGATCGCTATCAGGGCGAATTTGCGCAGCTGCGCCATTTCGTCGGTGAGCGCGGCCACGCTGTTTGCCTGGCGGGCGAGGGCCCCGCTGGCCCGGGCAGCTTCCTCGGCGTGCTGCCGGGCGCTCTGCCTGGCCACCGCCAGTTCGCTGGCCAAAGAAGCTGCGGTGGCGCGCAGGTCGGCCAGCTGTTGTTCCGCCTCTTGCAGGCGATTGAGCAGGAATCGCGATTCGGCGCTGTCGGTGCGCTGTGCCTGGCGTGCCCGGTTGAAACCGTGTTCGACCGCTTCGGCGATGCGCGCCTGCAGCGTGTGCAGATCCGGCGCGGGAGCGGGCGGGGCGCTGGGCGCGCTGTTGGTCGGCGCCGGGCTGGGTGGTTGGCCCAGCTCGTGCGCCAGACGGTCCTTTTCGTCCGCGAGCGTCACGGTCGACGGGCGGCGGGCGGGCGCGTAGGCCGCGAGCAGGCGCCGATAGATCGTCGGACTGAAAAACTGGCCGGTGGCTTCGTGCACGGCGAGGATGAACCCGCGCACGAAGGGGCGGTGGGAATTGCCGCCGGACGGACAGGCGAGCTCAAGTTCGGCCACGCGCTGGGTCAACAAGCGCGCCTGCGGATCGGACAGGGAGAAAGGAGGACGGCCCATGGTGGGAATTTGCGTTGGCTATGCAGGTACATTAACAGGGATATTTAATATCGTCAAATTGCAGAGCTTACCTTAGCACGGATTAAGGTAAGTTTTTTTATGAAATAGAACGTCCGCTCGTGGAACAGATCATGGTGTTCTTCTCGCTCCCCAATACCACCAATATTGAATTTTCATCCATTGCAGAAAAATTACTTGAATTCCGTAAAATACTACGTATAGTTGACATTGGAACTTGAAACACTATATATGGGTTTCATTGATGAATCTTGAGGAGAACGGCATGGCAGGAAAATCCACCGGAGGCAAAGTCGCCTCGACTGCAGGACGCACACTGGGCAATGCCAACGCGTCGGCGCTGCAACGCAGCTTGGCAGGAAGCGCGCTGGCTCAAGCAGGCACAGCCAAGGTGACTGGCAAGGCGATGGAAGCGAAGGCCTCCGCCGCCCTCAAAAACGCCAACGCCAGCGCGGTAACCAAGCAGTTGGCCGGATCCGTCACCTCCCAGTCGATCAAGAAGCGATAACACGCTCGCAGCCGCGTGCCGGATGTCCGTCAGTCCAGGGTTGAAAAATGAACATTGATCCTTATCTGGTGGAAAACATTACTCAGGGAATCGAATAACAATGAACCAGGACGCGCTGCTCAGGCTGATCGCCGAGACCGGTTATAACGTCGGCTACGCCGCCAAAAAGCACCTCGCAACCTTTGACATGGTCGAAAAACTTCCCGGGTGGACCGGTCTCATTTCGCTGGTGGTCGGCATCTACGCGTTATTCGTACCGGCGTTCGAGGAAAAGCAGGTCGCGGCAGCCTTTATCGCTATCGGCGTCGCGTCGATCTACCTGAATTTCTACGCGGCGGACAAGGACAAGTATCACCAGGCCGGCAGCGCCTTGACGGGCAAGTTGCACGAACTGCGCGAGCTGTATCAGAAGGTGAAGTCGGCGCCGGCGGACGCCAATCTGGATACATTGTTGCTAGACCATCGCAGGATTCAGGAAGAAGCACTGCGGCTGGGCATCCCGAAGCAACTGTTTCTGAGCGACTGGTATGCCCACTATAAATTCTTCTGGCAAGCGCAAACCGGCTGGATGGACGAGCAGCTCAAATTCAGGCTGCTCCGTGACAAGCTGCCTCTGGGCTTTACCTTGTTTTCGATCAGCGTCAGCCTTGCCGCGCTCGTCTGGCTGGTACGCCACTTCAACGCCGTTCTTCACATATTTAGCTGCCAACCATGACCACCGCACAACTATTCCAGGAATTCCGCAACAACCTGACCGTCAAGAATGCCGATGCGATCTCGACCGCCTACGCGAACATCACGATGCGTCTGAACAAGGACTTTCGGGATCTGGAGTCCGGCGTCCTGTACCGCCGCCAGATCGGTTCGTACGGCCGACGCACCGCGATTCACGGCATCAGCGACCTGGATATGGCCATCGAACTGCCTTGGTCGCTCTATGAAAAATACAATGCCTACCAGAATAACGGCCCCTCCCAGCTACTTCAGGCGGTGCGTGAATCCTTGAAAAAGCGGTATCCAAAAACTGAAATCAAGGGCGACGGGCAGGTTATAGTCATCAAATTCAGCGGCTTCGTCGTCGAAGTCCTGCCGGCGTTTGTCGACAAGGATGCCGACGGCTACCGCTTCCCGGACGCGAACAGCGGGGGCTCGTGGCGGGTGTGCAAGCCAATCCAGGAAATGGATGCGGTCGAAAAGCGTAACGGTGAAACGAACAGGAACTATAAGCATGTGTGCAAGATGGTGCGTGCCTGGAAGAACAACCATGGCGTCAGCATGAGCGGTATGCTGATCGACACGCTCGTCTATAACTTCTTCGGTCAACACAAGGAGTTCAACAACGCCACGTACTCGTCCTACGACAAACTGATGGCGACGTTCTTCGCCTACCTCGGGGGCCTGGACCATCAGGATTATTGGGCGGCGCCGGGCAGTGGCCAGCGGGTGCATTCGAAAGGGAAGTTTCAGACTAAGGCGAAGAAGGCTGCGACGAAATGTCAGGAGGCTGTGGACGACGCATCCCTGACCCAAAAGTCCAAGCTCTGGCGCGAGGTGTTTGGCAGGTCGTTCCCTCTGCACCAGGTGCAGCTGGAGAAGGCCATGGCGTCGGATTCCATCCACAGCGAGCGGGCTCCAGGGGAGCACTTCATCGAGGAGCTGTTCCCGGTGGATGTTTCATATGACTTGTCCATCGATTGCGAGGTCAAAACGGTCGGCCTGCTCAAGCGCATACTTGCGGGCGCACAGCTCGTTGCACACGGCCGCGACCTGCGTTTCCATATCGAGTCATGCGATGTGCCCAAACCGTATGAGTTGATGTGGAAGGTACGCAATGTCGGCCCCGAGGCTGAAAGGCGGAAAATGCTACGGGGCCAGATCGTCTCCGACCGCGGCGGCCAATCGCTGGTGGAATCGACCACCTTTGGCGGCGACCATTACGTCGAAGCGTATATTATTAAGGATGGCATCTGCGTGGCCCGGGACATCATCAGCGTGCCTATCCAGATATAGGACGCTCCCGTCAAACCGATGCCGAACATTGTGCTCGATCGATTCGCCACCGAACTTTGCCGCGATTTGCTGTCAGCGTTCGCGCTCGATCAAGGGTATCAGTCAGGTGTCTTTGTCGCGGCCGGCAAGAACGCCGCGCTGCAGGCTCTTTTTCTCGATGCACTCGAGGATTGCCTGCTTGGGTCGGGCGCCAAAGTGGTGCGCTTGTGCGCGAGTGAGTTTTCAGGCAGCGACGTGCTTGAAAGGGTGACTGCGGCAGCCGGAGCTCAAACAAGAGTCGGCGGACGGGAGCGACAATCCAATGATCTGAACGACCTGATTCTCCACATCACAAACGGCGGGACAGCGTTGGTAATGCTGATCGAAAACGTCGACGCCTGGGCGGATTCGCGGGAAGGCATCCGCACACTGCGCGCGTTAAAGGCGTGCCGGGACGCCACCAATTTGGCTCTTGGCAGCCGCGCGAAATTATTAATTGTCGGAACCGGTAGCTCGACCAGGTTGGCGGACCTGACCCAGGACAGCGCGCAAGCCTTCTATGGCGCGATATCTTTGACGCTTCCCGTGCCGGATGATCCTTTCTCCTAGCGAGATATCGGGGAGTTTAGTCCGCGGTCTCACTTCCGGGCGAACCCGGCGATCTGGCGTTTTCATTCTTCAGAGATGCCGATTTCACGTAATTAGATTGGCCCAACGATCAGGTTCTGATGGTTGCAGAATTACGTCGTCGTGGGAGGGCCGACTGGGGCGGACCGTGGAGTTTTAACGTAAAGGTCAAGCCAATGCGAGAATGAGGTGAGTAACCTGAACGCTGGGCCGCCGTGTCGGCGCAGCGGCAAGTTCGCACGTTGGCGTGATCATTAGGTGATTTCAAACGACGAAAATACGTTTAAAAACGAAATTGACGCAATTGTTGAGCCGCCGTGAATTTGTTGGCTCAGTCACCTAAATGTTGAGCCAACAGCTGAAACCAAGGCAAAACACAAGGCGGCTCAACGATTAGGTTATGGTTGGCTACAGATTTAGGTTAGCGCACTGTGGATGGCGGCAGCTCTGAGGCGGCAATGGCTGTATTTCGCATAATTTATATTATGTAAAATGAGCAGGCCTTTCCAAAAAAGGCCGCCCTTAGGCGGCCTGATCAGATCACGCAATGGTGATCGGTTCACTTTCGTCCTCTGTGTACACTATTGGCGCAAGGTTGTTTGCAGCGATGACTTCCTGCAGACTGGGGCCTGGCTCTTGCTTACCCCCACGCGGTTTATCCAACAACAGGCGCGGCGCAATTTGCTCTTCAGCCAGCACACGCTCAACGATCTGTTCCTCACGCAGAATACTAGGAGAATTAAAGCTCAATTCTTTGTCACCTCGATACCGGACTTGATATAGCGGCATGTTTGCCTCCAGACTGTTGGGGTGGCCATTATGAACCAACCCGGCATTTAACGTCATGCGGTTCTGTAGGTCTATGCCAAGCCGCTCGCGCGGATCCTCCGGTTGGCCCTTATCAGAAAATCTTGCGTGGGCCGCCGCCCCCTTTTTTATCGTCGTCAGGATTTTTTGCAACAGCCAGCGCTTGCGCCAGGTGATCATCGCGCGCAGTGAGATAAGCCGTCTCGGCATCCGTCAATTCCTGCGCGGTGGAGTCTTTTTTGTTCCTGACACTCCGCAAGGCTTCAAACGCTGTTCGAAGGCCTTCGCCGGTCGCGCTTGCCCTGACATCTGCCAGGTGTGCAAACGATCGTTTGAATTCCTCCAGCGTCAGTCCGAGCGCATAGTCCTCGCCAAAGAACCAGAAGAAGCAATTGTTGATCTCATCGACATGTTCCCCGAGATAGTCCATTAACGCATACGCGTCCGCCTCCCCCTGTGGAAGATCGAAGACGATCCGGGTCACCACGTCCAGCATAGTCGACCCAATGGCGCCAAGGCCGATATAGGACGCAGGCGATGCTTCCACCGCATCGACCAGCTGTGGAGGAACGGCGGCCATACGGTTCAGCCGCGCTACCTGCTGCGCCCGGAGTCCCTTCACGCTATACAAATTCAGGCTTGGCATGCGGTCAAACACGAGATAAGCGTTGCAGAACGCTAGCTGGTCGACGTATTTTAGGAACGCTTTTTGCCCCGGCTGGAAATCACCCAGTGTCCTTGTCTCGTGATCGGTTTTTTTGAGTTCCAGCGCCAGGATGCGCTTGGCGTCGATGATCGACAGCACATCCAGGCCCAGGCCACGCGGCAACTGGGTCGGCTGTTCGCCGTTAGGTGGCGTTCTGCGGCAAAACGGGTGAAATCCTGTCCCGAAATCGCCCAAGATCTGCAGATAGCCCGGTATGGCTTCGGTGAGATAACTTTGAATATCCGGCTCGTGGACTGTCATGCGATGTTCCTGAAAAAAGTTGGTCGGCGATGTAGCAACATCAGCCAAGCCGCATCCGCGACCGCCGCGCATGCCCTACTTGGCTGATGATGTTGGGTCAAACAACAATTTTGCCCGGAAGACCTTCACTTAAATGTCACTGATTGTCACGGTGGGCAAAAAGATTCGCTGATCGCCCCGCCCCGTTCAACGCCCTTACTTTTCCAAGCAGGCGTTATTGATCACCGGGCACGGGTCTGTTTTTCCGTCCGCGTTGTCGGCAATGCGATAGCCGACCAGAATTTCACCCAGCATGTCCTTGCGATCCAACGCCTTGCGCAACAGGCTGTTCAAGCACTGGGTGTGGTAGGCGTACAGCCGGCGCGCCGGGCAAGCTATCCGCCTGGGCAACTCGGTCACCGAAAACGGTTTCGTGAACCAATCGTCCTGCATGACATGCCATAGTCGCGCAGCGTTCGACAACAAAGGGAAGGCAACGACGAGTGCCGGCTTCGATAGATTGAGCGGGCTGGCGTCGATAGGCCCGGTGGATGCAAGCTGGTTTGCGGCTTCGACCAGCGGCAATCCCCCCTATGCCCCCATCGCCGTCGACCAGGCCGACCTGACGCAATTCGCGACCCAAGCCGACTTCGTCTGGTCGATTCCATTCTGTGCCGTCGACGACACCGCCAATCCGGTTCCACGTTCACAGTGCTCCGGGAAATAGATCACCGCCGCCGGATTCAGTGGCAAATTTACTGCTGCTGGGAGAGTCGCCAGCTCAGATAATTAAACTCAGCATTGCCATCGAATTGACTGGGTTCGAAGTAAAGGAATTCCCCGTACTCATTCCATTGCGAAATGATGACGGGGTACATTGTCGAGTCATAAGGGGCGATATTCAGCCAGCGCATTCTGAGAGGCTCGCATACTTTATGGTTGTAACTGAACATGTCGGCTTTGGTTTTTCCAAATCGATCAGTGAAACTCCAGCGGTAGCGAGGGCCGAACATGGATTTCAATGAGGTTTGCGCATCCGGTGTAGGGCACCATGTCCCGTCAGTGGCGTAGTCGCTGGTCAAGGGATTGGGGACGTCCAGGGGCGGGGCGATTTGTCCGCTGACGTATATATTCGGGTAGTTCATCAGCGACTGAGGATTGTTGAAGGGAATCGCCAGATTGTCCAGCCAGAGTATGTCCAACTGCTGGCCCATCCACCACAGGAGATCCTGCCGTTGTTGGTCGGAGAGCTTTGTGTTGTCGGGAAGTCCTTCAGTCATGATGACAATTTTGCCGTCCACCGTTTTCAGGCTGGTGGCATCGGTCATGGAGCGTACCCATGTGACCAGGCGCTTTAGCTTGGGTAAGACGTATGTCCCACGATCAATTTCATTCTCGTGGTCGTAATTGTTGATGGAGAAAAACGGTGCGACCTCGATCCCTTTCATCCAGGCGGCCCATCTCACCAGGGCAAACATTTCATCAGGCCGCTTCCATCCGTCCCCTCCGGAGCAGTTATCCTGCCCTGCCCAGCTACCGTTCAGACAGGCGCCAAATTTTTTCTTGAGATTCAATGGCACACTGGGGAAATCCGCTTCCTCGGGCGGCATGATCAATACGGCGATTGCGGTATTGGCATTCAGAGATTTAATCTGGCCCATCTGGCGCAGCAAAATTTCCGGATTGCGCAGCAAATAGCTGTTGACCCCGCCTACCTGTGGCCATGTGGGGTCATAGCTTTGCGGTTGCGCGGCTGCCACCTCGGGAAATCCAGCCCAGCCGCCCGCCTGATAGATCATCAGGTTCTTGATCTGCTTTCCAAAGGAAGGATTGACTAGCCCTTCGCCGGTGGTGGAGAGATTATTGTTCATCACGGTCGTGAAATCGGCCGCATATGCGGGCAGCAGCGACATGGCCGCGAGCATGCTCGCGGCTCCTAGTTGCCGCAGGTGTTTCATGGTTAGGTTCAAGCTGGACTCCCTCGTTTGTGTAACGAATCAAAAGGCGATACGGGATTGTTGCGGCATCGCCAGCATGCCTTCCTCACTTGCCCGCAAAACTCAAGATCATGGAAGTGATGTTATTTTAGCATGCAAATATGCAAACACCTGGCGCCGTGGAAATCGCTCCCGGCCTGTGAAAAACGAAATTTCAGGGAAAGCTCATAACGCTGGGCAGACTCGCGTAAATCTGCCATATACTGAGCGAGGAGCCAAGAAATCAGGAGGCCAATATGTCCAGCCCAACTGGCAGCGCCATCCCCAGATGAAAAATAGCCAGCCATGGTCGACTATCTCACGTTCACCCATCGCTCGGAACGTCGGGCCACACCCAGGATCGACACAAAATGAGCCGGGTAGCCGATAGTTTCTATCACCTGCCCCATGTCCCGTTGGCATTGCACGGCTGTCGCGGACTGGCCTGCTTCGCAGCCCGGCACAGCGCGCCGCAACGCTGGCGACATGCGCATGAGCGCGAGCCGGCGCTGTATTGCCTGGGCCACTGTTACGAGGCGCCGGCAACGCCAGGCTCCAACAGCCGCCCTGCGATAGCGATACATTCGCGCGAAGCCGTACTGCTATCACGGATTGCGCAGCGGCCGGTGACCGATCTCGACGCTTATCTCGCGCTGGGTGGCGGCGCTGGCGTGCGCCGGGCACAGACCATAACAGCAGCCGGGTTGCGACGCTGCATAGCCGGATCCGGCCTGCGCGGACGCGGTGGCGCCGGCTTCCCCGCCGGCCGCAAGTGGGAGGCCGTGGCAGCCGTCAGCGCGCCATGCAAATACGTGATCGTCAACGCGGATGAAGGCGATCCCGGCGCATTCAGCGACCGCATGCTGATGGAGGACGATCCCTTCCTGCTGCTGGAAGGAATCCTGATTGCCGCCCAAGCGGTGGGCGCCGCACGCGCCATCATCTATCTGCGCAAGGAATACCCGCAGGCGCAGGCCGCGCTGGCATCCGCCATCCAGCAAGCCCACGACGCGAACTGGCTGGTGTTGCCCGGCACAGCCTCGCCACTGACGCTGGAGCTGCACATCGGCCAGGGCAGCTATGTGTGCGGCGAAGAGACGGCCATGCTCAACTCCATCGAGGGCAAGCGTCCAGAAGTGCGGCTGCGCCCTCCCCAAGTCAGCTCGCATGGCCTGCATGGCATGCCGACGTTGGTGCACAACGTCGAGACACTGTGCGCCGTGCCATGGATCATCGCCCATGGCGCCAACCGCTACAAGACGCTTGGCACGGCGGACAGTCCGGGAACCAAGCTGGTTTCCCTCAATTCGCTGTTCCGGAATCCCGGGCTCTATGAAGTGGAATTCGGCACGCCGCTGCGCCACATCGTTGAAAACATAGGCGGTGGACTTCGGCAGGGCCGGCTGTTGGGCGTGATGGTGGGCGGGCCTCTGGCCGGACTGGTGCCGCCAGCTCTGCTGGACACGCCATTCGAACATGAAGCCATGCAGCGCCTCGGTTGCGCTGTCGGCCACGGGGGAATCATCGCTTTCGCCGACGACACCACCATCGCCGAACTGGCGTCCGAGGTGTTCCGCTTTGGCGCCTTGGAATCGTGCGGAAAGTGCACACCCTGCAGCCATGGCAGCGCCGAAGTGGAGCGCATGCTGGCCGGCGCCGTGTGCGGTGGACGATTCGACCGCCAGCGCTGGCACGCGCTGCTGGACGCGCTCGAGCAAGCCAGCTTATGCGGCCATGGCCGCGGCCTGGCGGAATTCGCGCGCGCGATCGAACGCCACTATCCCGGGGAGCTGGCCAAATGCTACATATAACCATCGATGGCGTGGCCTGCACGTGCGACGAGGGCAGCACCATTTTGCAGGCCCTGCACGCCACCGGCCGCGCCGTGCCGGCGCTATGCCATGACCCTCGCCTGCAACCAAGCGGCGCATGCCGTCTGTGCCTGGTGGAAGTGGATGGCCAGGCGCGCCCGGTTGTCAGCTGCGGCACACCGGCGGCCGACGACATGGCGATCCGCACCGACACCCCTGCCCTGCGCGCGCTGCGCCGGACCAATCTGTCGCTGCTGGCCGCGCACTATCCGGCGGACGCCGTCGCCCTCGAGCCGCAGCATTCCTTTCACCGCCTGCTGGCCGAATACGGCGTGGCACCGGGCGGGCAGCCGCGCGCGGCGCTGTTCCATGACGACAGCCATCCATATCTGGGTGTGGATATGGATCGCTGCATCGATTGCATGCGCTGCGTACGCATCTGCGACGAGGTGCAAGGCCAGTTCATCTGGCAGGCCTGGGGACGCGGCGAGCAGACCCGCGTCGCGCCCGAGGGCGCCACCCTGAACGAAAGCGGCTGCGTCGCCTGCGGCGCTTGCGCCGATGCCTGCCCGAGCGGCGCGTTGTCCGATAAGCGCAGCAAGCCGGCGCCGGAGCACTGGACCCGCAGCACCTGCGTCTATTGCGGCGTCGGCTGCCAGATGGAGGTCGGCAGCCGCGACGGGCGTGTGATCCAGGTTCGGCCCGCGGACAGTCCGGTCAATCACGGCCACCTGTGCGTCAAGGGCCGTTACGCCCACGAATTCACGCATGCCCCAGACCGTATCACGACGCCGCTTCTGCGCGACGGCGAAGGCTGGCGCCGTGTCTCCTGGGATGAAGCGTTGGACTTCGTGGCGGCCCGGCTGTCGGCGCTGCGCGACCAGCACGGGCCCGACGCCCTGGGCGTGCTGGGATCGGCCCGCGCCAGCAACGAGGAGAACTACCTGGCGCAGAAATTTGCGCGCGTGGTCCTGGGCACCAACAACGTCGATTGCTGTGCACGCGTGTGCCACACGCCATCGGCCAAAGCCCTCAAGACCATGCTGGGCACCGGCGCGGCCACCAACACCTTCGATGACATCGAACGCGCGGAGGTGATCCTGCTCTGCGGCTGCAATCCCACCGAAAACCATCCCATCGTGGGGGCCCGCATCAAGCAGGCCGCGCGTAACGGCGCCCTCCTGATCGTCATCGACCCGCGCCGCATCGAGCTGGCGGACTATGCAGCACTGCATCTGCCGCTGCGCCCCGGCCACAACATCGCGTTGCTCAACGCGATGGCGGCCGTCATCGTCGAGGAAGGCCTGACCGATCCGCAGTTCATCGAGCAGCGGGTTGACGGCTTCGACGCCTACGCGGATTTCGTGCGCGACTTCACGCCGGAAGCCGTGGCCGATACCTGCGGGGTGTCGGCGGAAATGATACGCGCCGCCGCCCGCATGTATGCCGGCGGGAAGCCCGCCATGTGCTTCCACGGCCTGGGCACCACGGAACACGTGCAGGGTACGGAAGGCGTCATGGCCCTGATTAATCTGGCGCTCTTGACCGGCAACCTGGGACGGCCAGGCAGCGGCATCAATCCCCTGCGCGGGCAGAACAACGTGCAGGGCTCCGCGCAGATGGGCTGCGAGCCGCATTCGTTGACCGGCGCGCAGCCGATCCCGCAGGCGCGGGACCGCTTCGAGGCGGTGTGGCAGGCGCCGCTACCCGCCAGCCAAGGCATGGACCTGCTGGAAATGATGGATGCGGCGGCGTCCGGCCGATTCAAGGCCATGTGGGTCATCGGCTACGACATCTATCTGTCGCTGGCCAACGCCAACCGTAGCGGGCAGTCGCTGCGGCAGATGGAGCTGGTCGTCGTCCAGGACCTGTTTATGAACGAGACGGCACGCGAATTCGGCCACGTGTTTCTACCTGCCGCCAGCGTGTTCGAGAAGGACGGCACCTTCATGAATTCGGACCGGCGCGTGCAGCGTATCCGGCAAGCGGTCCAGGCGCCCGGTGATGCGCGTCCGGACTGGTGGATCATCCAGCAGCTTGCGCGCCGCATGGGACACGCCTCGGGCTTCGAATTCGACGGCCCGCAGGCGATCTGGGATGAGGTGCGCGCTGTGTGGCCCGCAGGCGCCGGCCTGTCGTATGCGCGGCTGGAAAGCGAAAGCATCCACTGGCCCTGTCCCAGCGAACAGCATCCTGGCACTCCCGTGCTGCACACGGGCCAGTTTGCACATGGGCCGCGCGCGGCGCTGGCCTGCATCCCCGCGCTGGCGCCGGCCGAACAATGCGACAGCGACTATCCCCTGCTCCTGACGACCGGCCGCGTGCTGGAGCACTTCAATGCGGGGACCATGTCCTACCGCACGCCCAACGCCGCCTTGCGCCCCGCCGATGTGCTGGACATGACGCAAAACGACGCAAGCCGGCTCGGTTTGCAGGACGGCGAGCCGGTGCGCGTGACCAGCCGCTACGGCAGCGCGGTCTTGCCGCTGCATGTATGCGAACGTGTCAAGCCTGGCGAACTATTCACCAGCTTCCATCGCGCCGACTTGCTGGTCAATCGCCTCACCTCGCCCCATCGCGACCGCCAGGTGCATACGCCGGACTACAAGGTCACGGCGGTGCGGGTGGAGCGCAGCCGCGGCGGCAGTTAGCAGCCTTTTGATCAGCTCTGCACCAGCCTCGGTCCGCCGGTGCGCGGCGCCAGCAAGCCATCGATGGCGGCGCGGTCCAGCGTTTCCCGCTCCAGCAACGCTTGCGCCAGCACGTCAAGCTGCTCGCGACGCGCCGCCAGCGAATCGCGCACCCTGCCGGCGGCGGCGTCCAGCAGCGCCCGCACTTCGGCATCGATCAGGCGCGCCGTATGCTCGCTGTACGCCGCATGGCCGTTGGGTAAACCGGGATATCCGCCGGCGCCTGACGGCTGCTCCAGCGTCACCATTCCGACGCCGTCGCTCATCCCGTACTGCATCACCATATGGCGCGCCAGATCGGTGGCCAGTTGCAGATCGTTCTGCGCACCGGTGGAAATGTCGCCAAATACCAGTTCTTCCGCCAGCCGGCCACCCAGCATCACATCCAGCCGGTCCAGCAGCTCGCTCTTGCGCAGCAGATAGCGGTCCTCGGTCGGCTGCTGCCGGGTATAGCCCAGCGCCGCGATCCCGCGCGGGATGATCGAGATGCGCGCCACACGGTCCGCGTGCGGCCGTGATTCCGCCACCAGCGCGTGGCCGGCCTCGTGGTAGGCCACCGCCTGTTTCTCGGTCGCGTTCATGACGCGGGTCTTCTTTTCCAGGCCGGCCAGCACGCGCTCGATGGCTTCGTCAAAGTCGCACATCCCGACCAGCTGCTTGCGCTTGCGGCCCGCCAGCAACGCGGCCTCGTTGACCAGGTTGGCCAGGTCGGCGCCGGCAAAGCCCGCCGTGCGCGCCGCCAGCGCCGCCAGGTCGACATCCGGTCCCGGCTTGACCGTCTTCAGGTGCACCTCCAGGATCTGCCGCCGTCCGCCCAGGTCCGGCCGGTCGAGCGCGATATGGCGGTCGAAGCGGCCCGGCCGCAGCAGCGCCGGATCGAGGATCTCCGGCCGGTTGGTGGCGGCCAGGATGATCACGCCCTTGTTGGTATCGAAGCCATCCATCTCCACCAGCAGCTGGTTGAGGGTCTGCTCCTGTTCATTGGAACCGCCCAGCACGCCGCCGATGCCGCGCGCCCGTCCCAGCGCGTCCAGCTCGTCGATGAAGATGATGCTGGGTGCCTTGCTCTCGGCCTGGCGGAACAGGTCGCGCACGCGCGCCGCGCCCACGCCGACGAACATCTCCACGAATTCCGAGCCGCTGATGGAAAAGAACGGCACCCCCGCTTCACCCGCCACGGCCTTGGCCAGCAAGGTCTTGCCGGTGCCGGGCGCGCCCACGATCAGCACGCCCTTCGGAATCTTCGCGCCCAGCTGTCGATAGCGGTCCGGGTTGCGCAGGAACTCGACCAGTTCCATCAGCTCCTCCTTGGCTTCGCCTATCCCCGCCACGTCGGCAAAGGTGACGCCCGAGGTCGAGGCGCTGTACACGCGCGCCTTGCTGCGGCCGATGCCCAGCACGCCATCGGCCGCGCCCAGCCCCCCTTTTCGCAAGCGGTCCGACCACCAGAACATCAGCACCAGCGGCAGGCTCCACCACAACAGGTTGCTGAACCACTCGTTCTTCTGCAGTCCGGTGAACTCCACCCCGGCCTGTTCCAGTTCCTGCACCAGTCCAGGGTCGCTCACCCGCACCGCCTGAAACGCGCAGCGCTGCTGTGCGGTACACTTCAGCGCCCGCGCCCTGTCCGCCGGCAGCAGCGTGTCCAGCCGCCCGCCCACGAACGCGCCGCTGATGGTCTGCTCGGACACGCTCAGGTCCGCCAGCTGCCGTGCACGCAGCAATTGTTTGAATTCGCTGTAGCTGAGCTGCCGCACCGAAAGCGAATCGATCAGGCTCAGCGCGGCGACCAGCAGCGCCAGGCCCAGCACCCAGTACCAGATGCTGTAGCGCCAGCCGGCATGGACTCGCTCATGCTCGCTCATCGTGCTCAACCCCGCTCCGCCGGTGCCGGTTTGTACACCACCACCGGAACATGGCTCAGGCGCAGCACCTTGGCGGTGACACTGCCCAGCGGCTGGTCCTCGCTCCAGCCGTGCGACGCCATGTAGATCATGTCGCAGGCGAACTGGTGCGCGGAAGAGACGATGCACACCGCCGGATCGGCGCCATACGCCTTGCTGCAGACGCAAGGCACGCCGGCGGTCTGTGCCGCATCGCGCACCACGGCCAGGTACTCGTCGGCGAAGTGCTCGAACAATGCCTTCTGGCGCTGAACGAACCCGGGATCACGATAAGCAAAGGCATCCAGATAATCCGGATGCAGCAAGGGCACCACGTACAGGCCGTGGACGCGCGCGCCCAGCCGCTTGGCCAGCGCCATCGCGGCGTCTATCGTCTTGCGCGACAGCGCGGATCCGTCGGTCGGCAACAAGATATGTTGACCCATGGCAGGCTCCCGAAAGTGTAATGGCTACGCCATGTACTGTCCGCCGTTGGCGCTGAAGGTGGCGCCGGTGATGTACCCGGCCTCGTCACTGACCAG
Source organism: Duganella caerulea (assembly GCF_040362985.1). Classification (NCBI taxonomy): domain Bacteria; kingdom Pseudomonadati; phylum Pseudomonadota; class Betaproteobacteria; order Burkholderiales; family Oxalobacteraceae; genus Duganella; species Duganella caerulea. The sequence continues at coordinate 391,443 of NZ_BPWJ01000001.1, read as the reverse complement.
GAACCGCACCAGGCGCGCCACCTCCTCCGGCTGCCCGAGCCGCCCGACCGGGATCTGGGCCACGATCTTCTTCAGCACCTCGTCCGGCACTGCGGCCACCATGTCAGTCGCGATATAGCCCGGCGCCACCGCGTTCACCGTGATGCCCTTGGCCGCCGACTCCAGCGCCAGCGCCTTGGTAAAGCCCAGCATGCCCGCCTTGGCCGCCGCATAGTTGGTCTGCCCCAGCTGGCCGCGCTGGCCGTTGACCGAAGAGATGCCGACGATGCGGCCGAAGCCCTTTTCACGCATCGGTCCGATCACGGCGCGGCACATGTTGAAGCAGGAACCCAGGTCGCTGGCGATCACCTCGTTCCACTGCTGCGGCGACATCTTGTGCAGCATGGTGTCGCGCGTGATGCCGGCGTTGTTGACCAGGATGTCCACCGTGCCGCCCAGATCGCGCGTGACGGCGGCCACGCCGGCCGCGCAGGCTTCGTAATCGGCCACGTCCCAGCGGTAGATCCGGATGCCGGTCTCCCTATGGAACGCCGTCGCGGCCACTTCATTGCCGTGATAGACGGCGGCCACCTGGCAACCGCTGGCCGCCAGACGGCGTGCAATGGCGGCGCCGATGCCGCGCGTGCCGCCGGTAACAAGTGCGATGCGTTGCATATTGCCTCCACCATCCGCTCCGCCATTCAATGTGCCTGTACCCTGCATGACCACTCTCCTTGAGTCCAATCAGACTTATTCATCTTAGCGCCGCAGTCATCGTGCAATCTATGATCTGTATCAATTTAGAGCGCAACTCCGCCAAGCCCAGAAGATGTCAGGAAACCCCTACGCAGCAAGGTAGGTTTCCGTCATTGCCACACCCGCCCCGCCGGCGAATACTGAAGCAAATCCAGACAAGGAGACGGACATGAACACGACAGACAACACCCCGCTGACACCGGACCGCATCCGCGAGCAACTGGGGTGGAAACTGCTCCCGGAACGGCGGGACCGCTAACACAAGGCGAATTGACGCCACTTGACCCTGATCATTGAGATGTCGCAGCGGCCCGCCTACACTCGCCAGATCACTCAACCCACCGAGATAGCCATGACCAGCAAATACAATGTAGGAGCGGTATGCACCTGTTCTGTCGTCCACACCGTGGAAGACACACCGCTCAGGGATGCCGCCGAACTGATGCGCAAGCACCATGTGAAGGTGGCGGTGGAGGAGCTGGATTTGTTCGTCAAGATCACGCGCACCGCCAATGGGCACGAGAACAAGGTGCGCGTTTGAAGGCGCCTGTTGGAAGGCGGAAAGCGGTGGTGAGGCAGCGGGCGTGGCGGGCGTTCCTGTGGTTGGCGCTATTGTGGCCGTTGTCCGGCAACACCGGCACCTGCGGTATTCTGGTGTATCACCGCTTCGGTCCCACCGCGGCGGACAGCATGACCACGACCACCGCAGTCTTCGCGGCCCAGATCGCGCAGCTGCGCGCCCACGGCTACCGCATCGTGCCGCTGTCCGACCTGGTGGCGGCGCTGGCCACACGGCAGCAGCGCGCCGGCAATCTGGTGGCCATCACGGTCGATGACGGCCACCGCTCCGTGTACAGCGAGCTCTATCCCTTGGCACAGCGGGAACATCTCCCGCTGACCCTGTTCATTTATCCTAGCGCCATCGGCCGCGCCAGCTACGCCCTGGACTGGGATCAGCTACGCGCCATGCAAGCCGGCGGCAATATCGAGATTGGCTCGCATACCCAGTGGCATCCGAACTTCCGCCACGAGCGCGCGCGGCTGGGCGCCGCCGACTACCGGCGCTTCGTCACGATGCAACTCACCCGTCCGCGCGAGTTGCTGCGCCAACAGCTGCATGCCGAAGCACGCTACCTGGCCTGGCCATTCGGCATTGTCGATGCAGAACTGGAAGCGCAAGCCCGTGAGGCTGGCTACAGTGCCGCCTTCGCATTGGGCAACCGCAACGCCACCAGCACCGATTCACCCTTCGCGCTGCCGCGCCATCTGATCGTCGACGCGGTCGGTGTCAAGGGTTTGCTGGCCAGGCTGGCCCATGGACCGGAATGCGCGCCCTGAGCGGGCGCCGATTCCCGTCTATTCCATGTGGCTGTCTACCGACGAGAACGAGAAGATGCGGTACAGCGGACAGAAACTGAAGAGCGCCGTCAGTAAAGGCACGACGCCGATCCAACCCCACACCCCGATATAGCCCAGCAGCGTGGCGGCGATCAGTCCGATCCCCAACGCCAGGCGCAGTGCACGGTCCACCGTGCCGACATTGCTTACGATACTCATGATGTTCTCCTTGACGGGTTGATTTAGCTCTAAGCAAGTTCAGTATGCATAGCGCGATTTGAAAAGTATTTGTCCCAAATCAAATTGCCCCCAGGCGCCGGTTGAGCTCCCAACTCGCAGGGATTTTGATTTGGATCATACAAATCCTTGCGTCAGATCCTTACGATGGTACGCACTACCTATCCCCGATAAGGAGAACGCCATGTGCTACAAGACCATCCTGGTGCAGGCCGATGCCGCCGATGCGACATCGTCCTGCGCCACTGTCGCGGCCCAGATCGCCATTGCGGAACAAGCCCACCTGGTCGGCGTCTCCATGAGCGGGGTGGACCAGATGATCTACCAGTGCAATGCCGCCGCGCCCGGTGTGGTGATCCTGCCCGCCGACCTGACCACGCTGACCACCCGCGCCGACGCCAGCCTGGCCGCGTTTGCCAAGCGCGTCGAGCATCTGGGCGTGGGCTCGTTTGAAACCCGCCGCATTGACGGCTTGCCCGATATGGAATTGCTGATGCAGGCGCGCTATGCCGACCTGCTGGTGCTGCGCCAGCCCGGCGGCCCGGAGCAGACCCCCTATATGCCGGACAGCGCCCTGCAGTACGTGATACTCCACTGCGGCCAACCGGTGCTGGTGGTGCCCTACGCCGGCGGCGCCGGGGAACTGGGCCGCCATCCCCTGCTGGCCTGGAACGGCAGCCCGGAAGCGGCGCGCGCCATCCATGCCGCGCTGCCCCTGCTGAAGCGAGCCCGGCAAGTCACGCTGGCCGTGTTCAATGGCGAGGAAACCTGGGGCGCCCACGGCGAACTGCCCGGCGCCGACATGGCGACCTTCCTGGCCCGCCACGGCGTCCAGGTGGAAGTGGTGCAGCGCCAGACCCAGGGACCGGTGGGCGAGGCCCTGCTCTCGCTGGCCAGCGAGATCCAGGCCGATTTGCTGGTGATGGGCTGCTACGGCCACTCCCGGCTGCGCGAAATCATCATGGGCGGCGCCACGCGCGACATCCTGCGCGGCATGACGCTGCCGGTCCTGATGGTGCACTGACGGAGGCGCCATGGAAGCCCTGACCGCAACCGCCCGCGCCGACGTGCTGGCCATCATGGCCGGACAACCGGACCTGACCCTGGCCACCATCCGCCCGGACGGCTATCCCCAGGCCACCACGGTCAGCTTCGCGCATGACGGCCTGACCCTCTACATCGGGGTCGGACTGGACAGCCAGAAGATGCGCAATATCCGTCATAACGACAAGGTGTCGCTGGCGATCACCCTGCCCTACGCGGACTGGCAGCACATTCGGGGCCTGTCGCTGGCCGGCCGCGCCACGGTGGTGGACGGCGACGCCGAGATTCAACATGCCGCCGCCCTGATGACGGCCCGCTTTCCCCAGCTGCGCCAAATGATGAGCGAACCTGGCCCCCAGCCCTGGGCCGGCAATATGGCGCTGTTGCGCATCGAGCCGGAAGTGATCTCGGTGCTGGACTACACCCGCGGCTTCGGCCATACCGACCTCTACCGGATAACGCCATGAGCACCGCTCCGCCGGGCCGCAAATGGCGCTGGATCGTGCTGGCGGTCCTGTTGACCGCCGCCGCCTCCGGTCTGGCCTGGCGCTACTCCGCTATCGAGGGCCGGACCGCCAGCGCAACGAACGCGCTGACGCTGTCCGGCAACATCGAGGCCCACGAAAGCGTCCTCGGTTTCAAGACCGTGCAATCGCGCATCGTGGCGCTGCCGTTCAACGAAGGCCAGTGGGTGGCCAAGGGCGCCACGCTGGCGGTGCTGGATGACGCCGACTACCAGCAGCAGATCGCCATCGCCGACGCCAACCGCGCGCTGCAGCAGCAACAGGCCGATACCGCGCGCCAGAACCTGGCGGCGGCCGGCAAAACCATCGCCCTCGACGAGACCGAACTGGCGCAGCGCCGGCTCGACCAGCGCCGCGCCCAGGAACTGGCGCGGCAAGGCTTTGTCTCGCCGTCCGCGCTGGACCAGAGCAACACCGCGCTGCATGTGGCGCAGGCCGCGCTGGCACGCGACCAGGCCTTGCGCGCGGTGGCGGCGCACAACGTCAAGACCGCCCAGGCCGGTGTCCAGAGCGGCGAGGAAGTGGCGCGGCTGGCGCGCATCGTGCGCGGCTACACCGTGCTGCGGGCCCCGTTTGACGGCGTGATCACGGTGCGCCAGGCCGAACTGGGCGAAGTGGCGGTGCCCGGCACGCCGGTGCTCACCATCGCCGACCTGCAACACGTGTGGCTGCGCGCCTACGCCAACGAGACCGACCTGGGCAAGGTCAAGCTGGGCCAGGCCGTCTCGGTCACCACCGACAGCCGGCCCGGCAAGCATTACCGGGGCCGCGTCTCCTTCATCGCCGCCAAGGCCGAGTTCACCCCGAAGAGCGTGGAAACCCACGCCGAGCGCGTCACGCTGGTGTACCGCCTGAAGATCGATCTGGACAATCCGGCCCACGAACTGCTACCCGGCATGCCGGCCGACGCCCGCATCGAGCTGGCGACAGCCGGCCAGCCATGAATCCCGCCCCCGTCCCCGGCAACCTGATCCAGGTCGCCGGCCTGTGCAAGCGCTTCGGCGCCGGTACGGTGGTGAACCGGCTGGCGCTCGGCGTGCGTGCCGGCGAGATCTTCGGCCTGGTGGGGCCCGACGGCGCCGGCAAGACCACCGTGGTGCGTATGCTGGCCGGCGTGCTGCGTCCGGACGGCGGCAGCATCGTGATCGATGGCGTCGACGTCGGCGCCGATCCGGAGCGCGCCAGGCGCCACCTGAGCTACATGCCGCAGCGCTTCGGCCTGTACGAGGACCTTACCGTCGACGAGAACATCCGTTTTTACGCCGACCTGTTCGAGGTCGAGCGCCGCACCTGGCGCGCGCGCGCCGACCAGATGTTGGCCGCCTGCGGCCTGACCGAGTTCCGCGGCCGGCTGGTGGGCAAGCTGTCCGGCGGCATGAAGCAGAAGGTCGGGCTGACCTGCTCCCTGGTCCATACCCCGCGCATCCTGCTGTTGGACGAACCCACCACCGGCGTCGATCCGGTCTCGCGGCGCGAATTCTGGCAGCTGCTGTACGGCCTGCGCGCGGAGGGCGTGGCCATCCTGATCGCCACCGCCTACCTGGACGAGGCCGAGCGCTGCGACCGCCTGGCGCTGATGAGCGAAGGCGCGGTCCTGATGAGCGACACCCCGGCCGCCCTCAAGGCGCGCATGCCGGGCCTGATCGTGGAGGTGCTGTCGCCCCAGCCCCGCGCCGTGCGCGACGCGCTGGCCGGCCTGCCCGGTGTACTGGGCGTGCTGGTGGTCGGCATCGGCGCCCACATCCATCTGGACCAGCGCGGGCGCATGCCGCAGATGGAGGAACGGCTGCGCGGCGCGGGCGTGACGGTCGAGCGCATCCGGGAAGTGGCGCCCACGGTGGAAGACCTGTTTGTCGCCGCGCTGGCCGCACCCGCCGAGCGGACGGCCGCATGAACGGCGCCGCGCCGCAGATCGTGGTGGAAGGCCTGGGCAAGCGCTTTGGCGCGTTCACCGCGCTCGACGGCGTTGGCTTCAGCGTGGCGCCGGGCGAGGTGATGGGCTTCCTGGGCCCCAACGGCGCCGGCAAGTCCACCCTGATCCGCATCCTGTGCGGCCTGCTGCGCCCCGGGGCCGGACGCGCCCTGGTGGCCGGCATCGACGTCGCGCGCGACCCGGAAGCGGTGCGCGCGCGCATCGGCTACATGTCGCAGCGCTTCTCGCTCTACAACGACATGAGCGTGGAAGAGAACCTGCGCTTCTTCGGCGGCGTGTACGGCGTGCCGCGCCAGCAGATGGCGCAGCGGGTGCGCTTCGCGGTGGAGATGGCGGGCCTGAACGGGCGCGAGACAGCGCTGGTGCGCACCCTGGCCGGCGGCTGGAAACAGCGCCTGGCGCTGGGCGCGGCCATCCTGCACCGCCCGCGCATCCTGTTTCTGGACGAGCCGACCTCCGGTGTCGATCCGGTCTCGCGCCGCCGCTTCTGGGACCTGATCCAGACCCTGGGCGGCGAAGGCGTCAGCGTCCTGGTCTCGACCCACTACATGGACGAGGCGGAATACTGCAACCGCATCGCGCTGATCAACCGCGGCCGCCTGATCGCGCTGGGCACGCCGCGCGAACTGAAGCAGCTGGCGATGGCGGACCAGGAGGTCGCCGCGCGCGATGCGGAGCCCACGCTGGAAGACAGCTTCGTACGCCTGGTGCAAGCCAGCGCGGCCGGGGGCGCGCCATGAGGCTGCGCCGCATCCGCGCCATCGCCGTCAAGGAGGCGCTGCAGATCGTGCGCGACCCGCGCAGCCTGATGATCGCCCTGCTGATCCCGGTGATGCAGATGTTCATGCTGGGCTATGGCATCAGCCTCGACATCAAGCACATTCCGTTGTGCGTGCTGGACCGGGAAGCCAGCCAGCCATCGCAGGCCATCGTGAAGCGCTTCACCGCCTCGCCCTATTTCGACGTGGCGCGGGTGGCGGCGAATTACACGCAGGTCACGCGCAGCCTGGACGATGGCGGCTGCCGCATCGCCCTGGTCATCCCGCCGGATTTTTCCAAGACCGTCAACGGCAGCGGCAAAGCGCCGCTGCAGGTGCTGGTGGACGGCACCGACTCCAACACCGCCAACATCGCCGCCAACTACGCGCGCGCCGTGATCTCCGGCTACTCGGTCGATATCCAGCTGCGCTCCGTGCAGCAGCGCGGCGGCCACCTGCAGACCACCACGCCAGTGGGCAGCGAGGCGCGGGTCTGGTACAACGAGGATCTGGTCAGCCGCAACTACATCGTGCCCGGCATCGTGGCGCTGGTGATGGCCATCGTCGGCGCCCAGCTGACGGCGCTCACCATCGCCCGCGAATGGGAGCGCGGCACCATGGAGTTGCTGATCTCGACCCCGGTGCGGCCCATGGAACTGATGATCGGCAAGCTGCTGCCCTACTTCGTGGTCGGCATGGCCGACGCCGCGATCTGCCTGGTCCTGGCCGTGTTCTGGTTCGAGGTCCCGTTCCGTGGCGCGCTGTCCACCCTGTTCGTGACGACCAGCCTGTTCCTGGTGGTGGTGCTGTGCATCGGCTACTACGTCTCGGTGGCGATCCGCGGCCAGGTCGGCGCCAGCCAGGTGGCCCTGATCCTGACCATGCTGCCCACCACCCTGCTGTCCGGCTTTGCCTTCCCCATCGAACAGATGCCGCTGGCGGTGCGCGGCGTGACCTATCTGGTCAGCGCGCGCTACTACGTACAGATCCTCAAGGCCACCTTCCTCAAGGGTTCCAGCGCCGCCGAGCTGGCGGCGCCGATCGCCTGCCTGCTGCTGTACGCGGCCGCCATCGTGTGGCTGGCGGCGCGCGCCTTCCGCAAAACGCTGGATTGATACCATCATGCTGCGCCGCATACTCGAACTGCTGATCAAGGAATTCCGCGAACTGCGGCGCGACAAATCGGCCCGCTTCCGCCTGCTGATCCCGCCCCTGATCCAGATGCTGCTGTTCGGTTACGCCGCCACCTTCGAGATCTTCAACATCTCGACGGCGGTGCTGGACCTGGATCACAGCCAGGCCAGCCGCGCCCTGGTCAGCGCCTTCACCAGCACCGGCCGCTTCAAGGTGACCGCCATCGCCAGCCGCCAGGCGGACGCGCGCGACATCATCGAAAGCAACCGGGCGCAGATCGCCGTGGTGGTGCCGCCCGGCTTTTCGGCACTGCTGAACAAGGGCCAGACCGCGCCGCTGCAGCTGCTGGTCGACGGCACCAATTCCAACACCGCCCTGATCGCGCTGGGCTACGTGGGCCAGATCGCGGGAGCCTTCGGCCAGTCGGTGGCGCTCGACCTGGGCCAGCGCAGCGGCAAGCTGCAAGGGCAGCCGCTGGCCGCTGCCGAGATGGTGGAACGCTACTGGTACAACCCTAACCTGAACAGCCGCTGGTTCTTCGTGCCCGGCGTGATCGGCACCCTGACCCTGATCACCATCGTCAACCTGACCGCCTTCGCCATCGTACGCGAGCGCGAAGTGGGCACGCTGGAGCAGCTGCTGGTGACGCCGATCCGTCCGTTCGAATTCATCGTCGGCAAATGCCTGCCGTTCTTCCTGATCGGGCTGGTGCAGGTCACGCTGATCGCGGTGCTGGGCACCTTGTGGTTCGGCGTTCCTTTCAAGGGCAATCCACTGGTGCTGCTGCTCGGGACCAGCCTGTTCCTGCTGAGCGCACTGGCCATCGGCCTGCTGATTTCCACCCTGTGCAAGACCCAACAGCAAGCCTTCGCCTCCAACTTCTTCGTCCTCAATCCGATGTTCATCCTGTCCGGCTTCAGCTTCCCGATCAGCAGCATGCCCGAGGCGCTGCAATACCTGACCTGGCTCGACCCCTTGCGCTACTTCCTGGTGATTGTGCGCGGCACGTATATCAAGGGGGTGGGACTGGATGTGCTGTGGCCGCAGATGACCAGCCTGCTGGCCTTGGGCGGCGGCTTGCTGCTGATCGCCGTGCTGCGTTTCCGCAAATCGCTCGATTAGGCTGGTGCGATGCTCCTGCGGCCTAATGTCGACTTGACCGCGGGCCAGTAGCTTTCACTGACAGGAAGCTGTTGACCACAGCGCAACGCCACCACGTCGGTTCGCTCTGGTGTCTGGCGCAATCCGAGTACCTGATCGCGCCGCACCAGTATGCGGCGATGTATGCGCAAGAATTCATCCGGATCCAGGTATTTGACCAGTTCAGTGAGCGTCGTACGGTGCATTAATGTATGGTGCGCCAGATGCAGTTCAACATAATTGCCGGCGGTCTCGATCCAGCGCACGTCCTGCAAGGCGACCCGGTCCATCCGCCCGACCGACCTGACGATCAATTCGCGCCAGAACCCGGGGGCGGGATCGGTAAACTGGCGCAAGGCGCGGGCATACGTGGCGCGTTGTTCCAGCAATACCCTGGCGCGGGCAATCGCTTGATGCAGGCGCGGCTCGCTGACGGGCTTGACGATATAGTCCAAGGCATGGACATCGAAGGCATCGAGCGCATGCCCTCGGTGCGCGGTCGCGAATACGATCAGCGGCGGCAGTTCCCGCTGGCTCAGCGAGCGCGCCATTTCCAGCCCGGACTCTTGCGGCATCTGCACATCCAGCAGGATCAGGTCCACCTCGTCCGTTTGCAGAAAGTCGCGGGCACTGGCCGCGCTCGCGCATTCGCCCGCCACCTCCCATTCGGCCAGCGGCGCAAGCGCCAGCCGTAAATTGGTGCGCGCGTGCGCCTCGTCGTCCACAATCAGAATTTTAAAAGTCATGCTCAGTCCGCCACTTGCCATGGAAGTCGTAGTCCGGCCACAAATCGTCCATCAGTCCGCGCGATATCCAGCGAGGCCAGGTTGCCGTAGGCAAGCAGCAGCCGGGCCCGGATCCCCCGCAAGCCGATCCCCAGTCCCGCGGTCGGCGCCACCTGGTCGAAGATCGGATTGCTGACGCTGACCAGCAAAAACTCGCCCTCGCGCGCGAACGTGACGCTGATATCGCTGCTGCCGCCATGGCATTCAAGATCGTGCCGCAAGGCGTTCTCGACCAGGGGTTGCAACAGCATCGGCGGACATTCCACTTCCTCATCCAGCACATGCTCTCCCTCGATGCTGACGCGTAGCCGCGCACCAAATCGCAGATGCTGCAATTCCAGATAATCCAGCACGAACTGCAGTTCCTGTTTCAGGCTGACCCAGTCGCGCTCGCTGCTCAACAACGCATACTGCAGCAGGTCGCCAAAGCGCGACAGTCCATCCAGCGCGACAGGCTTGTCGTCGGTCCTCACCATGGCGCCGATCGCGCTGAGCGTATTGAAGATGAAATGGGGTTCGAGCTGCCCGCGCAGCGCGGCCAACCGCTGCCGCTCCAGCGACAAGCGCATGGAGGCCAGCTCGCGGGTTTGCTGCTGCCGCTGCTGCCACAGCAAGCCGGCCACCACCACGCCAAATGCCAGGGTCAACAGGATAAACACCACAAACCACTCGAATTTATCCATTGAGATCCAGTAGTGCCAGGCGTTGGCCAGCGTAGGCGCCAGGTCGAACTTGAAGCAGCGACGGTAGGCAAGGCCGAGCATGGCCACCGGCCAGCACAAGGTCATGTACAACAGATAGCCGCGCACGATGAGGCGCCGGGTGCCGAGCCAGCGAGGATGGCGCTGGTAGACCAGGTAAAGCACGTAGCTCTGCACCATCATCACCGCATAGCCGCACCACCAACCCAGCGTCATCATCCAGTAGCTGCGGAAGTCGCGATCATGCGCCGCATCGCCATAGGTGCTCACGCCGGCGACTGCGCACAGCAGCGTCCAGAGGCCGAAGTTAGTCAAAAACGCGCGTGATTTTGCGGACATGGGCAACGATATCAATATTTGTGGCGGAGTATAACAGTCCGAATTGTGCGGATGGCTGCCGCTTCATCCCACAGGCGCAGGCACTCGTCACACGGCGCTAGAGCGACCGCATGCCGTCGGCTACGCTGGCCGCACTTCAACTTCCCTCACTACCATCATGCGTCTTTCCATATTGCGGCCAGTTCCCCTTCTCGTCCTGAGCTTTGCCGCCGCGGCCGGCGACGACACGCCACCGTTGCAGCAAGTCGAGGTGCGGGGGCCGGGCAGCAGCCAGTTGCGCCGCGACGACGCCGTCGGCCGCATCGTGGTTGGCCGCGACGACCTGCAGCGCTATGGCGAAACCACCTTGGCAGACGCGCTGAAGCGTCAGCCGGGCATCAGCATCGTCGGCACCGAAATCCGCATGCGAGGCCTCGGCGGCGGCTACACCCAGATTTTGATCGACGGCCAGCCGGCGCCCGCCAACTTCGACATCGCCACGCTGTCGCCGGAGCTGATCGAGCGCGTCGAGATCCAGCGCAGCGCGCAGGTGGACGCCAGCGCGCAATCGGTGGCCGGATCGATCAACATCATCTTGCGCAAGGCCGCCGGCGCGCCCCGGCGCACCGCCAAGCTCAGCGCCGACCGTCAGGCGGGAGAGACCAGCCCCACGGCGACGGTCCAGTGGACGGAGCGCAGCGGCGCGGTCGGCTATGGCGTCACCGCCACCGCCAGCGAGTCGCGCAGCAGGCAACAGACCGGTACCGATGAGCGAACCACCGATGCCGGCGGCACCTCGCTGCGCCGGCTGGAGGACGACGACCGCAACCATACCCGCCGCCTCAGCGCCGCGCCGCGCGCGGACGTCAAGCTCGACGGCGGCAATACGCTGACCTGGCAAGGCCTGGTGGACTTGTCGCATGTCGACGCGCGCGGAGTGCAGTCCGAGACGACCCTGCTGGGCGCGCCCACCGCGTCCCCGGACTCGAACTGGCGCGGAGTGTTCAAGAACTGGCTGGTCAAGTCCGACCTGAGCTGGATGCAGCGCTTCGAAACCGGCAAGCTGACGCTGAAAGCGGGGATCGAGGCGAATCACCGCGACGGCGACTACCTGTTCCACGGCATCGATCCGCAAGGCACCCCGTGGCTGAATCGCGCAGTGGATTCGCGGGCCTACGAGCGCCGCGCCACCACCAGCGGCAAATACCTGGCGCCGCTGATGGCCGGCCATGACATCGCGATCGGCTGGGACGCTTCCGATGTCCGGCGCGAAGAGGGCCGCCACCAGCGCGACACCGGCCCGTTGGGGCCCGGCAGCCCTCCCCTGTACCGGCTGGACCAGGACTACAACGCCAGCGTGGAACAACTGGCGCTGTTCGCGCAGGACGAGTGGAGCGTCACCCCGCGCCTGCAAGCGTATCTCGGACTGCGCTGGGAGGGACTGGATACCCGCACATGGGGTCCGGGGGAAGCAGCGACCGCGTCGCGGGTGTGGAGTCCGGTGGTCCAGGTGGTCTGGAAGCTGCCCGATAGCGCGCGCGACCAGCTGCGCGTGGCGCTGGCACGCACCTACAAGGCGCCGCAGCCGCGCGACCTGGTACCTCGGCGCTACACGGTCAACAACGACAATGGACCGACGCAGCCGGACTATCAGGGCAATCCATCGCTGCGCCCCGAACTGGCCTGGGGATTGGACGCGGCGCTGGAGTCCTATTTTGCGCGGGATGCCATGGTCAGCGTGTCCGCGTACGCGCGGCGCATCCAGGATGTTGTGCAGCTCAGGCTGTGGCAAGAGGATGGGGTCTGGGTCAGCAGCCCGGCCAATGGCGGCGTGGCCAATGTCCACGGCATCGAAGTCGATGCGCGCGTGCCGTTCAAGGCTTCGGTTGCCGGCGGCACCACAGCCGAGCTGCGCGCCAACCTGAGCCGCAACTGGTCGCGCGTCGAGGGCTTGGCCGGCCCCGACAACCGCCTCGGCAACCAGGCGCCGCTGACGGCCAACATCGGACTCGATTTGCACATGCCGCAAGGCGTCACCGCCGGCACGAATTTTCGTTTCGTCGGCGGATGGCGCGCCCGCACATCGCAGTCGCTGGTGCAGGAAACCGGTGTCGTTCGGGAGCTGGAGGCCTATGCATCCTGGCCGGCAGCCGGCGGGCGGCTGCGCCTGACATTGGCCAACTTACTGCAGTCCACACGGCTTTCCGGCCAACGGTACGATGACGGACTGTATGCGAGCACGCGACTTTCCGCCGGTACGCAGCGCCCGCTTGTTCGAATCCAGTACGAGATACAGCAATAAAACCGACGCCTGCCTGATCCGCCCGGATGCCTGGGACACCGGGCTTGACCCGTTGCGATGGAAAATTCATAATGCAAAAAAACCAAGTGAGGTGGCGTTCACATCATGAATTCCGTCGCTGACATCAACGCAGCGGTGTCCGCGGGCTTGACCAGATTCCCGCGATGACTTGCAGCGTGCATCCAAGCGCGGTCATGGAGCCGTGCGGCGTCTGTGGTGAACCGATGTGCCCGGTCTGCGCGTGCCAAAACTGCCGCGACAACGCCGACAACGCGCCGCCACTGCGTGTCGCTTCGTGGAACATCAAGACGCTCGGCAAGCAGTTCCACCACCAGGAGCCCGCCGTCACCGCGCTCCTGGCCGCCATCATGCTGCGCATGAACGCTGATGTTATCTGCATCATGGAGGTGATGGAAGGCTTCGGGCTCAAGCACGCCGTCAGCATCGTCGAGAAAATGAAGGAGCTGTCGGAGACGCCGTGGCGCGTGCGTTTCCCCGGCACCTACACCGGCGCCGGCGGACGCAACGGTCTGGAGACCTACGCCGTCGTCTACAACGAGCAGCTCTTCGAGCTGGCGAGCTTCGATCTCGTCGGCGAGGAGTTCGGCTACTCCAGGGACGCGTCGGGCAAGCGCCAGGTCGATACGGCTTCGACCGTCATGACCCGGCGGCCCGCGCAAGCCGTATTCCGGCCCCGGCGCACCAGCCCGCACTTCGCGCTTTATCCCGAGTTCCGCGTGATCATCTTCCACGCGCCTTCGGTCGCGGACAAGGACTACGCCCTCGCCTGCCACGCGATCAAGGCGCTCGGGAACCTGCCGGTCTTCGCCGAGCCGGACAAGTTTCCGTACACGATACTCTGCGCGGACTTCAACCTCGACGAGGAGGCCGCAAACCACGTCCGCCGTCGCGAGGCCCAGACCTACGACGACATGGATATGAAGTCGAGGGAGGCTGCCGCGCGTCACATCGACGAGTACAACATTGCCTACCAAAAGTACCTGGATGCGCTGAATGCCCTGGCCAAAGACAGGCAACTGCTCGCAAATGCCCTGCAGGACGAGGATCCCACCGCGCAGATCGTGCAACTGCTGCTGGACCTGCGGATGTGGAACGCGGAGTATGCGGCGGCGCGGAAAAGCAAGGGCAAGAGGAGTCAGGACAGGATAGTGAAGGCGGATTTGCAGCGCCATGAGACCCAAAAACTGTTGGCGAAATTCGAGCTGGACCCACGAAAGGGCCAGGCCTCGGCGCTTTACAAGCATCGCGAAAAGCTCGAGCAGACGGTGAGGGATGCCGAAGAGGCGCTGGCAGAGGCCGAGGAGAAGGCCGGTCCCGATCTGCCCACCGATGAAGAGCAGGTGCTCGCGGCGGCCGAGGCGGCGTTCAACCCGCTCACCAGCGCCGGCATGCTCTCCAACCTCGGCTATTCGGACGATTTTCGCACGACGCTGCGCATGTCGGTCCACATGGCGTGTACGCGGGAGCGAGGGGCGCAACACTATGACGAGGAGCTCACACTCGAGAACTTCGTCTACTCGAACTTCGACCAGGTGCTGGTGCGGACCACCGAGGGTTACGCGTGGGGCGACCTCAAGCCGAAAGTGATCAATCTCCTGGGCGCGGTGATGCCCGAGGACGTGCGCGACAGGCTGGGTGTCGGCGAAAAACCGGCTGAGCCGCTACCTTCCGGCATGGCGAAGGAACCGTGGAACCAGTTGCTCAAGCTCGCGCCCAGCGAGCCCTCGCTGCTTGCGAACCTCAGGTCGAACCTCGGCGAGAACTACGCCAGCATCAACCCCGATGACATCGAAATCGGGACGCCCAACTCCTCTGTCGACGAGAGCAACGACGATGAAGACCTTGTGGAGCGCGACTATGGACCTATCGAGGACGGGTTCCTTAGTCAATTTCTTGGGGAACCCAGTGTGCTCGCGGCGGCGCTGGTCACGTCGTTCAAGCGCTTTGTGGACATGAACAACAGCCATCCGCACATCGAGCTCATCCGCCGTGAGGCGGCGGCGTCGGCTCTGGAGGAGGATCCGATGACGGATTTCTTTAACAAGGAAGACATCTGGGCAAACAAGGCATCTAGAAACGCGGTCAAGTACGTTCGCGAAGACCAGAGACAACGGCTGTTCGAGATCAACGTCTACCTCGCCCTCGCGAACGTGCTGAGCGACCACCTGCCCGTCATCGTCGAGATCGACATGGTCAAGCCGAAATGGCGCCCGGTGGTTCAACCGGTGCGGCCCCGCTTCCCCGCGTTGGTGGACCTGCCCGCGTTTTTGCCCATCGAGTACTGTTCGAGCGCCCGCAGACGCACTCCCTGCCCGAACTTCGCGAACTGTTGCGGCACCTGCGACGAACAGACATCGTTGAAGACCTCGGATGGGTGCCTCACCGGATATCAGCTCGTGCAGGCCGCCGCGCGGGTGTGCCGGCAGCTCCTCAACGCGAACAACAGCCAGTTCGCCTCATGGATGCTCAATAATCCGCCGCTCTGGATCTGCGGCGGCAACGGCTGGACAGTCATGGCCGGCCACTTGCTCCATGTGAAGAGCCGCAGCAGTGCGCTCGCGATTGTGCAGGACACCGAGTATTTCTGGAAGAATCCGTGCATCCTCATCGGTCGCGACCGCATCCAGATTGACCGGGAGCTCTGCTCGGTCCGCAATACGCTCGCCGCCCGCAAGCATCCACGTATCCTCTTTGCCAAGGCCAGGGCCAGGAGGAACTCGAAGGCGGCCCAGCCGGTTGTGGAACCCGTCGACGACGATGACAGCGACATCCTCGACGTCGCCGAAGACGAGGGCGACGACAAGAACGACTGGAGCTACCCCAGGATCGCGAGGGAGTTCGCCCGCAAAGACCCGGTCGAGTTTGCCAAACTCGCACTCGGATTCCTGCGGACCGGCCAGTGCGAAACCGAGGATGCCGCGTACCGCCAGGCGCTCGCCGCCCTCCTGGTGACGATGTTCGGCGTGGAGGCGAACAAGGACAACTCGTCCTACCTGACCGGCATCCTGGTGTTGCTAGGCATCGAAGAGAAGCGCTACACGATAGCTGAAGTGTTTTCCCAGGTCGACCCGGGCAACGAATGCAACCTCGCCGGGAGCCTCGGACTGTTCCCGCTCGCATCGTCCGACCGCTCCAACCTGGAGGGCAAGCGCCGATGCCTCCAGGGGAAAGCGGTGAGCACGGACGCACCCTGGAACGAGGCCAGGATCATGAAGGCCATGCTCAACATCCAGCCGCGCTGCCGGGACGACATCATGCTCAAAAAGGAGATGGTCCTGTTGGTCGACACCGTGCGGGCACAAAACACGCTTCATCGTCTGAGCACAACGAAGAACCTGCTGCAGATCGTCGAGCAGTACTGGATCGGCCTGCTCCTCAAGTACTATGGCAACCCATGGCAATGATCCGCATCGACTCACAGCGGCTCGCGGCACTCGCGACCAAGCGGGCCGATGCCTTCGTCGACGAGCTGGTTGCCGAGGCCCCGCATGCGCCGGGCGGCGGCGATCCACGGCCAGTCGTGCTCGCCGGGATCGAGGCCGCCATCGCGCGCGGATTCCGCACGCCGGACGGAATCCGTGAATTCGTGCGGCGGCTCTTCGTGCTCGGCGCGGCGTATTACGAGCACCCCGCCGTGCGCGACTGGATCGGCGAGCTCGGCCTCACGGAGCAGGAGCGGCTGGCGGTCGTCGACGCGCGCGCCGACGAGATCCGCGCATCGACGACTTGACAGCCCATCTGTTCCAGCCTACGCTATTCGGGTTATCGACCGAGCTTCCCCGATGAAGACCACCCGTTTCACACGCCTCCTGACGGCCATCGTCGCGCTTTTCAGCATGCTGTACATGCAGCTCGCTGTGGCGTCGTACGTCTGCCCTGGCGTGCCGGCGGGAAGCCAGGATGGTCCGGTGGCCATGGTCGACATGCCCGACTGCCAGGACATGGATGCAGCGCAACCCCAGCTCTGCCATCTGCATGCCAACGGCGAGCCCGCCAAACAGTCGCTCGACAGCCCCGCGCCCGACGTGCCGCCATTCGTGCCGAGCGCGCTGATACTGGAGCTGCAGCTGGTCGACGCCGTCCTGCTGCCTGACGCCGCATCCTACCGCCCTGTCGCCCTGACGCGCACGACCGCTCCGCCCGTCGCCATCCGCAACTGCTGCTTCCGCATTTAATCCACCAGATCGCCTAGTCCGTCATCGCATCGCCGAGCCTGGCGAGCGCGATGTTGTTCGTCGCTTTCTGGAGGTACCATGTCATCCCCGTTCTTCGCGCATCGTCATGCGCCCGCCGGCAGTTTTCGCAAACTGTCGAAGATCAAATTTGCGCTCGCGCTGCTGCTGGCCGCTCACGCCGCGCACGCGCAAACGCAGCAGCTCACATTGGGCCAGGCCCAACAACTTGCGGTCGCCCGTTCGCGCCAGCTGACCGCGCAGGACCATGCGGCCGACGCCGCGCATGAAATGGCGGTCGCGGCCGGCCAGTTGCCCGACCCCGTTCTCAAAGTTGGCGTCGACAACCTGCCCATCAACGGCTCCGACCGGCTGACCATAGGCAGCGACTTCATGACCATGCGCCGCATCGGCGTGTCGCAGGAATTGACGCGTGCCGACAAGCTGCGCTGGCGTTCCGCGCGCCTGGAGCGTGAGGCGGACAAGGCCCAGGCCGAGAAGCAAGCCGCCACCGCCGCTATCCAGCGCGACACCGCGATATCGTGGCTGGAGGTTTTCTATACCGATCAGATGGCCGAGGCCATCGCCAAACAGGCCACGCTGGCACACCAGGAAATCGAAGCGGCCGAGGCGGCCTATCGCGGCGGACGCGGCAGCCAGGCCGATATACTCGCGGCCCGCTCCGCCCTGCTCGCCCTCGATGACCGCGGCAGCGAAATCGCGCGCCGTCGAAGCGTCGCCCGGACGGTGCTGGCCAGGTGGACCGGCGCGGAGGCTGCAGTGGCCGGCAAGCCCGATATCGACACTATCCGCATGGACACCGCCGAGCCGGGCGCCCTCCTCGCCCATCACCCGCAGGTCGCGGTGTTGACCCGGCAGCAGGACATCGCGCAGGCCGACGCCAATCTGGCCCAGGCGAACCAGCGCAGCGACTGGAGCGTGGAGGTCGCGTTCCAGCAGCGCGGCTCTGCCTATTCGAACATGGTATCGATCGGCATCTCGGTGCCGCTGCAATGGGACCGGAAGAACCGCCAGGACCGCGAGCTGGCCGGCAAACTCGCGTTGGTGGAACAAGCCAAGGCCGAGCGCGACGAGATGCTGCGCGGCCACGAGGCCGAGGTCCGCACCCAGATCGTCGAATGGCAGAGCGGCAAGGAGCGGCTGTCCCGCTACACGCGCGAAACGCTGCCGCTGACCAGCGAACGCAGCGAAGTTGTGCTGGCCGCCTACCGGGGTGGGAAGGCAACGCTGGCCGAGGTGCTGGCGGCAAGACGCAACGAGACCGAAACCCGCCTGCAGGCATTGCAGCTAGAGCTCGATACAGCGCGGCTTTGGGCGCAGCTGAACTTCCTCGCTCCCGAGGACTCGGCCACCGGACACGCAAGCAATAACCGTCAACAGGAATCAAAATGAAGAACAAGAAAATACTTGCGCTGCCGATCGCGCTCGCCATTGCCGCCGGCGGATACGGGGCCTACCGATTGGGCGCGTCCCAAGCCATGAAGGCCATGCCGGCAGCGCCCGCGGCAGCCAGGAAACCGCTCTACTGGCAGGATCCAATGGTTCCCGGACAGAAGTTCGACAAGCCCGGCAAGTCGCCCTACATGGATATGCAACTGGTCCCGGTCTATGGCGGCGCCGATGGCGACGACGGCAGCATCACCATCAGCCCCCACGTCCAGCAGAACCTGGGCGTGCGGACCGCGCTGGTCACCAGCGGCAGGCTGCCCTCCGGCGTGGTCGCGGTCGGCAGTGTCGCGTACAACGAGCGCGACGTGGCGCTGGTCCAGGCCCGCAGCAACGGGTTCATCGAGCGCCTGTATGTGCGCGCTCCGCTCGATCCCGTGAGGAAGGGACAGCCGCTTGCCGAGCTGTACGTGCCCGACTGGATCGCGGCGCAGGAAGAATATTTGGCGGCCCGCCGCATGCAGGGTGGCGACACCGCATCGCTGGTCGACGGCGCACGCCAGCGCATGCGCCTGGCCGGCATGAGCGACGCGCAAATCCAGCTGGTCGAGTCGAGCGGCAAGGTTCATGCGCGCGTCACGATTAGCGCGCCGGCCAGCGGTGTCGTCGCCGAGCTTGGCGCCCGCGAAGGCATGACCGTGGCGCCGGGCGCGCCGCTGTTCCGCATCAACGGCCTGTCCACCGTCTGGGTCAACGCGGAAGTGCCCGAAAGCGTGGCGGCCAGGGTGCGGCCGGGAGACGCCGCCGAGGCCCGCGCGCAGGCGCTGCCGGGAAGCGTCTTCAAGGGCAAGGTCGGCGCGGTGCTGCCCGAAGTGAACGCGGCCACCCGCACCCTCAAGGCGCGGATCGAGCTGGCCAATCCGGGCGGGCAACTGGTGCCCGGCATGTACGCCTCCGTCACCTTCGGCTCCAGCCGTGGGGCCGACGTGCTGCTGGTTCCATCGGAGGCTGTGATCCAGACCGGCACCCGCAGCGTCGTGCTGCTGGCCCAGGATGGCGGGAAGTTCCAGCCGGTCGATGTCGAGCTCGGCGCCGAAGGCAATGGCATGACCGAGATCCGCAAGGGCTTGGCCGCCGGGCAAAAGATCGTCCTGTCGGGCCAGTTCCTGCTGGACTCCGAGGCCAGCCTGAAGGGCACGGCCACCCGCATGGGCGGCGCCCCGGCCATGCCGCTCCCTCGCGACGACGGCCGCGACGACGCCATGCCGATGGGAGCGAAGAAATGATCGCGAAACTGATACGCTGGTCCATCGTCAACCGCTTCCTGGTCCTGCTGGCGACCGTCTTCATCGCCGCGTGGGGCGTGTGGTCGCTGGCGCGCACGCCGCTCGACGCCATTCCGGACCTGTCGGATGTGCAGGTAATTATCCGCACCAGCTACCCGGGCCAGGCGCCGCAGATCGTGGAAAACCAGGTGACCTACCCGCTGACCACCACCATGCTGTCGGTGCCGGGCGCGAAGACCGTGCGCGGCTATTCCTTCTTCGGCGATTCCTTCGTCTACATCCTGTTCGAGGACGGCACCGATCCCTACTGGGCCAGGTCGCGCGTGCTGGAATACCTGAACCAGGTGCAGTCGCGCCTGCCGGCGCAGGCCAAGACCGCGCTGGGCCCGGACGCGACCGGCGTGGGCTGGATCTACGAATACGCGCTGGTCGACCGCAGCGGCAAGCTCGACCTGTCGCAACTGCGCGCCTACCAGGACTGGTTCCTCAAGTTCGAACTGAAGACGGTAGCGAACGTCTCCGAGGTGGCCAGCATCGGCGGCATGGTGCGGCAATACCAGATCGTGCTCGACCCGGCCAAGCTGCGCGCCTACGCCATCCCGCACGGCGCGGTGATCGAGGCGGTGCAGCGGGCCAACCAGGAGGCCGGCGGTTCCGTGATGGAGCTGGGCGAGGCGGAGTACATCGTGCGCGCATCGGGCTACCTGCAGTCGCTCGACGACTTCCGCAAGATTCCGCTGACGGCCACGGAGGCCGGCGTCCCGGTGCGCCTGGGCGACGTGGCGCGCGTGGAACTGGGGCCGGAGATGCGGCGCGGTATCGCCGACCTGAACGGCGAAGGCGAAGTGGCCGGCGGCGTCATCGTCATGCGTTCCGGGAAGAACGCGCTGGTGACCATCGACGCGGTCAAGGCCAAGTTCGCCAAGCTCAAGGCGAGCCTGCCGCCCGGCGTGGAGGTCGTCCCGGTGTACGACCGTTCCAGCCTGATCAAGCGCGCGGTCGACAATCTCGGACACAAGCTGGTCGAGGAATTCATCGTCGTCGCCCTGGTCTGCGCGATTTTCCTGTTCCATCTTCGTTCGGCGCTGGTGGCCATCGTGTCCTTGCCGCTGGGCATATTGATGGCCTACATCGTCATGTCCTACCAGGGCGTGAACGCCAACATCATGTCCCTGGGCGGCATCGCCATCGCCATCGGCGCCATGGTCGACGCCGCGGTGGTGATGATCGAGAACGCCCACAAGCACATCGAGGCCTGGAACCACGCCCATCCCGGCCGCAAGCTGGCCGGCGACGAACATTGGACCGTGATCGGCGACGCGGCGGCCGAGGTCGGCCCGGCGCTGTTTTTCTCGCTGCTGATCATCGTGCTGTCCTTCATCCCGGTGTTCACGCTGGAGGCGCAGGAAGGCCGCCTGTTCGCGCCGCTGGCGTTCACCAAGACCTATGCGATGGCGGCGGCGGCCGGCCTAGCCGTGACCTTGATCCCGGTGTTGATGGGCTACCTGATCCGTGGTCGCATCCCGGACGAGCGGAAGAATCCGCTGAACCGCTGGCTGATCGCGCTCTACCGGCCGTTGCTGGAGGCGGTGCTGCGCCGTCCCAAGGCCACGCTGGTGGTGGCCGGCCTGGTCGCGCTGGTGACCGCCTGGCCGATGGCGCGCCTGGGCGGCGAATTCATGCCGCCGCTGGACGAGGGCGACCTGCTGTACATGCCGTCCGCCCTGCCCGGCATCGGCGCCGGCAAGGTCGCGCAACTGCTGCAGCAGACCGACCGGCTGATCAAGACGGTGCCGGAGGTGCAGACGGTGTTCGGCAAGGCCGGCCGGGCCGAGTCCGCCACCGACCCGGCGCCGCTGGAAATGTTCGAGACCACCATCCAGTTCAAGCCGCGCGACCAGTGGCGGCCCGGCATGACGCCCGACAAGCTGGTCGAAGAGCTCGACCGCACCGTCAAGGTGCCGGGCCTGTCCAACATCTGGGTGCCGCCGATCCGCAACCGCATCGACATGCTCGCCACCGGCATCAAGAGCCCGGTCGGCGTGAAGGTGGCCGGCGCCAGCCTGCGCGAGATCGACCGCATCACCGGCGAGATCGAGCGGGTCGTCAAGGGCGTGCCGGGCGTCTCGTCCGCGCTCGCCGAGCGGCTCAACGGCGGGCGGTATGTCGACATCCATATCGACCGCGACGCGGCGGCGCGCTACGGCCTGAACATCGCCGACGTCCAGAGCCTGGTGTCGAGCGCGATCGGCGGCGACAACATCGGCGAGACGGTCGAGGGCTTGCAGCGCTTCCCGATCAATGTGCGCTATCCGCGCGAGGTGCGCGACTCGGTCGAGAAGCTGCGCGACCTGCCGATGCTGACCGCGCGCGGCGCTCAGATCCGGCTGGGCGACGTGGCCGCGATCCGTATCGTCGACGGCCCGCCCATGCTCAAGAGCGAGAACGCGCGCTTGTCGGGCTGGGTGTATGTCGACATCCGCGGCCGCGACCTGAGCGCCGCCGTGCGCGAGATGCAGCAGCGGGTCGCCAGCCAGGTCGCGCTGCCGGCCGGCTATTCGGTGTCCTGGTCTGGACAGTTCGAATACCTGGAGCGGGCGACCGCCAAGCTCAAGGTCGTGGTGCCGATGACGCTGCTGATCATCTTCCTGCTGCTGTACCTGACCTTCAAGCGCATCGACGAGGCGGCGCTGATCATGGCGACCTTGCCGTTCGCGCTGGCCGGCGGTATCTGGCTGCTGTGGGCGCTGGGGCACAACCTGTCGGTGGCGAGCGGGGTCGGCTTCATCGCCCTGGCCGGCGTGTCGGCCGAATTCGGCGTGATCATGCTGCTGTACCTGAAGCACGCCTGGGAGGCCCGGCTGGCGCGCGGCGCTTGCGGCGAGGCAGACCTGCTGGAGGCCATCCGCGAAGGCGCCGTGCTGCGCGTGCGGCCGAAGGCGATGACGGTGGCGGTGATCATCGCCGGCCTGGTGCCGGTCATGATCGGCTCGGGCACCGGGTCCGAGGTCATGCAGCGCATCGCCGCGCCCATGGTGGGCGGCATGATCACCGCGCCGCTGCTGTCGATGTTCGTGGTGCCAGCCGCGTATCTGCTGATGCGGCGCCGGTCCCTGCGGGGAAGGAAAGCCATTTTGGCCGCCGGTCAGGCGCCGCCCGGCTAACCGTTGCGCAAGAGTGTTAGGATGGCGGATATTATTGTCCGAGCACCCCTGAACCAACGATGCCCCATCCACTGAACCCGGACCAACTCAGCAACATCATCGACATTGCGGAGAATGCCATTCTCTGCACTGACGAGAGCCAGCGCATCATCCTCTTCAACCGGGGCGCCGAGCGCATGTTCGGTTGGGCGGCGTCCGAGGTCGTGGGGAAAAGCCTGGAGCTGCTGATTCCGCAGCGTTATCGTTCCGGGCACGCCGCGCGCGTGTCCGCCTTCCGGCACGGTGACACGACCGCGCGCAGGATGGGCGAACGCAGCACCATCTACGCAGTGCGCAAGGACGGCACCGAATTCCCGGCCGAGGCGACGATCTCCAAATCCGGCGAGGACGGCCAGGTGATCCTGACCGCGATCCTGCAGGACATCTCCGAGCGCAAGGCCTACGAGCAGGAACTCGAACAGGCCAAGGAAACGGCGGAAGCGGCCGTGCGCGCCAAGAGCATGTTTCTGGCGAATATGAGCCACGAGATTCGCACGCCGCTGAACGCGGTGATCGGCATGACCAGCCTGCTGCTGCATACCCGCATCGACGAGGAGCAGCGCGACTACACCGAGACCATCCGTTCAAGCAGCGAGGCGCTGCTGGCGGTCATCAACGACCTGCTGGACTACTCCAAGATGGAGGTGGGCCGCCTCGACCTCGAACACCATGCGGTCGAAATACGCCGCTGTGTCGAGGATGCGCTGGACCTGGTGGCGTCGAGCGCGGGAGAGAAGCACCTCGACCTGGCCTACATCATCGAGCCCGGCGTGCCGGCCACCATGCTGTCCGACGCCACCCGGCTGCGCCAGATCCTGGTCAACCTGCTGTCCAACGCGATCAAGTTCACCCATCACGGCGAGGTGGTCGTGACGGTCAGCGCGGAGAGCCGGGATGCCAACACCTACTGCCTGGATTTCGCCGTGAGGGACACCGGCATCGGCATTCCCGAGCACAGCCAGGAGAACATCTTCCGCTCGTTCACCCAGGTCGACGCCTCCACCACCCGCAGGTACGGCGGGACCGGCCTGGGCTTGACGATCAGCCGGCGCCTGGCCGAGATCATGGGCGGCAGCCTGACGCTGCAAAGCGAGGTGGGAAAAGGCTCGACCTTCACGCTGTCCATGGTGGCCGAGGCCAGCGACGACCAGCTTGCCGAGGATGTGCTGCGGGATCGCTCGGCGACCGTGGAAGGCAAGCGCATCCTGATTGTCGACGACAACACCACCAACCGCCGCATCCTGATGCGGCAGGCGCTGTTGTGGGGAATGGAGGGCCTGTCCGCGGCCTCCGCGGCCGAAGCCATCGACCTGGTGCGGCATGGCGCGCCCTTCGACGTGGCCGTGCTCGACATGCAGATGCCCGACATGGATGGCGTGCGCCTGGCGGGCGAATTGCGCAAGATGCGCGACCGGGCGACGCTGCCGCTTGTCCTGCTCACCTCGGTCGGCCACCGGCAGGCCGGGAGCAGCCTGGACGGCGGCATGTTCGCCGCGTGGCTGAACAAGCCGATCAAGCCGCGCGCCCTGCTGGACGCCCTGCGGCAGGTGTTGAGCAAGCGCGACGCGACCGCCGCCCCGCCCCGCCCGGCCGCCGTCGCCCCGGGGCTGGCCGCCGCGGTGGACATTCTGGTGGTCGAGGACAATACGATCAACCAGAAAGTGCTCAGGCAGCTGTTGCGTCATCTCGGTTACCAGGCCGACGTGGTGGCCAACGGCGTCGAGGCGATGACGGCGCTGGAAGGCCGGCACTACCAGATCATCCTGATGGACATGCAGATGCCGGAGATGGACGGCTTCGAGCTCACGCAGCGCCTGCGCCAGCGCTTCAAGGGCAGCAACAGCCCGTACATCATCGCGATGACGGCCAACGCCTTGCCCGGGGACCGCGAGCGCTGCCTGGACGCCGGCATGGATGAGTACATCGCCAAGCCCATCGAGCTGCATGTGTTGAGCTCGGCGCTGGTGGCGGCGATCGCCAGGTTGGCCACGCGCCGGCGCGACGATGCGGTGCTCAGCCATGCCCGCATCGAGCAATTGCGGGCGATCGGCGAAGACCTTTCCCTGCTCGACGAAGTGGTCGCCTCCTTTATCGCCGAGGTGCCGCAGCTGCTGGAAAAACTGGCGAGCGCGGCAACGGCGCAGGACGCGCCATTGCTGGCGTCGACCGCCCACTACCTGCAATCGAGCATAGAGTTCGTGGGCGCCAACCGCATGCGGCTGCCATGCACCAATCTGGAGCTGATGGGCAAGGGCGAAAATTTCGACGATGCGGCCGGACAGCTGCAAGACCTGGCGCTGGCGTATGAAGACACCAGGATAGCGCTGCTGGCACTGAATCCGGCAACAGGCCATGCGCACGGTGGCTAGTTGCTCCCTGCTCATTTCCCGGCAATCCAGACTTCCCGGAGAGTCCCGCCATCACGCCAGATGAACAGGGCATCCATGCCAAGCTCGCGAGTTAATTGGCTCCCCTGCTCCAGCCCCAGTACCAGCAACGCCGTCGCCCAGGCGTCGGCAAGCATGCAGGTCGGGGCCAGCACCGTGACACCAGCCAGATCGCTCTTAATAGGTTGCTGTGTGGCAGCGTCCATTGTATGCGAAAAACGCTTGCCACCCAGGTCAACCCAGCGGCGGTAATCCCCGGAGGTGGCGATCGCCGTATCCGTCAGTTCAATTGCCCCGATCACCTCGCGTATACCGTACACGGGCTTCTCGATCGCCACCGTCCAGGCTTCGCCGCCAGGCTTGGCCCCGCGCGACCGCATTTCCCCGTCAATGCCAACCAGGTAATGGGTGACGCCCCATCGGTCGAGACATTGCGCCAGCCGATCGACACCGTAGCCCTTCGCAATGCCCGATAGGTCGAGGCAAACAGGCCGGTGTTTGCGTACCCGCAGCCCTTTACGGTCGACCTCCAATCCGGCCGCGCCAACGCCGGCTTGCGTGCCGTTCCGTGCCGGGGGCGGCGCGGCCAGCGGGCGCCGCGCAGGTCCGAACCCCCACGCCTCGACTAACGCTCCCAAGCCGATGTCGAACGCGCCCTTCGAGGCCGCGCCCACCTGCAGGCCGGCCTCAAGCACCTCGGCGAGCTCATCGGGTATGGCGATCCAGGTATTGTCGGGTGCGGCGTTGACACGACAAAGATCGGAGGCAGGGTTCCAGCTCGACATCTGCCTATCGACCTGGTCCACCGCGGCAAACAAGCAGGCGCCGATCGCCGCGGCGTCCACGTCTGCCGCGGCGTAGAACACGGCGGTATAGCGCGTGCCCATCGTCGCGCCGTTCAAGCTAAAGCGCTGCAGGACCGGGGGCGGCGGCGATTCAAAAGACGTCTTCACGGTATCTTCCATTGTTCTTGAGTGACTGGACATCGAGTCTGAGTGGCGCAAGCACTTCGTCCAGGGCTTGCCGAACGCTTTGGGCCATCGCACGACTGCCGCAAACGAGCACTTGGCCACCGTCCGCGATCAGGCTGCGCAGATTGTCGGCGTCGTCGAACAGCCGGTTCTGCACCCGTTGTCCATCCTTCACGCGCGAGAAAGCGGCGTGCAACTGCGTGAGGCGGCGGTCCGCGAGATAATTGCGCAGCTCCGGTTCATACAGGAAGTCCGACTCCGGATCGCGGCCACCCCAGTACAGATACATCGGGTGCCTGCCGCTGTTGTTGCGGATGAAGCCGGCGAGCGGTCCGATCCCGGTGCCTGCGCCGATCAGAATCACAGGCGCCTTGCCGGATGCCGGCCGAAATTGCGGATTCGGCAGGATGAACGCTTCGATGCATGCGCCCGGCCGCAAGCCATGCAAATAGCTGGAGCACAGGCCGCCTGGCTGTCGTCGCACGCAGATTTCCAGGATGCCGTCGCTGGCGCCACTGGCCAAGGAGTAGAACCGCGGCACCGGACTGCCCGGCGCGATCACGCCGACCAGGTCGCCCGCTTCAAAATGCGGCAGCCGTGCTTGCCACAGCAATCCCATCAACCGGGTGCGGGCCTGACTGAGCGGTGTCGCGGCAAACCGCAGCACCGCAGTAGGTTCCTGTTCCAGCAATCCGTAATCGATACGCTCCTCGAGCCGCAGCAAGAAGGTCGGCGGATGGCGGGGCGCGTGCTCGAGTTTGAGCGCGATGCCCAACAGGGCGCCGACGCCGACGCCCCAGCGCATGAATTCCTGCGGCGACTGGCGGTCGACCGTGGCCAGCTCCAGCGAACGCTGCCAGCCACGCGCGACCATGGCCGCATCCACGTCCTTGGCAAACTGACAGAATCTTTGAAACTGCCGGTCGCCGAATCCAAGGACGCAGAATCTGAGCGTTGGATTGGCCGGCAGGCGTTCGAGCCGGTCGAGGAAACGGTTGGCCGTGGCGGGAGCTGCGCCGTCACCATAAGTCGCCGTCAACAGCATCAGGTCGCGTGCGTGGCGATAGCGCCCGGACAGCTGGTTCATCGGCGCCGTATGGACCTGCCGGCCCTGGCTGCGCAAGGCGTCGTGCAATGTCTGGGCAAAGCCCCAGGTGCTGTTATTTTCGCTGCCGACCAGGATCACCACATCGGCCGACTGCGCGCTGCTGTTGTCGCGGATACGTGGCTTGGCGCGATGCCGCCGCCACCACACAATCGCGCCGGTGATGGCCAGCCATGGCCCCGCCAACGCGCACACGCCAAGCGGCAGGCCGAGCCACCACAGGCCCTCTCCGGTATGCAGCCGGTACACCAGCTCAAACCCCTCGCGCACCACGCTGTGGGGGCGATAGGTCAGCAAGGCGCCGGTGGACCGGTCCACGTAGCCGTCGCCCTGCAGCGTCCTCAAGGTGAACACTGCGGCGGGCTCGCCAGGGATGGGAAAGACCAGTTCGCGCAGGTCGGACAGGTCGGCCTGCTTGAGCGCGGCTAGGGCGGAAACCGCCACCGGCGGTCCGCCCGAAGTCGCGGCGGGGAAATCGGGTTCGCTCTGCATGCCGTCGGAGATCAGGCCGAACGTGGCCGCCGACATATACGCCCCGGTGAGCGCCGACAGCAGCAGGCCTGCCATCGCAACACGGCCAAGCTCCGCGTGCCAGCGCTGACTCCAGCTGCCACGCAGCGGCGCCGCGAGCCGGCGCCAGCCGCCGGTGCGCTTGGCCAGCAATAGCAGGCCGGAAACGCATAGTCCTAGCAGGGCCAGCGCTGTCACACCGGCCGCAAGGCGGCCGGGGGTATCGAGCAGCATGGAGCGATGCAGTTGCTTGATCCAGCGAAAGAACGCCGATGGCGCATAGGCGGACGCCGCTCCGCTCGCCGGATCGACACGAACCACGCTGTCGCCGGCGCCCGTGCTGTAGTAGACGATCAACGAGCCCGAAGGCGTGCGCTGGATCTGTTCGACTCCCGGGTATTGGCGCGCTACGCGGCCGGCCATCTCGGCCACGCTGACGCCGCTCTGCACGGTGGTGCCTAGCCGGTCCAGCGCTGGAGCGAGCGACAACAACGCGCCGGTCACCCCCAGCAATATGACCAGGAGCCCGCAGAACAGGCCGGGCATGGAGTGTAGGCGCCGCAACACAAAGTGCCTTACATGTCGTAACTGAAGGATTTGATGTAGCCACGGCCCTGGACAGGTTTGCCGGCACCGGCCTTGGTCAGCTGCGCGCGCGCATCGGCTGGATGATCGCGGCCGTCTTCCACCGCGCTGTCGACGCGGATTTCATAGCCGGCATCAATCAGCGCATCGGCCAGTTCAACCGTGACCTTCAGCGACTTACCATTGCCGACGCTGGCGCCGCTGACGCCATCGTATGCACGCGCGTCAAGCCCGCTGCCGCGCGCCCATGCACTCAGGTGCTTATAGTACTTTGACTTCTTTCCGGCAACCCATAGTGTCTTTTTATAGTTGCCTGCGGCGTCAGTGACATAGAACGCCAGATAGGCACCGTTGCCGTTGTAATTTTGCAGTTGCGTGGTCAGCACGACGGGGCGCGCCTGTGCCATCGAGGGGAGCGCCAATGTGCCCGCCAGGCAGGCGCCGGTCAGAATTTTCTTCATTGCTTGTTTCCTTGAGTCTGCGGGCCGGGTGCCCGGTTATGTTCAGCGGACGGACGGGCTGGGCGCAGGTAGTCGGAGGCATCGCCATGTTCGCCGAATTCGATCTCAAGGCTGCGGATACGCAACGTCGCCGGGCCATACTTGGCCTTCACCTTGTTGCCGAGCCGATCAGTGCCTCGCACCTCGTAACAACCGTCGTCAACCTTGATACGCTGGACGGTCCACCCGCGCAACTCGACTTGCTGACGCAACATGTCCCGGGGCTTCCAATCCGCAATGGGATCCGTGCAATCGGTCTCCGCGTGCGCGGCGCAGCTGGCGCCAAGCGCGGCGAGTACTGCGAGCAGGTGAAACAGTGTCATCGCGGGCTCCTTGATTGAGCTCGGCCTTAGCTCATCAGTAAAGGCCTTGATATATAGCGAATTGTAGAACCGCCATTCGCAAAAACATTTGATACAAATCAAACTCGAACGAGCGCGCTCCTGCTATGCGATCGGCAGACAGGCGGCGGGTCGTAGTTCGGCCCGGTACCACAGCTCACTGCCGGAATTTCGACCGGAAAAATTTATGCTTTATGTTGTGACAAAGTGCGTATTTTTGTCGTGTTTCGCCGACTATATTTATCAGGTCACCACACCGTTTGATACATCGTTTGCGGGATCGTCGCTGTTTTAGATCTAGATCAATAGGCTTCGGTTTAATGGAAATCGCAGGCGCTTTGGCAGGGGAAATCGGCGCAGAATACATTTCACGGTTCAGTGAACTCGACGCACGATTTACCCAGAGGTTGTTTTAGTCTGCACCTTGCAAGTCCCTACATCAAATTAGCAACTGGCCCGGCGCGCGAGCGTCCGGTCCGGGCGCCGCCATGTCGAAAGGAACGGTCATGCCGAGTGCATTGAGTTATCCAGGGGTCTACGTCGAGGAAATACCGAGCGGCGTACGTACCATCACCGGAGTCGCCACCTCGATCGCCGCCTTCATCGGGCGCGCCCGCAAAGGCCCGGTCGATACGGCGGTCGACATCACCAGCTATGCCGACTTCGAGCGCAAGTTTGGCGAACTCTGGCTCGCCAGCACGATGAGTTTCTCGGTGCGCGACTTCTTCATCAACGGCGGCAGCCATGCGGTGATCGTGCGCCTGTTCCACTCGGCGCAGGCCGACGCCATCGCGGCCGTGGCCAACGCGGGCGCCGCCGGCGCGACCGGCAAGGACGCCAGGGACAAGGCGGCGGCCGCACTGAAGGTCATCACCGACGACGCCAACGCCACCCAGGCGCAGAAAGCGGCCGCGCAGCAGGCCAACGCCGCGTTCGCCGGGCTGGCCGACGGCGCCGACGCCAACGCGGTCGCGGCCGCCGCGCAAGCCGCCCTCGCGCTGATCGCCAACCTGCCGTCAGAGGCGCGCGTGCTGGAGGCCGGTTCGCTGCGCTTCGCCGCCGCCAGTCCGGGCAAATGGGCCGGCTACCTGCGCCTGATGGTCTCCGCCGCCAGCGGCCCGGCCGCCGCGGCCACCGCCACCCAGCTGGGCGTCACCGTCGCCGACCTCTTCAATCTCACGGTGGCCAGCGCGGCGCAGGGCGGCACCACGGAAACCTACCTGAACCTGACCGTCAAGAACACCGCCCGCCGCGTGGACCGGATACTGGCGGACGCTTCCACGTTGATCGTCTGGGCCGGGGCCGACCTGAACGGCGCGCCGCCGGCCTTGCCAGATTTCGCCAACGTCAAGGGCGACCCGGTCGGCACTGCCTTCCTGGCCTGGGACGCCGCGCGCGCCGCCGATCCGGACCCATCGTCGCCGGCGGTGAAGGCCGCCAAGGCCGCCTACGATACCGCGATGAAGGCGGCGCTGGACAGCGTCGACGACGGCGCCGCGCTGACCTCGGCCGACTTCATCAAGCCCAACGGCCAGGCGCAGAAGACCGGCCTGTTCGCGCTGGAACAATTGTTCACCCGCGACGGCCTGTTCAACATGCTGTGCATCCCGCCCTACAACGCCAGCAACAATATCGACGACAGCGTGGTGGCCGTCGCCACCGCCTATTGCGAGAAACGGCGCGCCATGCTGCTGCTCGATTCGCCGTCGGAATGGACCTCGGTGGACCTGGCGCAGACCGGTTTCCCCAACAAGTACGCGGCGCCCAGCCACAACGCGGCGGTGTTCTTCCCGCGTGTGAACATGCCCAATCCCTTGCACGGCGACCAGATCGAACCCTTCGCCCCCAGCGGCATCATCGCCGGCATCTTTGCCCGCATCGACACCCAGCGCGGCGTGTGGAAGTCGCCGGCCGGGCTGGACGCCGCCATGCTCGGCGTCAGTTCGATGACGGTGCCGATGACCGATGAGGACAACGGCCTGCTTAATCCTCAAGGCTTGAACTGCCTGCGCACCTTCCCGGTCTTCGGCCGCGTGGTCTGGGGCGCGCGCACCATGCGCGGCGCCGATGCCTTTGGCGACGAGTACAAATACATCGCGGTGCGCCGCACCGCCCTGTTCATCGAGGAATCGTTGTACCGCGCGCTGAAGTGGGTGGTGTTCGAGCCCAACGACGAGCCCTTGTGGGGGCAGATCCGCCTCAACGTCGGCGCCTTCATGCACAACCTGTTCCGCCAAGGCGCGTTCCAGGGCGCATCCGCGCGCGACGCGTACTTTGTCCGCTGCGACGCCTCGACCACCACGCAGAACGACATCAATCTGGGCATCGTCAACGTCAATGTCGGCTTCGCGCCGTTGAAGCCGGCGGAATTCGTGGTGATCCGGCTGCAGCAGATCGCCGGACAAATCGAAACCTGAGGGGGCGATCATGGCTCAATTCACCGTCAATCCACTGCGCTTCGATCCCTACCAGAACTTCAAGTTCCGCATCAAATGGGGCAACGATTTCGTCGCCGGGGTCAGCAAGATCAGCGGGCTCAAACGCACCACCGAGGTGGTGCGGCACCGCGAAGGCGGCGATCCCAGCTCCAGCCGCAAGTCGCCCGGCCGCACGGAGTTCGACGCCATCACCGTCGAGCGCGGCGTCACGCACGACAAGGACTTCGAGCAGTGGGCCAACAAGGTGTGGAACTACGGCTCCGGCCTGGGCAAGGAAGTGTCGCTCAAGGATTTCCGCAAGG
Source organism: Duganella caerulea (assembly GCF_040362985.1). Classification (NCBI taxonomy): domain Bacteria; kingdom Pseudomonadati; phylum Pseudomonadota; class Betaproteobacteria; order Burkholderiales; family Oxalobacteraceae; genus Duganella; species Duganella caerulea. The sequence goes on along the minus strand of NZ_BPWJ01000001.1, from coordinate 359,266 downwards.
ACCTGGTGATCGAAGTCTACAACGAGGCCGGGCAGCTGGCGATCCGCTACAAGGTGTATCGCTGCTGGGTGTCGGAGTTCCTGGCCGCCTCGGATCTCGACGCCAACGCCAACGCCGTGCTGATCCAGCATCTGAAGCTGGAAAACGAAGGCTGGGAGCGGGATTACGAGGTGCCGGAACCTTCCGAACCGACCTTCACGGAACCACCAGGCTGACGAGGCGCTCATGCGCACACCAGGCACGGCCGAGCTGCTGGACATCTGGGACGTGGGGCAGCCGCTGCCGCCGGCGCGCCGGGCCTTGTTGCTGTTGTCCGCCGCCTACCCGGAGCGGGACGACATCGCCTCCTGGCCGCTGGGCTACATCAACCGGCAATTGATCGTGTTGCGCCAGCGGCTGTTTGGCTACGCCCTGGTGTGCCTGGCCGATTGCCCCGCCTGCGAAGAAGTGGTCGAAATCGAGATGCCCATGGACGCACTGCTGAACGCAAACGAAATGGCCGACGCTACGCACAGCCTCCACAGCGAAGGCTGCGACGTGCGCTTCCACCTGCCCACCGCGCATGACCTGCTGCTGGCGACGGACGGGACGACGCCGGGACGCCTGCTCGCGCGCACCATCGACAGCGCCCGCCGCGATGGCGTGGATGTGTCGCCGGCAGAGCTCGGCGAGGCGACGCTGGCGGCCGTCGAGCAGGCGATCGAGCGGGCCGATCCGTTGGCGCATATCGCCTTCGCGATGACCTGCCCAGCCTGCGGGCACGAATGGAGCACGGATCTGCACATTATCGACGTGTTGTGGGCCGAGCTCGGCGCATGCGCGCGCCGGGTCTTGAGCGAGGTTGGCCGGCTTGCGCAAGCTTTCGGCTGGCGTGAGAGCGATATCCTGGCGATGTCGTCCACCCGGCGTAATCATTACCTGGAATGGCTGGAGACCTGATGCAAAACGGCGAACACAGCACGGGCGGCGCGGCGGACACGGCACAAACGGCCGCGCCGGCGCACGCACTCGCCGAAGCCGGGGGCGGAACGGCCGTGACCGGCTGGCTGGACCGCATCGCCATGCATAGCCGGCCGGACGCGCCACCCACGCACGCGTTGCGGCCACGCCTGCCCTATCCTTTCGAGGCCATGCAGTTCGCCACCGCCGATGCCAGGCCTCGTATGCCGCCTCCGCGCGGTTTGCGGGCCCAGCCGGAGGAAGCCGCGGCCACGATGGCGCGCGCGGGCCGCGGCGATAACTTGCCCCCTCCCCCGGCGACCGATCTGCACCATCCGCTCACCCGGGCGTCCGCCGCTATGACGCCATTCGATCCCGCTGCGACGGCGTCACCTGCATGGCAACGACAGGAAGCCCGTCCCGTCGCCTCCGCGCTGCCGGCCGGCCGCTTTGAACGTGCGCCGGGCAAAGAGGAGCGCGCCCCGCTCAATCGCGATGGACACGCCCCTTCGGCTATTTCGGCCGGGGCCGTCGCGCCGTCCCAGCCATCACATCTGGCGGCATCCCAGTTCGCGCGCTTGGCGCCAACTGCGGCAAGCCGACTGCTCGCCACACCCGCGCACAACGCAACACCTGCCGCATCCACGCCAGCCAGGCAGGAAGACCACGGCACAGCACACGCAACGCCGCGCCGCGCGTCGCCTGCTGGCAAACCAGCGCCGCAGCCAATCCAACCATCTGCCGCCACCATGCGGCTGGTCAGCGCCGAGCGGCCCCAGCCCGCCTTGCGCGGCGCCCCGCCACAGCAAGCACCGCTCGTTGCCAGGCCGTCCGCCCAGGCGACTCCGGAGATCACCATCGACATTCACATCGGGCGTATCGACGTGCGCGCACCGGCCGGCGCATCGGCGCCCGCGGCTGTACAGGCAGCGCCGCAGCGCGGGAGCGACGCGTTGACCGCCTACCTGTCGCGCCGAGCACGGGGAGCGCGCTCATGAGCAGCCCCCTGGCACTAGCGGCGGTCACCGCCATCCTCAAGGACGTCCTCAACGACGGCCTGATCAACAACGACCTGGCGCAGGTCGGCTCACTGCTGGTGAGCGCTTTGCCCCCGGACCGGATTCCGGTCGGCGAGACCGAGGAGAACCGCCTCAACCTGTTCCTGTACCAGATCACGCCCAACCAGGGCTGGCGCAACGTCGGGCTGCCGTCGCAGGGGCCTGGTGGAGAACGCCTCAGCAACGCGCCGCTGGCGCTGAACCTGCACTACATGCTGACCGCCTACGGCAGCACCGACCTCAACGCCGAGATCCTGCTGGGCTACGCCATGGAAATCCTCAGCGACATGCCGATGCTGCCGCGCGCCGCGATCCGGCGCTCGCTCAGTCCGAACAGCCCGGTCAACGTCAACCTGATTCCGCCGGACACCGACGGCCGCACCGCGATCGACCTGGCCGACCAGCTGGAGCTGGTCAAGATCACGCCGAACTACCCCGGCGCGGACGAACTGTCCCGCCTGTGGACCGCGATGCAGGCGCGCTACCGGCCCACGGTCGTGTACCAGGTCTCGACCGTGCTGATCCAGCATAACCGTCCGGTGCGCTCGCCGCTGCCCGTGCTGCAACGCGGCGCCGGCGACCAGGGCGTCCATAGCCAACCCGACCTGCAAGTGCCGCCGTCCAGCATCCCCGTGCTGACGTCGATCGCCATCGTGAGCGCCGATGGTTTCCACCTCACCGCCGAGCTCGGGGACACGCTGGCGTTGGCCGGCGCCCAACTGAGCGGCGACACCGTCACCGCCGAATTCAAGCACGCCTTGCTGCCAGTGCCGCTCGAGCTACCGCTGGCGGCGGGCGCGACTTCGCAGAAGGCACTGGTCACGCTCCCGCCATCCGGCAGCGGCACCGCCGACAGCGACTGGCCCGCCGGCCAATACACGGTCGCCCTGCGCATCGACAGCGCGGGCAAGCCGACGCGCCGGACCAATGAAATCGGCTTCAGCCTGGCCCCGCGGCTGTCGCCGCAGCCCACATTGAGCGCACCGCCCGGACCGTTCGATCTCACACTGCATGTGTTCCCGCAAATCTGGCCGGGCCAACGGATCGATATCTTTGTCGGCGGCGAACCGTTCAGGCCGGCGCCGGTGGCCGCCAAGTCCGCGCAGATCACCGTCACGCTGGCCGGGCTGGCCGCATCGGAAACGCCGCTACCGGTGGCGCTGCGCGTGGACGGCGTCGACAGCATCCTGGTACGCGACCTCGGCGCGCAGCCGCCCAGCTTCGATCCACTGCAATCCATCACGGTACCGGGGTAGCGCCATGCCTGCCGACGACGCCGATTTCGCCCGCAACAACCAGGCCTGCATCGAGGCTGGACTGGCGTGGCTGCGCGCTTGCCTGTTGGCCGAAGAACGGCGGCTCGCGCCGGGCCTGCCGCCATTGACCCGCAAGCCGCCGGCCGTGGAGCCCGAGGCACGCTGGCCCTGGCGGCGCAAGGCGCAAGTTCAACAGGAACTGCCGCCGGCCGGAGACACCCCGCAAGCGGAGCCAGCCAGTGATGGAGGGCTCGCCGACGCCCGCCTGGCCTTCGAGAACGCCGCCGCCGCGCAGCCCGCGCCCGCGTTGGTGTCGCTGGCCAACAGCATGGGGCTGAACCCCTTCGAGCGGGACATGCTGTTGCTTGCGGCCGCGCCGGAACTCGATCCCGACATGCCCGCCCTGATCGCGGCCGCGCAAGGCGATCCGTATCGTCGCTCGCCCACTTTCGCGCTTGGCATGAGCCTGTTCCAAACCGCCGGCTGGGACGCGATGGCACCGGAGCGCCCCCTGCGCGCCATGCAACTGCTGGAAGTCCACCAATCCGGCGCCGACTCGCTGCTGGCCGCGCCGCTGCGGATCGACGAGCGGATCGCCGCCTACATCAAGGGCCTCAACTATCTGGACGAACGCATCGAAACGCTGGTGACGCCCGTCGTCCCGCCCGCGCAGTTGCCGCCGCACCAGCAGCAGGTGGCGCAACAGCTGTCGTACTGGCTGGCACCCGACGGCGGCAGCGGCATCGTCCAACTGCTGGGCGCCGACACCAATTCCAAGCGCGACGTGCTGGCCACGTCCGCCGCCTCGGCAGGGCACCGGCTGATGGCGCTGCCGGCAGGCGCCCTGCCCGTGCAGCCGCAGGACATGGAACGCTTCCTGCACCTGTGGCAGCGCGAAACCAGGCTGCTGCCGCTGACCTTGTTGATCGAGGACGCGGAAGCACACGCGGACCATGAGGACGGAGACAAGCCGCAGCCATTGCCCATCCGGCTGCTGCAACGGCTGCCAGGCAGCGTCTTCGTCGACTCCCGCTTTGCCGACGCGGCTTGGGGCAGCACCGGGGTCGTGCTGGTCGAACCGCCCCTCGCAATGGAGCGCGCCACCTTATGGCACCAGGCACTGATGGCGCGCGGCATCGCCGTTCCCGACGAATCGGCGCTGACCAGGCTGGCCAATGAATTCCAGCTGTCGGCGTCGCGCATCGCCAGCCTCGCGGCGGGCGTGAGCCCGGCCGCCAACCTGGAGCCGCCGGTACGGGCGGCCTGGAATGCCTGCGTCGAACACACCGCGGGCGCGCTGGACGGTCTGGCGCAGCGCATCGCTGTGCGCGCCACGCTGGACGATGTCGCCCTGCCGCCGCACGAAAAACAGCAGTTGCGCCGGCTGGTTGAGCACGCCGCCCAGCGCATCGCCGTGCTCAACGATTACGGCTTCGCGGCGCACGCCAACCGGGGTCTCGGCATGGCAGCCCTGCTGCACGGCGAGAGCGGCACCGGCAAGACCATGGCAGCCGAGGCAGTGGCGCAGGCCTTGTCGCTGGCGCTGTTCCGGGTCGATCTGTCGGCCGTGGTCAGCAAATACATCGGCGAGACCTCCAAGAACCTGCGCCGGGTGTTCGACGCGGCCGAGGGCGGCGGCGCCGTGCTGCTGTTCGACGAGGCCGACGCGGTGTTCGGCAAGCGCAGCGAGGTCAAGGACAGCCACGACCGCTACGCCAACATCGACATCAACTACCTGCTCACGCGCATGGAGCAATTCCCCGGTGTGACGCTGCTGGCCACCAATATGAAGCACGCGCTCGATCAGGCCTTCACGCGACGGCTGCGGTTCATCATCGGCTTCCCATTCCCCGGCGTCGCCGAGCGCAAGGAGATCTGGTCCAGGGTCTTCCCCGACCCCAGCCGCCTCGACAGCGCGCAACTGGACCTGGACCGCCTGGCCCGCTTCGCGATGACGGGCGGCGCCATCTTCAACGCGGCGCTGGCGGCGGCCCACAACGCTGCCGCCGCGCACGCCGATATCGGCATGCCCCATATCCTGGACGCCATCCGCTGGGAATTGCTGAAGATCGGCCGCCCGGTCGCCGAGAGCGAGTTTGCCTGGACGCCGGCCCAGCCGCCCGTAGAGGTGCCGGCATGAAAATCCGCTGCGTAATCGACGGCTTGACCTTGCATGGCATGACGCTGTCACCGCTTGAACGCCTGCAACTGGAGCGCGCCCTGCAAGCGCAGCTGACCAGCGCGTTGCGCGCCGGCTGGATCGGGACGACTTCCGCCGGCACCTCGCCGTCGCCGGCTCACCATCTGCGGATCGATCTGTCGCACGCTAAGGCGCCGCTCGGCCACTCGCTGGGACAGGCGCTGGGCGCCGCCCTGTCGCCTGCGGCGGGCAATGGCGCCGGCACATCGGCCAGCGGCATTGCGAGGAGCCGTTGATGTTCGCCGCCCAACAATCATCCCGCACCGCAGCCAATCCGGTCCAGCCGCCTCTGCTGCAACGCAAATGCTCCTGCGCCGAGCAAGGCGGCAGCTGCGAGCGCTGCAGCGCATCCGGCAACCTGGCGCGCGCATCCAGCAACGCAGCGGCGCCCGGTGGCGCGCCAGCCAGCGTCGGCCGTGTACTCGACAGTCCCGGCCAAGGCCTGGACACCGCCACCAAAGGCTTGATGGAATCGCGCTTCGGCCACGACTTCTCGCATGTGCGCATCCACGCCGACAGCGAAGCCAACGCCTCCGCCAGCGCGATCCACGCGTCAGCCTACACGGTCGGCAACCATGTCGCCTTCGCGGGCGGGCGCTACCAGCCGGGCGATCCGGACGGACAAATGCTGCTGGCCCATGAATTGACCCACGTGGTGCAGCAAGGCGGCACCAGGGGCCCGCTGCAACGCTCGCCCGACGGCGAAGTCACGATGCAGGACAACGCGGCGGACGAGGACCAGGCCGACATCGCCGCCGAGGCCGTGTCTTTCGGCTGGAAGGTGAACGTGCCGGTCAAACAGTCCGCGACCGGCGTGGCCAAGGCGCCGCTCACCTACGGCGACGCGGCCGGCGGCTGCGGGATCTGCTACCGGGGCAATGTACGCCAGGTCGGCACCGACGCCCACGAGCAGATCCAGGCCGCCATGCAAGCCATGTACCGCTTCCTGCTGCCGAATTTCGTTATCCAGCCCAAGAAGAAGGCGCCCTTCCTGGCGCTCGATCCCAAGAAGGTCAAAGGCCTGAGCAAGGCGCTGAAGAAGGCCAAGGGCGTCTTCAAAAAACTGGTGCCCGACCTGATCATGGCAACGCCCACCGGCTTCGCGCTGGGCGAAATCAAACCCTTCAACTCCGAGGGCCTGATCGAAGGCGAAGCCAAGCTTCAACTCTACGAGCACTTCCTCAAGGAGCGCTACCTGGGCGTCAATCCCGGCCTGACCATCGAACGAATGAAGCTGCCCCCACCGCCGCCGCTGCCCTTCCTCGATCCGCTGGCGATCACCTGCAGGCAATGGCTGGGGGTGCTCCCGCCCGCCAACGGTTTGTATATGTATCTCTGCACGCCACCGTTCAGCAACGACCTCAGGAAGAAGTGCCGCTGCGTCGGCGACGCCAAGGAGGGAGAAGACAAGGCCAGCAAGACCACCAACAAGGGCTTCGGAATCTCGATCGGCAGCACCAGCACCAGCATGTACAGCGCCGGCATCGGCGTGTCGATTTATTCGTCCGGCCTCGGCGCGGGCAATGCCGGGGTCGGCGTCAGCATCGCGTCGAGCTCCATCGGCGCCGGCAACGCGTCGGCGGGTGCGGCGGTCAGCAGTTCGGGCCAGTCGGTGGCCAGCGTGGGCGCAGGCGCCTCGGTTGACACCACCAGCACCGGCGCAGGCACGGCCGGAGCCGGCTACAGCAACGACACCACTTCCAAAGCGGCAGGCGCGGCGGGCGTCGGCACATCGACCGGTACCGACGTCAAGGCAGCTGGCGTGGCCGGTGCCGGCTCCGTCAAGAACAGCGACGTGACCGCGACCGGCACGGCCGGCACCGGCAATGTCGAGGATGCCAGCGGCACCGCCGGCGGCAAAAAAACCACGCCGCCCTCCGACAGCGGATCGGCGGAAGGCAAAGGCACGACCGGCGCCACCGGGACATCAACAGGCGCCACGACAACCGGCGACAAGACCAGCACGGGTACCGGCACAGGAAGCGGCACCGGCACCAAGTCCGAAGGTCCGGGCAGCGCGCCCAAGGCCGGCGGCACCGGCACCGGCCAAGGCTCAGGCCAAGGCCAAGCCGGCAGCCAGCCAGGCGACGCCAAGAGCGTAGCTGGTGGCACCTCCACCACCGGCCAGCCCGGCGGCACCAGTGGCCAAGGCACGCAAAAACAAGGCTCCGACCTGCTGACCGAGAAGGAAATGGCCGTATTCGGCCTCAAGGGCAAGCCCATCACCCACGATCAGCTGGACGCCGCATTGGCTCAAGCCCGCATCATCCGCGAATTGATCGACAAGTCCAGCCCCGCGCAGCAAGCGCTGCTGCGCGCGATCGCCGACAGCTCGCCCGAGGGCCAGTACACCGTGCCGGCCTCCACCTGGATCCAGAAGGTGCTGACCGCCACCCAGGGCATCAGCGACGAAGACATCGCCTATCTGAAGACACTGAACTGGAAGCCAGCCAAGGTCACACCGGAGGAGCTGCGCAAGAGCGTGCTGGCGGCGCTGGCGAAGAAACCCAAAACGCCACCCAAGCAACAAGGCACGGACCAGGGCGGCGGCAAAAGCGAGAGCGAAGGCAAAGGCGAAGGCAAGCCCGGCACCTCGGGCAAAGGCACCGAGGGCGCGGGCACCAAGGGCACCGGCCAGCCCGGCGCCAAGGGCGGCGAAGTCACCAAATACCGCGTCTCGACCGACGAGACCAACACCGCGCGCGACTTCTGGTTCGTCAATTTCAGCAACTTCGACGTGCACAACGCCGCCGTCGGCGAATCCGTGATGATGACGCTGGCCTTCTTTGCCGAGGACAAGGGCATCTACACCTTCCGGCTCAAATTCGTCATCAAGGAACGCAACGTCGCCAGCGAGACCAGCAAGGAAAAGGGCAAGACCATCACGCGCAAGGCCGTCACCTTCAAGCTGGAGGGCGTCAACGACGCCCGCTGGGATATCGCGCCGCCCGGCAAGCGCCCCTTCATCCTGCCCAAGAACGTCCACGCCACCTTCAAGGGCTTCCTATGAGCACCTATCCTCGCACCCCGTACACGCTCAAGTGCGGCATCGTCATGATCGATGCGCTGACCCGGCGCGCCGGCCGCGTGATCGTGCTGCAATACACGCCCGACCACCTGAACCGCACCCTGCAAGTGCAATCGGTCAGCGGCGACACCGGCGACCGCACCGAACCGCTGCGCTTTAAAGGCCCGCCGGTGGAAACCTTCCGGCTGGAAGCGGAGATCGACGCCACCGACCAGCTGGAATTCCCCGACGCGAACAGGACCGCCGTCGAGGTCGGCATCTTTCCCCAGCTGGCCGCCTTGGAAGCCTTGGTCACGCCAACCAGCGCCCAGGTCGACGCCGCCGACGCCCTGATGACCCAGGGCGCCATCGAAATCGCGCCGATGGAGTCGCCGTTGGCGCTGTTCGTGTGGAGCGCGCAGCGCGTGGCGCCGGTGCGGGTGACCGAGTTTTCCGTCACCGAGGAAGCCTTCGACATCAGCCTCAACCCCACGCGCGCGCGCGTCACGCTGGCGCTGCGTGTGCTGTCGGTCAACGACTTCGGCATCGACCACCCCGGCGCCGCGCTGTACATGAGCTACCTGAAGAACAAGGAAGCGCTGGCGCTGCGGGCGGTGGCCGGCTCGCTCGATCAACTCGGCGTGAAAGGACTGTGATGATAGATCCGCGCACCCTGGTGCCGTCGCTGCAAGACCTGCGCACCGAAGTCTTCGACGAGCTGAGCCGCTATCGCGGCCTGCCGCTGCTGATCTGGACCGACGACGACGGCGTCGAGCACACCTACGTCGAGCGCCGCTTCGTGCCGGGGCCGGAAACGTTGTCGGCCGCCGGCGTGGTGGCGGTCAACGACCAGGACCGGCTGGACAACATCGCCGCCGTGCAGTTCGGCGAAGCCACGCTGTGGTGGCGCATCGCCGACGCCAACCGCGCGCTGCAGCCGGACGAGCTGACGCGGCGCCTCGGCCGCCGCCTGCTGATCACCTTCGCCGAAGGCACGCCGGCGCCACGCCGCTGACAGGAGGACGCATGTTACGCGGAATACAGTTCTCGCTGATGGCCGGCATGCTCAACCCGGAGCCGGTGCCGCTGGACGTGGCCCAGAGCCTGCTGTTGGCCCAGGTCACCCAGGTGACCGAGGGCCGCAGCGGCTTCTCGCTCAGCTTCGCCTTCGGCAAGGGCTCGCCGATACGGCGCCGCTTCGAGGACGGCTTCTTCGATCCGCCGCGCCGCATCGTGCTGTACGCCACGCTCAACGGCACGCCGCAGGTGCTGATGGATGGCGTCATCACCCGCCACGAGGTGGCCGTCTCCAACGACCCCGGCCAGTCGCGCCTGAACGTCACCGGCGAGGACCTGTCGCGCATGCTCGACACGGTCGACCTGAGCTGGCTGATCAAATACCCGGCGATGCCGATCGAAGGCCGCGTCGCCCTGATCCTGGCCAAGTACATCCCGCTGGGCATGATCCCGCTGATCATCCCCAGCGTGAACATCGACATCCCGATCCCGACCTCGCGCATCCCCAGCCACATCGGCACCGACCTGCAATACCTGAACCATGTGGCCAAGAGTGTCGGCTACGTCTTCTACATCGAACCGGGACCGCAGCCGGGCCGGTCCATCGCCTACTGGGGGCCGGAGATCAAGACCGGTACCCCGCAGGCTGCGCTGATCGCCAACAGCGACGCCGCCAGCAACGTCGACAACATCAGCTTCATCTTCGACGGGTTTTCCAAGACGCTGCACCTGCTGCTGATCCGCCCGGAGGAATTGCCGGTGCCGATCCCGATCCCGATTCCGGACGTCAATCCGCTGTCGCCGCCGCTGGGCCGGCGCTCGCCGATCCCGCTGCGGGTGGAGCCGCTCAGCGGCGTGGCCCACTACAATCCGGCGCAGGCCATCATGGTCGGGCTGGCCCACGCGGCCCGTTCGGCCGAGGTGATCAGCGGCTCGGGCGCGCTCAACGTGGTGCGTTACGGCCGCGTGCTCAAGCCGCGCCGCCTGGTCGAGGTGCGCGGCGCCGGCCTGTCGCACGACGGCCTGTACTTCGTGCGCAGCGTGACCAGCCAGATCAAGCCGGGCGAATTCAAGCAGAACTTCAACCTGTCGCGCAACGCCTTCGAGCCGCTGTCGATCCCCGGCATCGGCCTGCCCGACACCTCGCTGCCCTTGCTGGGCTAGCGCAACCGACCGAAGGGACACGCAAATGGCCGACCAACCCACCATGAAGGACCTGGGCTTCACCGACCAGTTCAACGATGACGACGATGACGGCGGCGGCCCACCGGACAGCGTCGGCGGCGTCAAGCGCTACTGGGGCAAGTACCGCGGCGTGGTGCGAGTGCCGATCGACCCGGAGATGCGCGGCCGCCTGATGGTCGCCGTCGAGGACGTGTGGGGCCCCAACGTGTCCTCGTGGGCGCTGCCCTGCCTGCCGTATGGCGGCATGTCGCTGGGCATGTACGTGGTGCCGCCGATCGGCGCCAACGTCTGGGTGGAATTCCTGCACGGCCATCCGGACCACCCGATCTGGACCGGCTTCTGGTGGGGCTCATCCGCGTTCACGCCCAAGACCCAGTCCACCGCCACGCCTGGCGCGCCGATCCTGACCATTGAATCGCTGCTCAAGCACGCGCTGGTCATCAGCGACACGCCGCTGCCGCCGCTGCTGCCTCAGGGCGGCGTGTTGCTTAAGAGCGGCACCTCGTTCATCGCGGTCGAGCCGACCGGCGTGCGCATCTTCGGCCTGCCCGGCGTGCAGATCAACGGCACGCCGGACGGCAATCCACTCACCGCAGCGCTCTACGTCAAATAATCATGCCCGGACTCCTGCTCACCGTGAACGCCGTCGTCACCTGCACCCACGCCGGCAAGGCCACGCCGCTGCCGCCCACCAGCCGCCTGAGCGTGATGGGCATGGCCGTGGTGACGCTGGCCCACAGCTACACCATCGCCGGCTGCGGCTTCCCCGCCGCCTCGTCCGGCTCACCGCCGTGCGTCAGCGGCAAGCTGACCGTCGGCGCGGCGCGCGTCACATCGATGGGCCTGCCAGTGGGCATCGTGCCGGCCACATCGATCTGCGTGCCCAACCCCACACCGCTGATCCTGGCGCCAGGCCAGCAGCGCGTCAACGCCATCTGAGCGGAGACCGCCATGAACATCGCCTTCCCCTACCAGATCGGCGCCGACGGCCGCAGCCTGGCCTCCACCGACGCCACCCACGTGCGCGACATGATGGAGATGCTGCTGTTCACCAATCCGGGCGAGCGGGTGATGCGGCCGGAATTCGGCAGCGGCCTGCTGCAATCGATCTTCGCCCCCAACAGCGCGGAACTGGCCGCGACGCTACAGCTGACAGTGCAGGCCGCGCTGACCCAATGGCTGGGCGACTTGATCGAACTGCGCGGCGTGGAAGTGCTGAGCGACGACGCCACGTTGCGCGTCACCGTGCGCTACATGTTGCGCCCCACGGGCGAGATCGTCACCGAAAACTTCAGCCGGAGCCTGACATGAACAGCCAACCGTGCACATCGCAATCCGGCGCGCAGTGCAGCGACGACCTGCGCCGCGCGCTGGTGCGGGCCGGCGGACAGCTGGCCGGCCTCGACTATGTCGAAGTCTATCCCGACGGCCTGACCCTGTGCGTACGCTTCTTCGGCCAGCCACCCGCCGGCCTGGACCGCGAGAACCTGCTCATCGAAGGAGGCGAACGCATCACAGGCATCCAGGTGACCGGCGCCGAATTCGAACAACACGAGGACGGCGACGTCTGCCTGCGCGTCAGCGTGGACCGCACGGGCGACTTTTCCAGCTACTGCCTGTGCCTGGTCGAGCCGGAGCGGCGCACCAGCCGCTGCAGCGACGATCCCTTACCCGCACCGGTGCCGCGCCTGCGCCCGGTGCCGGCCGGCATAGACCCGCGCTACGCCTGCGCCGCATTCTCGTTCCGCATCGACTGCCCGTCCGACCTCGACTGCCTGGCGCCGCCTTGTGCAACGCCACCGGCCGCCCCCGCGCCCGCCATCGACTATCTGGCGCGCGACTTCAACAGCTTCCGCCGCCTGCTGCTGGACCGCATGAGTTCCGTCATGCCGGACTGGCGCGAACGCCACCTGCCCGACCTGGGCGTCACCGTGGTCGAAGTGCTGGCCTACATCGCCGACCAGTTCAGCTACACGCTGGACGCCGTCGCCACCGAAGCCTATCTCGGCACGGCGCGCCGGCGCATCTCGGTGCGGCGCCACGCCCGGCTGCTGGACTACCGCATGCACGAAGGCTGCAACGCCCGCGCCTGGCTGACCATCGAGACCTCGGAGGACATCGCGCTGCCCGTGTCCGACCTGGTATTCGCCGCGCCACCGCCGCAACAACAGGTGGTCGTGCCCGGACTGAAATCATGGCAGGAATTGCAGCGCATCGACCAGGCCATGCTGTTCCAGGCCATCGACCTGGACGGCGACGGCAAGCTGCACCTGCGCGTCGCTCACAACGATATCCACTTCTACACCTGGCACAACCAGGGCTGCTGCCTGCCGGCCGGCGCCACTAACGCCACGCTGCGCGATTCGGACCAGGCCGCGCCGAACGCGGAACCGCGCCGCACGCTGCACCTGGCCGCCGGCGACGTGCTGATCTTCGAAGAAATCCGCAGCGGCGTCACCGGCTCGGGCGCCGACGCCGATCCCGCGCGCCGCCACGCAGTCCGCCTGACCAGCGTCACCGAACTGCACGATCCGCTGGACAACACACTATTGCTCGACATCGAATGGGACCGCGCCGACGCGCTGCCCTGGATGCTGTGCCTGTCCGCCCGCACCGCCGCACCGGATTGCCGCTGGGTCGAATGCGCGGTCGCGCGCGGCAACGTGGTGTTGGTCGACCATGGCATCGACATCGAACTCAACGACGACAGCTGGGTCGTCGACGAGGAAAGCTCACAAGGCTGCTGCGCCTGCGACGGCATGGCCGCCGACATCACCATCACACCCGCCCCGTTCAACCCGACGCTGGCCCGCAACGGCCTGACCTGGTCCACACCCGTGCCACACGAACCGGCCCCGGCCACCGCCATGCTGACCCAGGACCCGCGCCAGGCCCTGCCGCAACTGCGGCTGGACCGGGGCTGGGCCACTTCACCGGGCTCCAGCCAGATCGTCTGGGAAGACAGCTACAGCTGGCGCGCCGTACCCGACCTGCTCGCCAGCGAGCGCGACGACCAGGTATTCGTCACCGAAGTCGACGACGAAGGCTACGCCCACCTGCGCTTCGGCACCGGCGACGATGGCCGCATGCCACCGGCCCACAGCCGCTTCCGCGCCCGCTACCGGACCGGCAACGGCGCCGCAGGCAACGTCGGCCACGACACCATCGTCTGGGTCGCCTTGCGCAACGGGCTGCTGTCCGGCATCGAGCTGCACCCGCGCAACCCGATGCCCGCAACCGGCGGCCGCGAGCCCGAGCCGGTGACCGACGTCAAACAGTACGCACCGCGCGCCTACGGCCGCGTGCTGGAGCGCGCCATCGCCGCCGCTGACTACGCCGAGATCGCCGCCAACGACGCCCGTATCCAGGGCGCCTACGCGGAACTGGTGTGGACTGGAAGCTGGTACGAAGCCGCCGTCGCCCTCGACCGCTACGCCTCCGCCGACGACGACCCATTGCTCGAAGCGCAGACCCAGGAGCGCCTGCAAATGGTCCGCCGCATCGGCCACGACCTGCGCCTGCTCCCCGCGCTCCGCGTACCCTTGCGGATCGAAATGGACATCTGCGTCGCGCCCAACGCCATCCGCGCCGAAGTCAAGCGCGCGCTGGCCGACGCCCTGTCCAACCGCCGCCTGGCGGACGGCAAGCTGGGCCTGTTCCACGAAGACCGCCTCCAGTTCGGACAGGACATCCGCGCCTCCGTCCTGGTCGCCCTGGCCCAGCAAACCGAAGGCGTAGCCCACGTCACGATGCTGAAATTCGCCCGCGCCGACGCCGCCCCGGCCGATGCACAACGCACCCTGGCGGACGGCCTGCTGCCCATCGCCGCCGACGAAATCGCCCAGCTGGACGGCAATCCCGACTTCCCCGAACGCGGCACGCTGACGTTAAATGTGAGAGGTGGACGATGAGCTGCGACCATCACTGCGATCCCTGCGCCGGCACCGTTTGCGACTGCGCCTGCGCCGGCGCCTGCGGCACCCCCGCCACGCTGGCGCCCCCCGCCAATCGCGCCGGCCGCGACACGCTGCGCACGCGCATCGGCAACCACGGCGACTTCTTCGCCGACGCGCTGCGCCGCCTCAGCGCCCGCGACGCACCGGCACTGCGCGCCCTCGGCACCCGCGACCTCACCGATCCCGCGATCGCGCTGCTGGACGCCTGGTCCGTCGCCGCCGACGTGCTGACCTTCTACCGCGAGCGGCTGACCAACGAAGCCTATCTGCGCACCGCGCGCAGCGAGCGGTCGCTGCGCGAACTGGCATCGGAGGTCGGCTACAAACCGCGTCCCGGCGTGGCCGCGACCGTGCACCTGGCCTTCCTGCTGGACGCCAGCGCCGCGCCGGTCGAGATCCCGGCCGGCGCCAAGACCCAGACCGTCCCCCAACCCGGCGAACAAATGCAGACCTTCGAAACCGACGAAGCCCTGCAGGCGCGCGCCGAGTGGAGCATGATGCCGCCACGCCTGACGCGCGTGCCGGCGGTCAAACGCGTCGACGCGCTGACCGGGTCCGAGTTCCGGCTCAACGATGCCAGCCTGGTGGTGCGTCCCGGCGAGCGCCTGCTGTTCCGCTTCGGCGACCAGCAGGGGCAACAGGTGGGCCGCGAAATCGCCAGCGCCCGCAACGACGTGCTCACCGCCAGCGTGGTCCTGACGCTGAAGCCCCGCCCCGGCCTGACGCCCGACCTCGCCGCCAAGATCCTGGCGCTGACCGATGAAACGCAGAAGAAAGTCGCGCAAGACGGCGACCATGCCGACCCCAAGCTGGTGCAACTGCTGGAAGCGCTGGTCTCCTACCTGCTCGGCGCCAGCGCCATCGACGCGTTCTCCAGCATCAGCGATACATCGACTGGCTTCGCCGCCGTCGACGACCCGGCAGGCGATATCCTTGCCGCGCTCCTGACGCCGACCCACAGCAAGCCGATCTCCATCGAATCCACCGACATCGATGCCAGCCTGGCGGCGCTGGAAACCACACCCGAGGCGCAACTGCGCGCTCCCCGCTATCTGGACCGCAAGGCCGCCGCCGGCCTGGAAGCGAGCGGCGCCACGCGCGGCGCGCTGCTGCAATCGCTGACGCCTGGCCTGGGCGCCCACCTGTACGCGGCTTGGGGGCAACTGCCCGGCACCGCCGCCACGCAGGATATCGCACCGGACCTGTACCTGCTGCGTTCCGTGCACAGCCCGTACGGCGCCAACGCCCCGCTGCTCTCCTCCATCGTCCGCACCTCCAACGACACCGATTGGACAGCGGCGGAAATCGACCACCGCTACGCCTTCCTTGACGGCGTCAACGACGCGGTCCACCCGGACAGCTACGCGCTGATCCAGACGCCGCGCGTGCAGAACGCCAGCAGCCACACGGTGCGTTTCGCCCGCGTGATCGGCGCCAGCACCGCCAACCGCGGCGACTACAGCCTCAACAGCAAAGTCACACGGCTGGAACTGGTCGACCCCGACAGCGGAAAAATGCTCGACGTGCTGCACGACATCGAAGAGAACCTCGGCGACCTCGCCACCTCGCTCGCCTACTTGCGCAACACCGTGTACGCCGTGCAAAGCGAGCTGGTAACGCTGGCCACCGAACCAATCGCGGACGACGTCGGCGGCGACAACGTCGTCCTCAACGGCCTGTACGACGGGCTTGACGTGGGCCGCTGGATCATCGTGGCCGGCGAACGCACCGACATCACGGCCAACGACGTCGCGCTACCCGGCATCCGCGACGGCGAACTGGCCATGATCGACGCCATCAAGCAGATCGCCGACCCGGCCTCGCCCGCCGACGCCCGCCACACCGTGGTCTACCTGCGAAACAAACTGGCCTTCACCTACCGCCGCAGCAGCGTCATCGTGTATGGCAACGTGGTGCCGGCCTCGCATGGCGAGACCGTGTCCGAAGTGATGGGCTCCGGCGACGCGCGCGCCCGACTCGCCACCTACACGCTCAAGCGCGCGCCGCTCACCTACGTGGCCGCGCCCACGGCCAGCGGCGTGCGCGGAACGCAGATCGTCCGCGTCAACGACGTACGCTGGAATGAAGTCGACTCGCTGCTGGACGCCGCCCCCGGCCAGCGCGCCTACGAACTGACCACCGACGCGACCGGCGCCGCCACCGCAGTCTTCGGCGATGGCATCCACGGCGCGCGCCTGCCCACCGGCCAGGACAACCTGCGTGCGCAATTCCGCGTCGGCATAGGCCGCAGCGGCAACGTGCAGCCGGGCCAGATCACCTTGCTGTCCACCCGCCCGCTCGGCGTGCAAGGCGTGATCAACCCGCTGCGTGCCGCCGGCGGCGCCGACCGCGACGGCATCGAACAGATCCGCCGCAACCTGCCGCAAGCCGTGCTGGCCCTGTCGCCGCGTTCGCGATTGGTGTCGGTGCAGGACTATGCCTACTTCGCCCAGCGCTTCGCCGCCATCGGCCACGCGCAGGCCGCCAAGCTGGCCGACGGCGGTGCCAGCGTGGTCTACGTCACGCTGGCCGGCGTCGACGACATCCCGCTCGATCCCAAGGGCGCGCTGCTGGAAGGCCTGAACCAGGCCTTCCACACCTACGGCGATCCCGCGCTGCCGGTGCAACTGGGCGTGCGTGAACTGATCGCGCTGGTGCTGCAAGCCAAGGTGGCCATCGACACGGACGCCGACTGGAACGTGGTCGAGCCTCGTCTGCGCGCCCGGCTGCTCGACGTCTTCTCGTTCGACCGCGCCCAGCTCGGCCGCTCGGTCTACCTGTCTGCCGCGGTTGCGGCCATGCAAACCACGCCCGGTGTGGCATGGGTCGACGTCGACGTCTTCGGCGGCATCTCCGAACTGGCGCTGCGGGACAAGGATGCGCTGGCGGCGGCCGTGGCGGTGCTGGAACAGCAAGCCAGCGGCGGCGCGGTGCAGCAACTGGTGGCCTGCGCACCGGCCATGGCGGCGGCCGATGCGCCCCAGTCGCGCCAGGACCAGATCGCTCAACGCGATGGCGAATTGCCGCGCTTCCTGCCCGCGCAAATGGCCATGCTGGCGCCCGACGTCCCCGGCACCCTGGTGTTCAACCTGGTCGAAACAGAAGGCAAATCATGCTGAACTCCCCGGACGCCCTGTACCAGCTGCTGCCCGCCTACATCCGCCAGCGCGACGCGCAAAGCGGCGGCGCCTTGCAGCAGCTGATGGCCATCATCGGCACGCAAGCCCGGTTGATAGACCGCGATCTGCTGCGCATGTACGACAACAACTTCATCGAAACCTGCGAACCGTGGGTGGTACCCTACATCGCCGAACTGCTCGGCTACCAGCCTTCCAGCGGCGCCGATGCGTCGCCGGCGCTGGCGCAATACCTCGCACCGCGCCGCGAAGTGGCCAACAGCATCGCCTTCGAGCGCAGGAAAGGCACCCTGATGGTGCTGGAGGAACTGGCGCGCGACGTGGCGCACTGGCCCGCCGTCGCGGTGGAATTCTACCGACGGCTGGTGCAGGCCCAGCACCTGGACCACCTGCATCCGGAACGGCCGGCCACCGCCGGCCTGCACAATGCCGCGCGACTACAACACACCGGCTCCCCCTTCGATACCTTGTGCAGGACGGCCGATGTGCGCCGCATCAGCAACGCCCAGTCGCCCGGTTGGTACAACCCCTCCAGCGTGGGCCTGTTCGTCTTTCGCCAGCGGCGCTACGGCGTCACCCGGACTTACGCCAGTTGCCAGCGCGAAGCCGGCCAGCATTGCTACGCCTTCTCCATCCTCGGCAACGATGTCGCGCTGTACCGCACGCCGGAACCGCCGGCCCTGCTGCCACTGCCCATACTGCGCGGCGAGCTCGAATCCCAGCCTGCGCCCAACGCCAGTTCCGCCAGCGCCGATCCGACGCTGTACGGCCCGGGGCGCAGCCTGTGGATCACCGTCCCCGACTGGCCAAAAAAAGGCGACCAGGGACAAGTGCCCGCATCGGCCGTCATTCCGGCCGACCTGTCCAGCTGGTCGTATCGCGTTCCGAAGAACCACGTCGCCATCGATCCGCAACTGGGGCGCATCATGTTCCCCCTCAAGCAGCGGCCGCAAAAGGGCGTACTGGTCAGCTACGGCTACGGCTTCGCGATGGACCTGGGCGGTGGTGAATACAGCCGCCCCGCGCTGCCGCTGCCCGCGCGCGTGACACGCGTGCGCGTGCGGGCGGCCGAACATGGCGCCCCGGAACCCGGCGCTTTCCGTACCATCGGCCTGGCCATCGATGACTGGCAAACCGCCCGTTCCGGCCCGCCGGAGACGCGCCCCGAAGCGGCGCTGGTGGTGGAACTGGCGGACAGCGGCAGCTACCACGGCGCCATCCACATCACGCTGGGCCAAGGCGAATCCGTATGGATCGTCGCCGCGCCAGGCACGCGTCCCGTCCTGCTGTTGACCGACGAGCGCGACGGCGCCGCCGACCGCATCTCGGTGCAAGGCGCAGCCGGCAGCCGCTTGACGCTCGACGGCCTGCTGGTGGCCGGCCACGGCATCGACATCTCCCCGCGCCTGCCGGACGATGGCGAAGGCACCGACGTCGCCGAGCGCCCGCCGGAGGATGGCAGGGGCATCGCACAGCGCTTGCCTGAAGCCAGCCACGGCACCGGCATTGCACCGGGCGCTATGGACGGCGGCGACGGCATTGACACCGCACCGCGTCCGCCGGCCGACGGCGACAGCGAAGGCAGCACCAACACGGGCGACCTGTGCCAGGTCTGGATACGCCACAGCACCTTGGTGCCCGGCTGGGGTTTGTCATGCGATTGCCGGCCCACCCACCCCGGCCAGCCCAGCGTCGTACTCGACGGAAGCGCCGCCTGCCTGCGCATCGATCACAGCATCGTCGGCCCGGTGCAAGTGGCAGGCGCCGACGAAGCCGCGCCCATCGTGGTCACCGACAGCATCGTCGACGCCACGGACACCAGCCAACCCGCCATCGCCGGCACCCAGGGCGAGATCGCATTGGCCCTGCTGACAGTCGCCCGCAGCACCATCATCGGCGAAGTGGCGGTCCATGCGATCGTGCGCGCCGACGACAGCCTGTTCCTCGGCAAAGTCGAAGTCGCGCGCAGGCAAACCGGCTGCATCCGCTACTGCTACCTGCCGGCCAGTTCACGCACGCCACGCCGCCACCGCTGCCAACCGGACGACGCCATCGCCGCCGCGCGCGCCAAGGTCGACGCCGACACCACACTGACACCCGCCCAACGCACGGCACGCAAGGCCATCGTCTCCGCCGAAACCGAGCTCAGGGTACGTCCGCACTTCGAATCGCTGCGCTACGGCAGCGAGCTGTACGCCCGCCTGCATCCATCCACCGCCGCCGAGATCGCCGCCGGCGCGCAGGACGGCTCCGAGCTGGGCGTCTACCACGATTTGTTCGAGCCGCAGCGCCTGGCGCTGCTCAACGCCCGCCTGGCCGAGTACGTGCCCGCCACCTTCGAGGCGACCACGTTGTACGCCCACTATCCGTCCGCATCGTCCCAAGAGGCCAAGCCATGAATGGAGATTTCGCCCGCGTCACCTTCGACTCCGCCGCCCGCTTCAGCCGCGTGCTGCTGCAACAGGGCCGCATCCTGCTGGAGGCCGACTTCAACGAACAGAGCGCGATACACCACCACTTCCTGCGCTCGCTGATCGTCGACCTGATCGGCCGCCACTGGCGCGCCGGCGACAGCTTCACGCTGGCCGCCGATCCCCAAGGCACGGCCGACTTCAGCATCAGCGCCGGCCACTTCTACCTCGACGGCATCCTTTGCGAGAACGACAGTGCCTGCAGCTACGCCACCCAACCCTGGCCCTACTTCCCGGACGCCGAGCACGAGCCACCAACAGCGGGCGGCCTCGCCTATCTGGAATGCTGGGAACGCCACGTCAGCGCGCTGCAATATCCTGGCCTGCGAGAAGTCGCGCTGGGCGGCATCGACACCGCCTCGCGCGCGCAGATCGTCTGGCAGGTGCGCGTCGCCAGCCAGCCGTGGGTCGACACCCACCTGGCGCTGGTGCTGGGCGCGCTTCAACTGAGGCTGGCGATCGCCAAGCCGGAGGACCGCCCGCCGATCCAGCTCGTCGTCGACCATGTCACCAACACCCAAACCGCCTTCACCACCGCGCTCGCCAACTTCCCCGGCGCGGAGGCCGACTGCGCCACCGCCGGCGACCTGCTCGACGCCTTGGACGCCGCGCGCCCCCTGATGCGCGCCCGCGCCGTCCACGACGCCACCGAGGACGATCCCTGCTCGCTCTCGGCAGACGCCGCCTTCCGCAGCCGCGAGAACCAGCTCTACCGCATCGAAGTCCACGACAGCGGGCTGGCCGACGGCCACGCCACCATCAAATGGTCGCGCGAAAACGCCTCGGTCGTATTCGCCATACGCGGCACGCCCAAGCTGGACGTCGAGAGCAACACCATCTCGGTCGGGCTGGAGAGCTTCGGCCACGACCACCGCACCGGCCTGTGCGAAGGTCAGTGGGTCGAGCTGACCGGCGACGCCTTCGAATTCACGCCGGTCGCGCCGCCGCTGGGCCAGGTGTCGAAAATCGACCGCACCCGCCAGACCATCGTCATTCAGCTACAGCAAAAGACCACCGTGGATTTCGCACACTGCACACTGCTCAAGCGCTGGGACCAGCACGACGGCGTGAATGCCGCCGGCGTGCTGCAAGTCGAAGAGCATAACAGCGCGGTCTGGCTACCGCTGGAACGCGGCGTAGAAGTGCAGTTCCGCGTGGGCGGCTACTACCGCACCGGGGACTACTGGCTGGTGCCGGCCCGCGTCGCCAGCCGCGATGTCGGCTGGCCGCAGGTGGCGGGCGCGCCGGCCGCCATCCCGCCGCACGGCGTGCAACGCCACCGCGCGGCGCTGGCCTACTTCAAGAGAGACGCTGCCGACGGCTGGGAATTCGGCCGCTGCGGTTGCTCGATGCTGCCGCTTTGCCCCTGACCGAGTTCGGCAAAAACGGAGTCCGCATGTCTGGCGTACCTCTGGTTTATCATTCGATACTTAACTATTGAATGCGGAACCCATGAGAAGTCCACTTCGCCTCACTGCGGCGGTATGCGCCGCAGCCCTGTGCAACAGCGTCCATGCGGACATCGATGGCGATGCGGCCCGCAAGCTGTCGGCGCTGAAGTCGCTCGCGCTGTCGCCAGCCCCCATCTCGCCGAAGCAGGTGGAGAAAGCGCTGGCGCTGACACTGGACCAAAGTTGCGCCGACGTCGATCTGCCGCCCGAGGGCAAATTCCACATCTGCCTGTATCGTCCCGCCGAGCAGGACACGCACAGTCTCGCGTTCGTTCAGTACAAGACCATCAACCGCTCCGCCGGCGAAGACAACGAGGGTGGCGTGGAGTTCATCACCCGCGGAGAACATACCTGTATCCGCAGCACAGACCTGAGCAACGCATTCCAGCTTGCACCGGCACCGTCTGGCGAGCCAGCGTTCCCCGAGCCGAAGCAGCCTTACATCCCGGTCGCCCGATACCGCTTCAACTTCCCGAATCAAGGCGCGCATGTGGAGGTATTCCAGACCGGCGAATGCGTCACCACAGTGACATTACTAAAGCATTCATAGCATCTTCGGCTATAATTTCGCCATGTTAAAAATGGCGAAGCGACAAACATTGCACATCTGGATAGCCCTCCTGGCCATCCTGTTCAGTGCGATCGCGCCCGCCGTCTCCAGCGCGCTGGCCGCCACCGACACGGTCCAGGTCTGTACCGTGGACGGCTACAAAATCGTCAAGCTGGCCGGATCCGACCAAGGCAAGACACCGGCCTCCGCAAAGCACGCCATGGAACACTGCGCGTTCTGCACCCTGCATGCGGACGCCCATCCGCTGCCTGGCGCGCCGTCCGTCCCGCTCGCGCTCGATGCCGGCCGCGACACCTACCCACCGCTGTTCTACACGGCACCACGATCGCTGCACACCTGGTCCGCGGCCAATCCGCGCGCCCCGCCCTTCCTCGCCTGAGTTCCTTCAGCGGTACCGCCGTTTGGCGGCGGTGATCCATCACGAACTTTCGAGGCGACTCCATGATCGCAGGCACTCCCACGGCCGGAACTTCCGGCCTGTATCGCCGCATCTGGCGCTGGCACTTCTTTGCCGGCCTGGTATGCGTACCCTTCATCTTTTCACTGGCCGCCACCGGCGCCATGTATCTGTTCAACCGCCAGATTGACGACCTGGTCTACGCGCAGCAGATGCTGCGCCAGGAGCCGGCTGGCAAAGCCACGCCGGTACCGGCGTCCACGCTCATCGCCAACGCGCTGCACGCCTGGCCCGGCCAGGCCAAGGCATTGACCCTGCCGGCCGACGACCGCCACAACGCCCAGGTGGACGTGATCCAGCAGGACGGCGCGACCATGCAGGTCTTCGTCGACCCGGGCACCGGCGCCGTGGCGGGCGTCATCGACGAAAGCCGGCGCCTGATGACCATCGTCAAGCACATCCACTCGCTGGCCATCGCCGGCGATGGCGGCAAGGCGGTGATTGAAATCGTGGCCGGCTGGATCATCATGCTGATGGCCAGCGGCGCCTACCTGTGGTGGCCGCGCGGCCGGCGCGCGGGCGTGGTCTCGATCCGCCGCCAGGCGCAAGGCCGCGTGTGGTGGCGCGACCTGCACGCCGTAACCGGCGCCTTCGGCGGCGGCATCATCCTGTTCCTGGCATTGACCGGCATGCCGTGGTCTGTGTTTTGGGGCAAGAACGTCAACGCCTGGCTGAGCGCCCATGATCTCGGCGTACCCGACGGCATGTGGCGCGGCGTGCCGAAATCCACGCTGCCCGCCAACGCCCTTGGCGATCTGCCGTGGACCCAGCAACAGCAAGCCGTGCCGGCATCCGACGACCCGCATGCGGAGCATAGGACTGCTCCACATCAAGTTCATTCCGGCCCCGGCTACGACCTGCTGAACAATTCCGCCATCGCCAGCCCGGACGCCATCGTCACCCGACTGGCGGCCATGGGTATCGATCGCGGCTATCGCCTAGCGCTGCCCGGCGACCCGCGCGGCGTTTACAGCGCGATCTACATGCCGGGCCAGGTCGCGGCCCATCGCGTGGTCCACATCGATCAATACAGCGGCAAGGTATTGATGGACATCGGCGCCGGCCGCGTCGGCGCCATCGGCCGCATCACCGAATGGGGCGTGGCCGTGCACCAGGGCCTGGAATACGGCACGCCGAACCTGCTCGTGATGCTGGCCGGCTGCGTGGCGCTGATGGCGCTCTGCGTCAGCGGCATCGTCATGTGGTGGCAGCGCCGGCCCGCCGGCAAGCTGGCCGCGCCCGCCCTCAGGCACGGAGACCGGCTGGCCAGGGGCGTGATGCTGATCGCCGTCGTGCTGGGCTGCTGCTTCCCCTTGCTGGGCGCATCGATGCTGGCCGTCCTGCTGCTTGACACCTTGATCGGGGCGGTGCGCCGTCCCGCAGTCTAAACAAAACCAACTGAGTACATTATGAAAACCATGAACTTCCCACATATCTTGATGTTATCCACCATGTCGCTGGCGCTGCAAGCCGCCTGGGCCGCAGAGGACGCCGCCCCGGCCATCGACCCGCAACATACCGTGATCATTTCCGCCATCGGCGAGGGACTGCATCCGCGCCCGAACGGCGCCAGTGACACCACTCTGTTGTTGAGCTCCGTCCCCGGCTACAGCTCGGCGCAGGCCGGCGGCGTCTCCGCGCTGCCGTTCCTGAACGGCCTCGGCGACGACCGCCTCAAGATCCGCATCGACGGCATGGAGATCACCTCGGCCTGCGCCAACCACATGAACGCGCCGCTGTCCTACATCGCGCCGACGCAGATCGGCCGCATCGACGTGCTGGCCGGCGTCACACCGGTCAGCGCCGGCGGCGACAGCATCGGCGGCACCATCGCCGTCAGGTCCGCGCCGCCGGTATTCGCCGACAAGGCCGACGGCCTGCACACCAGCGGCAAGCTCTCGCTCGGCGGCCGCGGCAACGGCGACGCCGTGACCAGCGGCGTCTCCGCCAACATCGCCAACGACAAGATGAGCCTGGGCTACAACGCCAGCTACGCGCGCAGCCACAGCTACGAGGACGGCAACGGCCAGCGCGTGCTCGGCAGCCTGTATGAAAGCATCAACCAGTCGGCCGTGCTGGCCTTCCGCGACCAGCAACAGCAACTGACGCTGCGCGCCGGCATCCAGCACATCCCGTATCAAGGCTTCCCCAACCAATACATGGACATGACCGACAACGACGCAAAGTTCGCCAATCTCGCCTACATGCGCAAGCTCGGCTGGGGCGAGCTCGACGCCAGCGCCTACTGGCAACGGACCCAGCACGACATGGGCTTCTTCTCGCCCGAACGCGCCGGCAACATGCCGATGGTCACGCAAGGCCGCAACGCCGGCTACGCGCTCAAGCTGACGATGCCGGTCGGCGACGCCACCCGCCTGCGCGCCGGACAGGAGTACCACACCTTCCGCCTGGACGACTTCTGGCCGGCCGTGCCGCGCTCAATGATGATGGGCCCGCAGACCTACGTCAACGTCAACGACGGCCAGCGCGACCGCGTCGCCCTCTACGCCGAAGCCGAGACCGAGCACAACGCGCAATGGACCACGCTGCTCGGCGCCCGCTGGGAACAGGTACGCATGGACGCCGGCGACGTCCAGCCGTATTCCAACAATATGATGAACGCGGCGGACGCCGCCGCAGCAGCGGCCTTCAACGCCCGCGAACACCGCCAGCGCGACGGCAACCTCGACCTGACGGCACTGGCCCGCTTCGACGCCGACGCCACCACTACCTACGAGCTGGCCGCCGCCCGCAAGACCCGCTCGCCCAACCTGTACGAGCGCTACACCTGGGGACGCGGCACGATGGCAATGACCATGACCAACTGGTTCGGCGACGGCAACGGTTACGTCGGCAACATCGACCTGAAGCCCGAGACCGCCTACACCCTGGCCTTCACCGCGCACTGGCACGGCGGCAGCGGCGCGGCGGCCTGGTACGTCAAGCTCAATCCCTACTACAACCGGGTGAGCGACTACATCGATGTGGATGTGCTGGGCCAGTTCAGGCCATATAACAAGGCCGGACGCGGCGCCTTGCTGGGCTTCGCCAACCATGATGTCCGCCTGTATGGCGCCAACCTGTCGTGGAGCGTGCCGGTGGCGGCCACGCTCAAGTTCACCGGCACCGCCGCCTACACGCGCGGCAAGCGCACCGACGGCGGCGACCTGTACCACATGATGCCGGCCAATGCCCTGCTGACGCTGGAACACAGCAGCGGCGCCTGGACCAACCAGGTGGAAACCAGGCTGGTGGCCCGCAAGAAGAAGGTGGATGAGCAGCGGCTGGAGCCCGTCACGGCAGGCTATGCGCTGCTGAACGCCCGCACCACCTACCAGTTCCGCAAGAACACGCAACTGACGGCGGGTGTGAGCAATCTGCTCAACCAGGCCTACGCCGATCCGCTCGGTGGCGTGTACCTGTCGGGACTGCGGGCGAATGGCGGCGCGCTGCAGCCATTGCCCGGATACGGCCGCTCGGTCGATCTCGGCCTGACGATGGCCTTCTAACCCAGCATGCGCGCGACGGCTTCCGCCAGCGTCGCGCTCATGCCGATATCGTTGCTGATGTGGCAGACAGTATCGCAAGTGACGATGCGCCCGGCGCCGGCCGCTTCAAGCTCGGCGTACGCCGCATCGGCGAACAACGCGTGCACGCCGACGCACACCGGCGGCGGACAGCCCGCCGCCTTCAACTGCTCGACGGCCGCGATCATGGTATGCGCGGTCGACACGATATCGTCCACCAGCACCGGCGTCCTGCCGGCCAGAACGTCGGCGGGAGGCAAGGACACGGCCACCTCGCGGTCGCCGCTCCGCACCTTGCGCAGCACCGTGTAGGGACAGCCAACGCCGGCGGCCACTTGCGCCACCCACTGCTCGCTCTCCTCGTCCGGCCCCACCAGCACCGGCCGTTCCACGTTGGCCGCGATCCAGCGCGAGATCTCCGGCGCGGCCGGCACCACCTCGGTGCGCATCGTATAGATTTCGGACAGGCTGTGGAACCGGTGCAGATGAGGATCGACCGTCACCATCCAGTCGCAGCAGCCCGACAGCAGCCGCGCGAAGTGCCGCGCCGTCACGCCTTGCCCCGGCGCGAACACGGCATCCTGTCGCATATACGGCAGATACGGCGCCACCAGGCCCACGCTGCGCGCGCCCAGTTCCCGCGCCACGCAGGCGCTCAGGTACAAGGCCATGATCTTGTGGTCCGGCCGGTCCATCGCGCCGACCAGGATCACATCGCGCCCCTCCACCGCGGGCGTCATCTGCGGACAGGTCTCGCCGTCCGGGAACTGATGCAGCAACAGCTCGCCGGCGTCGCAACCCAGATGTCCGCGCAGACGGCTGGCGAAATGTTCGGCGCCGGGCAGCGCCATCAATATCGCATTCATCACGCCTCCTGAATCGAGAAAATATCGTCCTCCGCCTCGGCGTAGGCCAGCGCATAAGCCAGCTCGCCGGGCGACTCCGCGTGCAACGTCAACAAGGGCTGGCCCGCGCTCAGCAATGTGCCCAGTGGCGCATGCAGCTCCAGCCCTGCGGCCGGAGACTTCGGCGCACCGGCAAGCTTGGCCAGGCGCGCCAACCGCCGGTTGTCGATGGCGACCAGGCGGCCCTGGTGCAAGGCCGTGATCACATGCGTGTACGCGGCGCGCGGCGGCTCACGCATGCCGCCTTGCGCCTCGCAGATCGCCTGCATCTTGGCCCAGGCCGCGCCGCTGTCGAGCGCACCGCAGGCCAGTGCCAGGCCCTCGCCTGGCGCGGCCTTGCCGCCCATCTCCAGCACCCGCCCGGCCAGCAGCAAGGCGCGCTGACGCAGGTCGGCCGGCGCATCGGCCTGGTTCTGCAACACGGACAACACATCCCACGCCTCCAGGGCCGGACCAACGCCGCGGCCGACCGGCTGCGTGCCGTCGCTCAGCATCACGCTGACGCTGATGCCCAGCGCCTTGCCGACCGCATCGAGCCGGTGCGCCAGCGAATGCGCGGCCTGCTGCGACCGCACCTTGGCGGTACGCCCGACCGGCACGTCGATCACCACATGGGTGGAACCGGCAGCCACCTTCTTCGACAGCACCGACGCCACCATCAAGCCGTCGCTGTCGAGGCCCAGCGGACGCTCGACGCGGATCAGCACATCGTCGGCGGGACTGAGCGACACCGCGCCGCCCCAGGCGATGCAGCCGCCCTCGCGCTCCACCACGCAGCGCATGGTCGGCAGGTCCAGCGCCACCGGCGCCAGCGTCTCCATGGTGTCGGCGGTACCGGCAGGCGACGTGATCGCCCGCGAAGAAGTCTTCGGAATAATCAGCCCGCAAGCGGCCACGATGGGCACGACCAGCAAGGTGGTGCGGTTGCCAGGCAGGCCGCCGACACAATGCTTGTCCACCACCATATCGGAATTCCAGTGCAGCCGCTGGCCCACCCCCACCATGGCGCGCGTCAGCGCGATGGTTTCGGCCACGTCCATGCGGTCGCCGGAACAGGCCGTGATCAGGGACGCCAGTTCGATCTCCGAATAGCGCCCGTCCACCACATCGCGCACGATGGCCTTGGCCGCGTCGCTGCCGATCGGACGGCCGTAGATCTTGGCCCGCACCGCCGACATCGACGCCACCGGCTGCGCATGCGCCACGCGCAAAGGCTCGCCGTCGTTGCCGCCCAGCGCGCGCCAGGCCGCCTCCGACAAGCCCAGCTCACACGTCTCGATCCATTCGCCGTGCACCACATTGAGCGTGGCGATAATGTGCTGATCGCCGCGCCAGATTTCAATGCGCGAACGCGATTCGAAGCCCTCCGATTTACAGATCGGGCAATCGCTGCGCAGGAAGGCGATCGGCTCCTGATAGGTATCGACCAACAGGCGGCGCAGGCTCAAGCCGGGCACCGGACCTGCGCATTGCGGCCCCGCATCCGGCGTTGACATGCGGGTCATGTGAGCTCCTGCTGTTCCAGGTACTCGGGCACATGGCAGTTCCAGTGCAGCTGCTCCTCGATACGGTGACGCAGCGCGTCCGCGGCCGCCGGCTCGCCGTGCGTGATGAAGGTGCGCTTGGGCGCCCGCTCGAAGTGGCCCAGCCAGCTGAGGATCTCTCCCGCGTCGGCATGGGCGGACAGATTGTCGATCTGTTTGACGCTGGCCCGCAGCGGCACATACTCGCCATAGATCTTGATCTCCGGCGCACCGTCGATCATGGCCGCGCCGCGCGTGCCGCCGGCCTGGAAGCCCGCGAACAGGATCGTATTGCGCGGATCACTGGCGAAAGCCTTCAAGTGATGCAGCACACGGCCGCCGGTCGCCATGCCGCTGGCGGCGATGATCACCATCGGCAGCCGTCGCATATTAAGCGCGATCGATTCCTCCACGCTGTTGACGATATGCGCGGCGTGGCACATGGCCTCGCACTGCTTGTGGTCCAGGCGATGCAGGTGGCGGTGCTTCTGGTACAGCGCGGTGGCGTCCGTGGCCATCGGGCTGTTGAGGTACACCGGCAGCGCGGATGGCAACTCGCCCCGCTCCTTGAGCTGGTGGATCGCGTACAGGATGGACTGCGCGCGGCCAACCGCAAACGCCGGGATCACCGTCACGCCGCCGCGCGCGGCGGTCTCGCGGATGGTCTGGCCCAGCAGGATGGCGGGATCGGCGGGATTGTGGACGCGGTCGCCGTAGGTCGATTCCAGCACCAGGTAATCGGTGCGGGCGACATGGCTCGGCTCGACCATGATGGCGTCGTGCAGCCGGCCCAGGTCGCCGGAGAAGGTCACATTGCGCTCGCCATCGCTGATGGTGACGATGGCCGCGCCCAGGATATGGCCGCCCAGCGCGAGCTGGCCGCGCAGCTTGCCGCAGATATCAAACGGCTTGCCGAACGGGACCGGCGAAAACAGTTTCAGCGCACGCTCGGCGTCGTCCTCGGTGTACAGCGGCAGCGCCGGCGTATGCTTCGAATAGCTGTGGCGGTTCGCGTGGCCCGCCTCCTCTTCCAGCAGGCGGCCGCTGTCGGGCAGCAGGATCTTGCACAGGTCGTAGGTGGCTTCGCTGCACAGGATCTTGCCGCGGAAGCCGTTCTTGACCAGCAGCGGCAGATAGCCGCTGTGATCCAGGTGGGCGTGGGTCAGCACCACGGCCTGGATGTCGGACGGGTCGACCGGAAGGTCGGCCCAGTTACGCAAGCGCAGTTGTTTGTAGCCCTGGAACAGGCCACAGTCGAGCAGCATGCGCGATCCGCCCGACGTGAGTAAATATTTGGAGCCGGTGACAGTGCCGGTCGCTCCGAGGAATTGTATTTTCATAGTTTTCACCTCGTGTGGATGCAAGGGGCGCCGCAGCGCCCCGCCTTCCTCAACGCAGCATGTCGGCCTTCAGAAAATACTTGCGTGCGTACTTCAGCAGCT
Source organism: Duganella caerulea (assembly GCF_040362985.1). Classification (NCBI taxonomy): domain Bacteria; kingdom Pseudomonadati; phylum Pseudomonadota; class Betaproteobacteria; order Burkholderiales; family Oxalobacteraceae; genus Duganella; species Duganella caerulea. The sequence continues at coordinate 329,164 of NZ_BPWJ01000001.1, read as the reverse complement.
GGCCGTCGCTCGGATGATCGGAGCTCTCCACCGCCATCACACACTTGGCCACGGCGGGATGATGGGTGATCAGATACTTCATCAGTTCCAGCTTTTCCTGCGCCGGCCCGACAATCAGCACCTCGGTGGCGGTGCTCAAGGCGCGCGCCACATCATCGAAATACGCCTTGCTTTCCGCCGCGCGGCCGGAACCGACCGCGCCCGATTTATTGTGCAGATGCGGATGGGTCGACACAGTCTTGATGACCTCGTGATCGGCGGCCTCGGCATTGAAATGAATAACGTGCGCTTGCACGTGGTCTATCCACGCTACGACATGATTGAATGACATTTGCTGCTCCGGTAGAGTGAATGGATGCTGAATGAAAAGTCGTTCAGCGACGAGATCCAGTCTATTGATCCGAAGCAGCAAAATCCTTGATGCAAATCAAAATCCTCAGATGTCGCCCCCGTACAGCTGCCCGGCGCCGCGCTCCGACGCCCGGAGTGCGGCGGTCGCCTGTTCGCGCATCCCGGCCTCGTAGGTGGCGACGGCCTGGTCCAGCGTTGCCGCGCCGCGCAGGGCGCCAGCCAGCTGCGCCGCCAGCAAAGCGGCGTCCAGGAAGGCCGTATTGCAGCCCAGACCGCTGGCAGGACTCATCGTATGCACCGCATCGCCCAGCACCGTCACCCTGCCCTGAGGCCACGCTTGCGGCGGCGGCGACTGCCGCACCGGCAGCATGGTGAGCATCCCTGGCGGCGTGGCGGCAAACACGGCGCGCAAGCCGGGCGCCCAGCCAGCGCTGAGATCTGCAATGCAGCGCCGCGCATCGGCCTCGCGCGGCATCGTCCCGGCGGAGACGCCCAGCCGCTGCCGGCGGCCGATCAAGGCCCAGTAAAGATAGTCCTCCACCAGGCTAAGGCTGCCGTTCCCGGCCGGCGCGAACCGCATGGGGTCGATGACCATGGCCAGCTGGCTGTCGAAGATCACCGAAGTGCCGCCGAGCAGCGCATCGGCGATCGACCGGTTGCCAGCATCGGCCTTCCCGTAGATGCAGACCACGTCGGCATCCAGGCCGCGCATGGCAGGAAAACATTGCGCCGCGACGCGGGAATTGCTGCCGTCCGCGCCGACCAGCAAATCCGCCCGATACGCCGAGCCGTCGGCGAAATCGAACGACACACCATCGCCGCCATGCCGGACCACACCGCGCAGCTCCTTGCCGAAGTGGACATGCTCGGCAATGCCGCAAATCAGCACCTCGCGCAGCGTGTGGCGATTGGCCTTGAGATCGGCCGGTCCCGGTTCCTCGGAGCGCCAGGCATCGTTCCAGCGCGCCACGTCGTTCAACCCCACGTCCAGCGCCTGGGGTGGATTGAGTTCCGCCCCGCAGCTCGCCTCGAACAAGGCGAACAGCTCCGGCGGCAGGCAGCGCCGCAAGGCCGACTGCCCGTCGGGGTTGATGCGGATGCGATAGCCTTGCGAGCGGCTGTCGAGCGCCGCATCGCGCTCGAACACGGCGAAGGCGATGCCGTGCTTCGTCAATCCCTGCGCCAGGCACAGGCCACCAAGGCCCGCGCCGATGATGGCGACTTGAAACGCATTCTCTTGCATGACGACCCTCACTGATGACGAAGAGCCTCAGTATTGGACAATTCCGGCATGCGGTGATAACGTTGTTTGGTCTAAAAATAATGAATTTGAGCCATGCCGAAAAATCACAGCGAGCGCCTGGACGGCCCGGACCTGATCGTGCTGTGGGGCGACGCCGGCCAGGAGCGCGAATTCCAGCTCGGCACGCGGGAATATGACTGGCATCGCCACCAGCGCGGCCAGGTCTTTTGCGTGGAGAGTGGCTTGGTCCACGTGCGGACCGCCTCCGGTTCATGGCTGCTGCCGCCGCAACGGGCCGGCTGGCTGCCGCCGGGCGAGCTGCACAAGGTCAGCGTCAGCGGCGCGATGAGCGGCTGGACCGTGCTGCTCACGCGCGCCGCCAGCAAGCACCTGCCGCCGCATCCGACCATCATTGGCGTCACCGAGATCATGCGCGCGCTGGTGCGGCAAGCCGCCAACTGGGCGGAGCAAACGGCGCTGACGCCGCCGCAAAAGCGCATCCTGTCGGTGCTGCTGGACGAATTGCAGCAGCAACCGCAAGCGGCCCTGCACCTGCCGATGCCGCAGGACCGGCGCCTGCTGCGCATCACGGCGGCGCTGGCGGCAACGCCGGCGGATGGCCGCAGCCTGGCCGAGTGGGCGGCATGGGCGGGACTGTCCTCGCGCAGCATGAGCCGCCTGTTCCGCAGCGAGACCGGCTGCAGCTTCGGCCAATGGCGCCAGCAATACCTGCTGTCGACCGCGCTCGAACGCCTGGCGCAAGGCGAAGCGGTGAACGCCGTGTCCGACGCGCTCGGCTACGCCACGACCAGCAACTTCATCGCCATGTTCAAGCGCCACTTCGGCGCGTCACCCGCGCGCTACTTCCGCAACTGAGCGCCAGCGCCGTAGAGGGAGCGGCGGATACTCAACGGCGAACGGCTTCCGCATGCTGCGCCGTGATCCTGGCCGCCACCGTGACGCGGGCGCTGCGCTTGCGCCACCAAACCAGCACGCCGGTCACGGACAGCGCCGCCACGACTAGCCCCATCAGCGAAATCAGCACGCGGCCCGGTATGCCGAGTATGCGACCCGAATGCAGCGGGAACTGGGCCTGCACAAAGATATCGGCCGCCGTGCCCTTCCACGGCTGGCGCTCGCCCAGCAGCGCGCCGCTGCGGCTGTCGTAGTAGAGCTGCCGGGGGCCGACGCCGCCGGCGCCATGCTCGTCCTCCGGCTGGAAGAAGGCCACCGAGTAAATCCCGTACTCGCGCGCATACGACACACTGCCGGCCGGCTCGCGCCAACCGCGCCGCACCGCCTCCGGTTGCGCCTTCGCCAGCACCTCGGCATAACCCAGCGCGGGCGCCAGCGGCTTCTCCGGCGCGGTGGGCGCGCGCGTATCGAAGGGCGACGGCGTCACGTCGGACACCAGCGACATCACCGGGAAGAACACCTCCCGGTACAGGTTCAAGGAGAACGCCGTAAAGGCGATGGTGATCAGCAGCAGCCATGTCCACAAACTGAGCGCGCGGTGCAAGTCGAAATTGAGCTTGGTGCCCCCCGCGCCAAAGCGGATCAGCCAAGCCGGCCGCCAGCGCTGCCACCAGCTCTTGGACTGCGGGCCAACCGCCACCACCGCGCGCCGCCGCACCGGCAGCGTGAGGTAGAAGCCGACAAAGCTGTCCACCGTCCAGATCATCGCAATGCCGCCCATCAGCCACACGCCCCAGCGATCGATGCCCCACATCTGCGGGATGTGCAGCGTGTAGTGCAGCTGGTACAGGAAGGACACGAAGGTTTCGCGCGTGATCGGCCACGCCGCGCCCCACTTGCGCACGCCCAGTTCCGCACCGGTGACGGGATCGACAAACACCTGGTTGTACGTCGCCGGATACAGCGCGCCGGTGGCCGGGTTCACGCGCGGCTCCACGTAGAAGGCCAGCGAATGCCCCGGCTCCGCCGCCAGCGGCACCGACAGCACCTGCATTTGCGGATGGCGCGCCTCCACCGCGCGCGCCAGCTGCAGCGCGGGCTGCGCGGGGCCGACGCCTGCGGCATCGGTCAGGTGCGGGTTAAGCAGTTCATCCAGCTCGTGGTCCCAGGAGATCACGGCGCCGGTGATGCCGCTGATGAAAAGGAAGCCGGCGATCGTCAGTCCGGCCCAGCGATGCAGTAATGTGGCGATTCGACGCATTAGTTCACAGCCTGTAAAGGTTCAATCGATGGAAGGTTCTCCTGCCTGGCGATGCGGCGCAACGCGCCCATCTCACCGAGCAGCATGGTCGCGCCCAGCGCGGCGCTCAGGCTGGCCGCAATCGCCATGCTGGCGATCAGCCCATCCAGGCCCCAGATCGGCGGCAGCAGGAACAGCAGCGGTATCAGGAGGTATCCGTGCGGCGCCAGTACCAGCCAGGCGGCCTTGCGGCTACGCTCAGCCGCCTGCAGCGCCACCACCGCGACCATGTGGAAGCCGAACAGGCAAAAGCCCAGGTGGAACACGCGGCATGCCGTCACCGCCAGCTGCCGCACGGCCGGATCGTCGGTGAACCATGTGACGATCCACGGCGCGAACGCAATCACCAGCGCCGAATAGACGATGGCGAAGGCGCTGCAGATCGCAAGCATCAGCCGCGTCGCGTGAAGGAAGCGGACGTGGTTTCCGCCGCCCCAGCTAAAGCCCAGCAAGGCCTGCGCGCCAAGGCAGAAGCCAACCAGCGGCAGGCTGCCGCCGGTCAGGATGCGCAGACCAATGGCCACCGCCGCCACGGCCGTGTCGCCGTAGGTGGCGGCGTTCCGGTAGACCAGCGCGAACGCCACCGCCGCCAGCCCTGTCGACATGGCGGCCGGCACACCCACCGACACGACCTGCCACAAGCCCCGCCAGTCGATCTTCACGTGGCGCAGCGCGACGTGGATTTTGCCAACGCGTTTGCGGAAGTAGACGGCGTAGGCCAGCAATGCCGCCGCGGCCGAGACCAGCGTCGCCCACGCGGCGCCTGTCACGCCCATCTCGAAGTGGAAAATCAGGATGGGATCGAGGATCACATTGAGCGCGAAAGAACCGATCAAGGTCCACATGCTGAAGCGCGTATTCCCTTCGGAGATGGCGATGAAGTCGCACAGCATCTGCAGCAGTATCAACGGTGCGCTGTAGCAGAAAATGGTGGCGTAGGCGATCGATGCCGGCATGGCATCGGCCGTGGTGCCCATCGCAGCCAGCAGCGCCGGCAGCAGCGGGATCAACACCGCCGCCAGCACGCAGCCGGCGGCGGCCAGCAGCACCATCACGGTACTGGCGGTGTGATTGGCCTGCTGCCCGTCGCCCGCGCCCAGCATGCGCGCCACGCAGCTGGCCACACCCACGCCGGCGCCTTCGCCGATCGCACCGAATACGATCAGCAACGGGAAGCAGATGCTGATCGCGGCGATGGCATGAACGCCCAACTGGCTGACGAAGAAGGCGTTCGCCAGCTGGTGCATCGCGTTCGCCGACAGGCCGATCACCGCCGGCAGCGCCAACGTGAACAGCAGGCGCTTGAGGTGCGGAGAATCCATGTCCGGCAAGGCGGCGCTGACGAAGCTCATTCAACTTCCTCCGCCACGATGCTGTTGGCGTCGACAGGCCGCTGCGGCTTGGGCGCCAGCTTGTTCACCAGGGACAGCGCGATTTCGTGCGAGCGTATCGCGAGCACCGACAGCAGCGTATCCGCCAGCCCGTGCGTGGTCTCGGACGAGCCCTGGACGAAGATCGGCGTCTGCACGTGCGCGGGTGCGGCCAGCTGATAGTGCCGGCCGATGCTGAAGCCATCCAGCTCATGCTCAAGTTCGGCCAGCAGCGAACGGCTGGTGTCGCGCAGATAGCCAGTGGCGCTGATCACGCGCTGGTAGCGCTGCTGCAGCGGCTGCGCCGCGTCGGCCCGCGCCAGGTCCAGTGTCACGCCATGGTCGTCGCACCGCACCTGCTCGATGGCGCAGGAACTGAGCACCCGCACCCGCTCCGTGCCTGCCACGCGCTGCGCGTACAGCATGGCGCTGATGCGCTCAATCAGGTCGCCGTCCACCACCGCGTAATTCGTATGGCGGAATTCGGCCAGCAGCGATTGCCGCACTTTCTGTGGCTGGCCGAAGAAGAAGTCGGTGTAGTCCGGATCGAAGATGTGGTTGATCGACGGTCCATCCTCCGACGGCTTGAGCGTCGAACCGCGCAGGATCAGGTCTACCTTGGAATTCGGATAGCGCGCCACCAGGTCGAGGAAAATCTCCGCCGCGCTCTGGCCTCCGCCCACCACCGCCAGCGCATGTTCACCTCCGGCGTCGAGCGGATTGCGTTCAATCTCGCCCAGATAGCGCGACGAGTGAATGATGCGCGCGTCGTTACGCTCCGCCAGGCACGGCGGCACGAAGGGCCTGCCGCCCGGCGCGAACACCAGGCTGCGGGTGCGGCGCTGGCGCTCGCGGCCCGCCGCATCGGCGGAATGCACGGTCAACGCGACCACGTCGCGGCCCTTGTATTCCGGCGCCACGCGTGTGACGCTCTCGCCATAGCGGCAATGGGCGTCGAAATGCCCGGCGGTCCAGCGCAGATAGTCGTTGAACTCGATCCGGCTCGGGAAGAAGGTCTTCTGGTTGATGAACGCTTCGAGCCGGTTATGCTGGCGCAGGTAGTTCACGAACGAATACGGGCTGGTTGGATCACGCAAGGACACCAGGTCCTTCAGGAACGAGATCTGCATGTCGGTGCCGGGCAACAGCATGTCGCCGTGCCAGGTGAACTGCGCCTGCCGCTCGATGAAGCAATGCGACAGCTCGCGGCCGCGCTCAAGCAGGATCTCGTCAAGCGCTATCGCCAGCGCCAGGTTGGACGGGCCGAAGCCCACACCAACGATATCGTAGGTAGTTGGTTCAGTGTACATGTGCGCTCCTTATGCTTTCGGGCTTGGATGCCACAAGCGGTTGCTGAAGAATTTTTCGCGCATCAGCATCACCAGCGTCGCGCGCTTGTGCGGGAAGTCGAAGTCCTTGATGGCGGCGAAACCCGAGCGTTCCAGGTTGCGCACCTGCCGCTGGTGGCCGGCCGCCGGCTCGCCGACGATGCGCTGGGTGCGCGGCTCGTCCAGGAACATGTAGTGCATCAGCGATGGCAGCCAGGCGCTGATGAACTGTCCGCCGGAGTAGGCTTCCTCACCCACCAGCACATGCCATCCACGGTCGTAGTCATCGGCGGCGTAGTAAGGACCGAGACGATTCTCCTGCGCCCAATACACTTCCATGTAACCGAACGGAACGCGGTCGAACTCCGCGATCAGCGGCAGCATGTGCGGATCGGCCAGGCGGCCGCCCAGATAGGCACGCTGGTAATCGAGGTCGCCCTCCTCCTGGAAGAACTGCGCCACGCGCGGATCGTTCATCCACTTGTGCATGGTGTGCAGGTCCTGCTCGACGCTGGCGACGCGGAAGGCGATGCTCTGGCCCAGCCAGGGTATGAAGCGCTCGTACACATATCCCTGCGGCTTGGCGGGACGCTGCGGATGCCACCGTTCGCCGGTGCGGACGTGGTTCTGCGGATAGATGGCCGGTGCCTGCGGCAGCCAGAGTTGCGGCAGTTGCCAAAGCATGGCCGGCGACACGGTCAGTGACGGCCCGGCCTCGCGCGCGGCGCCAATGCGCAGCAATTCAGCCTTGATCTCGGGCCATTCGCCTGCATGCAGGCGCAGTGTGTTCAAATCGGCGCGGCTGGCGGTGAGCGATTCCAGCGCCGCCAGCAAGGCAAGTTGCAGCAGCGCCGGCGGCTGCGGAGCGCCCGGCTTGCGGGCCAGCCACCACTCGTTGCCCGCGTCGACGTTCAATTCCAGCACCGGCTGCCCATTGAGGGTGACGGCCATCTCGGCGCCGGTGAGTGTGGTCTCCAGCGCTTGGCCGGACAGGATCGCGCTACGGAATGGCGCGGCTTTTACGGTGTCGTTCATGCGTTATCCTTCTTCTGAATCATATGGAGGAATGGCTGGCACCGTGTTACCACACGTAGCGGGCTGTGAGTTGGGCCTGGCGGCGGGCGGCGTAGTTGCAGGTGCCGTCCGTCGAGCAGTTACCCAGGTAGATCTTGTCGGTCAGGTTGCTGACGTTGAGCGCAAAGTCCCAGTGGCCGTGGCGGTAGCCCAGCATCGCGTCTGCCAGTGCCACGCCGGGGTTTTCAAACGTGTTGGCATCGTCGCCGAAGGTCCTGCCGATGCGGCGCAAGCCAGCGCCCGCACGCCAGCCTTCGCCGATGGTGCGTTCCGCCCACGCGGCCACGTTCACGCGCGGCACCAGCGATGGGCGCTTGCCTTCGTTGCCATCGTTGTTGCGGGTGATCTTCGCATCGAGTCCCGTCAAGGAGCCGTTGACCTTCCAGTCGCGGCCCAGCTTTGCCTCGGCTTCCAGCTCCAGGCCACGCACGCGCACCTCGCCGCGCTGGATCTGGGCGCCCACGCCTGTGTGATCCGGGTCGGCCGTCAGCACATTGCTCTTGCGCAGATCGAACAACGCGGCCGTCAACAACGCCGGCCTGTCGAGCGGCGCCCATTTGACGCCAAGTTCCACCTGCTTGCCCTTCTCCGGCTCGAAGTTTCGGCCATCGAAGGTCTGTCCCATCACGGGACGGAACGAGGTGGCGTAACTCAGGTAGGGCGACACGCCATGGGGCGCCAGCCAGGTGAAGCCCAGGCGGCCGGTGGTGGCGTTGTCCTTCTGGCTGTTTTGCGCGGCGTTGAAATAGTCGTCGTTGTCGATGCGGCTGCGATCCCGGCGCAGGCCCGCCGTCAGCAGATACTGGCCGTTGAACTTCATCTGGTCCTGCGCGTAGATGCCGATCTGACTCAAGGTGCTGCGCTTGTCCTCGTACTTGTCGGCCGCGCCGACCGGCTGGCCGTAGGCCGGCGCAATCACGTCCAGCGTGGGCGCCACACCCAGGTAGTTCTGGCCTTCCTGCACGGCGCGGCTGTAGTCCACGCCGGCCACGAAGGTGTTGTCGATGTCGCCGAAACGGCTGTTCCACTCCACGTTCTGGTCGGCCGCGAACACGCGGGCCTTCTGCTGCGCCGAGAAATTGGCGCGGTCGATGGTGCGTTCGTCGTCGTGCAGGCCGGTCATGTACAGGCTGTGGTAGTCGACCTTCTCGGTGGCGTAGCGCAGGTTCTGGCGCACTTTCCACGCTGGCGAAAAGCGCTTTTCGAACACGTAGCCGATGCTGCGCTGTTCCGTCTTGAAGTGGTCGAGCCCCGGCTCGCCGACGAAGCGGTTGACCGGAATCTGGCCGAACAGGCCTGGCTTCTGCGTGCCGGTCGCGGGCAGGTAGAAATTCGGCGGCACATTGTCGTTCTGCAGATAGGCCAGCAGCGTGAGCGACGTGTCGGCGTCCGGACGCCAAGTCAGCGACGGGGCGAAGTACTGGCGGTTGTCGCTGGTGTAGTCGACGGAACCCTTGGCTTCCCGCGCCAGCATGGTGGCGCGGTACAGCCATACGCCCTGCTCGTCCAGCGGCCCGCCGATATCGGCGGCGACCTGCTTGCGGTCGTAGCTGCCGTAGCTGACCTCCACCTCCCGCAAGCGGGATGCCGTCGGGCGTTTGCTGACGACGTTGACCATGCCGCCCACCTCGGCCTGGCCATACAGGACGGAGCTTGGTCCGCGCAGCACTTCGACGCTTTCAAGTCCATACGGCTCCATCGTAAAGCCGGTGAAGCCGCGCGTAGGCAGGTTCACGCCATCGCGGAAGATGCCGTTCGAGCCGACTTCGAAGCCGCGTATCATGTACTGGTCGAAGCGCGGGTCCACGCCGTAGCTCTCCGTCTGCATGCCTGCGGTGTAGCGCAAGGCCTGCGGAATGCCCGGCGCCTTTTGCGCATCGAGCCGCTCGCGGCTCAGCACCGATATCGATTGCGGCACTTCGACGATGGGCGTGTCGCCCTTGCTGCCTACGCTGCTGCGTTTTGCGATGCCGTCAGCTTCGCCTTGCACGACCACGGTCGACAGGGTTGTCTCGGCCGGCGCCGCGTCGCTCGCGGCGGCGCTCAGGTGATAGCCGCCCATCAGCAGCATGGCGCCGGTGACGGCGCGAGCCAATGGTTTCAGGTCCTGCTTGTTCAACTGGTGTCGCATCGGGTATAGCCTTCTTCTCTTAATGTGTGAATGATTCGTTGACGCTTTGCGCAAAGCTCTGGTGGAACCGCGGATCGGCGATGATGCTCAGGTGCGTGCTGCCAGGGATGGCGTGGACGCGCTCCACACGGCTCGATTGCTTGCGCCAGTCGATCACGTTCATCCCGCGCAGCAGCGAGTCCTCCGCGATCCAGGCGTGGATGCGGCAGTCGAGCGGCTCCAACGTGTAGTCCCGGAAGACCAGCGCGTTTTCCATCAGCGTCCAGAAGATGTGCTCACGGCTGCCGATGTCCGGTCCGTCCAGCGGCAGCGTGTCCGGGCTGTTGTTCACGTAGTGCAGGAACTGCGTGTAGACGGTGGCGTCCATGCGGCCCAGCAGCTGCTGCCAGCGTTCGCGCATGGCGCTGGCGGCGAGCCAGTTGTCGATGTCGTTTTGCAGGCGTTGACGCAGCGCCGGCTCGAGCGGCTTTTCACCACCGACCGCGAACTCCGCATCGAGCGCGCAGACGTCCAGCATGCCGACGAAGCGCACGTCGACGCTGTCGACCAGCAGGCGCGCCGCTTCGTAGGCCAGGATGCCGCCCCACGACCAGCCCAGCAGCATCACCGGCTGGCCCGCGCTCTGGCTGCGGATATGGTCGGCGTAGCGCGCCGCCAGCGCGGATACAGGCAGCGGATCGCCGTCACCGCCGGATAGCGAGTGGCAGATAAAGCCGGTGGCCGGTTGGTCCGGGCCGAGATGGTTCACCAGCGCCGTGTATTCCAGGGTGCTGACCAGCAGGCCGGGGAAGCAGTACAACATAGGCTTGCTGCCGCCGCGCTGGAGGCAAACCACTTCGCTGCCGGCCAGCTCACGGTTGCCGAGCGCGCGCGCCAGGCTGCCGATATCCGGGTAGTTGAACAGGTCGACGATGCCCATGCCATGGTCGGGCAGCAGCCTGTCCAGCATCGTCAGCACACGCAGCGCGCTGAGCGAATCGCCGCCCAATTCGAAGAAATTGTCGGTCGCGCCGATCTGCTGTAGCTGCAGTACCTCCTGCCAGATCGCCACCAGCTGGCGTTCGATATCCGACGACGGCGCCACCACTTCGCGCCGTTCCTGCGTTGGCAGAGGCAAGGCCTTGCGGTCGATTTTTCCGTTTGGCGTCAGCGGCAGGCTGTTGAGAATGACGACGGCGGCGGGCACCATGTAGTCCGGCAGCTGCGCCGCCAGTTGATGGCGCAGTGCGGCGCCATCGACGGCGCTATCCGCATCGGCCACCGCATAGCCTGTGAGCTTAGCCCCCTGCGGCGTCTGGTGCAGCACGACCACCGCTTCGCGCACCGAGGGCAGTTTGCCAAGCGCCGCTTCGATCTCTCCCAGCTCGATGCGGAAGCCTCGCACCTTGACTTGCTGATCGAGGCGGCCCAGATATTCGATGATGCCGTCTGGGCGCCAGCGCACCTGGTCGCCGGTGCGGTACATGCGTCCACCGTCGGCCGCGAACGGATCGGGAATGAAGCGGTCCGCGGTGGCGGCGGCCTGGCCGTGGTAGCCGCGCGCCAGGCATGCCCCGCCAATGTGCAGCTCTCCGGCCACGCCGGGCGGCACGGGATTGAGGTCGGCATCGAGCACGTACGCCCTGCGCGGGCCCACTGCACGGCCTATCGGCGCATAGGCGCCTTCGAAGCTGGCGCCGGCCGTGGTCTTCCACGCCAGCGGCGAGATCACCGTCTCCGTCGGCCCGTAACCATTGATCAGGCACTCCGGCGACAAGGCGCGCTTGAGCTGTTCGAATGTCGCGCGCGGCATGCCCTCGCCGCCGAACGACAGCAGGCGCAGAGACACGGCGTCGCTGCGGCCATCGGCCCATTCGGCCAGCTGCTGCACGTAGCTGGTCGGGAAGCCGGCGTTATTGACGCGGTGTTGGCGCATGGCGGCGTAGGTTTCGGCAGCGCTCCAAAGCGCGTCGCCACGCAGCACGACGCAGCCGCCCACGATCAGCGGCACGATCCATCGCTCGTGCGCACCGTCGAAGCTGATCGACAGGAAGTGCAGCTCGCGCGATGCGGCGTCCATTTCATACAGCTCCGCCGTGGCCTGGCAATGCAGCGACAACGGCCCATGCGCGACCGCCACGCCTTTCGGCCTACCGGTCGAGCCGGAGGTGTAGATGATGTAGGCCATCTGCATCGGCGACACATGCAAATCCGGCGCAGTTTCGGGGTACCGCGACAGGTCGAGCGTATCGATGGCGATTGCAGGCACCGGCAGGCGATCCTGCAGCGCGCGTTGCGTCAACAGGCAAAACACATTGGCATCGCCGAGGATGTACTCGATGCGTTCCTGCGGATAGGACGGATCGATGGGCACCAGCGCGCCGCCGGCCTTGAACACGGCCAGCAGGGTGACGATCATGTCGACGCCACGCTCCAGCGCCACGCCGACGCGGGTCTCCGCCCCAACGCCTGTCGAGATGAGGTAATGCGCCAGACGGTTGGCCGCCGCGTGCATGGCCGCGTGGCTGAGCGTATCGCCACCGCACACCAGCGCCTCATCCCTCCCGCGCAACGGCAACTGCTGCTCCATCAGCTGGTGCACCGGCACGGGCGCGTACATGGCCGCAGGCCACGGAGCGCTCAACTGCGCCAGCGCCTGCGCATCCACCAACTGAAGCTGATCGAGCCGAACCGACGGCGCGGACAACGCCTGCGCCAGCAATGACAGCAGCCGCTCCAGCAAAGCCTCGGCGGTCGACGCATCGAAAAGCGCGGCCGCATACGCCAGCGATAGCGCATGACGGCCGCCGGCGCGCTCGGTCACCCGCAGCAGCAGGTCGACGCGAAGCGCCTGGTCCTCATCCATGCGGACGGAGACTTCGCCGGACTGGCAGCGCTGACGGCGCAGCGCGAAGCCAACCTGGAACGGCAGCTCGTGCTTCTGGAAGCCGTCCGCATTGAGCCGCTCCAGCAGCTTATCGAACGGCAGCGCGGCGTGCGCCAGATTGGCTGCGTCTTCCGCTCGTATCGCGTCGAGCAAGGCGGCGAAGCTCACACCACCGTCCACCGTGAGATGGGAGACGAGGATGTTCTCGAACGGGCCGACAACGCCATGCATGTCCACCGGGCGTCCCTCATCGAAGGTCGCCATGCGCAAGCTGGTTTGCATGGTATGGCGATACAGCAGCACGCCGAACGCCGCCCGCAGGACCTGGGCCGATTGCGCGCCATTCGCCGTGCAGAAGTCGGCCAATGCGGCGGACAATGGCGCGTCCAGTTCAACTTCGACTTGCGCATCGGCGCAGGTACGAGCCGCCGTGCGCGGGCGGTCCAGCGGCAGGACCAGCGGCGCCGAACCGTCGGCCAACCGGGAAAGCCAGTAGTCGTAGTCGGTGGCCGAGACGTCATTGCTCAAGCGCTCCAGCTGCCGCCTGGTGTGCTGATGAAATCCGCGCGGCCCGAGCGGCGCCACGGGCTGCCCCGCGATGCAACGCAGGAGGTCATCGACGAGGATTTCGGCGGAAGCCGCATCGGCAAGCATGCGATGCACCGCCAGCGTGAGCGTCGAACCGTCCAGCCATGCCTTCATGCCGGGCTGGCTCTCCAGATCGAACTCCTGGCGCTGGCACCAGCTGGCGTAACTCCCTTCACGCTCCAGCAGCAACGGCGCCGCGCTGCCCGGCCGCTGTTCGATATCGCCCCAAGCCAGACGGTGAAAGGTGGTTTGCAAAATCCCGTGCCGCGCCTGCAAAACGCTCAGACCATACGCGATCAACGCGCGATCCGGCGACTTCGGCCAGCGCAGTTCGATGCGCATGTGCAGGCGCTGCGTGGTCTGGCTCAACTGGCTCAGGAACCACAGGCTGCGCTGCGCCGGCGATACCAGTTCGATGGCCGCGTCCTGCGGCAGCTTGTCACCCATGGCGACGCTCCTTGCCGGACAGCGCCACCCGCAGGTTGTACTCGCGCTGATCCAGCCAGACGCTGTCGATATGCCTCAGGCACTGCTCGCGGGTATCGCGGAATCCCGCCGCCCGCCAACCGCCAGGCACGGCCCACTGCGCAGGCCATACCGAATATTGCCCCTCCGCGTTGACCACCACTTCGTAAAACCGCTCCTGCCCCATGCCCGCTCCCGATCCGCCGGACACCAGCATTCCCTGGTGTCAAGCAGACAAAATTAACAATAAACAAACCAACGCGAATGATAATGACTATCATTTAGATTTGCAATTGTATTCTGGGATGACACTGCTGAAAGAAGGGGAATACGGACTCGAACGGTCCAGAAACGGCTGTGCCGCATGGCGCCAGGCAAGCGGCGTCGATGCGGCACAGGGAAAAATCAGAACTTGGTGAAGCGGCTTTCGTCGACCTCGTGCAAGGCGGGGCTCATCGGGCTAAATGCCTGGGCGCCGCCATGGCGCCGGGTCTCGCGCGGCGCGACCGGTTGGCGCTTCGCGGCAGGAGCCGGCCGTCCACTGGTCTCGAGCTTGAAGAAGGACATCGCCGATTGCAGTTGCTCGGCCTGGCCGCTCATCTCCTCGGCGGTGGCGGCCAGCTCTTCCGAACTGGACGCGTTCTGCTGCGTGGTCTGGCTCAACTGGCCCACCGCGCTGTTGATCTGGCCGACGCCTGCCGACTGCTCTTCCGACGCGGCGGTGATCTCCTGCACCAGATCCGAGGTCCTGCGGATATTCGGCACCATCTGGTCGAGCAGGCGCCCGGCCTTCTCCGCCAGGTCGACGCTGCTGGTGGCCACATGTTCGATTTCCTGCGCGGCCAGCTGGCTGCGCTCGGCCAGCTTGCGCACCTCGGCCGCGACCACCGCGAAGCCCTTGCCATGGTCGCCCGCGCGCGCCGCCTCGATGGCCGCGTTCAGCGCCAGCAGATTGGTCTGATAGGCGATATCGTCGATGATCTGGATCTTCTTGGCGATCTGCTGCATCGCCGCCACCGTGGCGCGCACGGCGTCGCCGCCCTCGACCGCTTCCTTGGCCGCCTGGCTGGCCATGCCGTCGGTGATCTTGGCGTTCTCGGTGTTGGCCGAGATCGACGCCGTCATCTGCTCGATCGACGCGCTGGTCTGCTCGGTGCCGGCGGCCTGTTCGCTGGCGGCCTGCGACAGGGTCTGCGCCGTCGCGCTGATTTCCTCCGAGGCGCTGGCCAAGGCTTCGGCGCTGCCATTCACCTCGGTCACCACCTGCGCCAGCTTGTAGACGGTGTTGTTGCAGAACTCCTTGAGCTCGCCAAACGACCCGGCGTAGCTCTTCTCGATGCTCACGCGCAGGTCGCCCTCGGACATCGCGCCCATCACCCGCACCACGTCATCGATGCTGGCGCCGGTGGTGGTGACGAGGTTGTTCAAGCCCTCGCCCATTTCCCTCTGGTAGCCCTGCAGCCCGGCCACGTCGATGCGGTTGCTGAAGTCGCCCTGATTGGCGGCTTCGACCACGCGGCGCTGGCCTTCGATCACCTGTTTGAGCTTGGCGGCCATGTGATTGACATAGTCCTTCAGCTCGCCGAACGCGCCCTCGTACGGCTTGTCGATGCTCTTCGACAGGTCGCCCTCGGACATCGCCCCCATCACGCGCACCACATCGTCGATGCTGGCGCCGGTGGTTTGCATCAGCATGTTCAGGCCGTCCGCCATGTCCTTCTGGAAGCCTTGCAGTTCCGTGGTGCTGATCCGCATGGAGAAATTGCCGCGATTTGCGGACTCGACCATGCCACGCTGGCTGTCGATCATCTCGCGCAGCTTCAGGATCATGTGCTTCATCGCCGCCAGCAGCTGGCCGGTTTCGTCGGTGGACTTCACGTCGATGGTCAGGTTCAGGTCGCCGCGCGCCAGCGTCTCGGCCGCCGCCACCGCCTGGCCGATCGGCCGCGTGATGCTCAAAGTGATGTAGATGCCGGCCGCGATGGTCAGCACCACGATCACCGCCAGCGTCTCGATCACCTTGACCTGGGCGGCGGCGCTGACCTCGCTCATCACCTGGTCGGAATGCCTGAGGGTGGCCTCGGTCTTCTCGCGCAGGCTGGCGAGGGCGGCGTTGATCGGCTTGTCGGCGCCGGCCACAGCCTTGTCGAGCTCGTTCGGATTGTCGGTCTTGGCGCGCAGGGCGACCAGGGTCGCCATGTCCTTGCGGTAGGCGGCCGCGCCTTCGCTCAGCTGGGTCAGGAGTTTTTCCTCGTCCGGCGTGACGAAGCCGGTGGCCTTGTAGTCGTGCAGCGTGTGGTCGACATCGACCATGTCGGCTTCGAATTTCTTGTCGTAGTCGCCGCCGCGCAGGATGTAGTTCTTGAAGTGGTGGATGCCGGCGCCCAAGGCGTTGGAGCCGTTGTTGATCGCGCTGCGCTTGGCCAGCGCGTCCTGCTTGATGGTCTGCCACTGCTCGTTCATGGCCGAGGTTTCGTGGACGGCGATCCAGCCCAGTGCGATGGAAAGCAAGGTCAGAAGAAAGAACGCCAGCCCCAAGCGAATACCAACTTTCAAATTGGATAACATTTCTGCCTCCCGATCGATGGTGATCAACTCTATTATTTCCTGCGCATCAATAGTTCCGATGCTGATACTACCTCCAATCGACTTGCAGTTGATATCTTTCCTGACGGATTTATTGAAAGTGTGGCGTCAGGCACTCTCCGGCATTTTCGCGATCAGCTTGTCGAGCGTGAGCGGATAGTCGCGCACGCGCACGCCGGTGGCGTTGTAGACCGCGTTGGCGATGGCGGCGGCCACGCCGCAGATGCCCAGTTCGCCAACGCCCTTGGCCTTCATCGGCGACGACACCGGATCGGTCTCGTCGAGGAAGATCACCTGCTGGTGCGGAATGTCGGCATGCGACGGGACCTCGTAGCCGGCCAGGTCGTGGTTGACGAAGAAGCCGCCGCGCTTGTCCACCACCAGTTGCTCCATCAGCGCCGCGCCCGCGCCCATGGTCATGGCGCCGATCACCTGGCTGCGCGCAGATTTCGGATTGAGGATGCGGCCGGCCGCGCACACCGCCAGCATGCGCCGGATGCGCGTCTCGCCGGTGGCGGCGTCGACCCCGACCTCGACGAAATGGGCGCCGAAGGTCGATTGCTGGAACTTCTTGTCCAGGTCGCCGTACTCCATGAAATCCTCGGCCACCAGCTCGCCGTCGGCGGCGGCTTGGGCCAGCGGCACCGAACGCCCGCCCGCGCTGACGGCGCCATCGGCAAAGACGGCCTCGTCGGCGGACAAGCCCAGCTTCTCCGCCACCGCCGTGCGCAGCGCCACGCAGGCCGCGTACACGCCCGCCGTCGAGCTGTTGCCGCCCCACTGCCCGCCCGACCCGGACGAGACCGGGAAATCCGAATCGCCCAGCTTGACCACCACCTGCGCCAGCGGCACGCCCATCATTTCAGCGGCGGTCTGGGCGATGATGGTGTAGCTGCCGGTGCCGATATCGGTCATGTCGGTTTCCACCGTGACCGTGCCGGTGCGGTCCAGCCGCACGCGGGCCGCCGACTTGGTCACCAGGTTGTTGCGGAAGGCGGCGGCCACGCCCATGCCGATCAGCCATGGGCCGTCGCGCATCTGGCCGGGCCGCGCGCTGCGCTTGTTCCAGCCGAACTGGTCGGCGCCGGTGCGCAGGCATTCGACCAGCCGCCGCTGCGAAAACTTACGCTCCTTCTTGGCGGGATCGGAGGTGGTGTCGTTGATGATGCGGAAAGTGACCGGGTCCATCTTGAGCTTCTCGGCCATCTCGTCCATCGCGATCTCCAGCGCCATCAGGCCTGGCGCCTCGCCCGGCGCGCGCATCGCGTTGCCCTCGGGCAGATCGAGCACGGCAAGCCGCATCCGGGTCATGCGGTGGGCACCGGCGTACAACAGTTTGGTTTGCTGCACCGCCGTTTCCGGTTTGCCGTCCGGCAGGTCGCCGGACCAGCTCTCATGGCCGATGGCGGTGATCCGCCCCTCGCGGCCCGCGCCGATGCGGATGCGCTGTATCGTGGCCGGGCGGTGCGTGGTGTTGTTGAACATCAGCGGCCGTTGCAGCGCCACCTTGACCGGACGCCGCGCCGCCCTGGCGCCCAGCGCCGCCAGCAGCGCCTCCGCGCGCAGGAACAGCTTGCCGCCGAAACCGCCGCCGGTGTAGGGCGAGATCAGGCGCACCTTGTCCTTCGGGATGCCCAGCGTCTTGGCCAGGTCGCCCTTGCCCCAGTCGATCATCTGGTTGGCCGTCCAGACGGTGAGCTGGCCGCTGGCCTCGTCCCAGGCGGCTATCGACGCGTGCGGCTCCATCATCGCGTGGGCCTGGTCGGGCGTGGTGTAGTTGGCGTCCAGCCGCACCGGAGCGGCCGCATAGGCGCGATCAAAGTCGCCTACGCGGGTATCGGCGTTGTCCTTGCCCGATGGGGGGACAGCCTGGTCCTTGGCGGCGGCCAGGTCGTAGGCGCCCTTCTCCGCCGTATAGCTCACCTGCACCAGTTGCGCGGCGGCGCGCGCCTGCTCGAACGTCTCCGCCACCACCAGCGCCACGGCCTGGTGGTAGTGCTGGATGTCCGGTCCGCCCAGCAGCTTGGCGGTGTTCATTTTCCCCTTGCCCAGCTTGCCCGCGCTCTCGGCCGTGACGATGGCGATCACGCCCGGCGCGCGTTGGGCCGCGTCCAGCGACATCGCGGCGATGCGTCCCTTGGCGATGGCGGAACCGACCACGTAGCCATACGCGGCGTTGGGCGCGGCCGCGTTCTGCTCGTAGGCATAGGGCGCGCTGCCGGTGGTCTTGAGCGGGCCGTCGATGCGGTCGGTTGGCTTGCCGACGACTTTCAGTTGATCGATGGGATTGGTGGTGGCGGGCTTGGTGAATTTCATCGCATCAGGCTTTCTTCGCTTGCGTCAGCACCGTATGCAGCGTGCGCTGCACCAGCGTGAGCTTGAACGCATTGTCGGGCGTGGTCTGGGCGCCGGCCAGCAGTTGCTCGGCCACCGCCTTGGCGCCACGCGGCATGCTGGCGTCGGCCGCCGGCATGCGCCACGGCTTGTACGCCACGCCGCCCAGCGCCACCCTGCCCGTGCCGTCCGGCTGGACCACCGCCGCCACGGACACCAGCGCGAACGCGTACGAGGCGCGGTCGCGCACCTTGCGGTAGATGTGCGTGCCGCCCAAGGGCGCGGGCAGCGTCACGGCGGTGATCAGTTCGCCGGGCATCAACGCGTGTTCGATATGCGGCGTGTTGCCGGGTGGCCGGTGGAAATCGGCGATCGGAATGCTGCGCGCGGAACCGTCCGGACGCACCGTCTCGACGCTGGCGTCAAGCAGCTGCATGGCCACCGCCATATCGCTGGGATAGGTGGCGATGCAGGCCGTGCTGGCGCCCAGCACCGCGTGGTTGCGGCTGTGGCCAGCGATGGCCGAACAGCCGCTGCCCGGCGTGCGCTTGTTGCACGGCTGGTTGGTGTCGTAGAAGTACGGGCAGCGGGTGCGCTGCAGCAGGTTGCCTGCGGTCGTGGCCCGGTTGCGCAACTGGGCCGATGCCCCGGCCAGCAAGGCGCGCGACAGCACCGCGTAATCGCGCCGCACGCGCGGGTCGGCGGCCAGGTCGGTGTTGCGCACCAGCGCGCCGATGCGCAGGCCGCCTTGGCCGGTGGCCTCGATCTTGTCCAGACCGAGGCCGTTCACGTCGATCAGGTGGGCCGGGGTTTCGATCTCCAGCTTCATCAGGTCCAACAGGTTGGTGCCGCCGGCGATGAACTTGGCGCCCGGCGTGCTGGCCGCAGCGGCGGCGGCCGCCGCCGGCGACTGCGCGCGTTGATAGCTGAACACCTTCATGCCGTCCTCCCCGCGACCTCGGTGATGGCGTCGATGATGTTGGAATAGGCGCCGCAGCGGCACAGGTTGCCGCTCATACGTTCGCGCAGTTCGTCGGCGTTCAGCAGCGGCTTGGCGTTCAGGTCGGCGCTGGCGTGGCTGGGGATGCCTTGTTTGATTTCATCGAGCACCGCCACCGCCGAACAGATCTGTCCCGGCGTGCAGTAGCCGCACTGGTAGCCGTCGTGCTTGATGAAGGCCGCCTGCATCGGGTGCAGCTTGTCCTCGCTGCCCAGGCCTTCGATCGTGGTGACCTGGGCGCCGTCGTGCATCACCGCCAGCGTCAGGCAGGAGTTCAGCCGTCGGCCGTCGACGATGACGGTGCAGGCGCCGCATTGGCCGTGGTCGCAGCCTTTCTTGGTGCCGGTCAGGTGCAGATGTTCGCGCAGGGCGTCCAGCAGCGTGGTGCGGGTGTCGAGGTCGAGATGCTCGGCCTTGCCGTTCACCTTCAGCGATACGCCGGCGTGGACCGGCGCGGGGTTGGCTGGACTGGCGGCCTGCGCCGGCTGAGCGTCGGCCATCGAGGGCACAGCGGCGGCTGTGGCGGACAGGGCGCCCGCGATCAACAGATCGCGCCGCGCATGGTTGATGTCGCTGAAGTCGTTCATGGGCTTGCGTCTCCGGGGGGCGTATCGGCGACCTCGATGGTAGGCCGTCCCCCGCGAACGAACTGTACGTTCGTTCACACAGCGGCTACAAAGCCCGCACCTCTTCCTCGGTAAAGCCGGCCTTGAGGCGGGCGTCGATGTTGAACGGACCGCGCGGCGTGGGCGCCTTGTAGCGCACGGCCAGCTCGGCATACGTGGCGCGCGGCTCGAGGCCGCGTTGCTGGCACAGGTAGTTGTACCAGCGATTGCCGATCTCCACATGGCCGATCTCGTCGCGCAGGATGATATCGAGGATGGCCGCCGCGTCGCGATCGCCCGCCTGGGCCAGCTTGGCGCGCAACGGCGGGATCGCGTCCAGCCCGCGCGCTTCGAGCGTGCGCGGCACCAGCGCCATGCGGGCCAGCACGTCCTCGGTGGTCTTGCCGACCATTTCCCACAGGCTGTCGTGGGCCGGGAAGTCGCCGTAGCGGTAGCCCAGCGTTTCCAGGTGGGCCGCCAGCATCGCGAAATGCGTGGCCTCCTCGGCGGCCACGCGCAGCCAGTCGATGTAGTACTCCAGCGGCAGATCGGGGAAGCGCCACAGCGCGTCCAGCGCCAGGTTGACCGCGTTGAATTCGATATGCGCCAGCGCGTGGATCAGCATGGCCCGGCCCTCCACCGTGGCCATCGAGCGCCGCCCCACCGACAGCGGCGGCACCAGGTCCGGCTTGTCCGGGCGGCCCGGAATGGCGCCGGCCGGCACGATGACGCTGGCCGGGTCCAGCCCGCAATCGCCCGCGCGCGATGCCGCCGCCATGGCGGCCACCGCCGTCACTTTCATGCCGGGATCGTTCTCTAGCAGGCAATGCAGCGCGTAGGCGCGCAACTCGGTTGGGCTCGACATCGTGTTCCTTGAAGCTTTGAAAAGGACGCAGTGTAGCAAATGCGGCGGCTAGCTGACCGCCGGCTCCAGTAAAGTCAAGGTTTGCTGTTCGGTGTCCAGGCGGGCGCGCAGGCCGACGGGCAGCGTGAACTGGTGGCGGATGTGGCCGAAGGAATAGCCGGCCACGGCGGGCCGTGTCAGCGGCAGCAGGTGCTGGTCGACCGTGTCGTCCAGCGACAGCGCGCTCTCGCCGTCGGCGCCTTCGCAATTTTCAAAGATGCCCAGCACGACGGCGGCGGCGTTGCGGTAGCCCTGGCTGAGCTGCAGTTGCGTCATCATGCGGTCGATGCGGTAGGGTTCCTCGTTGACTTCCTCCAGGTAGAGAATGGCGTCCTTGAAGTCGGCCGCGTACGGCGTGCCCGCCAGTGCGCTCACCAGCGACAGGTTGCCGCCGATGAGCCGGCCGGTGGCGACGCCGCCGTGCACGGTGCGCGGCGGCGGATTGTCCGCCGACATGGCGATGGTGTAGCTGTCCTGCGGCGACATCAGCACGCTGCGCATCTGCGCCACCGAGTAGTCCGAAAATGTGGACGAACCCACCGGGCCGTGAAACGTGACCAGTCCGCATTTTTTGAGCAGGGCCAGGTGCAGGCAGGTGATGTCCGAGTAACCGATCAGCACCTTCGGATGCGCGCGGATCAGCCGGTAGTCGATATGCTCCAGCAGCGAGATGCAGCCGGAACCGCCGCGCACCGCCCACACGGCCTTGATGTCGGGATCGCGGAACATCGCGTGCAAGTCGGCCAGCCGCTGCTCGACCGTGCCGGCGTAATTGCCGTAGATGTAGTTGATGTTGTCGCCCAGGCGCACCCGCAATCCAAGCGACTCGATATTGGCGACGGCCTGGGCCAGCGCCTCGTCGTTGGTATGGCCGGCAGGCGCGATCAGGCCGACCAGGTCGCCCGGCTGCAGGCGCTGTGGTTTGATCAATCGCATCGCTCTTTTCCTTGCGGGAGCGGCGGACGCCGGCAAGGCGCCCGCCCCCAGCGCGGCGGCGGCCAGCAGCTGGCCGAACCGCCGCCGGCCGTTCGCCGTGGACATTACAGGAACTGGTACTTGAGCAGGACGTTGAGCGAGCGCCCGCGCGGATCGGCCACCCGTGGATCCCAGCCGGCGCCCACCACCTCGTCCACGTTATGGGCGGTGAATGGCGGATTGGTGTCCAGCAGGTTCTGGATGCCGAGCGTGATCGTCACGTTCTTGAAGCCGGTGTACGAGGCCGACAGGTCGTACTTGGTGTAGGCCTTCACGTCCGGATTGAAGCCCGGTGGCGGTGGTGCCTTGCCGCCGTCCGGCAACTGGTCCTTGTAGCCGGAGCTGTAGTTCTGGACCAGCATGGCGCTCCAGTCCCCGCGCGCCAGCGTGATGCTGGCGTTGTGCTTCCAGCGCAGGTACAGGTCGCGCGTGTAGAAGTTGCCGACGTATTCCTTGTACGGCTGGCCTTCGATCTCGGCGAACTTGAAGCTCTGCGTGTAGGTACCGTCCAGGTTGAAGATCCACTTGTAGGCGTTGACCTTGCCTTCGCCGCGCAAGCTCAGGTCGGCGCCACGCGTCTTGATGCCGGCCGCGTTGATCCAGCCCGCGTTCACATAGGCGATGGTGTTGTCCGGGTTGCGGACGATGTTTTGGGACAGCAGCGCCGCGTTGGCCAGCACCACTTGAGGCGTGCGGTTCAGGATGCGGTTCTGCGAATTGACGGCCCAGTAGTCGAGCGAGGCCGAGTAGCCACGCACCGGCTCGATCACCATGCCCAGGCTGCCCTGCTTCGACGTCTCCGGCTTCAGCGCGGGATCGCCGCCGCTGAAGTACGGCAGGCGCGCAATGGCGCAGAAGGCCGGATCGCCGGGATGGGTCGGGCAGAAGATCGGGTCGATGGTGCCGTTCGGCAGTTCCTGCAACAAGCGGCCGGAGTACAGCTGCGTGAAGCTCGGCGCCAGGAAGCCCTTGTTGGCCGAGCCACGGAACACCAGCATGCTGCTGGGCTGGTAGCGGAACGAGACCTTCGGATTGGTGGTCGAGCCGAACAAGCTGTAGTGGTCGCGGCGCACGGCAAGCTGCGTTTCCAGTTCCTTGGTGATCGGCACGATCAGCTCGGTGTAGACCGCCTTGATATTGCGGCTCGCATCGCTCAGCGCGGCATTGCCCGGCGATAGCAGGATCTGCGTGGCGTCAACATCCTGCCCGAAGTCGTAGCCCTCGCGGCGCAGGTCGAAGCCGACCGCCATCGACACCGCGCCAGCCGGCAATTGCCAGACCTCGCCGGACAGGTTGCCGTCCAGCTGCGTCAGCGTGGTTTTGCCGTGCTGGAAAGCGCCACGGAACTTGGTCGACTCGACCAGTTGCATCGCTTCCGGCGTCTGCGTCTGGCCGGCGGTCAGCCACGGATTGATCTTGCCGCTACCCAGCGCCGCGTAGATCTGGCTGGTGTAGCCGTAGCCGTCCAGCAGCGCGGTCTTGGTGGTGCTCTCGCCATGCGAGAAGCCCGCGCGGTAGTCCCACTTGCCGAACAGGACGCCTTCCGCGCCGACCAGCAGCCGCAGGTTGTCGGTGACGTTTTCCTGCTTGCGGTCGCCCCACGCATTGGCGCGCCATTTGTAGATGATGGGCTTGGTCTTGTCGAAGGTCGGAATGTAGGCCGACAAGTCCTGGTAGTAGGCGCCGCCGACCGGATAGGCATTGCCGTTGGCCAGCGAGGTCTGGATCTGCACCGGCGTGAACTCCGCCAGGGCCTTGTTGTGGCCGTACAGCGCCTCGACGAACAGCTTGTGGTCGGGACTGATCTGCAGCGTGCCGCGCGCGACCGCGTTCAGACGCTCGACCGGAACGCTGATGATGTAGTCGGCGCCATAGTCGTAGGCGCAGGAATAGGTGCTGCGCGTGGCGGCGGTGACGTCCTTCCACAGCGCGGTCTGGTACTGCGACATGCCCGGTATGGAGTCGCACTTGCCCTGGAAGCTCAGCGGATTGGCCTGCAGATAGGTGGTGTTGTCGCCCGGCCGCTTGAAGCCGGTGCCGAGCGCGGTGCCGGCACCGCTCAGCTGGTTGGCGAACGGCGTGCCGGTGGTGTCCGGCGACAGGCCGCGCTCGGGCTGGAAGCCGTTGGCGAACGAGCGGTCGCGCGAGCTGAGCTTTTCATTGTTGTCATAGGTGACGCTGCCCATGACGTTGAAGCCCTCCTTCTGCAGCGAGCCGATGCCGCCCAGCAGCGACAGCCTGCGCGTGGCGCCGCCGCCATGCTGGGTGAAGTTGTCGTTGAGCGAAACTTCGGCGCCGTGGTAGTCGGTGCGCAGGATGAAGTTGATGACGCCGCCGATGGCGTCGGTGCCGTAGATCGCCGAGGCGCCGTCTTTCAATATCTCCACGCGCTGGATCGCGCCCAGCGGGATGGCGTTCAGGTCGACCGCCTTGGCGCTGGCGCCGAAGGTGGCGATGCGGCGGCCATTGAGCAGCACCAGCGTGCTGTTGGGCCCGAGCCCGCGCAGCGACGCGTATGAGGCGCCGCCGCTGACGCGGTCGGCATCCGCGCCGAACACGTTGTTCCCCGAGGTCATGTTGTCGGCCCCGGTGCCGTTGGCCGACAAGTTGCGGATCAGCTGCTCGGTGCTGGTGATGCCGGATTTTTCGATGGTGTCGTAATTGATCACCTGCACCGGCAAGGCGCCCTCTTTCGCCAGGCGCTTGATGCTGCTGCCGGTGATTTCAACGCGCGTCATGACTTCCTGCGCAAACACCGGACCTGCGGCCGGGACGAATACACCCATCAGCGCAATCGCATGCGCCAGTTTTTTAACCTTCACGGTCTCTCCCTGTGGTGAATCTGAATGCTTATTTTTCCAGATTAGCGCCTTGCAACATTGACCAGCCAATGAAAATAGCTTTTGTCCGTATAACTTTTACTCATGTAGCGGCGCTCTCCCCCGCAGCATGCCAGTGGGAGCAACTTTCAGGAAAGACATTTGTATCTTTTAAACCACATTTCCCGGAGTTAACAGCACTCGGGCGGCCTCGGCGATGCTGCGGGCCAGCTGGTTGGCGCCGTGCGAGAGGGGCGCGTGGGCCGGTGTCAGCAGGTACAAGTGGATCGGGATTTCCGGCGTCCACGGCCGGCTTTGAAGCTGTCCGCGCCCGGACGCGGCGGTGAACGGATCGACCACCGCCATGCCGCCGCCGGTCTCCACCAGCGAGCGGGCGATCTGGTAGGTTTGCACCACGGTGTGGAAGTGCGGCTGCATGCCTTGCGCCTCGCAGGCCGCCAGCACCAGGTCGCCGAGCGGATCGTTGTCGGCGTAGCCTATCAGCTCGCCTTCCAGCTCGGGCGCGGAGAACGGCTGCGCCTGCTGCGCGGCGGACCAGCGGCCGGGCGGCGCGATCACCGTCATCACGCCCTGCGCGATCGGCTCGGCGACGATGCCGGGGTGGCGCGGGTCCTGCAGCGACAGGCCGAGGTCGGCCTCGCCCAGCCGCAGGGTGTTGACGATCTCGCTGGTGTGGTGGGTCGCCAGTTCGCAGCGGGTGTCGGCGAAGGCGCGGCGCCAGTTGCTCATCGCCTGGGGCAGCACGCTGGCGGCCAGGGTCGGCGTCGCCACCAGGCGGATGGTCTCCACCGCGCGGCCCTTGAGGCTGGCTGCCAGGCGGCGGATGCCTTGCAGGTCGCGGTTCAGTTTTTCGGTCTCGGCGAACAGGCGGTGCGCCTCCGGCTTGGGGTACAGCTTGCCGCGCACGCGTTCGAACAAGGGCATGCCCAGTTGCAGCTCGCAGTGTTGCAGGACCTTGGTCACGGCCGGCTGCGAAATGTGCAGCACTTGCGCCGCGCCGCTGATGGTACCGACCTGCATGATGGCGTGAAAAACTTCAATGTGACGCAGCCGCATCTTCCTCTTTCGCTATGACGATGCGCTACTGTAGCAGGAGTGCCGAGCGAACGCTGCCATGAGCCTGGGCCAGCAGCTCGCGCGCCCGCGCCACCGGGATCTGCCGCAGCAGCACCACGATGGCGACCTTGACGTGGTGGTCGCACTGCTCCAGCACGAAGCGGGCGCTGGCCTCGTCGGCGCCGGTGGCGTGCATGGTCAGCGCCACCGCGCGGCGCAGCAGCTTGGCGTTGGTGGCCTTCATGTCGACCATCAGGTTGCCGTAGACTTTGTTCAGCCGGACCATGATGGCGCTGGAGATGGTGTTGAGCACGATCTTTTGCGAAGTGCCGGCCTTCAGGCGCGTGCTGCCGGAGATCACCTCGGGGCCGGTGTCGAGCGTGATGCCCAGCTCGGCCCGCGTGGCCACCGGCGCCTCGGCATTGTTGGCGATGCCGATGGTCAGCACGCCGGAGGTCAGGGCCGCGTCCAGCGCGCCCAGCACGTACGGTGTGCTGCCGGACGCGGCCAGCAACAGCACCACGTCGTCGCGTTGCGGCAGCAAGGCGGCCAAGTCGAGGAAGCCTTGCTTGGCGTCGTCCTCCGCGCCCTCCACCGCCGCGAACATGGCGCGCTTGCCGCCGGCCAGCAGCGACAACGCGCGCTCGTGCGGCCACGAGAAGGTTGGATGCAGCTCCACGCCGTCGAGCACGCCCAGGCGCCCCGAGGTGCCGGCGCCGACGTAGATCAGCCGTCCGCCGGCGGCGATGCGCGGCACAGCGGCCTCGACCGCTGCGGCGATCGCGCCGGCGGCGGCCTGCACGGCGGCGACGGCCTGGAACTGGTCGGCGATCAGCGTGCCGACCAGCTTGGGGACCGGGTATTCGTCCAGGCCGGCATGTTCCTGACTGGGGCGTTCAGTGTTGAGCATGCAGAAAGTGTAGTCTTGAACAAGCGCCTGCGCCCATGAAAGCTTGCCAGGAAGGCATTCCGAAAAGTTATATGGTTACACCCGGTTTTCATTGGCGACCACCACCCGCTCACAGTATTCTCGTTACCATCGAGTACACTACAGGCCCCACATGAAACGAGAAATGCAGGCATTGATGGGCATGCTGTTGATGGCGGGCGCCAGCGGCATGGCCGCGACCTTGGACCAGGAACTGGCTGCAGTAGCGGCCGACCAGGCGATGCCGCTGGCCAGCCTGTCGGTGCTGGCGATTCGCGGCGGCAAGGTGCAGTATCAATTCCAGACCGGCCAGCGCCGCATCGGCGCCGCGGCCGCGCCGGCCAATGCGGACACCATGTACCGCATCGCCTCCATTTCCAAGATGATGACCACGTTCGGCGTGATGCGGCTGATCGAGCAGTATCTGCTGGCGCTGGACACGGATGTCGGCCAGTACCTCGGCTATGCGCTGCGCAACCCGCACTTTCCCGACCGGCCCATCACCCTGCGCATGCTGCTGACGCACACCTCGTCCCTGCGCGACGAGGCAGGCTACTTCTGGGGCGCGGACGTCGCCATCCGCGACCAGCTGACCAGCGGCGCGCCCGGCATGTGGGCCAGCGAGGCCGGTCCGGGCGACTACTTCATGTACACCAACCTGAACTGGGGCGTGATCGGCACCATCATGGAGAAGGTCAGCGGCGAGCGCTTCGACCGCCTGATGAAGCGCCTGCTGCTCGATCCGATGGGGCTGCGCGGCGGCTACAATCCATCCGAATTCACGGCCGAAGAGATCGACAACGTGGCGACCTTGTACCGCAAGCGCACCGTCGACACCGAGGTCTGGAACCCCGACGGCCCGTGGATCGCGCAGGTGGACGACTACAGCGTCCGCCCGCCGGCCGCGCCCGCCAACGTCGCCACCTACGTCATCGGCAGCAACGGCACGCTGTTCAGCCCGACCGGTGGCTTGCGCATCTCGGCCGCCGACCTGGGCAAGGTGATGCTGATGCTGATCCAGCACGGCCGTTATCAGGACCGCCAGATCCTCCAGCCCGAATCGGTGGCGCTGATGTTCAGCCAGCAGTGGAAACACAACGGCAGCAACGGCGACACCTATCGTGGCTTGTATCAAAGCTGGGGACTGGGCAACCAGCGCTTCGGGCGCGGCCGGCTGGTCGAAGGCGAAGGCTTCATCGCCGCCGGCCACCTGGGCGACGCCTATGGCTTGATCTCGACCTTCGTGGTGGATCTGCAGCGCGGCAACGGCATGGTGTCGCTGATCGGCGGCACCGGCACCGATCCGGACAAGAATCCCGGCCGCTACTCGGCGATGACGCGCAGCGAAGAGCGCATCCTGACCGCGCTGTATCGCCACGCCATACTCGGCAGGTGAAGCGATGAGCGAAGTCATCGTCATCGGCGGCGGCGTGGTGGGCCTGACCTCGGCCTGGTGGTTGGTCGAGGCCGGCTATCGCGTGACGCTGGTCGAGCGCGAGGCTGAAGTCGGCAGCATGGCCAGCTACCGCAACGGCGGCCAGCTCAGCTACCGCTACGTGTCGCCGCTGGCGGACGCTGGCGTGCCCTTGAAGGCCTTGCACTGGCTGTTCCAGCCCGATGGCCCGCTGCGCTTACGGCCCGAGGCGGATCTGCGGCAATGGCGCTGGCTCGTGCGTTTTCTCGCCAACTGCAACGCGGCCGCCAACCGCCGCACCACCGCGACGCTGCTGCAACTGGGCGAGTTGAGCCGCAACGCGATGGGCGACTTGTCGCTGCACGTACCCCTGTCGGAGTTCGACTGGCGCGACGCGGGCAAGCTGGTCGTGTACCGCAGCGCACGCCTGTTCGAGCACGCAGCCGGTCTCGCCCAAGCCGATGCCGAGGTGTGGACGCCAGCCGCGATCGCCTCGCGCGAACCCGCGCTGGCGGCCCTGCAGGGCGATCTGGCGGGCGGCGTTTTCAATCCGGGCGAGGCGGTGGCGGACTGTCACGCCTTCTGCCTGGCGCTGCTGCAACGCTTGCGGACGCACCCCAACTTCAACGGCGTGCTGCATCGGGACGTGACACGCATCCACATCAAGTGCGGCGACGTGGAGCGGCTGGATACCACCGACGGTCCGTTGCGCGCCGACCATTATGTGCTGGCGGCCGGCATCGCCAGCCGCGATCTGGCAGCCGAGGCCGGCATCTACCTGCCGTTGTATCCGCTCAAGGGATACAGCCTGTCCGCACCGATCCGCGCCGCCGACAACGCGCCGCAAATCAGCGTGACGGACTTTGAACGCAAGGTGCTGTACGCCCGCATCGGCCCGCAGCTGCGCGTGGCGGCGATGGTGGATATGGTGGGTGCGGACCGGCGCATCGATCAGCGCCGCATACAAAGCCTGGTGCGGCTGGCCCGGGAAGCCATGCCCGACGCGGCCGACTACGGACAGGCCGAGGCCTGGGCCGGCTTGCGTCCGGCCACGCCCGGCGGCGCGCCCATCATCGGCGCCAGCCGCCACCGCAACCTGTGGCTGAACGTGGGCCACGGGCCGCTCGGATTCACCTTCGCCTGCGGCAGCGCCAGCCTGCTGGCGGACTTGATGCGCGGCGCGCCCCTCCCGGCCGCGCTGGCCGGACTGGCGCCGCGCCGCTGACAAACCGGAAATTGGCGACACCAGCCACTCGCCGCAAGGAGGCATGCCAAAACAACATGGGCTCGCGTACAATCCTTGTATGCAACTAGGATTACTCGATGAGAAATAGCCTGCCCTCCGCGGAACTCCCACAGATGGCACGCGCCGTGTCCATACGCCGGCTGCTGCGTGACGGCAGCCGGCGCGAACTGCTGTCGATTTCGGCCTTGTGGCTGTTGTCGCTGGCCGCCAGCATCGGGCTGGGTCTGATCTCGGTGATCTTCAAATGGTCCGGCCTGCCGGTCCACCTGGGCGGGCTGGAGCTGTACATCACCGTCTATCCGCCGCTGGTGATCTGCCTGATGTGGACGCTGACCTGCGGCTGGTGGTGGGGCGCCATTCCCGCCTATCTGGCCACCCTGACGCTCGCGCTCTACGGCGGCATGCCGCTGTCCTGGGCGCTGCTGTTCAGCGGCGCCAACCCGCTCGGCTTCGCGGTCATGGGGCTGGGCTACCGGGCCATCGCCATCAGCCGGAATTTGAGCAGCGTGAGCGCGATGCTGTTTTATGTGCAGTTATCGTTCGTGGGTTCCATTTTCAGTTCCAGCGGCGCGCTGGTCTGGTGCTACACCAACCGCATCGATTCGACCGCCCTGCTGCCGATCTGGCAGGGCTGGTGGCTGGGCGCCTTCCTGCAAAGCGTGTTCCTGTGCGCGCCGGCGATGGCCCTGCTGTGGCCGCACCTGGAGCGCTGGCAGCAAGCCAGGCCGCAATTGCTGGCCGACGCCGCGGCCGATCCGCGCGGCTCGGTGCTGCGCCTGCTCGGTTGCGTGACCATCGGCGTGCTGGTCTATGGTTTCGTCACGCTGCAGCTGGCCGACAATCTGTTGCACGCGCAGGCGGCCGGCATTCCGGCGGCGCTGGCGCGGGCGCTCGAAGTCGCCCGGGATACGACCTGGGCGTTCTACTGGGTGTTCGCGCTGATTGTCGTGTTCATCGCGGCGTTCGGCTACCACATGTTCATCCACTGGCAGACGCTGACCAACCAGCTGGTCACCGACCTGCGCCACGCCAACCAGCGGCTGTACATGCTGGCCGGCACCGACAGCCTGACCGGCCTGCACAACCGCCGCGTGGCCGACGAGCGCATCGCCGCCGAATGGCAGCGCGCACAACGGCTGGGCCTGCAGGCGGCGCTGGTGATGATCGACATCGACCATTTCAAGCAGATCAACGACCGCCACGGCCACCCGGTCGGCGACGAGGCGATCCGCATCCTGGCGTCCGAAATCCGCGCGTTGTCGCGCGAGATCGACTGCGCCTGCCGCTACGGCGGCGAGGAGTTCGTCATCCTGCTCCCGCAGGCCGATGCCGAAGGAGCTTATGCGTTCGCCGAGCGGCTGCGCACGCAGGTGGCGGCGGTGCCGGTGGCGAGCGAGCACGGCGCCTTCCATTTCACCGTCAGCGCCGGCATCGCGCTGTTCGACCCCACGGACGTCAGCCATGACGGCTGGATCGAGCGCTGCGACAGCGCGCTGTACCGGGCCAAGCGCAACGGCCGCAACCAGGTGGTCTCCGAAGCGCCCGTGGCCGCCTGACTTGGTTCCCTGGGAACTCATCCCCGTCCTACATCCACACTGCGCGCGCACCTATACCTGTACGGTCCCGCTCCAAGGATGATGAGTGTTGTCACCTCGTTGTTTAACGCGGGACCGCACCAACTATCTGGAGACCACCATGAGCTACCTAGACCGTGATACCTATGGCATTTACAGTGACACCTCGGAAGGCCCCGGCCCCCGCCTGATGGGCGCGGATACGCTGATCGGCGAAGACGTCTACAACCGCCAGGATGAAGACCTGGGCGACATCAAGGAAATCATGCTGGACATGCGCCAGGGCCAAGTGGCCTATGCCGTGCTGTCGTTCGGCGGCTGGCTGGGCATGGGCGACAAGCTGTTCGCCGTCCCCTGGCAGGCGCTGCAGCTGGACACCGCCAACAAGCGTTTCCTGCTCGATGTATCCAAGGAGCATCTGAAAAATGCCCCCGGCTTCAACAAGGATAACTGGCCGGACATGGCCAGCACCGAGTTCAGCACGCAGATCCACAACTTCTACGGCACCCAGCAGAACGTGCCGGGCGCCCGCACCGCGACCGGCAGTGTGATGGGCACCAGCAGCGGCAGCCTGCAGAGCGACCAGCCGGGCAGCGCCAGCAGGAGCACTTCCGGCAGCAGCAGCGGCACGCTGTAGCGGCTGGCCCACAGAACGCGCAGATTGGCTCGTCAAGGCATGCGATAGCAGGCATGCCTTGCGGGCATCTCTGGTCTAATTGTTGCACCAACAGCAATTAGACCGACCATGCAAAAATCCCTCGCCGTTTCCCTGCTCACCCTGGCGCTGTGCGCCGGCCCCACCCTCGCCTTCGAACCCCTGCCACCCGAAACCATGGACGACACCCGCGTCTTCAAGGTGGAGGTGCTGCAGGTGACGGACATCGAACCCTACCAGGAAGCCTACAACGGCTTCCTCAAATCTCTGCAGGCTAGCGGCCTGGTGGCCGGCAAGAACCTGAGCATCAACAAGGTGGCAATTGATTTCGATATCGAAAAAGGCGGCTTCTGGAGCCGGCTGGGCGTGCTCCTGCGCATCCGCCAGGAGGCCAGCCGCATCGTCGAGGCCAAGCCCGACCTGGTGCTGACCATCGGCACGCCGGCCACCAAGTATGCGCGCGGCATGCTGGCCGACGCCCATATCCCGCTGGTCTTCACGGCCATCGCCAATCCCGAGGATGCCGGCTGCGTGTCGCTGGTCGACGGCGGCGAAGGCGCGACCGGCTCGACGCTGTACACCGACATGGCCGACTCGCTCAAGCTGGTCCAGGACGTGTTCCCGAATGTGCGCCGGATCGGCATGGTCTACACCGACGATGAGAACGGCGTCGCCAACGTCGCGGCGGCCACCCGCAGCGGCAAGCCGCTGGGCCTGGACGTCAGCTCCAAGCTGGTCAACAAGACCGACCACATCGCGCCCTCGCTGAAGGAGCTGTACGGCGCCGGCCGCGGCGTGCAGATGTTCGCCGTACCGCTGGACACCTACTACGGCCTGCACCGCTACGAGGCGGCCATCGACCTGGGCGACTTCGGCATCGAAAACAAGGTGCCGGTGGTGACGCTGGCGATGGTGCGGGTGCCCGGCGCGGCGCTGTACGTCGGCGCCGATTTCACCCAGGTCGGGCGGCTGGCGGGCAACCAGGCGGCCAAGATTCTGCAACGCCACACCAAGCCGGATGTGCTGCCCATCCTGCGCCAGGAGACGCCGACCGTGATGGTCGACCCGGCGCGCATGGCGGCGCTGGAGGTGACGCTGCCGCCGGCGATGGCCGCGCGCAAGACCGTCACCTCCAGCGGTTTCTGGCAAATCGACCTGGCCAAGTAAGTTGTTGCTATACTCGTAGCATCATTTGACAACTATTTGGAACGCTTATGCGGCACAGGCCAGTCCTCGCCCTGATGTTTTTACTGGGCCTGGCCGCCGGCCCCACACACGCCGGCGACGACCCCAAGCATCTTGTCATGGCCACCATGCTGGAGCAGCAGAACGGCTTTGCCGGCCGCTGGCTCAGGCTGATCTACACCGAGGCCTTCCAGCAACTGGGGGTGGCGCTGGAAATACGCAGCCTGCCCGCCGCCCGGGCCAGCGCCGAAGCGATCGCCGGCAACGTCGATGGCGAGCTGGCGCGTGGCTATGACTACGGCGCCATGCAGACGGCGCTGATGCGCGTGCCCGAAGCCCCCTTCTTCGCAAGCAGCGCGGCCTACACCCGGAATCCCGACATCCACCTGACCAACGGCTGGGAATCCCTGCGCGGAACCAGCTATCGTGTGGATTTCCGCTTTGGCTACCCAGTGATCCAGCAGCGGTTGGCGGGCGTGCTGCCACCAGGCGGCTTCAGCGGTGTGCTGAACGCGGAACTCGGCTTGCGCAAACTGGCCGTCGGGCGGACCGATCTCTACGTCGACACAGCCGAGGTCGTCGATCCCATGCTGGCCAGCCCGGAATTCGCGCATGCGGGCATCCGCCAGGCCGGCGTGATGGAGCGCATGCCGATCTACGCCTATCTGAACAAAAAACATGAAAAGCTGGCCCTGCGACTGGCCGCCGTCATCAGGAAGATGCGCGACGGCGGCCAGATCGAGCAGCTACGCCAGCAGGCGCTGAAGGAGTAGCCGCACCAAAACCGGGCATTTTCTCTGGCACGTTTCTTGATAGATCATAAACGTACTCATCAGGGAATGTTCGATATGGCTAAATTCTTCAACGAAATGACCGCCGACGGGCTGGCCCATCACGCCAGCGCCGAGGTCCGTGAACACTACCGCGAGTTCTGCGGCTGGCTGCAGCGCCAGTCGTCGGAAACCATCGAGCGCAAGCGCGCCGAGGCCGACCTGACCTTCCGCCGGGTCGGCATCACCTTCGCCGTCTATGGCGACGACGCCGGCACCGAGCGGCTGATTCCCTTCGATACCATCCCGCGCATCATTCCGGCGGGCGAGTGGAAACAACTGCAGGCAGGGCTGGTCCAGCGGGTGCAGGCGCTCAATATGTTCATCCATGATATTTATCATGACCAGAACATCATCAAGGCCGGCATCATCCCCGCCGAGCAGATCTACAAGAACGCGCAGTACCGGCCCGAGATGCAAGGCATCAAGGTGGTGTCGGACATCTACGCCCACATCGCCGGCGTCGATATCGTGCGGGCTGGCCAGGGCGAGTTCTATGTGCTGGAGGACAACTTGCGGGTGCCGTCCGGCGTGTCCTACATGCTGGAAGACCGCAAGATGATGATGCGGCTGTTCCCCGAACTGTTCGCCCGCAACAAGATCGCGCCGGTGGACCACTATCCCGATTTGCTGCTGGATAACCTGCGCTCGGTCGCACCGATGGGCATCAACGATCCCACCGTGGTGGTGATGACGCCGGGCATGTACAACTCGGCCTACTTCGAACACGCCTTCCTGGCCCAGCAGATGGGCGTGGAATTGGTCGAAGGCAAGGATTTGTTTGTCAGCGATAACACCGTCTTCATGCGCACCACGCGCGGCCCCAAGCGCGTGGACGTGATCTACCGCCGCCTCGACGACGATTTCCTCGATCCGCTGGCGTTCCGGCCGGATTCCTCGCTCGGCGTGCCGGGCCTGCTGTCGGTCTACCGCGCGGGACGGGTCACGCTGGCCAACGCCATCGGCACCGGCGTGGCGGACGACAAGTCGATCTATCCTTTTGTTCCGGACATGATCAAGTTCTACCTGTCCGAGGGGCCGGTGCTCAACAACGTGCCGACCTACCAGTGCCGCAAGAAGGAAGACCTGGCATACACGCTGGCCAACCTGCCCGAGCTGGTGGTCAAGGAAGTCCATGGCGCCGGCGGCTACGGCATGCTGGTCGGGCCGGCCTCGACCAAACAGCAGATCGAGGACTTCCGCCAGCGCCTGATCGCCAAGCCGGACGGCTACATCGCCCAGCCGACGCTGGCGTTGTCCGCCTGCCCCACCTACGTGGAAACCGGCATCTCGCCACGCCACATCGATTTGCGTCCCTTCGTACTGTCGGGCAAGACCATTTCCATGGTGCCCGGCGGGCTGACCCGCGTGGCCCTGCAGGAAGGCTCGCTGGTGGTGAACTCGTCGCAAGGCGGCGGCACCAAGGACACCTGGATACTGGAACGTTAAGGAGACACCATGTTAAGCCGCACCGCCGATCACCTGTTCTGGATGGCGCGCTACACCGAGCGCGCCGAAAACACCGCCCGCATGCTCGACGTCAACGTACAGACTTCGATGCTGCCGCAGTCCGACGAAGAAAACGCCCAAGGCTGGCGCGCCATGCTCGGCATCTCGGAGCTGCAGTCCGCCTTCGACCGCAAGTACGACTCGCTGGAGGCGCGCGCCGTCATCGATTTCATGGTGCGCGATCCGGACAACCCCTCCTCCATCGTGGCCTGCCTGACCGAGGCGCGCGAAAACGCCCGCGCCGTGCGCGGCACGCTGACCACGGAGGTATGGGAAATCCAGAACCAGACCTGGCTGGACATGCAGAAGCGGCTGGACAGCGACCTGCTGGAAAACGATCCCAGCAAGTTCTTCGAATGGGTCAAGTTCCGCTCGCACCTGTCGCGCGGGGTGACCGTGGGCACGATGTTGCGCGACGAGGCAGTGCATTTCATTCGTCTCGGCACCTTCCTGGAGCGGGCCGACAACACGGCGCGCATCCTCGACGTCAAGTTCCACGGCGGCGGCGCGGAAAGCACCGGCGAGACCATGACCCAGCGCGATTTCTACTACTGGGGCGCGCTGCTGCGTTCGGTGTCGGGATTCGAGATCTACCGCAAGGTGTACCGCGACGTCATCACGCCGGCGCGCATCGCCGAGCTGCTGATGTTGCGCGGCGACATGCCGCGCTCGCTGCTGGCCTGCATGGACGAAGTGGTCCAGAACCTGCGCGAGGTGCGCAACGACGTGTCCGCCGATACGGAGCGCTTCGCCGGCAAGCTGCATGCGGAACTGCAGTTTGGCAAGATCGACGACATCCTGGCGACCGGCCTGCACGACACCCTGACCGGCTTCCTGGCCGACATTTACCAACTGGGCAACCGCGTCAGCCGCGATTTCCTGGTGCCGCTGGCGGCTTAAAACGAGGCAACCCATGCAACTGACGATACGTCACGAAACGCGCTACACCTACACCACGCCGCTGGCCTACACCATCCAGCAGCTGCACCTGACGCCGCGCGCGGAGGCGCAGCAACATGTGCTGTCATGGAATATCGCGATGCCGGGCCATGTGCACGCTTACACGGACGCGTACGGCAACCTGTCGCACATGATGACGATGAACGTGCCGCACCAGGGACTGGCCATCGTGGCCTCCGGCGTGGTGGAGACCACCAGCCCGAAACAGGGCCGCATTCCCAACGGCGACAGCCTGTCGCCGCTCATCTACACGGTGTCCACGCGCCTGACCGAGCCCACGCCCGGCATCCTGGAGCTGGCGGCCTCCTGCCTGCCGGACGGCAAGGCGCAAACCAAGGATCTGCTGCGCCTGGCTGAGCACATCTTTGGTGCGGTCCGGTATCAAAGCGGTGCGACCGCCGTCACCACCACGGCCAGCGACGCGCTCGCCCTGGGCCAGGGTGTGTGCCAGGATCACGCGCACCTGTTCCTGGCCTGCTGCCATGCGCATGGCATCCCGGCGCGCTACGTGTCCGGCTATATCGACCCGGAAACCAGCGACCATGCGGCCAGCCACGCCTGGGTGGACGCCTGGGCCGAGGACAAGGACTACACCGGCTGGGTCAGCATCGACGTGACCCATGCGCGGCTGATGACGGACGCCTATTGCCGCCTGGCGATCGGGCGCGACTACGACGCGGCGGCGCCGGTGCGCGGCGTGCGGCGCGGCGGCGGCACCGAGTCGATGAGCGTAGATGTGCAAATCGTGCCGCAGTGAGTGGTCGATGAGCACCCCGGCGGCGGGTGTACAATAATAACTATTCTAATCAATAACTTGCAACGATGACTTACTGTGTGGGCATGCGCCTGGATGCCGGGCTGGTGTTTCTTTCCGATTCGCGTACCAACGCCGGCGTGGACCAGGTCGGCACCTTCCGCAAGATGAGCGTGTTTGAGATTCCCGGCGACCGCATGATGGTGCTGATGACCGCCGGCAATCTGTCGATCTCGCAATCGATACGCCAGCTGATCGCCGAGCAGCAAAACGCCGACGGCCACAGCATCTGGAACGCCACCAGCATGCACGAGGCCGCCCGTCTGCTGGGCGACGCCGTGCGCCAGGTGCATGAACGGGAAGCCAAGGCGCTGGCCGAGTTCGGCATCGAGTTCAATGTCAGCATCATTTTCGGCGGCCAAATCAAGGGCGAGCGCTGCCGTTTGTTCCAGATCTATTCGGCCGGCAATTTCATCGAATCCCACGACGAAAACACCTATTTCCAGATCGGCGAAGCCAAGTACGGCAAGCCCATCATCGACCGGGTGGTGACCCCGGCCACCAGCCTGGACGATGCGGCCAAGTGCGCGCTGATTTCCATGGATTCGACGTTGCGCTCCAATGTGTCGGTCGGCCTGCCGCTGGACCTGCTGGTGTACGAGAGCGACAGGCTGGCGGTGACCCACTTCGTCACCATCGACGAGCGCAACCAGTATTTCCAGATGATCCGCAACACCTGGGGCCACCAGCTCAAGCGCGTGTTCGAGGGGTTGGACAACCCGGTCTGGAATGCCGCGCCCGAAGCGACCGCCAACGTGCTGCATTCGACCCAGACCGGCAGCAAGCCGGTACGGGTGACGCCACCTGCCGGCGTGGCGGCGCCCGCCGCGTCGACCGCGCCGTTGCAGACGCTGACGCAACAGTTCTACGACGGTCAACAGTAACCGCCGGCTTCAGCCACCGGGACAGAGTATGATGGAAGGTAAATTCAACACTCACGGAGCGCTGCATGTCTGATGCCACACCGCCGGTATCCGAGGAACAAATCTTTTCGGTCGATACCTTGCTCAAGTACATGGGCAACGACGACAAGGCGCTGGCCGTAGTCTCGAAAATCGTCCGGGACGCCTGCGCGCCCGGCCTGGCGCCGATGCAGCAGGCCGCCGAAGCACTGCGTGAAGAGCGCTACACCGATGCCGGCAAGACCCTGCACAGCCTGCGCGGTTCGATCGGCACGCTGGGCGCCAAACGTCTGGTGAGCGCCTCGCTCAAGCTGGAGCAGGCGATCGCGGAACGTCATCTGGATCAAATTCCTTCCCTCTTCACCGCACTCGAGTCCGAATACCGACTGGTATTGCAGTCCGCCGACGCCTGGCTGCAGCGGAGCGCGCCACAAGCCTGAGCAGCAAGCCGAGCCGGAACCACCTTTCGGCCGGCCTCGCATCAACTTTCCCCAAAATCAACAAATAACAACACCTGTGACGTTGCACTCAACAAAGCGCCGGTGTATCGTTCAGTAATTATGAATTTCGGTTTATGCTGCAGCGCAACCAAGCGGGCCGTACCGGGCTTTCTCGGCCCACTTAACGAATGGTTACAATTGTTACCCTGATTATCGCCTTGCAAACAGGAGCCTGAAAAGCTTCGTGATAAGATCCCTTCCGAATTGATAAGCAATGGCAGCTAGCAAGACAGAAGCTGGCGTGCGCCACGTTTTTCCGTCGTTTTGTAGAATGGAAAGCCAAAACTATTGCAATTCAGCATCTTGCGCAATTGATAATTTGTCTCTGCGCAAGTATAATGGTGCATTGCGTCGAGGCGGTGGCAGTTTGCGCATCGAACTTGAACTGCCGTGGCAGACGACATCGGTTTTTTTAGCCTTGGATAGATTAGCAGGAAGGCTTTCCTCACCGACAACGGTATGGCTTTAACCAAGGGTAACTAAAATATGGAATTATTCAACAAGTCGGGTGTACTGGTATCGTCGGTGTTGGTGCTGGTGGGCGCGTTGATCGCCTGCCAGGCGCAAGAAGACGCGATCCCGTCGCCGACCGTGATTGAAGCCGCCGCCATGCAAATGGGTCCAATGAGCCAGACCGCCGCCGAACGCCGGCTGCAAGAGTGGGCCGACCAGGGTTCTCCAGTGGCCCAGCGCGAACTGGCGTTGCGTTACCTGGCCAACCCGGCCAAGCGCCACGAAGCCATGCAGCTGTTCGAGCGCGCCGCCAATGCCGGCGACGCCCAAGCCGCGGAAGGACTGGTTGGTATGTATCACGGCAACACCGCAGCCATGCAAAGCGGCAGTGGGAACCCGGCCATCAGCGCCGGCCGTGTGATCAAGGAAGCCGCCAACGTGAATTACCTGCCGCGCTGAGCGCCCTGCCCGCTTCGCCACTGAGCCGCGACACCCTTCAGGTGCTGCGGCTTTTTTATTAGACAAGACATCAAAGGACCGCCGTATGGACAGGTTGCGTGCACTGGAAGTGTTTGTGGAAGTGGTGCGCAGGGAAGGCTTTGCCCGCGCCGCCGAGGCGCTCGACACCTCGCCGGCCAACGTGACCCGCTACATCAGCGACCTCGAAGCCCATCTACAAACCCGGCTGCTGAACCGCAGCTCGCGCAAGATGTCGCTCACATCCAGCGGCGAGGCGCTGTTCGAACGCGCCAAGACCATCCTCGACGACGTGGCGGAGGCGGAAGCGATCGCCTCCTCCGCCACCATGCAGCCGCACGGCGTGCTGCGCATCAACGCCCCGCTCAGCTTTGGCGTGCTGCACCTGGCACCGCTGTGGGCCCGGTTCATGCAAAAATATCCCGACGTGCAGCTGGATGTGGCGCTGATCGACCGCGTGGTCGACATCGTCGAGGAAGGCTACGACATGGCGATCCGTATTTCGCGCTCCGGGTCGGCGTCGAACGTGGCGCGCAAGCTGGCCACCTCGCACAACATCCTGTGCGCGTCGCCGGCCTACATCCAGCAGCGGGGCATGCCGCTGCATCCCGCCGAGCTGCTGCAGCACAGCTGCATCGGCTACAGCTACGCGGCCACGGCCGACGAATGGCAGATTCTCGATGCCAGGGAGCAGCCGCACGCGGTCAAGGTGCAGTGCGTCATGCATACCAACAATGGCGATACCGCCCGCGCCGCCGCCTTGGGCGGGCTGGGCGTGATCTGGCAGCCCAGTTTCCTGGTGGGCGCCGACCTGCGCGCGGGCAGGCTGGTCCGGGTGCTGCCCGAGTATCACATGCCGGACATCGACGTGCTGGCCGTCTACCCCAGCCGGCGCCACCTGAGCGCCAAGGTGCGGGTGATGATCGACTTCCTGGTCGAGCAATTTGCCGGCATCCCGCCGTGGGACCGCGCTGACTAGTTTTCGGCCATAAAGGTCCCCGAACCCTTTTGACGCAGGTCATACGGCCTGCCTGCCCTAGCGCGGATACTCAATGGGCTGACCGCACAGGAGGGGATGCGACGATGGATCCACGCGAACAATATCGGGAACAATTGCAGGCCTTCACCCGCCAGCACCGGGCCGGACAGTGGAGCGGCAGCTTCGCGCAATTCATGGAGCAGGTGTTGCCGGTGGCGCCCTGCCAGTTCGTGCGCAGTTCGCATCAGTACATCTGGGACATGCTCGGCTGGAGCGGCCAGCAGGATGAAAACGGCAAGCTGCGCTGCAAGCTGTTCGCCGACGAGCTGTTCGGCATCGACGATGCGCTGGCGCGCGTGGCCGACTATTTCAAGGCGGCCGCCGCCGGATCGGAAGTCGGCCGGCGCCTGCTGCTGTTGCTGGGGCCGCCGTCGGGCGGCAAGTCTACGCTGGTGATACGGCTCAAGCGCGGACTGGAGGAATACAGCTATACCGACGCCGGCGCGCTGTTCGGCATCGCCGGCTGCCCGGTGCACGAATCGCCGCTGCATCTGGTGCCGCACACCATGCGTTCGGGTTTTCGCGACACCTACGGCGTCGAGGTGACGGGCGAACTGTGTCCGCATTGCCGGGCACGGCAGGAGCATGAGCTGAGCGGCGACTTCCTTCGCATGCCGGTCGAACGCATCTTCATCTCGGAAGCCGGACGTGTCGGCGTGGGCACCTATGCGCCGCATGATCCCAACACGGCCGACATCGCCGACCTGGTGGGATCGGTGGACCTCTCCAAGGTGGCCGAGTTCGGCGACGAGGGCGACCCGCGCGCCTGGTCGTGGTCCGGCGCGGTGTACGCAGCCAGCCGCGGCATGCTGGAGATGATCGAAATCCTCAAGGTCAAGCGGGAGTTCCTGTACCTGCTGCTGACGCTGACGCAGGAGAAGAACGTCAAGGTGGCTCGCTTTCCGCTGATCTACCTCGACGAAACCATCCTCGCCCATACCAACCTGGCCGAATTCCGCAAGTTCCTGCAGGAGAGCGAGAACGAAGGCTTGCTGGACCGGATGGTGATCGTGCAGGTGCCGTACACGCTGAACTATCGAGAAGAGGCGCGCATCTACCACAAGCTGATCCTGGCGGCCGCGCCGGCCTCCCGCAGCGTCCACCTGGATCCGCACGTGCTGCACGCGGCAGCCGTGTTCGCGGTGCTGACCCGCTTGCACGAAGGCGAGGAACGCGACGGCGATCTTGCCAGGCGGGTGCGTATTTTCGCAGGCGAGGACGTGGACGGAATCCACCCGGTGGAAGCGCAGCGGCTGCGCCACCGCGACAAGGCGCCGGACGAAGGGTTGTCCGGCGTGTCCCCGCGCTTTGTCATCAATGCC
This sequence comes from Duganella caerulea, assembly GCF_040362985.1. NCBI lineage: Bacteria > Pseudomonadati > Pseudomonadota > Betaproteobacteria > Burkholderiales > Oxalobacteraceae > Duganella > Duganella caerulea. Next base: position 287,425 of record NZ_BPWJ01000001.1, on the reverse strand, counting down.
CTGTCGAACGCGATCATCCAGACGCCCCGCAGCAGCCTGACCACGATGGACCTGCTGCTGGCACTGAAGGACGGCATCGAAAGCGACGCCCGCATCGAGCCAGCCCGCAAGCGCAAATGGGTGGACTACCTGGTGTTGACGCGCAAGGATTTCTACAACCGTTGGGTCAAGGAGGATGTGCACAAGGCGCTGTTCGTGTCCTTCGAGCAGGAGGTCGAGGAATTGCTGGGCAAGTATCTGGACGAAGTCGAGGCCATGCTGGACAACCGCCAGGTCAAGGACCCCATCACCAGCGAAGAACGCAGGCCGGACGAACGCTTCCTGCGCGCGGTCGAGGAAAAGATTTCCATCTCCGATTCCGGCAAACAATCGTTCCGGCAGGAAGTCGTGCGCAAGGCGATGAGCGCCTACAAGCGCGGTCAGCAATTCGGCCTGGGCAGCCACGCGCAATTGCGCGACGCCTTGCAGCAATACCTGTTCGAGCAGCGCAGGGATGTGCTGCGCCTGGTCAGCTCCAGCAAGCGCCCGGATGACGACGTGCGCGCAAAGATCTCGGCGGTCGAGCGCCGCCTGGTCGATGAATATGGCTACGACAGCCATTGCGCGCGCGAAGCCTTGAACTACGTCACCACGCTGCTGGCGCAGGAATGAGGCCGGGCCATGCAAACGGGCGAACGCGATTGGTACGAACTGTTCTCGCGCGGCGCGCGCGACTGGTTGCGGCATAACGAGAAGGTCCGCAACGCGGTGCGCGACCATCTTCCGGATATCATTTCCTCGTCCGAGCTGATCAGCGAGTCCGGCCAGGGCAGCGTGCAGGTGCCGCTGCGCTTGCTGGAGCACGCGCGCTTCCGGCTTGCCGACAACAACAGCACCACCGGCGCGGGCCAGGGGCCGGGCCAGCCTGGCGATCTTCTGGTCCCGCCCGACGATGGTGGCGAGACAGGAGGCGCCGGCAAGGCGCCGGGCGAGGTGACGCTGATGATGGAATTCGCCGTGGACGATATCCTGGACTGGCTGTGGGAGGAATTCCAGTTGCCGCTGCTGCAGCCTCGCGGCAGAGCCACGCTGGAACAACCGGAAGTGCTGCATCGCGGATGGGACAAGCACGGCGCTCGCTCGCGCCTGGATCGGCGCCGCACCATCAAGGAGGCGATCAAACGACGCGCAGTGCAGAGCGCGCCGGCGCCGTTCACCAACGATGACCTGCGCTTCCGGCAACTGATCGAGCAGCCGCGGCCGAGCAGCAACGCGGTGGTCTTCATGGTGCTGGACGTATCGACCAGCATGACGCAGGCGGAACGCAGGCTGGCCAAGACCTTCTTTTTCCTGGCGCTGCAAGGCTTGCGGCGAAGCTACGGGAACGTGGAACTGCGCTTTCTCGCGCATGCGGCCCGCGCCTGGGAATTCAACGAGCGCGACTTCTTCGAGGTCAGCGGCATGGGCGGCACCATGGCCTCCACCGCCTTTCAACTGGTGCTGTCGATGCTGGACGAACGCTATGACGCGGCCAACTACAACAGCTATCTGTTCTACGCCTCGGACGGGGACAATTTTTCCGAAGACCGGGCGGTGGCAAGCAAGCTGTTGGGGCAATTGGCGAACCGCATGAATTATCTGGGCTACGTTGAAACCCTGCCCGGCATGCCGCGCTTGCTAGAGACCGAAATGGGCAGGCTGTGGAAGGAGCGGGAAAGACAGGGCTTGCCGGTATCCAGCGTGGTGTTGACCCACAGCGAGGAAATCATCGGCGCGCTCAAGCAGTTCCTGACGCGCCAGGCGGCGGCGGAGGACAGCGCATGAGTACGCTTGAGGACTACATCACCCACTTCGAGCAACTGGCCGACGGGCTGGGGCTGGAATACTATCCGGTCGACTTCGAACTGGTGCCGCAGAACTTCATGCTGGAGATTGCCGTCTATGGCGTGCCGGTACGCATGCATCACTGGTCGTTCGGACTGCGCTACATCCATCAGCTGCTGCACCAGAACATGGGCCATTCGCGCATCTTCGAGGTGATGTTTCCTGGCGACCCATGCCGGGCGTACATGATGAATCAAAACAGCTTGGCCGAAAACACGCTGGTCGCGGCCCATGTGATCGGCCACGCGGATTTCGTCCGGCGTAACGCGCTGTTCGAGCGCTTCCTGAACATGGCGGGTGGGCGCATCCTCGAACAGAGCGCGGCCCGCGCCCATCGCCTGGAACTGGCGCTGGCCCGTCATGGCCAACAGGAGATAGAGGCGGTGCTGGACGCGGCGCTGGCGCTCGAACCGCATATCGACATCCAGAAAGATCTTTACCGCGAGCCCTACCCGGAAGCCGGGCAACGGCCACCGGCGGCGCCAGGTCCATTTCAACAACGCTACCAAATTCTCCCAGGCGAAGCGCCACTCACGGCGCCGGTCACGGACCACCCTGCCTTGCCGCCCTACCCGGAGTACGACCTGCTATGGTTTATCGCCCGGCACGCGCCAGCGCTGCAGGCATGGGAGCGCGACATCTTTCTCGCGGTGCGCGAGGAATCGTTCTATTTCTATCCGGTGCACGCTTGTCAGATCATGAACGAGGGGTGGGCCTCATACTGGCACGCCCGCCTGCTGCGCGAAGCGGACTTTCTGCCGCACGCCCTCTACCTGCAGGCAGTCAAGGCCCATTCGGACGTGGTACGTCCCTACGCCGGCGAACACCAGTTGGCGCTGGCGGTCAATCCTTACCATCTGGGCTACAGCATGTGGGAACGTATTATCGAACAACAGGGCATTGATGCGGCGCGCCGCATATGCAGCGAGGAGGACGACTTCGGCTTCATCCGCAATTACCTGGATGCGGACCTGGCTGCGGAGCTGGGCTTGTTCAGCTACCAGGCGCGCAAGGATGGCGAGACGCGTATGCTCAGCCGCGATTTACACGACGTGAGAGAGGCGATCCTGGCGCCGAAATACAATTATGGCGCGCCGCGCATCGCCGTCGAACGCGTGCAGGAAGACCGCTCACTGATCTTGCGGCACGACCACGCGAGCGACGGCCGGGGGCTGGACTTGGCGGCGGCGGAACAGGTACTCAACTATATGGCACGCGTCTGGCGCAAACCCGTCACCTTGCATACGGTGGACTTTCGCGGTCTGCCACGGCTGTTGACGGTCAACGCTCCAGGTACTGCACATACCACCGCAAAGCCTGCCTGAGCCCGCGCTGCAGGTCGTGGGTGGGCGCGTAGCCCAGCAAATCCCTGGCCTTGGAGATATCGGCCTGTGAATGGCGCACATCGCCGGCGCGGAACTCGCCATAGTCCGGCTGGTAGTCGCGCAAATGCGGATATCGCTCCACCAGCAAGCCATGCAGCATCAGGTACAACTCGTTCAGGCTGATGCGCTTGTTGAGCGCGACATTGTAGACCTGATTGACGGCGTCCTTACGCTCGGTCATGGCGGCCAGGAGGTTGGCCTGCACGACATTGGCGACATAACAGAAGTCGCGGCTGCTCTCGCCGTCGCCGTTGATCACCAGCCGGCGCCGGCCCATCATTGCCGCTATCCATTGCGGAATGACTGCGGCATAGGCGCCGGACGGGTCCTGTCGCGGGCCGAAGACATTGAAGTACCGCAAGCCGATGGTTTCCGAGCCAAAGCAGCGCGCGTACAGGTCGGCATACAGTTCGTTAACGCACTTGGTCAGCGCGTACGGCGACAAGGCCTTGCCGATATGCGCTTCTTGCTTGGGCAAAGCGGGATGATCGCCGTAGCTGGCGCTGGACGCGGCATAGACGACGCGCCGTACGCCCGCCAGCCGGGCCGCCTCCAGCACGTTGAGATGGCCGCCGATATTGATATCGTTGCATAGCAGTGGTTCGCGCAGCGAGCGGATCACGGAGCCCAGCGCAGCTTGGTGCAGTACGAAATCGGCACCATCGCAGGCCCGGTTGCAAGCGGCTGCATCGCGTATATCGCCCTCGACCAGTTCAAAGCGGTGCCATGCGTCCTGCCCCACCGCGTCCCTCACCTGCTCGAGATTGTGGCGATAGCCCGTCAGAAAATTGTCGACGCCAACCACGCGTTGGCCCAGCTCCAACAGTGCCTGCAACAGATTGGAACCGATGAACCCGGCCACGCCGGTAATGACCCAGCGATATTGCTGCTGCAGCAGGTGTTCGCGCACGTCCTGGTAGCTGGTGCTGGTGGGCGTGCCGTCCTCGTAGTCAGCCATCACAGCCTCCACACGCTGAGGCCGCTTTGACGCAGCGCCTGTTCGTCGAACTGGGATTTGAGGTCGATGAAGCAGCCGTCCTGAACGATCTTGGCCCGGATCTGCTGCAAGGGACGCTCGGCCAACTCGCGATGTGCCACCGCACTGATCAGCGCTTCCGCACATGGCAGGTCGTCCCATTGTTCCAACTGCACGCCATATTCATGCTGAGCCTCGTCCGGATCCGCCACCGGGTCATGGACGTGCACTTGCAAGCCGTAGGACTGAAGCTCGGCGATCAAATCGGCGACCTTGGAGTTGCGCAGGTCGGGACAGTTTTCCTTGAACGTCAGGCCCAGCACGTTGACCCGGCATCCCTTGAGCCGGAACCCGGCGCGCACCATTTCCTTCACGGTCTTCTCGGCGACGAACTTGGCCATGCCATCGTTGATGCGGCGCCCGGCCAAGATCACATGCGGATGATAGCCGAGCATTTCCGCCTTGTGCGTCAAGTAGTAGGGATCGACGCCGATGCAATGGCCGCCGACCAGCCCTGGCCGGAATGGCAGGAAATTCCACTTGGTGCCCGCAGCCTGCAAGACTTCCAGCGTGTCGATGTCGAGCCGGTCGAAAATGATCGCCAGCTCATTCATCAGCGCGATATTGAGGTCGCGCTGGGTGTTTTCTATCACTTTGGCGGCCTCCGCGACCATGATGCTGGATGCCCGGTGAACCCCGGCGCCCACCACCTCCTCGTACAGCGCCGCCACACGCCGCAAGGTCGGTTCATCGTCGCCCGCGACAATCTTGCGCACGGTTGCCAGCGTGTGCTCGCTATCGCCGGGGTTGATGCGTTCCGGCGAAAAACCGATGTGGAAATCACGCTGCCATTTCAAGCCGGAGCACTGCTCCAGCACGGGTACGCAGACTTCCTCGGTGGCGCCGGGATAGACTGTCGACTCGAAGATTACGACCGCGCCGACTTTCATGTATCGGCCGACGGATTGGCTGGCGCCGATCAACGCCGAAAAATCCGGATTGTGGGCGCTGTCGACCGGCGTCGGCACAGCGACCACGATATAGTCCGCCTCGCTAAGGACGGCGGGATCGCAGCCCATTTCCAGCCAGCGGGCCGCCGCAAATTGCTCGGCCGTCACCTCGCAGCCCGGATCGATTCCGCGCCGATAGCTCGCGACCTTGCGCGCCGACAGGTCGACCCCGATGGTACGTCGGCGCGACCCGAACGCCACCGCCAGTGACAAGCCCACATATCCCAGTCCCACCACGGCGACCACTTCCATAGCGCACCTCGCGTAAAAGCGTTAGACACACGTCTGGGCCGATTCTACGGAGCGCGCCCGGGGTGCTGTTGAGATGCCGCAAACCGGCGACAAATGCGCGGCAAGGCGCGTCCGTTTGCGGCCGATCAAGGGGGGATGCGATGAGAGTTCCTACTCTATCCCTACCGTTCGGCGGGGAGATCCTCATGTTGTGCGCACGCCTGCTTTCGTGGGCATTCTTTGGCGGCCTGCTGTTGGCGCTCGCTGTCTATCCGCAGGACGACCGCTGGCTCGCCGCCGTCCTGCTGGCGTATGGCGCGCTGCTCTGGTGGCGCCCCGTGCTGTGGTTGCTGGCCCTGCCCGCCTTGCTTCCGGTGCTGGATCTCGCCCCCCATAACGGCTGGTTCTTCATCGAGGAAATCGACCTGCTGCTCCTGTTGACCGCAGGCTGCTGCTATTGGCACCTCGACACCCACGGCCCCTGGCCCGGCTTTCCGCCGATGTTCCGGATCAGTCTGGCAATGCTCGCATGTGCCGGCGGGATTGCCCTGTGGCGGGGACTGCAGCCACTGCCGCCCATCGACATCAACTCCTTCAACAGTTATCTCAGCCCCTATAACGCGCTACGCGTTGGCAAGGCCTGGTTCTGGGCATTCGTCCTGTTGCCGCCCCTAAAGCAAGCGGCCGGCCCGAACTTGGCGGGCTTGCAGCGTTTCCTGCTACCCGGAATGTTGATCGGATTGGGACTGGTGGCAGGTGCTGCCACGCTGGAGCGTTGGCAGTTTCCCGGCTTGCTCAATTTCGCCAGCGACTATCGCATCACCGCCCCCTTTTCCGCCATGCATACGGGCGGTGCGGCGCTGGATGGCTACCTGGCGATGAGCGCCCCACTGCTCGCGGCGTGGTTGTTCGGCAAGCGATCGCCGGCGCGCCAGGCAAGCGCGCTGCTGCTGTTGCCACTGGCGCTGTATGCCGGACTGAGCACGTTCTCCCGCGGCCTGTATCTGGCCTATGCCACCGCCGGGCTCATGCTGTTGGCAATGTGGAACTGCGGGCTGCTGCGGCGCCGCTGGCGCATGGCGCTGGCCATCGCGATGGGCATTGCGCTGCTCGCGTACGTGCTCAACGCGGTATTTGAAAGCAGCGGCTATCGCGGATTCTACGCGGCTCTGATCCTGCTGGCGGCAGCCTGGATAACGGCGGCATACACCATGAAGCCTCTGGTCGCGGCTAGCGGTTTGATCTGTGGAACGCTCGTCGCGGGTGCGCTGGCCTGGATATTGCCGGTGAGCGAGCCGCCGTGGGCGATGTTAAAGACGCCGTATCTGCTCTTCCTGTGCTCGTCGTTGACTTTCGGGCTGAGCATCCTACACCCGGCCCGCTTGCTACCGTTATCCACGCTGGCTTTGGCGGGGCTGTCGGTCAACACGGCCTGGATCGCCTATCACCACGCCGGCCCGGCAACCTTGGCCTTGAGCGCCGGCGTCGTAGTGATCGCCATGTCGCCGCTGGCCGTCAACCTCCTGCTGCGCCGCCCCCTGTGGCGTCCAAGTCCACATCGCTTGACCGCGTTGATGGCCGGCGTGATGGTGCTGGCGACCGTCATTCCCGTCTACAACGGCTACTTCGTCGGCGAACGCTTTGCCCAAACCGGGGGCGACCTGTCCACGCGGGTGCAACACTGGAGGCAGGCACTCCAGTTGATGGATGACGACTGGAGTAGCACGCTGTTGGGAGCGGGCTTGGGCAAATTTCCGTCGCTGTATTTCTGGCGCAACCAGCGGCATGAGGTCCCGCCAACTTATCGCTACATGGACCAGGACGGCAACCGCTACCTTCGGCTGACTGCAGGCGAGTACCCGGCAGGCTACGGGGAAATGCTGCGTATGCTGCAAGTAGTCGATGTTCGGCCCGATACCTCCTACCAGCTGGCCATGGACGTTCGAAACAACGGTGCTCCGGCTTTCCTTCACGTGGATTTATGCGAACGCCAATTGCTCTACCCACAAGGCTGTATCGCCTTGCCCCTGCACCAAGTTCCATCGGTGCCGACTTGGCAGCGGTATCAATTCAAGTTGTCCTCCGGCGTGCTTGGCCAGTCGAGCCGCCGGGTGCAACTGGAGCTCTCCATTGAGGGCGATCAGGCCATGCTGGACCTGGACAACATCAGCCTGCGCAGGCAGGCCGATCAACACGAGCTCGTGCGCAACGGCTCATTTGCAGCGGTGAACGACTATTGGTTCTTCAGCAGCGATCGTTATCATTTACCCTGGCATATCAAAAACCTCGGCCTGAACCTGTATTTCGAAATGGGCTGGCCTGGCCTGCTGGCCTACGCCGGACTGCTCGGCAGCGCGGGGGCGGAATTGCTGCGTCGCTCATCCGCCGACAACGAGCGGGCCATGGCGCTGGGCCTGCTTGCAGCGCTGGTCGCGTTTCAAGTGGTGGGCCTGTTCGACAGTCTGTTTGACGTCCCACGCATCACGCTGCTCTTCATGTTGCTGCTGTGCGCTTCCGCGCTTCGAGCGGCGCCATCTGCCATGCCTGTAAGGAGTTCCCCATGCTGAAACGTCTCCACTGTGCCATGCTGCTGGCCATGTTCCTGGCGATGCCGGCCACCGCCGACGAGCTCAGCCGTACCATCGAACTGGTGAAACCTTCGGTGGTCGGCATCGGCAGCTTTCAGAAAACCCGCAGCCCGGCCTTGTCGTTTATCGGCTCCGGCTTCGCGATCGACGACGGACTGACCGTCGTCACCGCAGCCCATGTGGTCAGCGAGCTGCTCCGCACTGACCAGGGCGACATGTTGGGCGTCCTCGTGCGTCAGGGCGACAGTTCGCAATTCCGCGCCGCCACGGTCACGATGCTCGACAAGGAGCATGACCTCGCCCGCCTGCGTGTGCGCGGCGCACCCATCCCCGCGCTCAAGCTAGGCGATTCCGCCAAAGTCCACGAAGGAAAGTCGCTGGCCTTCATGGGATTTCCACTTGGCATGGTGCTGGGGCTGCGCCAGGTGACCCATCGCTGTACGGTCTCAGCCATCACCCCCGTGGCCATGCCATCGCTCAGTTCGAGCAAGCTCGACGGCAAGCTGCTGAGCCAGCTGCAAAAGTCCCCCTATCTGGTGTTCCAGCTCGATGGCACAGCCTATCCCGGCAACAGCGGCAGTCCTCTGTTCGATCCCGACACCGGGGAGGTGATCGGCGTCGTCAACATGGTGTTCGTGAAAGGGCTCAAGGAAACGGCGATCAGCGCGCCCAGCGGCATCGCCTACGCGATACCAACCAGTTTCCTTGAGGCGCGGCCACCGGATTAGCTAACTTTTCCCGTTGATCAGGCGCCCGGTGATACCCGGCTCGTCCCAAGTCGGGAAGAAGTATGGGTAAAACGAGCGCTCCGTGGTCTGTTGCTCCATCAGGCCGCCGAACTTTCGGATCTGTTCGCCCATGTAGTCCAGTTCCAGGCGCAACAGCACAGCCGGAGCGCCGACCCGTGTGCACGGCCGCTCGCCGCCAAAATCCCGGAAACCCAACATGCGCTTGTAGAACATGACGTGCCGTGGATTCACCTCGATCACATAGTCGGTATAGCCGTGGATATTATGTGCATAAATATACGAAATATGAATCAGCGCCGCGAACACGCGCTTGGATACACCCTTGTCGATCGCCAGCCGCGACGGTTCGCAGAGGCGGCGGTGCTGGGCGCGCAAATCGTCAAGCTTGTCCCGGAAGTTTTCATCGGCAGGCAAGCCGATTTCATCGTTGTCCAGGCACAGCGACATGGTACCCACGGTGTGGCCACCCGTCTCGGCAAACAGCGTAATCTTGTTGAGCGCATGGGGCGCATTGGGGTCGACCGAGTAGCCGCGCCACCCGTACATCTTTTTGAGCAACAGGCTGGCCGCTTCGCGGCGGCCCTGCGAGTTTGCCATACGGATATGGAAAATCTGCTGGTCTATCGTATGGTCCAATTCCTTGTTGGTGGTGCCTTCGCCGACCACGAGGTCGCGCAGGCCTGGACCGGCTTCAAATGAAACTATCGCGTCGTCATATTGCACGGTGGGGATCCTGTCAGGTCTGTCGGCCAGTCGCGAAATTAGCGCAAACTGGGGCTCATGCTCTTCAGACCTGCCTTTTTGATAGAAAGTTCCCCAACAATCAAAATATATTTTTACGTTTCAGAACCAGCTTTCCGGGATCACCAACACGTCTCCCGGCTGCACCGCCACATTGGCAGAAATGTCGCCGTCACGCAATAGGTCCTGCAAGCGTACTGGCAAGCTCTGCCGGTTGCCTCGCACCGTCCGGATGATCTGCGCCTTGTTGCCGGCCGCGAAGTCGGTGATGCCCCCCACAGCGATCAGCACGTCCATCAGCGACATGCCCTGCCGGTAGGCCAGCGCCTGCGGCTTGGCCGCCTGGCCGATCACCCGGATCTGCTGGTTGTACGGGCCGACAAAGCTGGTCACGATCACGGTCGCCATCGGCTGCTGGATATACTTTTCCAGCGCCTTCTCGATATCGCGCGCCAACTGGGTCGACGTCTTGCCGGCCGCCTGCAGGTCCTCGACCAGTGGCGTGGTGATTTTCCCGTCCGGCCGGACCGGCACGCTCACGGAGACCTCGGGATTGCGCCAGACATTGATGTTGACCACGTCGCCGGCGCCGATCAGATAGTCGCCGAGCGGCGCGGACAGTTCTTCCTGCGGCAACGCGGCGCGGTGCGCGCAGCCCGCCAGCAACACCAATGAGAGCCAGGCTGTGGCGGCAATACGCAATAGTGGATGCATGACGAATCTCGCTTCAATGGTCCAGCTTTCATGATTCAGAAAAGCCGCCCGTCGCTGCTTGATCTGTCTCAATCACTGAGAAGTTAGGAAAACATTCCGGATAACGAGCCATATAATTTAGCTTCACCTTCCCCAGGCCAATGGAGCAATCGCAACATGGAGCAGATGATTAGCCAGCTGTTAATCAGTTTGCAGGGGATATGGAAATATCGCTGGTATGCGATCGCCGTCATGTGGCTGGTGGCGCTGGCGGGCTGGACCAAGGTGGCGCTGCTGCCCGACGATTATCAAACCTCGGCGCGAATCTTTGTGGACACCCAGAGCATTCTCAAGCCGCTGCTGGCGGGCATGACCAGCGTACCCAATGTCGAGCAACAGGTCTCCATCATGAGCCGCACCTTGCTCAGCCGTCCGAACATCGAGCGCGTGATACGCACGGTGGACCTGGACCTGAACACCAAGACCGCGCGCGACCACGAACAACAGTTGGAAGAGCTGATGAGCAAGATCAAGATCGGCAGCACCGGCACCAACGACATCTACACCATCACATACAACGGCCGCAGCCCCAAGCTGGTGCACGACGTCGTGCAATCCCTGCTGACCATCTTTGTCGAAGGCAGTTTCAAGGGTAAAAATGGCGAAACCAAAAAGGCGGTGCAGTTCATTGACGACCAGATCAAGGCATATGAAGACAAGCTGATCAGTGCGGAAAACGCCGTCAAGGAATTCAAGCTAAAGAACAACGGTCTGTTGCCGCGCCAGGGCGTCGACTACAGCAGCCAGCTGATGCAGTCAGCGGACACCCTCAACACCGCCCGCCTGGAACTGGTGGAAGCCGAACAGGCGCGCAACGCCATCCGCAGCCAGATCAGCGGCGACGAGCCCGTGTTGGGCGCGGATCTGAATCCGGCCAGCATCGACAGCCCCGAACTCGACGGCCGTATCGCCGCCCTGAACAAGAATCTCGACGCCTTGCGCATGCAATACACCGAACTCCATCCGGACATCATCGCCGCCAAGCGCCTGGTGGCGCAGCTGGAGGCGCGCAAGGTGGAGGAAAGCAAGCTCAAGCCTGCGGGTGACCCAGGCAAGAACTACAGCCCGATGCTGCAGCAGCTCAAGGTGGCACAAACCGAGGCCGACGCCAAGGTGGCCGCCATCAGCGCCCGCGTACAGGAGTATGCCGCGCGCCACCAGCGTCTGCTGGCCCAGGCCAACGCGGTGCCGGAAATTGAATCCGAGCTGGCCCAGCTGAACCGCGACTACCTGATCAACAAGGACAATTACGAAAAGCTGATCGGCCGGCGCGAGGCGGCCAAGCTGTCCGGCGAACTGAGTTCCAACACCGACATGATGACCTTCAAGATCATCGACGCGCCGATCGTACCGTTATTGCCGGTCGGCCCCAACCGCGTACTGCTGGCCAGCCTGGTGCTGGGCGGCGCGCTGATCACCGGCTTGGCGGCGGCCTTGCTGATCAGCCAGGTGCGCCCCACCTTCCTCAGCCCCAGCGAGCTGCGCGAACGCACCGGCCTGCCGGTGTTGGGCACGGTGTCGATGACCTGGACCGTGGGCCAGCAAATCAAACGCAAACGGGATCGCTACGCCTTCGGCACCGCACTGTCCTGTCTGTTTGTGGCCTATGGCGCCGTCCTGGCGGCGACGGCCCTTCGATACTAGGAGTAGCACATGGAGCAACACACCGAGCATGCGCCCCGTCCGGGCGGCGCCCCGCGGCATATCGAGATCAATCTAGAACGGTTGAGCCAGCTCGGCATGGTGACCCATGACGGCGGCCGCACCCCCGTGGCCGAGGATTTCCGCATCATCAAGCGCCCTCTGCTGCGCAATGCCCGCGGCGACCGTGATGTCCCGCCGCTACGGCACGGCAACCTGATCGTCGTGACCAGCGCCCTGCCCGGCGAAGGCAAGACCTTTTGCGCCGTCAACCTGGCGATGAGCATTGCGATGGAGATGGATATCACGGTGCTGCTGGTCGACGCCGATGTCGCGCGGCCGTCGGTCCTCAAGGTCTTGGGCATGCCCGCCGAGCCCGGCTTGATGGACATCCTGCTGCGCGAACGCACGGAGCTCTCCGATGTGATCCTCAAGACCAACGTCGCCACGCTCAGCATCCTGCCGGCCGGCCGGGCCAACAAGCACGCCACCGAGCTGTTGGCCAGCCGCAGCATGAGCCGCCTGCTGACCGAGATCGCCGAGCGCTACGCCGACCGCATCGTCATCTTCGACTCGCCGCCGCTGCTGATGACCACGGAAGCGAGCGTGCTGGCCGCCCAGATGGGCCAGATCGTCATGGTGGTCGAGTCCGAGACTACCAGCCAGCACGCGGTCAAGGAGGCGCTGCGCCATATCGAGCAGTGTCCGCATGTCAGCCTGATCTACAACAAAAGCAAGGCCTTCCCCGGCGGCGAATACTATGGTTATTATGATTAACCTGGCTCCGCGCGGCGCCCCGTATCAACTGAGCATGCTGGTATTGCTGTCGCTGCCGGCCTGCGCCATTCCGGCCGAGTGGACCGTCGTACCCTCGCTGCGCATGCGGGAATCCTACACCAACAATATGAACCTGGCCCCGCCCGGCAATGCGCAAGACGAGTTCACCACCGAGCTGGCGCCCGGCATCGCCGTCAGCACCGACGGCCCGCACCTCAAGCTGGCGCTGGACTATTCCCTGCAGAAGATCCATTACACACATCGCGCGGACCGCAGCACCCAGCAGCTCGACGCCCAAGGCCATGCCGACCTGATGCGCGACTGGCTGTACCTGGACGCCCGCTCCAGTATCAGCCAGCAAAACATTTCGCCCTTCGGTCCCCAAGTGCTGGAGGCCACGCAGGTCACCGCCAACAGCAGCACGGTACGCGCGACCAGCATCAGCCCTTATCTGCAGCACCATTTCCACGGTCTGGCCACCGCCCAGCTGCGCTACGACTACCAGCGCGTCACCGGCGGCGGACTGCTCGGCGTGCGCAGCGATGACACCAACCTGCGCCTGACCGGCGACAACGACGGCCAGGGTTGGAACTGGGACATGCGCGCGGACCTCAAGCACATCGACGACAACGCGCTGCCGCCCGTCACCATGAACGACACCGCGCTGACGCTAAGCTATCCACTCAACAGCCGGCTGTCGCTGTCGGCCACCGGCGGTTACGAAAAGAGCGACTACTATACCGGCGGCGCGCAGCCGCAGGGCCGCCACTGGTCGGCCGGCGGCAACTGGACGCCATCGCCGCGCACCAAGGTCGCGGCCAGCGTCGGTCGCCGCTATTTTGGCAACACCTACAGCCTGGACGCCGAATACCGGATGCACAGCATGTTCTGGTCGCTCAATTACAACGAGGACATCACCACCACGCACGGCGAGTTCCTCCGCATACAGCCAACCGGCCTCAGCGATTTCCTCTACCAGCTGTGGGCCACCCGCATTCCCGATCCGCAGACCCGGCTGCAGACCATCAAGGTCTTCCTGCTGATTTCCCAGATGCTGGGCCCGGACGGCAACGTCAACTTCTTCAGCCATCGCTACTTCCTGCAGAAAGACTGGAAACTGGCCACCGTCTACACCAGTCCGCGCAGCGCCCTGGCGCTCAGCCTGACAAGCACGCGCCGCACCGCGCAAAGCAGCAGCGCCATCGACAGCCCTCTCCTGAAGCCGGACGAACTGGCGCTGGAAGACCGCACGCGCCAGACCGCCGCCCAGGCCGGCTGGAACTGGCGCATGTCGCCGCGCAGCAGCGTCACCGTGGGCGCCAGCCACAGCCGTGCCGAATCGCTGAGCACCGGACGTAGCGACCGCAACAGCGTGCTGACCCTGGCCCTGACTCATCAACTGCAGCCCAAGGTCAGCGCCAGCGTCGACCTGCGGCATGTCCGCCACACCAGCAACGCGGGCGGCGATTACCGTGAAAACGGTATCGGTGCCGCGCTCACTGTCGCTTTCTGAACGGAGTCCAAGATGTCCACGCCCCACCGCATCGCCTGCGTCGTCGCCGCCCGCCCGAACCTGATGAAGATGGCGCCCATCCTGCGCGCCCTGGCCGCCTGCGCCACGCCGATTGAATCCATCCTAGTCCACACCGGCCAGCACTACGACGCCGACATGGACGGTGACTTCTTCACCACGCTGGGAATGCGCGCACCGGACATTCAGCTGCAGGTCGGCTCCGGCAGCCACGCAGCGCAAACCGCGCTGGTCATGGAGCGTTTCGAACCAGTGCTGGAATCGACCGCACCGTCGGCCGTGCTGGTGGTCGGCGACGTCAATTCCACCCTGGCCTGCGCGCTGACCGCAGCCAAGATGCAAATCCCGGTGCTGCACGTGGAGGCCGGCCTGCGCAGCTACGACCGCGCGATGCCGGAAGAAATCAACCGCGTCCTCACCGACCAGCTGTCGACGCTGCTGTTCACCAGCGAGGCCAGCGGCATGAACAACCTGCTGCGCGAAGGCATCCCCGCGGCGCGCATCCACTTCGTCGGCAACGTCATGATCGACACGCTGCAGCGCGAACTGGCGCGGGCCACGCCGGTGCTGGACGTGCTGCGCCAGGTCAACCTCGCCGGCTTCCTCCAGCACGACACGCGCTACGCGCTGCTGACCCTGCACCGTCCCTCCAACGTCGACGATCCGCGCCGGCTGCGCATGCTGATGGAGACCATCGTCAAGCTCAGCGACGACGTGCCGGTGCTGTTTCCCCTCCACCCCCGCACCCGCGCGATGCTGCAACGTTACGAGCTCGGCAAATTGCTCGACACCCCGCGCGTCGCCTGCCTGCCGCCGCAAGCCTACCGCGCCATGCTGGGCCTGATGAAGCAGGCCAGCCTGGTGCTGACCGACTCCGGCGGCGTGCAGGAGGAAACTACCGCGCTCGGCATCCCCTGCCTGACCCTGCGCGACAGCACGGAGCGCCCGGTCACCGTCAGCGAAGGCAGCAACGCCATCGCCGGTCGCGACGCCTCCGTCATCCTGGCCCTGAGCCGCGACATCCTGCGCTACGGCGGCAAGGCCGGACGCATCCCCACCTTCTGGGACGGCCACGCAGCCGAGCGCATCGCCGGCCATATCGGGCGCTGGCTCAGCATCAACGGAGAGCCGGGATGCGCAATGCGCTGACGATC
The DNA here is from genome assembly GCF_040362985.1 of Duganella caerulea. NCBI lineage: Bacteria > Pseudomonadati > Pseudomonadota > Betaproteobacteria > Burkholderiales > Oxalobacteraceae > Duganella > Duganella caerulea. Next base: position 272,026 of record NZ_BPWJ01000001.1, on the reverse strand, counting down.
GACGTCGAGGACTATTTCCAGGTCTCGGCCTTCGCCACCCACATCAAGCGCGCGGACTGGCCAACGCTGCCGTGCAGGGTCGAGCGCAACGTCGACCTGATCCTCGCCCTGCTCGACCAGCACCACACCCAGGCAACCTTCTTCACGCTGGGCTGGATCGCCGAGCGCTACCCGGCGCTGGTGCGGCGGATCGCCGACGGCGGCCACGAGCTCGCCAGCCACGGCTATGCCCACCTGCGCGCCAGCGAACAGACGCCCGAGCAATTCAGCGACGACATCCGGCGCAGCAAGCACCTGCTGGAGCAGCTGACCGGCAAAGCCGTGCTCGGCTATCGGGCGCCCAGCTTCTCCATCGGCGCCCGCAATCTGCAGGCGCTGGACAGCCTGCTCGATGCCGGCTACCGCTACAGCTCCAGCATCTATCCCATCCAGCACGACCACTACGGCATGCCCGACGGCGCCCGTTTCGCATGGCGTCCGAGGGGCGACGCCGGCTTGCTCGAGCTGCCGATCAGCACGCTCCACATCGCCGGCCGCAACTGGCCGGCCGGGGGCGGCGGCTACTTCCGCCTGTTGCCCTACGCCGTCTCGCGCTGGGCCTTGCGGCGCATCAATTCAGTCGACGGCCAAGCTGGCATATTCTATTTTCATCCGTGGGAACTCGATCCCGGCCAGCCCAGGCAGCGCGGCGTTGGCTTCAAGACCAGGTTCCGCCACTACCTCAACCTGCACCGCACAGAGGGGCGCATCGTCCGCCTGCTGCGCGACTTCGAATGGGGCCGGATCGACCATATCTTTCTTGGGAATGCACGATGCAGTGGAGCATAGGACAAATGGGGTCGCATGACCGCGCGCGTTGGGACGCCTTCGTCCAACGCTGCCCCAATGCCACGTTCTTCCACCGCGCCGGCTGGCAACGGATCATGGAAGACGTCTTCGGCCATCCCACCTGGTATTTATATGCCGAGTCATCCGGCCGGATCCAGGCCGTTCTGCCGCTGGCCCAGGTCAACAGCCGGCTGTTCGGCAACACGCTGTGTTCGCTGCCGTTCTGCGTCTATGGCGGCATCGCCGCCGAGGACGAAGGCGCGGCCGCCGCGCTCGACCAAGCCGCGCAGCAGCTCGCCAGCCGCCTGCGGGTCGACCACCTGGAATACCGCCACCTGCAAACGCGGCACGCGGACTGGTTGCACAAGGAGCTGTACGCCACCTTCCGCAAACCACTGGCCGCCGACAACGAGCAGAATCTGCAGGCCATCCCGCGCAAGCAGCGCGCCATGGTGCGCAAAGGCATGGTCGCCGGCCTGCGGGCCACGATCGACGCCGACAGCGACCGCCTCTACGCCAACTACGCCACCAGCGTGCACCGCCTCGGCACGCCGGTATTCAACCGGCGCTACTTCCGCGTTCTGCAGCACACCTTCGGCGACGACTGCGAAATCCTCAGCGTGCAACAGGGAAGCAGCGCGATCTGTTCGGTGATGAGCTTCCATTTTCGCGACGAAATCCTGCCCTACTACGGCGGCGGAGGCGACGCGGCCCGCGCCTGCGCCGGCAACGACTTCATGTACTGGGAAGTGATGCGCCGCGCCGCCGACCGCGGCCGCAAGCTGTTCGACTTCGGCCGCAGCAAATACGGCACCGGCGCCTTCCACTTCAAAAAGAACTGGGGCTTCGAGCCGCAGCCGCTGCGCTACGACTACCAGCTGCATCGCGCCAAGCGGCTCAAGGACATGCAACCCTTGAATCCGCGCCTGCAGTTGCTGATACGCGCCTGGCGGCTGATGCCGTTGTCGCTGGCGAACACGATCGGGCCGCACATCGTGCGGCAATTGGGGTAATGCCATGCGCGACCTGCTGTACTTGACGCATCGCATCCCCTTCCCGCCCAACAAGGGCGACAAGATACGCGCCTACAACGTGCTGCGCTACCTGCAACGCCACTTCCGCGTTCATCTGGGCACCTTCATCGACGATCCGGCCGACCAGCAATATACCAGGCAACTGGCCACCGGCTGCGCCAGCGCCCTTTTCGTCCGCCTGCGCCCACGCCTGGCGCGGCTGTCGAGCGTCCCGGCGCTGTGGCGCGGCGAGTCGCTCAGCGTCGCCTACTATCACCACCGGGCAATGCGCGACTGGGTGCGCGACACGCTGGCGCAACACCGTATCGACACCGCCCTGGCTTTTTCCGGCCCCATGGCACAATACCTGCCGGCCCGCACCGCGCGCGGACCCTTGCACCGCGTGCTGGACCTGGTCGATGTCGATTCCGAAAAATGGCAGAACTACGCCGACCACCGGCGTTGGCCGATGTCATCGCTGTACCGGCGCGAAGGCCGCAACCTGCTGGAATTCGAACGGGCCGCTGCCCGCGGCTACGACCAGGTCCTGCTGGTCTCCCGCGCGGAAGCCGAGCTGTTCCGGCTACGCGCGCCCGAATCAGGACACAAGACCGGATATTTCAGCAACGGCGTCGACACCGCTTACTTCGCGCCGCAGCCCGGCGTGCCGGACCCCTACCACGGCGCCCGCGCGCTGGTGTTCACCGGGGCCATGGACTACCCCCCCAATATCGAAGCCGTGGTCTGGATGGCGGAGCGGGTCATGCCGGCCCTGCGGCTGCGCTTCCCCAACCTGCAATTCCACATCGTCGGCGCACGGCCAGATCCCCAAGTAAGGATGTTGGCGCGGCTTCCGGGCATCCACGTCAGCGGCACGGTGCCCGATATCCGCCCCTACCTACAACACGCGGCGCTGGCCGTGGCGCCGCTGCAGATCGCGCGCGGCATCCAGAACAAGATCCTGGAAGCCATGGCCATGGCAAAGAGCGTTGTGGCGACGCCGCAAGCGCTCGAAGGACTGTCTGCCGTCCCGGGGCAAGACCTGATCTGCGCCGCCACCGCCATCGAATTCATCCGGCGCATCAGCGAGCAATTGCAAGCACCGCAGCCGCTCGGAACGGCGGCCCGCGAGCGCGTGCTGCATGATTATCAGTGGGAGCGCAACCTGGAGCGGCTCGGCGACGTGCTCTACGTCTCCGCGGCGGCCAGTGCGCAACCGGAGCCTGCGCCATGAGCGCCGCGCTGTCCCCCCTGCCGCTACCGGCGGTCGAGCCGCAAGCCAACCCGACCGGGCGCTGGGCCTATGCCTGTCTGCTGCTGGCGCTCGCTGGCCTGCTGGCCTTGCACTGGCCTACCGTCGCGGCGATGGCCGGTCTGTGGTGGCATTCGCAAACCTTCGCCCACGGCCTGGTGGTGGCGCCCGTCAGCGTCTGGCTGGTGTGGCGGCAGCGCGCCCGGCTGGCCGGGTGCGCGCTCCGTCCCTCGCCGTTCATGTTGCTGCCGCTGGCGGCGCTGGGCTTGCTGTGGCTGCTTGCCGCCGTGGCCAACGTCCCCGTCCTGCAGCAATACAGCCTGGTGCTGATGGTGGCGGCGCTGGTCGCCCTGGTGCTGGGCTGGTCCTACGCGCGCGCCATCACCTTCGCGCTGGCCTACCTGCTGCTTTCCGTCCCGTTCGGCGAAGTGCTCATTTCGCCATTGATCGACTTCACTTCCAGCTTCACGGTCGGCGCCTTGCAGCTGGCTGGCATCCCCGTGTTCCGCGATAACAATCTGTTGTCTCTACCCAGCGGCAACTGGTCGGTGGAGGAAGCGTGCAGCGGCCTGCGCTACCTGATCGCCTCGTTCGCGCTGGGCACGCTCTACGCCCACCTGAGCTACCACAGCCGCGGCCGCCAGCTGGCGTTCGTTGCCGTGTCGCTGATCCTGCCCATCGTCGCCAACGGTGCGCGCGCCTTCCTGATCGTGCTGATCGGGCACTACAGCAACATGACGCTGGCGGTCGGCATCGACCATCTGATCTATGGCTGGTTGTTCTTCGGCCTGGTCGCGACCTCGATGTTCTGGGTCGGCGCGCGCTGGCGCGACGTGCTCCCCGCGAAACAAGCCACGCCGGCTTCCCGCGCGTCGGTCGCGCCCCCTGCCGCCTTCACCAGAGCGGCACTGACAGGCCTGGTCACCCTGGCCGTCTGGCCGGCGCTGGCCTATCTCGCACTGCGGACGCCGGCTGACGCCGCGCCCCCGGAAACCCCGCTCGCACTCGCGCCACCGCCGGGACCATGGCGCGCCAGCGACCTGCGCGACAGCGACTGGCACGTCCGCCACGCGGGCACACCGCAGCGCTGGGCCGCCAACTATCGCGACGGTGCACATCTGGTCTCGCTACAACTGACCTGGTACCGCCACCAATCGAAGGGCAACGAATTGTCGGCCCAGGTCTGGAACGCCCCGCAAACCGGACTGCCGTGGAAAGAAATAGCGGACGCGAGCCGCCGCATACATTACGGCCAGCACAGCATTGAAATCAGACAGTCGACCGTCCAGGCCGGCGACACCAAGCTACTGGTCTGGCGCTGGTACCGGCAGGCGGAACACGACACCAGCAGCCCGTTGCTGCTCAAGCTGCTGCTGGCCCGCGACAAGCTATTGGGCTTGGACGACAGCGGCGCCGAGATCGTCCTGGCAAGCCGCTACGATGAGCGCCCCGAGCAGGCTGCCGACGCCATGCAAAGCCTGTTGTCCGCCATGCTGCCCGCCATTGAACAAGGACTCGCCCATGTCGCCGGACAATGACCCGCCCGCCACGCCGTTGATCGTGCACCTGATCCAGCGCCTCGACGTGGGCGGCCTGGAGAACGGCCTGATCAACCTGATCAACCACCTGCCGCCGGACCGCTACCGGCACGCCATCGTCTGCCTGCGCGACTACAGCGACTATCACCTGCGCATCCAGCGGCCCGGGGTTGAAATCATCAGCATCAACAAGCGCGAGGGCAAGGACTGGGCGCACTACCTGCGGCTGTTCCAGACCCTGAAACGCTTACATCCGCTCATGATCCACACCCGCAACCTGTCCGGCATCGAGGGCCAGTTGCTGGCGGCGGTGGCCGGCGTGCGCCTGCGCGTGCACGGCGAGCATGGGCGCGACATGGACGACCTCCACGGCCTGAGCCGCAAATACCGCCTGCTGCGCAAGCTGCTGCGTCCGCTGATCGGCCACTTCATCGCGGTCAGCAAAGACCTGGAGACCTGGCTGATCGGCACCATCGGCGCGCGCCCGCAACGCGTCACCCAAATCTGCAACGGTGTCGACAGCTTGCAGTTCCACCCGCGCCTCGGCCCGCCGGCCGCAATCGGCCCCGACGGCTTCCTGTGCGAAGACGCCTTCGTCATCGGCAGCGTGGGCCGCATGGCCGAGGTCAAGGACCATCTGACGCTGGTGCAGGCGTTCATCCTGCTGGTCGCCGAGCACGCGCTGCCGCGCGACCGCGTGCGCCTGCTGATCGCCGGCGACGGTCCATGTCGCCAGGCCTGCCTGGACCTGCTGCATCAGGCCGGCATGGACGAGCTGGCCTGGCTGCCCGGCAACCGCGACGATATTCCGCAACTGATGCGCGCGATGGACGTGTTCGTCCAGCCGTCGCTGGCCGAGGGCATGTCCAACACCATCCTGGAGGCGATGGCCACCGGCCTGCCAGTGGTGGCGACGGCGGTCGGCGGCAATCCCGATCTGGTCCGCAGCGGCTGGACCGGCACACTGGTGCCCCCGAACGCGCCCACCATGCTGGCCGACGCCATCAACGATTACTACCGCCTGCCCGCGCTGGCTGTCAGCCACGGCCAGCGCGGCCGGCGCCGGGTGCTGGCCGAATACAGCCTGAACGCGATGGCCGACGCCTACCTGGCGGTCTACGACGCCCTCGCCGCCCCAACGCGACCGATGAAAGGATAGCCATGTGCGCCATCGCCGGAATCTTCGACCTCCACCGCCATGCCGACATCGACGCCGGCCTGCTGCAAGCCATGACCGACCGCCAATTCCACCGTGGCCCGGACCAGGGCGGCACCCACCACGAACCTGGCCTGGGGCTGGGCCACCGCCGCCTGTCCATCATCGACCTGGGCGGCGGCCAGCAGCCCTTGTTCAACGAAGACCGCAGCGTGGTGGTGGTCTACAACGGCGAGATCTACAACTACCCGGCGCTGATGCGCGAGTTGCAGCAGTTCGGCCACACCTTCCGCACCCACTGCGACACCGAGGTCATCGTCCACGCGTGGGAGCAATGGGGCGAGCGCTGCGTCGAGCACTTTCGCGGCATGTTCGCCTTCGCGCTGTGGGACCGGCGCCAGCAGTCGCTGCTGCTGGCGCGCGACCGCCTTGGCGTCAAGCCGCTGCACTACGCGCTGCTGGACGACGGCCAGCTGCTGTTCGCCTCGGAAATGAAAGCGCTGCTGGTCCACGAAGGACTGCGGCGCGATCTCGACCCGTTGGCTGTCGAGGACTACTTCGCCTACGGCTACATCCCGGAGCCGCGCACCATCTTCCACCAGATCCGCAAACTGCCGCCGGGACACACGCTGCTGCTGCGCAAAGGCCAGGCGCCGTCGGCGCCGCGCCAGTACTGGGACATCCCGTTCGCCGTGCGCGCCCCCACCAGCGAGGCCCAGGCCGCCGACGAGCTGCTGGCGCGCCTGCGCGAGGCGGTCCGCATCCGCTTGGTGGCCGAGGTGCCGCTGGGTGCCTTCCTGTCCGGCGGCGTCGATTCGAGCGCCGTGGTGGCCATGATGGCGCTGGAATCGAAAGCCCCCGTCACCACCTGTTCAATTGCCTTCGGCGACCCGCAATTCGACGAATCGCCCTACGCGCGCATGGTGGCCGAACGCTACGCCACCCAGCACCACGCGCAAAGCGTCGAGCAGCACGACATCAGCCTGGTCGACCGCCTTGCCGGCCTGTACGACGAACCCTACGCCGACAGCTCCGCCCTGCCAACCTATCGGGTCTGCCAGCTGGCGCGCCAGCGCGTGACCGTGGCCCTGTCCGGCGACGGCGGCGACGAGAACCTGGCCGGCTACCGCCGCTACCGCTGGCACCTGCACGAGGAACGCTGGCGCAACCTGCTGCCGTCCGGCCTGCGCCGCCCGCTGTTCGGCACGCTGGGCCGCCTCTATCCCAAGGCCGACTGGGCGCCCCGCCCGCTGCGTGCCAAGACAACCTTCCAGGCGCTGGCCCGCGATTCCGTGTCGGCGTATTTTCACAGCGTCAGCATCATGAGCGACCAGCTGCGCGGCGCCCTGTTCAGCAACAAGCTCAAGCGCGAACTGGCCGGCTACCACGCACGCGAGGTGCTGCAACGGCACGCCCGGCGATGCCCGGCCGACGATGCTCTCTCCCGCATACAGTACCTCGACCTGAAGACCTACCTGCCCGGCGACATCCTCACCAAGGTCGACCGCGCCAGCATGGCCCATGGCCTGGAGGTCCGGGTGCCGTTGCTGGATCACCAACTGGTCGAATGGATGTCCAGCCTGCCTCCAGAATTGAAGCTGCGCGGCGGCACCGGCAAATACCTGTTCAAGCGCGCGCTCGAACCCCACCTGCCGGATGAGCTTCTGTACCGCGACAAGATGGGGTTCTCGGTGCCGCTGGCCGGCTGGTTACGCGGCCCGTTGCGGCGCCAGCTTGAAAACAGCTTGCGCAGCCCCGTGCTGGCCGACTGCGGCATGTTCAACCTCGACCACATGCAAACGCTGCTGGCGCAGCATCTGTCCGGCCGCAGCGATCACAGCGCGCCGCTCTGGTCCCTGATGATGTTCGAATCCTTCCTGCGCCAACTGCCGGTGGCCGCGCCGCGCAAGCTGGTGCGACAGGCGGCCTGATCATGCGCGTGCTCCACATCCTCGACCATTCGCTGCCGCTGCACAGCGGATACACCTTCCGCACGCTGGAGATATTGCGCCAGCAACGCAAGCTGGGTTGGCACACCATCCACCTGACCAGCGCCAAGCACGGCGGCGCCCCGGACCAGCAGGACATCGACGGCTGGCACTTCTTCCGCACGCCGGCGTTGCGGCGCTGGTGGTCCGGCCTGCCCGTGCTGCGCCAATGGTCCGTGGTCGTGGGCCTGCAGCAGCGCCTGCTGCCGATCGCGATCCGATGCAAGCCGCACATACTGCACGCGCACTCGCCCGCGCTCAACGCCGTCGCCGCACTGCGCGTGGGACGGGCGCTGGGCATACCCGTGGTCTACGAAATCCGCGCCTTCTGGGAGGACGCCGCGGCCGACCACGGCACCAGCCGCCCCGGTGGCATCCGCTACCGGCTCACGCGCGCGCTGGAAAGCCACGTGCTTCGCCGCGCCGACGCCATCACCACCATATCGCAAGGCCTGCGCGACGACATCGTCGCCCGGGGCATCCCCGCCAGCAAGGTCACCGTCATCCCCAACGCGGTGGACGGCAAGCGCTTCGCGGCGGTCACGCCGTCACGGGACAAATTGGCCCACAGCCTGGGCCTGACCGGCGGTCCCGTGCTGGGCTTCGTCGGCTCGTTCTACGCCTACGAGGGCCTGGCACTGTTGATCGCCGCCATGCCCCGCCTGCTGGCCGACGCACCCTCGACGCAACTGCTGCTGGTCGGCGGCGGCCCGCAGGAGGCCGAACTGCATGCGCTGGTGGATGCGCTGGATCTGCGCGCCAGCGTCAAGTTCACCGGACGCGTGCCGCAGGAACTGATCGGCGACTACTACCAGCTCACCGATATCCAGGTCTATCCACGCCTGCCGATGCGCCTGACCGAGCTGGTCACGCCGCTCAAGCCGCTGGAAGCCATGGCGCAGGGGCGCCTGGTGGTGGCGTCGGACGTCGGCGGCCACCGCGAACTGATCGAGCACGGCAAGACCGGCCTCCTCTTCAAAGCCGGCGACGCCGAGGCGCTGGCGGCACAGGTCCTGCACTTGGTTCACCATGCCGACACCTGGCCGGCGCTGCGCAGGCAGGCCCGCGCCTTCGTGGAAGCCGAGCGCAACTGGCCGGCCTGCGTCGCCCGCTACATTCCCGTCTACCAGCGCCTGGTCGCGCCGCCGCCATGAACGGCCCGCCCCCTCAAACCACGCGGCCGGTGGACATCGCCGGACTGTGCATCGCCCTGGTCGGCCCTTTGCCGCCGCCCGATGGCGGCATCGCCAATCAAACCGTGCAACTGGCCCGGCTGCTGCGCGAGGCCGGCGCAGAGGTCGAACTGGTGCAGGTCAACCCGGTCCAGCCGGCCTGGCTGGCCTCGCTGCGCGGTGTGCGCGGCGCCGCCCGCCTGCCGCCCTATCTGTGGCGCTTGTGGCGGGCTGCGGGGCGGGCGCAGCTGCTGCATGTCATGGCCCATTCCGGCTGGTCGTGGCACTTGCACGCCGCGCCGGCGATCTGGATCGCCCGCCTGCGCGGCAGGGGCGTACTGGTCAACTATCGCGGCGGCGAAGCGATGGATTTTCTCAACCGCAGCGCGGCGCTGGTCCGCTGGAGCATGTGCCACGTCGACGCGCTGATCGTGCCGTCCGCCTTCCTCGCCGAAGTCTTCACGCTGCACGGCATGAACGCGCAAATCGTCCCCAACGTCATCGACTTGGCACGATTCCATCCGCCGGCCGACGCCCCGCCGCACGCCGCCATCCTGGTCGCCCGCCACCTCGAACCGCTGTACGACCAGGCAACGGCCTTGAAGGCCTTCGCCATTGTCCGCCGCAGCCTGCCGCACGCCCACATGACCCTCTGCGGCGAAGGCCCGGAGCTGGGCAGATTGCAGCAACTGGCGCGGGACCTGGACTTGGGTCAGGCGCTGCACTTCACCGGCAGGCTGGACAACTCCACAATGGCCACGCTCTATCGCCAGAGCGATCTGGCGCTCAACGCCAGCCTGGCCGACAACATGCCGAACTCCATCCTGGAAGCCTGGGCCAGCGGCGTGCCGGTCGTCAGCACGGACGTGGGCGGGATACCGTATCTGGTGCGCGACCAGGTCAACGCCGTGCTGGTGCCGCCGCGCGACCCCGAAGCCATGGCCCAGGCCATGCTGGCCGTGCTGCAATCCCCGGAGCGCGCGCGGGCGCTGGCCCGGGCCGGGCTGGCCGAGACGCAACGCTACGCCTGGCGCCAAGTCGCCCCCTTGCTGACGGCGCAATACCGGCGCGTACTCAGGCGCCCGCCCGCATCCGGCTACACGGCCCTGGTCTCCCGGCTGCTGTTTCCGCTGCACGAACTGCTCAAGCGGCACACCAGCGTGGCGTTGCGGAGGCGCATGGAACAGACCCAGTGGTGGCCGCAGTCCCGACTGGAATCGCTGCAGCTGACCCGGCTGCGCGCGCTGCTGCTGCACGCGTCAGAACATGTGCCGTACTACCGCCAGCTTTATGCCAGGCTCGACTTCGACGCCACCCGCGTCCGCGACCTGCGCCAACTGAGCCGCCTGCCCATCCTGACCAAGGCCGACATCAACCGCCATCGGGCCGACTTCATCGCCGACAACGCCGGACCGCTGCAGCGCTTCAACACCGGCGGTTCCAGCGGCGAGCCGCTGATCTTCTTCCAAGGCAAGGCGCGGGTCAGTCACGACGTGGCCGCCAAATGGCGCGCCACCCGCTGGTGGGGCGTCGACATCGGAGATCCCGAAGCGTTGATGTGGGGATCGCCAATCGAGCTCAACGCCCAGGACCGCTGGCGCACGCGGCGCGACCGCATGCTGCGCAGCCTGCTGCTACCGGCGTTCGACCTGTCGCCCGCCCGCCTGGACGACTACCTGAGCAAGCTGCAGCGACTGCGGCCCGCCATGCTGTTCGGCTACCCGTCGGCCCTGTGCGTGCTGGCGCGGCACGCGCAAGGAAAGCAAATCCGGTTGGACCGGCTGGGCATCAAAGTCGTGTTCGTCACCGCCGAACGGCTCTATGAGGAACAACGCAGCTTGCTCGAGCAGACATTCGGCGCCCCGGTCGCCAACGGCTACGGCGGGCGCGACGCCGGCTTCCTCGCCCACGAATGTCCGGAAGGCGGCCTGCACATCACCGCAGAGGACGTCATCCTGGAAATTGTCGATCCGCAGGGCGTGCCGGTCGCGCCGGGCGAAAACGGCGCCATCGTCGTCACCCATCTCGCCAGCGGCGACTTTCCGTTCATCCGCTACGCCACCGGCGACGTAGGCGCGCTCGACACCCGCCCCTGCGTCTGCGGCCGAGGCCTGCCCCTGCTGAAACGCGTGGAAGGCCGCGTCACCGATTTCGTGGTCGCGCGCGATGGCACCGTCATGCACGGTCTGGCGCTGATCTACGTGCTGCGCGACCTGCCACAGATACGCGCCTTCAAGATCATCCAGGAAAGCCTGGACATCACGCGCGTGCTGCTGGTGAGCGTCAGCGGCCTGCCGCCATCCTTGCGGATCGACATCATCACCAAGTTTCGCGCGCGTCTGGGAGCCTCGGTGGACATCGTGATCGAAGAAGTCACGGAAATCCCGGCGGAAGCTTCCGGCAAGCACCGTTACGTCATCAGCAAGGTAGCGACCAACTGAACCAGGAGCCGACATGCCCATCCTCGCCTATACCGCGATCGCCTTGCTTCTGGCGGTTTCGCTACACACCCTGCACAAACTGCGCCGCGTGCACGTGCTGCTGTACGACCTGCGCGACCAGACCCGCAACGACCAGACCGGCTTGTTCCGCCAACTGGAAGCCCTGCAAGGCCTCTACATCGAGCTCGACCTCAAGCACAGCCTGCCGCCGACGCGCGGCTGGGCGGCCTCCCCTGATTTCCTGCTGGAAGTCGCACGCCACGCGCGGGACCTGAAACACGCGACGGTGCTGGAATGCAGCAGCGGCATCTCCACCGTGGTGCTGGCGCGTTGCATGCAGCTGAACGGCGCCGGCCGTGTCTACAGCCTGGAGCACGACGCAGGCTTCGCCGAGCAAACGCGCGCACAACTGCGCCGCCACGGCCTGCAGGACTGGGCCATCGTCATCGACGCGCCATTGACACCGTACGACCTCGACGGCCAATCGTGGCCCTGGTACGATCTGGCGCAATTGCCGGCGCTGCTGACCGTGGATTTGCTGGTCATCGACGGTCCTCCGCAGGCGACGCGCTTGCAGGCGCGCTACCCGGCAGGGCCATTGCTGTTCCCTCGTTTGAACCCGGGCGCCGCCGTCTACCTCGACGATGCCGCGCGCCCCGACGAACAAGCCATCCTGCGGCGCTGGCGGCAGGATTTTCCGGCGCTGGCGTACTCCTCGCAAGGCTGCGAAAAAGGCTGCGCGCTGATGCGCAAGGATTAACGCTCGGCCACCACCGCCCGCACCAGGCGGGTTTCATCGGGATGCTCGAGATGATAGCGGTCGCGCGCGAGACGCATTACGGCAAGATGGCTGTCCACGGTGTCAGGCAGCAATTCGACGCCGAAGTCCCGCGGGGCATCGCCAACGCCGTACATCCTTGCCAAGATCATCGCCCCCACGTTGCTGCGGTAATGCGACGTCTCCCAGTAATATTGCATCGACGACCTGTGGCTCACCTGCGGTATGGCCTCGGTCGTCACGCTGTTGAAGCCCGAGAAGTCGAAGACGCGAATGTCGCAGCCAGCCGCCCGCTGGTGCTGCCCCAATTGCGTCAGGGCGCGCTGCCATGTTTCCAGTGCCGGCCACTTGCCCGCCCAGTACAAGGCATCGGCGGTCATCGCGTGGGTCGGATTGAGGTACAGGCGGATGCTGGTGCCGGCAGCGCACAAGCCGGCCAAGCTGCGCTGCAACGCCGTCAACGCCTCGGCAGTCGGCCCCTCGCCCCGCAGATACTCGCGCACACGGGGAATGATCACCGCCCCGGTCCCGCCCAGGCTTTCGATACGATCCCGCACGCAAGCGTCATCCCGCTGACCGTAGAACGCCAGGCTGGACCGGCAATCGCGGCCCAGGGTGCCGCGCAGCAGGCGGATTGAATCGGCCGTCATGTCGAACGCCAGCGCGCGACGGGCGTCCAACAGACCACGCCGCCACAAATACAACGGACCTTCCGCCACCAATTCGCGGTTGAAGTCGGTGTTGCCGATCTCCATGGAGAACGACGGCGGGTCCATGCCCCAGACCAAAGTTTTTATATGCCCGACGTGGACCGCATGGCGAGCCATGTCCATCGCGTCAGCCAGCGACGCGCCGGACAGCGCCCCGTTGAACACATCTTGGCCGGCGAACACCGGTGCGCGCGTCGGCAGTCCCAATTCCGTGCGCGAGTTTCCGACGTACAGCACCGCCGGCTTGAATTTGGCCAGCGCATAAGTCTTGCCCCAGGCGCTGAGCTTTTCGCGCCCAGGCCGCAGGCGCTGGACGGACGGCGTCTGCCATTGATGCGTCAGGTAGGGATCGACTTGATAGTTCAGCACGGTCACCGCACCCGTCACCAGCGCACAGCTGGCGCAAAAGATGCCGACATAGTTACGCCATTCGGCGCCTGGATGGGGATCCATGTTCAAAATTGGAAGTAAAGAAATTCGCTGACGTGGTTCATGCTGAACAGGCAACCAAGAAACAGCAGGGAAAACGCCAGGCTCCACGCCTTGCGCGGCCGCCAGGACCAGTGCAGACGCCGTTGCGTCGCAACGCAAGGAGCGTAGTGACGGAAGATTTCCTGCGTGTTGGGCGCCAGGAAGGCCAGTGGCACCGCCAGAGCCAGAACCAGCACGCCGGCTCCGCCGAAATCGATCCAGCGTATGCCTGAGAACTGCGCGCCGCCGTGAAAATACGGTGCATAGGCCGCCAACCCATGTGGCAAGGCGAGGCCATTGGCACCTGCCATTCCGCGCAGGACATCGCCGGCAGTGGACAGGTCCGGCGCCCGGAACACCACCCACGCCACCACGACCGCAAGAAAAGTCAGGCACCGGCCCCACCACTGCGGCAGGCCCGGCCCCACCCAAGCGATCCATCCACGATGCAGCACCAGATAGACGCCGTGCAGGCCTCCCCACACCACGAATGTCCAGCCGGCGCCGTGCCACAACCCGCCGAGCAGCATGGTCAGCATCAGGTTGCGCAGCCTGTGATGGCGATTGCCGCCGAGCGGCACATAAAGATAGTCGCGCAGGAAGCGCGACAACGACATATGCCAACGCCGCCAGAACTCGGCGATATTGCCCGCTTGGTAGGGAGAATTAAAATTCAACGGCAGCTGCACGCCAAACAAACGCGACAAGCCGATCGCCATGTCGGAATAACCTGAAAAGTCGAAGTACAGCTGGAAGGTGTAAGCCAGCGCGCCTATCCAGGCCTCGATCAGCTGCGGATGGGCCTGGGCCGCGAACACCGGTGCCACCAGCGGCGACAGCGGATCGGCCAGCAGCACCTTCTTCGCAAACCCGACAACGAAAATGGACAAGCCCACAGCGACGTCCGCCGCATTCAATCCCGGCGGTCGCTCGAACTGCGGCATCATTTCCTTGTGGTGCAGCACCGGCCCGGCGATCAGGTGCGGGAAGTAGCTGACAAACAAGGCGTAATGGATGAACCGGTACTCACCGGCCAAACCGCGATGGCAATCGACCAGGAAAGCGATCTGCGTAAAAGTGAAGAACGAGATTCCGATCGGCAGCACGATATGCCAGTCATGCAACGGGGCGCCAAGCAGCGTGTCGACACTGGCCATGAAAAAGTTCGCATACTTGTAATAGCCGAGCAAAGCCAGGTTCGCCGTCAGACCGAGCAGCAGCCATTGCTTGCTTCGGTTGCGGGACGCCAGCATGCGCGCCGCACAGCAGTAATTGAAGCTGATTGAGGCCATCAATAGCGGCAGATAGCGCCAATCCCAATAACCATAGAAACATAGCGACGCCAACGCAAGCCAGGCAATCGCCCATCGGGGACGCAGCTTGGCCAGCACAAAATACCCGGCCAGCACGACCGGAAAATACAGAAACAAAAAACTAAACGAATTAAACAGCACGGCACGCCTCTTGCGCCCGGCGGGTCCGGTGGAACAGCTCGGTATAGCAAGCCACCATCTGCTCGGCGACTCGCTGCCAGCTAAAGCGCTCGACCAGGCCCCGCACCAGCACCCGCTCCGGCGGGTCGGCGATCAGGTCCAGAATTGCGTGGCGCAAGCCGGCCTCATCATCCCAGTGCAACTGCTTCAGGGCGAAACTACTGTTAGGCAGGTTCAGCGCGCTTTCATCAGTCATCACCACCGGCGTGCCGGCCGCCAGCGCTTCCACTACCGACAAGGGAAACACCTCGCCATGGCTCGGCAACGCCAACACCGACGCGCTGGCATAGGCGCTGGCCAGCAGCGGATCGTCATGCTCGAGCTGGCCCAGCCAGCGCACGCGGGGCAAGGCCAGCAACTGCTGCAGATAGCCCTGGTGCTGTCGCTGCGCCCGGCCGATCAACACAACAGGCAACCCGGTCTGCGCCAGCGCGCGCACCAGACCCAGCTGGTTTTTGTAGGGCGAGATCGCCCCCACCATCAACACGAACGGACCGGCCAATCCCGTACAGCGGCGAAACTCTTCCTGCCGCGCGCCGAAGAAGTGCGGACTGATGCCATTCGGCAGCATGCGGATATTCCCCTCGGGTATCTGGAATGCGCTGACGATGGCGTCGCGCTCGGCCGCGCCCAGCGCGATCACCATCTGCGCCAATTGCAATGCACGCTTGGTTTGCGCATAGCTAGTCTGCACATTCCACCCCGTCAGGCGCCCGGTCAGGCTGTCGGCCAGCCTGGCGCGTATGCCATCCAGGCGGCCCCAACCAGGCGACAGCACCGGCGACAGCACCACCGGCACGCCGAGGTCAGACGCCAGCTCCACCAACCGGTGGTTGCCGTTGATCGCCGAAAAGACATGGATCAGGTCGAACTGGTCCAGGCGTTGGCGGTTGGCGTCGACCAACACCACCTCCAGGCCGAGGGCGGATTGTTCCTGAAGCGCACGCACTGTCGACCGCACCTGCACTTGCAGCCCGCCCTCGCGCTGGAACAACATGGGATATGACAGGATTCCTACGCGCATAAAGTGACCTCTATTTTCCGAATCTCGCCCTGACCTTGCGGCCCGCCAGCGCGCACTCTGCGGCCAGCTCATGCTGGAACAGCAGAATTGCCGCCAGCCACAGCGGCAACGCGATCGACGCCGCCACCGACAGCTGAACCAGCGCGTGCGCGGCCGGCTGGGGATGCAACGCCAGCAGCAACGGTCCGCTCAGACTCACCAGCGCCACCACCCCGCTGCGCCGGAGCGCGCCGAGCAAGGCCGTCAGTTCCAGACCTGCCAACTGGCGCAGATAGCGAAATGTCCAGATGCTTCGGAACACGCCACCCAGCACCACGCCCCACGCCACCCATTTCAGGCCCAGCGGCGCCGCCAGCAATACCGCGCACACCCGCACCGGCACCGACAGCGCGTCCAGCTTGGCTTGCGTGCCGACCGCGCCCATCGCCACAAACAGATAGCGTGCCATGCTAAACATGCTATACAACGCGCTCGACAGGCATATGATGCGTATCAACGGGACGCATGCATCCCACTGCTCGCCGTACAACACCCGCACCACGGCCGGCGCCATGATGGCCACGAAGCCGAAGAACGGCCAGGCCAGCACGGTCATATAGCTGGCCGTGGTCAGGTAGGCCTGACGCAGATCGTCGCCAGCGCGCGCCTGCGCGGAGAACAGCGGAAACACCACCGGCGAAATCGCGCCGGTCACCAATTGATTGAACACGTTCAGCACGCCCTGCGCCTTGCCGAAGATGCCCACCTCGGCAACGCCGATCATCTTGCCGATGATCAGGTCGGGGGCGGCCACGCCCAACTCATCGATCACGCTGCTGACGGTGGAAATCGACCCGAACTTCAGGATCGACCGCATACCGCGCCGCGCGGGCCAGCGCGGCAGGCCTGGCGGCCAGCAGCACAGACTCGCCAACAGCGCCGCAGCGGTGCCGGCCACCGCGCCCCAGACCAGGCTCAGGTAGCTGTACCCCAGCCAGGCCAGCGTCACCGACACCAGCAGTTGCGCGGCGGTGCTGACGGTGTTGATCGCGAAGATGGCGGAGAAGCGCATCTGGCGCCGCAGAAAAGGCAACGCCAGCGAACTGAAGGGAATCAGCAGGAAGTTGATCGACAACAGCTGCAGCACCGTGCTCAGGCGCGGATCCCGATAAAACCGCGCCGCCACGCCGCTACCGCACAGCACCACCGCCGCCAGCGACCAGGCCACCAGGATGCTGGTACCCAGCGCGGCGCGCAGCTTGTCCTCGGTCAATTGCTTTTCCTGGATCACGTAAGGCCCGACGCCAAAGTCGCGCACCGCCTGCGCCAGGCCGGCCAGCACCGCGCCCACCGCATAGACGCCGATCTCGGCCGGCGTCAACAGCCGCGCCAGCACCATCATGCCGATTGTGTTCAGCAGCAGCAACGTGTATTTCTCGCCGAAAGACACCGCGAAGGACAGGCGTGGCTGCATGGCATCTCACTCAGATCAGTTGATCGTAAAAGGCAAGCACCTGCCTGCCTACCACGGCGGAGCTATAAAGTTCCACCGCCTCCTTGCGAGCCTGGCCGCCCATGACTTCGCGCCGTCCAGGATCGGCGAGCAGATCGGCAACGATGGCCGATGCGGCATCCAGATCGTCGGCGGGAACCAGCACGCCGCCGCCGCTGTCGCGCAGGATATCCGTGCTGCCGGGCACTTCGGTTGCCACGACCGGGACGCCGCAGGCCATCGCCTCGATGGTCGCGATGCCGAAACCTTCGCTGCGGCTCATTAATATGTGCAGATCCAGTGCCGGCAACAACGCTTCGACCTCGGTCACAAAGCCCGTTAACGTCACGCACGATTCCAGCCCCGCCGCCCGCACCCGGTCCCGCAGCGCGGCCTCCAGCGGCCCACTGCCCATCAGGATCAGATGCAACTGGGGAAACCGGCGCCGCAGCAGAACGAACAGATCGAGCAAAAGCCCCGGCCGCTTTTGCTCCGACAGGCGCGCCGCCGCGCCGATGACCAAGGCATCCTCAGGCAGCCGCAGCGCGCTGCGCGCCGCACGGCGCAAATCGGCCCCCGGCAAAAACCTGTCGGTGTCGACGCAGTTCGGAATGACCGCCATCCGCGTGCTGGCAGGCAAATACGGTTGGTAGATCGCCATGAAATGCGCCATCGCCGAGCGCGACACGGCATACACCCCGCGCACCGCAGAAAACGCCTGGCGCAGCAAGGGCTGATGCCAGTCGCTGATTTCCGCCTCAGGAAACGCGTTGTGCACGCTGATCACCGCCGGCAACCTGCAGTAGCCGGCCAGCCACAACACGGACGCGCCGTAGTTGGTCCAGCACCACGCCACATGCACCAGGTCGGCGCGAAACGCACGCAGGCGCCCAGCCGCCCACAGCCGCGCCCGCAGCAGGTTCCAGCGCCGCCAGTCCCATTGCTCGAAGAAGCGTGGCGGATCGAATTCCGCCACCACGATCTGCTCGCGCGCCAACCGTCCCGCCCAGGCGTCGATGCCGGCGAAGCGGCGCAGCGCCAGGCTGCCGTCGGCGCCGCCCAGGCGCAGATAGCGCACTTCCTGCGCCATGCGCATCTCCATGCCGCCGAGTTCGCCTGAATAGCTGGTGATCAGCACCCGCTTGCCCTGCTTGCGCCGCCCCAACCTCGCCTCGAAGAAGTAGCCGCGCAAATAGGCCAGCTCCCAGCGCCGCCGGAAGCGGGCATCGGCATCGCCCTGCACGCAGGCGCGGAGATAGCCGCCGCACTCGCGGAGGAAGCGCGCCAGCATCCAGCGCGGCATGCCGCGCCATTCGGGGTAAGTGCCCGGCGAGTCTTGTCGGAACTTTCCACGTCCGAAACGCCATGCCTTTTCAAGCACGTATGCCAGCGTCAGTTGCCGGGCCCGGACGAAATGAAAGACTCGCGCGTGCGGATAGAAACACGCCGCGTAACCAGCCAAGGCCAGACGGCGTGTCAACTCCGTCTCGCTGCCCATGGCGTAGGCATGGCCGTTGGGGCCGATCGAGGTATCGTAGCGATATCCAGCCGCGAAGACCGACCGCCGCACCGCCATGTTCGCGCCCCACACCAGCCCCGGAAATACCGGCCCTTCCGCCAATTCGGACGAAGTCAGGCCGAACGTCAGGCCCATCGGCACCAGCCGCAGCAGCCACGCCGGAGGAGGCTCGGCCCAATCAGGCTCTATCGCGCCGCCGAACACCATGTACCGCGCATGGGCGTCGGCGCAACGCTCCCATTGCAGCAACCAGTCCGGCGCCGGGGTCGCGTCGTCATCAGTGAAGATGAACAGGCCATCGTTGTCATCGTGGCGCAGCGCCCACTCCAGCGCCAGGTTCAGGGCCGCGTTCTTGCCCTTGTGCGGACTGCGCAGCAAATGCAACGGCAGGCGATCCTGATATTGCGCCACCACCGCGCCGGTGCCGTCACGGCTGCCATTCTCGACGATGATCAGCCGCCATGGGCAGCGCGGCGCGTGCAGCCGGCAGTAGCCATCGAGCACCTTGGGCAGTGTCTGCGCGCCATCGCAGGTCGCCATGAGAACGGTCAACAAGAGAGCCTCCCCCGTATCCTATGATTGCGGAACGTGACAATCCAGTGTAGTGACAGGCTCAGTTGCAACGTTGAGCCGCATCAACGAGTGATTCCGGCCCATGCGCGACATCCTGATCACCCTTATCATCTTTGGCAGCCTGCCGCTGATCTTGCGCAATCCGGTCAACGGTGTGCTGATGTGGGTGTGGATCAGCGTCATGAATCCCCACACGCAAAGCTGGGGCTTTGCCGCCACCTTTCCGTTCGCTTTCATCGTCGCCGTCGCAACGTTGTTCAGCCTGGCGAGCTCGCGCCTGCCCAAGACCTTGCCGGTATCGCCCATCACCTACACGCTGATCGTGCTGATCCTGTGGATGAACGTCACGACCTTGTTCGCCATGTTCCCCGAGACCGCATACGCCCAATGGAGCAAGGTGATGAAGATCATGCTGATGAGCCTGGTAACCATGATGGTGATACGCACGCGCGAGGACGTGCACCGCCTGATGTGGGTGCTGGCCATGTCGCTGGGCTACTACGGCGTCAAGGGCGGACTGTTCACCATCCGCAGCGGCGGCGTCGACCGCGTGTGGGGGCCGGAAGGCACGTCTATCGGCGACAATAACGAAATCGCGCTGGCGCTGATCATGACCATTCCACTGCTGCGCTACCTGCAACTGCGCAGCGCCGGACGCTGGCTGCGCTTCGGCCTGGGTGCGGCGATGTTGCTCAGCGCGCTGGCCGCGCTCGGCTCCTATTCGCGTGGCGCGCTGCTCGCGATTGCCGCCATGATCGTGGTGATGTGGTCCAAGAGCCGCCATAAACTGGCCGGCGCCCTCATGCTCGCCGTGCTGGTCCCGCTGGCCCTGTTGTTCATGCCCGATCGCTGGGGCGAGCGCATGGACAGCATCGGCAGCTACCAAGAGGACGAATCGGCGATGGGCCGTATCAACGCCTGGTACATGGCATGGAATCTCGCAAAAGACCGGTTCTTCGGCGGCGGGTTCGACATCGCCGAACCGCGCGCCTTCTTCCTCTACGCCCCCAATCCGCATGATATTCATGCCGCGCACAGCATCTATTTCCAGGCACTGGGAGAACACGGCTTTGTCGGGCTGGCGCTCTACTTGCTGCTCCTCGGCCTGACCTGGCGCTCGGCCGCGTGGATTGCGCGCCACAGCCTGGGCCGGCCCGAGCTGGAATGGGCGCAGCAGCTGGCCACCATGATACAAGCGAGTTTCGTTGGATTCGCGGTCGGCGGGGCCTTTCTGAGCCTGCTGTATTTCGACGTTCCGTACTATTTGATGGCCGTCATCATCGCGACCCGTGTCCTGGTCTCGGAGCGGCAGCATGCCGTCAGGCACGCCGTGCAAGGCGAGCTTGACGGCCGGGCTCAAGCGGTCAGGCAGCCATGAACCGAAGCCTGTCGATACTGGTCTACCACCGTGTACTGGCGCGGCCCGATCCCTTGCAGCCGGCATTGCCCGACACCCGGCTATTCGAGCGCCACATGACTTTGCTCAAGCATTGCTTCCACGTCTTGCCCTTGAGTTCCGCCATCGCCCGGCTGCGCCAGGGCACGCTTCCGCCGCGCGCCGCCTGCATCACTTTTGACGACGGATATTCCGACAACGCCACCTGCGCGCTGCCGATATTGCAGCGTCTCGGATTGAGCGCCACCTTCTTCATCGCCAGCGACTATCTCGATGGCGGCCGGATGTGGAACGACGACGTGGTCGCCGGCGTGCGCCACGCGCGGCAGCCCGTGTTGCGCCTGGAGGTGCCGGGCTGCAACGCGCTTCAGGTGCACACCCTGCACCAGAAACGGCAAGCGATAGAAAAACTGCAGCAAGCGCTCAAGTACCTTCCCGCCCAACAGCGCCAGGCGCTCGCCCGCAGCCTGGCGGCGGACCGGCAGGAGGAATTGATGATGCGCAGCGAAGACCTCCGCACCTTGCTGGCGGCGGGCATGGAAATCGGCGCGCACACCGCCTCCCACCCCATCCTGGCCAGGCAGGCCGATGCCGACGCCCACGCAGACATGCAGCGAGGCAAAGCCGCGCTCGAAGACATCACGCAAGCCCCGGTCCACCTGTTCGCCTATCCGAACGGCAAGCCGGGCGTCGATTTCGACCAGCGCCATGCCGATATGGCGCGCCAGCTGGGCTTCCTGGGCGCCGTCACCACCGCGCCCGGCGCCGCCGACGCCGCCAGCGACCCGCTGCAGCTGCCACGCTACACACCCTGGGAGCAGGACCGGCCGCGCTTCCTGCTGAGACTACTTGCCAGCCGGCGCCACTGAACGTGCCAGCCATTGCTCCAGCATCATCAGCACCCATACCATGGTGCCGTGATAGGCGGGATGTTCGGCGACCAGCGTGTGCATCAAGCGCTCGATGAAGTCCGCGCGTATGATCTGCCGCTTCTTGAGATCGCTCAAACTGTCCAGCACCAGCGCCTGCAAGCCCGCATCGCGCTGTAGCCAGTGGCCGAACGGCAGACCGAAGCCATGCTTTTTCTTGCGCAGGATGGCCCCCGGCAGATAGTCTTGCAAGGCGCGCTTGAAGAAGTACCGCAGCCGCGTTCCATTCAGCTTGTCCTTGGGCGACAAGCGCGCCGAAAACGCCAGCATTTCATCGCTCAGGAACGGAAACGCCACATCCACGCCGCCCAGCTCGCACGCCAGGCGCACCTTGCGCAAATCATTGTCCGCCAGCGTGTAGCGCAGGTCCAGCGTCTGCATGCGGTTGATCAGGCTCAATCCGTCACCCTGCCAGTAGCAGTCGTTCAGTTGCCCGATAGGCGCACTTTCATCCACGCGGGACAGGAAATCCGGATGCAGCACCTCGCCGGGGCCGTAGCGCTGCAACAGGTTGTACGTTTCCAGCCGGGCCGGCATCGGCATCACCGCCTGCTCGATATAGCTGCGCGCCTTGCGCAGCGGCGCCAGGTCCAGCCCGCCGGCCAGGCCGAACAGCAAGGGCTCCAGCGCCACCTGACGCAGCGCCGACGGCAGCTGTTCATAGCGGGACAACACCGCCTGATGCGCATAGCGCTCGTTTCCGCCGAACAGTTCGTCGCCCCCATCGCCGCCAAGCAACCGGGTCACGCCGTCGGTGCGCGCCATGTTGGCGCAATAATAAGCGGGCACGGCCGACGAATTGCCGAACGGCTGGTCCGACGCGGCTGCGATGCGCGGGATGGCGGCCGCCACATCGCCCGCCGTCACATACAACTCATGGTGGTCGGCGCCGAAATGGCGGGCGGCGATGCGGGCATAGCGCATCTCGTCATAGCCGGTCACGTCGAAACCGATCGAATACGTGCGCGGCGCGCTGCCGCTGACGCTGGCCAGCATGCCCGCCAGCGTGGAGCTGTCCGTGCCGCCACTCAGGAAGGCGCCGGTCCTGGCGCTGCCGGCCGAACGACGCACGGAACTTTCCAGCGTCGCCAGGAATTGCTGCTTGAGCTCGCTGAAGGGCGTGGCAGCCTGCTCCTGGTATTCGATCTGCCAATAGCTGCCCGTCTGCAAATGGCCGTGCCGGTATTGCAGATATTCGCCCGGCTGCAGGCGGCGCTGGCCGCGATACACGGTGCGCGGCGCCGGCACGGTATGGAAATATAGATAGTTGTAGATGGCTTGCGGATCGAGCGCCGCCAGCGCATGCGGATGCGCCTGCAACGCGGCGGCCGACGAGCCGAACAACACGCCCTGCCGCACCTGCTGATAATGCATCGCGTGGACGCCGCTGCGGTCGATGGCCAGCAAGAGTTGTTCCCCCGCCTCCGCCATCGCGCACACTGCAAACGGCCCCGACAGCGCCGAACACGCTTGCGCCCCCTTGATCAGCCACAGGGCGGCGAAACGCTCGGCGAGATTCTCGTTGCAGCCGTTAAGCAAGGGCCGTCCCCAGACCGCGACCAGCACACCATTCGCGCCATGCACGCTGACGCTGTCGGCCGAGGCGGCCACGGCGATGCCTCCGCCCCGCTCCGCCGCGATGCACACCGGGCTGTCATCAAACCGCGCCAGCGTCCGGCCCATGCCGGCCAACAATTGCTTAACGCTACCGCTGTCCGCCGCCGCGTCGGTGGCGACGTAACCGCACAGGCCACTCATACCAGCACCTCCAATGGCAACGGATGGCTCAAAAAGGCGGTCGGACTGGCCGTCAATCCATAGGCACCCGACTGGAATACAACCACCAGGTCACCGGCCTCGGCGCGCGGCAATTCCATGCGTTCGGCCAACAGGTCCAGTGGCGTGCACAAGGGCCCGACCACGGAAACCGTCTCGGTCGCCGCCGCATGCATGCGGTTGCCGATGGCGACCGGATAGTTCTTTCGGATCACCTGGCCGAAATTTCCGGATGCCGCCAGATGCTGATGCAGGCCACCATCGGTCACCAGAAAGGTCTGCCCATGCGAACGCTTCCGCTCCAGCACGCGGCAAACGTAGACGCCGCCCTCGGCCACCAGGTAGCGCCCCAACTCCAGGATCAGGTCGGTATCCGGCGAAGCCCGCCGCAGCAGGCGCAGCGATTGATTCAGCCCTTCGGCCACCGCCGACAGGTCCAGCGCCCGCTCGCCCGGGAAATATGGCACGCCGAAGCCGCCGCCGATGTTCAGCATGCGCAACGGCGCGCGCGCGTGGTCGGCCAGCCGCACGCCCAGTTCGACGCTCAGCCGTTGTGCCTCGCAGATCGCTGCGGCGGACAGATTCTGAGAACCGCAAAATATATGGAAGCCATGAAAGTCCAATCCCAACCGCTCCAGCCGCTGCAACATGGCCGGCACCCGCTCCGCATCGACGCCGAACGGACGGGGACCGCCGCCCATCTTCATGCCCGCCATCTTCAATTCGAAATCGGGATTGACTCGCACCGCCACGCGTGGCGTCATGCCCAGTTCGGCGCCGATGCAGGCGGCGCGCTCCATTTCGCGCTCGGACTCGAGGTGCAGCAGCACACCGCCGGCCACCGCGCAGCGCAATTCCTCGTCGCGCTTGCCCGGCCCGGCGAAGCTGACGCCGCCGGGAGCCATGCCGGCATCCAGCGCCACCTTCATCTCGCCGCCTGACGCGATATCGAAGCCATCGACCAGCCCCGCCATCAACTGCACCAAGGCCGGCATCGGATTGGCCTTCAACGCGTAATGCAGGCGCACGCCTTCCGGCAGGGTCCGCCGCAGCTGGGCGACGCGGGAGAAGATGTGGCTGCGCTCGTAGGCATAGAACGGCGTGCGTCCCACCCGTTCCGCCAAACGGGTCAGCTCGATGCCGCCCAGCAGCAGCACATCGTCCAATGTCGGGAACTGGCTGGGCGCCGCGTGCCGCGGCAGCTCGGCAACGGCCGTCACGACGTGCACCGTGCGCCGGCCAGTTGGTCGGCCAACAGCTTGCGGTCGATCTTGCCGTTGGGGTTGCGCGGCAAGGGCGCGCTGCGGATATCAATGACCGAGGGCACCATGTACGCGGGCAAAGCCTGGCGGCAAGCCGTCAGCAGCGCCTCACCATCGATGGCGCCCTGCGGCATCGAGGCAGTCACCAGCGTGATCGACTGCCCCAGCGTCTCGTGCGGCACGCCGATAGCGGCGGCCTCGGCCACCATGCCCGTGGCGTACGCCACCTCTTCCACTTCCGTCGGACTGACGCGGTAACCCGAAGTCTTGATCATGTCGTCGCTGCGGCCGATGAAATACAGATAGCCCTCGTCGTCGCAACGCACGGTGTCGCCGGACCACACGGCCAGTTCCGGCACGGGCAGGCCGCCCAGCCGGTCGGGTAGCGGACGGAAGCGCTCGGCGGTACGCTGCGCGTCGTTCCAGTAGCCCATCGCCACCAGCGCGCCGCGATGCACCAGTTCGCCCGGCTCGTTCGGTCCGCAGGGGGAACCATCGCCGCGCAGCACTAGCACTTCGGCATTCGGTATCGCCTTGCCGATCGAGTCAGGCCGCCGGTCCAGCTGCTCCGGAGCAAGGAACGTCGAACGAAACGCCTCGGTCAGGCCGTACATCAGGTAAATCTGGGTGTATGGCAGCAGCTTGCGCAGCTTCGCCAACGTATGGCGCTGCATCGCTCCGCCTGAATTGGTGATGTAGCGCAGCCGCTGCGCATGGCGCCAGTCCAGCTCGGCCAACTGCATCCACAGCGGCGGCACAGCGGCAAGGCCGGTGATGCGCTCGTGCTGGACGGCTTCGAGGATATCGCGCTGCAAAAGATGATTCAACAACACCGCGCAGGCGCCGACCGCAAACGCCGTGGTGAGCTGGCTCAGGCCGTAGTCAAAACTCAGCGGCAACACGCACAGGATGCGGTCCTCCGGCGTGTTCCCCAGATATGACGAGACACTCAGCGCACCCGCCACCAGGTTGCGATGCGACAGCACCACTCCTTTCGGCCTGCCGGTGCTGCCCGAGGTGTACAGGATGGCGGCGATGTCGCTGTCGATGCAGGCGTGGGGCGGTGTCTGCGGCGCATCGCGCATGCACTCGCGCCAGGACAGCAATTGCAGGCCATCCAACGCCGGCAAACCTTCCATGGAACCAACGATGATGACCTTCCGCAAACCTGTACAACTTGCCAGCGCGGTCGCAAGTAGATTGTAGCGCTCGCGCGTTGTGACCAGGATCCGCACGTCGCAGTCGCCCAGGATGTGCGCCACCTGCTCGGGCTTCAGCACCGGATTCACCGGCACGAACACCGCGCCCGCGGCGGCCGCGCCGAACATGGCCACTACCGCTTCCTCGCGTTTCTCCATGAACACCGCAAGCCGCTCGCTACGCCCTAGCCCGTGATGCACCCAGGCGGCCGCACACAGCCGCACCATCTGCACCAGCGCGACGTAGTTCAGCCCGACGCCCTGATACGACAAGGCCTGCCGCTGCGGCTCCCGCTGCGCGGATTGAAAGATTAACTGGTGAACTAACTGCGTCATGGCGGCATCCAATCGAAAGGCAGCCTCTATGATTGAGATAAATCGCTCCACCGTTCTTGATATGCCTCAAGCATGGTGTCCGCTTGTGCTGGCGCAAACCTGCGGCCGTGCGGACGGCGTCTAATTTGAGTTCCGCTCACCTTGAGGCCCGCCGCGATGACCACTGGCCTGCGCCACACCTACCTGCAACTGGGCTGGTTCAATGCCATCCTGTACTGGCTCGGCCATGTGCTGGCTGCCGCCAGCGCTGGCACATGGGCGCTGCACCGCTACCAGTTCGTGGCCCAGTACGTCGGCGACACAACGCTGTGCAACGCGCGCGGGCAAGACATCCACATCCGCGAACACGTCCCGGCCGACGGCATGCCGGACGACTATCCCCGGCCCGAACCGGTGGTCCGGCAACGCTTCGCGCAGGGCGCTTGCAGCCTGACAGCCTGGCGTAACGACCGGCTGGCGGGCTTTCTGTGGCTGATATCCGACGCCTACATCGAGGATGAGGTGCGGGTCCGCTACCGCTTGGCCAGCTCGCGTACCTCGTGGGATTTCGACGTGTGGGTCCGGCCGGAAGAGCGGCTGGGCTGGGTCTTCCCCAAGCTGTGGGAGGCCACCCGGCGCCACTTGCGCCTGCGCGGCGTGCGCTGGACTTGCAGCCGCATCTCCGCATTCAACCCCGCCTCGCTGCGGGCCCATGCGCGCATCGGCGTGGTGGGCCTGGGCAGCGCCATCTTCCTGCGCTGCGGCAGCTGGCAATGGATGTGCGCCACACTGGCGCCTTACTTCCACCTGTCGCGCCGTCCATCCAGTTTCCCGCAGCTGACGTTCGACACCAGCACCCTACCCGAGTTCGTCCCCAAGGAGCCGCCATGCCTGTCTTAGATCAAGTCTGCCTAGCCTTGCGCCACACGCTGGGGCTGGGAAATATCCAGCTCAAGCCGGAAACGGCCTTGCTGGGCAGCGTGCCCGAACTCGATTCGATGGCGGTGGTCCACCTGATCACCGAGCTGGAGCAACGCTTCTCCATCCAGGTCCACGACGACGAGATCAGCGCCAGCCATTTCGCCACCGTCGGCACGCTGACCTCCTTCGTGCAAGGGAAGCTGACGTGAGCGGCTATGCACAGCGCAGCCACGCCCTGCCGTTCTTCCTGCCGGCGGACCTGGGCGACCGCTTCTGCCTGTACTACCCGCCGCATCCCGGCGTACGCGTGCGCGGCTCAATTTTGTACGTCCACCCGTTCGCCGAGGAGCTCAACAAGAGCCGGCGCATGGCGGCACTGCAATCCCGCGCCTACGCCGGCGCCGGCTACGGCGTGCTGCAAATGGATCTGTACGGATGCGGCGACAGCAGCGGCGATTTCTCCGAGGCCCGCTGGGAACTGTGGCTGTCCGACCTGGCCCTGGCTTGGCGCTGGTTGGCCAAGAATTCCCCCGGCCCCGGCCACCTGTGGGGCCTGCGCCTGGGCGCCTTGCTGGCCTTGCAGTTCGCCGAACAGGCGCAACCCGCGCCCACAGGCATAGTCTTGTGGCAGCCGGTGATCAGCGGCCGTCCGCATCTGCGCCAGTTCATGCGTCTGCAGACAGCAGCCCGTCTGTTTGGCGCCACGCAAGCCGCCGACGCCCACGAAGCAGGCGGCTACACGCTGGCGCCGGAACTGGTAGAGGTGATCAACGCGGCCGAGGCCGGCCCCCGACCGCACTGCCCGGTGCAGTGGCTGGAGCTGAGCACATCGCAGCAGCCGGCGACACTTCAGCCGGCTTCCGCCCTGCTGCTGGAACGTTGGGAACGCGCGGGCGCGCACATCGACGCCTTCCCGCTTGGAGGCGAGCCCTTCTGGTCGACGCCGGAGATCGCCGAAGTACCGGCGCTGATCGCGGCGACACTGGCCGCCATGCCCAGAGAGCCGACATGACCTGGCAAAGCCGCGCCCTGTGTTTCGCTTGCCGCGACTGCCGGCTGATCGGCATCCTCGACTTGCCGGAGCGTCCGCACCAGCGCGGCGTGCTGATCGTCACGGGCGGCCCGCAGTATCGGGTCGGCAGTCACCGCCATTTCGTCCTGCTGGCGCGGCAGCTGGCCGCCGCCGGCATCCCGGTCATGCGCTTCGACTACCGCGGCATGGGCGACAGCGAAGGCGAGCAGCGCAACTTCGAACAACTGGACGACGACCTGGACGCCGCCATCGCGGAATTCTTCAATACCCTGCCGGCGATGAAGGAACTGGTGCTGTGGGGCCTGTGCGACGGCGCCACAGCCGCCGCCTGGCACGCCGCGCGCGATCCGCGCATCGCCGGCCTCGTCATGCTCAATCCCTGGGTGCGCACGGAGCAAGGCCACGCCAACGCCACGCTGCGCCACTACTACGTGCAGCGCCTGCTCGACCGAGACTTCTGGCGCAAGCTCGGTAGCGGCGCCCTGCGGATCGGCGCCACTCTGCGCTCCTTCATCGCGTTGGCCACAGCCGCCAGGCAGGCAAACGCCGAAACCGGGGGGGCGTCCCTGCCTCAGCGGCTCTACCGCGCCCTGCACCAGTTCCGCGGACACACGCTCATCGTCCTCAGCGGCGCGGACTTGGGCGCGCGGGAATTCTCGGCGCTGCCCGGCCACCAGCCACACTGGCGCCGGCTGCTGGACGAGCCGCGCATGCAACTGGTCCACGTCCCTGACGCCAACCACACCTTCTCCAGCCGTGCTTGGCGCGCGGACGTCGCCGCCGCCTGCACCGACTGGATCGCGTCATGGTGAAGCGCGTCCTGATGATCGCCTACCACTACCCGCCGCTCAGTGGCGGCAGCGGCATACACCGCACGCATGCCTTCGCCCGCCATTTGCCCGAGCACGGCTGGCAGCCGCTGGTGTTGACAGTCCACCCGCGCGCCTACGAAGACCTCGGCGCCGACCACAGCGACGCCGCCATCTCGGTACACCGCAGCTTCGCGCTGGACAGTTCCCGCCACCTCGCGCTGCGCGGACGCTATCCCGAGCTGCTGGCCCAGCCGGATCGCTGGATATCATGGTGGCTGGGCGCCGTCCCGGCCGGCTTGCGGCTGATCCGCAAACACCGGCCGGACGCCATCTGGTCCAGCTACCCGATCGCCACCGCCCACCTGATCGCGCTCAGCCTGCACCGCCTGACCGGCATCCCGTGGATCGCCGACCAGCGCGATCCGATGGTCGATACCGGCTACCCGCCGGACCCGCGCCGCCGTCGTATCCACAGCTGGATCGAGCGGCAAACCATCCGCCGCGCCGCCGCCGTGGTCTGCACCACGCCAGGCGCCCTGCTCAGCCTGGGCCAGCGCCACCCGCTCGCCGACGACCGCCAATTGGCGCTGATCCCCAACGGCTACGACGAAGCTGTGTTCGCGGCCGCCGACTCCACCGACCGGCCTACCAGCTCACGGCCATTCACGCTGCTGCACAGCGGCGTCATCTATCCATCGGAACGCGACCCCGGCCCCTTGTTCGCCGCGCTGGACAAGCTGCTGTCCGAACACCGCATCGGCCCCGACAACTTCCGCCTGCTACTACGCGCCAGCGCCCACGACGACCACCTGCGCATGCTGATACAACGCCACCCCGGCCTGGAAAAGATCATCGAACTCGCTCCCGCGCTGCCCTACCAACAAGCCGTGGCGGAGATGTTTGCCGCCGACGGCCTGTTGCTGCTACAGGCCGCCAACTGCAACAGCCAGATCCCTGCCAAGCTGTACGAATACCTGCGCGCCCGCCGCCCGCTGCTGGCCCTGACCGACGCCGCCGGCGACACCGCCGCCACCCTGCGCGCCGCCGGCATCGACACCATCGGCCAGCTCGATAGTGCGGCCGACATCGCCGCCGCCCTGCTGCGCTTCCTCCATCTGTGCCGCACATGGCAGGCGCCGCTGGCCTCGCAGAAGATCATCACCAGCCACTCGCGCACCGCCCGCACCCAGGAGCTGGCCGCGCTGCTGGACCGCACCGTCCACAAGGAAACAACATGACAACCCACGCACACATAATCGCCCCAGTAATACTGATGATCGCCGCTGGCACCGCCACCGGCGAGGCCTGCGACAGCTACGTCAAGCACGACCCCGGCGGCGACTACACCAACCCCACCGACCGCGAAGGCTTGACCGTGGTCGAGCAATACCACTTCACGCCCGAGGTGGAACGCCTGGTACGCGGCTCGTCCGGCTCGCTGGGCGCCGACATCGGCTACACGCTGGAGCATTTCCCCAACCACCACCGCGCCCTGGCCGCCATGAGCAAGCTGGCCTTGCGCGACAAGAATCACAAACCTTACGGCGCGCACTACTCGATCGACTGCTACTTCGACCGCGCGCTGCGCTTCCGGCCGGACGACGCGCGCGTCCACGCCCTTTTTGGCGGCTACTTGTTGGGGCTGGGCCAGTCCGACGCCGCGCTGGAACAATTGAAGGAAGCGGTCCGGCTAGAGCCGGGCAACGCCACCACCCATTACAACCTCGGTCTGCTCTACCTCAAGCGCAAAGACTACGAGCAAGCCCGCTCCAGCGCCCACACGGCCTACGGGCTGGGCTTCCCCTTGCCGGGACTGAAGAATCAACTAGTGGCCGCCGGCCAGTGGCGCGACGGCGACTAGGCCTCATTTCAAGCCGTGGTGGTTCATCAAGTCGTACAGCGTCGGCCGGCTCACGCCCAGCAATTCCGCCGCCTTCACGATATTGCCATCGACCCGCGCCAGCGCCTGCACCATCACCCGGTACTCGGCCGCCTCGCGCGCCTGGCGCAGGTTGACGCTGGACTCCACGGCGGCACTGTCCGGCAAGCCCAGGTCCAGTGGCGTGATCTGCGGGCCATCGGCCATGATCACGGCGCGGCGTATGCAGTTCTCCATCTCGCGCACATTGCCCGGCCAGGGATAGGACTCAATCGCCGCCAGCGCCTCCGGACTGAAGTGCAGCGCCGAGCGTGACTCGCTGGCGCAAAACTTGTTCTTGAAATGATGGGCAAGCAAAGCGCAGTCGCCCACGCGTTCGCGCAACGGCGGAATGGACAGCACGATTTCGCTGAGCCGGTAAAACAAGTCCTCCCGGAAGCGCCCGCTCTCCGACAAGGCCTTCAAATTCTGGTGCGTGGCACAGACGATGCGCACATCGATGCTGATCTCGTTGCGCCCGCCAACCCGCTCGATCACCCGCTCCTGCAGAAAGCGCAGCAGCTTGGCTTGCAACGGCAAGGCCAGGTCGCCGACCTCGTCCAGGAAAAACGTACCGCCGTGCGCCAGCTCCAGTTTGCCAAGCGTCTGCCGCTGCGCGCCGGTGAAGGCGCCCTTCTCATAACCGAACAACTCGCTCTCCAACAGATGCTCGGGAATGGCCGCGCAATTGATGGCGACAAAGCGCTTGTCCTGGCGCGTGCTCAGGCGATGCAGGCCACGCGCGATCAGCTCCTTGCCGCTGCCCGAATCGCCCAGCAGCATCACCGACGCCGACGACGGCGCCACCCGCTCCACGCTGCGGCACACTTTCAGCATGCCCGGATCGCGGCTGATGATGCCGGCCAGCGGCGAATCCGACTGGATCTGCAGCATGCGCCGGTTTTCCTGCTGCATCGCATGCAGGTAAAAGGCGCGCGCCACGACCAGGGCCAGCGTGTCGGCGTCCAGCGGCTTCTGGTGGAAATCGTAGGCGCCCATCGCGATGGCCTTGAGCGCATGCTCGCGCGCCTGGTTTCCGGACAGGACAATGACCTTGGTGTCCGGCGCCGCCGCCAGGATGTGCTGCAGCAAAGCCAGCCCTTCGCTGGCGCCGTCCGGATCGGGCGGCAAGCCCAGGTCCATGGTCGCCACCGCCGGCTGATGGCGACGCAGCTGCACCATCGCCGATTCGCGATCGTCCGCCACCACCACCTCGTACGCATCCAGGCTCCAGCGCAGCTGCTTCTGCAAGCCCTGGTCGTCCTCCACCACCAGCAATTTATTCTTGGCCATGTCTGTCCTCCCTCGATCAGGCCGCGTCCGCGTGCAGCGGCAGCACCAGCCGGAACGTCGTCCCGTGCGCCGGCGCGCTGCTCACCTCCAGCCGCCCGCCAATCTCCCGCGCGTACTCGCGGCTTTCGAACACGCCGATGCCCATGCCGGCGCTCTTGGTCGATTCGAACGGCTGAAACAGCCGCTCACGGATGAACTGCTCGCTCATGCCGTGCCCCGTGTCGCTCAGCTCGATCACAGCGGCGGCATCGCGGCGAAGCAGGCGCATCGCGACCCGGCCGCCGCGCGGCGTCGCCTCCACCGCGTTCTGGATCAGGTGACCGATCACCCGCTCAAGCCGCTGCCGGTTCGCCAGCACCACCAGGCCCGGCTCGCACGACTCCAACACCGGCCGGGGCTCCAGCTGCGCGCAGGCGCGCACCAGTTGCGCCAGCAGCGGCTCCAGCGGCAGCGGCGCGGACAGCTCGGCCACCTCGTCGCGGCGCAGCTTCAGCAGCAGCGAGCGCATCTTGCCCAGCGTATGGGCCAGCGTTTCCAGCATGTCTTCTTGGAACGCCGGATTGGCCTTGTGGCGCTCCGCGTTGGCCAGCAACAGCGACAGCTGCGACACCAGGTTCTTCAAGTCATGCACGACAAACGTCGACATCCGGTTGAACGATTCGAACTGCCGCGCCACCGCCAGGCTGTGCGCGGACTCCTGATGCGCCAGATAGCTGGCGGCCTGCCGCCCCGCGATCTTGAGCACGTCGCACACCTCCCAGTTCAGCACCAGCCTGGCGCGCGGCGGCGCCAGGCAAATGAAACCGAACAGGCTGCGCTCCAGCATCAGCGGCACCACCAGCCGCACGCCTTGATCCTCTGCCAGCCATGCCGGCAAGCCCAGCCGACCGTAGCGCTGCGGATCGGCGCGCCACTCCGGCAGGTCGACCACCCAGCCGCGCTGCGCCAGGAACGAGCACAAGGCGCCATCGGCCGGCTCGGTCGCCGTCTGCAACGGCATATTCCACCGCGCCACGGCCTGGAAGTCGGCGCCGTCGCGACGCAGCCACAGCAGCCCGGCCGGACTTTCCACCAGCTCCGCCAACGCCTGTATCGCCCGCTGCGGCAGCGTCGCGCTATCCTCGGCCAGCGCGTGCGTGAGGCGCTGCCATTCCTGCCGATAATCGTAGCGCCCTTGATAGAAGTGCTTGCTGATGAAAACCTTCAGTCGCGAGCGCACGGTGCCGGAAAACAGCAAGCCCGACAGCAGCATGGCCGCGCCGGACAGGCAGGCCAGCTGCATCAGCGTGCCCCACACGCCGCCGATGTAGCGCAGATACCAGGCGCTGGCGGCCATCGCCAGCAGGTACGAAGCCGAGCCAAGCAGCGCCGCCGAGCGGAACATGATCTGCCGCGACAGCGACAGACCCGCTGTCCACACCGGATTGCGCGCCACCGCCAACGCCAGCAAAGGCACGCTCAGCGTGTTGACGATGCCGCGCGCGGCCCAGATATCCTGGTTGACGCGGCGGAACAGCAAGGCTTCGCTGTACAAGTAAAAATCATAGGCGAACAAGGCGCCGATGCCCAGACAGGCGAACTTGATGCCCCAGCGGGAGGCCGGCGGCGTGCCGCGATACAGGTGCTCGACCAGCAGCATCCCCAACACCGACAAACCCAGCCGCACGACGATGGCCGCCAACGGCTGCTGCTCGGTGGCCAGCATCCAGCTCAACAGCGCCAAGCCCCCGGCCGCCGCCAGCCAGCCACGACGCCGCGTGCCACCGGCCAGCACCACGAGCAGCGCCAGCCAAGCGCCAGTGCGCGTCGCCTCCAGCGCATCCATGGCCACCAGCAAACCGGAGTGCCAGGCCGATCCGGCGGCAACCAGCACCGCCCAAGCCGACGTCGCCAGGCATGCCGCGCCAAACGCCCCCGCATGTCCACGCGCGCGCCAGCCGCCGCGCAGCAGCAGCGCCGCCAATGCCGCGAACGCCAGCGCCGCCAGCCCGTAGCTGTAGCCGGCCACCAGCGCCCACGACATCAGCGCCCGCCTTTTCCAAACAACACCACTTGCACCGTGTCGATCAAGATCAGCAAATCGAGGAACAGGCTGTTGTTCTTCACGTAATACAGATCGTATTGCAGCTTGCGCTGCGCATCATCCACCGAGGCGCCGTAGCTGTAGCGCACCTGCGCCAATCCAGTAATGCCCGGCTTGATGCTGTGCCGCACGTTGTAATAGGCGATCTGACCGCACAGCTGGTCGACAAAATACGCCCGCTCCGGACGTGGCCCGACAAAGCTCATCTCGCCCTTGAACACATTGAGCATCTGCGGCAACTCGTCGATGCGCAGCTTGCGTATCCAGTGGCCGACGGCGGTCACGCGCGGATCGTCCAGCGCCGCCCATTTCGGCTTGCCGTCCTGCTCGGCATCCAGCCGCATGCTGCGGAACTTCAGCACCTTGAAACGACGGTTGTCGCGCCCGACCCGCTCCTGCTGATAGAACACCGGACCGCCGTCCTCGATGCGGATCGCCAACGCCGTCAGCAGCATTACCGGCAGCGACGCCACACAAATCGCGCCGCTGGCCACCAGGTCGAAGGCGCGCTTGACGGCCGCCCGCAGCAGACTCTGGTCGAAGCCACCGCCGAAGATCAAATAGCTAGGCTGCAGCGAATCTACGCGGATCTGGCAGGCCTCCCGCTCGAAAAAGGTGGCGGCGTCGGTCACCTGCACGCCGCCCAGCGCGCACTCGAGCAACTGCCGGACGGGAAACGCCCCATTGCGCCGGTCGCCGACCGACACGACGATCTCATCGACCGCATAGCGCCGCGCCAGCGACAGCAGCGACAAGTCCGCCGGCAGCAGCATCGTGGCCGGCACGCAGGAGACCTCGCCGGACACCGGCACAAAGCCCACCACCTTGAACGCGTGGAAACCGACGCTGCTGGCGCCCAGCTCCAGGCACTCGCGCGCCGTGGCGCCATCGCCGATGACGATCAACCGCTGCTCCATCATGCTCGACTGGGCCGACGTGAACACCACCAGCCGCGCCAGCAGCACCGCCGCCCCGCCCAGCACGAACACCACGCTGCCCACACGCCCGAATGGCAGGCCGGGTATCATGTTCGACAACAAATTCACCAGGCAAAAACCCAGCACGAACGACGGCAGGATGCGGAGCAACGTGTTCTTGATGTCCTCCCGCGACTGGTTGTGCTGGTACATGCCCAGCGTGCCCATGCTCAGCACCATCACCAGCGCGAACGCCAGCGCCGGCAAGTACAGCTGGTCGGCGCCGCCATGCCGGCCCTTGAGCCACAAAGGCGCGCTGGCCACGGCCGCCGTCAACAGCACAAGCAGCTCCAGCAGCAACAGCATGAAGCCCATCTTCGATACATAATGGTGGAATATCCTGATCACGATCCGCTCCCCGGCACCAAACGGCGGTGTAGTTCCGATCATCGCCAACCCCCGGCAGTTGCGTCTTGAGCGGCCACAATCGGCTGATCGGTTCAGGCCCGAAATCGCCGAAAATCAGACGGATATGACGCGTTCATGACAAATGGTCTATAGTCATGGTTCCTTACCGCATCCAAACGTAATCATGAAATTTGATGTTGCAATTGTCGGCAGCGGACTGGCCGGCCTGTCGGTCGCCCTCCACCTGGCCGAAACGCGCACAGTCGCGATCATTTCCAAGCGTGCCCTGAAGGACGGCGCCAGCAACTGGGCCCAGGGCGGCATCGCCGCCGTGCTCGATTCGGGCGACAGCCACACCCAGCACATCGACGACACCCTGGTCGCCGGCGGCGGCCTGTGCGACGAGGGCGCCACGCGCTACATCGTCGAGCACGGCCGCGAAGCGATCGAATGGCTGATCGAACAAGGCGTGCCCTTCACCCGCGACGACACGGCCGAACTGGGCTTCCACCTGACCCGCGAAGGCGGCCACAGCCAGCGCCGCATCATCCACGCGGCCGACGCCACCGGCCACGCCGTGCAGGTGACGCTGGAGGAAAAAGTCCGCGCGCACCCGAACATCAGCCTGTTCGAACACCACTGCGCGATCGACCTGATCACCTCCGACAAGCTGCACCCTGTCAAAAAAGGCAACGCCCAGCCCAAGTGCTACGGCCTCTACGTGCAGGACGAGAAGACCGGCCAGGTGCTGACCTTCGCCGCCGAGCACACCGTGATGGCCACCGGCGGCGCCGGCAAGGTCTACCTGTACACCACCAATCCCGACACCGCCAGCGGCGACGGCATCGCCATGGCCTGGCGCGCCGGCTGCCGCGTGTCGAACATGGAATTCATCCAGTTCCACCCGACCTGCCTGTACCACCCGTACGCCAAGTCCTTCCTGATCACCGAGGCGATCCGCGGCGAAGGCGGCCTGCTCAAGCTGCCGCCCGAGGCTGGCGCCGCCGCCGGCACCCGCTTCATGCTGGCCCACGACGAGCGCGCCGAGCTGGCGCCGCGCGACGTGGTGGCGCGCGCCATCGACTTCGAGATCAAGAAACGCGGCCTCGACTACGTGCACCTGGACATCAGCCACAAGCCGGCCGAGTTCCTGATCGAACACTTCCCGACCATCTACGCGCGCTGTCTGGAACTGGGCATCGACATCACCAAGCAGCCGATTCCGATCGTGCCGGCCGCGCACTACACCTGCGGCGGCGTGGTCACCGACCTGCAAGGACGCACCGACCTGCCGGGCCTGTACGCCGTCGGCGAGACCGCCTGCACCGGCCTGCACGGCGCCAACCGCCTGGCCAGCAACTCGCTGCTTGAATGCGTGGTGATCGGCCGCGCCTGCGCCACCGATATCGCCGCCAAGCCCCCCGGCGAAGTGCCCTACCTGCCGGACTGGGACGAAAGCCGCGTCACCGACGCCGACGAGGAAGTGGTCATCGCCCACAACTGGGACGAGCTGCGCCGCTTCATGTGGAACTATGTCGGCATCGTGCGCACCACCAAGCGGCTGGAACGGGCCCAGCACCGCATCGCGCTGCTGAAGGAAGAAATCGATGAGTACTATCAGAACTTCCGCATCACGCACGACCTGCTGGAGCTGCGCAACCTGGTCGACGTGGCCAACCTGATCGTCAACAGCGCCTTGCAGCGCCACGAGAGCCGCGGCCTGCACTTCAGTCGCGACTATCCGGAGACGCTGCCGAAAGCGCTGCCGAGCATCCTCACGCCGTCCCGCCGCAAATGACGATCACCGTGCGCGCCGCCCAGCCAGCCGACATTCCCGCGATGGAGGCGCTGATCGCGCGCTCGGGGATCGAGTTGAGCGATGGCTTCTACAGCAAGGAGCAAGCCGAGGCCATCACCCGTCATGTCTTCGGCGTGGATACCCAGCTGGTCGCGGACCAGACCTATTTTCTGATTGAAAAGCATGGGGAGTTGGTGGCCTGCGGCGGCTGGAGCAAGCGCAGCACGCTGTTCGGCGCCGACCGCGCCAAGCAAGGCGCCGATCCGCTGCTCGATCCGGCCACGGAAGCGGCGCGCATCCGCGCCTTCTTCGTCGACCCGTCGGCTGCCCGCCAGGGCCTGGGCCGCTTGCTGCTGACCCATTGCAGCGACGCGGCGACGGCCGGCGGTTTCCACACGCTGGAACTGGCCGCCACCATGCCAGGCGTGCCCCTGTATCTGGCATGCGGCTTTACGCTGGTGGAACGATTTGAAATTACACTGCCCGGCGATATCAAGGTGCCGCTGGCAAAAATGCGCAAGAGCATAGCCCCTGGCACCGCCCAGCGGCACCAGCCAGCTTAAGCCGATTTCTTGCGGCGAGCCATGTAGCCCAGCAGGCCCAGGCCGGCCAGCATCATGCCGTAGGTGGTTGGTTCAGGAACCGGTGGCGAGACCGAACCAAAGCCGTCCAGGTAGGCGTAGCCGGTGTGTGCGGTCGGCTGGCAGTCGGCCGCCAGCAGCGACAGCGTGAAACTGTGGCCGGACAGGGATTGGTCGATGCTCAATTGCTCCACCTGCCAGTTAGGCGTGTAGAACAGATCGCCATGGCTGGCGAAACGGCTATCCACACCGCCACCGGTGTAACCCGCGTTGTAGCTGCGATTGATCAGCAATTTGCCGGTGGTGTTGTCAGTCAAAGTCAGCATCATCAGTGCCGATTCGTCTTCAACGTGGCCGCCATTTTCCAGCACGGCTTTCCAGGCGAAATAGATGTTCGCCTCGGTGTAGTTGTTGACTTTCTGGCTGATGACCGTCGCCAGGCCGCCGGAGATCGTATCTTCCGCGCGATATGCATATTTGCCACTGTACACGGTCGTCCCGATCAGCGAGCCCAGGTTGGGATCGACGTAGCTGCCATCGATCACGGCGCCACGGCTGCCGCTGTCCTGGTTCAGGCTGCCGCCTGGCAGGAATTGGGAGGGGAGTATGCTGGCGTTGTTGGTGTAGGAACGGTCACCGCCGCCGGTCGTCCAGCCGGCGGTGCTGCCAGCCTCGAAGTTACCGTTGACGAAACCATCCGCATGCGCCAAGCCAGCCAGGCCCAACGCCACAACACCCGCCAAAAATTGCAATTTCATCGAATTCGCTCCTGTCGTTAGTGGTTAAAAAAATAACAGGAGCGATTATATTATATTTAAGTCATTCTTAATTAATAATATTGATGAAATTAGATTAATTTTTTTGCGACGGGCCTAGCCGACGATGCGCAGGGAGTAGTCCGTCGCGCGCACGTCCTTGGTCAGGCTGCCGATGGAGATGCGGTCCACGCCGGTTTCCGCGATGGCACGCACGGTATCGAAGTTGATGCCGCCGGACGCTTCCAGCAAGGCGCGGCCGGCGTTGAGCCGCACCGCTTCGCGCATCATGTCGAGGCTGAAGTTATCCAGCAGGATGGAAGCGGCATCGGCCGCCAGGGCCTCCTCCAGCTCCGCGATGCTTTCCACCTCGACCTGGATCGTCACGCCCTTCTCCAGGCGCTTGGCCGCCAACACCGCGGCGGTGATGCCGCCGGCCGCCGCGATATGGTTTTCCTTGATCAGGATGCCGTCATACAGCGCCAGGCGCTGGTTCTGTCCGCCGCCAACGCGCACCGCGTACTTCTGCGCCAGGCGCAGGCCAGGCATGGTCTTGCGCGTATCGAGGATGGCGGCGCGGGTGCCGGCGATCACATCGACATACTTGCGGGTCGCGGTCGCCACGCCCGACAGCAGCTGCAGGAAATTCAGCGCAGCCCGTTCCGCCGTCAGCAGCGCGCGCGCCGGCCCCTGGATCGTGCAGACCAGGCTGTCTGCCTTCATCAGATCACCCTCGGCATATTGCCAGTCGATCTCGATGCCGGCCTGCATGCAGTTCATGATGCCTTCGAACCAGGGCGCGCCGCACAGCACCGCGTCCTCGCGTACGATCACGCGCGCGGTGGCGCGGCCGCCATCGGGCACCAGCAGGCCGGTCAGGTCGCCGCTGCCCACGTCTTCCAGCAGGGCTGCCAGCAGGTTGCCTTCGAAGGCGGACTTCAGCGCGTCGTCGAACGGCGCAAAGGTGTTGACTAAGGTACTCATGCCGGACCGATTCCCGAAAACAGTTTAGCTTCTTTTGCCAGGTCAGCGCCGGGCTGGACCTTGGCCTTCTTGGCTGCCGCGAAATCCAGCATGCGGTTGATGGAGGTCACCGCCTGTTTGCCGATTTCCGGATCCACATGGATCTCGTTGGCGCCATCCATTTTTTCCAATACGTCGGCCAGGTTCTGCAGGCCGTTCATCGCCATCCACGGGCAATGCGCGCAGCTCTTGCAGCTGGCGCTGTTGCCGGCGGTCGGCGCTTCGATGAAACGCTTGCCCGGCGCGGCGGCCCGCATCTTGTGCAAAATGCCGTTGTCGGTGGCGACGATGAAGGTATCGGCGTCCGACTCCACGGCGGCGTTGATGATCTGCGTGGTCGAGCCGACCACGTCCGCCAGCGCCACCACATTAGCCGGCGATTCAGGGTGCACCAGCACCTTGGCGTTCGGATACTCGGCCTTCAGCAGATCGAGTTCGATGCCCTTGAACTCGTCGTGCACCAGGCAGGAACCCTGCCACAACAGCATGTCGGCGCCGGTCTGCTTCTGGATGTAGGAACCCAGGTGCTTGTCCGGTGCCCACAGGATTTTCTTGCCCTGCTCGTGCAAGTGCTTGACGATGTCCAGGCCGATCGACGAGGTCACCATCCAGTCCGCGCGCGCCTTGACGGCGGCGCTGGTGTTGGCGTACACCACCACCGTGCGGTCCGGATGGGCGTCGCAGAAGGCGGTGAATTCATCGGCCGGGCAGCCCAGGTCCAGCGAGCAGGTCGCGTCCAGGTCCGGCATCAGGATGCGCTTTTCAGGGCTGAGGATCTTGGCGGTCTCGCCCATGAAGCGCACGCCGGCCACCACCAGCGTCTTGGCCGGATGGTCGCGGCCGAAGCGCGCCATCTCCAGCGAATCGGAAACGCAGCCGCCGGTTTCCTCGGCCAGGTCCTGCAGGTCGGCGTCGACGTAATAGTGGGAAACGAGCACCGCCTCCTTTTCCTTCAACAGGCGCTTGATGCGCTCCTTGAGGGCGGTGCGTTGCTCGGGGGATGGCGTCGCTGGCGTGCGCGCCCAGGCGTGGGCGGTGCAGCTGGCTCCGTCTTGAGGATGCTCGTACTCGACGGATTTGATCTCTATGGTTTCCATGGTGTTCAGTGAACGTAAAACGTGAGGCAATAACTATCGCACATTGCAAAGAATCCCGCTTGCGGCGGGATTCTTTATCGGACTCGGACCGACGTTTAGTCGATGCCTTGGCTGCTCAGGTAGTCTTCGTAGTTGCCGCGGAAATCGACCACTTCGTTTTCCTTGATCTCGATGATGCGGTTCGCCAGCGACGACACGAATTCACGGTCGTGGGAAACGAAGATCAGCGTGCCGGCGTATTTTTCCAGCGCGATGTTGAGCGACTCGATCGATTCCATGTCCATGTGGTTGGTCGGTTCATCGAGCAGCAGCACGTTGTGGCGGCCCAGCATCAGCTTACCGTACATCATGCGGCCCTTCTCGCCGCCGGACAGCACCTTGACCGACTTCCTCACCTCGTCGCCGCCGAACAGCAGGCGGCCCAGGATGGAGCGCACGGCCTGGTCATCGTCGCCTTCCTTGGTCCAGTGGCCCATCCAGTCGGTCAGCGTCTCGCCGGCCGCGAACTCCTCGGTAGGATCCTGCGGCATGTAGCCGACGTTGGCGTTCTCGGCCCACTTGACCGTGCCGTGATCGGCGTGCAGGCCGGCGATATCGTCGCCGCCGATGCAGCGCAGCAGCGTGGTCTTACCCGCGCCGTTGGCGCCGATGATGGCGATGCGCTCGCCCGCCTCGACCATGATGCTGAAGTTATTGAACAGCTGGCGGTCGTACTTCTTCGAAATCGAATCCACCTCGACCGCCAGGCGGTGCAGCTTCTTCTCGCCGTCGAAACGCACGAACGGATAGGCGCGCGACGATGGCTTGATGTCGTCGACCTTGATCTTCTCGATCTGCTTGGCGCGCGAGGTCGCTTGGCGGGCCTTGGACTTGTTGGCGGCGAAGCGGCGCACGAAGTCCTGCAGCTCGGCGACCTTTTCCTTGGCCTTGGCGTTGTTGGCCAGCTGCTGGTTGCGGGCCTGGGTCGAGGCGAACATGTACTCGTCGTAGTTGCCCGGATAGATCTTCAGCGTGCCGTAGTCCATGTCGGCCACGTGGGTGCAGACCTGGTTCAGGAAGTGGCGATCATGGGAAATGATGATCATGGTGGAGTTGCGCTCGTTGAGCACGTCTTCCAGCCAGCGGATGGTGTTGATGTCCAGGTTGTTGGTCGGTTCGTCGAGCAGCAGGATGTCCGGATTCGAGAACAGCGCCTGCGCCAGCAGCACGCGCAGCTTCCAGCCTGGCGACACATTGCTCATCGGACCTTGGTGCAGGTCGATGCTGACGCCGGCGCCCAGCAGCAGCTCACCTGCGCGCGACTCGGCGGTGTAGCCGTCGTATTCGGAGACTTTGCCTTCCAGCTCGGCGGCCTTCATGTAGTCGTCGTCGGTGGCTTCGGGATTGGCGTAGATCGCATCGCGTTCCTGCATCGCCGCCCACATCTCGGTGTGGCCCATCATCACCACGTCCAGCACGCGCATCTCTTCGTAGGCGAACTGGTCCTGGCGCAGCTTACCCAGGCGCTCGTTCGTATCCAGCATCACGTTGCCGCCCGACGGTTCCAGGTCGCCGCCCAGGATTTTCATGAAGGTGGACTTGCCGCAACCATTGGCGCCGATCAGGCCATAGCGGTTGCCATCGCCGAATTTGACGGAAATGTTTTCGAACAGCGGCTTGGCGCCGAATTGCATGGTGATGTTAGCTGTGGATAGCACGAGTAAAGCCCTTAAAGCGTTGAATTTAGCAGTGATGCTGGATAACCGGGCATTTTACCATTGATGGAGCGCTGCTGGAATGGTCCGGGCCAAATCGCCTCATTGGGCAAAAACCCACATAAAACACTTATTATTATTTTATATATTTTTTTGATATCTTTTTAAAAACTGTTGATATATATTCAGCGGGTGGTTCCTAGCAAACCTTAGACAAGGAGTTTTTCCATGCATTTGGCACGCACAATTGGCAAACCCTGAGCTTCGACCTGAACGCCGATCCGTGCGTCTACAGCGCCCTGAACGGCGCGCTGAGTGGCATCAACCGCGCCGATGGCCCGATTGCGATGCGATTGGTCACCAATGCCTGGGGCTACCTGGGCTGGGAACTGCATACCCAAAACGATTTCATGAGTGTCACCACCTCGGCATTGCCGGTGCCGGAGCCCGAAACCTATGCCATGTTCCTGGCCGGACTGGGCGCGATCGGCTTCCTCAAGCGCCGTCAAAGCAAAGCACTCGCTTGAATCGGCACTACAACGTCGGGTAATCGCTGATCGTCAGATCGAAGCCGCGTTCGCTCGATACCAGATGCGCCATGCCGCCGTAAGGCAGCGTGGCGCGTTCTTTTATATGGCCGAATGGCAGGCCGGTCAGCACCGGCATTGGCAGGCGCTCGCGCAGGTAGGCCAGCATGGTCTCGAAATCGTAGCCGTTGTCGAAAGCGCTGAGCTTGTAGCCCGAGAAATCGCCCAGCACCAGCGCCCGCTGGCCGTCCAGCGCGCCGGCGTACAGCAGCTGCAACACCATGCGCTCGACCCGGTACGGATGCTCGCTGATATCCTCCAGGAACAGGATGCCATTGGGCTCAGCCGCGAAATACGGCGTGCCCAGCAGGCTGACCAGCATCGCCAGGTTGCCGCCCCACAGCTTGCCGCCGACATCGACCAGCGGATTGTCCGCGCCGCC
Source organism: Duganella caerulea (assembly GCF_040362985.1). Lineage (NCBI taxonomy): Bacteria > Pseudomonadati > Pseudomonadota > Betaproteobacteria > Burkholderiales > Oxalobacteraceae > Duganella > Duganella caerulea. The sequence continues at coordinate 228,420 of NZ_BPWJ01000001.1, read as the reverse complement.
CTCCGCCACCGCGCCGCGCACCATGTGCACCGGACCGCGCAGGCAATCCCGGAACTGCCGCATCGTGTAATCGGCCGGCGTCTCGCGGATAAAATCGTCGCACATCATCGGGCCGGCAAAGCTGATGCGGCCGGTCTGCTTCATCAACGCCATCTGGAACGCCGTGAAATCGCTGTAGCCGACGAACAGCTTGCCGCTGTCGGCCATCGCGTGAAAATCGATCGAGGGCAACAGCCGGCTCATCCCGTAGGAGCCGCGCAAGGCGATCACCACCTGCACCTCGGGATCGGCGGCGGCCGCGTTCAGCTGCGCCAGGCGGCCGGCGTCGGTGCCGGCGAAGCGCTGGAATTTTTTATCGTCGTCGTAATAGTTGTGGACCAGATGGCCTTGCTGGCGCAGGCGTTCGATGCCGTTTTGCAGTGCTGCGTGGTCGGGCGCGTAACCGCCCGTGGCGGCAATCGCGATGCCGAAAGTCGATGTGCTCAAGATGCCCCTGTCATTGATGGGTGCCGCTGCCCGCCCGGTGCGGCATCAGCGGAGGATGGTCGGGCAATATATTACCGCGCAGGTGATGCTCAAGCAAGGCAAGCAAGCGCTCGATCAACTGCGGCGGCAAGTCGTGTCCCATGCCCTCGATCACGTGCAGCCTGGCATTGGCGATCGAGGCCGCGGTGTCGGCGCCGCAGGCCAGCGGCACCAGCGGATCGGCCGCGCCATGAATCACCATCGCGGGACAGCGTATCTTGCGCAGCAACTGCGTGCGATCGCCCGACGCCACCACGGCCACCATCTGCCGCGCCATGCCGGCCGGGCAGGTGCTGCGGTCCAGCGCCCGCTCGATGCCGTCGCGCAGCTGGCGCTCCGGCGTCGGGAACGATGGGCTGCCGATAATGCGATACACCTGCACCATACGGTCGACCACGTCGCGCCGGTTGTGCGGCGAGGCTGGCGTGCGCATCAGCGCGTTGCGCGCGGCCGGCGTCGGGCCGGGCAGGCCGCGCCGGCCGCTGCTGGACATGATGGACGTCAGGCTCAGCGTGCGCCCGGGATGGCGGGCGGCGAAGATCTGCGCGATCATCCCGCCCATCGAGGCGCCGACCAGGTGCGCGCCGGCGATGCCCAGCCCATCGAGCAGGCCGAGCGCGTCGTCGGCCATGTCGTTGAGCGTGTAGGCGGGCGACTGCTTCCAGCCCACAAGCGATTTCAGGTAGGCCAGCATCAGATTGGGTTGCTTGAGATGGTCGAACTTGCTGGACAAGCCGCTGTCGCGGTTGTCGAAGCGGATCACGTAGTAGCCCTGCTCCACCAGGCCGTCGACCAGGTCCTGCGGCCACGAGATCAGCTGCATGCCCAGGCCCATGATCAGCAATACCGCCGGGTCCAGCGGATTGCCGCTGGCCTCGTAAGCGATCGTGATGCCGTTTGCTTGTGCGGTAGCCAAGGCGGTCTCTCCCAGGACGGTACGGATAACAGTATTTTGAGCATACCATTTTATCCGCGCCGGAGAAAACCGCCGCTATTCCGTGGCGCCGCGCCTGGCCGCTGCCGCCGCCGCGCGCCGGGCGGCAAAGAAGGATTTCAACATCGCGCCGCACTCGTCGGCCATGACGCCGCCGGCGATGGCGGTGTGGTGATTGAGCTGCTCCTGCTCGAACAGGTTGACCACCGAGCCGCAGGCGCCGGTCTTGGGATCGGTGGCGCCGTACACCACCTTGGCCAGGCGCGCATGCATCATCGCGCCCGAGCACATCACGCACGGCTCCAGCGTCACGTACAGCTCGCAGCCCGGCAGCCGGTAATTGCCCAGCGCCTCGGCCGCCGCCCGCAGCGCGACGATCTCCGCGTGCGCGGTCGGGTCATGCCGGCCGATCGGCTGATTGTAGCCGCGCGCGATCACCACGCCGTCCTTGACCACGACCGCGCCCACCGGCACCTCGCCCAGATCCCACGCGTGCTGGGCCTGTTCGAGCGCCTGCCGCATAAAATCGTCATCAGGCATCGGTGATTTCTGCCCAGCAGTTAGGGGTTTCGTGCAGCACCAGCTTGTGCAGGTGCAGGCCGGTGCCGTAGCGGTCCTTGTAGGCCGCCTTCAGGATCTCGAAGGCCACGTGGGCCAGGTTTTCCACGGTCGGGATGCGGTCGATCACCACCGTCTTGTGGCCCGGCAGCGTGGCGAGGAAATCGCGCACCGCGGCATCCTTCTCGTAGACGATGAAGGAATGGTCCCAGACGTCGACCAGGTGTTCCTTCGCCAGCGCCTTGATGTCGGAAAAGTCCATGATCATGCCGTTGTCGGAATTACCCTCGGCCGTGATGATGTTGCCGGTCAGCGTGATTTCCAGCGTGTAGCGGTGACCATGCAGGTTGCGGCACTGGCTCTTGTGGTCGGGGATGCGGTGGCCGGCGTCGAACTCCAGCTTGCGGGTAATGGTCAGCATGATTAGGGTATCTGTAAAAGTTTATGGGTTTGCAAGCTCAGTTTCCATTTCGGATTGCGCTTGCAGGTGTCGATCGCCAGTTTGATATTGAACTCGGCCAGCGGGCCATCCATCGCCTGCACAAAGAAATTCTCGAAGTCCAATTGCTCGTAGACCGACAAGTCCTGCCCGGTCTGGGGGATCACCACCTTGATCTCGCTGCCCTTGGTCACCACCAGCTTGGAACCCATCTTCGGGCTGACGCAGATCCAGTCCACGCCTTCCGGCACCGGCAGCGTGCCGTTGGTCTCGATCGCGATCGTGAAGCCGACCGCATGCATCGCATCGATCAGCGCGGTATCCAGCTGCAACAGCGGTTCGCCGCCGGTGAACACCACGTATTTGCTGGCGGTATAAGTGTCCGGCCACAGCGCGTTGATGGTCGCGGCCAGCGCTTCCGGCGTGGTGAACTTGCCGCCGCCTTCGCCGTCGGTGCCGACAAAGTCGGTATCGCAGAACTGGCAGACGGCGCTGGCGCGATCGCTCTCACGTCCGGTCCACAAATTGCAGCCGGAAAAACGGCAGAACACGGCGGGACGCCCGGCGTGGGCGCCCTCGCCTTGCAGCGTGTAAAAAATCTCTTTGATGCTGTAAGTCACGGCGGTTCCTGATAGGACAACCCTCAATTATATCCCACGCCACACTTTCCGGTCTATGCCGGAGGAAATTGACATGGCGCAATACTACTGCACAGCAACAACGTAATGTTGATCTGGTGGACGCTACCAGGGGAAAATAAATCATGCGCTACGCACAACCGTTCTTGGAAATTGATGTCATCGCCGTCGGCGCGTTATTACTCGCCGGCATAGCCCTCCTAATGTTGTGGCGGCAACGCCGGCTACGGGCCGCGCTCTCGGCCATGGATGCCGCACTGGCCCGCGAGCGTAGCCGCAGCGAACTGGCCGACCAGGCGCTGGCCGACACCCGCGCCCAAGTGTGCCGCCTCAACACCAGCCAGCAATCGCTGCGCGATGCCGAACGCCGCCGCATCGCCCGCGACCTGCACGACGACATGGGACAGCACCTGCTGGCCATGACCTTCGACGTCGCCAAGCTGGCGCAGCAGCATGAAGCGCTGGCCCTGCCGCTGGCCCAGGTGGAGGCGCGCCTGCAAACAGCCACCCGTTCCCTGCGCACCATTGTGCGCGATTTACGCCCGGAACAGCTGGAAAGTGGTTTGCAGGGCGCCGTCCAGCAACAGGTCGAACAGTTTTCGCGCCTGAGCGGCATACCCTGCCGGCTGGAAGCGGAAGGCGAGGCCTTCAGCGCGCCGACCGACGAGCGACTGGACGCGGCGGTCTACCGCATCCTGCAGGAAGCGCTGAGCAATATCGCCCGGCACGCTCAGGCGTCCGAGGTCTGCATCGGCCTGTGCCGCGTGTCGGGCAGCCTGAGCCTCACTGTGCGCGACAACGGCATCGGCCTGCCCGATCCGCCCGCCCGGCGCGGTTGCGGCCTGCGCGGCATCGCCCAGCGCGTGGCCGAAGCCGGCGGCCGCTTCGACATCTCCAGCCAACCAGGCCACGGCACCGCGCTGACCATGTCTTTCCCGATTCAACCAACGTTCGCATAACGGGGACCAACAATGTCCACTCAAAAAATCCAGCACCTGATGGAATTCTCGCAAGCCGACATGCAACACGGCTTCGCGCTGAAACTGATGGAACTGCTGGTCATACCGACCTTCGTCATCGATGTCCACGGCAAGGTCATCATCTGGAACCGCGCCTGCGAACGGCTGACCGGCGTCGACGCCTGGGAAGTGCTGGGCACCACCGACCACTGGAAAAGTTTTTACCACGAGCAGCGCCCGACACTGGCCGACCTGGTCATGCACGGCCGCGACGCCGATGCCCAGGCCTTGTATAACCAGCACATCCGCCGCAACGACAACGACAGCGGCCTGCGTGCCGAAAACTGGTGCGACATGCCGCGCGTGGGGCGGCGCCGCTACCTGGCGGCCGACGCCAGCCCGATCTTCGACGCCGAGGGCAAGCTGGTGGCGGTGGCCGAAACCCTGCGCGACGTCACCGACGAGAAGCGCGCCCAGGTGGCGCTGGAGCAATTGGCCACCCGCGACGGCCTGACCGGCCTGGCCAACCGCCGCTGCTTCGACGACACTTTGCATGCCGAATGGCAGCGCGCCCTGCGCCAGGAGCAGCCGCTGTCGCTGTTGATGGTCGACGTCGACAATTTCAAGCAGTACAACGACGCCTACGGCCACCTGGGCGGCGACGAATGCCTGCAAAGGATAGCGTGCGCGGTATCGAGTGAAATGCGCGCCAACGACCTGGTGGCGCGCTACGGCGGCGAGGAGTTTGCCGTGATCCTGCCCAACCAGTCGCTGAAGGGCGCGGCCATCGTGGCCGAGCGCATCCGCTGCCGGGTTGAGCAGCTGCACCTGCCCAACCTGGGCAGCACGCGGCATGTGGTGACGGTGAGCATAGGCGCGGCCACTGCGCTGGCGGCGCCGGGCGGCGACCCGAGCCAGCTGGTGGCGACCGCCGACTCGGCCTTGTACCGCGCCAAGCACATGGGCCGCAACCGGATCAGCCTGCCGGACCCGGACCAATCCTAGCCGGCGACGGTCCGTTCAGTCGAACGGATTGGCCACCGTCTGCGTGGCTGGCGGCGGCAGCTTGGCCGGCAGCTTTTGCGCCTCCAGCCGCGCCACCACCTCGCCCAGCAATTGATGCAGCGCGCGGGCGTCGGCCAGGCCGGCCTGGTCGGCGGTCAGGTCGACATCGCCGCTGAGTGTGATGCGGTCCAGGCGGTTTTCGATCGACAGCTGGCCGATGTTCAACACGTCCGACTCGTTGGCGTAGGGTACAAATTTACTCATGATTAACTCCGGGATTTACGTGGCTTGACTTTAGGCAGACGCAACATCGTCTCCTTTTGCTCGGCCGACAAGGACGGCAACAGATTGATGCCGACCCGCGCCTCCAGCTGCGCCACGCTCAGTGTTTCATATTCCGCATCGGCGCGGTTTTCGATAAAGAAGGCGGCGCCGGCGCGCTGGCGCGGGCTGTACACCAGCTTGTACAAATGGGTGGGCACCAGCACGTTGCCGGCCTTTTGCAGATTGCCGCCGATAAAGGCCGGGCCGGTGATCACGTACAGGTCGCCCTCCTTCTGCGCCAGCTTGCGCACCGCGCCCTCGATGCCGGCCCAGACGTGGCGGTTGTTGTCCGCGTCCTGCGGCACCATGTTCGCCAGCGTGAAGCTCTCGTGCTGGGTTTCGCGGTCCGGCATGTCGCCGTTCGGCGCCATGTGGCCGCGGTCGTAGCCGCTGCGGGCGTAGTCGGACAGTTCGGCGCGCACGCCGGCCGGCAACTGCGGTTCCGTGTGGAAGGAATTCTCGCGCGACAGGGTCTTGGCCGCCTCGATATTATCGGAGGTCAAATGCTCGGCCGACCACAGCGGCGTGCGGGTGATCCCCGAATGCATGACGCCGAACACGCCGAAGCACAGCTCGGTGGTGGCGGCGCTCATCTTGGCGTTGCGGATTTCGGGCAGGCGGCCGTCGACATAATGCGCCGGGCAATTGCCGGCCCAGGCCAGGCCGGCGCCCAGCAAGCCGCAAGCGAGCGCTGCCGCCGCGACAGTTCGTTGAATCAAAAACATAATTCCTTCGAGTAAATTTGGCGTGGCGGCATTCTAGCGGAGCTCGCCCGCCCGCAACAAGCGCCCGGCAACTGTGCGCAACTCCTCGCGCAGTGCGTCGGGCTCGACCACCGTGAAGGCGAACGGCGCGGCGGCCAGTTGGCGCGCCAACCAGCCCAGGTCGTCGGACTGGTTGCGCAGCAGCACACCGTCGGCGGTCTGCTCGAACAGGCCGATGGTGTCGACGAAGGCGCGCCGCGCGGTGGCCAGGTCGGTCTCCAGCAGGATCGTGGCGGAAAACTTGCGCGGCAACGCGGCCACCGACAGGCGCAAATGCTCCAGCGCATCGAATCCGGGAGGCAACTGGAAACCGCCCCGCGCCGGCGTCACCTGCAGCACGCGGTCGAGGCGGAAAGTGCGGATGTCGGCGCGCAGATAGCAATAGCCGACCGCATACCAGTACCCGCCGTAGTACGCCAGCCCGTAGGTATCGACGTCGCGCTCGGTGTCGACGCCGCCGGAGCGGTAGCGCAGGTGCACGCGCCGGCGCGACTTGGCGGCCAGGCTGAGCGCCGTCAGCGCCGCGTTGTCCTGCGGCCCGGCGGCAGGCTGGGCGATGGACCGCAAATCCAGCCGTACCGTCCCATCGATGGCGTCCACGCGCTGGCGCAAGCCGTCCGGCATGATGCGCCCCAGCTTGGCCTGCGCGCTGGCCACCGCCGGCGCCGCCTCCGCCAGCCCCAGTCCGCGCGCCGCCAGCAGACCCAGCGACAACGCCAGCGCCTCGTCGTCGGTGAACATCATCGGCGGTAATTTAAAGCCAGGCATCAACGCGTAGCCGCCGTAGCGGCCACGTTCGGCCATGATCGGGATGCCGATCTGTTCCAGCATGACGATGTAGCGGCGCAAGGTGCGGGCGTCGACGTCGAGGCGGCGCGCCATCTCGGCGCCGCTCATGCGGCCATGGGTTTGCAGCAGCTCCAGGACTGCCAGCACGCGGGTGGTTGGATGATACATGCCGCAAAGATAGCAGATTTATAGGGCCAAATCCGTCCTGATTAATCGCTAAGCTAGGCAAAACACACCAACCAGGGAGCAACACATGAGCCAAACCGCCAATCTGTGGCTATATTTTGTCGTCGTATTTGGAGTGATCGCCCTGCCCGGCCTGGACATGGCCTTCGTCATGGGCAGTTCCATGCTGGGCGGGCGCCGCTCGGGGATGGCGGCGGTCGGCGGCATCATCACTGGCGGCTTCTGCCACCTGTGCATGGGCGCGCTGGGCGTGGCGGTGGTGCTGCAATGCTGGCCGCCGCTGTTCAGGATCATGCTGCTGGCGGGCGCGGTGTACATCGCCTGGATGGGCTACAGCCTGCTGCGCAGCGACAGCATCTTCCACCCGACGCCGGGCGCCGAGGCGATGGCCGACGCCGTCATCTTCCGCCGCGCGCTGACCACCAGCCTGCTCAACCCCAAGGCCTACATCTTCATGCTGGCGATCTTCCCGCAGTTCCTCAAGCCGGGTCAGGGGCCGCTGTGGGTGCAGTCCGGCGTGCTGGGCGGCATCACCGCGCTGACCCAGCTGGGCGTCTACGGCGCGCTGGCCTATGCCGCCAGCGGCGCCAGCGGATGGTTTGCCGCGCACCCGGCCGCCGCCACGGTCGCCGCCCGCGTCATGGGCGCGCTGCTGATCCTGACAGCCGTGCTGAGCGCCAGCCAGGCCTGGATCCAGCCGTAAAAACAAAAAGGGCCGGAACCGCGACGGTTCCAGCCCTTCTAAACGTCCGCCCTACCAGAGGCTGAGTTTCATTTCAATTGCGACAACACTGCTTACTATTTTACATCGTTTTGTGACCAACAGGTGAAAAATATGATAAGGGCCAGCGTCACGACGGCTTGCTGCGGCGGGCGCTGCGCGTGGTGTTGGCGCGCCGGTGCCCGGTGCCCCCACGTGGCGCGTGGGTCTTGGCTTCCTTGGTCTCCCCGGCCTCGGACCGCTGCTTGTTGACGATGCGTGCAGCCACTTCTTCCTCCCGGCCCGGATAGCGGCCTTCCTTCTCGAATTTGTGCTCCAGCTCCTTGTATTCGCGCTCGCGCTTGGGACTCGCTCCTTTAGGCATGATCATCTCCTTACTCTGTTTGCTGGGACCATGCTACCCAAAGCGCAACACTGTCGTCGCACGCCAGCGAAATATTGCTAAAAGTTATAGATTCGCACGACCGTTCGCTGATACACTTTCTGTTCCCCGGAGCAAATACCGGTACTCAAAATCACAATAAAACGAGACATGAAAATAGCCGACATCAAGATAGGTCAGCGCCTGACCATTGCCTTCTCACTAACAACAATGATGCTCGCGGTGGTGGTCGCGGTGGGCTCGGCCGGCCTGCGCGCGACCAGCGTCGAGCACGCCTCCGGCAACGCGCAGCAGATCGCCTCCTTCTACAGCACGCTGATGATCGCGCTGGGCGTGGCCGGCGGCGCGCTCAGCCTGTTCACCGCGTGGTACATCACGCGCGGCATCGTCGGCCCGATCCGCCACGCGGTGCGGGTGGCGCGCACCGTGGCCGGCGGCGACCTCAGCTCCCACATCGAGATCCGCTCCCGCGACGAGATCGGCCAGCTGTCGGCCGCGCTGAAGGAGATGAACGCCAGCCTGATCAGCATCGTCTCCGAAGTGCGCGGTGGCACCGAGGCCATCGGCACGGCATCGTCGGAAATCGCCGCCGGCAATATGGACCTGTCCGAGCGCACCGAACGCCAGGCCGGTTCGCTGGAGGAGACCGCCTCGTCGATGGAGGAACTCACCTCCACCGTCAAGCAGAACGCCGCCAACGCGCTGCAGGCCAACCAGCTGGCGGTATCGGCCTCCGACGTCGCCGGCCAGGGCGGCGCGGTGGTGGCGCAAGTGGTGGACACGATGGCCTCGATCAACGCGTCGGCGCGCAAGATCGTCGACATCATCGCCGTCATCGACGGCATCGCCTTCCAGACCAACATCCTGGCGTTGAACGCCGCGGTGGAAGCGGCCCGCGCCGGCGAACAGGGACGCGGCTTCGCCGTGGTGGCCAACGAGGTGCGCAACCTGGCGCAACGCTCGGCCGCGGCGGCCCGCGAAATCAAGGGCTTGATCGGCGACTCGGTCGGCCAGGTCGACGCCGGCGCCAAACTGGTCGACCAGGCCGGCGTGACGATGACGGAGATCGTCGCCAGCGTGCGCCGCGTCACCGACATCATGAGCGACATCGCCGCCGCCAGCCAGGAGCAGCTGTCCGGCATTGAGCACATCAACGGCGCCATCGCCGAAATGGACCAGACCACGCAGCAGAACGCGGCATTGGTGGAACAGGCCTCGGCGGCCGCCGCCACGCTGCGCGACCAGGCCACGCATCTGCAAGGCGCGGTCGGCGTGTTCAAGCTGGTGGGCGATGCGGGCACGCGACGCAGCGCCAGCGTCAAGCCGATCAAGTCCGCGCGTCACGGCGCGCCGGGTCAGCGCGAACACTACGCCGCGCTGGAAGCACCGCCGGCGCGGCGCGCGTCGTCGGGCCGTTAAGCCGCGATCAGCTGCTCGATCTCGGCCAGCAGCTGCGGCATGGTGTCGACCACGCGCCAGGCGCCGGGGAAGTCATGGCCGCGCGTGAGCTCATTGCGCAACACGATGCAGCGGATGCCGGCCGCCGTCGCGGCTTGCAGGCCGCGCGGCGAGTCCTCCACCACCAGGCACTCGTCGGCGCGCACACCCAGCCGCTCAAGGCCCAGCAGGTAGGGATCGGGCGCCGGCTTGCTGCGCGCGTAGGTTTCGAAGGTCAGCACGAACTCGAAATGCGGCAGCAAATCCAGGCGGTCGTGGATGATCTCGAAGTGGTCGCGATTGGAGCTGGTCACCACGCCCATGCGCAGGCGCGGCGACAGGCTGGCCAGCACCTCGCCGACACCGTCGATGGCGGGGATGGTCTCGGTGGCCAGCGTGGCCGCATACTGGCGATTGCGCTCGTCGCGCCAGGCGTCGATCTCGGCGATGCTGAGCTGGGGTTCGAGCAGATGCCACGCGCCGCAATTATCGGCCAGGTACCAGTCGAAGAAGTGCTGTTCGCTCAACTCCAGCCCCAGTGGCCGGAACAGGTCCCGGTTCGCCTCGTAAAACAGGCGCTCTGTGTCCACCAGTACGCCATCGTTATCCCACAAAATCGCCCGCAGCATAGTCCCTGTTCCGTGTAAAGCGCCGGCCGGCGCGGTGTGGCTTCGTTGCAGCGGGCATTGTACCCGCTGGCCTTGCAGGGCTGGGTATGTAATACTCCGTTCAATATACTTAAAACAGAGCAACATGGCCGTTTTAGCACTGATGCCGCGCAGCCTCAAGTTCCGCATGACCGCCGTCGTGGTGATGCTGGTGCTGGTCGCGACTGTGATCGTCACCTGGGTCGCGCTGGTGCTGGCGGAGCGCAACATGAAGGGCGTGATCGGCAACCAGCAGTACGCCCTGCTCTCCTCGGCCGCCGCCCAGGTGGACGCTCAGATCACCGCGAAAAAAGCCCTGCTGGCCAGCCTCGCCGACGCCGTGCCACCCGACGCCGGCCAGGATCCGCAAGGCATGAGCGCCTTCGTGGCCCGGCATCCGGCGGTGCGCAAGCAATTCCTCAACCTGCACATCTTCAACCAGAACGGCGTGCTGATACACACCGAAGGCGAAGGCGCGGCCGTGCTGGCGCTGGACGAGCGTCCGCGCGCCTTCCTGCGCAAGGTTCTGGCCGAGGGCCGCGCCGTGGTATCGCCGCCGTTCAAGAGCATCCTGTCCGGCCGCCCCGCCATCATGATCATCCAGCCGGTGCTGGACGCACAAGGCAAGGCGGTGATGCTGCTGGGCGGTACCATCGACCTGATCGACTCCGACTTCCTGGCGCAGATCGCGGCCCAGAAGCCGGGCCAGACCGGCTACATGTTCATCATGACCACGCAGGGCATCCTGCTGCACCATCCAAATCCCAAGCGGCTGCTGGAGCACATCAACGCGCGCCCCGGCTACAACCGCGCCACCGAAATGGCGCTGCAAGGATTCGAGGGCTGGACCGAAGCGGCCAACAAGGACGGCAGCGAAGGCATCTACTCGTACAAGCACCTGTCGACGACCAACTGGATCATCGGGGCCCGCTTCCCGGTCGACGAAGCGTTCGCGCCGATGATCGAAATGCGCCGCCACGCCATGCTGGCGGCGGGCGCCTTCGCCGCGCTGGCCGGCCTGATGGCGTGGCTGGCGATCCAGACCCTGCTCAAGCCCCTGGGACAGCTGCGCCACAACATCAACGACATCCGCAACGGTGAGGCCAGCATCGGCGTGCTGCAGCGCCGGCGCGCCGACGAAATCGGCGAATTGAGCGGCGCCTTCCACGAACTAATGGCGGAACGCGAACAGACGCAGGAAGCCATTCGCGAAAGCGAATCCCTGATCAGCAATATCCTCGAACAGGCGCCGGACGCCTTCGTCAGCTGCCAGAACAACGGCACCATCACCAAATGGAACGCCGCCGCCGAGCGCACCTTCGGCTGGAGCCGCGAGGAAGCCATCGGCCGCGACATCGCCGACCTGATTATCCCGCCGGACCAGCGCGCGGCGCACATCGCCGGCATGGCGCATGTCGCCAACGGCCGCATCGGACCAATGGCCAACACGCGCGTGCGCATCACGGCGCTGCACCGCGACGGCCACGAAGTCCCGGTTGAACTGTCGATCAACGCTTTGCGGCACGGCGGCGCATACTACGCGACCGCCTTCCTGCACGACATCACCGAACGCGTGCTGTACGAACAAAAGATCGCCGACAGCGAAAAGCGCCTGCGCATGATCGCCGACAGCATCCCCGCGCTGGTCGCGTATATCGACCAGGACAACCGCTACCACTTCACCAACGAATACTTCCGCACCATGCTGGGCCTCGATCCGCAGGCGATGATAGGCCGGACCATGGAGGAAGTGCTGGGCAAGGAATTCGCCGACTCGCTGGCGCCATATCACGAGGCGGCGCTGCGCGGCGAGCGCGTACACTACGAGCGCGAACGCCGCAAGGACGGCCAGCCACAGCAAGTGATGGGCGACCTGATACCGGACATCGCCGCCGACGGCAGCGTCGCCGGCGTCTACCTGATGGTGGTCGACATCACCGAGCGCAAAAGCGCGGAGCTGCGCCAGGCCGCCAGCGAGAAACGCCTGAAGCTATTGACCGACAACCTGCCGGTGCTGATCACCTACCTGGACGACAAGCGCCGCTTCCAGTTCGTCAACGCCACTTTCTTCCAGTGGTTCGGCGTGGCGCCGGACAAGCTGATAGGCCGCCATCTGGTCGAGGGCATAGGCCGCGACCACTACGAGCAGGCCGAGGCCCACCTGGAAAAGGCCTACAGCGGCGAGAACGCCACCTACGAACTGAAGGCGCAAATCGACGGCAGCCTGCATGCGCTGGAAACCACGCTGGTGCCGGAGATCGGCGCCGACGGCACCGTGGTGGGCATCTACACGCTCACCCACGACACCACGCGCATGAAGGAAATCGAGGAGCGCCTGACGCAGCTGGCCCGCATCGACACACTGACCGGCATCGCCAACCGCCTGATGTTCGAAGAGATACTGCAACTGGCGCTGGTTCGGGCCAAGCGCAATCGCCGCTCGCTGGCGCTGGCCTACCTGGACGTCGACAACTTCAAGATCATCAACGACACCATGGGCCACGGCGCCGGTGACGTCGTGCTGAAGGAATTCGCCTCGCGGCTGGTGGGCAATGTGCGCGCCTCGGACACTGTGGCGCGGCTGGCGGGAGACGAGTTCGTGATCGTGCTGGAACAGGTGAACGGCCACGGCGAGGCCGAGCGCTTGGCGGCAAAGATCATCGATGCGATGCGCCGGCCGTTCCACATCGCCGGCAAGACGATGCGCATCACCACCAGCATCGGCATCGCGCTGCAGGAGCACGACGCCGAGACGCCGGCCGAACTGGTGGCCCGCGCCGACAGCGCGCTGTACGCGGCCAAACGCAATGGCCGCGACGGATACGCGCTGGCCGATTAGGCCGGAACGCCGCTCGCCATTGGATTGGCCACCGGCTCGGCGACCTTGAACAGCAGGTTGCGGTCGACATGGTGGAACGGCTCGTCCTGGCCGCGTATCATCATCACCGTGTCCTCTTCATAACCCCAGCTGCCATCGTCGTTGATGGTGACCTTGATGCGGTACTCGACGGTCTTGAAGCCGTATTCCAGGAAGGGATTGGAACGGATGCCGTAGGTATCGGATTCCAGCCGCGCCACCAGTTCGAACTCCTTCGCGTCCGGCGCCACCACGGCGGACGCCATGGCGATCTGCCCGCGCGGGATGCCCAGCGTCTGGATCACGGTGCTGGTGGCCGGCTCCCACAGCCAGTAGCCGACCTGCTCGTGGTAGGTCTTGGCCTGGCCAGGCTTGTTGATGATGATGAGGTAGCGCAGGCCGTAGAAAAGCTGCGGGCCATTGGTGACGGGATCGATCGGATACAGCTCGATGCGCTCCACGTATGCCTGCTTGCGCGGACCGTCCGCCTTCGGCTTGATATCGAGGCCACGCTCGCCCTTCCAGATGCCCGCCATCGGCGCCAGCGGGCCGAGGTTGTTCAGGGTGTTGACGTCGATGGTGGACGGCTCGGTGTAGATATCGCTGGAAAACTCGCTCATGCATGATCCTGTTGGTTGAAGATAGCCTCTATTGTAAGGCGATCTCGATACGATTGCGTCCCCCGGAATACCGATACGCCACCGCGCTGCCCAACTGGCGTATCAGCAGCAGGCCGACACCGCCCACGGCCTGCGCCTCGATGGGCAGCGCGGGATCGGGCGGCGGCGGGCCCTGGGTGACCGGATTGAAGGCCGGCGCCTCGTCCTCGTACACCAGCCGCGCGCCGTCGACGCCCACCCACACCGAATGCGCGCTGTCGCCACCGTGGCCGTGCAGGATGCTGTTGCGCAGCAGCTCCTCGAGTATCAGCTCCGCGCGCGCGACCACGCCCGGCCCGAGGCCAGCCTGCTTGAGCGCCAACGCGGCAAACGACATCGCGCCGGAGACCGCATCCAGCCGCGCCGGAAACCGCAACAGCTGCGCAATACCGGTTTCTTTTCTGTCCATTCGAGCATATTATCGGAATGCTTATCCCAGGAGAAGAAACATGCGTAACTTAAAAGCCGCCATTGTCACGGCGGCCGCCGTCCTCGCCGTTGGCGGCTCTTGCGCCGCCGAGCAGCCGGCCGGCATGATCAAGACCGCCAAGGGCATCGCGGCCATCGAGCGCGCCGGCAAACAGACCCCGGCCGCCCCTGGCGCCGCACTGATGGCCAGCGACCGCGTGGTCACCGGCGCCGATGGCAGCGTGGGTATCACGCTGCGCGACGAGACCCTGCTGGCGGTGGGCCCGAACAGCAATGTGTGGCTTGAAAAATACGCTTTCGATCCAACCTCGCACGACGGCGTGCTCAATGCCACCGTCAAGCGCGGCACGCTGGGCGTCATCTCCGGCAAGCTGTCCAAGCAATCGCCGGGCGCGGTGCAGTTCCGGACGCCCACCTCCATCCTGGGCGTGCGCGGCACCGAATTCGTCATCGACGTCAAGGACGGAGAGTAAAGCATGGCCATGCTGATCTGGATCGCCTGCCTGTTGGCCGCCGTCTCGCAGCAACGCACACCGACCGAGCAAATCACCCTGCTGCCCAGCCAGGACGGCAAGGCCAGCGCGGTCATCATCACCACCGCCGGTGTCGACACGGTGCTCGACCAGCCATACCAGACCGCCGCCATCGATAGCAAGGGCGCCACCGTCAGCGCCGGCAACGGCGCCGATATCGGCAGCCGCTATGCCTCCACGCTGACCGCCATGCCGCAGCGGGCCGCCGTGTTCACGCTGTACTTCATCACCGATACCGATGCGCTGGTGCCGGAATCGGCGGCGCGGCTGGCGGACATCAAGGCGCAATTGGCGTCGCGGCCCGCTCCCGAGATCATCGTCATCGGCCACACCGACACCGTCGCCAAGCAGGCGTACAACGACGAGCTGTCGCTGCGACGCGCCGCCACCGTCAAGCAAATGCTGGTGGAAGTGGGAATTGACGCGGACCGCATCGCCGTGCAGGGACGCGGCGAGCGCGAACTGCTGGTGCCCACCGCCGATGGCGTCGACGAGCCGCGCAACCGCCGCGTCGAAATCCGCGTGCGCTGATCACGCGCTGATCAGGCCACGCCGTCCCACCGCAGCACCAGCAAGGTCAGGTCGTCCGAGGGTTCGGCCTGGCCCACATGCAGCCGCACGTCGTCGCGCACGGCCTGCACCACCGCCGCCGGCGTTGTCGCGGGCAGTGCGGCCAGCAAGCGGTCCAGCCGTGCATTGCCGTACAGGTTCCCTGCTTCGTTCATCGCCTCGTTGATGCCGTCGGTGGTCAGGCACAGGCACTCGCCGGCTTGCAGCTGGTAGTGCCGCACCGGATATTCGAAGTCCTCCAACACGCACAACGGCGGGCCGTCCGCCGCATGCAGGTGTTCGACGCGGCCATCCACGGTCAGGCGCCGCGGCGCGTCATGGCCGGCGTTGCACAGGAAGACCTGGCCGTTGGAGGCATCCAGTATGCCGGCCACGCTGGTCACGAACAGCATCTCCGGATTCTCGCGGGTCAGCTCGCGGTTGGCGCCGTTCATGATGGCCGCCATTTCCGATGGGCCGCGCAACGCGACACTCTTGGACAGCGCCTTCGCCACCACCATGAACAGACTCGCCGGCAAACCCTTGCCCGACACGTCGCCGACCATGAAGAACACGCGGTCCTGATCCAGCATGAAGAAGTCGTACAGATCGCCGCCCACCTCGCGCGCCGGCTCAAGCAAAGCATCCAGCGAGAAGCGCCGCTCGCCGGGGAAGGCCAGCGCGGCTTGCGGCAGCGTCGCCATCTGGATGCGGCGCGCGGCACCCAGCTCACCGGCCACCTTGGCGGCGGACACCCGGGCCATCTGCAAGGCGCGCTCGCTGTGCTTGCGATCGCGCACCGCCGCCGTCAGCATGCTGGCCAACATGCTCAGTCCCACCACGCCGATCGCGCACACCACGCCCGCCGCGTCGAACAGCAAGCCCGCGCGCGCGAACAACAGCGCACCGCCGCCGAACAAGCCCACTGCCAGCGCGCCGCACAAGGGCGCCGACACCAGCAAGCGCAATCTGGGCAGCCACCAGACCAGCAGCAGGCTGCAAACGCCGAACAACGCCACTTCCGCCCAACGCATCCACGCTGGCCGGCGCAGGAAGGCGCCGTCGAAGAAGCTCTCGATCATCTGCGCGTGCGTATCCACACCGGGCATGAAGTCGCCGCGCGCGTTCGTCTTGTAGTCAGTCAGGCCCAGCCCCGTCATGGCGACGATGACGATCTTGTTCTGCAGCGCGCCGGGAGCGAGCCGGCCGCGCATCACGTCCAGCGCCGATGCGTAACGGTCCATCGCCGGTGCCGAAAAGTTAACCCACACCGCGCCATCGGGCGTGGTCGGCACGCGCAGGTCGCCGACCGACACGCTGTGGACGCCGTCGTCGCCGGCCTCGATCTCCAGCGCCGAGCTGCCCGTCGCAACGCGCAGCAACTCCATCGAAAACGCCGGCACCAGCGTGTCGCCGATGGCGCCAACGAGCGGTGCGCGGCGCACCAGGCCCCGCTCCAGATCCACCGACAACAGCCCCTGCCCCTTGGAGGCCGCCTGCAGCAAGGGCAAACTGGACATCGCCTGCGGGAAGCGCATCACCTTTAGCGACGACGCCGGCCGGTTCACATGCACCGGCCATACGCGCAAGGCATCACTGGTGCCGGCCTCGGGATGCGCAAATCCCGCCGCGCCCAGCACGATGGGCGCGCGCCGTATCGCGGCGGCCAGCACGTCGTCATACGGGGGAAGCACCGCCAGACTGTCGCGCAATGGACCGGGAGGCAGCCGCGCCGCA
The DNA here is from genome assembly GCF_040362985.1 of Duganella caerulea. NCBI lineage: Bacteria > Pseudomonadati > Pseudomonadota > Betaproteobacteria > Burkholderiales > Oxalobacteraceae > Duganella > Duganella caerulea. The sequence continues at coordinate 211,348 of NZ_BPWJ01000001.1, read as the reverse complement.
AGCGCCTCGGGCGAGGTGGTGTCGGGCTCCGGCATCAGGATATCGAGCCCGATGGCCAGCGGCTGCTGCGCGTTGATGTGCTCTATCAGCTCGGTCAAGCGCGTGCGCGGCCATGGCCACTGGCCGAACTCCTTGAGCGAAGCTTCGTCGATGGCGATGATTTGCACCGGCCCGGATACGCGCTGACGCGGCAGGTGGACCTGATAGGCGTTGAACAAGGCAAGCCGCAGCTGCGGCAGCACGCCGTCGCCGCCCGACGCCAGCGCCACGGCCAGCAGGCACGCCAACACCAGCGCCAGCGGCCTGCCCCGGCCGGCGCGGATGCCGCCCAGGGCCATGGTTCTCAAGCGGAGCAGCATGGCCGCGCTTACAGTTCGATTTCCATGCCGTCGTAGGCGGAGACGATGTCCAGCGGCGCCTCGCCGGTGATCTCGGCGTAGCGCCGCGTCTCGGCCAGCACGCGGGCGATCTGCGCATCGTCGTAAATCGGCTCGTGATGGAACAGGCAAAGCTGGTGGACGCCGGCCAGCTGGCACAACTCGACGCCGACCACATTGCTGGAGTGGCCCCAGTCGGCCTTCACCGAAATGGAATCGGCCAGCGAATACATGGCGTCGAAGATCACCAGGTCGGCGTCGCGGAAGAACTCAACGAAGGCTAATCGCTCGGCGGCGTTATCCAGCTTGTGTTCGGAGTCGGTGCTGTAGACCATGGCCTTGCCGCCCTGCTCCAGCCGATAGCCGTAGGAGTCGCCCGCATGCAGCTGCAGCTTGGCGGTCACGGTCACGTCATGCAGACGCAGTGGCACACCCGGCTCCATCCGCACGAACTCGATGGTCGCGCCCAGCTGGTGGAAGCCGACCGGGAAGCTGATCGGCTCCTGCTGGCGGCGGAACGCCGTCTCCAGCTCCTCGTGGCAGCCGTAGATGACGATGCGGTTGCCCGGTATATAAGCCGGCGTGAAAAACGGGAAGCCCATGATGTGATCCCAATGGAGATGGGACATGAACACATGGTAGGTCTGCGGCTTGCCCGGACCGTAGCGCGCCAGCTTGGCGCCGGCCAGCGCACGCACACCCGAACCCAGATCAAGAATGATATGTTCATGCACGGCGTCCGGGTCCCACACCTCCACCTCGACGCAACTGGAATTGCCGCCATAAGTGCCGCGCACATCGAAACCCAGGTCGTTGTCGATATACGACGCCACCTTCTCCGGCGTGTCGAGGTTGCGGCCGATGGCGCCTTCCAGCGCCGTCACCAGCTTGGAGCGGATCTGCTTGTGGTTCAGCGCCACCGGCAGCGAGCCGCGCGCGCCCCAGATGCGCGCCTTCATGAACCGCCGCCGACCACCGCCAGCGCGGCGACGCGGTCGGGGAAGATCTCGAACAACATGTCGAAGCGGCTGATGGTGAACACCTCCAGCACCAGCGGCTGCAGCGACGCCAGCACCATGCGCCCGCCCTGCGCCTTGACCTGCTTGATCGCCACCATCAACGCGCGCAGGCCAATGCTGCTGATGTAACTGACACCGCTGAAATCAAGCACCAGCGGGACGCCATCCTTGGTACAGTCGCTCAGGTGCGGGTCCAGTGCGAGTTTGAAGGCATCGGCATGGGTATGATCGATGCGGCCGGCGGGGCTGAGCACAAGCGTGCTGCCGGCTTGCTGCGGCTGAAGTTCCATAATGATGACGCCCTGTGCGGATGAAGATGGCATTTTGTCTTGAGATTTTCCATTTTTACATCTTTCAGTGCAATAAGCAATTCCGGGGAGAATCGCCTGTACGTGATATTCTTCGGCCTCGAAGCAATCAGGGAGAACGCACATGTCGCCGGTCGACAAATTTTTCAAGCTCACCGAGCATGGCAGCAACGTCAGGACCGAAGTGGTCGCGGGCATCACCACCTTCCTGACGATGGCCTATATCATCTTCGTCAACCCCGCCATCCTGGGCGACGCCGGCGTGCCCAAGGACGCGGTGTTCGTCGCCACCTGCCTGGCGGCGGCGCTGGGCACCATCATCATGGGCCTGTACGCCAACTACCCGATCGGCATGGCGCCGGGCATGGGCCTGAACGCCTACTTCGCCTACGCCGTGGTGCTGGGCATGGGCGTGCCGTGGCAATCGGCGCTGGGCGCGGTGTTCATCTCCGGCTGCCTGTTCATCCTGGTGAGCGTGTTCAAGGTGCGGGAGCTGATCGTCAACGGCATCCCACATTCGCTGCGGGTGGCCATCACGGTGGGCCTGGGCCTGTTCCTGGCGCTGATCGCCATGAAGGGCGCCGGCCTGGTGGTCGCCAGTCCCGAAACGCTGGTGCGCGTGGGCGACATGCACAAGCCGCAAACCATCATGGCCGTTTTCGGCTTCCTGCTGATCGTCACGCTGGACCGCCTGCGCGTGCCCGGCGCGCTGTTGATCGGCATCGTGGTGGTGACGGTGATGAGCTTCTTCTTCGGCGGGAACACCTTCCACGGCTTCATGTCGCTGCCGCCATCGCTGGAGCCGACGTTGTTCAAGTTCGACCTGAAAGGCGCCTCCTCGCTGGGATTGTTCAATGTGGTGCTGGTGTTCTTCCTGGTTGAACTGTTCGACGCCACCGGCACGCTGATGGGCGTGGCCAGCCGCGGCGGCCTGCTGGTCGACGGCAAAATGAAGCGCCTGAACAAGGCGCTGCTGGCCGACAGCTGCGCCATCGTGGCCGGTTCCATGCTGGGCACCTCCAGCACCACGGCCTACCTGGAAAGCGCGGCCGGCGTGCAAGCGGGCGGACGCACCGGCCTGACGGCGCTGGTGGTGGCGGCGCTGTTCCTGGCGGCGCTGTTCTTCGCGCCGATCGCCGGCGTGGTGCCGGCCTACGCCACCGCCCCGGCGCTGCTGTTCGTCGCCTGCCTGATGCTGCGCGACCTGGTTGACGTGGACTGGAGCGACACCACCGAAAGCGTGCCGGCCGCGATCACCGCGCTGGTGATCCCGTTCACCTACTCCATCGCCCACGGCATCGCCTTCGGTTTCATCACCTACGCCGGCTTGAAGCTGCTGACCGGCCAGGCGCGCCAGGTCAAGCCGGTGGTGTGGGTGATCGCCGCGCTGTTCCTGTTCAAGTACGCGTACGTCAGCGGCTAAGCGCCGCCCGCTGCGGAGATGCCACCAGCGTCGGCATCTCCCGCACCGCCAGGATGCCGACGACGTTATTGAGTCGCATGCGGCATAGCGTCAGCGGATCCTCATCCTCCGCCGCCAGCCGTATCTGCACGTCCACGCCCTGCGGATGCGTGGTCGTGCGCAGGCTGCGCAACTCCAATCCCAGACGGCGCACAATCGCCAGCACGGCCTCCAGCGTGGCGATGGCGTCGTCCGGCTCGATGCAAAATCGGTAGCTTTTTTGTGTGGTATTCATGCAACCAGAATATCCGGGAAGCCGCAAAATAGGCTTCCTTGTTTTGCTCCGTTCCGCGCAGATTGAAGAAGATTATCCCGCTTGATATAAAATCCGAGGAATAATCATCTTTCACGGAAAAACAACATGGAAATCGACGAACTCGACCGCAGTATCTTGCGCGAGCTGCGCCGCGACGGCCGCCTGAGCAACACCAAGCTGGCGGAAAAAGTCGGCCTGTCCACCACGCCGTGCTGGAACCGCGTGCGGGCGCTGGAAGAAGGCGGCATGATCGAGGGCTACACCGCCCTGCTCAGCCAGAAGGCGCTGGGCTACCCGGACACGGTGATCATCGAAGTCACGCTGGACCGGCACGACGACGACATCTTCGAAAAATTCGGCCAGGCGCTGGCGGACCTGCCGGAAGTGATGGAAGCCTACCTGCTGACCGGCGAGTACGACTACCTGATCAAGGTGGCGGTGGCGGGGACGGCCGGCTACGAGGAATTCCTGCGCCGCAAACTATACAAGCTCCCCGGCCTGCGCCACAGCCGATCCACCTTCGTCCTGCGCTGCCTGAAACGGGCGCACTCGGTCGAGCCCTGAACCGCCTTGTGTTGTCAACCGCACAGATAGAGCGCACGAATCGGCGCATTGTGCGGGGACTAAAACAACGACAAGAGGATGACCATGAACAAGCCTATACAAATCGCCGTGGCTGCCGCAACCCTGGCGCTGGCATCGCAAGCCATGGCGCAAATCACATTTTACGAGCATGACGGCCTGCGCGGGCGCGCCTTCACCGCCACCCGGTCCGTCAACGACTTCTCGCGCACCGGCTTCAACGACCGCGCCTCGTCGGTGGTGGTCGACCGCGGCCAGTGGGAAGTCTGCGACGACGCCAACTTCAGCGGCCATTGCATGGTGCTGCGCCGCGGCAGTTATGAATCGCTGAGCGGCATGGGCATGAACGACCGCATCTCGTCGGTGCGTCCGGTGGGCCGTCGCGCCCGCTACGACAACGAAGCCCCGCCACCGCTGCCGCAACCGACCTATGAATACCGCCGCCGACCCAGCGAGCGCGTGGTTGACGTGCCGATCACCTCGGTGCGCGCCGTGGTCGGCACGCCGGAGCAGCGCTGCTGGGTCGAACGCCAACAGGTGAGCGAACCGGCCTCCAACGGCAACAATGTCGGCGGCGTCATTGCCGGCGCGCTGATCGGCGGCATCCTGGGCCACCAGGTGGGCGGCGGCACTGGGCGCGACGTGGCCACGGCCGGCGGCGCGGTAGCCGGCGCGGCCATCGGCAACAACATGGCCAACAACCGCAACCAGCAGACCTACGCGCGCGACGTTCGTCGTTGCGAAAACGTCAGCAATCCGAAGCCGGAATACTGGGATGTGACGTACAACTATCGCGGGCTGGAGCACCGTGCGCAGTTGAGCGCGCCTCCGGGCACGACCATCGCCGTCAACGCCAGGACCGGCGAACCACGCATGTAAGCCTCAAATAATTGCCCACATCCCAGAAATTAACTGGGAGGTGGGCAAGCGAACACGTATACTTGAGGCCCCTCCCGATGGGCAGGCCTTGAGACCGCATGCGTACACTACTTCCCTATTCCTACTACGGCGCCGATACCGACGAGCAGCAGCAGTTCTATTCCGAGTTGCGTCCGGTCGCCATCATCTCCCAAAGCGTCGGGCTGCTGAGCTGGATCACTGCCGCCGTCATCCTGGCCTCCAGCGGGCAGACGCTGCAGGCCAGCCTGCTGTTCGGCGTACCCGGCATGCTGCTCAGCCTGGGCATCTCGCTGTGCGCGCGCTCGGTCCGGGCGCTGGTCGTCTCCGGCATCGTCGGCACCACCGCCACCGCGTTCGCCTTTCGCCTGCTGGTGGCGTACTGCCCCGACCCGACGTTCTGGGTGCTGCCGGTCGGCACGGTGCTGACGCTGTCGGCGGCGCCCATCTTCGGTGGCATGCTCAACTACATCGGCGCGGCCATTGCCGTGTGGCTGATACTCACGGTCGGCAATTTTCCCGCGCATCCGGGAGAGCTGACGTTCAATCTATCCTTGCTGGTCATGGGCAGCAGCTTCGCCATGGCGATCTACCTGCACGCCTACTTCCTCAAGCTGCGGATACGCAGCCACCGCGCGCGGCGCGAGCTGGCGGAGATGGCCTACAAGGACCTGCTCACCGGCCTGAACAATCGGCGCAAATTCACGCTCGAGGCGCGCCGCGCGCAATCGCACGCCTCGGACGCGCCGCTATTTTTCCTGATGATAGACATCGACGACTTCAAGAAAATCAACGACACGCTGGGCCACGACGCCGGCGACGAGGTACTGATCCGCACGGCGCAGGTCATCGCCAGGTTGGGAACTGGCCACCTGTGCGGCCGGCTGGGAGGCGAAGAATTTGGCGTCCTATTCCACGGCGAAGCTGCGGAAGCGCTGGATTTTGCCGTCGCACTGCTGGATGGCGTTCGCAGGGCGACGCACCCGCCACGCACGGTAAGCATCGGCATCGCGGAATTCGACAGGGACGCCGACCTGTCAGTGAGCTACAAGCGCGCCGACGAAGCGCTCTATCTCGCCAAGCGGCACGGCAAGAACCGCTACGTGCTATCGAACGCCACCAAAGCCGCCGCATAAAATTGGGGTCAAGTCTGACATTCGGACACGAGCCCATCTGTTGGGCCGGTGTCCGAAGCCTCTACTGCTGGGGTCGTGTCCGAATGTCAGACTTGACCCCAAGTTGCTTAGAAGTGATATTCGGCGCGTATCATCGGCGTCTTGGCGATGTTGCCCTGGCCGCCGGTGGTGGCCGAGGTGTTGCCGAACTTGTTGCGCCAGTATTGGTATTCGACGCCGATGCGGAAGGTGTTCTTGGCATGCCCCATCGCGGCGCCGGCGTCAAACATCAGCTGCATGTCGATATTGGTCTCGGCGCCGGTATCGTTGCCCACTTCGTCCTTGCCCTTGGCCGCGATGAAGTTGGCAAAGCCTTCGAAGGCCCACAGCGAACCCACCGGGATCCCCCATTCCGACGACAACATCGCATGCGTCTTGTAGGTATAGCGTCCAGTCACGGTGGAGATCGGCGGGAAGGCGCCGCTCGGCGCGTTGCTCTCGTTGAGCAGGAACAGGCTGGTGTTGAAGTGCCCCGCCGGCACGTCCCACATAAAAGTCGGCCCCAGCACGAACATGCGCTTGCGCGAGTTGTAGCCCACATCGTTCTTGGTGTTGACGTCGAACCCACCGGTGATGCCCAGCCCGCGCACCGGACCGAACTTGTATTCGCGACCAGTCACCTTGCTCAGGTCCACCGTATTGCGGTACAGAATGTACGCTTCGTTGGCGCCCGACTTTTGCGTCAGCGAGGCCGGATCGTTTTTGTCCGACATCAAGAAGTCCGCGTTGAAGAAGTTGGTGCCGTACTTGTAGCCGCTGACGTGGGTCAGCGCAAGAATATTCTTCGAGATGTCGTTCGGGTTGAACGGCTCGCGGTAGTCGTTCCCGTAACGCCAGCTGACGGAGGTGTCGCTCCAGTCGGCGGCGTGGGCCGCGCCCATGCCCATCAAGGCGATGCACAACAGCTGAGGGATTTGTCTCGTTTTCATTTTAGTTTTCCGTATTATTTTGGACGCGACCGTCCCCGCCGGCGCCATATGGCGCGCCGGTGAGGATGCAATCGTGTGGGTTAGATCCTCAGCCTGCGCCGAGGTAGACGAACTTGAAGGTGAACACGCAAGCGATCGCCCAGATCACTGGACGCACTTCGCGCACACGGCCGGTCAACAGCTTCAACACCGCGTAGGAGATGAAGCCGAACGCCACGCCAAGCGCGATCGAGTACGTGAACGGCATGGTCAGCGCCGCGATGGCGGCTGGCACGCTTTCGGTGGTGTCGGACCAGTCGATGTCGACCAGTTCGCGCAGCATCAGGCAGGAGACGTACAGCAGCGCAGGCGCCGTGGCGTAGCTTGGCACCACGCCGGCCAGCGGCGAGATGAACAGGCACGCCAGGAACAGCACGCCGACCGCGACGGCGGTCAATCCGGTGCGGCCGCCCGCTTGCACGCCAGCCGCGCTCTCGATGTAGGCCGTGGTGCTGGAAGTACCCAGCAGCGAGCCAGTAAGGATGGCGGTACTGTCGGCCATCAGCGCCTTGTTCAAGCGCTCCATCTTGCCGTTGACGAGCAGGCCGGCGCGGTTGGCCACGCCCATCAGCGTGCCGGTGGCGTCGAACAGTTCGACCAGGAAGAACACCAGCACCACGTTCAGCAGGCCGACCGAGATCGCGCCCATCAGATCAAGCTTGAACAGCGTAGGCGCCAGCGACGGCGGCATGTCGACCACGCCATTGAACTTGTTCCCTGCGATGAAGAAGCTCATCACCGTCACGGCCAGGATGCCGATCAGGATCGCGCCCTTTACCTTCAGGCGGTCCAGCGCGACGATGACGAAGAAGCCGACGATGGCCAGCAGCGTGGGCGCCGAATGCAGGTCGCCTACACGCACCAGCGTCTCAGGGCTGCTGACGACGATGCCTGCGCTCTTCAGCGAGATCAAGCCGAGGAACAGGCCGATGCCGACGGTGATCGCGGTGCGTATCGAGTGCGGAATGCCGTTGACGATCATCTCCCGCAGCTTGAATACACTGACGAACAGGAACAGGCAGCCGGAGATGAACACCGCGCCCAGCGCCATTTGCCAAGGCATGCCCATGCCCTTGACCACCACGTACGCGAAGTACGCGTTCAGCCCCATGCCCGGCGCCATGGCGATCGGATAGTTCGCGTAAAGGCCCATGATCAAACAGCCCAATGCGGCCGCGATACAGGTGGCGACGAAGACCGCGCCCTTGGGCATGCCGGCGTCGCCCAGGATGGAGGGATTGACGAAGATGATGTAAGCCATCGTCAGGAAGGTGGTGAGACCCGCGACCAATTCGGTGCGCACATCGGTCCCATTTTCTTTCAGCTTGAAGTACTTCTCTAGAATTAACATAACGTCTCCGTGTTCTATTTTTAACTGCTTCTTGTGTCATCCGCCGATTAAACATGGGAACAATCGGCTTAGACCTTATCTCAGGGGCCACTGTGTGTAATTGGTCTGGTGGCATACCTGCTATCTGCTATGGCCTATAACAGTCGGGACGCGCCGTATTTTTTACGGCGTAGCCCCTTGCTTACCCTCCTATGCTTTACATGCCGCCGGGTTTAAACGAATTCACCAATCTTCGCGATCACCGCCTCGCGCACCGAGCCGCTCACAATGAAGGAGCGCGCTACTTCGAGGTCGTTGTGCAGCCAGCGGTCGCCGTCGAGGCACGCGGGGATCTGGCTGCGCACCGATTCATAGGCCGCCTGCGTGCCCTTGCCGAGCACAAAACCGGGCAGCAGGTTTTCTGTCATCGTCAGCGCCTGGGAGGCCAATAACATTTCTACGCCCACAATGTATTGTGTGTTCGATACCACAGTGGCGGCCTTGCGCGCGCACCAGGTGGAGTTGGAGACGTGGTCCTCGCTGTTGCCCTTGGCGGGAATCGAGTCCACGCTGCCCGGCATGCACAGCGTGCGGTTCTCCATCACCAGTGAACTGAGCGAGCATTGCATCACCGGATAGCCGGTGTTCACGCCACGCACGCCGGACATCAGGTTGCGCGGCAGGCCCCACGACAGCGTAGGATCGATGAGGCGCGCCACGCGGCGTTCAACGATGCTGCCCAGGTCCGCGACAGCCATCGCCAGCAGGTCCATCGCCTGCGCCAGGTATTGGCCGTGGAAGTTACCGCCCGAGATAATCTCGAAGCCGCCGCCGTCCTTGCCGAAGATGAGCGGGTTGTCGGTGGCCGAATTCACTTCCTTATCGAGGATGGTGTCGATGTAGTCCAGCGCATCGAACACCGGGCCATACACCTGCGGCGCGCAGCGCAGCGAGTACACGTCCTGGATACGGGCGGTGTACGGGATGTCGGTGCGGCGCAGCTCTTCCGGGAACTGCACGGCACGCGCCTCGTGCGTGGTGCGGGTGGAGCCGTCCAGCAAATCGCGGATGATGGCGGCGGTCTTGATCTGGCCAGCGTGCGGGCGCGCTTCGTGGATGCGCGGATCAAAGGCCGACATCTCGGCCCGCATCGCCTCCAGCGTCAGTCCCAGCGACAGGCAGGCGTCCGACAGCATGTTGCGCGCATCGGCGGCGGCCAGCAGCGCCACCGCCAGCGACACGGTACAGCCGTTAATCAGCGCCGAAGCATCCTTGGCCTTCAGCTCAAACACGACCGGGCCGACGTTGGATGCGCGAATCGCGTCCGGCGCCGACATGCGCTGGCCCTTGTACATCACCTCCGCCTCTTCGAAGCCGGCGATGGCGGCGGCCAGGTAAGCCAGCGGCGCCAGGTCGCCCGAGGCGCCGACTGAACCCTTCTGCGGCATGATCGGATGAATGCCGGCATTGACGAAGGCCAGCAGGCGGTCAACCACCTCCACGCGCGGCGCGGAGTAGTTACTGGCGAAGGCATTGGCGCGCAACAGCATGGTGGCGCGGCTGACCTCCTCGGAGAACGGCTCGCCCATGCCGCAGGCGTGGGCCTTGATCAGCTGCGTCTGGAACAGCACGATGTCCTGCACCTTGACGCGGGTGTCCTTCAGCATGCCGACGCCGGTATTAAAGCTGTACATCATCGGCGCTTCGTCGTGCATCCAGGTCGACTCGATGTAGTCGCGGCTTTCCTTCAACGCGGCGCGCGACGATGCGGCGAGGTTCACTTCAATTGTGTGGTCGCGGGCGACGGCGACAACTTGCGCGGCGGTGAGGTTGAAACCGTTGATGGTAGTGGTGGTCATAATCGTTATCTCTCAGTTGGCGCCGGCGGCGAACCACGCGCCGATTTCGGAGCGTTCTTCTGGCGTGATGTTGGTCATATTCCCGATCGGCATAGCCTTCAGCACGACGGCCTGCTGGTTGATCTTGGCGGCGTTCTGGTGAATCAGCTCCGGCGTGTGCAGCATGATGCCGGCGGGCGCGGTGGCGAAGCCGGGCTGCGTGGGCTGGGCCGCATGGCAGCTGACGCAGCGCTGGTTGACGATGGCCTGCACACGGTTGAAGTCAGGGGCCGCAACGCCAGCATGCGCCGCATCGGCCACTCCGCTGGCAGCCGCAGGCAATGGCGCCGCAGCGGGACGCGGGGCAATCACCACAGCGACAGCAGCGAGGATCGCCACGCCGGCCGCAGGGAACTGCCACGCGGTCTTGCCATGATGGCGCAGGTTGAAGAAGTGGCGAATCAGCACACCAGCCGCGATGATCGCGCCCAGCAGCGCCCAGCTGTACGCATGGCTGTAGGTCATCGCATAGTGGTTGCTGATCATGATGAGCAGCACCGGCAGCGTGAAGTAGTTGTTATGGACGGAGCGCTGCTTGGCCTTCTTGCCGTGGATAGGATCGGGCGACTTACCCTGCTCCATCGCCTCCACCAGCTTGCGCTGGCCCGGAATGATCAGCATCAGCACATTCCCGACCATCATGGTGCCGATCATGGCGCCGACGTGGATGTAGGCGGCGCGGCCGCTCAGGAATTTGGTCAGCACATAGGCCATGGCGACGATGAACACAAACATGACCACGCCCAGCAGGCCATCCTTCTTGCCCAGCGGCGAACGGCACAAGGCATCGTAGAACAGCCAGCCCACCAGTAGCGAACCCAGACCCACGCCGATCGCCTGCAACTGCGTCAGGTCCGCGACCGACTTATCGATCATCATCGCCGAAGCGTTGAAGTAGTAGACGATGAACAGCAGCGAGAAGCCGGAGATCCAGGTGGCGTAGGCTTCCCATTTAAACCAGTGCAGGTCCGACGGCAGCTCGGCCGGCGAAACCAGGTACTTCTGCGGGTTGTAGAAACCGCCGCCATGCACGGCCCACAATTCGCCGGAGACGCCCTTCTTCGCAAGGTCGGAGCCGGGCTTCGGCGGGCGTATGCTGTTGTCCAGCCAGACGAAGTAGAAGGACGCGCCGATCCACGCTATCCCCGTGATGAGATGCAGCCAGCGCACCAATAGATTGAGCCAGTCCACGCCGTAAGCGAGCAATTCCATGTTGTCTCCATGTTTGGATTTAGCTCGTCTGCCACCGCGGGCGCTCCAGACGAATGGGATGATTTCCCTTTTTGGCCGCGAACTGTTGAAAGCTCCGCTGCGACCGATTGAAAACCACGCGCAGAACACGCATGGTGTGGAACGAACGATAAAACTAATTCTGGCTTTTCGTATGGCAGTAGCCGTATATTAAAAATAGGCTCACCGTTATAGATCGATCACCATGGCACAACTTCCCGACCATTTAGACCTGCACCTGATACGCATCCTTTACATGCTCCTCTGCGAGAAGAACGTTTCGCGCGTGGCGATGAAACTGGATCAAACGCAGCCCTCCATCTCGGCCTCGCTGCAGAAACTGCGTGAGCTCACGGGCGATCCGCTGCTGGTGCGCGGCGGCCGTGGCATGGTGCCGACGCAGCACGGCGAAAGCTTGAAGGAGCCGGCAAAGCGCATCCTCGACGAGGTGGGACAGCTGTTCCTACACAAGACGCCCTTCGCCTCGAAGGAGGAGAGCCGCACCTTCCGCATCGGCGCGCCGGACTACCTCGATATTCAATTCCTGCCGAACGTTGTGGCGCGTTTGCGACGCGAATCTCCCAAGAGCCGCGTCATCATCCACAGCCTGGGCGCAGAAGTGGACGCGATCCGCATGCTGTCCGACGGCGATCTTGATCTGCTGATCGGGAACTGGGAGCAGCCGCCGGAGCACCTGTACCTGTCGCGGCTCTTCGAAGACCCGATCATCTGCGCCATGCGCGCCGACGCGCCCTACGCCAAGCGCACCGGCGCCAATGACATGACGTTGGACGATTATCTGAGCCTGCCCCACGTGGCGCCCTCGCCCACGCTGCCCGGCTTCCACGGCGTGATCGACAGCTTCCTCGCACAGCAAGGCTACCAGCGCAACGTGGTCGTGGAGTCGGCGTATTTCAGCCTGATCCCCTACATGCTGACGCAGACCGACATGGTGCTCACCACAGGGCGGCAGTACCTGCGCTTCTACGAACGAAACCTGCCGATCAAGACCTTCACCGTGCCGGTGCGCTTCCCGACGATGCGCTTCTACCAGCTGTGGCACGAGCGCGTACACCAGGCGCCGGAACACAAATGGCTGCGCGACCAGGTCACGCAGGCCGCGCAAGCCCTCACCGCAAAGTGAACCTCCGTGGGCGTGGCACGCCCACAACACTCCCCATAAGCCCGGGCTGAATGCGGTTATGGCTCCGGGCGTATATAACAGCCTCCCCTGCCATATATCATTCCTCTTATACCAAGAGGAGACGGGCGACTGCCTGCACAACAATGACAATCACACTAGATCACCTGAACCGCTGCGGCGCCGAAGAGTTCACGCAGCTGCTGCATGGCCTCTATGAACACTCGCCATGGATACCGGAGCGCGCCGCCGCGCAGCGCCCGTTCGCGACCATCGCCGCGCTCAAACAATCGCTGCAAGGCGTGGTGCGGAAAGCTACCGAAGAAGAGCAACTGGGCCTGGTCCGTGCCCACCCTGAACTGGCCGGCAAGGCGGCACTCGCCGGCGAACTGACCGCCGAATCCACCGGTGAACAGGCGCAGGCCGGCCTGACCCACTGCTCCGCAGACGAACTGGCGACGCTGCACAAACTGAACGCCGACTACAACGCCAAATTCGGCTTCCCCTTCATCCTGGCCGTCAAAGGCCCGACCGGCAGCGGCCTGTCGCGCCAGGAGATCATCGCCGCCTTCAGCCGCCGCCTACGCTCGCAACGTGACGACGAACTGGCCGAATGCCTGCGCCAGATCGGCCGCATCGCCGAGATGCGCCTCAACCAGCTGCTGCAAGTGGAGCTGCAGTTCGGCGCCACCATCATGGAATGGTCGGAAGTGATCGGCGCGTGGAGCGACGACGCGGACAACCTCACCTGCGCCTACATGACCGATGCCCACCGCAAGACCGCAGCCCAGCTGGCGGCGTGGATGAAGGAAGCCGGCATGGAAGTGGCCATCGACCCGGTCGGCAACGTCGTCGGCCGCTACAAGTCGGACAAGCCGGGCGCCAAGGCGCTGCTGACCGGCTCCCACTACGACACCGTCCGCAACGGCGGCAAGTACGATGGCCGCGAAGGCATCCTGCTGCCCATCGCCGTGGTCAAGCACCTGAATGAGCGCGGCGAACGCCTGCCCTTCGACCTGGAGATCATCGGCTTCTCGGAAGAGGAAGGCGTGCGCTATCAAAGCACCTTCCTCGGCTCGAACGCCGTCATCGGTCAGTTCGACATGGCGCTGCTGGACAAGGCCGACGCCCAGGGCATCACCATGCGCGAAGCGCTGACCGCCGCCGGTCACGATGTCAGCAAGATCGCCTCGGTCGCCCGCAGGCCGGATGACGTGCTGGCGTTCGTCGAAGTCCATATCGAACAAGGCCCGGTATTGCTGGGCAAAGGCCTACCGACCGGCGTCGTCACCTCCATCGCCGGCAGCTGCCGCTACCAGGTCGAGCTGACCGGCTTGGCCAGCCACGCCGGCACTACGCCGATGATCATGCGTAAGGACGCCGCCGCAGCCGCCGCAGAAATCGTGCTGTACGTGGAGGACCGCTGCGGGCGCGAACGTTCGCTGGTTGGCACCGTCGGCCAGCTGCAAGTGCCGGATGGATCGGTCAACGTGATCCCCGGCGCCTGCAAGCTGTCGCTGGACATCCGCGCCGCCGACGACGCCACGCGGGACGCCGCTGTCACCGATATCCTGAATCAGGCCGAAGCAGTCTGCGCGCGCCGCCAGATCGGCCTCAAGATCACCAAGATCATGCAAGCTCCCGCCGCACCATGCGCGCCGTGGCTGGTGAAGCAGCTGGCCGCCGCCACCGAACGCGCCGGCATCGAAGTATTCGAGCTGCCCTCCGGCGCCGGCCACGACGCGATGGCGCTGGCCCGCATGACCGATGTCGCCATGCTGTTCACCCGCTGCGGCAACGGCGGCATCAGCCACAACCCGCTGGAAACCATGACGGCGGACGACGCCGAAGTATCGGCACAGATCTTCCTGGACTTCCTGCGCCAGTTCCAAACCAAGTAATCGCGGAGCAATCATGTCTGAACCTATTCGATTCTTCTATCGCGGCGAAGTCCGCTCCGTTGACGGCGGCGCCCCGACCCGCACCCTGCTCCAGCACCTGCGCGAGGACCTGCACTGCACCGGCACCAAGGAAGGCTGCGCCGAAGGCGATTGCGGCGCCTGCACCGTGGTGGTGGCGGAGCTGCAGCCGGACGGCGAAGTGGCCATGAAGTCGGTCAACTCCTGCATCCAGTTCGTGCCCACGCTGGACGGCAAGGCGGTCTTCACCATCGAAGACCTGAAGCAGGCCGACGGAAAAATGCATCCGGTGCAGGAAGCGCTGGTCGAATGCCACGGCTCGCAATGCGGCTTCTGTACGCCGGGCTTCGCCATGTCGCTGTGGAGCCTCTACCTCAAACAGGAGGGGCAAACCACGCCGCCATGCCGCAAGACGGTGGACGAAACCCTGTCCGGTAACCTGTGCCGCTGCACCGGCTACCGCCCCATCATCGACGCGGCACGCCGCATGGGCGAGCTGCCGCACGTGAGCTTCGACCGCGAGGCGCTGAAAGCCACGCTGCAATCCATCCAGCGAACCGAAATGTACAGCTACACCCACGACGGCCAAACCTTCCACGCCCCGCGCACGCTGGCCGAGCTGGCCGCACTGCGGGCCGCCAAGCCCACCGCCACCATCGTCGCCGGCTCCACCGACGTCGGCCTGTGGGTGACCAAGCAAATGCGCAACCTGGGCGATATGATCTACGTGCGCCAGGTGCAGGAGCTGTATCGCATGGAAGAGGAAGACGGCATGCTGTACATCGGCGCCGCCGTCTCCCTCAACGACGCCTACGAGGCGGTCTGCAAGCATTACAAGGAACAGCTGCACGAAATGTGGCAGCGCTTCGCTTCGCAGCCGATCCGCAATACCGGCACGCTGGGCGGCAGCGTCGCCAACGGCTCGCCGATCGGCGACTCAGCGCCTTGGATGATCGCGCTGGGCGCGGAAATCGTCATCCGCAGCGATAAGGGCCAGCGCTCCATGCTGCTGGAGAAGTTCTACCTCGATTACATGAAGAAGGACTGGCAACCGGGCGAATTCGTCGAAGCCGTACGCATCCCGCTGCCGCGCAAGGACATCCACTTCCGCACCTACAAACTGGCCAAGCGCTACGACCAGGACATCTCCGCCGTCTGCGCGGCCTTCGCCTTCACCCTGAAGGACGGCGTGGTCAGCGACGCCCACATCGCCTACGGCGGCATGGCAGCAACCTCCCGCCGCGCACCGCTGGCCGAAGCCGCCGTCAACGGCAAGCGCTGGGACGAGGCCACGCTCAAGCTGGCGACGGCCGAACTGGCGAAGGACTACACACCGCTGAGCGACATGCGCGCCACCGCCAGCTACCGCATGAAAACCGCGCAGAACCTGCTGCGCCGCTACTGGCTGGAGACGAATCCCGATACCGCCCAGCCGCTGCAATCGATCAACGCATTCCACTACGCAGAGGGAGCCGTAACAGCATGAACAGCAAATCGGAACCATTCCTGACGCAGGCCGTCCCCATGGCGTGGGCGGAAGTCGGCAAGCCGCATCCGCACGAATCGGCGGTGCTGCACGTGCTGGGTGAAGCCACCTACACCGACGACATCCCAGAAGCCGCCGGCACGCTGCACGCGGCGCTGGGCATCTCGTCCAAGGCGCACGCCAATATCTTGTCGATGAACTTCGACGCCGTCAAAGCCACGCCCGGCGTGGTGGCCGTGTACACCCACAAGGACATCCCCGGCACCAACGACTGCGGCCCTATCATCCACGACGATCCTATCCTCTCGGAAGGCCTGGTCGAATACGTCGGCCAACCGATCTTCATCGTGGTGGCGGACTCGCACGACAATGCCCGCCGCGCAGTCAAAAAGGCCGTCATCGAATACGAAGAGCTGCCCGCCATCCTGACGCCGCAAGCCGCGCGTGACGCCAAGTCCTTCGTCGTGCCGCCCATGCACCTGGCGCGCGGCGATGCGCAGGCCGCGTTCGAACGCTCCAAGCACAAACTGAAAGGCTCGCTGCACGTCGGCGGCCAGGAGCAGTTCTACCTGGAAGGCCAGATTTCCTACGCCATTCCAAAAGAAGGCAAGGGAATGCTGATCCACTGCTCCACCCAGCACCCGACCGAAATGCAGCACGTGGTCGCCCATGCCCTGCACCGCCATTCGCACGACATCGTGGTCGAGTGCCGCCGCATGGGTGGTGGCTTCGGTGGTAAGGAATCGCAGTCCGCGCTGTGGGCCGCCTGCGCCGCCATCTCGGCCGCGCACCTGCGCCGCCCGGTAAAGCTGCGCGCCGACCGTGACGACGACATGATGGTTACCGGTAAACGCCACTGCTTCTACTATGAATACGAGATGGGCTACGGCGACGACGGCCGGATCGTCGCCGCCAAGGTGGAGATGGTTACGCGCGCCGGCTTCTCGGCCGACCTGTCGGCGCCGGTCGCCACGCGCGCCGTCTGCCACTTCGACAACGCCTACTATCTCGGCGACGTCGATATCCGCGCCATGGCCGGCAAGACCAACACGCAGTCCAACACCGCGTTCCGTGGCTTCGGCGGCCCACAAGGCGCCATCGCCATCGAATACATCGTCGACGAAATCGCCCGCAATCTCGGCATGGACTCGCTGGACGTCCGCAAGATTAACTTCTACGGCCGCAACGACGAGGAAGGCCGCAACGTCACCCAGTACAACCAGAAAGTGGTCGACAACGTCATCCACGAACTGGTAGCGCAGCTGGAGGACGAAAGCGGCTACCGCCAGCGCCGCGAAGAGATCAACGCCTTCAATGCGCAGAGCAAGGTGCTCAAACGCGGCCTGGCGCTTACGCCGGTCAAATTCGGCATCGCCTTCAACGTCACGCACTTCAACCAGGCCGGTGCGCTGGTGCATGTGTACACGGATGGCTCGGTGCTGGTCAACCACGGCGGCACCGAAATGGGCCAGGGTATCAACACCAAGGTATGCCAGGTGGTGGCGCATGAACTGGGCATCGACCTCGCCATGGTGCGCGCCAGCGCGACCGACACCAGCAAAGTCGCCAACACCTCGGCCACCGCCGCATCCACCGGCGCGGACCTGAACGGCAAGGCGGCGCAGGACGCGGCCAACACCATCCGCTCGCGCCTGGCCGAATTCGCCGCCAAACGCCACGACGGCGATCCCGCCACGGTGCGCTTCGAGGGGAACTTCGTCCACGTCGGCGAGATCGCGATTCCGTTCGCGGAGCTGGTGCAGAAGGCTTACATGGCGCGCATCCAGCTGTGGTCCGACGGCTTCTACGCCACGCCTGGCCTGCACTGGGATCCGAAGACAATGAGCGGCAATCCGTTCTCGTACTACGCCTACGGCGCCTCGGTGTCGGAAGTCGTGGTCGATACGCTGACCGGCGAATGGAAGCTGCTGAAGGCCGACGCTCTGTACGACGCCGGCAATTCGCTGAACCCCGCCATTGATGTCGGCCAAGTCGAAGGCGCCTTCATACAGGGCATGGGCTGGCTGACCACCGAAGAACTGTGGTGGAACGCAGCCGGCAAGCTGATGACACATGCGCCGTCCACCTACAAAATCCCCGGCGTATCGGACTGCCCGGAGAACTTCAACGTTCGCCTGTTCAAGAACCGCAACGTCGCGGACAGCATCCACCGCTCCAAGGCGGTTGGCGAGCCGCCGCTACTGCTGCCGTTCTCGGTATTCCTGGCGATCCGCGACGCCTGCTCCAGCGTCGGCGATCATCGCTACAACCCGCCGCTGCGCGCACCGGCAACCAGCGAGGCTATCCTCGATGCGATCAGCGCAGTGCAAGCGGCAGCGGAAGCGGCGAGTTAAACATGTCCATGCCTCTTAACCTCAACGCGCTGACGGCGGCGGCCAGCAAGGCGGTGCCACGTGTACTGGTCACCGTCGCGCAGGTAGCCGGCTCCGCGCCGCGCGAACCTGGCGCCAAGATGCTGATCACCCAGTATCACGCCTTCGATACGATCGGCGGCGGCCACCTCGAAATGGTCGCCACCGACATCGCCCGCGAGATGCTGTCCATGCCGGCCGGCGAGCTGCGTGCCGAGCGCCGGCTGGAGCGTTTTCCACTGGGCCCCAGCCTGGGCCAATGCTGCGGCGGCGTGGTCCATCTGGCGTTCGAGCGCATCATGCCGGAAGCCGGCGAGCATTTCGGCTCGCTGGCACGCCGCTGGCGTGAAGGCCAGGACAGCTGGCGCCTGGTGCCGCTGGACAGCGTGGAGCCAGCCAGCAGCTACGACGCGACGGGCGCGCACCTGAGCGGCCCCGGCCCCGCCACATTGCCCCGTCCCGGCCCCGGCATCGACTGCAAGGTGCGCATCGACGATCACGGCAAGCGCTGGCTGATCGACTCCTGCCTGCCTTATCGTCAACGCCTGTACCTGTTCGGCGCCGGCCATGTGGGCGCGGCCATCGTACGCGCGCTGGCGGAGCTGCCATGCCAGGTGGTGTGGATCGACGAGCGTGAAGACATGTTCCCCTCCGTCCTGCCGGCCAACGTCCGCGTCGAAGCGACCGACACGCCGGAAGCGGTGGTGGAAGAAGCGCCGCCCGGCGCCTCCTTCCTGGTGCTGACGCACAGCCACGCGTTGGACCAGCAGCTGTCCGAACACATACTGCGCCGCACCGACTTCACCTGGTTCGGCTTGATCGGCTCCGAGACCAAGCGCGTCTCCTTCGAGCGCCGCCTGCAGGAACGCGGCATTCCGGCGGCGCGCATGGGGGACATGACCTGCCCTATCGGCCTGCCCGGCATCCACGACAAGGCGCCGGCGGTGATCGCCGTCTCGGTCGCGGCGCAGCTGATGCAGGTCTGGGAAGCCGCCGCGCTCTCCGCTCCGGCGGAAAACGGTGCTAAAATGAGCGCATCCGCACCTGCCGTCTTATCGGAATCGCAAACCGTATGTATCAATTGATGTCCTTCCAACTGCCTGCAAGCCGGGCGTTCTCACTCTCCGGCAGCGCCGGGGCGGGAGCGCGCTATCGTCATCTAGAGCGCGCACCTCACTAATCTAGCCACCGCGCTAGCAGTAACCCCAAACGCATAGACCGGTGTGGCGCCAAGCGCCCGCCTTCATCGCCGACGACCATGTCAGTCGCGCCGCATCACCGCGCGCGTCAACTGGCGTCCGCACTACGGAACAAGGAATCAATATCATGGCAAGCATCATCACTCCGAGCGGCACTTTCCAGGCTTACCGCGCCAGCCTTCTGCACTTCAGCGACGACCCGGCCTTCGCCGCCAACGCCTGCTCCTGGCACGAGGACGGCCTGTTGATCGTCAACGACGGCAAGGTCCACCTGGCGGGCGATTTCAGCCAGCTGATCGCCTTCCTTCCGCAAGGGACACCGCTGCACGACTACCGCGGCAAGATCATCATGCCCGGCTTTATCGACACGCACGTCCACTATCCGCAGACCGACATGATCGCCTCGCCGGCGCCCGGCCTGCTGCCATGGTTGGAGAAGTACACCTTCCCCACCGAGCGTAAATTCGCCGATCCCGAACACGCGGCCAACGTCGCCAGCTTCTTCCTCGACGAACTGACACGCTGCGGCACCACCACCGCCATGGTCTACTGCACCGTGCATCCACAATCGGTGGACGCCTTCTTCACCGAAAGCGAAAAGCGCAACCTGCGCATGGCCGCCGGCAAAGTGCTGATGGACCGTAACTGCCCCGACTTCCTGCAAGACACGGCCGAAAGCGGCGCGCGTGAGAGCGAAGCGCTGATCAAGAAGTGGCACAAGCGCGGCCGCCAGCTGTACGCCATCACTCCGCGCTTCGCGCCCACCTCCACCGAAGCCCAGCTGGAACTGGCCGGCGCGCTGGCCAAGGCCTACCCGGACACCTTCCTGCAAACCCACGTCGCCGAGAACACCGACGAAGTGGCCTGGGTCAAATCGCTGTTCCCGCGCGCGCGCAGCTACATGGACGTCTATGATCATTTCGGCATGATGCGTCCACGCTCGATGTACGCGCACTGCATCTGGCTGGACGACACCGACCGCGCCCGCATGGGCGAGACGCAATCGGCCATCTCCATCTGCCCCACTTCCAACCTGTTCCTGGGCAGCGGCCTGTTCGACTTCGAACGTGCCGACGCGAAGCGAGTGCCGCTCTCGCTGGCCACCGACGTAGGCGGCGGCACCTCGTTCTCGATGCTGCAGACGATGAACGAAGCCTACAAGGTGGCCCGCATGGGCGGCACCTACCTGCAGGCGATGCGCATGTTCTACCTGGCCACGCTGGGCGGCGCCCGCGCCATGCAGCTGGAAGGCACGATCGGGAATTTCGTATCGGGCGCGGAGGCGGACTTCATCATCCTCGATCCAAAAGCCACGCCATTGCTGGCCCGCCGCACGGAGCGCACGGACTCGGTCGAAGAACTGCTGTTCGCTATCGCCATGCTGGGCGACGACCGCGCGATCTCCGCCACCTACGCCGCCGGCAAAGCTGTCCACCAGCGTCACAGCTAAGCAATCCCGCGCCGCCCGCGCTCCAAATTCGGTTACGATACGTGGAGCGCAGTCGGCGCTGATTTGCTTACCGAATTATGAAACGAAGATCTCTACTAGGCATGGCCTTGGCGCTCGGTTGTGGCGCCGCACTGGCGCAGACCGGGCCAGCCAGACGGCTGCATGTCGTCACCACGCACCTGCCACCGCTGGTTTTCGAAAACGACAACACGCGTCCCGGCGCCCTGCGTGAGCTGCTCAATGAGCTGTGCAAACGCACGCAGATGGACCTCAAGCTAGAGTTCGTGCCTTGGAAGCGTGCGCTGTTCCTCGCGACTTCGATGCCGGCGACGGCGATTTTTCCCGTCACGCGCCTGCCGGAACGCGAATCCCGCTTCCGCTGGCTGGCGCCCTTGTACGAAGAACACTACATGTTCCTCGCGCCGCGCGGCGGAACGTTCGACCTCCAACACCTGGACGACATGAAGTCCCGCCGCATCGCGCTGCTGCGCGGCGCCGCGCAGACGGCGATACTTCAGGAACTCGGCTACCGGAATATCGTCGAAGGGAATTCGATCGAAGAGATCCACCGCTATCTGCTGGAGGGCATGGCCGATGCGGCCTTCGGCGAACGGAATATCATCCAGAGTTCGCTGAAGAGCCGCTCCGCCCAGCGGGCCTTCGAGGTCAGCGCCCCGGTTCGGACCACCACCGCGTGGCTGGCCGGGTCGCTGGACTTCGACGAAGCCACGGTCCAGGAGTTCCAGCGCGCGAAGGCGGCCATGGATGCCGATGGAACCACACACCGCATCCTGGCCAGGTACAAGCTGGCTTAAATGCTGCCCAAGCCGGACAAGGTTCGCTGCACGGCGACATCGAGCGGCGTGCGCGGTTCGGCACCGAGCATCCGCACCAGACGCTTGTTCGACATCTGAACCGGCTGCTGCCAGAGGTAGCGCATCTCGCGCAGTTCGCGGAATACCGTGACGAACGGCGACGCCAGTGCCAGCAGCCACCATGGGAAAGCGCTTGCCTTCAGCTCCGGCTTGCGCGCGGCACGGGCGATTGCCGCCACCATTTGAGTGCCGTCGGCATCCCAGTGGCCTTCCATCTGGAACCGGGCGAAGGTCGCCAGCTGATCCTCCTTTTCGACCAACTGCACCATCGTCTCGGCGACATCCGGCAGGTAGGCCCACTGGTGGCCGACGCCTGCGCTACCTGGATAGCTGATGCCTGTCACCGGCTTGCCCGGCTTGACCAGACCTTGTGCGAACCAGTTGTTGCCGGCCTTGGGGCCGAAGAAGTCGCCGGCCCGCACAATCAGCGTCCTTACACCGTCGGCCGCCGCAGCCTGCAAGCGCGCTTCCATCTCGACACGGATCGCACCTTTGCGGGTGACCGGCCGTTGTGGCGATTCCTCATCCAGGATCGGGAACGCATCGGGGCCGTAGTTATACACGGTACCAGGCAGCAGGATGCGTGCGCCGCTGGAGCGGGCTGCGGCGATGCTGTTGTCTATCATCGGCAGCACCAGCGCGCCCCAGTTGCGGTAGCCGGGCGGGTTGACGGCGTGGACGATCAGCTGGACGCCGTGTGCGGCATTGACCACCTCATCGCGGTTCATCGCGTCGCCTGCCAGCCATTGGATGCCGTCGTTCGGCTTGGCGGCGCGCTCCGGTGCGCGGTGCAGCGCCTTGACGTTCCATCCGCGAGCCATCAGGAGCCGCGCCACTTCGCCGCCGATTCCGCCCGTTGCGCCCAGTACCAGTGCAGTCTTTTTCATGTTTATCTCCGTTTGGTGAGTTGATGGAGTCAGTGTCGCGCAACCCCAGCTAAAAGAAAATTACCTAAAAGCGCATAGCCGCTATACAATTTCGTATGACTATGAACGAACCAAACTGGGACCTGTACCGCTCCTTCCTCTCCGTGCTGACGGAAGGCTCGCTATCGGGCGCCGCCCGCGCGCTGGGCCTGACCCAGCCGACGATCGGCCGCCATATCGACGCGTTGGAGCAGTCGCTCAAGCTGTCGCTGTTCACGCGTTCGCAATCGGGCTTCATTCCGACCGATGCCGCATACGCGCTGCAGTCATATGCAGAGACGCTGGCGGCCACCTCCTCGGCGCTGCTGCGCGCAGCTTCTGGCCTCGGGCATGGAGAGATCAAGGGAACGGTCAGGGTCACGGCCAGTGAAACCGTCAGCGTGGAGGTGCTGCCGCCGATACTGGCGCGGCTCACGCGCGCGCATCCCGGCATCACCATCGAGCTGGCGACCTCCAACCGCATCGAAAACCTGCTGCGGCGCGACGCCGACATCGCCGTCCGCATGACGCGGCCGGAGCAGGACGTGCTGGTGGCGCGCCGCATCGGCAATATCGATCTGGGGTTCCACGCCAGGCGCGACTACCTGAAGCGCCGGGGAATGCCGCAGACCTGGGACGACATGTCGGGCCACGCCCTCATCGGCATCGACCGCGAGACGGCCTTCACCCGTAGCCTGCAGCATCTGCTGGGTAAGCTGCAAAACCAGTCCTACACGCTGCGCAGCGACAGCGACCTGGTTCACCTGGCCTCGATCCGCGCCGGGCTGGGGATAGGCATCTGCCAGGTCGGCCTGGCGAAGCGCGACGCGCGGCTGGTGCGTGTACTCCCCGACCTGCTGACCATTCCGCTCGATACCTGGCTGGCGATGCACGAAAACCTGCGCAGCAATCCCGCCTGCGCCACCACCTTCGCCGCCCTCGCCGAAGGTTTGACCGAATACGTCAACGGCGGTTAGATCGATCACAACGCCGGTCGTTTTTCTCATGCTAGACTAGGCGTTCCGATGGAGGACAATATGAACCTCACTATTGACTGCGAACAGGAATCCGACGGCCGCTGGCTGGCGGAAATTCCCCAACTGCCCGGCGTGATGGTCTACGCAGAAAGCGCAACCCGAGCCATATCCAAAGTTCAGGCGCTTGCACTGCGTGTAATTGCCGAGCGACTTGAACATGAAGAGATTCAGCCGCTTAATATTAAGATATCGGTTCCAGCAATGGCATGAGCCAGTGGCCCGCTACCAAGGCAAAGCTGGTTTTTTCCGCGTTATTAAAGGTGGGCTGGATACTTAAACGACAGTCCGGGTCTCACAGAGTTCTCATGCGCGCCGGCTGGCCAGACTTTGTCTTTGCGTTCCACGACAGTGAAGAGCTGGGCCCCCGCATTCTCAGTCGAATAGCCAAGCATACCGGCCTAACGCCGCATGATCTCTAAGACGAGTAGCCAAGAGCACTATCCAGATTGTCAGGATGAACGGCAGCGTGAAGTAATGGATGTCAGCGGCGCCCAAGCCGATAGATAGCGTAATGCTGACGCCAGCGGCGGAAAGACGCGAGAGCCAGCGGCATTCGCGGGCGCCGAGAGCCAGCATCACCAGTGTGCTGTTGATGCCCGCTCCGGTCGACTGGGTTTCGATGCATGCGCCAGGCCACAGCTGATTCGCCAACGTAATCGCCAGCCAGGAAAACAGCGCGCCTGATAATCCCCACATGGCCTGATGCCAATGGCGTCGCGCCAGCGCGGCCCATAGCAGCATGCCGAGTGGCGCGCCGCCGATGAATGCCGCCTGTCCCACCGAGCAGAAAAGATAGCTGACGACTGTCGTGCCACAACCGCCCGGCGCAGGCATCGATTCCTGCAGACCGACACTTTGGGCAGCCGCACCGGCCAGCCACATCGTCAGCACAAACGGAAGCGTCAACGGCGGAATGCGGGCGCGTTCGGCGGCGCAGGTCAGCGCCGCCGTCAACGCACCAGCGCCGGCGACCATCAGCAGCAACGGGCCGTCCAGCTGGTAGACGGCGCACAGGCCCACGCCAGCAAGCGCGCCATTAAAACCGTATAAACCGTTATGCCGGCGCTCTTCCGGGAGCTTGAACGCCCGTGCCGCAAGCGACGCGCAGGCGACGCCCAACACGCATCCGAGTGCCAGCGGTGGCCCGCTCAGGAACAGGCAAAGCAGCAGCACCGCGCCAAAGACCGGCGAATTCTGGAAGTAGATCTGTCCGACCGCCGTCAACCGGCGTTGCAGCACCATTGGCACCGCAACGCGAAAGGTCGACGATAGAATCACGCCGCCGCCGGCTCGTCGCTCGGCCAGATCTGCGCGATGCGCAGCAGGTTGGTGCTGCCCGGCTGGCCGAATGGCACGCCTGCCGTGATCGCGATCTGATCGCCCGGCTGACCGAATCCTTCCCGCAGCGCCGCCTGGCACGCCGCGGCCACCATGCGGTCCACATTGCGCACGTCCGCACTCACGGTCGAATGCACACCCCAGGCCAGCGCCAGGCGGCGCGCCGTCGACAGGTTCGGCGTGATGCTCAGGATCGGCGCCATCGGCCGCTCCCGCGCCGCGCGCAGGCTGGTGTGGCCGGAGCTGGTGTACGTCACCGTCGCCACCGCGCCGACGATCTGCGTCACGTCGCGCAACGCGGAGCAGATCGCGTCGCCGCTGTTCGGCATCGGCGCCTGGTTCTGGGCGTCGATCATCTGTCGGTACAGCGGATCCTTCTCCACTTCGCAGATGATGCGGTCCATGATCGACACCGCCTCGGTCGGATAAGCGCCGCTGGCCGATTCCGCCGACAGCATCACCGCGTCGGCGCCGTCGTAGATCGCGCTGGCCACATCGGAAGCTTCCGCCCGCGTCGGCACTGGCGCCGAGATCATCGACTCCAGCATCTGCGTGGCGATGACGATCGGTTTGCCCTGCAGGCGGCAAGCGCGCAGGATACGCTTCTGCACGCCGGGAACCCGCTCCGGCGGCACCTCCACACCCAGGTCGCCGCGCGCCACCATGATGGCATCCGATACCGCGACGATGGCGTCGAGTTCATCCAGCGCAGCCGGCTTCTCAAGCTTGGCCAGCAGCGCGGCGCGCGTGCCGACGATGGCGCGGGCTTGGACCAGGTCCTCCGGCCGCTGCACAAACGACAGCGCAATCCAGTCCGCGCCCATCTCCAGCGCGAAGTCCAGGTCACGTAGGTCCTTCTCCGTCAGCGCCGGGATAGGCAGCACCACGTCCGGCACGTTGACGCCCTTGCGGTCCGACAGCACGCCGCCGTTGACGACGCGCGTGCGTATCACCCGTCCCTCGTTGGCGACCACCGCCAGCCGCAGCTTGCCGTCATCCAGCAACAAGGACTGGCCGCTGTCGATCACTTCGAACAACTCCGGGTGCGGCAGGCACACGCGTTGCGCATTGCCGGGCGACGTGTCGCGGTCCAGCGCGAACTCCTGCCCGGCCACCAGCGTCACCCTCCCTTCGGCGAACTGGCCCACGCGCAGCTTGGGCCCCTGCAGATCGGCCAGGATGGCGATCGGCCGGCCGGCGCCGCGTTCGATCTCGCGCACGATGTTGCAGCGCGCCTGGTGGTCCTGATGGGTACCGTGGCTGAAGTTAAAGCGGAACACATCGGCGCCCGCTTCGAACAATGCCTGGATGGCTTCCTTGCTGCTGCTGGCCGGGCCGAGCGTGGCCACGATTTTGGCCTGACGTTGACGTCGCATTGGGTGTTCCTTTTTTACAGAATTAAAACGGCGCGGAAGTCGTTGACGTTGGTGCGGGTAGGGCCGCTGACCACCAGATCGTTCAACGCGCTGAAATAGCCGTAGCCGTCGTTGTTTTCCAAGAGCGTCTTGGCCCGCAGTTTCTGCGTCAGGCCGCGCTCCAGCGAGTCCGGGCCGTATAGCGCACCGGCGTTGTCCTCGGAGCCGTCGATGCCGTCGGTGTCGCAGGCCACGGCGTGGATGCCGGGATGGCCGTCCAGCGCCACCGCAAGGCTGAGCAGGAATTCCGCATTGCGCCCGCCGCGCCCCGAGCCGCGCACCGTCACCGTGGTCTCGCCGCCGGAAATGATGACGCAAGGCCGCTGGAACGGCTGGCCGCGCGTCGCCACCTGCCGCGCCATCGCCGCGTGGACAATGGCGACATCGCGCGATTCGCCTTCAATACCGTCGGACAGGATGTAAGGCGTGATGCCCACCGCATGCGCATGTGCCGCCGCCGCCTCCAACGCATCCTGCGCGATGGCGATCACGTGATGGCTGTTGCGCGCGAAGCGCGGATCGCCCGGCTTCGGCGTCTCGCCCGCGCCGGATTCGAGATGTTCGCGGATGCTGTCCGGGATGGCGATGTCGTACTTGCGCAGTACCGCCAGCGCATCAGCGCAGGTGGTCGGATCGGGCAGCGTCGGGCCGCTGGCGATGATGCCGGGATCGTCGCCGGGCACGTCGGAGATCAGCAACGTCACCACGCGTGCCGGCGCGCAGGCCAGCGCCAGCCTGCCGCCCTTGATGGCCGACAGGTGCTTGCGCACACAGTTCATCTCGGAGATGGCGGCGCCGCTCTTCAGCAAAGCCTTGTTCAGCGCCTGCTTCTGCTCCAGCGTGATACCGGGCGCCGGCAACGCCAGCAGCGACGAGCCGCCGCCGGAGATCAGGCAGAGCACCAGATCGTTCTCGCTCAGACCTTGGACCATCTCCATCATCCGGCCTGCGGCGGCGCGGCCCGCCTCGTCCGGCACCGGATGGGCGGCCTCGATGACTTCGATGCGCTCGCAGTCCACGCCATGCTCGTAGCGCGTGACGACCAGCCCGGAAATATCACCCTTCCAGTGACGCTCGACCGCGCGCGCCATGGCGGCGGCGCCCTTGCCCGCGCCGATCACCAGCGTGCGGCCGTTCTTCGGCGGTTCCGGCAGGTAGGCCGGCAAGCACTTCTCCGCACTGACAGCGTCCACCGCGCTGCCATAAAGATCAAGCAGGAATTGGCGTGGATTCAGCGTACTCATTACGCCTCGGCGATCTGGTGGTTGGACATCAGCTCGATCGCGCGGCACAGTGCCGAGTGGTCCATGCCGCCCAGGCCATTGGCCGCGCAGGCATTCATCAGCTCCTGCGCCATCGCGGTATTCGGCAGCGACACGCCCATTGCCTTGGCACCCTGAAGCGCCAGGTTCAGGTCCTTTTGGTGCAGCTCGATGCGGAAGCCCGGATTGAAGGTGCGCTTGACCATGCGTTCGCCGTGCACTTCCAGGATGCGCGAGTTGGCGAAGCCGCCCATCAGCGCGGAGCGCACCTTGGCCGGGTCGGCGCCGGCCTTGGACGCGAACAGCAGCGCCTCGGCCACGGCTTGGATGTTCAGCGCGACGATGATCTGGTTGGCGACCTTGGTGGTCTGACCGTCGCCGTTGCCGCCGACGAGCGTGATGTTCTTGCCCATCAGTTCAAACAGCGGCTTGACGATATCGAACGCCGCTTCCGAGCCGCCGACCATGATCGTCAGCGAACCGGCCTTGGCGCCCACTTCGCCGCCGGAGACCGGCGCATCGAGGTATTCGCAGCCCAAGGCATTGATCTTCTTGGCGAACTTCTTGGTTTCGATGGGCGAGATCGAGCTCATATCGACCACGATGGTGTTCGGACGCAGGCCCTTGGCCACGCCTTCTTCGCCGAACAGGGCCGCTTCGACGTGCGGCGTGTCCGGCACCATGACGATGATGATGTCGGCGCGCGCCGCCACTTCGGCAGCCGAGGTGCAGACCGTCGCACCGGCCTCGATTAGCGGGAACGGCGGGTTCTTGATGTCATGCAGGTACAGCTTGTGGCCGCCGTTCAGCAGGTGCTGCGCCATCGGTGCGCCCATGATACCCAGACCAATAAATCCAACTCGAGACATGATATTTTCCTTAAAAAGTATGTGATTTAAACGCCATGCGCCGCGCGCCAGCCCAGGCCCGCTTCCGTCGTGGTGCGGGGCTTGTATTCGCAACCGATCCAGCCTTGGTAGCCGGCGGCGTCCAGCTGCTCGAACAGGTAGCGGTAGTTGATTTCGCCGGTGCCCGGCTCGTTGCGGCCGGGGTTATCCGCCAGCTGCACGTGGCCGATCAGCGGCAGGTGCTTCTTGATGGTGTTGGTCAGCTCACCTTCCATGCGCTGCATGTGATAGATGTCGTACTGGATGAACAGGTTGTCCGATCCGGTGACCGCGATCAGCGATGCCGCCTGCGCCGTATTGGTCAGGAAGAAGCCGGGAATGTCGTAGCTGTTGATCGGTTCAATCAGCAGGCGGATGCCCTCGTCCTTCAGCGCCTCGGCGGCGAAGCGCAGGTTGTCCACCAGCGTGACCTGCGCGTCCTGCCGCGTCACGCCCTGGGGCAGGATGCCCACCAGGCAGTTCACCTGCTTCACGCCCAGTTCCTTGGCGTAGGCGATGGCGGTCCAGACGCCATCGCGGAATTCGGCCACGCGGTCCGGATGGCAGGCGATGCCGCGCTCACCGGCTTCCCAGTGGCCCGCCGGCAGGTTGTGAAGCACCAGTTCCAGTTTGTTGGCCTTCAGGCGCTCGGACAGGTCGCGGGCGCTGTACGCATACGGGAACAGGAACTCCACGGCCTGGAAGCCGGCGCGGGCCGCCGCTTCGAAGCGGTCGATAAACGGCACCTCGGTGAACAGCATGGTGAGGTTGGCTGCAAGTTTGGTCATGTTGTTTTCCTCTCAGTCCAGCAGGGAGATCGCGGTCGGCGCGTCGGATCCGCGCAGCGCCAGCTCTTCGAATTCGTTGATCTTGTCGATGTCGGTGCCCATCGCGATATTGGTCACGCGCTCCAGGATCACCTCCACCACAACCGGCACCTTGAACTCCTCCATCCACTTGTTGGCCTGCTCGAAGGCGGCCGGCAGCTCGTCCGCATTGGTCACGCGGATCGCTTTGCAGCCCAGGCCTTCCACCACGGCGATGTGGTCAACGCCATAGCCGTTCAGTTCCGGCGCGTTGATGTTCTCGAACGACAGCTGCACGCAGAAGTCCATGTCGAAGCCGCGCTGCGACTGGCGGATCAGGCCGAGGTAGGAGTTGTTCACCACCACATGCAGGTACGGCAGCTTGAATTGCGCGCCCACCGCCAGCTCTTCGATCATGAACTGGAAGTCGTAGTCGCCCGAAATGGCCACCACCTTGCGCTGCGGGTCGGCGGCGGCCACGCCCAACGCGGCGGAGATGGTCCAGCCCAGCGGGCCGGCCTGGCCGCAGTTGATCCAGTGGCGGGCGTTATACACGTGCAGGAACTGCGCGGCGGCGATCTGCGACAGGCCGATGGTGCTGACGTAGCAGGTATCGCGGCCGAAGGCCTTGTTCATCTCCTCGTACACGCGCTGCGGCTTGACCGGCACCTGTTCGAAGTGCGTCTTGCGCTGCATGGTGCGCTTGCGTTCATTACATTGCGCCACCCACGCCGCACGGTCTTTGAGCTTGCCGGCGGCCTTCCACTCGGTTGCCACTTCGATCATCAGCTTGAGCGCTGCGCCGGCGTCGGAGACGATGCCGAAGTCAGGGCCGAACACGCGGCCGATCTGGGTGGGCTCGATGTCGATGTGGACGAATTTGCGGTCCTTGGTGTACACCTCGATGGTGCCGGTGTGGCGGTTGGCCCAGCGATTGCCGATGCCGAACACGAAGTCGGACGCCAGCAACGTGGCGTTGCCGTAACGGTGGCTGGTTTGCAAACCGACCATGCCGACCATCAGTTTGTGGTCATCCGGGATCGCGCCCCACGCCATCAGGGTCGGGATCACCGGCACGCCGGTCAGTTCCGCGAACTGCACCAGCAGGTCGGACGCGTCGGCGTTGATGACGCCACCGCCGGCGGTGATCAGCGGGCATTCCGCGTCGTTCAACATCGTCAACGCTTTTTCGATCTGGGCGCGGGTGGCTTTGGGCTTGTAGGCTTCCAGCGGCTGGTAGGTGTCCGGGTCGAATTCGATTTCCGCCATCTGCACGTCGAACGGCAGGTCCACCAGCACCGGACCGGGACGGCCCGAGCGCATGATGTGGAAGGCCTGCTGGAACACCATCGGCACCAGCGCCGGTTCGCGCACGGTGACGGCCCACTTGGTCACCGGCTTGGCGATCGACTCGATATCGACCGCCTGGAAGTCCTCCTTGTACAAACGGGCGCGCGGCGCCTGGCCGGTAATACAGAGGATAGGTATGGAATCCGCCTGGGCCGAATACAGGCCGGTGATCATGTCGGTGCCGGCCGGGCCGGAGGTGCCGATGCACACGCCGATATTGCCCGCCTTGGCGCGGGTGTAGCCCTCGGCCATGTGCGACGCGCCCTCGACGTGGCGCGCCAGGATGTGCTTCGCGCTGCCCTGCTTCTTCAATGCCGCATAAAACGGGTTGATCGCGGCGCCCGGAACTCCGAACACCTGATTCACCCCCTCTTTTTCCAAAACGATTGCTGCCGCCTGCGCTGCTGTCATCCGTGCCATGCTTGTCCCCTGATGGTTAAGTACTGAACTTGATGGGATCATCGTAGCGGGAAAGGCGGGCCGTGATAAGAAGACAAACTCTCGCTTTATTCGATACTCAAAATATGGAATAAGTGTGGAATAATCGAGCCATGGACAAACTGACGCAAATCGAGGCCTTCGTCGACGTGGCCGAAAAAGGCAGCCTGGTACGGGCGGCGATGGGCCAGCACATCACGCCCGTGATGCTGGGCAGGCGCATCGACGCGCTGGAGAAGCGCCTGGGCGTGAAGCTGATGCACCGCACCACGCGCCACCTGACGCTCACCGAGCAAGGCACGCTGTACCTGGACCATTGCCGCAAATTGCTCGCGGATCTGGGCCATGCGGACCGCATGGTGTCCGAGGGACGGCACCGCGCCACCGGCCACCTGATCGTCTCGGCGCCGGCAGCCTTCGGCCGCAAGCACGTGGCGCCCCATGCGGCGGGCTTCGTGCGCGCGCATCCCGACGTGCAGATCTCCTTCAACCTGACCGACCGCGTGGTGGACCTGGTGCGGGACGGTTACGACGTCGGCATCCGCATCGGCGGCGTGATCGATCCGAGCTTCGTCGCCGTCAAGCTGGCGAGCAACCGGCGCGTGGTGTGCGGCACGCCGGAGTACTTCGACCGCCACGGCATTCCACGCACGCTGGACGACCTGGCGCAGCACAACTGCCTGGCCTTCAACCTGCAGGGCGGGCAGCAGCGCGGCTGGTACTTCCAGGATCACGGCAAGCAGGTGACGGTGCGGGCGGACGGTAACCTGAACTGCAACGACGGTGAACTGCTACACCGCTGGGCCACCGAGGGCCTGGGTCTGGCGTGGCGTTCATCGTGGGAGATCCAGTCGCAGCTAGCCTCCGGTGAGTTGATCACGGTGCTGGACGATTACGCGCTGCCGCAGTACGACATCGTGGCGGTCTATCCGCAGCAGCGGCACTTGCCGGCCAAGGTGCGCTTCTTCATCGACATGCTGAAGGAGATCTACGCCCGTCCGGACTACTGGCTCACCAGCTGATCCCTACCCGCGATCCGGTTGGATGCGCTGATTTTCGGGCTAAGGTACAATATTCGGCATGAAAGCGATCCTACTTATCCCCGCCCTCACCCTCTCCCTGGTCCAAGGCTACGCCGCCGCGGAATCCATCCTCGGCCACGACTGGAACAACTCCGCGGAGTTGGGCGCCATCTCCACGTCAGGCAACACGGTCGGTACTTCGGTCACCGGCAAGCTGGATGCCAAGCAGGAGCTGCCCGACTGGAGCAACGAGTATGTCCTGGCCGGGTACTTCAAGGACGAACAGGTCACCAGGTCCGACGGCGAAAAAGTGCGCGAGCGTTCCGCCCAGCGCTATTCGTTCTCCGCCAAAGCCGCCTACAAGCTGCTGCAGGACCACGACAAATTGTTCGCGCTGGCCACCCACGTCAACGACAAATTCGGCGCGTACACCCGCTACTCCACGGTGGGTGTCGGTTACGGCACCGAGACCTACAAGACGCCGGACCACAGCATGGACGTGGAAATTGGTCCGGGCTATTTCAATGGCACCCGTTCGACCGGTGAAATGGAAAGCGGCATGACCGTGCGCGGCGCGGCCAACCTGAAATGGAAGCTGAGCGACACCGCCCTGTTCAGCCAGAACCTGAGCGTCGAACGCGGCACCTCGAACATGCACTCGCTGGCCGAGACAGCGCTGCGCACCAAAATCAACAGCACCATGCAGATGAAGGCCGCGTTCAGCGTCCGCAACGACACCAACGTGCCGGAAGATAAAAAGAACACCGACACCCAAACCTCGGTAACGCTGGTCTACTCGTTCTAAAAGCGCTACATGCCCTTGAACCGGTGCTGGAAGCGCTGGCTCACGGGCAGCTTGTCCTGATGGCCGCGCAGGCTTAGCCACAAGGCGCCGTCGGCGTCGCGGCTGACGGCCGCGATGCGCTTCACCGCCACCACATATCCCCGGTGTATCTGCCAGAATCCAGCGTCTTCCAGTTCGGCCGCCAGCTCCTTCAGCGGCGTGCGGATATGGGCCTCGGCCTGCTGCGGCGTCACCACCCGCGTGTATTTGAACTCCGAACAGAAGTAAATCACGTCGCTCAAATCGATGAAGTGGATCGAGTTGCCGACGGTCGCCTGCAGCCATGACGGCGCCGCCGGTTTTGGCGACAGCTGTTGCATCAGCCGCGCCAGGTCGGGCGGAGGCGTGCCAAGGCGCGCGCGCACCCGCTCGATGGCGCGCACCAGGCGCACGGGATCGGTGGGCTTGAGCACGTAATCGATCGCGCCTTCATCGAACGCGGCCAGCGCGTGCTCCTGGTAGGCCGTGACGAACACCACATGCGTACGGGCGCCGAAGGTGCGCGCCACTTCCAGGCCGCTCAGGCCCGGCATGCGGATATCGAGGAAGGCGACGTCCGGCTCCAGCGCCCGCGCCAGGCGCAGCGCCTCGTAGCCATCCGCCGCTTCGGCCACCAGTTCGGCCTCCGGCCACAACGCCGCCAGCGACTGGCGCAGCTCCGCGCGCAGCAAAGGCTCGTCGTCCGCGATCAGTATGCGTGGACGATGCATCATGCGGCCCCCATTGGCAATGTGATCACAGCCTCGGTCCAGCCGTCCGCCGCGACTTGAAGACGGAATCCGGCGGCATTGCCGTGCAAGGCGGCCAGGCGTTCGCGCAGGTTGCGCAATCCGACCCCGCTGCCCAGCGCCGCTTTGCCCGGGCCTGCGCCGTTGTCACGCACCGCCACCACCAACGCATCGTCCTGGCGGCGCACCAGCATGCGCACCATTACGTTGCCGGGGTGCGGTTCGACGCCGTGCTGCACGGCGTTCTCCACCAGCGGCATCAACATCAGCGGTGGCAGCTCCACCACGCCCAACTCGGGCGGGCAGTCGATGTCGTATTGCAGGCGGTCGCCAAACCGTATGCCCATCAGCGCCAGATAGTGGCCCGCCAGTTCGCACTCCCGGCCAAGGCTGGACATCGGGCTGCGCAGGTCCGGCAGCGCCGTGTGCAGGTAACCGATCAGGTGATCGAGCATCGCCACAGCGCGCTCGGGGTCGTGGCGTGCCAGATAACGCGTATTGGCCAGCGTGTTATACAGGAAGTGCGGTTCGATCTGGGCTTGCAGGGCCTTCAGGTCGGCGGACAACGCGGCCTGCGTCAGCCGCGCCATCTGCAGCGCGCGCGATTGCTGCTGTGCGATCCACAGCCGGGGCGCCAACAGCAGCAGCGCCAGCGCCGCCACTGAAAACTGCACCAGCAAATCGTTGTGCGTGACGATGCCGGCCCGGCCCATGCCCTCGTGATACAACAGGCCGGCCAACCAACTGAATCCGCCGATAAACAGCAATAGGACCGGCCACAGAAAGCGCCATTCGCGCAGCCGTGCCGCGCGGGCCAGCAGCACCAGCATGCACGCGCCGCTTGCGCCCACCGGCAACAGCATGGCGCTGAACAGCGCGAGCAAGGTGTACGCCCGCAGCGCCAGGCAAACGGCGGCAAAGCCGGCGACCAGCGCCGCGCTGAGCGCCTTTTGCGGAACCGTGCTCGCCGCCGCCTCGGTCAATGCCGCGTAACCGCCACCGGCTGCGGCGCTCATAAGGTCGGCGACTCCGGCAACTTGTTACGCTGGAAGGAGTCGACCGGCACGTCTTTGCCGACCACCTCGAACGAAAGCTCGTCTATCCAGACCTGGCCGGTGCCGGCGTTGATCACGCCGAAGTTAATGGTGGTCGCCTCCTCCGGCACATCCAGCGTCACGCTGCGGGTCTGCCAATCCGTGGTGCCGGTGATCGGCTTGTCCTGGCTGTTGTAGAAGGCCAGCTTGGCGGGTGTCGGCCCGCTGACCTGCATCCACAGGCCCGCCCAGACACTCACGTCGCGCGACTTCACACGTGCCTGGAACCGCACGCGCTGGCCCAGATAGCGCTGTGCCGATACGCCCTGCGACAGCGTCGTAAAGCTCTTGCCCTCGCCCTGGACGTAGCGCAGGAACTTGGAGCCCTTGCCGCTGGTGGTTTCCACACTGTCTATCCCCGCCTGATAGGACGATGGCGTCCCCCCGCCGACATACCAGGGAGCGGGCAGCTTGCCGGTCGATTCGGCCGCGACCACCCACAGCGAAGTGGCGGCAAGTGCGGCGGCGATTACGTGCATTGGTTTCATTTTTTTCCTTAGTCATGTCCATGACGGAATGTCATGGGCACACTTTGCCTGACGATGCGGCGGCGCGGATGGCCATGCGACCGGCGCAGCCCCTGCCGGATAAACGCAGCCAGGCCGCGATAAGCGCCTGCGATTAATCCGATGCCAAGATTGGGTTTATTATAATGCCCCTGCCGCTGTCCAAAATAGCCGCATTTTGCTATAGTCGGCCCGCGCGGCGCTGCGGCGCACCATCAACCGTTATCCCTCACTCCCGGACTTCCACATGAACACTCCACGCATTTTCGGCACTCCACTGTCTCCCACCGCCACCAAAGTCATGCTGCTCGGCTCCGGTGAACTAGGCAAGGAAGTCATCATCGCCTTGCAGCGCCTGGGCGTGGAGGTGATTGCCGTGGACCGTTATCCGAACGCGCCGGGCCACCAGGTCGCGCATCGTGCCCACGTCATCAACATGGCCGATGGCGCCGCGCTGGCCGCGCTGATCGAACAGGAGAAGCCGGACCTGATCGTGCCGGAAATCGAAGCCATCGCCACCGACACGCTGGCCGCGCTGGAAAAAGCCGGCAAGATCACCTGCATCCCGACCGCGCGCGCGGCCCAGCTGACCATGAACCGCGAAGGCATCCGCTGCCTGGCCGCCGAAACACTGGGCCTGGCGACGTCGCCGTACCGCTTCGCCAGCAGCCTGGCCGAACTTGAAGCGGCCACCGCCGCCATTGGCTTCCCGTGCGTGATCAAGCCAGTCATGTCCTCGTCGGGCAAAGGCCAATCCAAGATCGACAGCGCCGCCGAAGTCAAGGCCGCGTGGGACTACGCCGCCGCCGGCAGCCGCGTGGATGCGGGCCGCGTGATCGTCGAAGGCTTCATCGACTTCGACTACGAAATCACCCTGCTGACGGTACGCTCCATCGGCGCCAACGGCCAGGTCGAGACCCAGTTCTGCGATCCGATCGGCCACGTGCAGGTGCAAGGCGACTACGTCGAATCCTGGCAGCCATGCCGCATGAATCCACTGGCGCTGGCGCGCGCCCGCGACATCGCCGAGAAAGTCACCGGCGACCTGGGTGGCCTGGGCCTGTTCGGCGTGGAGCTGTTCGTCAAGGACGACATGGTCTGGTTCTCGGAAGTGAGCCCACGCCCGCACGACACCGGCATGGTGACCATGGCGACCCAGGTTCAAAGCGAATTCGAACTGCACGCCAAGGCCATCCTCGGCCTGCCGGTCAACGTCGCGCTGAAAGCGCCGGGTGCATCGGCCGTCATCTACGGCCAGCATGAAGCGGCCGGCATCGCCTTCGAAGGCGTGGCCGAAGCGCTGCGCGTGCCGGGCACCGACATCCGCCTGTTCGGCAAGCCAGAATCGTTCGCACGCCGCCGCATGGGCGTGGCGCTGGCCACCGCCGACGACGTTGAAACCGCCCGCGCCCGCGCCAAGGAAGCGGCGGCCAAGGTCAAGCCGGTATCAGGTAAGTAAAATCCTGCGCCGCCTGCTTTTCGCGATAACGGCGCTGGCGGCGTCGCTGCCGGCGCTCGCGCAGGCGGAGCCGGAAAGCGGAGAGCATACGCTGGTCCTGGCGGTCAACAAGATGCTGCCCTGGATCACCGAGGAGGATGGCGTCTATGGCGGCGCCTATACCGAAATCGCCCGCGAGCTGGCGCGGCGCGCCGGCCTGACCCTGCAGATCAAACCGTGTCCGCTCAAGCGCTGCCAGTTCATGCTGGAGCAAGGCACGGCAGACATCATGATCGGCCTGCGCGAGACGCCGCGCCGCGACACCTTCCTGTACTTCCTGCAGACGCCATACCGCGAACACAGTGCGGACCGCGTGTTCTACGTGCGCAAAGACGGCAACGTCACCATCAACGACTATGCGGACATCGCGCCGCTACGCATCGGCACCAAATGGGGCGCGGAGTATCTGCGGCGCTTCGACCGCGATTGGTCGGTGCAGCGGGATCCAGCCAAGGACATGGAGGCCAACTTCCGCAAGCTGGCACTGGGCCGCATCGACGCGGTGCTGATCCCCGAGGACCAAGGCGACGCGCTGGTGTCGGCGCTGCACCTGGACGGGCAACTGGAGAAAGCGGCCTTCCGCATGCCCTCGGACGGCCAACCGCGTTCGATAGCGGTATCGCGGACATCCGTCTCGCCGGAGCGCCTGGCGGCGCTGGAAAGCGCCATGCATGACATGCAGAAGGCCGGCGCCCTTACGGCGATCTACAAGCGCCATTACTACGACGCCTATCACATCCCGCAGGGCACTGGCCTGGTCAAATAAGATCAGCTATTGAAGCCCTTGCCCTCTTCCGCCAGCTTGACCAGCAGGGGAGCGGGTTTCCAGGCGCTGCCCTGGTGGCCCTTGGCGTACTTGTTGATCGCCGCCAGCACGTTCGGCAGGCCCACCGTATCGGCATAGAACATCGGGCCGCCGCGGAACAGCGGGAAGCCGTAGCCGGTCAGGTAGACCATGTCGATGTCGGAGGCGCGCAATGCGATGCCCTCTTCCAGGATATGGGCCGCTTCGTTGACCATCGAGTACACCAGCCGTTCGACGATTTCCTGGTCGCTGATCTTGCGGCGCGTGACGCCGATGTCGGCCGAGTGCTGCACGATCATCGCGTTGACCTGCTCATTCGGATAGGCCTTACGGTCGCCGGCCTTGTAGTCGTACCAGCCGGCGCCGGTCTTCTGGCCGTAGCGGCCCATCTCGCACAGCAGGTCGGCGGTCTTGGAGTAGCTGATCTCCGGCTTCTCCACATAGCGGCGCTTGCGGATCGCCCAGCCGATGTCGTTGCCGGCCAGGTCGCCCATGCGGAACGGTCCCATGGCGAAGCCGAACTTCTCCATCGCCTTGTCGACCTGCTCCGGCAGCGCGCCCTCCTCCAGCAGGAAGCCGGCCTGGCGGCTGTACTGCTCGATCATGCGGTTGCCGATGAAGCCATCGCAAACGCCGGATACCACACCGGTCTTCTTCAGCTTTTTCGACAACGCCAGCGCGGTGGCCAGGACGTCCTTGCCAGTCTGCGCGCCGCGCACGATCTCCAGCAGCTTCATCACGTTGGCGGGGCTGAAGAAGTGGGTGCCGATCACGTCCTGCGGACGCTTGGTGAAGCTGGCGATCTGGTTCAGGTCCAGGGTCGACGTGTTGGAGGCCAGGATGGCGCCCGGCTTCATCACCTCGTCCAGCTTGCGGAACACGGTTTCCTTCACGCCCATGTCCTCGAACACGGCTTCCACCACGATGTCGGCCTGGCCGATATCCTCATACGCCAGCGTGCCGCTCACCAGGGCCATGCGCTGGTCGAACTTCTCCTGCGTCAGCTTGCCCTTCTTCATGGTGTTCTCGTAGTTCTTGCGGATCGTGGCCAGGCCCTTGTCCAGCGCCTCCTGTTTGGTCTCCAGCATGACGACCGGGATGCCGGCGTTCAGGAAGTTCATGGCGATGCCGCCGCCCATGGTGCCGGCGCCGATCACGGCGGCCTGCTTGATGGCGCGTACCGGCGTATCTGCCGGCACGTCCGGTACCTTGCTGGCGACGCGCTCGGCGAAGAAGGCGTGGCGCAGCGCTTTCGATTCGGTGGTCTGGATCAGGTGCAGGAAGCGTTCGCGTTCGAACTTCATGCCGTCCTCGAACTTCATCGTGACCGAGGCGGCCACGGTTTCCACGCACTCCAGCGGCGCCGGGAACGGGCCGGACATGGCCTTGACCGTGTTACGCGAGAACTGCAGGAAGGCTTCGTGGTTCGGGTAATCGACTTTGCGGTCGCGCACTTTCGGCAGCGGGCGCACGTCGGCGATGGTC
The DNA here is from genome assembly GCF_040362985.1 of Duganella caerulea. Lineage (NCBI taxonomy): Bacteria > Pseudomonadati > Pseudomonadota > Betaproteobacteria > Burkholderiales > Oxalobacteraceae > Duganella > Duganella caerulea. The sequence goes on along the minus strand of NZ_BPWJ01000001.1, from coordinate 171,984 downwards.
TCGGCGAAGGCCACGGCCGAGCTGACCAGGTCGGCGTCGGCGGTGAACACGGCGTCGAACAGCGCGGTGTTGGCCAGCTTGTCGGACGCGACCGGCGTGCCGGAGACGATCATGTTCAGTGCCATTTCCAGGCCCAGCACGCGCGGCAGGCGCTGCGTGCCGCCGGCGCCCGGCAGCAGGCCCAGCTTCACTTCCGGCAGCGCGATCTGCGCGCCCGGCATCGCCACCCGGTAGTGGCAGCCGAGCGAGAGCTCCAGGCCGCCGCCCATGCAGACGGTGTGGATGGCGGCGACCACCGGCTTGGTCGAGCTTTCGGCGGTGGCGATCAGCGTGTGCAGGCTGGGCTCGGTCAGCGCCTTGGGCGAATTGAATTCCTTGATGTCGGCGCCGCCGGAGAAGGCCTTGCCGGCGCCGGTGATCACGATGGCCTTGACGGTGTCGTCCGCCAGCGCCTGCTGGATGCCCTTGACCGCCGCCGTGCGGGTGGCCAGGCCCAGGCCGTTGACCGGCGGATTGTTCAGCGTGATGACGGCAACCGTGCCGTGGACTTGATATTCAGCAGTCATGTCTCTTCCTTATGTTTTAGTGGGAACCTCAGCCCACTTACTATACCCCATAAAAGAACGGTCGTATTATTTTTTTTGTTGTCCTGACAGCATGGTACAGGATGGCCCGGTGGGCAGCCACGCAAACTTGCCGGTTTCGCCAGCGCTTTTGAATGCGGAGAAACCGCTTTTAAAATAAGCGAGATTCTCACACATATTCACGCCAGCATTAATTCCCCGTAGCAAATTCAGTACAGGCGCGTTGAAATAATAAATACCGGCCTTGTGCTTTATCAGAGTTCGGATAAATAATAAGTCCGAATGCCGTGGAATACACTGTCGTGCCGCGATTAATATTTCCCGCAAATTAATTCTCACAAAATATAACGGAGTCCAAAATGGATGCAGACAGCGAGGCAATCAAATCGCAGGATCTGGATATTCAGGCAATTAACACCGCGCTGAATCGGGTGCAGGCGTTGATCGAGTTCGATCTCGACGGCACCATCCTGCATGCCAACGAAAACTTCCTGAAGACCGTCGACTACACGCTGGCCGAAGTCCAGGGCAAGCACCACTCGATCTTCTGCGACCCCGAATACGTGAAGTCCCCGGAGTACAAGCAGTTCTGGGCCCGCCTCGGGAACGGCGAGTTCGACCGGGGCGACTACAAGCGGCTGGCCAAGGGTGGGCGCGAAGTATGGATCAACGCCTCCTACAACCCGATCATCGGCCCTGATGGCAAGGCCTACAAGGTCATCAAGTTCGCCACCGTCATCACCGACAGCAAGATCAAAGCCGCCGAGTACGAAAGCAAGCTGGCGGCCATTTCCAAGGCCCAGGCGGTGATTGAATTCGACATGAGCGGCCATGTATTGAATGCCAACGATAATTTCCTTAATACCATGGGTTACACCATCGAGGATATAAAAGGCGAACACCATCGCATGTTCTGCGAGCCGGGATATGGCAATAGCTCGGAATATAAACGCTTCTGGCAAAAATTGAATCGTGGCGAATTCGACAGCGGCCGATATAAACGAATTGGCAATAATGGAAAAACCATATGGATCCAGGCCACTTATAATCCGGTGCTGGACCTGAACGGCAAGCCATATAAGGTGGTGAAGTTCGCCAGCGATATCACCGACCAGGTCAACCTGGAAAACTCGGTGGCCGCCAAGGCCGAGTCCGATGGCGGCAAGATCAAGCGCCTGCTGGAATCCGTGGACCGGGCCGCCTCGGGCGACCTGACCAGCAAGATCGCCATCGATGGCGACGAACCGCTGGACCACCTGGCCGAAGGCATCAGCAAGATGATCGCCGACCTGCGCAACGTCATCAGCGACGTGGTGGCGTCGGCCAACGGCTTCGCGGAGGCATCGACCACCATCGCCGAACGCTCCAATGGCGTGGCCGTCGGCACGCAGGCGCTGGGCGCCACGGTGGAGGAAATGAACGCCTCCATCGACGGCCTGACCAACTCCATCAACACCATCGCGCAAAACACCAACGACGCCGATACGCTGGCCAAGGCCACCCAGCACGAAGCCCAGGCCGGCGCCAAGGCCGTGGCCAAGTCGATCGAGGCGATGGACCTGATCAACCGTTCGTCGGAGGACATTGGCGAAATCGTCAAGGTCATCAGCGAGATCGCCAACCAGACCAATATGCTGGCCTTCAACGCCGCCATCGAGGCGGCCCGCGCCGGCGAACACGGACTGGGCTTCTCGGTGGTCGCCGACGAAGTGCGCAAGCTGGCCGAGCGCTCGTCGCAGGCCACCAAGGAAATCTCGAAGTTGATCAACGAGTCGGTCAAGCGGGTCTCGGCCGGCAGCGAGATCTCGCGCCAGGCCAGCGACGCGTTCGACAAGATCGTCGACGGCGTGGCCAAGACCACGGTCGCCATCTCGGACATCTCCACCGCCACCAACGAGCAGCTGCTGACGGCGCGCGAAGTGAGCACCGCCGTGCAGTACATCGCCGAGGAGGCCGAGAAGTCCGCCGCCGCCTGCGACAGCATCGCCCGCCAAACCGAAGGCTTGAACCAGCGCGCCGGCGACTTGAACAAGACCGTGGCCGGCTTCGTGGTGTAGGCATGAACATTGGCGCGGGACTGCATCCGGACACGTTGAGCGCGCTCATCGCGCTGGTGCGCAAGCACACCGGCATCGCGATGAACGAGCGCAAGAGCGTGCTGCTGGAACGCCGCCTGCGCCCGCGCATGCAGGCGCTGGAAATCGCCAGCTACCAGGCCTATCTGGACAAGGTGGAGCAGGACCGCGGCGAAATCCCCCATTTCATCGACCTGGTCACCACCAACGACACGCTGTTCTTCCGCACGCCGCAGGTGTGGGACTACGTGGAAAACGAGTTCCTGCCCGCGTGGTGGGACACGCAACGCGGCAGGCGGCTCGATATCTGGTCGGCGGCGGCCTCCAGCGGCGAGGAACTGTATTCGATGGCGATGCTGTGCGAAGAATTCCAGGCCGCGCATCCGGGCTTCAGCTACCGCATCCTGGCGAGCGACATTTCGCGGCAGATCCTGGCGGTGGCGCGCGCCGGCGAGTACAGCGGGCGTTCGGTCGAGCGCATCCACCTGTCGCATCCGGAATGGGTGAGGAAGTACTTCAAGTCCGGCGGCAAGGGTCTGCGCGTGGTCGACGCGCTCAAGCAGCACGTCGAGCTGGTCCAGCACAACCTGCTGACGCCACTGAAGCCGCACCGGCAGTTCGACCTGGTCTTCCTGCGCAATGTGCTGATCTATTTCGACCAGGAACACCAGGAAGCCGTCTTGAAACTGGCCCGCCACAGCATGGCGCCCCACGCCAGGCTGATCCTCGGCGAATCCGAATCGATCGGCGGCCTCAACACTGCCTACCGCTACGAACGTCCCATGATTTATACAATATGAAAAACACCGTCATCGTCCCTTCCGGCAAGTCCATTCCCGCCACCATGCCGCGCTGCCTGCAGGTGCAGATCGGCAAGCTGGAGGTCGGCGGCCGCAGCGACCAGCTGCATGCGCTACTGGGTTCCTGTGTCGGCATCGCCTTTCTGTGGAAAAAGCGCGGCCGTTGCGGCCTTGCCCATTGCCTGCTGCCCGAGGCGCCGGAGCGGGAATGCGAATTCGGCGCACGCTACGTCAGCCAGGCCGTGCCGTCGCTGCTGCAACTGATGGGCGCGACCGAAGACGATTATCCCGACATCGAGGTGGTGATCGCCGGCGGCGCCAACATGTTCCAGCATCACATGCCTCGGCTCCAGGTGGGACAGAAGAATGTCGCCGCCGCCCACAAATACCTGCGCCAGCGGGGACTCAACGTCAGCTATTGCCGGCTGGGCGGCCACCACGGCCGCACCTTGACCATCGACTGCGCGACCCAGAGCTTCGCCGTCACCGACATCGTCGTCACCCAAGAGGAAGCGCCTCATGCACGCCACTAGCAGCAGCGCCGCGCCCGCCACCGAACTGTTCGGCTCCTTCGTGCTGGACGGCGACGAGTTCGCCCTGCCCGCAATCTGCATCCGCGAGGTGGTGCACATGCCCGAGAAGATCAGCGCCCTGCCGCTGTCGCCGGCTTTCCTGGAGGGTGTGTTCACCTTGCGCGGCACGGTGATCCCGGTGGTCAACCTGGGCCGCGTGTTCCGGCCGCAGGCCCGTGCCGCCGAGGCTGGCGACAAGATCGCCATCCTCGATTACCAGGGTGTGCTGGTGGGCATGCTGTTCCACGCCACCGGCGAGATCCTGCGCGTGCGTCCCGAGCAGCGTAGCACGCTGAGCTACGCCGATGGCGACACGCGCGGCGTGGTGGCCGGCACCATCCTGCTGGACGACGGCGCCCGCCTGGTGCAGGTGCTGGACCCGGCCGCGCTGGCCCGCATCGAAAACGTGCCGCAGGTGCTGGCGCTGCAGGGCGCCCACCGCCAGGCCGCGCACCGCAGCCAGGGCGAACGGCGCAAATGCGTGAGCTTCCGCGTGGGCGCCTCGTCGTTCGCGCTGGAGATGGGCGCGATCCAGGAAATCATGCGCGTGCCGGCGTTGCAGGCGTCCGTGCTGAACAGCGCGCTATGCCTGGGCCGCTTCAACTTCCGCGGCAGCCAGGTGGCGGTGGTGGACTTCGCCGCGCTGCTGGACGCCGCACACGGGGCCGCACCGGACGGGCGCGAGTTCCTGCCGGAACAGCGGGTCATCGTCGCCCGCATCGACGATGCCACGGTCGGCTTCCTGGTCGACTCGGTCGACAATATCGTCAGCTTCTACAGCGAGGAAGTGATGGCGATTCCACTGCTGAGCAAGGCCCGCGCCGGCATGTTCGGCGGTTGCATCTCCAAGCCGGAGCTGGGCGACATCATCTTCCTCGATCACCGTCAGATCTTCAGCAGCACCGAGATCCGGGAAATGCGCGCCGGCCACGCCAACCTGTACCCGGCCGGCGCCGCCGTCAAGGCCGAGGGCGCCACGCGGCGCGGCCAGCGCCAGGTCTACATCACCTTCGCGCTGGAGAGCAGCTACGCGGTGGAGATCAGGCAGGTGCGCGAGATCATCGACTATTCCGGCGACATCAGCTGCCCGCCCGGCATGCCGGCCTTCATGCGCGGCATGCTGAACCTGCGCCAGCAGATGATCACGGTGATCGACCTGCGCAGCCTGTACCAGATGCCGCCGCTGGCCGGCGTCGGGCAGTCCAAGATCCTGATCGTCGAGCGCGGCGCGGACCTGTACGGGCTGGTGGTGGACGCGGTCGAGAATATCCTGACCATCAACGACAACCGCCGTTTTGCGGCGCCCAAGATGATGCGCAACACCGGCACGCACGACGATCCGCGCAGCGAGATGGACGAGGTGATCGACATCGAGGGCGAAGGCGACAGCCACAAGACGCTGAGCGTGTTCGAGTGCGACCGGCTGCTGCAGCGGCTGGCGCGCGAGATGCCGGCGCTGGCGGCATGAGCGGCGCTGGGGTAAAGTAGCGGCAAACCGGCAGCCGCCGGCCTTGCCAACCTTGAGGTCCACCATGTCCATCTCCCGCCGTTCCATCGCCCTGCTGCTTCCCCTGACACTGGCGGCTGCCAGCGCCTATGCGCTGTCGCTGGCCGACCTGAGCAACCAGGACGCCTCGGGCGGACTGAAGGCGGCGCTGGAAAAAGGCTCGACGCTGGCGGTCTCCAAGCTGGGCGCGGAGAACGGCTTCCTCAACAACGAGAAGGTCCGCATCCCGCTGCCGAAGATCCTGGAGCAGGCGCGTCCGCTGCTGAAGATGACCGGCAAGAGCCAGCAGCTCGACGACCTGGTGGTGCAGATGAACCATGCGGCCGAGGCCGCCGTGCCGATGGCCAAGCCGCTGCTGCTGGATGCCGTCAAGTCGATGTCCATCACCGACGCCAAGAACATCCTGACCGGCGGCGAGACCTCGGTGACCGACTTCTTCCGCGAAAAGACCTCGCCGAAGCTGGCGGTGCAGTTCCTGCCGATCGTGAAGAAGGTCACCGACCGCTCCGACCTGGCCAACAAGTACAACACCGCGATGGCGATGGCGCCCAAGCTGGGCGTGCTGGCCAAGGAACAGTCCACGGTGGAAGGCTATGTCACGCAGCGCGCGCTGGACGGCCTGTACACGATGATCGGCGAAGAGGAAAAAGCCATCCGCGCCGATCCGCTCGGCGCCGGCAGCAAGCTGATCGGCAAGGTGTTCGGCGCCCTCAAGTAACGATGTCTCCTCCCTCAGCCCGGTTCGCCGGGCTTTTTTTTCGTCTTGAAGTCCGGCCGGCCATCGTTTAATATAGATAGGTAGCCTACCTATATTAAATGCCATGATCAAAGAAACCCCGGTCCCCAAGGACGCCATCGAGCTGGCGGACGATCTGCGCGCGGCGCTGTTGCACGTGTTCCGCCGCATCCGCCATGAAGGCGACCATGACCCGTCCGGCCTGTCCTTGCAGCACAGGCTGCTGTTGTCGACCATCGACCAGACCCCCGGCATCGGCGTGGCCGAGCTGGCGCGCCTGGAAAAGCTGCGCGGCCCGACCATGAGCGCCCACATCAAGACGCTGGAGAATGCCGGTCTGGTGCGGCGCGATACGCCCAATCCCGAAGACCGCCGGCGCGTCGGCCTGCTGCTGACCACGCAGGGCGAGGCGCTGATGGCGGACCTCCGCAGCCGCCGTCGCGACTGGCTGGCCCGCAGGCTGGCACAGCTACAACCCGAAGGTGCGCAGGCTTTGCGCACGGCCATCCAATACCTGAACGAGATTGGCGAATGACCACACACACCGACACCGCGCCGATCACGTCCAAGGAAATCCACGCCATTTACATGGGCCTGGTCATCATGATCAGCCTGTCCGCGCTCGACCAGAGCATTGTCGCCACCGCGTTGCCGCGCATCGTCACCGACCTGGGCGGGATCGCCCACCTGTCGTGGGTGGTAACGGCGTATGTGCTGGCCTCGACCGCCATGATGCCGCTGTACGGCAAGCTGAGCGACCAGTACGGCCGCAAGCCGCTGCTGTACACGGCCATCATCACCTTCCTCGCCGGGTCCGCCTTGTGCGGGCTGGCGCAGAACATGACCGAGCTGATCGCCTTCCGCGCGATCCAGGGCCTGGGCGCGGGCGGCTTCCTGCCGCTGGCGCAGATCGTCATCGGCGACCTGGTGCCGCCCGCCGAGCGCGGCAAGCGGCAAGGCAGCATCGCCGCCGTGTACGCGGTGGCCAGCGTGCTGGGGCCGGTGCTGGGCGGCCTGCTGACGGACTGGCTGTCGTGGCATTGGATCTTTTACGTCAACCTGCCGACAGGCGCGGCGGCGCTGTATGTGATCTCGAAATCGCTGCACCACACCAGTCCGCATCACGCGCACAAGATCGATTATCTCGGCTCGGTGCTGCTGACCAGTGCGGTGACCGCCGCGCTGCTGGTGCTGGCGCTGGGCGGCACGCAGTGGCCGTGGAATTCCAATGAGGTGAAATATCTGAGCCTGCTGGCGGCGGCGCTGACGGCGGCCCTGCTGTGGCACGTGCGCCGGGTGCCGGAGCCGGTGCTGCCGCCGGACCTGTTCCACAACCGCGTGTTCAACGTGGCCAGCGCGGTGCTGGCGCTGACCTTCGTCGGCATGATGGGTTCGAGCGTGTTCTTCCCGCTGCTGTTCCAGATGGTGATGGGCGTCAGCCCGGCCCACTCGGGCCTGCTGACGATGCCGATGATGATCGGCCTGGTGATCGCGTCGACCCAGAACGGCCGCGTGCTGGCCAAGTTCCACGGCCGCTACAAGCCGGCGCAGACCATCGGCCTGAGCCTGGCGACGCTGTCGTTCGCCGTGCTGGCCTGGGGCATCGCCAACTCGGCCGGCTACCTGGTGCTGGAGCCGGCCATCTTCACGCTGGGCGCGGGCCTCGGCCTGGTGATGCCGAACATGACGATGGCCGTGCAGAACGCCCTGCCCGCCAACCGGCGCGGCGTCGGCACCGCGATGATGACCTTCTTCCGCTCGCTGGGTGGCCTGATCGGCGTGACCGGTTCCGGCGCGATCCTGGCGCAGCGCCTGCACGGGCAAACCGCCACGGCCGACCTCTACCGCCATGCCATCGGCAACATCTTCGCCACCGGCACCGTGCTGGTCGGCCTGGGACTGCTGATGCTGGTGTTCCTGCCGGAGCTGCCCATGGTCCAGCATGCCCGGGTCAGGAAATAGCGGCGCCTCAGATGGTGGGCAGGCGGTAGTCGCGGTACTGTTCGCGCAGCTTGTTCTTCTGGATCTTGCCGGTGCCGCCGACCGGTAGCGCGTCGGCGAACACCACGTCGTCCGGCAGCCACCATTTGGCGACCTTGCCGTCGAAGTGGGCCAGCAGGTCTTCTCGCTTGAGCTCTTGGCCCTGCTTCAGCACGACGACCAGCAGTGGCCGCTCGTCCCACTTCGGATGCGCCACGCCGATGCAGGCGGCCTGCATCACCGCCGGGTGCGACATGGCGACGTTCTCCAGGTCGATGGTGCCTATCCACTCGCCGCCGGACTTGATGACGTCCTTGCTGCGGTCGGTGATCTGCATGAAGCCGTCGGCGTCGATGGTGGCCACGTCGCCGGTCGGGAACCAGCCGTCCTGCAGCACATCGCCTCCCTCGTCCTTGAAATAGCGCGAGATGATCCACGGCCCCTTGACCATCAGGTGCCCATAGCTGACGCCATCCCACGGCAACTCCTTGCCATCGTCGTCGATGATCTTCATGTCGACGCCGTAGATGCCGTGGCCCTGCTTTTGCAGGATCTTGCGCTGCTCTTCCTTGCTCAGGTCCAGATGCTTGGTCAGCAGGCCGCCGGCCGTGCCCAGCGGCGACATCTCCGTCATGCCCCAGGCGTGCACAACCTCGACGCCGAAGTCGTCGATGAGCGTGTTCATCATCGCCGGCGGACAGGCCGAGCCGCCGATCACGGTGCGGCGGAAGGTCGAGAACTTGAGCTTGTTCTGCACCGCGTAGTTGATCAGGCCCAGCCACACGGTCGGCACGCCGGCCGAGAACGTCACTTTTTCCTGCTCCATTAATTCGTAGACCGACTTGCCATCCAGCGCCGCGCCGGGGAACACCATCTTGGCGCCGGACAGCGGCACCGAGTACGGCAGGCCCCAGGCATTGACGTGGAACATGGGCACCACCGGCATCACGGTATCGCTTGAGGACACGTTCAATACGTTGGGCAAGGCCGACGCGTAGGCGTGCAGCACGGTCGAGCGGTGCGAGTACAGCGCGCCCTTGGGATTGCCCGTGGTGCCGGAGGTATAGCACAAGGTGCAGGCGGAATTCTCATCGAACAGCGGCCACTCGAACTCGGCGGAATGGGAGTTGATCAAGTCCTCGTAGCACAGCAGGTTCGGGATCTTGGTCTCGGCCGGCATGCGGTCGGCCGCGCCGAGCAGGATGAAGCCCTTGATGGTCTTGCACAAGGGCGCGAACGCTTCCACCAGCGGCAAGAAGCAGAAGTCGAACAGCAGGTACTGGTCTTCGGCGTGGTTGCAGATGTAGGCCAGCTGCTCGGGATGCAGGCGCGGGTTCATGGTGTGCAGCACGGCGCCCGAGCCGGACACGGCGTAGTAGGCTTCCAGATGACGGTAGCCGTTCCAGGCCAGCGTGGCCACGCGCTCACCCATGCCGACGCCAAGGCCGTGCAAGGCGTTGGCCAGGCGCTTGACGCGCTGCTGGCAGTCGCGGAAGGTGTAGCGGTGCAAGTCCCCTTCAACGCGGCGCGAAACAATCTCGCTGTTGGCGTAGTGCCGGGCGGCGAAGTCCAAAATGCTGGAAACGAGCAAGGGCTGGTTCATCATCTGGCCCATCAGCGGACTCTGGGGATACATGTATGTGGACTCCTGGGAAAGTTTGATATTGGATGAACGAGTTTGTAGCGCCCACGCGACGACCGTCAACGCATTTCGATGCTGCAGCGCAGCACCTGCGCACTGGGGTAAAATCGGGACTCACTTCGAACCGGGAACTGCCATTACTGCCTCTAAACTGCCCCTGGACAATTCCTTCGCGTCCCTGCCGCCCGCTTTTTATACCCGCCTGATGCCGACGCCGTTGCCTGCGCCTTACCTGGTCGCCGTCAGCGCGCCGGCTGCGGCGCTGATCGGATTGACGCCCGCGCAAGTGGCCGACAGCCTCGACATCCTGGCCGGAAACGCCGCGCCGGAGCGCGCCGAGCCACTGGCGGCCGTATATTCCGGCCATCAGTTCGGCGTCTGGGCCGGCCAGCTGGGCGACGGCCGCGCCATGCTGTTCGGCGATGTCGCCACCGCCGAGGGGCCGATGGAATTGCAATGGAAAGGCGCCGGCCTGACGCCCTACTCCCGCATGGGCGACGGCCGCGCCGTGTTGCGCTCGTCGATACGCGAATTCCTGTGTTCGGAAGCCATGCACGGACTTGGCATTCCGACCTCGCGCGCGCTGTCGGTGGCGGGCTCGGACCAGGGCGTGATGCGGGAGACCGTGGAAACCTCGGCCGTGGTCGTGCGCATGGCGCCCAGCTTCGTGCGCTTCGGCTCCTTCGAACACTGGTTCTACCGCAACAAGAACGACGAGCTGAAGGTGCTCGCGGATTACGTCATCGACCGCTTTTATCCGGAGTTGCGCGCGGAAGCCAATCCATATCAGGCGTTCCTGGCTGAAGTTACGCGCCGCACCGCGCACATGATCGCTCACTGGCAGGCGGTCGGCTTCATGCATGGCGTGATGAATACCGACAACATGTCCATCCTGGGCCTGACCCTGGATTACGGCCCCTTCGGTTTCATGGAAGCTTTCGATTCCGATCACATCTGCAACCACACCGACCAGCAAGGCCGCTATTCGTATGCAAATCAGCCACAAGTTGGGCATTGGAATTGCTACGCGCTGGGCCAGGCCCTGCTGCCCTTGATCGGCGAGGTGGATGCGACGCAAGCCGCGCTGGATGTCTACCAGCCCGCGTTCGCCGCCAAGATGGATGAGCTGTTACACGCCAAGCTGGGCTTGACTGTGCTGGCTGAACACGCCGATGCCGATCGTGCGCTATTCGACGCCATGTTTGCGCTAATGCAGGCCAACAGCGTCGATTTCACCCTCTTCTTCCGTCGCCTGAGCGGCCTTAAGACGGCCGACGCCAGTGGCGACGAACCGCTGCGCGACCTGTTCATCGACCGGCCGGCGTTCGACGCCTGGGCTGTGCAGTACCGCGCCCGCCTGCAAGCCGAGGCCAGCGACGACGCCGCGCGCCAGCTTGCGATGAACAAAATCAACCCAAAATATGTGCTGCGTAATTATTTAGCGCAGGTTGCTATTGAAAAGTCACAGAATAAGGACTTTACTGAAGTGGAGCGTCTGCTGTCAGTTTTGCAGCGCCCATACGACGAACAGCCTGAGCATGATCAATACGCGGCCTTGCCCCCCGATTGGGCTAGCCACCTTGAAGTAAGCTGTTCTTCATGAAATTGCTCAAAAAGGCCATGGCGTCGTTGCAACTCCTCGCCGTGCTAGCGCACTGCCTTCGTCGTTGCGCCTAGCCCTGTCCATTTTGAACAATTTCATCTTTTAAGCGAGCAATAAGCCATGACCAATAAAGTCACCAAATCCGACGCCGAATGGCGCGCCATGCTGGACCCGATGGAATATCAAGTCACGCGCCACGCCGCCACCGAACGCGCTTTTACCGGCAAGTTCTGGGATCACCACGAACACGGCATCTACACCTGCGTGTGCTGCGATACGCCCTTGTTCCGCTCCGACGCCAAGTTCGATTCCGGCTGCGGCTGGCCGAGCTATTTCGAAGCGCTCGATCCCGCCAATGTCATTGAAAAAACCGACCGTACCCATGGTATGCTGCGCACCGAAATCATATGCGCGGTATGCGACGCCCATCTGGGCCACGTGTTCCCGGACGGTCCGCCCCCAACCGGGTTGCGCTATTGCATTAATTCGGCCTCCTTGCGCTTCGATCCACAATAACCTTTAAAACAACATGAAATTTCTGTTCGACCTGATCCCGCTGCTGCTGTTCTTTGCCGCCTACAAGCTGTCGGGCTGGAATGCCGAGGCTGCCCAGCACTTCATCAATACCTACCTCAGCGGCATGATTTCCGGCGGCTCGGTGAAGCCGGACGAATCGCCGATCGTGATCGCGACGCTGGTCGGCATTCTGGCCACGATGGCCCAGATCGGGTATATCAAGGCGCGCGGGCGCAAGGTCGACTTCGTGCTGTGGTTCTCGCTGGCCATGTTTGTATTCTTCGGCGGCCTGACCATTTACTTGCACGACGAAGATTTCATCAAATGGAAATTGAGCATCGTCTATTGGTTCTTTGCATCCGGCCTGCTGGTTAGCGAACTGGTCTTTAAAAAGAATTTGATGCGCAAATCGATGGAAGAGATCATCCAATTGCCGGACCTGATCTGGAGCCGGCTGAACCTGGCATGGATCTGTTTCTTTGTCGCGATGGGCTTCCTGAACTGGTATGTCGCCTTCGTTTTGTTTAAAGGCGACACCAGTTCCTGGGTCAGCTTTAAGGCATTTGGTTCGACCGCGATCATGTTTGTGTTTATCGTTGGTCAAACTATTTACCTGTCCCGCCACATCAAGGATGAAGCATGACCGATACCCGCATAGACCGCATGCGCAGCCGCTTCCAGGCCGCCCTGGCGCCGCTGGAACTGACGCTGGAAGACGATTCCGCATTGCACGCGGGCCATGCCGGCGCCGCCTCGGGTGGGGGTCATTACAACGTTAGAATTGTTTCGTTACAATTCGAGGGCCTCAAACTCGTCACAAGACATCGACTCGTGTATGATTCCGTGCACGATATGATGCATAAAGAAATTCATGCATTGGCCATTACCGCATTGGCTCCGTCCGAAGTATGATGTAGCGCTTGGTCTGGGAACGGTCGCTATCGGTTTCAAAATAATTGAACACAAAGACAGATAGCTGATCTAACTCCTGCCCAGGCAATTTCGCTAAAACTTTCCCCTTACAGGAATTAATAATGACTTTCAAGCCAGCCAGTTTGCTGATTGCACTTCTCGCCGTTGCCGCAGTACCTGCTTTCGCACAAAACGTTGCCGTAGTTAATGGCAAAGCCATCCCTACCTCGCGCGTGGAGGCAGTTGTCAAGCAGGTCGTTGCACAAGGCCAGCAGCCTGATTCGCCACAACTGCGCGAACTGATCAAGAAGGACCTGATCGGCCGCGAAGTGATGATGCAGGAAGCGGAAAAGCAAGGTTTCGGCAAAGATGCAGCGGTTAAAACGCAAATCGAAAACGCCCGCCAAGCCATCATCATCAACGCGCTGGTTGGCGACTACATCAAGAAGAATCCGGTTTCGGACGCCGACATCAAGGCTGAATACGACCGCTTCGTGGCCCAGAACGGCGACAAGGAATACCACGTGCGCCACATCATGCTGGCCACCGAAGCCGAAGCCAACGACGTGATCGCCAAAATCAAGGGTGGCGCCAAGTTCGAAGAGCTGGCCAAAGCGTCGAAAGACACCGGTTCGGCAGCCAACGGCGGCGATCTGGACTGGGCCGTGCCTTCGTCCTTCCCACCAGCGTTCTCGGCAGCCTTCGTCGGCCTGCAAAAAGGCCAGGTCACCGAGAAGCCAGTTCAAACCCCGAACGGCTTCCACGTGATCAAGGTGGACGACATCCGTCCAGCCAAGCTGCCTACCCTGGAAGAAGTGAAGCCGCAAGTTGCTGAAGCGCTGGCCCAGAAGAAATTGCAAGCCTACCAAGAAGAACTGGTCAAGAAAGCAAAAGTGCAGTAATGTTACAGATGAAGGCGGCGCCCTGCGGGGCGCCGTTTTTAATTTTGCGTTGATACAATGCACCGCCGAGTGCGATTTCTAGTTTTTTTATAGGATTTAATAATGATGTTGAAGCCAGCCCGCCTGTTGTTAGCACTGATCGCTGTCGTAGCAGCACCGGTATTCGCGCAAAACGTCGCGACCGTCAATGGCAAGGCTATTCCTGCCGCCAAAGTGGATCAAATGGTCAAGCAAGTGGTCGCCCAAGGCCAGCAGCCTGACAGCCCGCAACTGCGTGAAATGGTCAAGAAAGAACTGATCGGCCGCGAAGTGATGATCCAGGAAGCGGATAAACAAGGTTTCGGCACCAAGCCGGAAGTCAAGGCTGCAATCGAAAACGCACGTCAGAGCATCATCATCAACGCGATGCTGGCCGACTACGTCAAAAAGAATCCGGTAAAAGATACCGAAATCAAAGCCGAGTACGACAAGTACAAAGCCGCCATGGGCGAAAAAGAATACCACTCGCGTCACATCCTGGTCGCCACCGAACAGGAAGCCAAAGACATCATCGCCAAGCTGAAAGCCGGCGGCAAGTTCGAGGAACTGGCCAAGGTATCGAAGGACGGCTCCGCCAACAACGGCGGCGATCTGGGCTGGATGACTCCAGGCAAACTGGTCAAGCCTTTCGCCGACGCGATGGTTGCACTGAAAAATGGCGAGATCACCCAGACTCCAGTGAAGACCGAGTTCGGCTACCACGTCATCAAGCTGGAAGAATCCCGCGCCACCAAGCTGCCTTCGCTGGAAGAAGTCAAAGGCCAGGTTGCAGAAGCCCTGCAACAACGTAAGATCGCCGCCTTCCGCGACGAACTGACCAAGAAAGCCAAGATCCAGTAATACTGTTTCTTGCTGTCAAAGAAAGGCGCCCTTCGAGGCGCCTTTTTCGTTTTTGGCGGCGATGCAACAGGCGCGGATATTTGAATCGCCAGCGCAAAGACGCATGCCTAGACTTTCCGTGGGGCACCAAAACGTCCCATTGACATTTCATTACGATAAGAGATATTGCCATGAAACTGAAGTCGCGCATGATGTTGTGCATTTCCCTGGTATGCGTTTTTTTCGCCTGCGCCCTCGGAGTGGCATTGATTGGCATGCAGAATGCCAAGAACCAGTTCTCGCAGTTCCTGGAGCAGGATCAGGCGCTGCTGTCGGCCTCCACCAATATGTACGCCCAAGGTCTGCAAATGGGTCAGGCGCTGCGCAACGTCGTCATCGATCCCGCCAACAAGACCGGCTACAAGAATCTGGAGGACGCGGGCATATCCTTCAAGGAACAAGCCGATATCGCGCTGGAGCTGCCCCGCGACCAGCCGGAGACCTCGAAGCTGTTCCGGGATGTGCTGGCGCTGCGCGAAAAGCAGGCCGGCCTGCAGGCCAAAATCCTGGGCGTCGCCAAGGATGACCAGGCCGCCGCGATCAGCACCCTGAACAAGGAAGAAACTCCCGTCTGGCGGGAAATGCGCACCAAGCTGCTGGACTTCAACAAAAACAAGAACGCACTGGTCAAGCAAATCCGCCAAGAGCTGGTGGACTTCACGCGCAAGATGTTGATCTTCAGCTTGGCGCTGGGCGTGGTGGCCTGCCTTGCCGGCGCCGGCATCGCCTTCTGGATGACTAATAGCGTCATGCAATAGATTGGCGGCGAACCCGCCTACGCGGTAAACGTGGCAAATAATATTTCATCCGGTGATTTTTCCCATGCCGTGGATACTGAACATGGCGATTCAAGCAGCCTGCTTTATCAAATGAAAGCAATGCAGGATCATCTGGGGAATATGGTGGCGCAAATACGCGGCGGCACGGACACCATTGCGACCGCTTCCAGCGAAATAGCCGCCGGTAATCTGGATCTGTCCACCCGCACCGAGCAACAAGCTAGCTCGCTGGAAGAAACTGCTTCATCGATGGAGGAATTAACGTCGACGGTTAAACAAAATGCCGCCAATGCCAACCAGGCAAATGGATTGGCCGCAAAGGCCTCGGAGGTGGCGATGAAAGGCGGCGCGGTGGTTTCTGAGGTCGTCAATACCATGACTTCGATTAACGCCTCCTCCCGCAAGATTGTCGATATTATTTCGGTTATTGATGGCATCGCGTTCCAGACTAATATCCTGGCATTAAATGCCGCGGTTGAAGCGGCGCGCGCAGGTGAACAAGGACGTGGATTTGCCGTGGTGGCTTCGGAAGTCCGTAATCTCGCGCAGCGCTCCGCAGCGGCGGCCAGGGAGATTAAGGAATTAATTACCGATTCGGTCGCGAATGTGGATACAGGCAGCAAACTGGTCGAGGAAGCGGGTATTACCATGACCGAAATCGTCGACAGCGTAAAACATGTCGCCGATATTATGAGCGAAATCAGCATGGCGATGCAGGAACAGACATCGGGTATCGAACAGGTTAATCAGGCGATTACCCAGATGGATCAAGTGACGCAGCAAAATGCCGCGCTCGTGGAAGAAGCGGCCGCCAGCGCGGAGACGATGCAAAACCAGGCTTCCAATCTGGCGCAGATCGTCAGCATATTCCGGCTCGCGCGGCACGCTCGTTAAAGCGCGCAAATATCCCCCCTTCAAGGCACTCCGTCGAGTGCCTTTCTTTTTGCCCATGCAGACCAGAAACTGGCAAGTTCATGCCAATTTTCAGCTTACTCTCGGGGCTGGGGCCGAAATCTTCTATACTCATGCCCATGAACCCACAATTCCACGCCGACCTCGACACCCTCCTCGCCTCCGCAGCCACGCCCGCCCGCGCGCCCGCCATGCGGGCTTATATGCGCGATCAATTCGATTTTCTGGGCGTAGGCACGCCGCAACGCCGGATGGCAGCCAAGCCTTTGCTGAAGCGATTAAAGGGAAGCGGCGCGGAGAATCTCCTCCTTTGCGCCCGCGAATTATGGGAGCGTCCGCAAAGAGAATATCAATACGTGGCGATTGACTTGGTCGCCATGCACAGCAAGGAATTGAATCTTGCGCATATTCCCGAGCTGCTGAGATTCGCGCAGAATAAATCGTGGTGGGATACGGTCGATGCGCTGGCTTCGGTAATCAGCGATATATTGCATTACCGCCACGATGGAATGGACGAGGCCTTATCTCACGATAATATGTGGGTACGGAGGATCGCCCTATTGCACCAATTGGGCTGGCGCGACAAGGTGGATACGGACAGGCTATTCAATTACTCCCTTGCGCTGGCGCACGAGAAAGAGTTCTTTATCCAGAAAGCGATAGGCTGGGCCTTACGCGATTATGCCCACCATGATCCAGAAGCTGTCCGGGCATTCACGCAAAAAGAAAAGCACCGGCTTTCGGCACTCAGTTATCGCGAGGCCAATAAGCATCTCGCCAAACCATAAAAAAAGGCCGGATCGCTCCGGCCTTTTCTGATTCAACTTCGGTTATCCAACGAATTTACGCGCGTTGCGGAACATGCGCATCCATGGAGAATCTTCGCCCCACGATTCAGGATGCCACGATTGCTGCACCGAACGGAATACGCGCTCCGCGTGCGGCATCATTACCGTAAAGCGGCCATCCGCCGTGGTTACCGAAGTCAGACCTTGCGGCGAGCCATTCGGGTTATATGGATAGGCTTCGGTGGCCGCGCCGCGATTATCGACAAAGCGCATCGCTGCCACGGCTTCGTTGATATTGCCGGTCTGCGTGAAGTCCGCATAACCTTCGCCGTGGGCGATGGCGATGGCGGTCTGCGTGCCGGCCATGCCGTTGAAGAAGATCGACGGCGAATCCAGCACTTCCACCATCGCGAAGCGCGCTTCGAATTTCTCCGATTTGTTGGTGGTGAACTTGGGCCAGGCATGCGCGCCAGGGATGATGGACTTCAGGTTGCTCATCATCTGGCAGCCGTTGCAGACGCCTAGGCCGAAGCTGTCGGTGCGCGCGAAGAAGCGGGCGAACTGCTCGGCCAGCGCGGCGTTGAACAGGATGGTCTTGGCCCAGCCTTCGCCGGCACCCAGCACGTCGCCGTACGAGAAGCCGCCGACGGCGATGATGCCCTGGAAGTCATCCAGCTTGACGCGGCCCGCAATCAGGTCGCTCATGTGGACGTCGACGGCGTTGAAGCCCGCTTGGTGCATCACGTAAGCGGTCTCGATGTGCGAGTTGACGCCCTGCTCGCGCAGGATCGCGACACGTGGACGCACACCGGTTGCCAGGAACGGCGCTGCGACGTCCTCGGTCAGGTCGAAGGTGATCTTCGGCGTGATGCCAGGATCGGTTTCGTCCAGGATGCGGTCGTATTCGGCATCGGCGCAAGCAGGATTATCGCGCAGGCGGGCGATGCGCCAGCTGGTTTCGCTCCACAGGCGATGCAGTTCCGAACGCGGCTTGCTGTAGATGTTCTTGGCATCGCGGGTGAACTCGATCACGCCACGGTCGTTCGGCTTGCCGATGATATGGCTGCAGGCGCCCAGGTTGAATGTGCGCAGCACGTCCATCACCGCCGACTTCTCCTCGGCGCGCACCTGGATCACCGCGCCCAGCTCCTCGGAGAACAGCGCGCGCAGGGTTTGCTCGTTGCGGCGTTCGGCGATCTGGCCGGCCCAGTTCTTGGCGTCGCCCTGATCGGCGCCGTGCCCCTCTTCCAGCGTCAGGATGTCGAGATTGATCGACAAGCCCGCGCGACCGGCGAAGGCCATTTCGGTCAGCGTGCCATACAGGCCGCCGTCGGAACGGTCGTGGTAGGCCAGCAGCTTGCCGTCGTTGTTCAGTTGCTGGATCGCGGTGAAGAAGGCCTTCAGGTCTTCAGGGCTGTCCACGTCAGGCGTCTCGTTGCCCAGCTGGCCCATAACCATCGACAGCGCCGAAGCGCCCAGGCGGTTCTTGCCGCGACCCAGGTCGATCAGGATGATGGCGGTGTCGCCGGCATCGGTCTTGATCTGTGGCGTCAGCGATTTGCGCACGTCGTGCACCGGCGCGAAGGCCGAGACAATCAGGGATACCGGCGAAGTGACAGCCTTGGCGTCGCCCTCGTCCTTCCAGGTGGTGCGCATCGACAGCGAATCCTTGCCGACCGGGATACTGATGCCCAGCGCAGGGCACAGCTCCATGCCGACCGCCTTGACGGTGTCGAACAGCGCCGCGTCCTGGCCAGGCTGGCCGCAGGCGGCCATCCAGTTGGCGGACAGTTTGATGTCGGAGATATCCTTGATCGGCGCGGCGGCGATGTTGGTGATCGCCTCGGCGACCGCCATGCGGCCCGACGCGGCGGCGTTGATGACGGCCAGCGGCGTACGCTCGCCCATCGCCATCGCTTCGCCCAGGTAGCCCTCGAAGCTCATCGCGGTGACGGCGCAATCGGCAACCGGCACCTGCCATGGGCCGACCATCTGGTCGCGCACGGACATGCCGCCCACAGTGCGGTCGCCGATGGTGATCAGGAAGGACTTGTCGCCGACGGTCGGCAGCAGCAGCACGCGCTTGGCGGCTTCCTCCAGGTCCATGCCGGTCAGGTCAATGGCCGGGAATTCGTTCTGCACATGATGCACGTCGCGCTGCATCTTCGGCGGTTTGCCCAGCAGGACATCCATCGGCATGTCGACCGGCTCGTTGCCCAGCTCTGGATCGATCAGCTTCAGTTGACGTTCTTCGGTCGCGGTGCCGACGACAGCGAACAGGCAGCGCTCACGCTCGCACAGCGCCTTGAACATCGGCAGATTGTCCGGCGAGATCGCCAGCACATAGCGCTCTTGCGACTCGTTGGACCAGATCTCTTTCGGCGCCATGCCGCTTTCTTCCAGTGGGATCTTGCGCAGGTCGAAGATCGCGCCGCGCTTGGCGTCGTTGGTGATCTCCGGGAAGGCGTTCGACAGACCGCCGGCGCCGACGTCGTGGATCGAGATGATCGGATTGTTCGCGCCCAGCTGCCAGCAGCCGTTGATCACTTCCTGCGCGCGGCGTTCCATCTCCGGATTGCCACGCTGGACCGAATCGAAGTCCAGGTCCGCGGTGTTGGTGCCGGTGGCCATCGACGAAGCAGCCGAGCCGCCCATGCCGATGCGCATGCCGGGACCACCCAGCTGCACCAGCAGGCTGCCGACCGGGATGTCGTTCTTGTGCGTGTGCTGGCCGGAGATGTTACCGATGCCGCCCGCGATCATGATCGGCTTGTGGTAGCCGAACACGGTGTCGTGCGCGCCGGCGAACTGCTTGCCGATATTCTGTTCGTAGGTACGGAAGTAACCGCCCAGCACCGGACGGCCGAATTCATTGCTGAACGCGGCGCCGCCCAGTGGGCCTTCGATCATGATCTGCAGCGCCGACGCGATACGGTCTGGCTTGCCATAAGCCTTGCCGCTGCTGCGGTAGTCGGCCACCGGCGCGGTGACGGGAGCGTCGTTTTCCCAGGCCTGCACGGCGCCTGGCAGCATCAGGTTCGACACGGTGAAGCCGGTCAGGCCTGCCTTCGGCTTGGCGCCACGGCCGGTCGCGCCTTCATCGCGGATCTCGCCGCCGGCGCCGGTGGAGGCGCCTGGGAATGGAGAGATCGCGGTCGGGTGATTGTGGGTTTCCACTTTCATCAGCGTGTGCGTCAACTCGGTGGTCGGCGCGTACTGGTGGGCGTCGCCTTGCGGGAAGAAGCGCATCACTTCCGCGCCTTCCATGATCGACGAGTTGTCGCTGTAGGCGACGATGGTGCCCTTGGGCTGCAGTTGGTGCGTGTTCTTGATCATACCGAACAGCGACTTCGGTTGAGCGACGCCGTCGATGGTCCAATCGGCGTTGAAGATCTTGTGGCGGCAGTGCTCCGAGTTCGCCTGCGCGAACATCATCAGCTCGACGTCGGTCGGATTGCGGCCAGCCTTGGTGAAGGCGGCGTCCAGGTACTCGATCTCGTCGTCCGACATCGCCAGGCCCAGGTCCGTGTTGGCCTTTTCCAGCGCTGCCTTGCCCATGCCGATCACGTCGACCGATTCCAGAGGCTTCGCTTCCAGCGTGCGGAACAAGCCGGCCGCTTCGTCCGGATGACGCAGCACCGATTCGGTCATGCGGTCGTGCAGCAGCGCGGCGACGGCCTGCACTTCTTCATCCGACAGCTTCTTGGCGGCGCCGATGCTGCTGCCCAAAATGCCGCTTTTCAGATTTATGCGGAAGGCGATGCCGCGCTCGACGCGCTTGATGTGCGCCATGCCGCAGTTGTGGACGATGTCCGTGGCCTTGGAGGCCCACGGCGAGATCGTGCCGAAGCGCGGGATGACAAAGAACTCTTCGACCACGCCATCGGTATTGTCGGCGTGGGCCGGCTCACCGTAGGTCAGCAGCGCGCCGAGGCGGCTGGTGTCGTCGGCCGACAGCGGTTCGGCGGCGTCGATGAAGTGGACATAGCGCGCCTGGACGGCGGCGACGGCAGGCAGCGCGGCTTGCAGTTGAGTTAACAGGCGTTGGCTACGGAATGCGGACAGGGCGTTGGAGCCCGGCAGAATCAACATGTTTGGAGGATGGTTGATGCAGCATGGCTGCGGATTAAAGGTAGATGGAGCACGAGATACTTGTAATGCAGAATTTCCTTTGCGCGCATTATACCCTTTACCAGCCTGCCTATACAGCGCCAATTCGGCCAAAAAAGTGCTGCGGAAGCAACATTTTTGGCAATTTGAGGCCGGATTAATCCACAGTCCCGCTCTTGTTGCCGGTTTTTCATAACATTTCGACTTGCCATGGAGTATGCTAGATTTAACTTTAGCTAGGATGCGTAACATGGCGGAATATAGTGAATTGTCGGTGCTGATCGTCGACCCGAATCCCGGGATGCGCGGCAGCCTGCACAACATGCTGAACCAATCCGGCATCACCAAGATCGATTACGCGGTCAGCTCCGGCACGGCCATCCGCCAGCTGGCCAAGAAACCGTTCGACATCGTCCTGTGCGAGTACGACCTGGGCAACGGCAGCGGCGAAAACAATGGCCAGGACGGCCAGCAGCTGCTGGAAGACCTGCGCCACCATAAGCTCATCGCACCGTCGACCATCTTCATCATGCTCACGTCCGAGGGCGTGTACAGCAAAGTGATCGGCGCGGCCGAGCTGACGCCAACCGACTACGTCCTCAAGCCCTTCACCGTCGACGCGCTGCTGCAGCGGCTGCGCAAGGCGGTCGAGCGGCGCGACGTGTTCCTGCCCATCCACCAGCTGGTGGAACTGGGCAGCGTCCGCAAAGCCATCGGCGAGTGCGGCATCGCCGAGGAAAAGAATCCACGTTACGCGATCGATTTCGCGCGCCTGCGCGCCGAGCTGCTGGTGTCGCTGGACGAACTGGCCGACGCCGAGGTGGTGTACCAGGTCATCCTGATGAACCGCCCTATCGCCTGGGCGCATTTGGGGATGGCACGCTGCCAGTTCGGCCAGCAGAAGTACATCGAAGCGCAGGAGACCTTGCAGGAGCTGCTGGTCCACAATCCCAAGTTCATGGCGGCCTACGATCTGCTGGCGCGCACCCACGAGGCGATGGGCCAGCAGGAAGCGGCCAAGAAGATACTGGAGGACGCGGTGGCGATCTCGCCCAACATGGTGCGCCGGCTGCGCCACCTGGGCGAAGTGGCGTTCGAGACGGGCGACGTCGGCGTGGCCGAGAAGGCGTTCAAGCAGGTGGTGGCCAAGGCCAAGTACTCCGAGTTCCGCGACCCCGAGGATCACGTCAAGCTGGTCAAGACGCTGGTCAAGAAAGGCGACGCCCATCAGGCCAGCGGCGTGATACGCGACATGGAGCGTTCGTTGCGCGGCAGCGCCAACGTCGAGGCCTGCCGCGCCATCGCGGCCGGCCTGCTGCAGGAAATGACCGGCAATATCAGCGGCGCGGCGGCGGAACTGGCCACCGCCGTCAACGCCGTCGGCGCGAGCCGGGGCCTGTCGACCGGCCTCAAAATCGGCTTGGTACACAGCTGCCTGAATGTGAAGCTGGACCAGCAGGCCTCCGACCTGATGCTGAACCTGATGAACGATACCGAGAGCGGCGTGTCGATGGACGATGCGGTGCAGGTGTTTGAGAAGGCCGGCCGCCACGACCTGGCTGCCGGCATGGGCGAACAAATCAAGCTGCAGGTGGACGAGCTGATTGCCCATGCATCCGAACAGCGCGGCCAGGGCGACCTGCGGGCTGCGGTCGATACGCTGAACGCGGCGCTGCGCAAGGCGCCGGCCAATATGTCGCTGCTGCCGGCGGCGACATCGGCGATACTCAAGCAGCTGGACGATCTGGGTTGGGAAGTGCCGTTGGCCGAGCAATGCGCCTATCTGCTGGAGCGCATGCGCAAGATCGATCCGACCCATCCTTCGCTGGAGGCGCTGCAGGCGCAGTATTCGCACACCCAGCGCAAGTACGGTATCGCGACGACCGCTTAGTTACAGGATCAGTGAACCGGGGAAGTTCGACAGGTGGGAAATCAGATACCAGGTCACGAAGTACAGGGCGCACAGCAGGAAGGCCGACAGGATCGCGCCATTCGCCGATCTGCGCCCGCGCAGGAGCTTGAGTAGCATACGCACCGGGTTCTCCCTTCCATCTGTTCATCGAACCAAAACTTTAAGCCCCACGCCCTGTACTGGACAAGCCGGGAATCGCCGGTACCGTTTTTTGATGCCGATGGTATTGGATGGCGGGCCGTCAGGCGGCCATGGTGCGCAGCTCCTCTTCCGCCGCGCGGCCCAGTGCCTGCAGATCGACGTTGATGGCGCCAAAGGCGCGGCCAGCCGCGCTTTGCCGCATGCCCGCCACCACAAGCAGGATATGCGCCCCGCACAACGCGGCAGGCAGCTGGCGTTGCGCATCCCGCAGCCTTTGCATCAGTGCTTGGCCAGATGGTTGGGCGTCGAACAGTTTGCCGGCCGTCGCGGGCGGCGGCGCCATGTCGTCCGCCTCGACCTCCAGGCCCAGCGAGGACAGCGCCGCGGCGTGCCGCTGCTCCAACGCCGCGCGATACGCCTGCGGATCGGCGCCTACTCGCTGGAACACACGCCGCGCCGAGCCGTCGCCCAGGTCCAGCGCGGCCAAAGCGTAGTGCTCCGCGCCAGGGTGCTGCTGGCCCGCTTTCAAGGCCCAGCGTTCGGCGTTGTTCGATAAATTGGCAATGGTGCGCATGTCTTGCCAGCGCTGTTTGATCTTCGCGAACATCGTGCTTTCCTCCTGATGGCTTCAGCCGCGCGCCAGACTCGCCGCGTGCTTTTTATGGGCGGCCTGCCGGGAGACGCCGAGCGCCTCCGCTATCTGGGCCCAGGTCCAGCCGTCCTCCAGCGCCTTGCGCACGGCTTTGCGCTCTATCTGGTCCGCGAGCTCGCGCAGCGCCAGCACCGCCGCCAAGGCGTCGCCGGGCGCGGTGGGAATCTTGAGGTGATGGAGATCGGTCATGCGTCAACTTTAATTGACAAAACCGGACTTGTCAACGTGGATTGACAAGTCTGATCGGGGATCAATGAGAACACATGGGCCGCCACGGACTCGCCGCGCAGCTTGAGCCGGTTGCGTGCCAGGCATTCGTGCACGGCGCCCGCCTTGCGCGCCACGGCGGCGCTGGCCTCATTGCCGGCGGCGATGACGATCTCCACCCGCGCCTGATTCAGGTGCAGGAAGGCGTAGCGGGCCAGCGCGGTAGTCGCGGCGATCGCGGCGCCCTGCCGCTGCGCCGACTCCCGCACCCAGTAGCCCAGGTTGCAGAAGCTGTTGACCGCATTGAGCTGGTTCAAGCCGCCGCCACCAACCAGCGAGACGCCATCCGGCAGGAAGATCCCGAATTCGTGGGCGCTGCCCTCGGCGCGGCTGGCGTCGCAAAAGGCGAACCACGACAGCGCCTGTTCCTCAGTGTATTCGGCATGCGCCCACGACATCCATTTACCGACGCTGGACATCGACTCGCGAATGGCCGCCGCGAACGCCGGCGCGTCCGCAGCGACGAAGGGCCGCAGCAAATAAGCACCCGCCTCCAGTTGCGTCATTGCTTATCCTCGCGTGGGCCGTAGCCGCCACCACCCGGCGTTTCGATCACGAACAGATCGCCGGGCTGCATGTCGGTCTTACCGATGTGTGCCAGTTCCTCGACGCGGCCATCGGCCCGCATCACGGTGTTGCGCCCCAACGCGCCCGGCTCACCGCCGGCCATGCCGAACGGCGCGTGGATGCGGTTGTTCGACAGGATGGCGGCGGTCATCGCTTCGAGGAAGCGCACTTTGCGCACGCCGCCGTTCCCGCCATGCCACTGGCCCGCTCCGCCGCTGCCTTCGCGGATGGCGTAGCTCTCCAGGCGCACAGGAAAGCGGAACTCCAGGATCTCCGGATCGGTCAGGCGCGAATTGGTCATATTGGTCTGCACGACGCTGGTACCGTCAAAGCCGGGGCCCGCGCCGGAGCCGCCGCTGATGGTCTCGTAGTACTGGTAGCGGGCGTTCCCGAAGGTGAAGTTGTTCATCGTGCCCTGCGCCGCGGCCATCACGCCCAGCGCGCCATACAGCGCGTTGGTGATGCAGGTGGACGTCTCCACGTTCCCCGACACCACCGACGCCGGATAGTGGGGATTGAGCATGGAGCCTTGCGGTATCAGCACCTTCAGCGGTTTCAGGCAGCCGGCGTTCAGCGGAATCTCGTCGTCCACCAGCGTGCGGAACACGTACAGCACGGCCGCCATGCACACCGCCGACGGCGCGTTGAAGTTATTCTCCAGCTGCGGCGAGGTGCCGGTGAAGTCGATCTCCGCGCTGCGGCTGGCGTGATCGACCCGCACCGCCACCTGTATCTGCGCGCCGTTATCCAGTTGCAGTGTGTAGCTGCCGTCTTTCAGCGCGCTGATCACGCGCCGCACGGATTCCTCGGCGTTGTCCTGCACGTGGCCCATGTAGGCCTGCACCACCTCCAGGCCGAAGTGCGCCACCATCTTGCGCAGCTCGTCCACGCCCTTCTGGTTGGCCGCCACTTGCGCCCGCAGGTCGGCCATGTTCTGGTCGGGATTGCGCGCCGGGTAGCGCGCGCCTGCCAGCATGGCACGCGTCTCGGCCTCGCGCAGCTGGCCGCCGGCGGCGCCGTCCACCAGCTTGAAGTTATTGATTAACACGCCCTCTTCCTCGATCACGCGCGAGTCCGGCGGCATCGAACCCGGCGTGGTGCCGCCGATGTCCGCATGGTGGCCGCGCGAGCCGACGTAGAACAGGATGTCCCGGCCCGCCTCGTCGAACACCGGCGAGATCACCGTCACATCCGGCAAATGGGTGCCGCCGTTGTACGGATCGTTGAGCATGAAAACGTCGCCGGCGTGCATACGGCCGGCATTCTCACGCATCACGGTCTTGATGCTCTCGCCCATGGAACCCAGGTGCACCGGCATGTGCGGCGCGTTGGCGATCAGGTTGCCGTCGGCGTCGAAAATGGCGCAGCTGAAGTCCAGCCGCTCCTTGATGTTGACCGAGTAGGCGGTGTTCTGCAGGCGCAGCCCCATCTGCTCGGCGATCGACATGAACAGGTTGTTGAAGATCTCCAGCATCACCGGGTCGGCGCTGGTGCCGATGGCGCGGCGCTCCGGCAGCGCGACCACGCGCTTGAGCACCAGATGGTCGTTCAGCGTCACCTCCGCCTGCCATCCCGCTTCGACGATGGTGGTCGCATTCGCCTCGGCGATGATGGCCGGGCCTTTCACGATGTCGCCGATGCGCGTGGCGCCGCGCTGGTACAGATTGGTCTGGCGCCATTTGCCGCCGGTGTACATCGGCACCACCGCATGCGGCATCAGGCCGGACACGCGGCGCGGCGCCGGCTCCACGGTTTCGGACGGCGCGTCGGACTTGCCGACCGCCTCCACCGACACCGCCTCCACGATCAGCGCCTTGGACGGCATCAGGAAGGAATAGCGCTTGCGGTAGGCCGCCTCGAACTGCGCCTTCATGCTATCGACCGTATCGAACAAGACGATCAGCGCCGAATCCGTGCCTTCGTAACGCAGGTGCACGCGGCGTATCATCGCGATGCGCTGGTCGTCCACGCCCTGGTGATGCAGGTCGGCGCGCGCATGGCGGCCCAGCGCATGCAGGCGCGCGTCCAGGTCTTCCACCGAATCGGCGCCCAGGCGCGCTTCCACCGCGGCCTCGCGCATCGCGGTCTGGTCGGCCAGGCCCATGCCGTAGGCCGACATCACGCCAGCCAGCGAATGCACGAACACCGTCGTCATGCCCAGCGCGTCGGCTACCAGGCAGGCATGCTGCCCGCCGGCGCCGCCAAAGCTGGTCAGCGCGTACTCGGTGACGTCGTGCCCGCGCTGCACGGAGATCTGCTTGATCGCGTTGGCCATATTGCCGACCGCGATTTCGATAAAGCCCTCGGCCACCTGCTCCGGCGTGGTCTCCTTGCCGGTGGCGGCCTGGATGCGCGCCGCCAGTTCGGCGAAGCGGGTGCGCACGGTATGCGCGTCGAGCGCCTGCCGGCCCTCCGCGCCGAACAGCTGCGGGAAGTGATTGGGCTGGATTTTCCCGAGCATGACATTGCAGTCGGTGACCGCCAGCGGGCCGCCGCGTCGATAACTGGCCGGCCCAGGATTGGCGCCCGCGCTGTCCGGGCCCACGCGATAGCGGCTGCCGTCGAAATGCAGGATCGAACCTCCACCCGCCGCCACCGTGTGGATGCTCATCATCGGCGCGCGCATGCGCACGCCGGCCACCTGGGTTTCGAACACGCGTTCAAACTCGCCGGAAAAATGCGAGACGTCGGTCGACGTGCCGCCCATGTCGAAGCCGATCACCTTGTCGAAGCCGGCCAGCTTGCTGGCGCGGACCATGCCGACGATGCCGCCCGCAGGGCCGCTCAGGATGCTGTCCTTGCCCTGGAAGGCACGCGCGTCGGTCAGGCCGCCGCTGGACTGCATGAACTGCAGGTTCACACCCGGCATTTCCTTCGCCACCTGGTCGACGTAGCGCCGCAGGATCGGCGACAGATAGGCGTCCACCACGGTGGTGTCGCCGCGCGCGACCAGCTTCATCATCGGGCTGACTTCGTGCGAGACCGAGACCTGCGTGAACCCCATCAGCCGCGCCATCTCCGCCACCTTGACCTCATGCGCGTGATAACGGTAGCCGTGCATGAAGACGATGGCCAGCGAACGCAGGCCCATGTCGTAGGCCGCCGCCAGGCCGGCGCGCGCGGTCTCCATGTCCAGCGCGGCGACGGTCTCGCCATGCGCGCCCATGCGCTCGTCGATTTCGATCACATGGCTGTACAGCAGTTCTGGCAGCAGGATGCGGCGGTCGAACAGGCGCGGACGGTTCTGGTAAGCGATGCGCAGCGCATCGCGGAAGCCGCGCGTGATGGCCAGCGCGGTGGGCTCGCCCTTGCGCTCCAACAGCGCGTTGGTGGCGACGGTGGTGCCCATCTTGACGGCGCCGATCTGCGCCACCGGAATCGGTTTTCCCTTCGCGACACCCATCAGCTGGCGTATGCCGGCGATGGCCGCATCGGCGTACTGCTCGGGGTTCTCGGACAGCAGCTTGAGCGTACGCAGGCGCCCATCGGGCGGACGCGCCACGATGTCGGTAAACGTACCACCACGGTCTATCCAGAACTGCCAATCCATGCAAGCCTCGCTACGATAACTGAAGCGTGTATTGTAGTGTCTCGGCCGCGCGTGGGATAGCGGCCGTACAACATAATTTGGATGCTAAAATCGCACCATGAATCCACTTTACTCCAGCGCGGAGATACGCGCCATCGAACACGCCGCAGCCGCCGCGCTACCCGACGGCGTGCTGATGCAGCGGGCCGGCCAGGCCGGCGCCAATGCCGCGCTGGATCTGCTGCCCTTCTCGACCTCCAAGGCCAAGGTCCTGATACTGGCGGGCCCCGGCAATAACGGCGGCGATGCACTGGAGACCGCGGCCCACCTGGCCTACGCCGGCGCGCAGGTGACGATCCTGCACTTCCCGCCGCAATCGACGCCGTCCACGGAGCGCGCGGCCGCCATGCGACGCGCCCAGACCAGCGACGCCCGCTTTGCCGACCTGGATCTGGCGATGGTGGCCGGCACCGAATGGACGCTGGTGGTGGATGGCCTGTTCGGCATCGGCCTGCAACGCCCGCTGGCGGGCGCGCTGCGCGAACTGGCGGAAGCGGTCAACGGCCTCAAATGCTCGGTGTTGGCGCTGGACCTGCCGAGCGGCCTCGATGCCGACACCGGCGCCATCGTCGGACCGGACGGCGTGGCGATCCACGCCACCCACACCATCACCTTCATCGGCAACAAGCCCGGTCTGCACACCTGCGACGGCCGCGATTACGCGGGTCTGGTGGACGTCTCGCGCCTCGACATCGACGCCAGCCATTTCGCGCCGGCGCGGCTGCACCTGAACGACGTCAAGTTCTTCTCGCGCCATCTGCGCGCGCGGCGCCACAACACGCACAAAGGCAGCTACGGCAGCGTGGCGGTGATCGGCGGCGCGCGCGGCATGAGCGGCGCGCCGCTGCTTGCCGCGCGCACTGCGCTCAACAGCGGCGCGGGCCGCGTCTACGCGCTGTTCGTCGAAGACCCACTGCCCTGCGACAGCGGCCAGCCGGAGCTGATGTGCCGCCTCGCCAACGATTTCGACCTGGGCGCGGCGACGCTGGTGATAGGCCCTGGCCTGGGCGCATCGCGCCGCGCCGGCGAACTGCTGGAGCGCGCCATCGCGAGCGGCAGTGTGCTGCTGGCCGACGCCGACGCACTCAATCTGCTGGCCGCCAATCCCGCACTGCAAACCGCGCTGGCGCGGCGCCCGGCCTCCAGCATTTTGACGCCGCATCCGCTGGAGGCGGCGCGGCTGCTGGGCTCCGACATCGCCGAGGTGCAGGCCGACCGCATCGGCGCCGCCCGCAAGCTGGCGGCCAGCTTGAATGCCTATGTGGTGCTGAAGGGTTCCGGCACCGTGATCGCGGCGCCGAACGGGGATACCGTCATCAACACCACCGGCAATCCGGCGCTGGCCACGGCCGGCACCGGCGACGTCTTGTCGGGTTTGTGTGGCGGCCTGTTGGCGCAAAGCTGGCCGCTGTGGGAGGCCGCGCTGGCCGGCGTCTGGCTGCACGGCATGGCGGCCGACGTGCTGGTCACCGAAGGCACGGGCCCGATCGGCCTGACCGCCGGCGAACTGATACCTGCGATCCGCGTGGCGCTCAACCGCATGGTCCAGCACCACGCCCGCTAGCCCATCAAACCAGCCGCCCCGCCGCGATGGTGATGGTGCGGGCGCAGCGCGCCGCCATCGCCTGGTCGTGCGTGACCAGCACCAGGGTTGAGCCGTGCTGGCGATTCAGTTCGAACATCAGTTTGATGACCGCCTCGCCGGTGGCCGCATCCAGGCTGCCGGTCGGCTCGTCGGCGAACAACAATGGCGGCTCGGGGACAAAGGCCCGTGCCAGCGCCACGCGCTGCTGCTCGCCGCCGGACAGGTACTTGGGATAGTGCTTCAAGCGGCTGGCCAGCCCCACCCGCTCCAGCATGCTCTCCGCCTTCTCGCGCGCATGCGTGGCGCCGCGCAGCTCCAGCGGCAGCATGACATTTTCCAGCGCCGTCAGGTGGGCCAGCAGCTGGAACGACTGGAACACGAAACCCAGCTTTTCCTTGCGCAGCGCGGCGCGGCCATCCTCGTCCAGCGCGTAGATATCGACGCCATCCAGCATCACGCGGCCGGCGCTGGGCGTGTCCAGGCCTGCCAGCAGACCCAGCAAAGTCGACTTGCCCGAGCCGGAAGCGCCTACAATGGCGAGCGTCTCGGCTTTTTGCACGGTAAAATCCACCTCGTGCAGGATCGTCAGTTCGCCGCTGGCGTCGGCCACGCGCTTGGCCAGACCGCTGACGGCGATGGCGGGCTGCGCGCCGTACAGCGGCACAGCTGCGGCGCTGGACGCCAGGCCCGGTCCGTCCGGCATGAAATGGGAAGACGCTTTAGGGAAATCAGGCATGCTGAATGTGTTAAATGTTTTATACGGTTTATCAAGAAAACAGGGGGCTCAGGCCTTGGCCGCGCTGCTGCTGACATCGGCCGCGGCGAGCGCCTATTCTGCACCAAAAACCGTGCTGGTGCTCGGCGATAGCCTTTCCGCCGAATATGGCCTGGCGCGCGGCGCTGGCTGGGTCGCGCTGGCCGAGCAAAAACTCAAGAGCGAGAAGATCGAGGCCAATGTGGTCAACGCCAGCGTCAGCGGCGAAACTACCAGCGGCGGCCGCACGCGCTTGCCGGCGCTGCTGGCGAAATACAAGCCGGCGCTGGTGGTGATCGAACTGGGTGCCAACGACGGCCTGCGCGGCCTGCCGGTGGCCGCCGCCGAGACCAATCTGCGCGCGATGGCCGATGCCGCCGCCAAGGCCGACGCCAAGGTCATGTTGATCGGCATGCGCATGCCGCCCAACTACGGGCGCGATTACGCCGACAAATTCTTCGCCATGTACGGCACCCTGAGCAAGGAGATCAAGGCGCCGCTGGTGCCGTTCATGCTCGACGGGATAGCCGACAAGCCGCAGCTGTTCCAAGCGGACCGCCTGCACCCGCTGGCCGAAGCCCATCCGACCATCCTGGCCAACATCTGGCCCGTTCTACAGAAAAGCATCAAGGCAAAATGAAGTATCCAGAAATCCTAGTATTCGACGACGCGCTCCAGCAACTGGACAAGTTCGATGCCATCATCGACGTCCGCAGCCCCGCCGAATACGCGCTCGACCACCTGCCCGGCGCCATCAACGCGCCGGTGCTGGACGACGCCCAGCGCATCCAGGTCGGCACGATGTACAAGCAGGTCAATTCGTTCGAGGCCAAGAAGGTCGGCGCCGCGCTGGTGGCGAAGAATATCGCCGCCCACATCGAGGCGCTGTGGCTGGACAAGCCACGCGAATGGCGGCCCCTGATCTACTGCTGGCGCGGCGGTAACCGCAGCGGCTCGATGGCGCACATCCTGGCCAAGATAGGCTGGCCGGTGGCGCAGCTGGACGGCGGCTACAAGGCCTTCCGCGCCCACGTCAACGCGGCGCTGGAACAGCCGCCTGGGTTGAAGTTCAAGGTCATCTGCGGCACCACCGGCAGCGGCAAGAGCCGCTTGCTGGAAGTGCTGCACGCGAACGGCGCGCAAGTGCTGGACCTGGAGCAGCTGGCCGCCCATCGCGGTTCGGTGCTGGGCAACCTGCCTAGCCAACCGCAGCCCAGCCAGAAGGCTTTCGAGACCGCGATCTGGAATACCCTGCGCCGCTTCGACCCCGCGCTTCCGGTGTTTGTGGAATCGGAGAGCAAGAAGGTCGGCAACCTGCGCGTGCCGACGGCGCTGATGGACGCCATGCGCGCCTCCGACTGCGTCGCGCTGACGCTGTCGCGCGCCAACCGCGTGCGCCTGCTGATGGAGGATTACGCGCATTTCACCGACAGCCCGGCCTCCCTCAACGAGCAACTGGAGTTCCTGACGGCGCTGCACGGGCGCGAGAAGATCGGCCGCTGGCAAGCCATGGCGGTGGCCGGGGCGATGCCGGCGCTGGTGGAGGAGCTGCTGGCCGATCACTATGATCCGGCGTACCTGCGCTCGATCGACCGCAATTTCGTCAAATATGGCCAGGCCATGCCGCTGGAACTGGCGGACATCGACAACGCCGCCTTCCAGACTGCCGCCTTGAGCCTGATGGCCATACCGGCCTGAGTCAGCGCCGCACCAGCAACAAGCCCCGAGAACCGGTGTCCGGTTGTCGGGGCTTTTTTTCTGCCACAGCTTAAGGTGCTGAAAGGCCGTCAACTCTTTTTGCGGCGCCGTCCGAGATACGACAGGATGCCCAAACCGCCCAGCATCATGACATAGGTTTCAGGCTCAGGTACCGGATCGACATTCAGCGTGCCGGAATAGCTGGCGGAGACGTTATTGGATATGCCATATACCGTCAGCACCAGCGTGCCGGAGATCCAGGTCGGGTCGAGCATGCCTGACTCGGCAGCGCCGGTCGGGGTAAAACTCAAGGCATGGCCGTTCAGGTCCGCGGAGTAGAAATCGATATTATGGTTGCCACCCAGGTTCAAGGTCTGCACCCAGGCATTCACCAGGCTGGGGCCCACGGCGGGACTGAAGGTAAAGACGTCGGTGAAGGCGCCGATTACCGAGTGGTCCACCCCGAAGTGGGCGCTGTAGCCGGTGGTCGGGGTGCCGTTTAGCACAACCGGAACGCTATAACTGTCGCCGGCGGCGTAGCTTGTGATCGAGGTGGCCGCCAGCACAGTCCCGATTAAGAGAGATTTTAGTTTCATAATTTTCCCGAGAAAAAAAGTGGAAACCGAATGCGCCTGAGGAGCCAATGCGCCATTTAACGTTACATCAGCCCAATTTAGATGTCAATTAATTATTCAAATTAAACAACTAACTTGCGATATCGAAGGCGGGAAGGCGGAAGGGAAAATGCTGGGAGGTGGGGCGGACGCGCCGCAACGGCGGGGAGTACTGCACCGGGAAGCGCGGAGCGCTTCCCGGAAAATCAACTTACTTTACTTCTACAACTGTGGTTTTTGCGATGGGCTTCAGGATCTTGACCTTGGCCTTTTGTTTCAGCAGTTCGATGTAGTCATACATCTCTTGCTGAGCCACGATGCTGTTGATCTGTTCGGCTTCCGATTTGCGGCGTGCCTCATCCTGCACCGCAGGCTGCTGCACCTTGCCAATGCGGTAGACGCCATAGCCCATGCCAGGCACGTCCACGCCAACGTAGGCGGGCAGCTTGGTGGTATCGGCCTTCATGATTTCCTGCATCGCCAGACCGTTCACGCCTTCCGGCTTGGAACGCGACACCAGCTTGGCGGCGCCGAAGCCGGTGGCGTCACCGGATTTCTTGAACGCAGCCAGTTTCTCTGCGCCGGCCTTGGCGGCCAACTTGGCGGCCTCTTCCATCGTGACGCGCTGGCGGATGGCGGCATCGACTTCAGCCAGCGGACGCTTGGTCGCAGGCTTGAACTCGACGATGCGGCCGGCGACCAGCGTGCTCGGCGCGGTTTCGACCGCTTCGGTATTGCGCTTGCTGCTGATCGACTCGTTGGAGAACAGCGCGGCCAGGAACTTGGCGTTGTTATACGGCGCCTGGCCGGCCATCGGCGACGGCGTGCGCGAGACGTTGGCGGCGGTTTCGATCTTCAGGCCCAGCTTGTCGGCGACCGGCTTCAGGCTGTCCGACTGCTCGTAGACGGTATTGGTGAAGGCTTCAGCCATTTCCGAATACTTCTTGGCGGCCTTTTGCTTTTTCAGCGCCTCGGCCACTTCGGTCTTGACCGCGTCCAGCGGCTTGACGACGGACGGCTTGAGCTCGGTCACGGTCAGGATGTGGAAGCCGAAGTCCGACTGCACCGGATCGCTGATCTCGCCCTGCTTGAGTTTCATGACAGCGGCTTCAACCGAAGCGGCCGGCAGCGAACCCTTGCTGACGACGCCCAGATCACCACCCTGCTCGCCCGACACAGGATCGTCCGATTTGGCCTTGGCGACCTTGGCAAAGTCGCCTGGATTTTTGCGCAGTTCGGCAACGATGGCGTCGGCCTTGGCCTTGGCGGCGGCCACTTCGGCGGCGCTGGCGCCCTTCTTCAGTGCGACCTGGATGTGTGCGGCGCGGCGGGTTTCCGGCGTGGCGAAAGCTGGCTGGTTGGCGGCGTAGTACGCGGCCACCTCGGCGTCGGTCACGGTGACCTGGTTCATGACGGCGTCGCTGTTGAAGACCACGTATTCGATCTTGGCCTGCTCCGGAACTTCGAAGAACTTGCTGTTCTTGTCGTAGTAAGCCTTGACCATGTCGTCGGTGATCTTCACTTGCGGCACGAAATCGGCGACCGGCAGCAGCAGTTCCTGCACCTCGCGTTCCTGCGCGCCGATGTCGGACAGGCTCTTGGCCACGGCGCGCGGTGCGAAGCCGGTGGACTGGATCGCGTTGCCCAACTGCTGCAAGGTCATGTCGCGGCGCATGCGCTGATCGAACATGAGCGGCGTCATGCCTTGCGCGGCCAGGATGGCTTTGTAGCGCTCCATATCGAACGCGCCCTCGCCGCCAAATTGTTCCTTGATGACTTTTTGCAGCTGGGCATCGCTGACGCTCAGGTGCGCATGGTTCACCTCGGCAGCCACGGCGCGCTCGGCGACCAGCTGGTCAAGGATATTCTGCTTGAATTCCGGGGTATCGAACATCTTCTGGTCGAACTGCGCGCCCAGGCGCTGGCGATAGCTGTCCAGCTGAGTGCGGACCGCGTTATCGAACTCTTGCTGGGTCAGCGGTTTGCCGTCGATTTTGGCGATCGTATTGGCGTCATCGCCGAAGCTCTTGTAACTGCCGATACCAACGAAGGCGAACGACGGGACGATAATAATCGCCAGGAGTATCTGCATCAAACGTTGATGGGTACGAATAAATTCAAACATGGTCTGCCAATTCGGATTGAGTGGAACTTGCACATACAAGATTCCGGTTGCGGGATTTTACAGAGAGCCCCCCTCTATAGCAAGAGTAAATCCTTGGCAAA
Source organism: Duganella caerulea (assembly GCF_040362985.1). Classification (NCBI taxonomy): domain Bacteria; kingdom Pseudomonadati; phylum Pseudomonadota; class Betaproteobacteria; order Burkholderiales; family Oxalobacteraceae; genus Duganella; species Duganella caerulea. Next base: position 136,643 of record NZ_BPWJ01000001.1, on the reverse strand, counting down.
ACAGTCACGCCACCAGGCCGGGCAACAAAATCGCCACCAGCGCACGCGTGGTGCGGCGCAGCAGACACCGGCGCACCCAGCCGAACGATGCCATTAGAAAATATTAGTTTCCGAACGCGATAATGTCCGCGCCCACGCGCCATTAAAACAAAATGGGGTCAAGTCTGGCATTCGGACACGAGCTCAACCAAAAACAAAATGGGGTCAAGTCTGACATTCGGACACGAGCTCAACCGTAACGCATATATACGGTTGAGCTCGTGTCCGAATGTCAGACTTGACCCCAATTTAATACGGCGGAAAAAGAAAAACCCCGCAGCTAATAATAGCTGCGGGGTATCTTGTTCTTGGCGGAGCGGACGGGACTCGAACCCGCGACCCCCGGCGTGACAGGCCGGTATTCTAACCAACTGAACTACCGCTCCTTGGTCTTACTCAATTTAGCATTTTGTTGGCGGAGCGGACGGGACTCGAACCCGCGACCCCCGGCGTGACAGGCCGGTATTCTAACCAACTGAACTACCGCTCCAACAAAACACTGGGTACTACCTTGCTGCTGCAAAACTGGTGGGCGGTGAGAGGCTCGAACTCCCGACCTAAGCCTTGTAAGGGCTCCGCTCTACCAACTGAGCTAACCGCCCGTTTTGCGTTTCGTGAGCAACTTTACCGCTTGCTGCTCACTGAAGTCCGTTAGTTTACAGCATCTTTCAAAGCTTTACCAGCTTTAAATTTAGGAACTTTCGCTGCGTCGATGATGATCTCTTCTTTGGTGCGCGGATTGCGGCCGGTACGGGCAGCGCGTTCGCTCACGGAGAAGGTACCAAAGCCGACCAGGGTGACGCTGTCGTTCTTTTGCAGGGTGGTGGTTACACCGTCGATCACCGCGTCGAGTGCGCGTGCAGCAGCCGCTTTCGAGATATCAGCGGTGGTAGCAATATGGTCGATCAATTCAGTCTTATTCAAAGCAATTCCCCGTCACAAAGGTTATATCGTTTTAGCCGGTAGATAGCGGTATTTGAATACCGTTCTCCAGGCCGAGAAAAATCTCAGGCCGTATTAAACAAGCCAGCCCGCCCCTGTGTCAAGCGCTGCACCATAGAAAATCGGGGTGAAATAACAAACAGGCGCTATAAAAGCGCCTGTTTTTGCATTCACCGTTACTAAACTCTAGTAAAAGTTAATGTTTTACCACTTCCGTTTGGCCGTCCACCTTGGCGGCCGCGGCTGCCACGGCTTCCACCGGGGCGGTCTCGGTCAACGCTTCCGGCATGCGTTCCAGCGCGATTTCCAGCACTTTGTCGATCCAACGCACCGGCACGATTTCCAGTTTGTTCTTGACATTGTCCGGGATGTCGGCCAGGTCCTTGACGTTCTGCTCGGGGATCAGCACAGTCTTGATGCCACCGCGCTGGGCCGCCAGCAGCTTCTCTTTCAGGCCGCCGATCGGCAACACTTCGCCACGCAGCGTGATCTCGCCCGTCATCGCCACATCGGCGCGGACCGGAATGCCCGTGAATACCGACACCATCGCCACCGTCATCGCCGCGCCAGCCGAAGGACCGTCTTTCGGCGTCGCGCCTTCTGGCACGTGGATGTGGATGTCGCTCTTCTCAAACACTTCGTTCTTGATGCCCAGGCGATTGGCGCGGCTGCGCACCACGGTGCGGGCTGCCTCGATCGATTCCTTCATCACGTCGCCCAGCGTGCCGGTGCGGATCACCCCGCCCTTGCCCGGCATCTGCACGGCTTCGATGGTCAGCAGATCGCCGCCCACCTCGGTCCATGCCAGACCCACGACCTGGCCGATCTGGTTTTCCTTCTCGGCCACGCCGAAGTCGTAGCGGCGCACACCCAGGAACTTGTCCAGGTTCTTGCTGGTGACGGCGACTTTCTTCTCCGTCTTCTTCAGCAACAGCATCTTCACGACCTTGCGGCAGATCTTGGACACTTCGCGTTCCAGCGAGCGCACACCGGCTTCACGGGTGTAGTAGCGGATGATGTCGCGCAGCGCCGACTCGGCCACCGAGATTTCCTCTTCCTTCAGACCGTTGTTCTTGATCTGTTTAGGCAGCAGGTAGCGCTGGGCGATGCTGGTCTTCTCGTCTTCCGTGTAGCCGGACAGGCGGATGACTTCCATGCGGTCCAGCAGCGCCGGCGGGATGTTGTACGAGTTCGACGTCGCCACGAACATCACGTCGGACAAGTCGAAGTCCACCTCGATGTAGTGGTCCGAGAACGTGTGGTTCTGCTCAGGATCCAGCACCTCCAGCAGGGCCGACGACGGATCGCCGCGGAAGTCCGCGCCCATCTTGTCGATCTCGTCCAGCAGGAACAGCGGATTGCGCACGCCGACCTTGGCCAGCGACTGCAGCACCTTGCCCGGCATCGAGCCGATGTAGGTACGGCGGTGGCCGCGGATCTCGGCCTCGTCGCGCACGCCGCCCAGCGCCATGCGCACGAACTTGCGGTTCGTGGCGCGGGCGATGGACTGGCCCAGCGAGGTCTTACCGACGCCTGGAGGACCGACGAAGCACAGGATCGGCGCTTTCAGCTTGTCGACGCGTTGTTGCACCGCGAGGTATTCCAGGATGCGTTCCTTAACCTTGTCCAGGCCGTAGTGATCGCCTTCCAGCACTTTCTCGGCGTTCGACAGGTCGTTGTTGACCTTGGATTTCTTCTTCCAAGGCAGGCTGACCAGCGTGTCGATGTAGTTGCGCACGACGGTGGCTTCGGCCGACATCGGCGACATCAGCTTGAGTTTTTTCAGCTCGGCGGTGGCCTTGTCCAATGCCTCTTTCGGCATCTTGGCCAGCGCGACTTTTTTCTCCAGCTCGTCCAGATCGGCGCCGTCCTCGCCCTCGCCCAGTTCCTTCTGGATGGCCTTGACCTGTTCGTTCAGGTAGTACTCGCGCTGCGACTTTTCCATCTGGCGCTTGACGCGGCCACGGATGCGCTTCTCGACTTGCAGAATGTCGAGTTCGCCTTCCAGCTGGCCCAGCAGGTGCTCCAGGCGTTTGGCCACGCTGAAGATTTCCAGGATCACCTGTTTCTGCTCGAGCTTTAGCGGCAGGTGCGCGGCGACGGTGTCGGCCAGGCGGCCGGCGTCGTCGATGCCCGACAGCGAGGCGAGGATCTCAGGTGGGATTTTTTTGTTCAGCTTGACGTACTGGTCGAACTGCTGAACGATGGCGCGGCGCATCGCTTCGATCTCCGAATCGTCGCCCAGCTCGGAATCGAGCGGCGTCAGATCGGCGATGAAGTGCGTCGGCGCATCGGTGATGCGGTTGATGCGTGCGCGCTGAGCACCCTCGACCAGCACCTTGACGGTGCCGTCGGGTAGTTTCAGCATCTGCAGAATATTGGCCACGCAGCCGATCTCGTAGATATCGGAAGCAGAAGGTTCGTCCTTGGCAGCGGCTTTTTGCGCGGCAAGCATGATGCTCTTGCCCTGCTCCATAGCGGCTTCCAGCGCCTTGATCGATTTTGGGCGGCCTACGAACAGCGGTATCACCATATGCGGGAAAACTACAACATCCCGCAGCGGCAATAACGGCAGTTGAGTTTGCTCAGTTAATTTGGAAGTTGTCATGGCGTACCTTATGTGAAAGCGTGATTATGATGTGGGCGCTGTTTTGCCGAATCACAAGACCGACCTGCAAGAAATAATCCCTTTAAAAAAGGTTAATTTCAAAGTAGCTAGTCATGTTCTAAAAAAACGCGTCAAATAAAAAAGCCACGCGTGACAAACGCTGCTGTCACGTGTGGCTTTCCGAATGAAGCCTGCATTCTTTTATTGATTTAAATTGTACCGCCTTGCCCCACGGATGCGAAATGAATTTTGCTGCTGAGTGGGGTTAGTGTGCACAAGTTATTCAATTCTCACCAGATGCCTTGGCCTGGTCTTGGTAGATCAATAAAGGTTTGGCGCCGCTGGTGATCGTGTTTTCATCAATGACCACTTTGGTGACATTGGTTTCGTTCGGCAGCTCGTACATCGTATCGAGCAGCGCGTGTTCCAGGATCGAGCGCAGGCCGCGCGCGCCGGTCTTGCGGGCCAGCGCCTTCTTGGCGATGGCGTGCAGGGCGGCAGGACGGATTTCCAGCTCGGCGCCTTCCATGTCCAGCAGCTTGGCGTACTGTTTGACCAGTGCGTTCTTCGGCTCGACCAGGATCTGGATCAGCGCTTCCTCGGTCAGTTCCGACAACGTGGCGACCACCGGCAGGCGGCCCACCAGCTCGGGAATCAGGCCGAACTTGATCAGGTCTTCCGGTTCCGCTTCCAGCAGCACGTCGCTGGCGCTGCGCTCCTTCTTGCTCTTCACGCTGGCCGAGAAACCGATGCCGGATTTTTCCGAACGGTTGGAAATCACCTTGGCCAGGCCGTCAAACGCGCCGCCGCAAATGAACATGATGTTGGTGGTGTCGATCTGCACGAAGTCCTGGTTAGGATGCTTGCGGCCGCCTTGCGGTGGCACCGACGCCATCGTGCCCTCGATCAGTTTCAACAGCGCCTGCTGCACGCCCTCGCCCGACACGTCGCGGGTGATCGATGGGTTGTCCGACTTGCGCGAGATCTTGTCGATCTCGTCGATGTACACGATGCCGCGTTGCGCTTTCTCAACATCGTAGTTGCAGCTTTGCAACAGTTTTTGGATGATATTCTCGACGTCCTCGCCCACATAGCCCGCTTCGGTCAGCGTGGTGGCGTCGGCGATGACGAATGGCACGTTCAGCATGCGGGCCAGGGTCTGGGCCAGCAGGGTCTTGCCCGAGCCGGTAGGACCGACCAGCAAGATGTTGCTCTTGGCCAGTTCGATGTCGTCTTTCTTGCCCAGGTGCTTGAGGCGCTTGTAGTGGTTGTACACCGCCACCGACAGGATGCGCTTGGCCGTTTGCTGGCCAATGACGTACTGGTCCAGCAAGTCCTTGATTTCATGCGGGGTCGGCAGGTCCGACTTGGCGCCCGTGACCGACTCGATGGCCGAGGTTTCATCGCGAATGATGTCATTGCACAAGTCGATGCACTCGTCGCAGATGAAGACCGATGGGCCGGCGATAAGTTTCTTTACCTCGTGCTGGCTCTTGCCGCAAAACGAGCAGTACAGTAATTTTTCGCCGCTGGAGGATTTTTTGTCTGACATGGGGCAGTTTTCTTTGGGTTACAGAATGGCGTTGCTCTTGCCAGGTAGCATAAGTGAAGTCTGGAAAAGTCCGCCGACGACTACATGCTACCCGAAATAAAAACGAAACGCCCGAACGATTAATCGCCCGGGCGTTCTTTTAGCAATGCTGCGAAGGAAGCATCAAGCCCGGTTGGACAACATTTTGTCGATCAAACCGTACTCTACCGCCTCTTCCGCCGACATGAAACGATCACGATCCGTGTCTTTGGCGATCTGCTCCACGGTTTGACCCGTGCGTTCAGCCATGATCGAATTCAGACGGTGGCGCAGGTACAGGATTTCCTTGGCCTGGATTTCGATGTCCGAAGCCATGCCCTGCGAGCCGCCGGACGGCTGGTGAATCATGATGCGCGAGTTCGGCAGCGAGAAGCGCTTGCCCTTGGCACCGGCCGCCAGCAGGAAGGCGCCCATGGAGGCGGCCATGCCGGTGCACAACGTCGAAACGTCGGGCTTGATGAACTGCATCGTATCGAAGATCGCCAGACCGGCCGAGACCGAACCGCCTGGGGAGTTGATGTACAGCGAGATATCCTTGTCCGGATTTTCGCTTTCGAGGAACAGCAACTGGGCGACGATCAAGTTCGCCATCTGGTCGTTGACGGGGCCGACCATGAAGATCACGCGCTCCTTCAGCAGGCGCGAGTAGATATCATAGGAGCGCTCGCCGCGGCCGCTCTGTTCGACCACCATCGGCACCAGGCCGAGCATTTCAGTGTCCAGCGCCGGGTTACGGTTCATACCAGTCATTCCATTTCCTTGTGAAGCAGCTATAGGCCGGAAGCTTTATATTACATCATCCGGCCCGTGCTGAATTACGCTTGTGCGTTGCTTCCCATCAGTTCGTCGAAGGCCACAACCTTGGACGACGTTTTCGACAGGCCCAGGACGTAGTTAACGACGTTTTCTTCCAATACAAGGGCTTCGACTTCAGCCAGGCGGCGACGGTCGCTGTAGTAGTACTTCAGCACTTCGCGTGGGTCTTCGTAGCTCTGGGCGAAGTCTTCGACTTGCGCTTTGACCTGTTCAGGCTGGGCTTGCAGCTTGTTCTCGCCGACCAGTTGCGACAGGATCAGGCCCAGGCGTACGCGACGCTCGGCTTTTTCCGCGAACAGTTCTGGTGGGAACGGGATGTCCTTGACGTTCATGCCGCGCTGAGCCATGTCTTGACGGGTCATTTCGGCCAGGCGCTCGGTGTCTTGGGCGATCAGGGCTTGTGGCACGTCCAGGGTCGCGGTTTTCACCAGCGCTTCCATCACGGCTTCCTTGTTGCGGGCTTTGACACGGCCGGCAACTTCGCGTTCCAGGTTGACTTTGATGTCTTCGCGCATTTTGGCGACGTCGCCATCGGCCACGCCCAGCGATTTGGCGAACTCAGCGTCGACTTCCGGCAGGTGCGCCCATTCCAGCTTCTTCAGGGTGATGGTGAACGATGCGGTTTTGCCGGCAACGTCCTTGCCATGGTAGTCCTCTGGGAAGGCCAGTGGGAAGGTCTTGGATTCGCCGACTTTCAGGCCGACGGTGGCGGCTTCGAATTCTGGCAGCATGCGGCCTTCGCCCAGCACGAAAGCGTAGTCTTCAGCTTTGCCGCCTGGGAATTCAACGCCGTCGATCGAGCCGACGAAGTCCACGGTCACGCGGTCGCCATTGGCTGCGACAGCTTCGCCGCCGTCGCCGTGTTCGCCAGCTTCGCCCTTGGTGTGGAAGTGCACGCGCTGTTTGCGCAGGATTTCAATGGTTTTGTCGATTTCGGTTTCCGACACGTCAGCCTTGACGGTTTCGATTTCCACGGTCGACAGGTCGCCAACGACCACTTCCGGGTAGATTTCGAAGGTCGCGTCGAAGGTCAGGACGCCCGCTGGCGAATCTTCCTTAGGCTCGATGCGTGGGTAGCCCGCTACGCGCAGCTCGGCTGCATTGGCGGCGTCGTTGAAAGCGCGGCCAACTTTATCGTTCAGCACTTCGGTCTCGATCTGATAACCGTATTGTGCTGCGACCATTTTCAGAGGAACTTTACCCGGACGGAAGCCTGGTGCCTTAGCCGTTTTGGCTTGCACTTTCAGGCGCTTCTCAACTTCAGCGCGGACCTCGGTCAGCGGGAAGGAGATCGTGATACGACGTTCGAGTTTGCCTAAGGTTTCGACTGCAGTTGCCATGTAAAAATCGTCCAAAAAAATAGTAATACAGTTGGTGCGAGGAGGGGGACTCGAACCCCCACACCATTGCTGGCGTCAGGACCTAAACCTGGTGCGTCTACCAATTTCGCCATCCTCGCGGCATGTTTGCACAAAAGCAAAGGGCGACCCGTAAGTGAAAACGGTCGCCCTATTCCCGCTGGAGTCCGCAGGAGCTTTCAACTTCAACGCGGTATTCTAACGGGTTTTTCAGCGAAATGTGACGATTTTTAATATGTCGCCAACATTCCGCTGTTTTTTCCTTATTTCACCGGCTTTTTCACTCTAAACCATGCCGCATACAGTGCTGGCAAGAATAATAAAGTCAGCGCCGTGGCCAATATCAGGCCGCCCATAATCGCCACCGCCATCGGACCCCAGAATACCGAGCGCGACAACGGAATCATCGCCAGCGCCGCCGCGGCGGCCGTCAGGATGATCGGACGGCAGCGCCGCACCGCCGACTCGACGATCGCGGTCCACGGATCGTGGCCGGCCTTGATGTCCTGCTCGATCTGGTCGACCAGGATCACCGAGTTACGGATGATCATGCCGAACAGCGCGATGATGCCCAGGTTGGCCACAAAGCCCAGCGGACGGCCCAGCACCAGCAAGGCCATTGCCGCCCCCGCCACGCCCAGCGGGCCGGTCAGGAACACCAGCAGCGCCCGCGAGAAGCTGTGCAGCTGCAGCATCAGCAGCGTGAAGATGATGAAGATCGCCAGCGGCAGGTTGGCCGCGATCGACGCCTCGGCCGAACCGCTGTCCGCCGCCGCACCCTTGACGGTGATGGCGTAGCCGGCCGGCAGGTTGTCGCGCAGCTGCTTGAGCTTGGGCTCGATCTGGCCGGACACGGTCGGGCCCTGGATGTTGTCGGCCACGTCGGACTGCACGGTGATCGCCCATTCGCGCCCTTCCCGCCACACCACGCCCGGCTCCCACACGAAGTGCGCTCGCGCCAGCTGGCTGATCGGCACCGACTTGCCGCTGGCGGTCGGAATGTTGGTGTCGTTCAGGATCGAGATCGTGTTGCGCTCCTCGATAGGCTGGCGAATCTGGATGTCGATCAGCTTGATGTCCTCGCGGAACTGGCCGATGGTGGTGCCCGACAGGATGGTGTTCGCCGCCCGCATCACGGTTTGCGAAGTCACGCCCAGCGCGCGCATCTTGTCCTGGTCCAGGTCGAGGCGCAGCACCTTGATCGATTCATTCCAGTTGTCGTTGACGCCCAGCGTGTTCGGATTGGCGCGCATGATGTCCTTCACCTGGTCGGCGATGGCGCGCACCTTGTCCACTTCGCCGCCGGTCACGCGGAACTGTACCGGATACGGCACCGGCGGCCCGTTCGGCAGCAGCTTGACGCGGCCGCGCACTTCAGGGAAGTCATGCTTGAAGACGTCGACGATCTTGTCGCGCAACGCCGAGCGCGCATGCAGGTCCTTCGGCAGCACGACGATCTGCGACACGTTCGTCTGCGGAAAGATCTGGTCCAGCGGCAGGTAGAAACGCGGGCTGCCGGTGCCGACGTAGCTGGTTACGCTAACCACGCCCTCCTGCTTGCGGATGAATGCCTCGAACTTCTTCACCTGCGCCTCATTGGCGCTGAAGGTGGTGCCTTCCGGCGTCCACAGCTCGACCATCAGTTCGGGACGGCTGGAGTCCGGAAAGAACTGCTTCTCGATGAACTTGAAGCCGTACACGCCCAGCGCGAAGATCAGCAGCGTGGCCGCGATGGTGGTCTTGCGATATTCGACGCACCAGTTGACCACCGCGCGGAACTTGCGGAAGCCCGGCGTGTCGAACAGGTCATGTTCACTGCCGCCCTCGGCGTGCGGCTTCACCTTCAGCAGCACGTAGCCGATGTACGGCGTGAACACCACGGCCACCACCCACGAAATCACCAGCGCCAGCGCGTTGACCGAGAACAGCGAGAACGTGTACTCGCCGGCCGCCGACTTGGCCAGGCCGATCGGCAGGAAGCCCGCCACCGTGATCAGCGTGCCGGTCAGCATCGGGATCGCGGTCGAGGTGTAGGCGAAGGTGGCGGCGTCGAAGCGCGACATGCCCTCCTCCATTTTGCGCACCATCATTTCGACGGCGATGATGGCGTCGTCCACCAGCAAGCCCAGTGCGATGATCAGCGCGCCCAGCGAGATCTTGTGCAGGTCGATGTCGAGCATGCGCATGAACAGGAAGGTCACCGACAGCACCAGCGGAATGGTCAGCGCCACCACCAGGCCAGGACGCACGTCCAGCCGCAGCTTGGGCTTGCTGTGCATGCCCAGCGCGACGAAGCTGACGGCCAGCACGATCAGCACCGCTTCGATCAGCGTGTGCACGAACTCGCCCACAGACGCCTTGACGGCCTCGGGCTGGTCCGACACGCGCTCCAGCTCGATACCGACCGGCAGCTTGGCCTTCATCGCGGCGACGGTCTTCTCCATGCTCTTGCCGAGCTGGATGATGTTGCCGCCCTTTTCCATCGACACGCCCAAGCCGATCACTTCCTTGCCGTTGAAGCGCATCTTGTTGCCGGGCGGGTCCTGGTACTCGCGCTTGACGGTGGCGAAGTCGCCCAGGCGGAAGGTGGTGCCGTTGGCGCGCAGCTCCAGCTCCTCAAGATCCTTGACGGTCTTGAGCGCGCCGGTCACGCGCACCTGCAGGTTGTCGGTCGGGGTGACCAGCACGCCGGTCGCCTCCACCGTGTTCTGGGTGGCGATCTGGTTGGCGATGGCCTCGATCGGGATGCCCAGTTGCGCGAACTTCTTGTGCGAGAACTCGATGTTGATCTTCTCGTCCTGCACGCCGAACAGCTCGACCTTGGACACCAGCGGCACGCCCAGCAGCTGCTGGCGGACGAAATCGGCATAGTCCTTCATCTCGGCATAGGTGAAGCCGTCGCCGGACAGCGCGAAGATCGAACCGTAGGTATCGCCGAATTCATCGTTGAAGAACGGCCCCTGCACGCCCGGCGGCAAGGTGCCGCGGATGTCGCCGATCTTCTTGCGCACCTGGTACCAGGACTGCGCCACTTCCTTGGGCGGCGCCGATTCGCGCAGCTTGAGGATGATGGTGGTCTCGCCCGGCTTGGAGTAGCTGCTGATCTCGTCGATGTCCGGCGTCTCCTGCAGCTTCTTCTCCAGCTTGTCGGTGACCTGCTCGGCCATCTGCAGCGAGGTCGCGCCCGGCCAGTTGGCCCGCACCACCATCGCGCGGAAGGTGAATGGCGGATCCTCGTCCTGGCCGAGGTTGGAATAGCTCAGCATGCCGCCTATCAGCAGCACGGCGATCAGGTAGCGCGTCAGCGGGATGTGTTCAAGCGCCCAGCGTGAAAGGTTGAAGCCCCCCTTCATTTGACGGTCTCCGCGACCGCAGGCGCAACAGCAGGCGCGGCGGCCGGCAGATCGTTACCGAGGATCTTGACCTTCTGGCCCGGCTTGAGCAGGTTGACGCCCGCCGTCACCACCGTCTGGCCCGGCTTGACGCCGCCCGCCAGCACGATCTCGTTGCCGGCCGCGCCGTCAATGGTGACCGGCACCAGCTTGACGACGCCGCCCTCCACCACCCACACCGACGAAGCGGATTTTTCATAGTACAGCGCCGTCAACGGCACCTTGATCTGCGGCTTGGCCGTCTTGGAGGCGAACTGCACCACGGCAGTCATGCCCAGCTTGGCTTCGGACAGCGAGTCCGGAATCACCACCTTGACGGTGTAGGTGCGGGTCGACGGATCGGCCACCGGTGAGATCTCGCGGATCTTGCCCGCCACCACGTTGCTTGGGTCGGCCCACAGGCGCACCTGCACGTCCGGCACGCGGCGCAGGGTCTCGACCTTGTCTTCCGGCAGGCCGATGACGATCTCCTTCTCGCCCTGCTTGGCCACGCGCACCACGGGCGTGCCCGGCTGCACCACCTGGCCGACTTCGGCATCCACCGCTGTCACAACGCCGTCAACATCGGACACTAGACTGGCATAGGCCGCCTGGTTGGACTGCCCGCGATAGGCAGCCTGCGTGGCGTCCACATTGGCTTGCGCTGCCTTGTAGGTGGAATCCTTGGCGTCCAGCACGGCCTGGCTGACGAAGTTCTTGTTGCGCAGTTCCTGATAACGCTTTAGCTCGGCCTTGGCCAGGTCGCGGTTGGTCTCGGCGGCGCGCAGGCCGGCCAGCGCCTGGGCCTGCGACAGCTGCAAGTCCTGCGGGTCCAGCTGCATCAGCACTTGGCCGTGCTTGACCAGCGTACCGACATCGACCTTGCGGCTGACGATCTTGCCGCCGACGCGGAAGCCCAGCCGCGATTCCACGCGGGCGCGCACCTCGCCGGAAAACTCGGCGTTGACGTCGATGTCGCTGCTGGCCAGCACCATGGCGCGCACGGGGCGGATGTCTTCGGTTTTCTCGGCGGGCTTGGAGCAACCGGCCAGCACGGCGGCCGCCAGCACGGTAATAAGGAGGGGTGAAATCTGACGCTGTTTTTCAAAGGCGACCACGGTGTATTCCTTTAGCTTGCTCTGGAGTGTAGATGGCACTACTATTACGGCTCGGAAATTAATGACTTTCCGTTAATTTATTATATGCCGACCTCGTGTGTTTGCAAATGACTTTCGCGTCATTAACTTTATTTTTTGCTTTTGGGCCAGTTTTATGCCGGTAGATCACTACGAGAATTTCCCTGTTGCATCTTTTCTACTGCCGAGCCGCTTGCGGCCGGCGGTGGAAGCGATCTATGCCTTTGCCCGCAGCGCCGACGACCTGGCCGACGAAGGGGACGCCGCGCCCGAGCAGCGGCTTGCCGCGCTGAACGCCTACGAAGCCGCGCTGACCCAGATCGAGGCCGGCGCCACCCCGCACGATCCGATGTTCGAGCGGCTGGCGCAGGTGGTGCGCCAGTACGAGCTGCCGCTCAAGCCGCTGTTCGACCTGCTGTCGGCCTTCAAGCAAGACGTGTTGGTGAGCCGCTACGCCACCTACGATGCGCTGCTGGACTATTGCGCCCGCTCTGCCAATCCGGTCGGCTTCCTGATGCTGCACCTGTACGGCCAGGCCGACGAGGAAAATATCCGCGATTCCGACGCCATCTGCACCGCGTTACAGCTGATCAACTTCCTGCAAGATGTGGCGATCGACATCCATAAGGAACGTATCTACATCCCATTGGAGGATCTGAGCCGCTACGCGATCTCGCCGGCGGCGCTCGACCACGCCAGCGCCCGCCCCCGCTGGCGCTCCATGATGAAGTTTGAAGTGGACCGCGCCCGTGCGCTGATGCTGAGCGGCGCCCCACTGGCCCTGCGCCTGAACGGACGCATAGGTTTCGAGCTGCGCATGGTGGTGCAAGGCGGCCTGCGCATCCTGGACGCGATCGAGGCGGCCGAATACGACGTTTTCCTGCACCGCCCCAAGCTCACCAAGCGCGACTGGCTGGGCATCTTCTGGGCGGCGGTGCGCATGAAGAAGCAAATGAAGGCGGTTTTCAAGGCCGCTTGACGCGACTCTGCCGCAAAAGATAGCCGAGCACGATTAGATCGTTTCCGCTGCACAATGTTCCTTCCCTATGCTACCTTGCCAGAAAATGGAGAGGTGGCATTATGATTACGGAAGATCGGTCGTCGCGACCGGATTTGGAAACATCGAAAGTGGTGGAATTGGGCGTCAACCTGCTGCAAAGCCGTGGACGGGCGTTCGCGTCGGAATTTTTAGTGCGCAGGAACATTCCATTCAGCGTCATCGTGCGGGTGCTGTCCGACCCGCCTGGCCGCCGCCGCGCAGGCAGCCTACGGCGATAGCGCCGTGTTCGCCCCGTGCGACGCCGGCGGTTTGAGCAGCGAATCGCGCAACGCGGCCGCGTCCGTCACCGATATCGCGGTATGACAATTGGCCCATTCGTTTGAAATGCGCCATTCCTGATAGTCGCGCCCGCTGAGCTTGCGCTGTTGCTGTTCATTAAGCACGTGACAACGGCTAGCCACCAGCGCGGCCTCCTGCAGGTGATTTTCGTAATAAGTAGCGGATTTCATTGGAACATCGGCCGCGGCTGGCGCGCGGCCGCAGCCCCACAACAGTGGAATAAGCAATATGGCGGCGGCAAACTGCTGATACATACGTGGCATCTCCAGGGAAACGTAACATATTGTATCCCCGAAGATAAAAACCCGTCGTCACAGTTGATTGGGTGCACCTTTCAACTCAACAACATTGCCCTCCGGGTCGGTCAGATAGATGGACGGCCCCTCTCCTTCCGCGCCGTAGCGCGATTCCACTTGCCCAGCCGTCACCCCGTGCGCCAGCAGATGCGCGCGGATGGCCGGCTCGTCGAAGGGCTCCACCCGCAGGCAGAAATGGTCCATATTGCGCCCTTCGGCGCCCGGCGCCGCCCCGCCCACGCGGCCCAGCTTGCCATCCACCGGCACCAGGTCGATCAGGCTGCTGCCGGCGCGCAATTGCACCAGGCCGATTTCATCCTGCCTGCGCTCGACCGTGCAGCCGAGCGCGCCGCAGTAAAAGTCCATCATCCGCGCCAGTTCGACGACGCGCAGCACCAGGTGATCGATTTCACGTATTTGTATCATGCATACATCTCATTCAAAAGGCGCTGCATTTCCGCGCCGGAGACCTGTTTCTGATGCGTGGCGATGGTCCAGGTATTGCCAAATGGATCCATCACCCGCCCCTCGCGCGTGCCGAAGAACATATCGCCGACCGGGCTCAGCGCCTTCGCGCCGCACTCGATCGCCAGCGCCACGGTGGCATCGGCATCCGGCACGTAGATCTGCGCCAGCAACGGCTGCTCCGGCCAGCCCTCCATGGATTCGCCCAAGTTGATGCGCGAATCGCCTAGCTTCAGCTCGCAATGCACTACTTTGCCATCAGGCGTATGCAGGCGCAACAATTCCTCCGCGCCGAACACCTTCTGGTAATACGCGACCGCCTCGGCCACATTGCTGACGATGCAGTTTGGTGTGACGGTGTTGCAGCCTTCAGGCCGGCCGGTGGCATCCATGGAGTTCCCCTTGGCTAGTGAACAATCTTGTTTAATTGAGAACTTTGAACTGTACTCCAATCCATGCCCGCCGTGCCGACAGAGGCCCACATTGTTACACTTAACCTATAGAATAGCGGCTTCGATGTCATCCTTGCTTTTTTATCCATGTCTCCCGACGAATACTGCCAGCAAAAGACCGCCCAGAGCGGCTCCAGTTTCTACTACAGCTTCCTGTTCCTGCCGCAGGAGCGTCGCCGCGCAATCACCGCCCTGTATGCGTTTTGCCGCGAAGTGGATGACACCGTCGACGAGTGCACCGACGAATCGATCGCCCGCATCAAGCTGGCCTGGTGGCGCAAGGAAATCGCCAACATGTATGAAGGCCAGCAGACCCACCCCGTCACGCAGGCGCTGCAGCCGCACCTGAGCGCCTACAATCTGCAACAACAGCACCTGCAGGCCATCATCGACGGCATGGAGATGGACCTGAACCAGACCCGCTACCTCGACTACGCGGCGCTGACCAAGTACTGCTGGCACGTGGCCAGCGTGGTGGGCATCCTGTCGGCCAGCATCTTCGGCGCGACCAAGCCCGAAACGCTGCTGTACGCGGAAAAACTGGGCCACGCCTTCCAGCTGACCAACATCATCCGCGACGTCGGCGAGGACGCGCGCAAGGGCCGCATCTACCTGCCGATCAACGAGCTGCAGCAGTTCAACGTCACCGCCGCCGACCTGCTCAACGCCCGCCACAGCGAGAACTTCGAAAAGCTGATGGCCTTCCAGGCCGCGCGCGCGCAGAAGGTCTACGACGAAGCCTTCGCGCTGCTGCCGAAGGAGGACCGGCGCGCCCAGCGCCCCGGCCTGATGATGTCCGCCATCTACCGCACGCTGCTCGACGAAGTGCAGGCCGACGGCTTCCACGTGCTCACGCAACGCATTTCGCTGACGCCGATCCGCAAGCTCTGGCTGGCGTGGAAGACCTACATTCGTGGCTAACGAAGGCGTCGACCAGCGCACCGGCAAAGTCGAACCGGGGCTGACTTCGCGCGCGGTCGCGGTGATCGGCGGCGGCTGGGCCGGTTGCGCGGCGGCGGTCGAGCTGGCGCGCGCCGGCTACAAGGTCACGCAGCTGGAGGCCGCGCGCACATTGGGCGGCCGCGCGCGCCGCATCGAAACCGACCACCGCCACCTGGACAACGGCCAGCACATCCTGCTGGGCGCCTACAGCGAAACGCTGCGGCTGATGAAGCTGACCGGCGTGGACCGCGAGCAGGCCTTGCTGTCCCTTCCTCTGCAGATGCGCTACCCGGCCGGCAGCGGCGGCATGGATTTCGTCGCGCCGCGCCTGCCCGCGCCGCTGCACCTGGCGCTGGCGCTGCTGCGCGCCAAGGGACTGGACCGCGCCGATAAACTCAGCCTGGCGCGCTTCTCCACCACCGCGCGGTGGATGGGCTGGACCCTGCACACAGATTGCAGCGTGGTGGAGCTGCTGGAACGCTTCGATCAGACCCCGCGCCTGATTCAGCTGATGTGGCGCCCGCTCTGCCTGGCCGCGCTGAACACGCCGCCGGAACGCGCCTCGGCCCAGGTCTTCCTCAACGTGCTGCGCGACAGCCTGGGCGCCAAGCGCAGCGCCTCGGACATGCTGCTGCCGCGCGCCGACCTGTCCGCCCTGCTGCCCGAGGCGGCGGCGGCCTACGTCGAGGCGCACGGCGGCTCGGTGCGCACCGGCGCCAAGGTGCAGGCGCTGCGCTCCATCGAAGGCCGCCTGTGGCAGCTCGACATCAGCGGCGCCGCCGTGGGCGGCAACTGGAGCACCTATTTCAGCGGCGTGGTGCTGGCCACCGGCGCCAGCCAGGCCGCCACGCTGCTGCACGGCATACCGGACTGCGATACCTCCGCCCTGTGCAGCCAGCTGACCGCGTTCGAGCCGGAAGCCATCACCACCTGCTACCTGCAATACGACGCCGCGACCCGGCTGGAACTGCCCTTCTTCGCGCTGCTGGACGACCCGGATAACCATCAATGGGGCCAGTTCGTGTTCGACCGCGGCCAGCTCGACGCCGGCCAGTCCGGCCTGCTGGCGGTGGTCATCAGCGCCTCCGGCAGCGCCGCCGCCCAAAGCCAGGATCTGCTGGCCGAGGCGGTGGCGGTCCAGCTGGCGGCGGTGTTCCAGCGCCCGGAGCTGGGCCGGCCGAAGTGGTTCAAGGTCATCACCGAGAAGCGCGCCACCTACGCCTGCGCGCCCGGCCTGCCCCGCCCGGCCAACGACAGCGGCTTGCCCGGCCTGGTCATCGCCGGCGACTACACCGCCGGCGACTACCCGGCCACGCTGGAATCGGCCGTCCGCAGCGGCGTCGCCGCCGCCGCGCTGCTCAAGGGGGCCACCATCTAGTCCCCGGTTTTGGTCGTCTGCCCCGCTATTTATGCAGCCTGTCTCATGCCGATGGCGCCTGGCCGGGCGCTTGCGTACAGTAGCATCATCGACAAAAGACCAACATTGGAATCAACATGAACATCGCCCTCAGCCTCAAAACCCTTGCCTTGATCGCCTTCGTCGCGGCCAGCACGGTGGCCATCGTGCAGACCGCACCGGTGGCAAGCAGCGCGATGGCCATGGCACACAACAGCGCAACATTAGGTATTTGATATCATGAACAAGCAGGCATACCTCGACGCGCTCAAACAGGCCATGCAGGGCCTGCCCCAGGAAACGGTGGCCAAGACCCTGGCCTACTACGAGCAGCGCTTCATCGACGGCCTGGTCGCCGGCCGCAGCGAGGCGGAGGTCTACAAGGAACTCGACGAACCACGCAAGGTCGCCATGACCTTGCGCGCCAACGTCCACCTGAACGCCTTCGAGCAAAAGAAAACCCCGGTCAACCTGGCGCGGATGGTGGTGTCGTTCATCGGCCTGGCCATCTTCAACCTGTTCATGGTGATCCCGGCGATGGTGTATGCCTCGCTGCTGGGCGCCGTCTACGTATCGGCGTTCGCCTTCTACATCGCCGGCATCGCGCTGGTGTCGAGCGGGCTGTCGGGGCAGAACGAGCTGGCGCTGGAAGGCCCGCTGCGCCACGTGATGGCGTTCACCAACTCGCACTTCGACACGGACCAGGAAGAGCAGGACATCCAGGGCTGGCGCATGGCGATCAACAGCATGGGCGTCCAGATCAACAAGGACCCGGACAACGCCGACAACAGCGTCGGCGGCGACGAGAACCTGAGCCGCAGCGGACGCCTGCTGAACCGCGCCGAGGCGGTCGCCACCGGCGACCTGCACATCACCACCGATTTCGACAGCGGCGCGCGCACCAGCCAGTCGCTGATCGGCTTTGGCCTGATACTGGGCGGGATCGCGCTTTGCCTGATCAGCATTGTCGTCACCCGCTACACCATGATCGGCCTGAAACGGTATATCGCAATGAACGTGTCCCTGCTTCGTGGACGCTAAGGAGGCATGACCATGCGCGCATTATTAAAAATCGGGACCAGCCTTTTGCTGCTGTCCTTCGTGCTGATCGCCATCAGCTACAGCATGCTGAAGGCCTACGGCAGCACCAGCCCGACCAGTTCGGCCGGCCGCGCCCTGGGCAGCGAAACCCGCAAGATCGACGCCATGGCCACCGCCGTGGAACTCAACGGCCCGATCGACCTGATTCTGGTCCAGGGTCCGGTGGCGTCGCTGAAGGTGCGCGGCGAGCAGCGTTCGCTGGCCAATATCGAAACCATCCAGGACGGCCGCGACCTGCACATCGGCACCAAAGGCATGCTGCTCAATCCACGCCACCCATTGCAGGTGGAGCTGGTGCTGCCGCAGCTCGAAGAGCTGACGGTGCGCAGCAGCGGCGAGACCAAGGTCACGGGCTTCAACGGCGACAAGCTGGAACTGCAGATGCACGGCTCTGGCAATGTGAACTTCACCGGCCGTTATCGCGAACTGACCGCCGGCGCCCATGGCAGCGGCCATCTGAACCTGAACGCGGGCAGCAGCGAGAATGTGGAACTGGAGATGGTGGGCTCGGGCCAGATCACTTCTTCCGGCAGCTGCAAGACACTGAACGCCGAGTTGACCGGCTCCGGCGACCTCGATGCGCGCCACCTGGCTTCGGAAAAAGTGACGGTCAACCTGAAGGGCTCCGGCACCAGCCAGGTGTTCGCCAAGCAGTCGGCGGACCTGACGCTGCGCGGCAGCGGCGATATCCGCGTATTCGGCAATCCCGACAACCGCAACGTCAGCCGCACCGGTTCCGGCGACGTGACCTGGGAATAAATCAGTCGCGCTTCAGCCAGGCCAGGACATCGCGTCCCGCCGCTTGGCCGCCGGCCAGGCAGGCCGTCAGCAGATAGCCGCCGGTGGGCGCTTCCCAGTCCACCATCTCGCCGGCCACGAACACGCCCGGCGCCGACTTCAACATCGTTCCCTCCAACGCATCCCAGCGCACGCCGCCGGCGCTGCTGATCGCCTCGTCGATCGGGCGTGGCCGCAGCAGACCCACCGGCAGCCGCTTGATGGCCCGCGCCAGCTGGTCTTCGTCCGCATACTGTTCCTTGCCCAGGCACTCGCGCAGCAGGCCGGCCTTGACGCCCTTGATGCCTAGGCGGCTTTGCAGATGGCTGGCCATCGAACGCGCGCCGCGCGGCCGCGCCACCTCGTCCGCCACCCGTTGCGGCGACAGGTCCGGCAGCAGGTCGAGATGGATCGTCGTGTAGCCATTCGCGGCGATCTGGTCGCGCAGCGCGGCCGACAAGGCATAGATCAAACTGCCCTCGACGCCGCCCTGGGTGACCACGAACTGCCCCTGCTTGCGGAATTCCTTGCCGTCCGCACCGGTGGAGATGATGGCGACGGTGGTCAGCGGCTCGCCCGCGTGACGGCTGCTGAAATGCTCGCTCCAGTCCACGTCGAAGCCGCAGTTGGCCGGCGCCAGCGGCGCCACGCCGACACCACGCGCGGCCAGCAGCGGCACCCATGCGCCATCCGAACCCAGTCGCGCCCAGCTGCCGCCGCCCAGTGCCAGCACCACCGCGTCGGCGTGCACCAGCAGTTCGCCGCCGGGGGTATCCAACATCAGCGCGTCGTCGCGCCAGCCCAGCCAGCGGTGGCGCATGTGGAACTGCACACCGCTTTCGCGCAAACGATGCAGCCAGGCGCGCAGCAATGGCGCGGCCTTCATATCAGTCGGGAACACGCGGCCCGAGGTGCCGACGAAGGTGTCCACGCCCAGGCCATGCACCCAGTCGCGCACGTCCTGCGGGCCGAATGCGTCGAGCATGGGGCGCAGCGGCGCGGCGCCCTTGCCGTAGCGCGTAACGAAGTCCACATACGGTTCGGCGTGCGTGATGTTCATGCCGCCACGCCCGGCCAGCAGGAACTTGCGGCCGACCGAGGGCATCGCGTCATAGACGTCGACCTCCGCCCCGCCCTGCGACAGAGTTTGGGCGGCCATCAGCCCGGCAGGACCGCCGCCGATGACGGCGACACGAAAAGGTGTCAAACTAGACTGCATGAATTCGGTCCGATATGAGACAAAGTTACAGGAGATACGATGGGCGCCACTTTTTGGATTAAACGCTATTTGCAGGCCGCAGTGCCCTTGTTTGTGATACTGGCGGCGGTGGAGTGGTTCAAAGGTTCGACCGCGCGCGAAGACTATCTAAGCGCCGCCGTCTGGGCGCTGTTCGCGGCGGCCATTTTCACCTACGCGGCATGGCGCCGCTACCGCAACAACCAGGCCTGCGCCTTGTGCGACAACCTGGACGCGGCGCGCGGCGCCAACGCCAAGCCTAAAAAGCCCTAGGGCTTAGCCGCCGGTCACTGGCGGGAAGAACGCCACTTCGGCGCCGTCGGCCAGGGCCGTGTCGGCGCCGCACATCACCTGGTTGCAGGCCATGCGCAATGCCGGATTGCCCAGCGCCTGCTGCCAGGCCTCGCCGCGCGCGGCCAGGTGGGCGCGCAAGGCGCCGACGGTGCTCATGCCGGCCGGCAGGTCCAGCGTCTCGGACGATGCGCCCAGCGCTTCGCGCACGCTGGCGAAAAATTTTACGGTAACAGACATCAGTGCATTAACTCGCTAAACGGTATAAATCGAACGGCGTCGCCGGCCGCGATGGCCTGGCCGGGCGGATTGTCGATCACGCCATCGCCCCATACGGTCGACGTCAGTACGCCGGAACTCTGGTTGGTGAACAATTCAAGGCCCCCGGCCGCGTTGATGCGCGCGCGCAGGAACTCGTTGCGCTTGTCCGCCTTCGGCCAGTTGAAATCGGCGCGCATCGTGAATGCTCGCGGCGCCAGCGCCTCGGTCACGCCCTGCAGGCGCAGCACGAACGGGCGAACGAACATCAGGAAGGTGATGAAGCTCGACACCGGATTGCCCGGCAGGCCGACAAAGAAAGCCTGCCCCACCTCGCCGAACGCCAGCGGCTTGCCCGGCTTGACGGCGATCTGCCACATATTCAGCTTGCCCTCCGCCTCGACGGCGGGCTTGATGTGATCCTCCTCGCCGACCGACACGCCGCCGGAGGTGATGATCAGGTCATGCCCTTGCGCGCACTCGCGCAGCACCGAGCGGGTGGCGTCGAGCGAATCGGGCACGATGCCGAAATCGCTGATCTCGCAGCCCAGGTTTTCCAGCAGCGCGCGCAGGGTGAAGCGATTGGAGTTGTAGATGGCGCCCGGCGCCAGCGGCTCGCCCGGCATCGTCAGCTCGTCGCCGGTGAAGAACACGGCCACGCGCAGCCTGCGCTTGACCGGCAGCTCGGCCAGGCCGACCGACGCGGCCAGGCCCAGCTCCTGGCTGCGCAGGCGCGTGCCGGCCGGCAGGATGATGCTGCCGTTGGTGATGTCCTCGCCGGCGCGGCGTATCCATTCGCCGGACTTGGGCGTGTGGCGGATCGTGACCACGTTGCCGGCCAGCTCGCACTGCTCCTGCATGACCACCGCGTCCGCGCCTTCCGGGATCAGCGCGCCGGTGAAGATGCGCGCGGCGGTCCCTGGCAGCAAAGGCTGGCCGACATGGCCGGCCGGGATGCGCTGCGACACCGTCAGTGCCGCGCGGCCGCTGGCGCAATCGGCGGCGCGCACCGCGTAGCCGTCCATCTGCGTGTTGTCCATGCCCGGCACGTTCATGCCCGACACCTGCGCCTTCGCCAGCACGCGGCCGTTGGCCGACAGTGTCGATACCACTTCAACGCCGGCCACGGGACGCGCGGCGGCGGCCATCAGGGCCAGCGCCTCGGCGACCGCCAGCATCGGCTTCGGTTGAAACTTGGGCTTGGATTCGTCGCTCATGGTTACAGGCCGGTGTTCGCGGCGATGTAGGCCTTCATCTTCTCGACATCCGGCGGCATGACGACAAACTTCTGCGGCAGGTCTTCGATGTTCTCGAAGCCTTCCGGACGTTCGGCGTCCTCGCCCAGCGCGTCGAGGATGGTTTCGTTGAACTTGGCGGCCAGCGCGGTCTCCAGCACGATCATCGTCACGCCAGGCTCCAGGTTTTCGCGCGCGACCTTGATGCCGTCGGCGGTGTGGGTGTCGATGACGATGCCGTAGTCGTCGGCCACGTCGCGGATCGTGTTCAGGCGGTCCTCGTGGGTGGACTTGCCGGACTTGAAGCCGTACTTGGCCACCAGCTTGAACTCGTCGCCGTCGCTGCCCGGCTTGCCGGACAGGTCGAAGCCGCCGTGGGTTTCCACTTTCTGGAACAGCGCGCGGGTGCGGTCGCCGTCGCGGCCAACCAGGTCGTAGATGAAGCGTTCGAAGTTGGACGCCTTGGAGATGTCCATCGACGGGCTGCTGGTGTGGTAGGTCTCGGACGATTTGCGCACGCGGTACACGCCGGTGCGGAAGAACTCATCGAGCACGTCGTTTTCGTTGGTGGCGGCGACCAGCTTGTCGATCGGGAGGCCCATCATGCGGGCGATGTGGCCGGCGCAGATATTGCCGAAGTTCCCCGACGGGACGGTGAAGGACACCTTCTGGTCATTCGACGTGGTCGCCGACAGATAGCCGCGGAAGTAGTACACCACCTGCGCCACCACGCGTGCCCAGTTGATCGAGTTGACGGTGCCGATCTTCTGCTTGGCCTTGAACGGCAGGTCGTTGGAGACCGCCTTGACCATGTCCTGGGCGTCGTCGAACACGCCTTCGATGGCGATGTTGAAGATGTTCGGGTCCTGCAGCGAGAACATCTGCGCGGTCTGGAAGGCGCTCATCTTCTTGTGCGGCGACAGCATGAACACGCGGATGCCCTTCTTGCCGCGCATCGCGTATTCGGCGGCGCTGCCGGTGTCGCCGGAGGTGGCGCCGAAGATGTTCAGCTGCGCGTTGTGCTTGGCCAGCGTGTATTCGAACAGATTGCCCAGCAATTGCATCGCCATGTCCTTGAAGGCCAGGGTCGGGCCGTTGGACAGCGCCTGCAATACCAGCTTGGTGCCGTTCGCGCCCTCTTCCAGCACGCGCAATGGCGTGATCTGGCTGGCCTTTTCGCCTTTGCGGGCGTTTTTGTAGACTTCCTTGGTGTAGGTCTTGGCGGTCAGCGCGCGCAGGTCGGCTTCCGGAATATCGGTCGCGAACTTCCTCAGGATCTCGTAGGCCAGGTCGGCGTAGGACAGCTGGCGCCATGCATCGAGTTCGGCGCCGGTCACTTGCGGATAGGCGGTCGGCAGGAACAGGCCACCATCGGCTGCCAGGCCACCCAGCAGGATGTCGGAGAATTGTTGGGAAGAAGACGAAGCGGCCGATGCGGCGGCGCGGGTAGACACGTATTGCATAGATTAGAAAGTCCGGTTGAGCTGACGGATAAAAGGCAGAACGGTACAAAGCGAGCGGATATTATAGTGCGCCGCGCCGGTTCCCGTGAAATTCGCGTTGTTTTATGGCTATCTGCGCCGGGCGCGGAGCTGGCCTTGTGCTTGGCCCGCACCCTATACTATGAAGCACATTCTCAAAAAAGTAACGAAATGATCCCGTCAGCCGATCGCCAGCCGTACCGTTTCGCCTCTTATCTGTGGCTTTGCCTGGGGTTCCTGCTGGTCGCCGCGCTGGCTTTTTCGGTCTACGTGTGGACGGAAAAGCGTATCGACCGCGCCAATGCCCTGCGCTACCAGTCCCATAAAATCCTCGAAGAGTTGCGACAGTCATCGGACGACCTGACCCGCATGGCGCGCAGCTATGTGGTCACCGGCGAAGAACGCTATCGGCAGCATTATCAGGAAATCATCGAGATTCGTGAAGGCCGCGCCCCGCGTCCGCAGGACTACGACAACGTCTATTGGGACCTGGTGCTGGACCCGCCCCAGCGCCCGCGCGCCGCGGGCGCCGCCATCCCGCTGCTGGAAATGATGCGCGCCGCGGGCTTCAGCACGGCGGAACTGGCGCTGCTCGCGGAAGCCAAGCAGAACTCCGACCGATTGACCGGCATCGAACACGCGGCCATCGCCATCCGGGCCGGCGGCGATCCGCAGGCGCTGCCAGGCGCCATGGCCATGCTGTATGACGCGGCCTACCATCGCGCCAAGGCGGACATCATGCGGCCGATCGGGGAAGTCAACGCCAGTGTGGACCTGCGCACCAGCGAAGCTGTGGCCGATGCGACGCACGATGCCAACATTGCCCGCGCCACGTTCGCGCTCATCGCACTGCTGCTGGTGTTGCTCCTGTGGCTCACCAAGCGCGGCCTGGATGCGGCGCTGGGCTGCGGGGTCGACCAACTGCGGGCCGGCATCGAGCGCCTGGGCCGGGGAGACTTTGCCGAAGCGCTGGTGGTTACGCCGGCGGCGCGCAACAGCGTCTGGGGATGGCTGGCGCAAACGCAGCAAAGCCTGGCGCGGCTGGATGCCGAGCGCGAAGCCGCGCTGGAGCGCATGCGGCGGGTCAGCCGGCTGTACTCCGCGCTCAGCCTGTGCAACCAAGCCATCGTCCGCTGCCGCAGCGAAGCTGAATTATTCGAACAGATTTGCCAGGCGGTCGTCACCCACGGCGGCATGAAGATGGCCTGGATCGGCATGATCGATCATGAATCCGGGCAGGTAAGACCGGTTGCCTCGGCCGGCAGCGGCACCGAATACCTGGCGAACCTGCAGGTATCGCTGGACGCGGCCCAGCCGCAGGGACGCGGCCCGATAGGACTGGCTTTCCGCAGCGGCGAACCGCATTGGTGCCAGGATTTCGTCAACGCGCCGGAAACGGCAAGCTGGCATCAGGTAGGCTCGCGTTACGACTGGAGGGCGTCGGCGGCGATACCGCTGCGGCGCGAAGGCCGGGTGGTCGGCATATTCGCGCACTACGCCGACACCGTCAATGCCTTCGACGACGAGGTGCGCGCACTGCTGCTGGAGATGCAGCTGGACGTTGAATTCGCACTGATGAACTTTGACCAGCGAACCGCCCGCAAACAGGCCGAGGAATCGCTGCGCACCAGCGAACAGCACCTGCGCACCATCATCGAGACCGACCCCGAATGCATCATGCTGATCGACGCCGTCGGCAAGATGGTGGAGATCAACGCCGCCGGACTGGCGATCATGGGCGCGGACTCGCTGGAGCAATTGCAGCGGCACGGCGCGGTCGAACTGATCGTGCCGGAATACCGGGAAGCGTTCCTGGCGCTGCACCAACGCGTGATCGGCGGCGAACCCGGACGGCTGGAGTTCAAGATACAAGGCCTCAACGGAAGCATCCGTTGGCTCGAAACCCACGCCGCGCCGATGGACGGCGCCGCCGGCCAGCGCCTGCTGCTGGGGATCACCCGCGACGTCACCGACCGCAAGCTGGCCGACGAACGCATACAGTACCTGGCCCACTACGATCCCCTGACAGGCTTGCCGAACCGCGCGCAATTGCAGGAACACGCGCGCCTCGCGCTGGCCATGGCGGAGCGCAACCGCGAGCCGATGGCGGTGCTGATGCTGGACCTGGACCACTTCAAGGACATCAACGACTCGCTGGGCCACAGCATCGGCGACGACCTGCTGCGCGAGCTGGCCAAGCGCCTGCGCGGCGGCCTGCGCGCGCAGGATGTCCTGGCGCGCCTGGGTGGCGATGAATTCATTTTCATACTCCAGCGAGTGGAGGCCGACGAGGCGGCGGACGTGGCGAGCAAGCTGCTCGACCTGATCGACCAGTCCTTCCGCGTCGGCTCGCACGACCTGAAGGTGACCGGATCGATAGGCGTGGCGATGTACCCGGCCGACGGCGGCGACCTGGAAACCCTGCTGCAGCGGGCCGACGCCGCCATGTACCAGGTCAAGCACGGTGGCCGCCATGGGCTCCGCTTCTTCACCGCCGCCATGCAGCAGAAGGCCGCGCGCCATCTGCAACTGGTCAACGCGCTCCGCTACGCGCTGGAACGCGAGCAGATGCACGTGGTCTACCAGCCGCAGATGTCGCTGATCGAGCGGCGCATCGTCGGCGCGGAAGCGCTGCTGCGCTGGAGTACGCCGGAACTTGGCACGGTGTCGCCGGCTGAATTCATTCCGGCCGCGGAGGAAAGCGGCTTGATACAGTCCATCGGCACCTGGGTGCTGCGCCAGGCCGTGCGCCAGGCGCGGACCTGGCTGGATTTGGGGCTGCCGCCCATCGTCATGGCGGTCAACCTGTCCGCCATCCAGTTCCGCAACCGGGAACTGCCGGCTCTCATTACACGGATACTGGACGAGGAAGGCCTGCCGCCGGAATACCTGGAGCTGGAACTGACGGAGGCGGTGGCGGCGCATGATCCGCAGGGCGCGATCGCGATCATGAACGAGCTGCACGAGCGCGGCGTGCGGATGTCGATCGACGATTTCGGCACCGGCTTCTCGTCGCTGAGTCATTTGAAGAAGTTCAAGGTTTACAAGCTGAAGATCGACCAGTCCTTCGTGCGCGACATCAGCACCGACGCCGAGGACAAGGCCATCGTCAGCGCCATCATCAACATGGCGCGCAGCCTCGGTTTGAAGACCATCGCCGAGGGCGTGGAGACGGCGGAACAACTGGCCTTCCTGCGCGCGCAGCAATGCGATGAAATGCAGGGCTACTACTTCAGCAAACCGGTGCAGCCGGCGGCGTTCCAGCAGCTGTCGCTGGAGATGGCCGCCAAGGATCTCTGATCAGCAAGCCGCGTGGTTGACGGTGATGACGTGGATCGCCAGGCCGCCCAGCGAGGTTTCCTTGTACTTGGCCTGCATGTCGGCGCCGGTCTGGCGCATGGTTTCGATCACTTCATCGAGGCTGACGAAGTGGGTGCCGTCGCCCTTCAGGGCCAGCGAGGCGGCGGTGATGGCCTTGACCGCGCCCATGCCGTTACGCTCGATGCAGGGAATCTGCACCAGGCCGCCGATCGGGTCGCAGGTCATGCCGAGGTGGTGCTCGATGCCGATTTCCGCCGCGTTCTCGATCTGGTTGTTGGTGCCGCCCAGCGCCGCCACCAAGCCCGCCGCCGCCATCGCGCACGCCACGCCAACTTCGCCCTGGCAGCCGATTTCCGCGCCCGAGATCGAGGCGTTGCGCTTGCATAGCATGCCGATGGCTGCTGCCGTCAGCATGAAGTTGCGCACGCCGGTGACCGGGTCGCTCGGTTTGCAGTCTTCCGCGTAGTAGCGCAGCACCGCAGGGATGATGCCGGCCGCGCCGTTGGTCGGCGCCGTCACCACGCGCCCGCCGGCGGCGTTTTCCTCGTTGACCGCCATCGCGTACAGGCTGACCTGGTGCAGCGCGTCGTGCGGCAGGTCGTTGGAACGGTTGTCGGAGGCCTTGGCGTCGCTGGCCTGCTTCCACAGGTTGGCGGCGCGGCGCTTGACGTGCAGGCCGCCCGGCAGTTGGCCCGCAGTCTCCAGACCGTGGGCGATGCAGTCGCGCATGACGTGCCAGATCTTGTCGATGCCGGCGTTCAGCTCATCGTCGGTGCGTTTGACGTTCTCGTTCGCGCGCAGCATCTGCGGGATGGTCAGGCCGGTGCGTTCGCCGTGGGCCAGCAGCTGGTCCATGGTGTCGAAGGCGAAGGGAATCGCGGCGGCGGGCGCGCTGCCCACCATCGGCGCGGCCTGGTGGGCTTCGCCGGCGAACGAGTCGTTCGCCTCCTTAATGAAGCCGCCGCCAACCGAGTAGTACACCTTGCTGAAGGTGCTGCCGTCGGCGCGGGTCAGCGTGAAGCGCATGCCGTTCGGATGCTCGGCCAACGACTCGGCCATGTGGAAGATCAAGTTTGTGCCGCGCTTGAACGGCACTTTGTGGGAGCCTAACAACAAAAGCTCGCCCATTTCTTCGGCTTTCGCCAGTTGAGAGTCGACGCTGGTGGGCACCACGTCCTGCGGAGTCTCGCCCATCAGGCCGAGGATCACCGCCTTGTCGGTGGCGTGGCCGACGCCGGTCAGCGCCAGCGAGCCATACAGCTCGGCGGTGACGCCAGTGACGTCGTCCAGCGGAGCGCTATCGAGCAGAAAACGGCGGGCCGCCACCATCGGTCCCACGGTGTGGGAACTCGACGGCCCTATGCCGATTTTAAACAGGTCGAATACGCTCATGTCCATCAGTTGTCTCTCTCTTTTTATGTGTGTCTTATATGTGCTTGAATTACGCCGCTTTGCCCAGGTGGACATCGACGTTGGCCAGCATGTCGGCGACCATCTCGTCGACGCCGATGCGGGCTTTCCAGCCCCAGTCGGCGCTGGCGGTGGAGTCGTCCAGGCTTTGCGGCCAGGTGTCGGCGATGGCCTGGCGGCTGTCCGGTTTATAGCCGATCTTGAAGTCCGGCAGCGCGCGCGTGATCGCGGCGGCCAGCTGCTCCGGGTTGAACGACACGCCGGCCACGTTGTAGGCCGAACGCACCTTCACCTGTGCCGCCGGCGCGTCCATCAGTTCGATGGTGGCGCGGATCGCATCGGGCATGTAGATCATCGGCAGCGTGGTCTGCGGGCCGAGGAAGCATTCATAGCGCTCGCCGCGCAGCGCCGAGTGGAAGATGGCGATGGCGTAGTCGGTGGTGCCGCCGCCCGGTGGCGATTTGAAGCTGATGATGCCCGGGTAGCGGATCGAGCGCACGTCGACGCCGTACTTGATGAAGTAGTACTCGCACAGGCGCTCGCCGGCCAGCTTGCTGATGCCGTAGATCGTGGTCGGGTCCATCACCGTGGTTTGCGGAGTATTGACGGCCGGGGTGTTCGGGCCGAAGGCGGCGATCGACGAAGGCCAGAAGATGCGCAGCGGCTTGCCGATGGCGCCGCGCTCCCGCGCCACTTCCAGGATATTCAGCAGGCCGTCCATGTTCAGCGTCCAGGCTTTCAGCGGAGCCGCTTCGCCGGTGGCCGACAGCATCGCCGCCAGCTGGTAGACCTGGGTGATGCCTTCTTCCGTGACCAGCGCCGACAGCGCGACTTTATCCAGTACGTTGAGCGTGGTGTAGCGCGCGGCGTTGTAAAGATTGGTCGGGCTGATGTCGGCGGCGATGACGTTTTGCGCGCCATGCTGGGCGGCCAGCGCCTCCACCAGTTCACTGCCGATCTGGCCGTTGGCGCCGATCACGAGGATGCGTTCTTGAGTGTTCATATTATTGTTCCTGACGATTTTCATGTTTAGTTCTTCAGCAGGCCAAGTTCACGGCCTGCCTGTTCGAATGCTTTGAGCACGGTCTCCAGCTGTTCGCGGCTGTGGGCCGCCGACAGTTGGACACGCACGCGCGCCTGGCCCATCGGGACCACGGGGTAGAAGAAGCCGCTGAGCAGAACGCCCAGCTCATACATTCGTGCCGCGAATTTCTGCGCGACAGGTGCGTCGAACAACATGACAGGAACTACAGGGTGCGTACCCGGCTTGATGGTGAAGCCGATACGCTCGATCTCCTTGCGGAAGAAGGCGGTGTTTTCGTGCAGGCGGTCGCGCAGCTCGGTCGATTCCGACAGCTTTTGCAGCACGGCCAGCGAGGCGCCGGCGATCGAAGGCGCCAGCGTGTTCGAGAACAGGTAAGGACGCGATTTCTGGCGCAGCATGTCGATCACTTCCTTGCGCGCCGAGGTGAAGCCGCCCATCGCACCACCAAGGGCCTTGCCCAGGGTGCCGGTGATGATGTCGATGCGGCCCATGACGTTGTGGTGCTCGTGCGTGCCGCGGCCGGTCTTGCCCATGAAGCCGGAGGCGTGGCATTCGTCGATCATCACCAGCGCGCCGTATTTGTCGGCCAGGTCGCAGATCTTGTCCAGCTGGGCGATGGTGCCGTCCATCGAGAACACGCCGTCGGTGACGATGACCTTGTGGCGCTTGCCGGCAGCGGCCAGCAGCTGGGTTTCCAGGTCGGCCATGTCGTTGTGGGCGTAGCGGAAGCGCGCGGCCTTGCACAGGCGGATGCCGTCGATGATGGAGGCGTGGTTCAGCGCGTCCGAGATGATGGCGTCGTTCTCGTCGAACAGCGGCTCGAACACGCCGCCGTTGGCGTCGAAGGCGGCCGCGTACAGGATGGTGTCCTCGGTGCCGAGGAACTTGGAGATCGCCTGCTCCAGCTGCTTGTGCACCGTCTGCGTGCCGCAGATGAAGCGTACCGAGGACAGGCCATAACCATATTTTTCGGTCGCCGCGATGGACGCCTGCGCCACCCACTCCTGGCCGGACAGGCCCAGGTAATTGTTGGCGCACATATTGATCAGCATTCGACCATCTTCGCTCATCACTTCCGCGCCCTGGCGCGAGGCCAGAACGCGTTCTGGCTTGTAGAGGCCCTGCTCGCGCAATTGGTCGAGGTTTTGCTGCAGGCCGCTGAAGAAGGTGCTTTTTGCTGGATTGGTCATGATGGTTCCTGTCTGTGGTACGATTTCACTACGTTATGCGAAATCCGTTATGTCGAACTCAAATTCAATATATCGAATATTACAGAACACCAGTGAACAGCGCAAGCCACGCGCGCGCAATGATTCACTTGAAATTTAGCCCATCTGCCGAATAAAACAATGAAAACACCTGTTTCAACCAATGCACCTCCAGAAGTCGGCGCCGCCCTGCAGCGGCTGCGGCTGGCCCGTGGCCTGACACTGGAGGATCTGTCGCGCATTGCCGGCGTCTCCAAGTCGATGCTGTCCCAGATCGAGCGCGAAAAGGCCAATCCCACCATCGCCATCACCTGGCGGCTGGCCAATGCATTGGGCGTGCAGATCGGCGAGCTGCTGGCGACGGCCGAGCGGGAAACGGAGACCATCCGCGTGATCGACGCGCACGAAATCCCCACCCTGCCGGGCCATCACGCCGGCTACGTGCTGCGCATACTGGGTCCGCTGGAACTGGCCAGCAAATATGAGTGGTATGAACTGACGCTGGCGCCGGGCGGCGAACTGGCGTCGCAGGGACACGATCCGGGCGCGCAGGAGCACCTGACGCTGCTGCACGGCTCAGTGGAGGTGGAAGTCGGAACCGACAAGAAGAAGGTAAAGCTGGGCAGCACGGCGCGCTACCCGGGGGACCAGCAGCACATCATCCGCAACGTCGGCAAGACCGAGGCGAAGGCTGTGCTGGTGGTCATACACCGGTAATTACCAGTTAGATTCGCGCTCCGGCGTGGAGCTGATGCGGTGGATGGCGAGGTCGGCGCCCTGGAACTCGTCCTCCGGATCAAGGCGCAGGCCAAGCGTGGCTTTCAGCACGCCGTAGATGGCGAAGCCGCCGGCCAGCGCGATCGCCACGCCCAGCGCGGTGCCGCCCAGTTGCGCGGCGAACGATACGCCGCCGATGCCGCCCAGCGCCTTCTGGCCGAAGATCCCCGCAGCGATGCCGCCCCAGGCGCCGCACAGGCCGTGCAGCGGCCATACGCCCAGCACGTCGTCGATCTTCCATTTGTTCTGCGCCAGCGTGAACATCCAGACAAATACCGCGCCCGCGATGGCGCCGGTGACCAGTGCGCCCAGCGGATGCATCAGGTCCGAGCCGGCGCACACCGCCACCAAGCCTGCCAACGGGCCGTTGTAGGCGAAGCCGGGATCGTTCTTCCCCATCAGCAGCGCGACCAGCGTGCCGCCGACCATCGCCATCAGCGAGTTCACCGCCACCAGGCCGTTCATCTTGTCCAGCGCCTGCGCGCTCATGACGTTGAAGCCGAACCAGCCCACCGTCAGGATCCACGCACCGAGCGCCAGGAAGGGAATCGACGATGGTGGGTGCGCGGCGATGGCGCCGTTCTTCATGTAGCGTCCACGGCGCGCGCCCAGCAGCAGCACCGCCGGCAGCGCGATCCAGCCGCCGACCGCGTGCACCACCACCGAGCCGGCGAAGTCGTGGAACTCGGCGCCGAAGGCGGACATCAACCATTCCTGCACACCGAAGCGGTGGTTCCAGACGATGCCCTCGTAGAAGGGGTAGACCAGGCCAACCAGCAGCGCGGTGGCGATCAGCTGCGGATGGAAGCGCGCGCGCTCGGCGATGCCGCCCGAGATGATGGCCGGGATGGCGGCGGCGAACGTCAGCAGGAAGAAGAACTTGACCAGCTCATAGCCGTTCTTGGCGGCCAGCACCTCAGCCGAGGAGAAGAAGTTGACGCCGTAAGCGATGCTGTAGCCGACGAAAAAATACGCGATGGTCGACACGGCAAAATCGACCAGAATTTTCACCAGCGCGTTGACTTGGTTCTTTTTACGTACTGTGCCCAGCTCCAGAAAAGCGAAACCGGCATGCATAGCCAAAATCATGATGGCGCCGAGCAAGACAAACAAGGCATCGGCGCCGTCTTTGTATCCAGACATTAAAATCACTCCCCAAAATAATGCACACAAAATAAAGAACTAACATGGAAAGCAATTTCCGTTCCAATTTGGTGCAAAATCTTAAGTCTATGTTTTAATGTTGTTTTATATTATCCATTCGGCCGTGTGCACATCAAAACACGCCTTATTTTGGTGCGCGGCGACGCGCCAGCGCACCAAACAAGATCAAGCCACCGAGCAGCATGGCGTATGTTTGCGGCTCGGGAACCGGGTCGATGGTGAATTTGTAGGTGGCGTAATTCAGCGCTATGTCTGCCGTACCCGGATCCAGACGGTAGACTTCCAGACTGAAAATGGTATCAAACGACAGTGCTTTCGGGCCAGTAAGCCCAATTTCCGGTTCGCCAGCATACAAGTTGCCGACCGGGGACGCACCGCGCGAACTAAGGGCGCTGCCGAAGCTATCCGATCGGACGTCGGCGCTGCCGTCCGGGACAAAAATGCCTCCGGTATAAGTGCCGGCGTGGGCAATGTCGGTTTCGGCCAGGTAGGCCCCGAATACCTCACCGTCGGGCGAGATGTTATACCTTGCGGACGATAGATTGGGCGTCTGCTGCGTGAACTGGTAACCACTCTTGGCCACGGCAAGAATGCTGGCCTGACCGCGATAAACCTGTTCATCCTTTTGGAAGTCGCCGGGCGCGGTAACCTCGACGTGCGCGCTGAAGCCGGTCGGCTTAAATCTCAGTGTGCTGCCGCTCAGGGTGACGTTGCCCAGTCCCCAGAAGTCGGAATCGTAAAAGTACGTCGCCTTGGCGCTGTCGATTTCCACCAGGTTGTAAGCGCGCGCTGAGCTGGTTACCGCGCACGCTCCCATTGCCAGTATCGCAAGTAATTTCTTCGTCGAAAATTTCATAAGCGTCCATACCCTTTTAAAAGTTACATCGTTGATAACTTTATTGAGTATGCATCCCCATTAATCAAAAGTCAACGTTTACCGGCCACATTGGCGAAACTTAGATAGGTGCTCCCGGTGGCGCCTCCGACAAGTGGCGCAACTTCACCCTGCGGGGATCGCTCAGATAGTCTGTGATCACCTGGGCCGCCTGTTTGCGGCTGTCTGCCGTCACACCCTTGCCCGGGTTCTTTTGCAGCCATTGCGCCAGCTCGCGCGCGGACTGGCGCACCTCGGCGTCGACCTGCGGATGCAGCTTGCCGCCGTCGAGCAGATTCAGGGTGGCGTCGACCACGACCCAGTTGGCGGCCAGTTGCACCGCTTCGCCACCGGCCAGCGATGCCGGTACCGGCTCGCGCTTCCACGTCTTTTGCAGTAGCAGCGACAGCACTTCCTGCACGCCCGGCTGCTGCGCGTCGCGCGCGTGCTGCCAAGCGACGCGGTTGATGCGGGCCGGATCGAGCAGGAAGCCGGCTGTCTGCGCGGCGCCCGACTCGGCGATCGAGAAGGCGTCGAACACCGAGTCCATGCGGGTGGCGAAGTATTCGCGGCCGCGCTCATGGCCCATGGCCGGCGGCGTCAGGATGTCGAGCACATTGGCCGGCAGCGCAAGATATTCGGCGCGCAGGCTGTCCGCCAAGCGGTTCAAGGCCTGGCGCTGCACCGATGCGTCGACGGCCTTGATGCCCGCCTTGGCGATGCCGGCCTTGACGTCGCCGCTGCTGGCGTAATCGAAATCGCCGCCGCCGATCAGGCGCGCCAGCGCTTCGCCTTGATAGCGTTGCAGCAAGTAGACCGGCACCAGCCGCGCTTCCAGTTCGCCGAGCTGGCGGCTGTCGGGCAGCACGTCGGCAGAGAAGGTTTGCAGCGCGCGCTGGCGCACGGCGCCCAGCTGGTCCCAGGTCTTGATCGAGTCGGCGCCGAAGTCCCACAGCAGGCCGTCGGGGTGGCTGGAGCCGGGCGAGCGGTCGTCCTGGTCGCTGGAGTACAGCATGCCGGCCGCGCGCGCGTCGGCGCGCAGCTTGGCCAACGCCGCCTGCTCCTGCGCGCCGCTGCCGAAATCGCCGTAGATGTATTTGACGATGTAGTCGTCCCACGGCCCGACGCCGACGCCGTAGGCATCGGCGATATCGACATTGCCCTTGGCGTCCAGCTTGAGGATGGGGTGCGGGTAATCCATCACCGAGCCATTGCCCATGCGGCTGGCGGCGAAGTTGTGGGCGAAGCCCAGCGTGTGGCCGACTTCGTGCGCGGCCAGCTGGCGCAGGCGCGCCAGCGCCATGGCCTCAGCCAGTTTCTGCTTGTCGGCCGGAGCGTTCTTGCCGTATGGGGCGAGCAGGCTTTCGGCGATCAGGATGTCCTGCCGCACGCGCTGCGAACCCAGTGTGACGGCGCCGCGGATAATCTCGCCGGTGCGCGGATCGGCCAGCGCGTTCCCATAGGACCAGCCGCGCGTGGCGCGATGCACCCAGTGGATCACGTTGTAGCGGATGTCCATCGCGTCCACGCCTTCCGGCAGCAGCTCGACGCGATAGGCGTCCTTGAAGCCGGCCTTCTCGAAGGCGCTGGCCCACCACGACGCGCCGGCGATCAGCGCCGAGCGCACAGGCTCCGGCGCGCCACGGTCGACATAGTAGACGATGGGCTTCTTGACCGTGCTGACCGCCGCCGATGGATCGGTTTTCTCGAGGCGATGGCGCACCTGCCAGTGCACGTCGATGCTGCTGGCGAGCGGCGTGGCGAAGTCGTAGTAGGTGGCGTCGAAGCCGCCGGAATATGGATGGTAGCTGCGCGGATGCCAGCCGCCGGCGCTGATGGCGGGCAGCCGCACCATGCTGATGCGCTGGCGCAGCGACAGGCTGTTGGCGTCCGCCGCGACCTGGCGCACATACTCGGCTTGTCCGGGCCCGGCAAAGGTCAGCAGCGATTCCAGTTCGACGTTATCGGGGAAGGCTTTGGCCTGCTCCGCCAGCACCGCGCTGCGCGCCAAGTCGACCTGATACACGCCCTGCTTGGCCCCGGCCAGCCGCGCACCGACGCCGTGGCGGTCGGCCAGCAGGAAGCTGGAGAAGTCGACCAGATGCCGCTCGCCTTCGCTGGCGAGGATGTCGCCGGACCACAGCACGCCGCTGGCGAACGATTCGGCGACGGCGGCGCGTTCGTCCTTGTCCGCCGAGGCGGCGATGAAGTTCGTGTTCTGCTGCACCAGGAACAACCTGGCGCCGTGCTTCTCGAAGCGCACCATGCGCATCTCGCCCGGCTGGCCGCGATCGAGGCCAACGTCGTTCGAGCCAAGCGCATACGGCAAGGAGCTCAATAACAGAAAGGGCTGCTCCAGCGCCGACACGGACAGCAGCACCCTGCCCTTGTCCGTGTCGCGCCAGACGTCGATGAAGCCAGGCTGCGATTGCATGCCGCGCGTGACATCGGCGATCTTCTTGACCGCCGGCTGCGACGCGGCGGCCGTACTATCGGCGGCGGTGGCCAGCCCCGGCGCCACGCCCGACATCAGAATGGCGAACAGCAGCGGTCCGGCGGCTGGCGCGGCCCTCACTGCTGGCCCGCCGCTTTGACAGACTCCACGGCGCTGTCCATCTTCAGCGCGCGGCTGAGGAAGCCCCAGCGGTCCGCCACTTCCTCGATCTGCTTGGTGGTCGGCTTGCCGGCGCCGTGGCCCGCCTTGCTGTCGATGCGGATCAGGATCGGCGCGCCGCCCGCCTGGTCGGCCTGCGCGGTGGCGGCGAACTTGAAGCTGTGCGCCGGCACCACGCGGTCATCATGGTCGGCGGTGGTGATCATGGTAGCCGGGTAGCAGGTGCCCTTCTTCAGGTTGTGCAGCGGCGAATACTTGACCAGCGCCTTGAACTCGTCGGCGTTGTCGGACGAGCCGTAATCCGAAGTCCACGCCCAGCCGATGGTGAATTTATGGAAGCGCAGCATATCCAGCACGCCCACCTGCGGGATCGCCGCGGCGAACAATTCAGGACGCTGCGTCATCGCCGCGCCAACCAGCAGGCCGCCGTTGCTGCCGCCGCCGATGGACAGCTTGGCCGGCGACGTGACCTTGTGCGCGATCAGCCATTCGGCCGCGCCAATGAAGTCGTCGAACACGTTCTGCTTTTGCAGCTTGGTGCCGGCCGCGTGCCACGATTCGCCGTACTCGCCGCCGCCGCGCAGGTTGGCCATCACGTAGACGCCGCCCATTTCCAGCCACGCCAGGTTGGCGACCGAGAACGACGGCGTCAGCGAGATATTGAAACCGCCGTAGCCATACAGGTAGGTCGGATTGCTGCCGTCGAGCTTCAGGCCCTTCTTCGACACGATGAACATCGGCACCCGGGTGCCATCGCGGCTGGTGAAGAACTCCTGGCGCGTTTCAAACGCGGCCGGGTCGAAGTCCACCTTGGCCTGGCGATAGACGCTGCTCTTGTTGGCCTTCAGGTCGTAGCGGTAGATGGTGGTCGGCGTGGTGAAGCTGGTGTACGAATAGAAGGTCTCCGTGTCACCGCGTTTGCCGCCGAAGCCGCCCGCCGAGCCGAGGCCGGGCAGCTCCAGGTCGTGCAGCGGCTTGCCTTTGAGGTCGTACACCTTGACCAGGCTGTGGGCGTCGCTCAGGTAGTCCACCAGCAGCTGGTTGTTGACGATGGAGGCGGACACCATGGTGTTCGAGCTTTCGGGGACGATCTGCTTCCAGTTCAACACACCCGGCTTGCGGGTGTCGATGGAGATGATGCGGCCGCGCGGCGCATCGCGCTCGGTGCGGAACCAGAACACCATGCCGTCGTTGCCGATGAAGTTATACGCCGCATCGAAGTCCTCCAGCAGCGGCACCACCTTGGCGTCCTTGCGCGACAGGTCCTTGTAGTAGACGCGGTTCTTGTTCTCCGTGCCTTGCGAGGCGGAGATGATCAGGAAGCGGCCGTCCTCGGTGACCTCGGCGCCGAAGCCCCAGTCCTTGTGGTCCGGGCGGTCGTACACCAGCGTGTCCGCGCTTTGCGGAGTGCCGATCTTGTGGAAGTACAGCTTCTGGAAGTAGTTCACGTCGGCCAGCTTGGTCGCTTCCTTCGGCTCGTCGTAGCGGCTGTAGAAGAAGCCGGAACCGTCGTGCAGCCACGCGGTGTTGGAGAACTTGACCCACTGGATGCGGTCCTCGATGTCCTTGCCGCTGTCGATGTCGCGCACCTTGATCTCGTTCCAGTCGGAGCCGGAAGCGGCGGTGCTGTAGGCCAGGTAGCGGCCATTCGGACTCACCGCCAGGCCGGCCAGTGCGACGGTGCCGTCGGCGGCCAAGGTGTTCGGGTCGAGCAGCATGCGCGGCACGTCAGCCAGGGTCTTCATCGTGTACAGCACCGACTGATTCTGCAGGCCGTCGTTACGGCTGTAGAAATAGCGGCCGCCTTCCTTGAACGGCACGCTGAAACGCTCGAAGTTCCACAGCTTGGTCAAGCGGCTCTTGATCGCGTCGCGGCCGGGGATCTGCGACAGGTAACCCTGCGTCAGCTTGTTCTGCGCTTCGACCCAGGCGTGGGTCTCGTCGCTGTTGGCGTCTTCCAGCCAGCGGTAAGGATCGGCCACCTTGACGCCGTGGTAGTCGTCGGTCTGGTCGACGGTGCGGGTGACGGGGTAGTTCATGCCGGGGCCGGCGACGGCGCAGGTTTGGGCGGAGGCGCTGTGCGCCAGCAGGACGGCGGCCGCCAAGGCAGCGCATTTCAAATGCTTCATGCGAAAGTCCGTAAGATCGAAGAATATTCGGAAGCGGCTGACCGGGCTGCGGCGCCGCCAAGGCTCATTGGCACCCGCCGTTACAGCGGGTACAGTGGTAAATCATAGCTTGCTTTGTGACAAATAAGCAATGATAGGAAAGCGTTATCGGCGTGGTTTATTCGGCGCGCAGAATGGCGTCGGTGCTGATCACGCGGACGTCGTGCATCTGGTTCAGGTACGCTTCCAGGTAGCCTTTGTGCGACGCGCCGACGATGACCAGGGTGCGGCTGCCGGGCAGATAGCTCATCGCTTCGCGGATGTTGGAGGCCATGCGCAGGTTGCGCGTCTCCCAGTAGGCGACGTAGCCACGGCCGTAATGCTTGGGCGACGGCTCCTCCAGCGCGGCGCCGAAGTCGGTGTGGAATACCTGTTCGGCGGCGCTGGCGGCATTGTAGGCACGGTACATCGCCAGCACGCCGGCTGGTGTCGTCAACGCGCCGCGCAAGGCCTCGTCCTGGCGCTTGCGGGCTGCGTTGGCGGGGTTGTCCCAGGCTTTCATGATCGCCTCGCCGTAGGCTTTTTCGTCGTCCACATTGGAGTCGGAGGTGTGGTCATCCATCGCGTACAGCCGCTCAAGCCCTGAACGGGCGGCGAGCGGCGCGGCGATCAGATAGGTTTCATTGCGCTTTTGACGCAGGCCGTTGAGGATCTCCACCAGCTTGTCGTTCAAGCCATCGCCCGCATGCTGCTCGCCGGCCGGGAGGCGCAGCCATTGCACCATCGCGGACGCGGGTTCGCCCGCCGCCATGAAGAGTGACGCCAGCTTGCGGCGCTGCGCCGCGGTCGGCGCCGACGGCCAGGTGGTCAGCATGCGATCCACTTGCGCGGTCGCGGCGGGGACGTCCAGGCCTGTGGCGCTGGCGGCCGGCGCCGGGTCCCAGCAATAGGACTTGATCGTATCGTCGTAGCGTTCGCGGTAGTTGCGCAGGTAGGCGCACTGTGTCCCGGATAGCGATTCGATGGCGATGGCCTTGGGCTGCCAGCCCGCCAGGCGCTCCATCAGCACACTCAGATTGACGGGATCGAAGGACTTCGGCAATTGCGACAGGTGCGCTGTGCCCAGCACCATCAGCTCGTTCTGCGGGCCTCGCTGCAGCTTGAACGCGCCGGGCTTGAACTCCTGGCTGGGCGATT
The DNA here is from genome assembly GCF_040362985.1 of Duganella caerulea. Lineage (NCBI taxonomy): Bacteria > Pseudomonadati > Pseudomonadota > Betaproteobacteria > Burkholderiales > Oxalobacteraceae > Duganella > Duganella caerulea. The sequence continues at coordinate 97,794 of NZ_BPWJ01000001.1, read as the reverse complement.
CGGCGGCGATGGCACTACCGCAAAGCGCGGCGACAACAAGAATACCGGCGGACAAACGCTGCATGGGGCCTCCTGGAATAGATGGAATCGCGCCAGCTTAAGGAGGCCGCGGCTTGCGTGCGCGGATTATGCGATGTACCGCAGATTCCGCCCACCGAAATGCAAATATCCCGGATGGGGCGTGCGGAGCGAATCAGCTGCCGATATCGATTTCGTGGCGTGCGGTCGCCGCGATGGCGCCGGGCGCCTGCCACTTCTCCAGCCATGCGATCAACTGGTCGCCGGGGATCGGGCGGCTCATGAAGTAGCCCTGCCCCTGGTCGCATCCCAGCTCCGCCAGCAGGCGCCATACGGCCTCGCTCTCGATGCCCTCGGCCACCACGCGCAGGCCCATGTTGTGGCCAAGGTCGATGGTCGAGCGGACGATCTTGGTGTCGCCGATGTCGTTCTCCATGTTCAGCACGAAGGACTTGTCGATCTTCAGCTCATTCACCGGCAGGCGCTTGAGGTAGGCCAGCGAGGAATAGCCGGTGCCGAAATCGTCGATCGACAAATCGAAGCCCATGGCGCTCAGGCGCTCCAGCGTGTGCTGGGCGCGCACCGGATCGTCCATGATGGCGCTCTCGGTGATCTCCAGGCAGACCGAGGCCGGGCCCAGCTTGTGGCGCGCCAGCGTTTCGGCAAACTTGGCCGGCAGGTCCTGGTCCATCAGGTCGCGCGTGGACAGGTTGACCGATATTTTCAGCGGATAGCCTTTGGACGCCAGTTCCTGGCACAGCTCCGCCGATTTCTCCATTACCCAGCGCGTCAGCACGCGGATAAAGCCGGTCTGCTCGGCGAAGGGGATGAACTCGTCGGGGAACACATTGCCGCGCTCAGGATGCACCCAGCGCACCAGCGCCTCCATGCCCACCACCTTGCCGGTATCGAGCATGATCTTCGGCTGCACGTGCAGGCGGAACTCGTTGCGCTCGATGGCGTTGCGCAGTTCCGTCAGCAGCGACAGGCTCTTTTCGCTGGACTTGTCCATCACCGCGTCGTAGACCACGGCGCCGTCGTTGCGCTGCTTGGCCGCGTACATAGCCACTTCGGCCATGCTGAGCAAGGTCTCGCCGTCGCTGCCGTGTTCCGGATAACCGGCGATGCCCACGCCCGCGCCGATGTCCACCGTCTGGTCTTCCAGCGACAGCGGCGTCTCCAGCGCGTGCAGGATCTCCTCGGCCATGCGCAGCGCCGAATCGCGGTCGGAGGCCGGCAGCAGCACGGCGAATTCGTCGCCGCCCAGCCGCGCCACCTGCGCCGACGACTGGCGCCGGTTGGCCAGCAGCAGCTGCAACCGGCCGGCCACCTGGCGTAGCAAGGCGTCGCCGAAACTGAGGCCCATCACATCGTTGACGTGCTTGAAGCGGTCCAGGTCCATCATCAGCACGAACACGGTTTCCTCGCGCCTGGCCGCATCGGCCAGCGCGTCGTTCAGCAGCAGCACGAACTGCGCACGGTTCGGCAGGTTGGTCAGCGTGTCCCAGTACGCCAGCCGGCGGATTTCCTGTTCGCGCTTGGCGATCCCTTCGCGCATGGCGTCGAAGGCATGGGCCAGCGCGCCGATTTCGTCTTCGCGGCTGGTGTCGATCTGGCCTTTGTAGTCGCCCTGCTCCAGGCGCTTCGCCGTGACGGCCAGCTCGCTGATCGGTTGGGCGATGCGCTTGGCGGTGAAGACGATGGCCAGCGCCGAGATCACGATGCCGCCCAGCGTCAGCGCGATCAGCCAGCGTTCCAGCCGGCTGTATTCGGCGGTCGCCTCGTCGATCGAGCGGGCCAGCAGCACGTTGGCGGTCTGCCCGCCGTCCTGGCCGATCGCCAGCAGGCGCGCGCTGTACTTGCCGGCGTCCAGCGTCAGGTCGAACGGGCCGGCCGGCGTGGCTTCCATGGCTTGCATCTGGTCGATCACCGTTTGCGCGACGGCGCCGCTGAAGGTCGAGCCGACCGCCAGCCACTTGCCCTGCGCGTCGCGGGTCAGCACGGTGGTGTCAAGGGCGCTGACTTCGCGCATGTCGGTGGCCAGTTGGCGGTCGATCGGGAAGGTCATCACAATCCAGCCGATGGTGGTCGGCGCCAGGATGGGCATGACCACGATCTGGTAGGGCCGGTGCTCGACGATGGCGATGCCGTTGGCGCCGCCCGAGGATTCGGCGGTATCGAGCATGCTGGCGACCTGCTTCTCCAGCGCGGCCGCCTGCTCAAGGTTGGTGGCGACGCTGATCTTGCGGTCGGCGTTGATCAGCATCGACAGCGAGGCGTGTATACGCTTGCCGCTGTTGTCCAGCGCCGAGAGGATGGTGCTCCGGTCGTTCTCGTCGTTGTTGCCGATGGTGGCCACAAAGGCCGTGTCGCGCGCCAGCAGGCGGGCGCCGAAGCGCAGGCTCTGGGCGTTCTGGTCGAGCAGGCGGCGGAACACCTTGGCGCCGTTCGCCAACTCGCTGCTGATGGACATCCGCGCGTTGTTGTCGATGCCGCGCTGGATCACCAGCAGGCCGATCACCTGCACGGCCACGATCAGCACCAGGAACAGTGTGACGATCCGGCTCTCCAGGCTGCGGAAACGCATGCGCATGCTCGGGCTGTCCCTTAAAGAGTGGTCGACGAGGCGTCGTCGGCCACCGTCGGTTTCATCGGCAGCTTGAAGGCGGCGCTGGCCGGCGCGTCGCCCGCCTTCACCGTCACCAGCTGTTCCGGCGTGGCGCCGCCGACAGTGTTGTAGTGCCAGGCCTTGACCACGTACTTGCCGCCGGCCGGCAGCTCGATGCGTGCGGCGCCGGCGGCGTCGGTCTTGGCGAAGTAAGGCGTGTCGACCACCTTCACGTAGGCCAGCATCTTGTCGTGGATATTGCAGCCCAGGACCACCGTGCCTGCCTTGTCGAACACCTGCGGCGTGGCCGACTGGCCGGAATACAGCTTCTGGTCGAACTTGTGGGCCGGCGAGAACGAATAGATGTGGTGCCGGACCTTGTCGTTATTCGGGAAGAAGATTTTGGCGCCGGTCTGGACCACGGTGACCAGCGGCAGGAACTTCAAGCCCTTCTGCTCGATTTCCGCCGTCGCCGGCGCGCGGCCGGTGGCTTGGCCGCTTTCCGGCTCCACGTAGACCACGGTGTCGGCCAGCGCCTTGCCGCCGGCGTCCTGCACCAGCACGGTGACGCCGGTGGCGCCCGCGCTGGCCGCGCTCAGCAGCATCAGGGGGAATACGGTCTGGCGGATGACTACACGGAGCATGGCGGGCCTGGTCTTGTTTTAAGGTTGAGCTCCGATTGTAGCGCCTGGAAAAAGATCCACGGAGCGCTTTTTGCCAGTTTGCCGCAAAATATTTCCACTAGTCATCAACCGGTCACAAAAAGACACTAATATCGAGCCGTTAAACCGACTTGGCCAAGCTCACCGTGAACTCCGTACTCAGCTCCAACATCAGCTATCTTCAGCCCAAGGCCGAGGATGAGGAGGCGGTGCTGCGCGCCCACCTGTTCGACATCCTGGTGCGCCGCCAGCTCAGCGCGCTGTTCCAGCCCATCATCCACATGCAAAGCGGCGAGATCATCGCCTACGAGGGCTTGATACGTGGGCCGTCCGACAGCCCGCTGCACGCGCCGATGAATCTGTTCAAGGTGGCGCGCGCCAACGGGCTCACGGTCGAGGTCGAACACCTGTGCCGGCGCGTGGTGCTGGAGCGCTTCGCCGAGCTCGGCCTGCCGGGCAAGCTGTTCCTCAACGTCAGCCCGGAATGCCTGCTGCAGCGCGATGCGCGCCACGGCGAGACGCTGGAGTACATCCACCAGATCGGCATCAACCCGGACCGGGTCATCATCGAACTGACCGAAAACCAGCCGACCTACGACTACGAGCTGATGCGCGACGCGGTGCTCCACTACCGCAACATGGGCTTCCAGATCGCCATCGACGACCTGGGCGAGGGCTTCTCCAGCCTGCGGCTGTGGTCGGAGCTGCGGCCCGAGTACGTCAAGATCGACATGCATTTCATTCAGGGCATCAACCACGACCCGGTCAAGCTGCAATTCGTGCGCTCGATCCAGGAGATCGCGGACAAGTCCGACACGCTGGTGATCGCCGAGGGCATCGAGACCCAGGCCGAGCTGCTGGTGCTGCGCGATGTCGGCGTCGCCTTCGGCCAGGGCTACCACTTGGGCCGGCCGCACGCCCAGCCCGCCCGGACGGCGCCAGCCGAGGTGGTCAAGGCGCTGGCGCGCCACGGCGTGGCGGTCTACCCGCAGCGCGGCGCCGAGAAGCACGGCGCCAGCATCTCCAAGCTGCTGCATCAGGTGGAGGCGGTGCCGTCCAGCCTGAGCAACAACGAGGTCTACGAGATCTTCGTGCGCCAGCCCAAGCTGCTGATCATCCCGGTGGTGGACGACGGCATGCCGCTGGGCCTGATCAGCCGCTTCGACATGATCGACCACTTCGCCCGGCCCTACCAGCGCGAGCTGTACGGCAAGAAGTCCTGCAAGCAGTTCATGGACAGCCAGGCGCTGATCGCCGACAAGGACACCAGCCTGCAGGACCTGAGCTTCCGCATGGCGCAGGCCGACGCCCATCAGCTGTTCAACGGCTTCATCATCACCGACCAGGGCCGCTACTTGGGCATGGGTACCGGCCACGACCTGATGCGCGAGATCACGCAGATGCAGATCACCGCCGCCCGCTACGCCAATCCGCTGACGCAGTTGCCGGGCAATGTGCCGATCAACGAGCACATTGACCGGCTGCTGGAAAGCGGCGCACGCTTCTGGGTTTGCTATTTCGACCTCGACCATTTCAAGCCGTTCAACGACGTGTACGGCTACCGCCGTGGCGACGATGTGATCCAGCTGACCGGCAAGCTGCTGGCCGAGCGCACCGACGCCGACCGCGATTTCGTCGGCCACATCGGCGGCGACGACTTCATGGTGCTGTTCCAGAGCGAGGATTGGGAGGCGCGCTGCAACGTCATCCTGCAGGAGTTCGGCCGGCATGTGCTGGATTTCTACAGCATCGAGGACCGCGAGCGCGGCGGCTACCTCAGCGAGGACCGCCAGGGCAAGAAGGTGTTTTACTCGCTGATGAGCTTATCGATAGGCGCGATCAAGGTCGATCCGCACAAGTACCACACGCATCATCAGATCGCCACCGCCGCCGCGGAGTCGAAGAAACAGGCCAAGAAGATCCACGGCAACAGCCTGTTCATGGACCGCCGCCAGCAAACGGCCTGACGCGGTCACACCGGCCGCGCGCGCGTGGCGTGCGCGGCGCGCCAGCGCTGGGCCGACGCGGCCGCCACTTCCCTCGCCTGCGGCGTCAGGTCCAGTTCGGCATTCTTGCGGTTGCTGGCGGCGGCCAGTTCGCCGGCCTCGGCCGCCAAGGTCAGCCACATGCAGGACTTCTGATCGTCGCGCGCGACGCCGCGCCCGCTGCCGTACATGCCGCCCAGGTTGAACTGCGCCAGCGCATGGCCCTGCTCGGCGGCCTTGCCGTACCAGCTCACGGCCACCTCCTCGTCGCGCTCCACGCCCAGGCCGTTGGCATACATCACGCCCAGGTTGTTTTGCGCGCTGGCGTCGCCCTGCTCGGCCGCGCAGCGATACCACGCCACCGCACGCGCCTCGTCCTTGGCCACGCCGTGGCCGTTGGCGTACATGACGCCGACGTTGAACTGGGCATTGGGCGCGCCCTGCTCGGCCGCCATGCGGTACCACTCCAGCGCCCGCTGGTCGTCGCGCGCCACGCCGCGTCCGCGCGCATACATGCCGCCGAGGTTGTACTGGGCCAGCATATGACCGGACTCGGCCGCGCGGCGATACCACGTGAAGGCGAGCTCGTCGTCGCGCTCCACGCCCTTGCCGTTGGCCAGCATGATGCCGAGGTTGAATTGCGCGTCCGCGTCCTCCTGCTCGGCAGCGCGCACCAGCCACGCGTAGGCGCGCAAGGGATCGGCCGGCACGCCCTGCCCCTCCGCGTAGGCCACGCCCACCAGCCGCTGGGCCACCGCGCATTCCTGCGCCGCCGCCTGCTTGAACCACGCCAGCGCCTGCGCATCGTTGCGCGCCACGCCGTGGCCGTGCTTGTACATCAAACCGAGATTGAGCTGGGCGCTGGCATCGTTTTGCAGCGCCGCCTTGCGAAACCAGGCCAGCGCCAACGGGTAGTTGCGCCGCACGCCGGTGCCGTGGACGTAGGCCTCGCCCAGCAGCGTCTGCGCGCTGGCGACGCCCTGCTCGGAGGCGCGGTAGAACCACGACACGGCGGTCTCGTCGTTGCGGGCCACGCCGCGCCCTTTCTTGTACATCTGCCCGAGGTTTTGCTGGGCCGAGACTTCGCCCTGCAGCGCGGCGGCGCGAAACCAGCGCACGGCTTCCTTGTCGTTGCTGGCGACGCCGCGGCCGTTGTAGTACATCACGCCCAGGTGATTCTGCGCGAAGGCCAGGCCCTGCTGGGCGGCCTTGAGCATCCAGTAGAAGGCGCGCACTTCGTCGCGCGCGACGTCCTGCCCTTTTTTATAGACCAAGGCCAGATTGAACTGCGCGTAGGGATTGCCGCGCTCAGCCGCCTCCCGGTACCATAAAAAGGTGTCGTAACCTGCCCGTGCCGAGCTTTGATTCTTCATGGTACACCTCTGGCCAACACCACAACATTGTTGGTTAAAGTGTAAAACGCGGTCCCGGCCAGAGTTTGACCGCGCTCAAACGGACCATGATAAAATGTTATCGTTTTTAGTGGTGCGCGGCCCGGCGCGTGCCGTCGGGTTTCGGACCGAACGCGTACACCACAATCGCCAATACCGTCAGGCACCAAACGATTAGCGCGCCCGATGGCAGATCGTAGAGCGTGGACAACACCAGCCCGCTGGCATACCCCGCCGCGCCGATCAGATACGCCAGCACCAGCCGTTTCTTGCCGACATAATGGCGCACCGCCAGGCCCGGCACGATGAGGCTGGTGAACACCAGGTACACGCCCACCAGCTGCACCGACGCCGTCACGGCCAGCGCGAAGATCAGGTAGAAGCCAAGCCGGCTCAGGCGTTCACGCAGGAAGTACAGCAGCCCACAGATCACCACCGTGCCGACCGCAGGCAGCAGCAGCTGGTCGTAACGCACCCACAGGATCTGTCCGGCAAGCAGGTCCTGCAAATGCTCGCCGCCGTGCGGGTTGTGCGCCACCAGCAGCAAGCCCGCCGTCGCGGCCAGGATGAACATCACGCCGATCTGCGCCTCCTGCACTTCCGGCCAGCGCTTCTCGGTCCAGGTCAGCAACAGCGCGCCGCACACGGCCGCGGCAGCGGCGGCCGCCTGCACCGCCCAACTCTGCGGATCGAGCTCGGCGGCACCGGCGACGATCACGCCCAGTGCGGCGATTTGCGCGATCGCCAGATCGATAAACACGATGCCGCGCTTGAGCACCTGCGCGCCGAGCGGCACGTGGGTCAGCAACACCAGCAGGCCAGCCAGCAGCGCCGGCGCGATGATCATCAGATCGAGCGATTCAGCGTTCATTTATTGGCATCCATCAGGCGTTGTACAGTCGAATCGAACAGGCCGAACAAGTCCTTGCTCTTGTCGTCGCCGCCCACCGAGAACGGCAGCACCACCGCCGGTATCTTCGCGTGCTCGGACAGCCACTGCGATGCGCGGCCATCCTGGTAGGCGGCGCGTATCACCATCTTGGCCGGCGCGCGCTGCAACTGCGACAGCAGCTCGGACAGATGGGCAGCGCTCGGCTCCACGCCCGGCTTGGGTTCCAGCGTTCCGACCTGATGCATGCCGAGCCAGCCCATCAGGTACTCCATGTTCTTGTGGTGCTCGACCACGGCCACGCCTTTCAGCGGCGCGGCCTGCTTCTCCCACTTGAGCATGGCCGCATCCCAGCGCGCCGCGAAGTCCTTCTGCCGCGCCTGGTAGTAGGCGGCGTTGGACGGGTCCAGCTCGGCCAGGCGCTTGGCCAGTGCCACGGCCACCAGCGCGATGTTGTGCGGGTTCTGCTGGATGTGCGGATTGCCGGCGGCATGCACATCGCCTTCGCTGCGGTCGACCTTGCCCGGCACGTCGAGGCGCGGCACGAAGGCGCCCGCCTCAAAGTTGCCGGGCTGGCCGGCGGCGATCTTGCTGTTGCCCGATTGCTGGATCAGCACCGGCAGCCAGCCCACCTCCAGCTCCAGTCCGGTGCACACCAGCAGGTTGGCGTTGCGGGTGCGCGCGATCAGGCTCGGCCGCGCCTCGATGCGGTGCGGATCCTGCAGCGCGTTGGTGGCGCTGGAGACCTTGACCTTGTCGCCGCCGAGCTCGGTGGTTAGCGCTTCCCATTCCGGCTCGCAGGCCAGGACGTTGACGGCCGCGTGGGCCGAGGTGGCCGCCACGCAGGCGGCGGCGATCAGCAGATGTTTGAGTGTGCGTTTCATGCCTGCTCCTTAGAACGAGTGGGCCGCGTGCGTGCCCAGGCTCATGATGTATTGAAGGAAAATCTGGTTGTCGGTCACGCCGGGACGGGACTGGTCGCGCGCCAATTGCAGGCGCAGGCGCGAAAATTCGGACGGGCTGTAGTCCACCATGAAGCTGGTGCGCTTGGGATCATAGGCTTGCAGTATCGGCAGGTTGGCCCAGGCCAGCGCGCCGCTGTCGATCAGGCCGATGCGCGGCGAGCCGGACGACAGCCGGTCGTAGCGCAGGCCCGCGCGCCAGGTCGGCATGAACTGGTAGACCCCTTGCAGGTACCAGCCCGACTGCACGCTGCGATAATCGCCGCTGGCCGCCGCGTCGGTATCGACCGCGTAGTTCAGCGTGCCGGTTTCCTTGCGGCGGAAGTACTCGCCCTGCAGCTTGAAGTTGGTGTTGGTCGGGTTGCCGTTCGGCGCCCATTTGTAGATCGCGTCGGCGATCCAGGTGTTGGACTTGCCGCTGAAGTTGTTGGTCAGGCCCTCGTCCTCGTAGGCGCGCTTTTCGGCGGCGGTGTGCAGGTAGGACAGGCCGGCGCGGTAGCTGGACGATGCGCCGATATCGTCGCCGATGTGGGCGAACACGCTGACGGCGCCGGCGCCGTTCTTGTTGCGGTCGTTGCCGGGGAAGGCCGCGCCGCTGCCGGCCTCGGCGCCGATTTCCAGGAACTGGTCGAGCGGCGCCAGCCACTTGGCCTGCACGCCGTCCGGCTTGTACTGGCCGCCGAGGAAGGCCTGGTACGCCAGCGGCGCGTCGACGAAGTCCCAGGTGTGGGCGTGCTGGCCGTTCAGGTAGCCGATGGCCGACAGGAAGCGGCCGGCCTTGATGTTCAGGCCGTTCTCCATCGCGCGCGTCTGGATAAACGCTTCTTCGACGCTGACCTCGTTCTCGCCGCTCAGCGAGAAGGTCAGCTGGCCGGCGAATTGCGGATCGATGTTGGCCGCCATGGTCAGCTCGGATTCGCCCAGGCTGAAGCCACGCTTGCCAGGGCCGACCTCGCCGCCGCTCGGCGCGAAGCCTTGCAGGCGGTACTGGGACGGATCCTGCTTCAGGTTCTGCAGCGTGCCGCCCAGGATCATCGAGATGTTCGGATTGAACAGGTTGCTGGCCGGGTTGACGCCACCGGCGGAGGCCGTCGCGACTGGCGCGGCGGGCGACTCGACGTAGGCCGGCGCGGGGGTGGTCGGCGTCGCGGACGTGGCGAGCGCGGCGGCCGGGGCGCCAGCGCCAGACGTTGCGGGCGAGCCCGCGCCGGCGGCCGGCGCGCCGCCGCTCATCGTGGCGAGCTGCGCCTTGGCTGCGGCGCTGTCCGATTGCGCCTGCTGCAGGCGCTCCTCCATCGCTTGCAGGCGCGCCTCGTAAGCCGCCTTCATTTCGCGAATCTCCGCGCGGATGGCGGCCAGTTCTTTCTGTTCTTTTTTATCCGCGGCATAGGCCTGCGGGGCCGCCACGGCGGCGCTCAGGGCGGCCGCGAGTACGCTGTGTTTCAACATGTGATTTCCTGTGGATAGCTACGATAGACCGCGCCCCTGCTCAAGCGGCAGTGGCGACGGACCAGGGGTGTGCGATCAGGACAGGACGGGCGGCGCTCGTGATCGGAAGCCGCAGACGGTGCGCTGGCAATCGAGCGGCGCCGGCGTGCGGACCACGGCCACCGACGTACTGGCGGCCAGCGGGAAGGAATAGAAATGGGTATCGGCGGCGGAGGCGATCTGCGCGAACGCCAGGCATTGCGCGCAATTGTGATCGAGCCCCAGCTTGGTGATCCTGCTGGCATCCTCATCCTGCTGCGCGGCCTGCACCACGCCGGTCGCGGCCGAAGCGTGCGACAGCGCGTGCGAGTACCCCATCTGCTGGGAGAACACCAGCAGAAGCGACAGCAGCACATAGAAGAAGTTGCGGCGTATGTTCACAAAATACCAACTATCGATACATCAGTGCCGGTATTGTAATGCGAGCCACAGACTTTTAGCGCACTTTTTGTTTTTCGAGGAAGGCGTGCACTTTGGCGGCCGCCAGCTTGTTGATCGCCACCAGCAGCGAGGTGTCGACGCCGGCCAGGCCGTAGGTCGAGCCGATGTGCTTGCCGATATGGATCAGCACCTCGGCCGCCACCTCCGCATCGGACTCGGCCCGGTGGGCCGCGCTTTTGAAGCGGATGCCCAGCTGGTCCGACAGCGTGCCCAGCTTGTAGCTCGGCAGCTTGGGGAACACACGCCGCGACAGCTTCAGCGAACACACCAGCGCCTGGTAGCCTGGCGTCAGGCCCAGCCGGGCCGCCTCGGCGCGCAGGAACTTGTCGTCGAAACTGGCGTTGTGGGCCGACAGCGCATCGCCGCCGATGAAGTCGAGCAGCTCCGGCACCACCCGCGATACCGGCGGCGCGCCATCGACCATGGCCTGCGTGATGCCGGTCAGGCCGGTGATGAAGGACGGTATGCGCACATTGCAGTTAATGAGCGATACATAGCGGTCGACCACCTTGCCGCCGACGATGCGCAACGCCGCCACCTCGGTGATGCGGTCGCCCATGTCGGGCGACAGGCCGGTGGTCTCGAAGTCGAGCATGACGATGGGTTGGTCGAGCATGGTGGTCCTTTAGTTGTCCGAACAGTTAGCCGAACTTGCGCACGGCATCCAGCGCCAGGCCGGCGCCGATGCTGCCGAACAGGTCGCCCTCGACCTTGCGGGCCGACGGCACCAGCGCGCCGATGCGCTCGCGCAGCATGCGCACGCCGCTCGATCCGCCGGTGAAGAACACCGTGTCCACGTCGGCCGGCGCCACGCCGGCGTCGCGCAGCAGGCTCAGCACTGTACTCTCGACCGAGCCGACCAGGTGGCCGATGGCATCGTCGAACTGTTCGCGGCACAGCTCCAGCGTCACGGCCGGCGACAGGCGGTCCAGCTCCAGCGTGACCTTCGGCGCGTCGGACAGCGCGATCTTGCCCTCTTCCGACTTCATCGCCAGCCAATGGCCGGCGCGCTGGTCGATCAGCTTCTGCAGGCGGCCAAGCTTTTCCTGCTCGGCCGAATCGCGCAGCAGGTCCGACAGCTGGGTCCACATCTTCTTGGTATAGGCCTGGTTGATGGTGTGCCAGGTCGCCAGGTTGAAGAAGTAGCTGGACGGCACCTCGCTGTTGTTGCGCAGGCGGCTGCCGTAGCCCAGCAGCGGCATCACGGAAGACAGGCTCAGGTATTTATCGAAGTCGGTACCGCCGATGTGCACGCCGCCGTTGGCCAGGATGTCGTCGCGGCGCTCGGTCTTCTTCGCGCGCTCGGGCGACAGGCGCACCAGCGAAAAGTCCGAGGTACCGCCGCCGATGTCGGCGATCAGCACCAGCTCTTCACGCGTGATCTGCGACTCGTAGTCGAACGCGGCCGCGATCGGCTCGAACTGGAAGGCGATGTCCTTGAAGCCGACGGAACGGGCCACCTCGGCCAGCGTGTCCTCGGCCAGCTGGTCGTTTTCCTTGCTGTCGTCGATGAAGTGCACCGGACGGCCGAACACGGCAGACGTGAACTGGCGCCCGGCCGATTGCTCGGCGCGGCGCTTCACCTCGCCGATGAACTGCGACAGCAAAGTACGGAACGGCAGCGCGCGGCCGCCCACCTCGGTCTGGCCGTCGATCAGGCTGGTGCCGAGCAAACTTTTCATGGAGCGCATCAAACGCCCCTCGTAGCCGGCCAGATATTCGGCCAGCGCCGCACGTCCGAAGGTGACTTCTTCGTCCTCGGCGTTGAAGAAAACCACCGACGGCAAGGTCGTCTTACCCTCTTCCAGTTCCAACATCACCGGATGTCCGGGACGCACCCAGCCCACCGTGGAATTTGACGTGCCAAAATCGACGCCGCAAGCATTGGCCATGTCGACCCTTCACGTGAATAAAGGGGCGTTATTTTAGCAGAAATCCCGCGCCCTCAGGAAAAATTGCAGGGAGGCCACACCTAACTGAATATTTCTTGAAAGAAAAACGATTATTATTGCTTTTGAGTAAGATTTTGATTATGCTGGTTTCACTAATAAATAAGCAAGCCGCAGCCTGCAGGCCAGAGACGATGACCAAAACCAAGCCGACCATCCAAGTCTGCGCGACTGAACACAAAGCCAACATCGCCCGTGAAGCCCGCCGCGTCACCTCGTACGACGTGGCCATTGTGGCCGGCGTGTCGCAATCGGCCGTGTCGCGCTGCTTCAAGCCCGGCGCCAGCGTATCCAAGTCCACCCACGCGCGGGTGATGAAGGCCGCCGCGCTGCTGGACTACATCCCCAACGCCGCCGCCCGCAGCCTGATCACGCGCCGCTCCAACATGGTGGCGGTGCTGATCACCAACAAGTCCAATCTCTACTACCCGGAACTGCTGGCCGAGCTGAGCCAGCATCTGAGCACGCTGGGCAAGCGCGTGCTGCTGTTCCCGCTGGCGCGCGAGGCCGATGTCGACCGCGTTTTGAACGACGTCTGGCAGTTTCAGGTCGACGGCGTGATCGTGGCCGCCCGCATGTCCGACGAACACGTGGCCGAATTCGAACGGCGCGGCATGCCGCTGGTGCTGTTCAACCGCACGCTGCGCAACCAGTCGGTCAACACCGTCACCTGCGACCATCTGGAAGCGGGCCGCACGCTGGTCTCGCGCCTGGCCGCCGCCGGCCACCGCCGCTTCGGCATCATCGGCGGCACCACCGACACCACCGTGGCCGGCGAGCGCCGCCGCGGGGCCTGCGAACGGCTGGCCGAGCTGGGCCTGCCGCCACCGGTCATCGTGCCGGGCGAGTACGACTACGACAGCGGCGCCTCCGGCCTCAAGGCGCTGATCGAGAAAATGGGCGGCGTCCCGGACGTCATCCTGTGCGGCAGCGACGTGATGGCCATCGGCTGCCTAGATTGCGCCCGCCATGAGCTGGGCATCGACGTGCCGGGCCAGTTGTCGGTGGCCGGTTTCGACGCGGTCGAGCCGTCCAACTGGCTGAGCTACAACCTGACCACGCTGCGCCAGCCCATGCCCAAGATGGCCGCCGCCGCCGCCAACCTGCTGTGCGCCGTCATCGACAGCCGCGAAACGCTGGTGGAACGGCGCCTGTTCAGCGCCCAGTTCATCGAAGGCGCCACCGCGCGCCTGCACCCGAAGCCGCCCGCGACGGCGACAGCGACGGCATCCGTCACCGGCACCCGCACGCCGGTCGCTATAATGTAGCGGATGAACGATGCCAATCCTCCCCGCTTCACCCCGCAAGGCCTGATTCCCACACCCGAGCAAACCGCCATCCAGCTGGCGCAGCACAAGGTGGTGCTGGTGGACGCCAACGCCGGCGCCGCCAAGACCACCACGCTGGCGCTGCGCATCGGCGAGGCGCTGGCGCGCAAGCTGGCGCCGGAACAGATCCTGGCGCTGACCTTCACGCCGGAAGCGCGCGACGTCATGCGCCAGCGCCTGCTCGATGTCGGCGTACCGCACACCCTGGCCAGCCGCGTCGCGGTGCTGACCTTCGAGGACTTCGCCGCGTTCCAACTCGACAGCATCGACGGCGACGGCCTGCGGCAATGCGCCGAGGCGCGCCAGCTGAAGGACTACGCGCTGGCCGCGATCGACCGCGTGGCCGAGCGCTACGCCGGCCGCCTGGAAGGCCTCGATCTGCAGACCCACAGCATCGCGCTGGCGCAGTTCCTCGACGTGCAGCTGCAACTGAAAGCGACGATGGCGCTGGCCGCCGACGTCGAATACATGGGCCTTGAGGACATCGCCGAGCAAATGGGCGTGCCGCTGACCGACTACCTGACCACGGTGGAATACGAAACCCTGCGCCTGGACGGCGGCGCCGGCGCGGTGTTCCGCGGCCCGTTCGACGCCACCTACGACCTGGCCTGCAACCTGCAGGCGGGCGCGCGCCTGGCCGAGCACTTCCCCGACTACCGGCTGGTGCTGTGCGACGAGCTGCACGACCTGAACGAGGCGGCCTTCCAGATCCTCGACGCGCTGATCGCCAGGCCGCAGTGCTTCTTCGTCGGCGCCGGCGACAAGGACCAGGTGATCCACGCCAAGCTGGGCGCCAGCGAGGAATATCTGAACCGCCGCTTCGGCCAGAACTATCCCAAACTGGTGCGCTACCCGCTGACCTACACCTACCGCCACGGTCCGCACTTGGCCTACGCGATGGCGGAGTTCAAGCAGAAGCCAGTCGAATCGAGCCTGCCGCTGCACACCGAGATCCGCCACGCCCACTACGACAGCACCGCCGCCTGCGCGCAGCAGGCCGTGGCCGCGATCCGGCTATGGAAGGCCGACGGCCACGCGCTCGACGGCTGCGCCATCCTGATCCGCGACCGCCACCAGTCGATGGCGATCGAGAACGCGCTGATCGAGGCCGACATCGACTACCGCACGCCCGCCATGGCCGGCTACCTGCAGCGCGACGAGATCCTGTTCCTGCGCGGGATGCTGGCGATCGCGCTGAAGGATTTCGGCGCCGTCAAATCGGAACAGGTGCGCACCGCCATCGTCGACGCCATGCTGGCCTTCAGCGAGATGCGCTTCTCGGCGCGGCGCATGGACAACTTCAAAGCTCAGATCATCAAGGACCCGGCGCTGCTGGGAGAACTGTTCCACATCGACGACGAGCAGCGCGACGGCGACGAGCCGAACTACCGCGACGTCGCCAGCCTGGCCACCAAGCAGGCCGTGATCGCAACCATCGCCTGGCTGTCGGAGGTCGATCCGGCCACGCCGGCGGCGGCAGTGCTGACGGAAGTGTGCGAGCGCGTCAAGCTGGTGGCGACCGCGCGCCGCATCTTCGTGCGGCCGTACGAGGCGGGCGTGGTCAACAAATCGGTGGCCGGCCTGCTCGACGCGGCGGCCGCCTCCGGCCACACGCTGGCCGAGTTCTGGGCCGCGCTCAACGCGCGCGAAGCCTTCGTGCGCCGCAAGCGCGACCGCAAGGCGGTGCTGATCGAATGCGTGGCCAACGCCAAGGGCAAGGAGTTCGAGCACGTGATCCTGCCCTTCCTGCAGGCCGACGAATTCCCGCACCCGACCCAGCCCAAAGCCGAGGAGGAAAACCTGTTCTACGTCGGCGCCACCCGCGCCCGCGCGCGCCTGACGCTGCTCTCGCCGGCCGAAGTCGCGCTGCGCAGCGGCTTCATCGCGCAGATGCGCCTGCAGAAATCGGCGGCGGCGGCCGAGGCGGCCATCACCCGCAACCAGGCCAGGCCGGCCGCGCCGCTGGCCGCCCCGGCCGCGCGCCAGTACCTGACCGCCACCTATCAGGAGAAGGACCAGGTCAAGGCGCTGGGCGCCCAGTTCGACATCACGCGCCGGGCCTGGTACGTGGAAGCGGGCAAGGATTTGACCCCTTTCTCGTCTTGGATAAAAAAATAATGCAGCAAGCCAATACTTCTGAGGGAAACCCTTATATAATGTCGCTCGCGGCTGGTGTCCAAGCCTCACACCCCATGCAAGTCCAAAACAATTGAACTATTTCGGGAGTATTCCATGAAAGCACAACAAAAAATCCTGCTGGCATCCTGCGCACTGGCTGTTCTGAGCGCTTGCAGCACCCCAGCACCAGTCGTCGCTCCAGCACCGGCTCCAGAGCCAGTCAAAGCCGCGCCGGCACCAGCACCAGCTCCAGTGGCCGCGCCAGTCGCCGCGTCCCTGCCAGCCTACCTGGATCCAAACAGCTCGATCTACAAGAACCGCAGCGTGTTCTTCGACTTCGACAAGTACAACGTCAAGCCTGAGTTCAACGCCCTGGTCGCCGACCACGGCAAGTTCCTGTCGTCGAACCCTAACGTCTCCGTCAAAGTCGAAGGCAACACCGACGAACGCGGTGGCGCAGAGTACAACCTGGCCCTGGGCCAGCGCCGCGCGCAAGCCGTGATCACCGCCCTGAAAGTACAAGGCGCGAAAGACGGCCAGATGGAAGCCATCAGCTACGGTAAAGAAAAAGCCTCCGGCAAGGACGACGCCACCCGCGCCCAGAACCGCCGCGCAGACATCGTCTACCCAAGCAAGTAAGCATCCCCTTCAACGCCCGGCCGCAAGCCGGGCGTTTTTTATTTGGGCGTCCGGTTTCAACATATGCAGACCAAGCACAATATCCGCCGCGCTTTCCGCAAGGAGTTCAGCGACTGGCGCGTCTGGGGCTCACGCAGCCTGGTGGTGGCGTTCGCCGCCCTCGCCGGCCTGGTGGTGGTCGGCTTTACCTGGCTGTCCGAGCACGCCTTCGAACAATTCCTGGCGCTGTGCGCGCTGTACTGGTGGGCGCCCCTGCTGTGGACACCGCTGGCCACCGCCGCCATCGTCTGGCTGACGCGCCGCTACGTGCCCGGCGCCGCCGGTTCCGGCATCCCGCAGGTGATGGCGGGACTGGAACCCAGCGTCGCCAGCCACCAACTGGGTTTATTCGTTTCGCTCAAACTCAGCGCCGCCAAATTGGTGCTGACCGCCGCCGGCTTCCTGGCCGGCCTGTCGCTGGGCCGCGAGGGGCCATCGGTGCAGGTCGCGGCCGGCGTCATGCTGGCCGCGCGCCGCTGGCTGCCGGAGCGCAGCGCCGTCACCGCCCACGGGCTGCTGGTGGCGGGCGGCGCGGCCGGCATCGCGGCCGCCTTCAACACGCCGCTGGCCGGCGTCATGTTCGCCATCGAGGAATTGTCGCGCACACCCGAGCAGCGCAGCAGCGGCCTGCTGATGGCCGCCATCGTGCTGGCCGGCCTGATGGCGGTTTCGGTCAACGGCAACGCCACCTACTTCGGCATGATCCACGCCGCCGGCATCGACCTGTCGCTGGTGATGCCAGGCCTGCTGGTGACGCTGCTGAGCGGCCTGGCGGGCGGCCTGTTTTCGCGCCTGCTGCTGGCGTCCCTGAGCGGAACCTCGCCGGACTGGTTCAGCCGGATGCGGCTGCGTTGGCCGGTGATCTTCGCCGCCGGCTGCGGCTTGGCCATCGCCGGCATCGGCCTGCTGTCGGGCGGCACCGTCAACGGCAGCGGCTACAGCCACACGCGGGCGATGATCGACGGCTCCGGCCACAGCCCCGCCATCTTTTTCTTCTTCAAATTCGTCGCCACGTGGCTGACCGCGTGGTCCGGCGTACCGGCCGGGATCTTCGCGCCCTCGCTGGCGATCGGCGCGGCGCTCGGCAACGACGTCGCCCAGTTACTCGCCTATCCCCAGGCCAGCGCCCTGATCGCGCTGGGCATGGTGGGCTTCCTGGCCGCGGCGACCCAGGCGCCGCTGACCTCCTTCATCATCGTGATGGAGATGGTGGACGGCCACGCGATGGTGCTTAGCCTGATGGCCTGCGCCATGATGGCGCGCACCGTGGCGCGCGTACTCAGTCCACCGCTGTACCCGACCCTGGCGCAGGCGCAGATGCTGCGTCTTCCTGCGGCGCACTCTCCCTAATGGGGGCTGCGCGGCGGGCCGCGCTTGGTTATGCTGGCGTTTTCCATTCACCCTCAACTCCGCTGAAGGAACGCCATGAAGAACCTCACCACCGCAGCCGGCGCGCCGGTCGTCGACAATCAAAACATCCAGACCGCCGGCCCGCGCGGCCCGGCCCTGCTGCAGGACGTATGGCATCTTGAAAAGCTGGCCCACTTCGCGCGCGAGGTCATCCCGGAACGCCGCATGCACGCCAAGGGCTCGGGCGCCTTCGGCACCTTCACCGTCACCCACGACATCAGCCAGTACACGCGCGCGGCGCTGTTCTCCGAGGTCGGCAAGAAGACCGACATCTTCATGCGCTTCTCCACCGTGGCCGGCGAGCGTGGCGCGGCCGACGCGGAACGCGATATCCGCGGCTTCGCCGTCAAGTTCTACACCGAGCAAGGCAACTGGGACGTGGTCGGCAACAACACGCCGGTGTTCTTCTTCCGCGATCCGCTCAAGTTCCCGGACCTGAACCACGCCGTCAAGCGCGATCCGAAAACCAATCTGCGCAGCGCCGAAAACAACTGGGACTTCTGGACCCTGCTGCCGGAAGCCCTGCACCAGATCACCATCGTCATGAGCGATCGCGGCATCCCGAAAGGCTACCGCCACATGCACGGTTTCGGCAGCCACACCTTCAGCTTCATCAGCCCGAAGAACGAGCGCTTCTGGGTCAAGTTCCACTTCGTCTGCCAGCAGGGCATCGAGAACTTCAGCGACGCCGAGGCGGCTGAAGTGGTGGGCCGCGACCGCGAAAGCTCGCAGCGCGACCTGTTCGACGCCATCGAGAACAAGGACTTCCCGCGCTGGAAGCTGGCGGTGCAGATCATGCCGGAAGCCGAAGCCTCCAAGGTGCCGTACAACCCGTTCGACCTGACCAGGGTCTGGCCGCACAAAGACTATCCGCTGATCGACGTCGGCGTGCTGGAACTGAACCGCAATCCGGAGAACTACTTCGCGGAGGTCGAGCAGTCGGCCTTCTCGCCGGCCAACGTGGTCCCCGGCATCAGCTTCTCGCCGGACCGCATGCTGCAATCGCGCCTGTTCTCGTATGGCGACGCGGCCCGCTACCGCCTGGGCGTGAACCATCACGCGATTCCGGTCAACGCGCCGAAATGCCCGTTCCACAGCTACCACCGCGACGGCGCCATGCGCACCGACGGCAACCACGGCGCCAGCACCTCGTATGAACCGAACAGCCACGGCGAATGGCAGCAGCAGCCGCAGTTCGCCGAACCGCCGCTGTCGCTGGAGGGCGCGGCCGGCCACTGGGATCATCGCGTCGACACCGACTACTACTCGCAGCCGGGCAATCTGTTCCGCCTCCTGACGGCCGAGAAGAAGCAACTGCTGTTCGAGAACACGGCGCGCGCCATCCACGGCGTATCGAAGGCGATCCAGCAACGGCACATCGATCACTGCACGAAGGCCGATCCGGCCTACGGCGCGGGCGTGATGGCCGCGATCAGCGCCCTCGAAGGTAAATAAATCAATCTTGCGCAAATAATAAACATCGGTAAAATGGGGCACCTTGTCGCCCCGTTTTCCGATGCCCTCCCTTTTTCTTCGCCTTGTCCTCAGCGCCCTGTTGCTTTGCCCCTGCGCCGCGCACGCGCAAGCAGTCGCCTGGCTGTGGGATGAAGCCCTGCTGCCGTCGTGGTCCACCACCGAGGCAGCGGTCCTGCAACGCCATATCCTGCTGACCGGCGACGCCGTGCGCACGCGTCCGCGCATGCGCCAGCCCGCGATGCCCGCCGCCACGCGGGTCACGCCGGTGCTGCATGTCGAAGTCAGCACCGTCAATCCGCCACTGGATATTGAAGCCAGCCGCGCGATCATCGTGCACGCGCTGCTCGACGCGGCCGCCGACAGCACCTCCGGCTGGGTGCAGCTGGACATGGAAGCCAAGCCGTCGCAGCGCGAGTTCTATCGCTCGCTGGTGCGGCAGCTGCGCGGCGCGCTGCCGCCGCAGATCAAATTGAGCGTGACCGCGCTGGCCTGGTGGTGCCGCTCGCCGGCCTGGCTGGACGGACTGGCCGCCGACGAAGTGGTGCCGATGTTCTTCCGCATGGGCCGGGACAGCGCCACCATGCGCGACATCGTCGAACAATCGCCCGCCACGCTGCACGCCAGCTGCCGCGCGGGCAGCGCCGGCTTCTCGCCGCAAGAACCCTTCGCGCCGCAAGTGACGGCGCGCTATCGCAAAACCTACTGGTTCGACCGCTACGCGTGGAAGCGCGACGGTGCGGACCTGCCGCCGCTTTCAAGGAGCTCGCCATGATCCACTCTCTTCGTCCACTCGTCATCGCCTCGGCGCTGCTGGCCTGCGCCCACGCCGCCGCCAGCAGTGGCGGCCCGTGGGATCCCTACGTCAGCCGCAGCGCGCCGGATATCGCGCTGAACCGCTATCAGTCCGGCGAACTGGGCGTGCTGCTGCCCAGCTACGACCGCATGTACCTGTACACCGCCTGGCGCACCGTGCAACTGGGCGCCGACGGCTTGAAGTCCGTGCCCAATCCGCAGGGCGGCCTGCTGCGCGCCATCGGCAGCCGCAACGGCGGCTGGGTCGATGCGACCGAGGGCAAGAAGGTCTATGGCGCCTGGCTGGCCGCCGTCGGCGCCGCGTTGAAGCAGGCGCCCGTCGCGCCCAAGGCCGATGACAGCATGGCCAATGGCTACCTGAATTGTCCGCTCGGCGGCTACACCTTCGCCACGTCCACGCTGAACGACCTGGCGCGCCGTCCCGATGCGACGCCGGCGCGGCTCAACGCGTGGGTGGCGACGCAGCGGCAGGTCTTCAAATTCTGCGGCGACGATGTGGACGCGCCACGCAACCGCTTCGATGAAACCAAACGCGTGATCCCCGCGCCCGCCGAGCTGCCCGCAACGGAAGCGCTGTACTGGCGCCAGGTGCAGCAATATCAGCTGGCCTCCGCCGCCTTCTATGGCGAGAACTACGCCTTGAGCACCAGCCTGTACGCCAAGATCGGTGCCACCGACAAGCACCCGCTGCGCCAGTGGGGCGAGTATCTGAGCCTGCGCTCGCAAGCGCGCGCCGCCACGTATGTCCCGGGCCCGAACGCCGACCAGGCGGCGTGGCAGGAGCGGCTCGACGCCAAGCGCGAAAGTCCGGCCGCCGCGGCGGCACGCCTGGCGGCGGCGCAGAAGAAGCTGGCGGCGATACAGGCCAGCGCCGATCATATCCTCGCCAATCCTGAGCTGGCGTCGCTGCATGAGGCCACCCGCGCCATCGTGCGCAGCATGCAGGTGCGACTCACGCCAACGCTGCGCTTCGCGGAGCTGAGCAAGCTGCTGGACGATCCGCGCGCCAATCCGTACCAGGACGATCACCTGGGCGACTGGCGCGTGCTGGCCAACGACCTGCTGCAGCCGCCCGGTGCCGACCAACCCGACAACCGCCCCGCCCTGCGCGCCAGCGCCGGTTTCATCGACTGGCTGCAGACCCTCCAGCAATGCGAGGAATACAACGCCAAGCGCAGCTGCGCGGTGGAGCGCGCGCACGCGGTCGACCTGTGGAACCGCTACGCCAAGGAAGGCAACAAGGCGCAGGCGCGCGTGTGGCTGCTGGCCGCCGTCATGCTGTCCGAGAAGCTGACGCCGGAACTGGAAAAGGCCGCGCAGCAGGTGGCGTCCGGCACGCCCGAATACCTGACCATGCGCCACGCGCTGGCCCGCCACTACCGCTTGAGCAGCCAGGCCGACAAGGCGCGCGCCGTGGGCGATGCGGCGTTGACAGGCCCCGCGCTGGCGGCCAGCAATTCGAGCAGCGCGCGCAACCAGTTCCTGCAGGAGCGCTTCGCGGTGGCGTTGTCGCCGGCGGACGCCGCCAACTATCTGCTGCGCACGGCCAGCCGCGATCTCGATCCCGACACCGGCGAGCAGGCCAAGGCCAGAGAGGACGGCGGCGCCGACAAGGTCCGCGTGGACATCGCGGCGGACGGCACGCGATGGCTGAACAGCGGCCTGTCGGTGGCCGACCTGTCGGCGCTGGCCGCGAACGCCAATCTGTCCAAGCCGATACGGACGCAGATCGCCGTGGCCGCGTGGATGCGCTCCGACCTGCTGGGACAGGACGACGCGGCGTTGAACGCGGCCCGGCAGATCGAGCAGACCGCGCCGGCACTGGCGCCGGTCATGGAGAAGTACCGCAAACTGGCGGGCACGCCGGAGCACCGCTACTGGATGCTGCTGAACGCCTTGAAGTATGGCCTGTCGCCGATGTACAGCGGCGCCACCGCGGAGATCAAGGTGCGCGCCCCGGACGAGACGCTGGCCGACTTGTGGTGCAAGCTGCCCGCCAAGCCCGGCGCCAGCTACGGCGAGAACACCGACGCCGAACACACGCTGCCGATGCCGGAGCTGGGCAACAGCGCCGCGCGCAACCAGGAGCTGGCGCAGCTCGCCGGCCTGAAGACGGCCACCGGCTACATCGGCGACTACGTCATGCAGCGCGCGACCGCCGTGCCGGCGGACCCGGAGCTGCCATGGCTGCTGTACGTGACGGTGCAGTCGACACGCGGCGGCTGCCTGGACGCCGACGCCAAGACGCTGTCGAAGAGCGCGTTCACCCTGCTGCACAAGCGCTACAAGAACAATGAATGGGCACGCAAGACACCGTATTTCTATTGAGTGGCATCAAACGCGGGAAGCGGCATAGGATTAGCCTGACGACTCTGGAGGTGCGACATGCAGACCCTGCTCCAAACCCGCGATCACCCGAGCTATGACGACGATCTGGCGCTATGGATAGACGCACAAATCCACCTGCTGCTGGATCACAGGTTCTCCGAACTGGATGTGGACAACCTGGTCGCGGAGCTCCATGGCATGAAAAAGAGAGAAACCAGAGCGCTGAAAAATCGGTTGAGGGTGTTGATCATGCACCTGCTCAAATGCCAGTTTCAGCCGGAACATCCGCAAAACAAGTGGCGCGCCACGCTCATCGAGCAACGCGCCCGCCTGGCACAGTTGTTGGATGACAGCCCGAGCATGCGCCCCGCATTGCCGGAATATGTCTACGAAAGCTATGATGTGGCCGTCAGAATGGCCGTCGCCGAAACCGGGCTGCCGCCCGGAGCCTTCCCGGCCGCAAATCCCTACTCCATCGAACAGATCCTGGATCAAGACTTCATGCCCTAGCGGACGTAGTGATGTAAAAACGCAACACAATCTGTCTTTTTGGCATCTAAATCCAGATTCCCATCGTCTTGGGTGAACTGGCGCACATTCAATTCCCGGCGGGCGGGGCAAAATAGGGCCGCATACTAATTAACCCTTGCCAGTCTCGCCGCCACCATGACTACTCTGATATCTGCCACCTACGCCCTGCACAGACAGAAAATCGCCGTGGAACGAACGCTGTGTGCGCGTTCGGCGGAAGAATCCCAGCTGGCGGCCCGGTGGGCCGGCGCCTGGCACAAGCTGGTCCAGCGCAAACTGGACCAGGCGGAGGCCATGTCGGCCGCGCCATTCCTGAACTACACCGGCTTCAGCGTGCAGCCCCCGCAGCGGGTGCTGCACTAACCTCTCCTCAGAACCTGGCGCGCAGCTGCACGTAGGCCATGCGCGGCGCGCCCACCATGCGGCCGGCGTTGCCGTCGACGTTGCGGGTGTAATAGCGATGGTCGGCGATGTTGTTGACGCCGGCCATCACCTCATAGCCCGGCTTGCCCGGCATCTTCCACGTCAATTGCGCGTTCCACAGACGGAAGCCCGGCACGACGCCGTTGCTGCCGTTGGTCGCCTCAGCCACCGTGTTGGCGGTGTCCGAATACTGCTTGCTTTGATGCGTGGTCGACAGGTTGGCGGTCCATGCGCCAAGGCTGTAGCGCGCTCCCAGCGTGTCCGTGTTGCGCGAGTAGAACGGCACATCCATCCCCGACGATACGCCCGAATCCTGGATCGCCTTGGTGTAGGTGTAGTTCGCGTAGACGTTCAGGCCGGCCAGCGCGCCGGCGTCGTCGAAGGTGTAGTCGGCCGCCGTTTCGATGCCGTCGTGATTGGTGGCGCCGATGTTGCGGAACACGGCCGGCACGGTGCCGGGCACCTGCAGGATCTGGTTGTCGAACTTCAGCTTGAAGGCGGTGATTTCGGCGCTGGCCGCGCCGGTCTTCCAGCGCGCGCCCAGTTCGGCGGTCTTCGCCAGCTCCGGCTTGAGCGGATTGGCCGGGGTCTGCGAATTGAGCTGGGTGTTCTGCACCGGGCCGAACGAGGTGGTGTAGTTGGCGAACACGGTCAGCGAACGGTTCAGCAGATAGGCCACGTTCAGCGACGGCAGCGCCTTGTTGTTGTCGCTCTCGAACACCGACTTGGCGCTGAGGTCGTTGCGCTCGGACGAGATGTGCTCGTAGCGCAGGCCCGGCGTGATGCGCCATGCGCCCACGGCGATGCGGTCGTCCACGTAGACTGCGTGCGCGTCGGTGCTGTTGGTGAAGGTCGAGGTCGCGCCCCTGGCGCCGGTGGACACGGTCTGGACGTAGTTGTTGTCGTCGCCCCGCTCGCGCAGGAAGCGGTAGCCGACCGTGACGTCGTGCGTCAGCCCGCCGGTGGCGAAGCGCTGCGTGTAGCGCGGCTCCAGGCCCAGCACCTCGTAATTGCGCGGCTGCCAGGTCAGCTGGGTCTTGGCCGCGTTGATCAGCGAGCTTTGACGGAAGCTGTCGCTGTAGTAGGCCTTGACCTCGAACTCCTGCGTGGCCGACAAGGTGTTCAGGTAGCCGATGTCCGCGCTGCGGCGGTCGCCGCTCCAGAAGTCGGTCGGCCGCGTGTTCTGGAACGGATCGGCGTTGTACTGCGCCACCGTCAGCCCGCCCGGCGTGCGCGAGTTGACCTCGTAGTAGGACAGCTTGGCGTTCAATTCGCTGTGCGGCGTCAGATGGTAGCGGAATTTCAGCGCCAGGTCGTTGACCTTTTCATTGCTGCCCGCGCGCCATTCGCTGCCGGCCATGCCCGAGTACAGCACCGCCACGCCCAGGCCATTGTCCTGCTGGGTGCCGACGAAGGCGCTGTACTGGCGGTTCTGGCCGCCATGGCCGAAGTCGTTGTAGCGGAACGAGGCGTCGCCACTCACGCCCGGCGCATCCGGAATGGAACGGCTGCGGAAGTTGATGATGCCGCCGACGTTCTGCGGGCCGTAGCGCACCGCGCCGCCGCCGCGCACCACGTCGATCGATTCGATGTTGTTGAGGCTGACCGGCGCGAACGACAGGTGCGGCTGGCCATACGGCGCGACCGCCAGCGGTATCCCGTCCAGCAGCACGGTCGAGCGTGGCGAGTAGCGCCCGGTCAGGCCGCGCACGCCGATGTTGAGCGAGATCGCGCTGCCGGCCGAGCCGGAATTGTCGGTGGACTGCACGCCCGGAATGCGGCGCATCACGTCGCCGATGTCGGCGGCGCCGGTGTTGTCGATGTCTTCCTTCTTCATCACGGTGCGGGCGCCGGCAAAGTTCTTGACGCTGTTCTGCAGGCCCGAGCCGAGCCAGCTGCCGGAGACCTGGATCGATTCGATCGGCCCGGCGGCTTCCTGCGCATGGAGGGGAACCGCCAGCAAGGCGACGGCGACGGCAATAAGGGATCGTTGGTATGGAATGGCGGTCAGCGGCATGGTGTACAAGAAGGTGCGTTTCAACAATGCAAATGATAACACTTCTCATTCTCAAATGAAAGTACGCGGTTTTTTGGATGCGCTATAATTTGCCCATGTTCAATTTCGCGCGCCGTCGAACGCTGCACATCTGGATCGCCTTGCTGGCCGTCCTGTTCAGCGCGCTCGCGCCGTCGATCTCCAGGGCGATGAGCCCGGCCTCGCCGTTCGGCTACGGCGAGATCTGCTCCACCGACACCGTCAAGAAATCCCCCACCCCGGCCGCCGACCACGCGATGGAGCATTGCCCGTATTGCGTCACGCACGGCGGCACCTACGCGTTGCTGCCGCCAGTGACGGCCAGCTTCGCCGTCGTCGGCGGCCATGACCATTACCCGCCGCTGTTCTTCAGCGCACCACGTCCGCTGCACAGCTGGACCGCCGCCAAGCCGCGCGGACCGCCCACCCGTTCCTGATCGTCAGCCGTAACCGCCGCCACCCGCCGCCATAAGCCGCGGAGGCGGCCAACATCCCCACATCAGGAACATCATGAAAACGACCATAACGCCAATGGCGCTGGCGCTGCTTGCCGCCTTCTCCACCCTCGCCTGCGCCCAGGAAGCGCCCATCCACATGCTGGGCACCGTGACCATCGTCGGCAACCGTCCGACCTCGCTGCCGTCGCAGATCCCGACCACCATCGAGGGCATCACGCACCACGACATCGAACAATCCATCAACGCCACCGACGCCGAGGACGCGCTGAAATACCTGCCCAGCCTCCTGGTGCGCAAGCGCTACATCGGCGACTACAACCACGCCGTGCTGTCCACCCGCGCCTCCGGCACCGGCAACAGCGCCCGCTCGATGGTGTACGCCGATGGCATTTTGCTGTCCAACTATCTCGGCAACGGCGCCTCGTTCGCGCCGCGCTGGGGCATGGTCAGCCCCGAGCAGGTCGAGCGTGTCGACGTGCTGTACGGCCCCTTCTCCGCGGCCTACGGCGGCAACTCGGTCGGCGCGGTGGTCGACTACATGACCCGCATGCCGACCAAGTTCGAGGCCCACGCCAAGCTGGCGCTGACCCACCAGCCGTTCAAGCTGTATAACACCAGCGACAACTACCAGGGCAAGCAAGCCAGCATCTCGCTGGGCGACCGCCAGGGCGGCTGGTCGTGGTACGTGGACGTGGGCCACACCGACAGCGACGGCCAGCCGCTGACCTTCCCGACCAAGGCAACGTCCGCCGGCAAGCCAGGCAGCGCGGGCATCCCCGTCACCGGCGCGGTCGCGGGCCTGGACCGCGGCAACAACCCGTGGCTCATCCTCGGCACGGCCACGCAGTACCACACGGTGCAGGACCAGTTCAAGGCCAAGCTGGCCTACGATATTTCACCGACGGTGCGCGCCTCCTACACCTTCGGCCTGTGGCGCAACGATTCGAAGGGCCGTCCGCAAACCTATCTGCGCGACGCCGCCGGCAATCCGGTCTACAGCGGCGCCGTCAACATCGAAGGCCGCGGCTACACGCTGGCGCCGACGGACTTCAACCTGTCGAACGAAGACATCCAGCACGTGATGCACGGCCTGACCGTCAAGTCCCACACCAAGGGCGTGTTCGACTGGGAGATCGCGGCCAGCCTGTACGACTACGACAAGGACGTGCTGCGCGCCGCCACCGTGACGATGCCGGCCGCGCTGTCCGGTGGTGCGGGACGCATCGTCAACCAGGGCGGCACCGGCTGGAACACCTTATCCGGCAAGGGCGTATGGCGCCCGAACGTGGAGCACATCACGGAATTCGGCTACCAGCGGCAGGCCTACAAACTGTCCAGCATCGAGAACGCCGCCAGCAACTGGATCGACGGCGCGCCGGGCGAGCGCAACGCCGCCTTCACCGGCAAGACCGAAATCAACAGCCTGTATGCGCAGGACTGCTGGCGCTTCGCCTCGTTGTGGAAGACGGTGCTGGGCGTGCGCTTCGAGCGCTGGACCGCGCACGATGGCGCCACCTCCAACCGCGCCACGACCGCGGCGCACCCGGAGCGCAGCGGGAACTTCGTGTCGCCGAAAGCCGCGCTGGCGTACCAGGCCAGCGACGACTGGGTATTGAAAGCCTCGCTGGGCCGCGCGGTGCGCATGCCGACGGTGTCCGAGCTTTACCAGGGCGGCATCAACGCGGCCGGCGATTTGATCAACAACGATCCGAACCTGAAGCCTGAAAAATCGTGGACCACCGAGCTGACGGCGGAACGCCGCCTCGCCGCCGGCCTGCTGCGCCTGACCGCCTTCGGCGAACGCACCCAGGACGCGCTGTACTCGCAGACCAATACGTTGGCCGGCTCCGTGGTCAGCACCGTGCAGAACGTCGACCGCATCAACACCAAGGGCCTGGAAGTGGCCTACACGGCGGACGACGTTTGGGTCCGCGGCCTGACGCTGAACTCCAGCGCCACCTGGACCGATTCGAAGATAGACCGCAACGACAAGTTCCAGGCCAGCGTCGGCAAATGGCAGCCGCGCATTCCGGAATGGCGCGCCACCGGCATGGCCACCTACGCGCCGAACGACAAGCTGGCGCTGACGCTGGCCGCGCGCTACAGCGGCAGCCAGTATTCGACGCTCGATAACACGGACCCCAACGGCTTCGCCTACATGGGCGCGAGCAAATACTTCACCACCGATGTGCGCATCCACTACCGCATCAACCAGCGTTGGAGCGCGGCGGTGGGCATCGATAACCTCAACAACTACAAGTACTGGAACTTCCATCCGTATCCACAACGGACCTACGTGGCGGAACTGAAGTTCGATCTGTAAGCCAGTCCCTCGCAGGCGCCGCCGGTTTTCGGTTGCGCCTGCGCTGACACTTTAAAGATTCATGTGATATACTTCTTTACGTCGAAACCACACATGGACAGCAAAATGCTCAGCACCGAACAAAAAGCCATCATCAGCGCCACCGTTCCCATTCTCGAACAAGGCGGCGAGACCCTGACCCGTCATTTCTACATGACGCTGTTCCGCGACTTCCCGCAGGTGAAGCCGTTCTTCAACCAGGCCAACCAGGTGGACGGCAACCAGCAGCGCGCGCTCGCCAACGCGGTGCTGATGTACGCGAAAAATATCGACCGGCTCGAACAACTGGGCCCACTGGTATCGACCATTATCAACAAACACGTGTCGCTGCAGATCCAGCGCGAGCACTATCCGATGGTGGGCGCCTCGCTGCTGAAGGCGATCCGCGAAGTGCTGGGCGCCGAAGTCGCCACCGACGCGGTGATAGCCGCGTGGGGCGCGGCCTACGGACAGCTGGCCGACATCCTGGCCGGCGCCGAGCAAAGCATCTACGACAAGAACGCGGCGGCGGAAGGCGGCTGGAGCGGCACGCGCGAATTCAAGGTCGTGTCGAAGACGGCGGAAAGCGATGAAGTCACCTCCTTCATCCTACAGCCGGCGGACGGCGGCAAGGTCGTGGCGCATGCGCCGGGCCAGTATGTCGGCCTGGTGGTCGACGTGAACGGCGAAGAACAGCGCCGCCAGTATTCGCTGTCCGCCGCCAGCAACGGCAGCACCTACCGCATCAGCGTCAAGCGCGAGCCGGGCGGCGCGGTCTCCAACTACCTGCACGACCATGTCGGCGTTGGCGACAGCCTGAAACTGGTGCCGCCGGCCGGTGAGTTCACACTGGCCGACAGCGACAAGCCGCTGGTGCTGATCAGCGGTGGCGTCGGCATCACGCCAACGCTGGCGATGCTGACGGAAGCGCTGACCACCGGCCGCAGCATCCACTTCATCCACGCGGCGCGCCACGCCAACGTGCACGCCTTCCGCGACCAAGTCGACGCGCTGGCGGCACAGCACCCGCAGCTGCAGCGTTTCTACTGCTACGAAGCGGCCAACGACAGCGGCCCGCAGCCGCACGCCACCGGCTACATCGACCAGCAGCGCCTGAACGCCTGGATGCCGGAGACACGCGACGTCGAAGCCTACTTCCTCGGCCCGACGCCGTTCATGAAGGCGATCAAGTCGCACCTGCAGGAACTGGGCGTGCCACAATCGCAGACCTACTACGAGTTCTTTGGCCCCGCCGAAGCACTGGCCTGATCGTCCAGGCGCGCCGGCCGCGTTATACTGCGGCGATGAACAAGAATATTTTCTTCCCGATGTGGCGCCAGGCCGCATCGATCATCGCCTGCACTTTCATCCTGGCCGCCTGCGCCCCGCTGACCGCGACCAAGGCGCCGCCCACGTCGATAGCAAGCCTGCGCTTCATCGGCGAACAGCGGCTGCCCTGGCGCCAGCAGTTCCAGAACACCATGGTCGGCGGCCTCTCCGGCATCGACTATGACGCCGCCAGCGGCGAATGGGTCATCATCAGCGACGACCGCTCCGCCAACAACCCCGCCCGCTACTACAGCGCGCGCCTGGCCTACGATGCACAGGCATTCAAGTCCGTCGAACTGACCGGCGTGACGGTCCTGCTGCAGCCGGACGGCAGCAGCTATCCATCCAAGGAAGACTACAAGGTTCGCGGCGGCGTCGTGCCGGACCTGGAGACCATCCGCGTCGATCCGCGCGACGGCAGCATCTGGTACGCCAGCGAGGGCGACGTCGGCCTGGGCCTCGATCCCTTCGTGCGCCACGCCGCGCGGGATGGCCACTATCTGTCGACGATGCCGTTGCCGGCATTGTTCAGCGTCTCGACGGACCACAAGACCGGGCCGCGCAACAACCTGAGTTTCGAGGGCCTGAGCTTCGCGCCGGATGGCGGCACGTTGTGGGTGTCGATGGAAGGCCCGCTCTACCAGGATGGCGAGGCGCCGACGCCCGAACTGGGGGCGGTCAACCGCATTACCCATTTCGCCCGCGACGGCAAGGTGCTGGGGCAGTTCGCCTATCCGCTCGGCGCCATTCCAGCCACGCCTGGCAAGGGCAAGTTCGCCGACAACGGCATTTCGGAAATCGTGGCCTTGAGCGACACGCGCCTGCTGGCGATGGAGCGCTCCGGCGTGCAGGGCGCGGACGGCAAATACAAGGATTATGTGCGCGTGTTCGAAATCGACACGGACGGCGCATCGGACATCCGGCAGCTGCCGTCGCTGCGGGGCGCCAGCTATCAGCCGGTGCGCAAGCGGCTGGTGCTCGACGTGAACCAGCTCAAGCTGCCGATCGTGGACAACCTGGAAGGCATGTCCTTCGGCCCGACGCTGGCCAACGGCCACGCCAGCCTGGTGCTGATCTCCGACGATAACTTCGGCAAGAACCAGGTCACGCAGCTGCTGCTGTTCGAAGTCATCCCGTGATCAGCGCCCGCAGCTGCGGCTCCGGCACCGGGCGGCTGTACAGGTAGCCCTGGTACTGGCGGCAACCCAGTTCCTCCAGCAGCACCCGCTGCGCTTCCGTCTCCACGCCCTCGGCGATCACGTCCAGCTGCAGGCTGCGCGCCATCGCGATGATGGTCCGCACAATCACCTGGTCGCTGCTGTCGCTGGCCAGGTCGCGCACGAATGACTGGTCGATCTTCAGCTGGTTCAGCGGCAGGCGCTTCAGGTACTGCAGCGACGAGTAGCCGGTGCCGAAATCGTCCAGCGCGAAACGCACGCCGATCCCCCGCAGCGCGTGCATGCAGGAGATGGTTTCCTCGATCTTCTCCAGCAGTACGCCCTCGGTCAGCTCCAGCTTCAGCAAGCGCGGATCGATGCCGTGGCGCTCCACCGCAGCGCGCACCACATCGCCGAAATCGGGCTGCCGGAACTGCTGCGCGCTGACGTTGATCGCCAGGATCAGCTGCTCCATCCCGGGCACCGACTGCCATTCCTTGATCTGCGCGCAGGCGGCGTTCAGCACCCAGTGGCCTATCGACAGTATCAGGCCGGTTTCCTCGGCCAGCGGAATGAAGCTTGCGGGAGGCACCCATGAACCATCCGCGCGCCGCCAGCGCAGCAGCGCCTCCGCGCCGTGCGCCTTGCCGTGCGCGTCCATCTGCACCTGGTAGTGCAGCGCGAACTGATGCCGCTCCATCGCGTGCCGCAAATCGTTCTCCAATTTCGCGCGCTCGCTGATGCGGTCCTGCATCTGCCGGTCGAAGAAGCGCATGCCGTTGCGGCCGGCCTGCTTGGCCTGGTACATCGCGATATCGGCCTGCATCAGCAGCTCATCCGGCTCCGGCGGCTGGCCTTTGTGGAACAAGGTCGCACCAATGCTCGGCGTGCTGCGGCAGTTGTGGTTTCCCAGTTCGTAGGGGCGGTTCAACGCCGCCAGTATCTTGGCGCCGAGCGATTCGATCTCGCCGGCCGCCTCCTCCGCGCCGCTGCTCAGGCCCTCCACCAGCACCACGAACTCGTCGCCGCCCAGGCGCGCGACGGTGTCGCCCTTGCGCAGGCTCGATTGCAGGCGCTCGGCCACCTGCAACAGCAGCTGGTCGCCGACGTTGTGGCCCAGCGTGTCGTTCAGGGTCTTGAAGTTATCCAGGTCGATGAACATCAGCGCGCAATAGCGGTCGTGGTGATTGCTGGCCGATAGCACCTGCCGCAAGCGGTCCAGCAGCAGCCGGCGGTTCGGCAGCTGCGTCAGCGGATCGTAGAAGGCCAGGCTGCGGATTTCATCGTTGGCCGCTTTGCTCAGAGTGATGTCGGTTAGCGAAGCGACATAGTTGGTGATCTTGCCATCCTCGTCGTACACGGCGGTGATGCTCAGGTGTTCGGGATAGACCTCGCCGTTCTTGCGGCGGTTCCAAATCTCGCCCTCCCATTTTCCATCGCGGACGATGGCGGCCCACATCGACGCATAGAAGCCGGGCACGTGCCGGCCGGAGCTCAGCAGGTTCGGCGTCTGCCCCAGCACCTCCTCCGCGCTGTAGCCGGTGATGCGCACGAAGGCCTGGTTGACCCGCATGATGCGGCCACGCGCGTCGGTCACCATCATGCCCTGCGCGGCTTCGAACACGGTCGCGGCGAGGCGCAACGCCGCATCGGTATCGGGAGCGGCGATCTGCGCCGGTGCGCGCGCGCTCGAGGTAAGAGTCATGTAGTGCCTTTGGTGCTATCCATCAAGTAAGGGAAGGTTACTGATCCTAATCAAGAAATTAATTGATCTGGATCAAGGAAACGCCAGTTACACATCTCTACCATGATCTCATCGTACAAAAAAGTAGAAGTAGGAAAACATGAGCACCTCAATCGAGCGCAACAACTGCAGCGAATGTGAACACCGGATGATGTGCGTGGGCGCGGCGGCGGGCAACCGCGATGCCAGCCAACGCATCCGCATCGAGCGCCACGCCGCCCTCTATCACGCGGGCGACGCGGTCAGCGACCATATCTTCAATATCCGCTCCGGCAGCTTCAAGGTGCTGCGGGCCGCCACCAAGGGACCGGAACAAATCATCGGTTTCGCGCTGGCGCCGGACTTCCTCGGCCTGGATGCGCTGGACCGGCGCGCACACGCCAACACCGTCATCGCACTGGAGGACAGTGAGGTGTGCAGCATCAACTGGAACCGCCACGCCTTCGAGGGACGCCGCCGCCCGGTGATGCGCGCCAGCCTGCACGCCTTGCTGAGCCGCGAGATCCGCCGCGAACAACGCGCCGCCCTCATGCTGCGCAACACCCACGCCGAGCAGCGCATGGCCGACCTGCTGCTGTCGCTGTCGCAGCGCCGCGCCGATTACGGCCACGTGCCTGAACAATTCCGCCTGCCGATGTCGCGCTGCGATATCGCCAGCTACCTGGGCGTGACCGCCGAATGCGTCAGCCGTCTGCTCCTGCTGTTCAAGAAGCGCGCCTTGTTCGAACTGCGCCGGCGCGATATCAAGCTGCTCGACATGGACGCGCTGCACCACATGGCGCTCGGCCATGCGGCATCGCCAGGGCTGGTGACGCCATGACATCGTTGGAACTGACCCAGTGGGCGCTTGGCAGCCAGCTGACGCTGGGACGCGGCGAGCAGTTGTTCCGCCAGGGAGAGGAAGTCGGCGGCGCGCTGCACTTCGTGCGGAGCGGCCACCTGAAGCTGTACCAGACCTGCGACGACGGCATGCAGCGCATCATCGAGTTCGCGCGCCCCGGCGACTGGCTGGGCGTCGACACCATCGGTGAGCAATACCGGCACGCGTCCGCGGTGGCGCTGACCGATTGCCAGGTCGATGTGGTGGAGTACCGCCACCTGGCCGAATTGATGGACGAGGAACCGTACAGCTGCGACTTGTTCAGCGCGATGCTGAGCCGCGAGATCGACCGTCAGCAACTGGCCGCCGCCATCCTGCGCAGCGCCGGCGCCTGCCAGCGCATCGTGATGTTCCTGCTGCAGCGCGCGGGGCCGGCGCCGCAAGCGCCGTCGCAGGAGATGCACTCGCCGCTGCCGATGTCGCGCCAGGACATCAGCGACTATCTGGGCCTGACGCCGGCCACGGTCAGCCGCACGCTCAGCGCGCTGAAACGCAACGGCTGGATATCGCTGGGCCAGCGCGGCTTCGTGGTGCAGTGCCGGGCGGCGCTGGAGCAACTGGCCGAGGGCGCGCCGCTGGCCATCACCGCGCAAGGAGAGTGAATGCGCTTCACTTGGCCTTGATCCAGCCGCCCTGCTTGCTGAACACGTAGCCACGGCTGGTCAGCTCCTGCTCGGTCAATGCGCGCAGCACCGTCATTTTCTTGCCGTTCGGCGCGGTCACTTCCACGTAGCCGAAGCCGCCGCGCTCGATGGCGCCGGCGATGATCTCGCCCTCCGGCGTGGTCGGGTGCTTGAACTCTTCCCGTATGCCGGCGTTCAGCCTCTCCTTCACTTCGCCCGGTGTCAAGCCTGGCTCCTGCTGCACCTTGCGCAGCACCTTGTCGTGCACCACGCGGAACTCTTCGATCTCGTCCAGGCGCCGGTCGAAGAACGCCAGGTGTTCGTTGCCGGAGGCTTTTTTGCCGCCGGAACCGGGCTTCAGCGACACCACCTTCGGCTCCTGCGCCAGGCGCGCCGCGTCACGCGGGTCGCGGCGCACGCCCTTGGTACGCTGGTTGGTCAGCGAGTCCTTGATCTCGCGGTTCTCCAGCGCGGTGGCGGCCTTCATGCGCTCGTCGAACGGCACCGGCTTGCCTTGCAAGTCGAACTTGCCGCCCACCGGCTTGATCTCGTCGATGTCGAAGCCGAGGTCCTGCGCCAGCGGATCGCCGGCCGGCGCGGTCGAGCCAGAGGTCTTGCCGGGACGGCGCTTCACCATTTTGGATGGATCGCCGCCTTCCTCCCGGACCCAGTCCATGAACCCTTCGTACTCCTTGTCCAGCGCCTTCGGGTCCGGCGCGTGCTTGCTGGCGATGGCGTCGAGCTGTTTCTTCAGCGCGGCCGTGCGCTTGGCCGCCAGCTTGGGGTTGGACTTGCGCAGCGCCTGGATCGCCTTCATCTCGGCCTTCATCGGTACGCTGCCGCCGATGATGTCGCCGTAGATGTGCTCCAGCAGCGGGCATGGCTCCGGGCTGCACAGCTCGATCTCACCGCCTTCGCGCACCCGCAGGTGGTGGCCGTCCACCGGCTCGTCGGCCATGATCTTGCCGCGGCCGTCGGCGGGGCCGGGCTTGGGCTGGACGGCGGCATCGGCGTCGGCATGTGGCTTGTCGGCCGTCTTGGGCTTGGCGGCTGGCGGCGCGTCCGCATGCGGCGTGGCGGCTGGCGGCGTATCCGCATGCGGCTTGGGCGCAGGAGCCGCGTCCACGTGGGCCGCCTTGGCCGCGCCGGCATCGGGTGGCGGCGCGGCTTTTCCGGCATGGACATCTGCCGCGTGCGACGCCGGCTTGGGCGCGGTGCCAGGCCCGTGTGGCGACGCCGGTGCGGCCGCAGGCGCGTGCGGCGGCGCGGGCGCATGGGCCAGCGCGCCTTCGGTCTTGGCGACAGCGGTGGCGGCCAGATGGGCGGACTCCTTCTCCGCCACGCCAAACAATTTGCGCAGGAACTTCGACAACCGGTCCATGACCTTGCTGAACGGTTTCATCAACGGTTCCAGCACCGGCAGAAGCGGCTTGGAAAGGAAGCCAATCACCGCCGCCACCGCTTCCTCGACCGCGCGGATGCCGGCGCCGGCCGCCTGCACAAACTTGCCCACGCCCTCCAGCGTCTTGCCAAGGAAGCTACCAGCCTTGGCGATGGTACTCATGCCACGGCCGATGGACGCGATGAAATTACCGATACCATCCGAGAACACCAGCAGCACGATCTGCACCACCGCGAAGCCGAGCGCATAGCCCGCTTTGTTGCCGACACGCCCCCAGGGTCCCGACAGCAAAGCCTCGCCCGCCTGCTCCAGCTTCTGGTTGGCCCACTGCGCAGGCTGCTTCCAGATGCTGAATTTGGGTTCTTCCTTCTTCTCCTTTTTCTCCCAAGGCTCCTCCAGCGACAGGGCGATGGCCTTGCCGCCGCTCAGGCCGGCCTTGGTGGCCATGTCCTCCATCTTGGCCATCATCGAGCCTTGCGACGAGGCGAACTCCAGCAGCGACTTCAGCGTGGCCAGCGGATGGCTCTTCATTTCCTTCACCACGTCCCGCATCGGCGCGACAAGCTCGGCTATCGATTGCAGGATCGCGTCCAGCTCGGCCTGCTGGCCGCTCTTGCCAAACAGCGCACTCTCGGCCAGCTTGGCGGCAAAATCGCGGCCCTGCTCCATCAGCACAAACAAGGAGAACAGGTCGGTAATCGGACTGACCACGCCCTGGATCACGCCTTGGACGTAGCCGCTCAACAACGCCGGCACATCTTTCAGGGAAAACTCCGACAGATGCTTGCCCAGGCGTTGGCCGGTACCACCGTCGGTCCATTGCGTGCGGAAACCCTCGATGGCGCCGCCGATGCCGGCGCCCACCAACTTAAAGGCCGTGGAATTCAGGCCAAGGGCGGACAACGCGCCTTCGATGGCCTTCTGCTTCAGAAATTCGGTGGTCGAGTCGTCGGCCTTGCGTTGCACGGACGGCGCGGCGCTGCCCCGCACCTCGAACGGCACGCCGCCGCCGATCGCTTGCGCGGCACGGTCCGCCTCCTGCTCCAGCGCAGACGGATGGTCGCCACTTCCGCCGCCCGATTGTTGCACCACATGCGCCAACTCGTGCGCCAGCAGATCGCGGCCGCTGCCGCCATGCAAGGAACCGGCGCCATCGCCAAGCACGATATGGTCGCCCACCGTGTACGCATGCGCCTGCACCGCGCGCGCCGACTCGGCCGCCGCCTCGCCGCTGTGGATGCGGACGTGGGAAAAGTCGCGCCCGAAGCCGCGCTCCATCGTCGCCCGGCTGGACGGGTCGAGCGCCCGGCCCGGCGAGGCCAGCACGCGGTCGACCGCCGCCGGCACACCCGGGCCGGCAGGCGGGCCGCTGGGCTTGCGCTGCATTGGAGGGCGCGATCCCTCGCAGCGCGCGCAGCTGGTGCCAGATGCTTCGCACGAACATTTACGCTGAAGCACGCCACGGCTTGAAGCCGGAGCGGCGCCCTTGGTTGCGGGGGAAACGGAGGCTTGCATCGTGGACCTTTCGTCGAAGGTGGCGGGTCCATTTTGGACTCGTTTTAGGCGCCACAATCTCTCGAAAATCCACTCCGCGTGAGCGGAATCAAGGTCCGCTCACACCGCCGACTTGGGGCGTCGCCTGCGCATGGTGATGCTCTCGCGGTTCAGGCCCCAGTTGTCGGTTTCGACCTCGTCGATGATCACAAAGGTGGTGGCAGGATCCTTGCTCAACACGCGGCTGAGCAAGTCGGTGACGCCTTCGATCAGCTCCAGCTTCTGGGCCGCCGTCACGCCTTCATTGGTCACGCGGATATTCACGTAGGGCATGGCGCGGCTCCTTACCAGGTGCCGGCGGTGGCGCCGCCATCGACCGGCAGCACGGCGCCGCTGGTGAAGCCCGATTCGGTCAGGTACAGCACCGCCTCCACCACATCCCGCACGCCGCCCATTTCGCCGCTCGGCGACAGCGCCTTCAGGAAGTTTCGGGTGCCCTCGTCCTTGCCGTGCATCGGCGTATCGATCACGCCGGGCGCCACCGCGTTGACCTTGACGTTGGAGCCGGCCAGCTCCAGCGCCAAGCCGCGCGTCGCGCTGTTCAGGCCGCCCTTGATAAGGATCGGCAGCAGCGCAGGCACCTTGGTGGTCGGCTGCATCGCGATGCTGGCCGTGATGGTGACGATATGGCCGGAGCGGTTGGCGCTCATGTGCCGCGCCGCTTCCTGCGACGGGTAGAAAAATCCCAACAGGTTGGTATCGACGATGGACTTCACCTCTTCCTGCGTGTAGTCGGCGACCGGCTTGGCGATGAAGATGCCGGCGTTATTGATCAACACATCCACCTTGCCGAAGGCCTCGACCGCGCGGGCGAACAGGTTGGCGGCGGTGGCTGGATCGGCGATATCGCCAGCCACAGGCAGGAAGTTGGCCGGATTGCCCCATTGCGCGGCGGCCGTTTGCAGGCGGTCCAGCGAGCGGGCGTTGCCGACCACGTTGTAGCCGCGTTTCAGGTAAGCCTCCGCGATGGCGAAGCCGATACCGCTCGATGCGCCGGTGACGATGACTGTTTTCATGGTGGTAATCCTTCAGGTTCTGGGTTGGGGCGTTCAACGACGCCATGCAGATCACTATACTTATGACTCCTGCGTTGATAAATGCGTCGCGATGCAAGATAATTGATACACCATGTAATCAATAAGGCCGCCATGAAGCGCTATTTCGACGACGTCCTGCTGGGCAGCATCGAGCTGTTTTGCTTTGCGGCGGAACTGGGCAGTTTTACCGCCGCCGCCACGGCGGCCGGGGTGACGCCGGCGGCGGTCAGCCGCTCCATCGCCCGGCTGGAGGAACGGCTGGGCGTGCGCCTGTTCGTGCGCACCACGCGCCAGATCCGCTTGACGGACGGCGGCCGCATCTACTTTGAGCAATGCCGGCAGGCGCTCTCCCAACTGACGGATGCGGAGCGCCAGGTCACGGGCGCGCAGGCCAAGCCGGCCGGCGTGCTGCGTATCAGCGCGCCGACGCCCTACGCGCATTACCGCCTGCTGCCGTTGATGGGAGAGTTCCGCAGGAAGTACCCGGAGGTGACGCTCGATATCCACGTCAGCAACCGCAACATCGACTTCGCCGACGAGGGCTACGACCTGGCGATACGCGGGCGCGCGCCGGCCGACTCCAACCTCATCGCGCGCAAACTGGAGGACGCGGAGCTGGTGCTGGCCGCCTCACCCGCCTACCTGAAGCGCCACGGCAAGCCGCGCAAGCTGGAGGATCTGGACAAGCACGAATGCATCCAATTCGAACTGCCCAGCACCGGCAAGCGGGTTCCGTGGCAGTTCATGCGGGATGGCGCGGCGATCGACATGGCCACCAACGGCGGCTTGATCTGCTCGGAGGACATACTGGGCACCGTCACGCTGGCGCGCGCGGGCGCGGGCCTGACGCATACCTACCGCTTTATCATCGAGCAGGACCTGGCGCGCGGCGACCTGGTCGAACTGCTGCCGCAACACGGCGGAACGTCGCGGCCCTTCTTCCTGCT
Source organism: Duganella caerulea (assembly GCF_040362985.1). Lineage (NCBI taxonomy): Bacteria > Pseudomonadati > Pseudomonadota > Betaproteobacteria > Burkholderiales > Oxalobacteraceae > Duganella > Duganella caerulea. The sequence goes on along the minus strand of NZ_BPWJ01000001.1, from coordinate 58,789 downwards.
GTATCCGCACGCGCGCCACCTGTCGCTGCGGGTGCGCACCTTTGTCGACTTCCTGGTCGAGAAGGTGGCGCGCCGTTAGGCCAGGCTGTCCGCGAAGGCGCTTCGGGCCGGATGGTGCAGCACGTCCTTGCGCCAGACCAGCAGCGTTTCCACGCGCGCGATTTCCGGCGGCAGTTCGTGCTGGCGTATTGTCCTGGCCAGCTTGCGCTGGTTGAGCACTTCCCTGGGCATCAGCGCCACGCCCATGCCGGCGGCCACGCAGCCGAGGATCGCCTCGAAGGTGCCGAATTCCGACACGCGCGCCGGCGCCACGCCGCCTTCCGCGAACCACGCCTCCAAACGGCGCCTGTAGGTACAGCCACTACGGAACACCAGCAGGGTGCGGCGGACCAGATCGTCCGGCGACGCCACCGGCGGATGGCCGTGGCAGGTGATCAGCACCAGCTCCTCTTCAAACACCGGCTGCTGCGCCAGTTCGGCATGCGACACAGGACCGGCCACCAACGCCACGTCCAGCCGGTGCTTCAACACGCCGTCCAGCAGCTGGTCGGTGGGCGCGGTGTCCAGGATCAGGTCCACTTGCGGATGCTTGCGGTTGAAGGCGGCCAGCACTTGCGGCAGGCGCGCGGCGGCGGTGGTCTCCATCGAGCCGATACGCAGCTGGCCGGACGGGCGCTGGTCCGGCTGCACGGCGGCTTGCGCCTCGTCGGCCAGTTGCAGCAGGCGGTCGGCATAGGCCAGCAGCCGTGTGCCTTCCGCGGTGATTTGCAGCTTGCGGCCGGAGCGATGGAACAGCGGCACGCCCAGCGACTCCTCCAGCTGCGTCAAGCGCGCCGAGACGTTGGACTGCACGCGGTTCAGCCGCGAGGCGGCCAGCGTGACGCTGCCCTCCTCGGCGACCGCCTTGAAAATACGCAGGGCGGAGAGTTCCATGGTCGATTCTTAAAATGAGATAGATGGCTTCATTATTATTCATTTTTTTAAATAGTCAAACCATCCTATAGTTCAGGCATGAAAACCGACCGCGCCATCCTGCTTGCTTGCAGCTTCGCCTTCATCATCGTCCAGCTGGACGTCACCATCGTCAACGTCGCGCTGCCGCAGATTGGCCGCGACCTGGGCGCGGACGTGGCGGCCCTGCAGTGGGTGGTGGACGCCTACACGCTGGGCTTCGCCGTATTCCTGCTCTCGGCCGGCGCGCTGGGCGACAAGTTCGGTTCGCGCCGCACCTTCCTGACTGGATTCGCGCTGTTCACGGCGGCCTCGCTGGCCTGCGCGATGGCGCCCAATGCCACCGCCCTCAATCTCGCCCGTGCGCTGCAAGGCGTGGGCGCGGCGCTGCTGGTGCCCAGTTCACTCGCCATCCTCAACGCCACCTACGCCGACGACAAGACCAAGCTGGCCAAAGCCATCGCCTGGTGGACCGCCTCCGGCGGCCTGTCGATCGCCGCCGGGCCGGTGCTGGGCGGGCTGCTGTTGTCGCTGGCCGGATGGCGCAGCATCTTCTGGGTCAATGTGCCGATCTGCGTGGCCGGGTTCTGGCTCACGCGGCGCGTGGTGCCGGCGTTGGCCGGACGCGATCCGCATCGCTCGCTGGACCTGGCCGGTCAACTGCTCGCGATCGTCGCGCTGACAGGCTTGATCGGCGCCGTGATCGAATTCGAGGCGCTGGGATGGTCGCACTGGATGGTGCGCGCCGGCCTGGCGGCGGCCGTGGTGGCCGGCGCGCTGTTCATCGGCGTCGAGGCGCGCAGCCGGTCGCCCATGCTGCCGCTGGGGCTATTCCGCGGCGCGCCCTTCTCCGGCGCGGTGCTGTTCGGCGTGTTGATGAATTTTTCGTACTACGGCGTGATCTTTGTGCTCAGCTTCTACCTGCAAAAGGTGCGCGGCTTCAGCGTGCTGCATGCGGGGCTGGTGTTCCTGCCGCTGACGGCCACCTTCATCCTGTCCAACATCGTCAGCGGATGGATGGCGCCACGCACAGGGCTGCGCATGCCGATGGTGCTGGGTGCGGCCATCGGCGCCGGCGGCTACGCGCTGCTGGGCTGGTGGGGCATCTCGAATGACGCCACCTTCCTGCAAATGCTGCCCGGACTGGCGCTGATCCCGGCCGGCATGGGCCTGGGCGTGCCGGCGATGACCACGTCGATATTGTCCGGCGTGGCGCGCGGCCAGGCCGGCACGGCTTCCGCTGTGTTGAACACGGCGCGCCAGGTCGGCGGCGCGCTGGGCGTGGCGATCTTCGGCGCGCTGGTGGCGGCCGACCGCAATGGCCTCAGCGGCATGCGGCTGGCTATGGGGATATCGGCAGCGCTGCTGTTGCTGGCGGCGTTGCTGGCGCTGGCGTGTATCCGCCGTCCGGCGCCGGCGCCGCTTCGATCGATTGCGGACTGTCCTGGATAGTCGGCGGCGACAGGCAATTGTCGCAACGGCAGCAGCGTTCAAAGTCCGCAGGACGGTCGCCGAAATAGTCCAGCAACAGCTTCCAGCGGCAGTAGCCGCTCTGCGCGTAGGACACCATTTGCTCCAGGCCCTCACGGTCGCGCTCATGCTTGTCGGCGTAGACCTGCGCCATCGCTTCGAAGTCCGCGGCTTTGGGCGCACCGCCCGTCAGCACATAGGCCAGTTTGCGGTTGCGCTTCAATAGCTTGCCGTCCTTGAGCATCTTCAGGCAGACCTTCAGCTGCCCGGCCGGCATCTGCTCCAGCAAGGACTTCAATTCCACCTCGTTGAAAGACGCCTGGCCCAGCGCCACGGCGGCCTCGTAGACGGCCTTCACTTCATCGGCGGACGGATAGTGCTTGCTCAGGAAGTACTGCTGCAGGCGCTTGTCCGCATGGTGGTACAACAGCGTGCAATCGGCGTCGAGTCCATCGCGGCCCGCGCGGCCGGATTCCTGATAGTAGGCCTCAAGGTTGGCCGGCACCTGCAGATGGATGACGAAGCGCGTGTCCGGCTTGTCGATGCCCATGCCGAAGGCGTTGGTCGCCACCATCACGCGCCGTTCGCCGCTCATGAACAGGTTCTGGTTGTCGCTGCGTTCGGCGGCGCGCAGCTTGCCGTGGTAGAGCGCGACGCTCTCGCCGGCCTCCCGCAGCAGCGCGTGCATTTCCTCGGCCGCCTTCACGGTGGCCGCGTAGACGATGCCGACGCCGGCGCTGTCGCGCACCAGTTGCAGCGCGGTCGCGTATTGCTCCTCCGGGTTGGTCACCTGGCGCACGCGGTAGCGCAGGTTGGGCCGGTAGATGCCGGTGTTGACGACCTCCATGCGCGGGCGGCCAAGCTGCCGGCGGATATCGGCGATCACTTCATCGGTGGCGGTCGCGGTCAATGCCAGCAGTTGCGGGCTGCCCAGCGCGTCGAGCGCCGCGCCGATCTCCAGGTAGGCCGGCCGGAAATCGTGACCCCACTGCGAAATGCAGTGCGCCTCGTCTACCACCGCCAGCGAGACCCCGCCGCGCTTGAGCAGCGCCAGGAACTCGGGCGTGGCAAGCCGCTCCGGGGTGCAGAAGATCACGTCCTTGCCCGCGCGCGCGATCGCCTCCAGCGCGGCCTGTTCGTCACCGCGCGACAAGCTGCTGTTGATCTGCGCCGCGCTGGCGATGCCGCCCTCCTCCAGCTTCTCGGCCTGGTCCTTCATCAGCGATATCAGCGGCGACACCACCACCGTCGCGCCATCGAGCAGGCAGGCCGGCAGCTGGTAGCACAGCGACTTGCCGCTGCCGGTCGGCATGACGGCCAGCGTGTCGCGTCCGGCCAACACGCTGTCGATCACCTGGCGCTGGCCATCGCGCAGCGCCTGCATGCCGAACACCTTGCGCAGCACTTCGGCAACCTGACGTTTTTGCTTGGTTTGCGGGCTTGCCATCATCTCTCCGTTCAGCGGGATGCCCCCGGTCAGGACAGATTAGCCAGCGGCATGCGCGCGGTATGTACGACAGCGCACGCCGGCTTGCAATCGCAGGCGTCCAAATCTGTCATACTGACGTTTTTTCCTGGCATGAATTGATGGACCCTAGACGAGAACATGTACGACGATTGCTGCAGGTTGACGCGCACATCAGCGACATGGACGGCCAAAACACCGCCGTCACACAGATCATCGACATCTCCCGCATGGGCGTGGCGTTCCTCAGCGACCACGCAATGCCGCTCGACACCAGTTATGTGATGACTTTCAGCTTTCCCGGCAGCCCGGTCCAGAACAAGGTCACGCTGACGGTGCTGCACAGCGCCTTGATCGGCACGCATGGCCGCTACCGCAACGGGGCGCGCTTCCTGACCATTCCCGACGAAGCGGCGGACCTGATCGTCGATTACGTCACCAGCGCGCCCGCCAACTAACTTTCTACCAGCCGATATCCCTGAGCAGCGGGAAGGTCAAGTCACGCGGCGGCGTCACCTCGTGCGTCAGGTCGCCGTTGATGGACGGCTCCATCAGCTGGTTCGGGAACGCGCTGACATCGTAGTGCGACACCGACGATCCGGGCTGGTTGGGATCGGGCGCGTACATCAGCACCCGGCCGGCCGCATCGGTGCCGGCGCGGATCGCCAGGTTCACCCCGAGGTTGGCAAACACGCCGGAGTGCGTGCGCGAACGCGTCGCCAGCGCGGACTTGAGCCGCTTGCCATCGTCCAGCGTGATGCGCACGGCCGGGATCACGATGCTGGTGTCGGTGCCGCCCAGGCCGGGCGGCGGCGCGCCGGCCGTGTTGTCGGCGATGATGACGCCGATGGCGCCGGCATCCTGCGCGTGCCTGACCTTGACCACGAAGGTGCATGTGCCGCGGTCGATCAGCGCGATGCGGCCCCTGACGGCGAGCGCATTGGCGGGCGATAGCGGATCGCAGGCCAGGCCCTGGCCGGGAGGCGCATCGATCACCGGCATCACCTCGCCGGTTACGCCGGGGCTGGCCAGCGGCGGCCCGAAGCTGGCCGTGCCGACCTGCATGATGCCGGCGATGCTGGCCGGCGCCAGCACCGTCAGCACCGGCGTGCCTTGCTGCAGCACCGTCTGCGCGGCCTGGTTGACGATGGCGCCGTTCCACGCCAGCTTGCCTGACTTGAGCGCCGACGCCACCCGTTCCGCATCGCTCATGTCCTTCCACAGCTTGCCGGTGCTGGTGTCGAGCAGGAAGTAGTCCCAGATGCTGGGGATGCCGGCCAGCTGCTCGCCGGTTTCCGAGTCGGTGTAGGTCTGGAAGCCGAAGCCATGGGCGAATTCGTGTTCGAGCACCGTCACCAGGTCGACCAGCGGGCCGTGATTGTTGTCCAGCCCGAGATAGAACGGCACGCCGGTGAAACAGCCCGGCTGCCCCAGATTAACGTTGAAGCGCGCGCGGATGTCGGCCGAGTCGGGATCGATGTCCGTGCCCAGATACTTGTTGGTCTCCGCCTTGCTGAACCAGGCGTTGGCCACCGGCGCGCCGGCAAAGTCCGAGAACACTTCGAGCGCGCCGGCCGAGCCGAGCACCGCGCCGCCGTCGTTGCACGGCAGCGCTTCCCAGGTGGCGAGGATGCGGATCGGCACGCTGCTGGTCAAGGTGGTGCCCCATTTGCTGGCGGCGGCCTGGAAGGCGTTCAGGCGCTGCGCGCCCAACGTGGTGCCGGCGTTGCCGCCGACCGGGGCCACGGGCGTGGCGTCGTTGAAGCCGACGCCGTCGGGGTCGCCGTTCACGATGGTGATGGTCGCGGCCGCCCACGCCAGGGACGAACACAGCAGCGCCGCCGCCGCGATGAAGGCTGTCACGGTGCGTTTCATTTTTTCTCTCCTTGGACGGGCGCCTGCTCGTATGCGGTGTGCGAAGTGTCCAGCACCATGCCGACGCCGCCGTGCGGCGGGTGGATCATCCTGGGCGCGGCGGCACGCGCCTTCGGCCCGGCTGCGCTGGCGCGGATGGCGGCGTCCAGTGCGGCGGACTGTTCGGGTGTGGGATTGCCCAGCTTGCCGGTGGCGGGGTCCTTGTAGGCCTTGAGTCCGCTGGCGTCCAGCCCCGCCGCCGGTTGCGGTGCGGCCTGCCGCGTGACCACGTTCACGTGAGGAAAAGTCATCACCCCATCCTCCGGCAGCGCCTGCACTGTCGTTCCCATCAACGCCAGCCCGGACACCGCCAGCCAGCTGACCGGCTTGCGCTTGCGGGACACGCCGGTAAGCGCGCACAGGCCGAGCACGATGAGCGCGACGGTGCCGGGCGTCGGGATCGCCGCCGCGTTCACGCTGACATTGTCGATGCCGATGTAGTCGCCGTTGACGCTGGTGTCGTCGACGACGTAGCGAAAGGCAAACCGTCCTGTGGCCGGCGCTGCCAGGCCGCCGACCAGCAGGGAATGGTCGAGCCAGCCGGTGTCCGTGGCCGAGTCGAACCCGGTCAGCAGATTGAAGCCGCCCAGGCTGGTGCTGGCGCCGTTGGTGCTGAGGTAGACTTCGACCGTGTCGAGGAAGCCTTCGCCCAGCAGGCGCAGAGAGAAGTTCAGCGACTCGCCGTTGGACAAGGCCAGCTGCGGCGTCAGCAGCCAGTTGCTGATGGCGCCGCCGAACGCCGCGTTGTTGAGGTTGGCGGCGATATAGGAATCGGCCGCGCCGGTGGCCGCCGGAAACACGGTGGGGACGCCCTGGAACCACGCGGTGCTGCCGGGCGGCGAGCTGTTGTTCACGAACACCCAGCCGTTGGCGGCCAGGTTGCTGATGTCGTTGAAGCCCTCGTTCAGCAACGGCGCGGCGGATGCGGAGACGGTACAACCAGCGGCGACTGCAAGCAGCCCCGCCCAGCGTTTAATCAAGTCCATATCTATCCCCATGAAGAGAAGGTCGAATCGGAAAACCTCGGTGGCACGGCTCAACTTGCCTTGATTAGACCGGTGCGCGGCTGGCCGGTTCCCGCGCTGGCGAAAAAAAATCCGGCGTGGTCGCCGGATGGTGGGTGGGGTAGATTGCCGCTCAGATGGTCGCGGCGTAGTGGCGTGTTTGGTAGGGAAGCAGTTCCTCGACGAAGATACCAAACCGTAACAGCAACCCTAAGCAACAGCTGGGGATCCATCCGCGCCAAGCCATCGCTGCACAACACTGCCAGCGCCTTCTCAAACTCTTCGCGATTCAGCATCATGACATCACCTCGTCGACCATTTCTTCTTAATATAGTCGATATGGCTGCTTAAGTCAGGACCAACACGGCAGGCCGCGCATTGGCGCGGCTGACCGTCAGTTGACGGTGGTGTCGATCACCATGCCGGCCTTCAGCGTCAACGTCACCCGCGTCTTCTCGGCGATTTCGGCCATGCGGGATTTCTGCTCCGTATCAAGTGCGCCGGTGAAAGAGAGCGTGCGCTTGACCATCATCGCGCCCTGGTCGTCGCGGGTCAGTTGCAGGGCGACGTCTACCGCGTCCATCGGCCACTGCTTGCGGTCGGCGTACATGCGCAGCGTGATCGCGGTGCACGCGCCCAGGCCGGCCAGCACGAAATCGTAAGGCGCCGGCCCCGTATCGTGGCCGCCGTTGCGCTCCGGCTCGTCGCCGACCAGCTTGTGGCCGCTGACTTCTATCGTGGTTTGGTAACTGTCCTTGCCGATGTGGGCGGTGCCGCGTGCCATGGGATTCTCCTGTGTGAAGCGCTATTTTAGCCGCTCCTCCCGGTGCCAAGTAAAGTATTGTAAATAGCAATTATTATCGATTGAGTTCCAATTAAAATAGCAACCCTTTAAACGACGAACTCGACGGCGCCATCGCACCGGCCCGATTCACCATGCACAAGATATTCCTGACCGCCTGCCTCGCCGCTCCGCTGACCGCCCTCGCCCAAGACCAGGCCGCAGCCGCCAAGGCGGAAGCCAAGCCCACCACCTCGGTCAAGCCGAAGGAAGCGACGCCGGTGGTGCCGTCGGTCACGGTGGCCGGCGAGCGGCCGACCAACCGCATCGACCGCCAGGTGTACGACGTCAAGTCCGACATCAGCAGCAGCAACGGCACCGCCGCCGACGCGCTCAACAACGTGCCGTCGGTGGCGGTGGATCCGGACGGCACGGTCACGCTGCGCGGCAGCACCAATGTGCAGATCCTGGTCGACGGCAAGCCGTCCGCCATGCTGCAGGGCGACAACCGCGGCGCCACGCTGCAGGCGATGAACGCCGACGACGTCGAATCGGTCGAGGTGATCAACAACCCCGGCGCGCAGTTCGGCAACGAGGCCGGCGGCGGCCCCATCCTCAACCTGGTGATGCGCCGCAACCGCAAGCCGGGCGGCTTCGCCAACGTCAACGCCAACGCCGGTTACGCCGGCCGCTACAACAGCGCCGCGTCCGGCAGCTACAACGAGGGACCGTGGGGCTTCCAGGGCGGCGTCAACGTGCGCCACGACGGCCGCAACTCCACCGCCGTCGTCAGCCGCGACCGGCTCGACCCGGCCACCGGCGCTTTCGTCCACAGCAGCCAGACCTCATCCGGCGCCGGCCTGAACGACATGGGCGGCGTCAACGGCACCGTCAGCTACAACCTGGACCAGAACGACACGCTGACCGCCAGCGCGAACTACATGGGGCGCGGCAACGACCAGCATGGCATCGACCACTACATCAACGGCGCCACCGCCGGCTTCCCCGCCACCGACTACGTGCGCACCACCGCGCGCGACGGCGACGCCAAGAACTTCAGCTGGGGCGGGCGCTACGACCACAAGGGCGCGCTGCCCAACGAGACGCTGAAGATCGACCTGCGCGTATCGGCCTCCGAGAACGACAGCAACAGCGCCTACGCCAACGACTACGCGGCCGGCGGCTTCCCGAACACGCGCGCCAACCAGCGCAACGACAACAGCACCCACATCGTCGACTTCACCGGCGACTACGAGCGTCCGCTGGCCGGCGGCAGTCTCAAGGCCGGTTACAAGGTCGCCACCAACAAGAACAACTTCGACACGCTGTACACCGACATCAATCCGCTGACCTCGGTGGCCATGGTCAATCCGGCGCGCAGCAACCGCTTCGACCTGGAAGAGACCGTGGTCGCGCTGTACGGCTCCTACCAGCTCAAGCTCAATGACCGCTGGGGCGCGCTGGCCGGCCTGCGCACCGAGTACACCGACATGGACATCCACCAGATCACCAGCGGGGTCGAGGCCAAGAACAACTACACCAACCTGATCCCGAGCTTCTTCGCCACTTACAAGGCGACCGAGACGGCCAACATGCGCTTCGCGTACGCGCGCCGCATCCGCCGGCCGAACGCCAACGACCTCAATCCCTACGTGGTGTACCGCGACGAGTTCAACGTCTCGTCCGGCAATCCGATGCTCAAGCCGACCAAGACCGATTCGTTCGAAGTGGGCTACGAAACCAAGTTCGGCGCGCTGGAGACCAATCTGCGCGGCTACTACCGCAAGGACACCGACGCCATCGTCGATTACCGCACCTTCATCGCCAACAACGTGCTGCTGACCACGCGCCAGAACGGCGAAGGCAGCCATTCGAGCGGGCTGGAGTTCACGGTCAGCGGCAAGCTGACCCCGTCGCTGACGCTCAACTCCAGCGGCAACCTGGCGCGCAGCCAGCAGACCACGCAGGACGACAGCGGCGCGCTGGTCACGCGCAGCGCCAACTCGCTGAGCGGGCGCGTGCGCTTGAACTATGCGTACAGCGCCGCCACGCAAGTGCAGATGGCCCTGCAAATGCAAGGCAAGACCTTGTCCGGCCAAGGCTACCGCTCGCCGAACCACACCTTCAACCTGAGCGTGCGCCAGGCCGTGACGCCACGCCTGAGCCTGGTCGGCACGGTCACCGACCTGTTCAAGACCAACAAGATGGAAACGGTCATCAACAGCGCCACGCTGCGCGAGACCAGCACGCGCCGCTTTGACGGCCGGGTGTTCTACCTGGGCCTGTCATACCGCATCGGCGGCCCGGCGACCGCCGCCGACAACCACACCGAACCACGCTTCGGCCCGCCACAAGGCCCCGGGCCAGGCGGCCCCGGCCGCGGCCCATCCGAAGGCTGAGCCCGCCAAATAAAGTGAGGCTCAAGTCCGACATCCGGACACAAAATTGGGGTCAAGTCTGACATTCGGACACGAGCTCTGCCGTAGAAGGCCTCTACGGCAGAGCTCGTGTCCGAATGTCAGACTTGACCCCAAATTGCTTTATTTAACTACGGCGAGCTTTTCGCGTTTGGCGTTGCGGAAGGTGTAGATGGTCAGCACGCCGTCCTGCACGTCGCCGCGCTCGTCGAAGGTGATGTTGCCGGTTACGCCTTTGTGCGTGATCTTGGCCAGCACCGGCAGGTACTTGGCCGGGTCCGGCGAGCCCGCCTTCTGCATCGCTTCAACCATCGTCATCAGCGCGTCATACGTGTACGGCGAGTAGGTCTGCACGTCGATGCCGAACTTCTTCTTGTACGCGACGCGGAAATCGGCCATGCCCTTTTCCTGCGACGGCTCGACCCCGCCCGCCTCGGCGCAGATCACCTGGCCGTCGCTCATGGCGTCGCCCGCCAGGCGCGGCACCGAATCCGAACACATGCCGTCGCCGCCCATGAACTTGATCGGGATCGCCAACTGCTTCATCTGCCGCAGCATCGGCCCGGCCACCGCGTCCATGCCGCCGAAGAACACCATGTCCGGCTTGGTCGCCTTGATGGCGGTGAGGATGGCGCTGAAGTCGGTGGCCTTGTCGTTGGTGTACTGGGTCGACACCACGCTGGTGCCCGAGGCGGCCCCGCCACGCTTGATGTTCTTGACGAATTCATCGACCAGCCCCTTGCCGTAGGCGGTGCGGTCGTCGACAACGGCGATGCGCTTGGCCTTGACGTTCTGCATCGCGTAGCGCGCCAGCGCGGCGCCCAGCTGCTCGTCGTTGGCGATGTTGCGGAAGGCGGTGTTGAAGTGCTGCCGCGTGTATTGCGGATTGCTGGCCGACGGCGAGATCTGCGGTATGCCGGCGTCGTGATAAATGCGCGAGGCCGGTATCGTCGTGCCCGAGGTCTCATGGCCGATCACGCCGTTGACCCTGGCATCGACCAGCTTCTGCGCCACCACCGTGCCCTGCTTCGGATCGGCGGCGTCGTCCTCGGCCTGCAGCACGATCTTGTACTTCTTCCCGCCGATCACCACGCCCTTGGCGTTGAGCTCGTCCACCGCCATGCGGGCGCCGTTTTCGTTGTCCTTGCCCAGGTGGGCGATGGCGCCGGTCGTGGCCGCCACGTGGCCGATCCGGATCACATCCTCCGCCTGAGCCGCACCTGTGGCCGCGCACGCCAGCGCGAGCGCCGGGACCAGTTTACTTGTTATCATCCGCATAAGATTCCGTATGCCCTAGTTGGTAAATTCCACGAGAATACCATCCGGCAAATAACGACGCCATCCGTGCGTACCGACTTCCGTATCTGAAGTAAAATGACAAAATAAAAAATTTGCCATAGAGACACTAGTATGGAACTTTCACAACGAATTGCCCGCTCCCGGCCGCTGGCCACCACCGCCATGCACGGCCGCGTCGACGCCATGAAAGCGCGCGGCGAGGATGTCATCGACTTCTCCATCGCGATTTCCCATTTCCCGGCGCCCGATCCGGTGCTGCGGGCCACACGCGACGCCCTGTCGCAGCCGGCCCTGCCCTACACCACGGTCGGCGGCGACGCCGGCATCCGCGCCCGCCTGGCCGCCAAGGTCGTGCGCGAGAACGGCATCGCCGCCACGGCCGACGAGGTCATCGTCACCAACGGCGCCAAGCAGGCCCTGTACCAGGCGCTGTACGTGATGGCCGATCCGGGCGACGCCGTGATCATCTTCAAGCCGCACTGGCCGGCCTACGTCACCACCTGCAAGCTGCTGGGGCTGGTGCCGGTGCTGGTCGACCTGCCCGCCACCGTCACCGCCGACTTCCTGGCCAGCCTGCCGCCGGCCAAGATCCTGATCATCAACAACCCGCACAACCCCACCGGCGGCGTGCTGAGCGGCGACGAGATCGAGCGCATTGCCGCCTGGCTGAAGCGCACGGGCACGCGCGCCATCGTCGACGAGAGCTACGAAAAGCTGATCTTCGAAGGCGCCCACATCAGCCTGGCCGCGCGCCCGGACTGGCAGGACATCGGCATCGTCACCCTGTATTCCGCCTCGCAAAGCTACGCGATGATGGGCTGGCGCGCCGGCTTCGCGGTGGCGCCGGCCCACGTCGTCACCGCGATGGAGACGCTGCAGGGCCCGATCACCGCCGCCGCGCCGATGCTGATCCAGCTGGCGCTGGCCGCGGCCTTCGAATCGGGCGAGCCGGCCGCGATGCTGGCCGACTACCGCCAGCGCCGCGACCTGGTGCTGGACCTGGTGCACGGCCTGCCGTGGCTGACCATGCACCGCCCGGCCTCCGGCCCCTACCTGTGGGGCGACATCTCCGCGCTGACCATGGACAGCAACCAGTTCGCCGAACAGCTGCTGAGCGAGCATTCGGTGGCGCTGATGCCGGGCGAAGCGTTGGGTGCGCCAGGATTCATCCGCATCGGCTATATTTCGGACGACATCGCCACGCTGAGGCGCGGCGTCCAGGCGATCATCCGCTTTGGCAACGCACGCTATCGGAGCCGGTAAGCACCGAGCATGGCATTTCTTCTCTTTCAACTCAATAGCCTGCGCAGCCGCCTGATCCTGCTGGTGGCGCTGGCGATCGCGCCGATCGCGGTGATGACCTTGGTCGGCGGCGTGCGCGAACGCGAACACGCGATCGAAGTGGCGGAAGAGAACCTGCAGCGCCTGACCAACCTGGCCGCCGCCAACGAGGCGCAGTCGATCGAAGGCGCGCGCCAGATCCTGCGCGACCTGGCCAGCATCCCCGACCTGAACGGCGACCAGGCCCATTGCAGCCGTCTGCTGTCCAACATCCAGCGCCAGAATCCGGACTACGCCAACCTCGGCCTGATCCAGCTGAACGGCGACGTCACCTGCAGCGCCATCCCGTCGGACGCGCCGGTCAACCTGGCCGACCGCGCGCACTTCCGCCGCGCCGTCCACCTGCGCCGCTTTGTCGCCGGCGGCTATGTGTTCGGCCGCGTGATCCGCAAGCACACCATCAACCTCACCTACCCGCTGATGGGCGAGAACGACCAGGTCAAGGCGGTGGTGTTCGCCGCGCTGGATCTGACCAAGCTCGATCGCTTCGTCGCCGACATCAAGCTGCCGCCTGGATCGCTGCTGCTCACCGCCGATTCCGAAGGCAAGATCATTTCGCGCAAGCCCAATCCCGACCAGTGGTACGGCCAGATGGTGTGGCCCGAGATGCGCACCGCCATGTCCGGCGAGCCGGGCAAGCCGGTGCTGCTGACTGGCCCGGACGGCATCGAGCGGCTGCACCGCTTCGCCCGCGTCGGCAACAACGGCCTGTCCGACTACACCGTCACCATCGGCATCCCTGCCGCCGACATCACCGCCGTGGCCCGCCGCGACCAGCTGATGGACATGGCGGCGCTGGCCGTCACCGTGCTGCTGGCGCTATTGGCGGCGTGGTTCGTCGGCGACGTGCTGGTGCTGCGCCGGGTCAAGCGCCTGGCCACCACCGCCAACAACATCGCCTCCGGCTCGCTGGGCGCGCGCAGCGGCATCGTCTACGGCAACGAGGAGATCTCCGAACTGGCGCGCGCGCTGGACGCGATGGCCGAGGCGCTGCAGGCCAAGGAACAGCAGCACCTGAACGCGGAACGCCAGCTGCGCCTGGCCGACCAGCGCAAGGACGAATTCCTGGCGATGCTGGCGCACGAGCTGCGCAACCCGCTGGCGCCGATCAGCGCCGGCGCCCAGCTGCTGCAAAGCGGCCACGCCACCGAGGCGGCCGTGGCGCGCACGGCCGGCATCATCGTGCGCCAGGTGCACCACATGACGCGCCTGGTCGACGACCTGCTCGACGTCTCGCGCGTCACGCGCGGGCTGGTGACGCTCACGCGCGCGCCGCTGAACGTGGCCGATGTCGTCGCCGACGCCGTCGAACAGGCGGAGCCGCTGTTCCAGGCCAAGCAGCAGCATTTCGAACTGTCGCTGCCCGAGATCCCGCAGCGGATCGAGGGCGACCACAAACGGCTGGTGCAGGTGCTGGTCAATGTCCTCAACAACGCGGCCAAATACACGCCGGTCGGCGGCAGCGTCAAGCTGGCGGTGCGCGGCGGGCCGGGCGTGGTGCGGCTGATGATCAGCGATTCGGGCATCGGCATGTCGCAGGAGTTGCGGGCCCGCGTGTTCGAGCTGTTCGCCCAGGCCGACCGCAATCCGGACCGTTCGCAGGGCGGGCTGGGACTGGGACTGGCGCTGGTCAAATCGCTGGTGGAGCTGCATGGCGGCAGCGTCGCCGCCGACAGCGCGGGTGAAATGCAAGGCAGTACCTTCACCATCACCCTGCCCGGCGGACCGGGACAGCATGCGCCAGCCGCGCCGGCGCGGGTGGCGAAAGGCGGCGGCAAAAGGCTGCGGGTGCTGGTGGTGGACGACAACGTCGACGCCGCGCAAACGCTGCAACTGCTGCTCGACGCCTCGGGCCACGAGGTGCTGGTCGCGCACACCGCATTGGAGGCGCTGGAGATCGCCCAGCGCCAGGCGCCGGAACTGTGCCTGCTCGACATCGGCCTGCCCGACGTCAGCGGCAACGACCTGGCGCGCGGCCTGCGCGCCTTGCCGCAGACGGCCGGGTCGACGCTGGTGGCGGTGACCGGCTACGGCAGCCGCGAGGACCGCGACCAGGCCAGCGAGGCGGGCTTCGACCACTACTTCGTCAAGCCGGTCGATGTCGAGGCGCTGCTGCATTTGATCGCCGGACTGGCGTCGCCTATTCCCACGACTTAGCGATCCGTTCCAGCTCCCCGCTTTTTTCCAGCGTCTGCAAGGCGGCGCGCAGGCGCTCGGCCAGCGCGGGATCGAACCGCCGGGACACCATGAAGTACAAGGGACTGGCGGCCATCTCGGCCGGCAGTATCTTGACCTTGGACGCGACGCCGGCGCGCTCCAGCAAGGACTTCAGGCCCGGCGTGCGGTGGAAGAAAAAGCGGCCCCGGTGGGCCAGCAGCTTTTGCAGATTGAGTTTGGGATCGCCGGCGCCGGCGTCGATCCGGGTCACGCCGGCCTGCTCCAGTATCCCCACGCCGGCGAAGCCGCGATTGGCCAGCACCACGTTGTCCGGTTCCAGGCGGCGCAGGTCGTCCCAGTTGCCGACAACCGCCGTGTCGTCGATGCGCGCCACCAGGTGGTAGCGGATGGTGAACAGCGCCGGGCCGATGAACAGGTATTTCCTCTCCCGCTCCGGGTTGCGCGACAGCCCGCAGGATGCATCCTGCATGCCACGGTCAAGCGAGGAGTAAATACGCGGCAAGGGCTGCCAAGTCTGGTCGCCGGTGAATCTGAGGCCGGAGTCCAGCCGTTCGACGGCGCGCATGATGTCGATGCAGATGCCGGCCACGTGCCCGTCGCCTGAACTCTGGAATTTCGGCTCGGTGCCCTGCTGCGCCGCGGTGCGGATTTCAGTGGCGGCCAAGCCATCCCCCGCCGTCGACAGCAAGGACAGCATCGCGCTGAGCACATAAACCCGAATCGGCATGCGTAACACAATAGGCCCGCTGGCTGGCGGCGGTGGCTGCGATCAGCCCATTGTAGCGCTACGTTGCAGGATCGTCACTAATTTGCCGGTGCCCCGGCTCAGAAGTCGATGGTTTTCAGACGCCGTGTTTTGCCGTAGTGTTCATCGAAGCCATGCACCTCGATGCGCACCTTGCCGCTGGCACGCACCCGCACCAGCGCCCACGCATACGTCCTGTCCTGCGGGTTGCCGCTGTCTCCCGGCTTGGCGCTGAACGGCGAGCCGCCCGAGCCGACCATCACCTGCCACGCCTTGCCGCCGCTGGCGCGCGCCGGCTGCTGCGCGTTGAAGATGTGCTGGTGGCCGCAGAAATACGCGCCGCCGTATTCCTCCATCACCTGCCAGAACGCTTGAGCGTTGTCGGGATGGATGTCCATGCCGTCCTTCTCCAGGCCATCCTTGAAGTAGTAGGTGTAGGCCGGCTTGTGGCCGAACACGAAGAAGCGTTTGGCGCCGCGTGCCTTGGCCTGGCGGAAGTCCTCGGCCAGCCAGTGGGCCGGTCCGTGGCCGTCGTTGCCGACAGGGTCGGTGTCGATGACCGCGAAGTGGCTGCCGCCCGCATCGAAGGAGAACGTGAGCTGCGACTGGCTGGTGCGGTTGCCATCCGGCCCATCGGCCGGCGGCGCGTTGGCGGCGTCGAAGGCGGTGGCCTCGATGCCTGTGACGGCTTTCCAGCGGGCCGTATCCAGTATCAGGTCGCCCATGCTTTCGCGCCAGAGCTCCTCGTTTTCGAGGCGCGCGGTCTTGGTGGTCTTGCCCGCCGCGTCCTTGGCCTTGAACTGCATCTCGTGGTTGCCGGTCACCGGCACCACGTACGTGCCGCTTTCCATCAGGCCCGCCGTCATGCCGCGCCAGTAGGCGTACTGGCGCGCTATCGCAGCCTTGTCGGCGGTGTACCCCATGATCATGTCGCCGTTGAAGAACAAGGCTTTCGGCCGCGCCGCCTGGATCTCGCGCAGGATGCGCGACAGCGCCCGCGTGTTCTGCAGGTAGACCTTGTCCTGCGCCGTTTCGGCGCTGGCCAGGTCGGCGCGCGAGTCGCCCACGGTGGCGAACGACATCACCACCGGATCGGGCCTGGCGGCCAGCGCGGCGCCCTGGCACAGCATCAGCGCGGCGCCGCACAGCATCGTGGATAAGCGCATGCCCGCCGCCTTAGAAGTCGGCATTGAGCGAGACCGTCCAGCTGCGCTCCGGCACGAAGGTGTACTGGTCGAACGCCGCGCCCTTGCTGCTGGCCGAGATCGAAGTCGCGTCCTGCTTGTTGAAGACGTTGTTGACGCCGACCTGCAGCTTGAGCATCTTGACCACGCCGCCGCTTACGTGCCAGCGGTAGCCGGCCGTGAAGTCGGTCACGGTGTAGGCGCCGATCTGGTAGGCGGCCGGCTCGCCGTCCTTGGCGTACTGGCTGCCGTTGGTCTTGGCGATCAGCGAGCCATACAGGCCGTGGTCCTTGTACAGCAGGCCCAGTGCGGCGGTCGATTTCGGCACCTTGGCGATTTGCAGGCCGGTGTCCTTGGCCTCGGCCTTGTTGACCGAGCCGTTGGCGTGCAGCGAGAAGCCGCTGCCGATGTACAGTGTCGCCGCGCCTTCGATGCCTTTGTAAACCACGCCGCCCTGGTTGTAGTAGACCAGGTCATTGCCGGTGCCGGTCGAGGCGATCTTGTTGTTAAAGTCGATGTAGTAGACGTCCGCGTCGAAGGTCAGGCGGCCCGATTGATGCACGGTGCCCAGCTGGTAGTTGGTGGAGGTCTGCGGCTTGGGCGTGCTCAGGTTCGGGTTATTCACGTAGAACATCGACAGGTCCGGCACCAGGAAGCCGCGCGCCACCTGGGCGTAGGCCGACCATTCCTTGTTCACGGCGTAGTTCGCGGTCAGGAACGGCAAGGTCGTGTTGTAGGTCTGGTCGGCCTTGGTCGCGATGCGCGTGCCCTGGTTGACCACCGCGTCCAGCGAGCGCTTGAAGTCGACGTACTTGATCCCCGGCGTCACCGTCCATTGCGGCGCCACCGCCCATTCGAATTCGACGAAGGGCTGATACTGCTTCCACGACGAGTTCTGGTTGTACGAGACATCCTTCGGCGCGGTCGCCTCCTTCGGATTGGGCACGTTCAGCGTCCAATCCAGGTCGAAGGTGTGACGGTCGGTGTCCGAGTTCTCCAGCCAGACGCCGGTGCGCAGCAAGCCCGCATCCAGGCGCTTGGTCAGCTTGAAGATGTCGCCGTTCACGCGATAGGAATTGAGCTTGTTGTAGCCGGGGACGTTCTTGTTCCCGGCCGCGCCGGACTTGGTGCCGTTGGCGGTGGCGCCGCTGGCGTCCTGGCCGGAGAAGGTGTTGTTGTCGTAGGCGTAGGTGTAGAGCGTGTTGTCGATGCCCCAGCCGCCGTCCAGGTTCGATTGCAGGCGGATGTACTCGAAGTCGGTGCGCTTGTCGTTGTAGTTGTAGCCGAAGTAGTTCTGGCTGGTCTTGTCGTTGTTGAGCGAGTAGTTTTTACCGTACAGCGCGACCTGGTTCAACGTGACGCCCGCCTTGTCCGGCACATAGCTGTGGATCTTGTTATAGGTCGAGAACACCGTCAGCATGGTGTCCTTGCCGATCGGCTTCTGGAGCTTGAACTGGTAGTTGTCTTCCTTGACGCTGCTGTAGGTCTGGTAGCCGTCGCTGGTCAGGCGCGAGGCGTTGAACATCATGCGCGCGTCGCCGAACCGCTCCAGCTGGCCGGAGTCGATCTCCGCGCCGAGGATCTTCGTATTCCAGGAACCGTAGGTGGCGTAAGGCGAAAAGCGGAAGTCGTTCGACAGCTCCTTCGAGAACAGGTTGATCGAACCGCCGAAGGTGGCCTGCCCCAGGTTGCTGGCGTTGCCCGGTCCGCGCTCGATCACCATGCCGCCGATGATACGCGCCGGGAAGTAGGAAGTCGAATGGTGGGTCGGGTTGTTGGTGTCGCCGAACGGGATGCCGTCGTAGGTGATGTTGTACTCGCCGTCCTGGAAGCCGCGCAGCGTGACCTTCGATTCGCCCAGCCCAGGCCCGTTCGACGACAGCCCCGAACCGACGCTGGGCGCGATGCGCGCGACGGCGTTGAAGTCCGCCAGCGGCGTGACCGCCTGCTCGATGAAGGTCGCGGTGATGATGGACTGCGGCTGGGTGGCCTGCAGCGACGCCTGCACCGGCGCGCGGTTGGCGGCATTGGAACCGGTGATCACCACGCGGCTCTTGATCGCCTCCGAATCCAGCGCGGTGTTCGATACCGGCACATCGTCGGAGGGCGCGGCGGTTTGCGCCTGCACGCCACCGGACATCAAGGCCAGCGCCGCCAGAACGTGGGCCGACATGGTCGACAAGATCAAGTGCTGCTTCGGATTCTTCATTTGGCTTTCCAGTTTGCGGGGTGTAAAAACCGGAAAGTCTAAGAAACTATTGTGACAACAGTATGAATCGCTTTGATAAGCCTGCGCCGGTGCCTTCCCTAGCAGGGCGTTCATTAACGCAGAATTAAAGCCGCAAACATGAATGAAATTCATGCGCATTCAATATCCAAGAGGAAAAATAAACCACACCAACCGTTGATCGATTGGCATAAAACCAACGCATCGGCGATAATGCGAATTGTTGTCATTCCCATTTAGCTGAAAACGCATGCGTACACCATATTCCCGCGCCCTCCTTCTTCCCGCGGCGCTGCTGCTGGCCAGCCTGGCGGCGTGCAGCGGTGGCGGCGGTTCTTCCTCCGCCGCAGCCCCGTCCCCGACGCCGCCCGTGGTTGAGGCGGGCCTCAGTCAGGCCGCCAAGCTGGGCGAACTGATTTTCAAGGACCAGTCGCTGTCCGCCTCCGGCAAGCAGTCGTGCGCGACCTGCCACAGCCCGGACCACGCCCACGGGCCAACCAACAACCTGTCCGCGCAACTGGGCGGCGCCAATGGCGACGTGCAGGGCTTCCGCGCCGCGCCGTCGCTGCGCTACCTGAACCAGAACCCGGCCTTCTTCTTCGCCAAGGACGGCACGCCGACCGGCGGCATCGACCGCGACGGCCGCGCGCAAAGCCTGGCCGAACAAGCCGAACGCCCGTTCGTGGCGCCGCACGAAATGGCCAACGCCAGCAAGCAGGATGTGGTCGACAAGCTGAAAAAGGCGCCGTACGTCGAGCAGTTCCGCGCGCAGTTCGGCGCCGCGATCCTGGACAACGCCGAGCAGGCCTTCAGCCGCATGACCTTCGCGCTGCAGGCGTTCCAGCTGGAGGCGCCGGAATTCCATCCCTTCGATTCCAAGTACGACCAATTCCTGGCCGGTAAAGTGAAGCTGTCCGACCAGGAGCTGCGCGGCCTGGCGCTGTTCAACGATCCGACCAAAGGCAACTGCATCGGCTGCCACACCAGCGCGCGCGGAGCGAACGGCGCGCCGCCGCTGTTCACCGACTTCACCTTCGACAACCTCGGCGTGCCGCGCAATAAGAAGCTGGCGGCGACCGCCGATCCAACTTACTTCGACCTTGGCCTGTGTGGCCCCGACCGCACCGACCTGACCGCGCGCACCGACTTGTGCGGCGCCTTCAAGGTGCCGACGCTGCGCAACGTGGCCACGCGCCAGACCTTCTTCCACAACGGCGCCTTCGACAACCTGAAGGACGTGGTGGCGTTCTACGTGCGGCGCGACACCAATCCTGAAGAGTGGTATCCGACCGGCGCCGACGGCGTGGTGCAGAAGTTTAACGACCTGCCGCCGGAGTACCGCAAGAACGTCAACACCACCGAAGTGCCCTACAACCGCCAGCCCGGCATGGCGCCGGCGCTGTCGCCCAGCGAGATCGACGATGTCGTGGCCTTCCTCGGCACGCTGACCGACGGCTACAAATCCAACCCTTAATTCCAGAGACCCGACATGAACAAACACCTGATCGCCACCGCCCTCGCCGCCGCCTTCCTCGCCGCGCCGCTCGCCGCCACCGCGGGCGAGGCCGAACTGATGGCCCGTATCGAAAAAATGGCCGCCGAGCTGGAACAGCTGAAAGCCGAACTGAAAGCCAGCGTCAAGAAAACCGAAGCGGTCGAACAACGCCAGCAAGCCATCGCCGCGGCGGCGCCCGCGCCGGCGCCCGTGGCAGCGGCACCGGTAACGGAGCCCGCCGTTGCAGCCTCCGCGCCATCGACCATCTTCGGCGCCTACGGTGAAATCAACTACAACCGTCCGACCAAGAACGCCAGCGGCGCGCAGGCCGACGTGCGCCGCGCCGTGATCGGCGTCGAGCACCGCTTCGACCAGAAGACCAAGATGGTGGCCGAATTCGAATGGGAGCACGCGGTGGTCTCCGCCGACGACAAGGGCGAGAGCGAAGTCGAACAGCTGTACGTCGAGCGCGAATTCGGCAACGGCTTGCGCAGCAAGGTCGGTCTGTACCTGATTCCAATGGGCCTGCTGAACACCAACCACGAACCGACCGCCTACTACGGCGTCGAGCGCAACTTCGTCGAAACCGCGATCATCCCGTCGACCTGGCGCGAAGTGGGCGTGAGCCTGTCCGGCGACACCGCCGGCGGCCTGACCTGGGACACCGGCATCACCACCGGCTTCGACCTGGGCAAGTGGGACGCCGCCGGCAGCGACGGCCGCGAATCGCCGCTAGGCTCCATCCACCAGGAAGGCCAACAGGCCAAGTCGCGCGACCTGAGCGTGCACGCGGCGCTGAACTGGCGCGGCGTGCCCGGCCTGCTGGTGGGCGGCTCCGTCTTCACCGGCAAGGCCGGCCACAAGGCCGACGGCTTCACCGCCAACGACGCCCGCATCACCATGGTCGACCTGCACACCCGCTACACGCCGGGCCGCTGGGACCTTTCGGCGCTGTACGCGCGCGGCCAGATCAGCAACACCGAGGCGCTCAACGAAACGCTGGTCGGCAATCCGACCCCGGTGCCGAAGAGCTTTGCCGGCTGGTACACGCAGGCCGCGTACCGCCTGATGGAAGTGGGCGACTACACGCTCAGCCCCTTCGTGCGCTACGAGCAGTTCAACACCGCCAAGAGCTACGCCGCCGTGCCGCAAGGCCTGGGCGTGGCCGCCTCGCCTGACGAGAAAGTCACCACCGTCGGCGCCAACCTGAAGGTCGGCGAAGGCGTGGTGCTGAAGGCGGACTACCAGAAGTTCAAGGAGGACAAGTCGCGCGACCGCCTGAACCTGGGCATGGGCTTCTCGTACTGATATGCGCTACCGCCACTTGATCCCCCTGGCGGCGTGCGCCGCCTGCGCGCCGGCCTTCGCGGCGCAGTACCTGAACGCGGAACAGGCGCAGAAGCTGATGTTCCCGGAGGCGACCGCGTTCCGCCAGCAGGACCTGGCGCTGTCGCTGGCGCAGATGCAGCAGGTGGAGAAGCTGGCCGGCCTGGCCGCACGCTCGGTCAACTGGCGCGTGGTCGGCGCCTACAGCGGCGACCAGCTGCTGGGCTACATGGTGCTCGACGACGTGATCGGCAAGTTCGAGCTGATCTCGTACGCGGTCGGCCTCAATCCCGACGCCACCGTGCGCCAGATCGAGATCCTGACCTATCGCGAGAGCCACGGCGGCGAGATCCGCCTGCCGGCCTGGCGCCACCAGTTCGTTGGCAAGTCGGCGCGCACGGGCGGGCTGACGGTGGGCGATGGCATCGCCAACATCAGCGGCGCCACCCTCTCCTGCACCCACCTGACCGACGGCGTGCGGCGCATCGCCGCCGTGGCCCAGGTGGCGCTGAAAAAATGATGCGCCGCGCCCAGCCCTGGCTGGGCACCCTGGTCGATATCACGGCGGATGGCGATCCGCAGGCGGAAGCACAGTCGATCACACAAGCCTTCGCCGAGATCGCGCTGGTGCATCGCCTGATGAGTTTTCACGACGCCGCCAGCGACGTCTCGCGCCTGAACCGCGCGGCGCCGGGCGAGCTGCTGGAACTGCACCCGCACACGTGGCGGGTGCTGCAGCTGGCGGCGCGCATGACGGAGCTGTCGCACGGCCTGTTCAACATCGCCTGCGCGCCGCGCCTGGTGGACTGGCGGTGCCTGCCGCGCCCCGGCGCTGCGGACTCGCCGCCGTACCAGCCGGCGCTGGCCGTGTACCGCTGCGAGCAATCGCCGATGGTGTGCAAGCTGGCGCCGGGATGGGTGGACCTGGGCGGCATCGCCAAGGGTTACGCGGTCGATCTCGCGGTCGAGGCCTTGCAGCGCGCCGGCGTCGCCAGCGGCTGCGTCAACGCCGGCGGCGACCTGCGCGCCTTCGGCGAGCGTAACTGGCCGGTGGCGGTGCGCGATCCGCAGGCGCCGCAGCGCGTCGGCGCCCAGCTGGTGCTGCGCAACGAGGCGCTGGCGACATCGGCCTCCTATTTTTCCGCGCGCCGCCACGGCGGCCGGCAAGTGAGCGCGCTGGTCGACGGCCGCAGCGGCGAGCCGCTGGTGACGCCCGCCAGCGTGTCGGTGCGGGCGCCGCGCTGCGACATCGCCGACGCGCTGACCAAGGTGGTGCTGGCCAGCGGCGATGCGCGCCACCCCGCGCTGGCCGGATTGCATGCCGCAGCGTTTATAATCTAGCCGATGCATACACACCGTCACCGTCCCCACATCAACCTGCGCGTCGAGCGCTGGCACCGCCGCTGCATCTACGCCAGTTTCGCCGCGCTGCTGCTGAGCGGCGCCGCATGGCTGCTGGCGCGCTACTTCTTCCGCCCTGTCGGACAATTCGGCGAAACCGTCAATCCATTGGAACCGTGGTCGATGAAGCTGCATGGCGCCGCCGCGATGGCGATGCTGTTCTTCATCGGCAGCCTGATGAATGCGCACATCCGCCGCGCGCTCAAGGCCGGCCGCAACCTGGCGACCGGCTGGGGCATGATAGGCGCGATGGCGCTGCTGACCGCCAGCGGCTTCGGCCTGTACTATCTCGCGGGCGAAAGCGACCGACCCGTGTGGTCGGCGATCCACTGGGCCATCGGGCTGGCCGCCGCGCTGCTGTTCGTGGCGCACGTGGTGTTGGGCCGCCGCGCCGTGCACCACCCCTGAGCGCCGTCAGAACCAGCCGTCAGTTGGCCTTGGCCGCGTCGTCCAGATTGAGGCCGCTCATCTGCAGCGCGATGGCCAGCGCCGTGTCTGCCGTGGCCAGGTGGGCATGGAACCACGGCAGCACCAGGCCGACGGTGCTGCGGCAGTTTTTCAGGTCGTCCAGGTCCAGTTGGCTCAGCTTGCTCAGCACGCGCGCGTGCTGTTCGCGGTGGCTGTGCAGGGCGGGATAGTCGATCGCCTCCATCAGCGTTTCCTCATGGCGGAAGTCGGCTTCCAGGCAGTCCACCAATTGCTCCAGCCCGGCGGCGAAGTCTTGGTCCTTGCTGTGCATGAGTGTCTTGATCTGCTCTGCCAGCGCCTCGTGCGCCTCGTCGAACAGCGGTATGCCCAGCGCCATGTCCGGGGTCCAGCCGGTTTCTTCCATGATATGCCTCTTTGTGGTTCGGGCCGGCGCAGGCTGCGCCGCCAACCATGACTATGGGCGGTTGGCGCGGCCAAATCCATGATGCAGATCAAATAATCCGGGGCTGCCCTCACTCGATCGCGGCGCGCTCCTGCACGCCGGTGCACTTGGCCAGCCACACGCGGAACTGGTCGGCGGGCAGCGGCCGGCCGTACAGATAGCCCTGGTAGCGGTGGCAGCCCGACTGCTCCAGCAGCGCCGCCTGCTCGGCGGTCTCCACGCCCTCGGCGATGACGTCCAGGCCCAGGCTGCGGGAAATGGCGATGATGGTCAGCACGATGGCCTGGTCGCTGCTGTCGCTGGCCAGGTCGCGCACGAACGAGCGGTCGATCTTGAGCTGGCTCAGCGGCAGGCGCTTGAGGTATTGCAGCGACGAGTAGCCGGTGCCGAAATCGTCCAGCGAGAAGCGCACGCCGAGGTGGCGCAACTGCTGCATGATGTTGATGGTTTCCTCGATATTCTCCAGCAGCATGCCCTCGGTCAGCTCCAGCTTGAGCAGCGCCGGGTCGATGCCGTGGCGCTCCAGCGCGGCCCGCACCTGCTCGCAGAAATCGCGCTGGTGGAACTGGGCGGCGCTGACGTTGACCGCCATCACCAGATGCGCCATGCCCGGCTCGTTTCGCCACTGCCGCAGCTGGGCGCAGGCCGTGTCGATCACCCACTGGCCGATCGGCACGATCAGGCCGGTCTCCTCGGCCACCGGGATGAAGCTGTCCGGCGCCATGAAGCTGCGGTCGGCCAGGCGCCAGCGGATCAGCGCCTCGGCGCCGATCGGCTTGCCAGTCCCGTTCACCTGGACC
The DNA here is from genome assembly GCF_040362985.1 of Duganella caerulea. Taxonomy (NCBI): domain Bacteria; kingdom Pseudomonadati; phylum Pseudomonadota; class Betaproteobacteria; order Burkholderiales; family Oxalobacteraceae; genus Duganella; species Duganella caerulea. The sequence goes on along the minus strand of NZ_BPWJ01000001.1, from coordinate 33,920 downwards.
TGGTAGTACAGCTCGAACTGATGCTCGAGGATGGCGTGGCGCAGCGCTTCCTCCAGCCGCGCCCGGCTGCTGATGCTGTCCTGCATTTTCTGGTCGAAGAAGCGCAGGCCGTTGCGGCCGGTCTGCTTGGCCTGGTACATGGCGATGTCGGCCTGCATCAGCAACTCCTCCGGCTGCGCCGGCCAGCCGTCGTGGAACAGCGTCACGCCCATGCTCGGCGTGCTGTGGCACTGGTGCGCGCCCAGCGTATAGGGGTGGTTGAGCTCGCTCAGGATCTTCGCGCCCACCGCCTCGGCGTGCGCGATCGCGCCCGGCTCGTCGCAGCCCAGGCCCTCCAGCAGCACCACGAATTCGTCGCCGCCCAGGCGCGCCACCGTGTCGCCCTGGCGCAGGCAGGCCTGCAGGCGCGCGCCCACCTGTTGCAGCAGCAGGTCGCCGATGTTGTGGCCCAGCGTGTCGTTGAGCGTCTTGAAATTGTCGAGGTCGATGAACATCAGCCCGCCGTAGCGGTCGTGCAGCTTGCTCGCGTCCAGCACCTGGCGCAGCCGCTCGAGCAGCATGCGGCGGTTGGGCAGGCGGGTCAGCGGATCGTAGAACGCCAGCGTGCGGATGGCGTCGCTGGCGGCCTTGCTCAGGGTGATGTCGCTCAGTCCCGCCACGTAGTTGCTGACGTGGCCCTCCTGGTCGCGCACCGCCGCGATGCTCAGGTGCTCGGGATAGACCTCGCCGTTCTTGCGGCGGTTCCAGATTTCGCCGGCCCAGCTGCCTTGCTCGGCGATCGTGGTCCACATGGCCTTGTAAAAGTCGGCGTCGTGGCGGCCCGAGCTGAGCATGCGCGGCGTGCGGCCCACCGCCTCCGCCATCGTGTAGCCGGTGATGCGGGTGAAGGCCCGGTTGACCTTGAGGATCACGCCGCGGCTGTCGGTCACCATCAGGCCCTCGGACGACTCGAACGCGATGGCGGCGATGCGCAGGTCGGCGTCGGCCAGGTGGCGCTCGGTGATGTCCTCGTGCACCACCAGCGCGCCCTGCCAGTTGTGCGCCATCGGCGACACCGTCATGCGGAACCAGCGCTGCCGGTCGGCCGTGTGGCTGGCGTACTCCATCTGGAACTGGCGGCTGCGCCCGGCCAGCACCGCGCCGACGCCGGCCTCGGCCTTGATGCCGCCGTTCTCCTCCAGGCCCTCGGCCGCGCGGCAGGCGGCCAGATAGTCGCTGCCGATGTCCGGCGTCAGCATCGCCTGCCCCGGCAGCGGCAGCAGCTGGCCGCTCTGGCGCCAGGCGGCGTTGACGGCCAGCACCGCACCATCCCTGGCCAGCACGGCGATCTGTTCGTGCAGCGCGTCGAACACGGCGCAGGCGGCGTCCAGGCAGGCGCCGTCCGGCCCCGGCGACGCCGGCCGCAACGCCGCCGACAACGCCCCCTCCGTCGTGATGCAGGAAAAATCGCAACGCGCGCCATCCGCGCGTGACGTGGCTCGTGGTCTCTGGTGGTGGGTCATGAGTAGCCTCGATACAAGATAGTTTCCACAAGGATACTGATCCAAATCAATAAAAGATTTGATACATATCAATTTTCGGCAAGGCCGTCCGGCGCGCCGGCGCCGCCCCAGCGCATCACCATGGCGTGGAACTGGGCCGCGCTGAACGGCTTGCTCAGGTAATCGTCCATGCCGGCCGCGACGCAGCGTTCGCGGTCGCCTTCGATCACGCTGGCCGTCAGCGCCACCACCGGCGTGCGGGCCAGGCCCTCGGCCGCCTCGCGCGCGCGCCAGCGGCGGCAGGCGTCGTAGCCATCCAACACTGGCATCATGCAATCCATCAGCACCAGGTCGTAGCGCCGCGCCGCCAGCGCGTCGAGCGCCTGCTGGCCGTCCGGCGCCTCGTCCACCTGCCAGCCCTGGCGGGCCAGCAGCACCCGCGCCAGTTGCCGGTTCATCTCGTTGTCCTCCGCCACCAGGATGCGCCGTTGCGACATGCTGACCTCGGCCGGCGGCGCGGCGGGCGCGGCCGGTGCGCCGCCGGGGGCCAGCCGCACCGGCAGGTCGAAGGCGAAGCGGGCGCCGGCGCCGGGCTGGCTGGCGCAGGTGATGTGTCCGCCCATCAGTTCCAGCAGGCGCTTGCAGATCGCCAGGCCCAGGCCGGTGCCGCCGTACTGGCCGCTGATGGTGCTGTCGGCCTGCGTGTAGGGTTCGAACAGCCGCACCTGCGCCGCCTCCGAGATGCCGATGCCCTGGTCGCTGACCGCGTAGCGCAGGCGCCACAGGCCGGTCTGCGCGCCATCGACCTCGGCGCAGTACTCCAGCGCGATCACGCCGGACGGGCTGAACTTGATGGCGTTGCTGAGCAGGTTGCCCAGCACCTGCCGCAGGCGCGCGGCGTCGCCCCGCACCCACAACGGGCCGGTGCCGGCGCTGACCTCCAGCCGCAGGCCCTTGCGCTCGGCGGCCGCGCGGTGCAGCGCGACCACCTGCTCGAGCTGGGCGGCCGGATCGAACGGCTGCTGCTCCAGCTGCATGTGGCCGGATTCGATCTTGGAAAAGTCCAGCACGTCGTTGATAATGTGGGTCAGCTCGCCGATGCCGCGGCAGACGTTCTGCGCGTAGCCGCGCTGCACCGGATCCAGCCCGGTCTCCAGCAGCAGCTCGGCCATGCCGGCCACGCCGCCCATCGGCGTGCGGATCTCGTGGCTCATCATGGCCAGGAAGCGCGACTTGGCCAGGTTGGCGGCGTCGGCTTGGCGCTGCAGGGCCTGCGCCTGTTCGGCGTCGCGCGCGCGCCGGGCCAGCAGGCGTCCCACCAGCCAGAACGCGGCCAACAGGCCCAGCGTGCCGGCCAGCGCGACCGCCGCCAGCAGCTTCAGGTTGCGCCACCAGCCCGCCAGCAGCAGGTCCTCGGTGATGGTGGCGTTGATGATCAGCGGATAGTTGTGCACCCGCCGCACCGCGCCCATGCGCAGCACCGGCCGCAGGCCGTCGGCCACGCGCGGCGCGCGGGTGATGCGCACGTCGGCGTCCAGCCCGTCGGCGATGACCGCCTGCGTGACGCCGGTGGCGACCTTGGTGCCCATCAGGTTTTCCGCCTGCGGCCAGCGCGCCATCAGCGTGTAGTCGTCGCGGTACAGCGAGACCGACGCGTGCTGGCCCAGGCTGACGCGGCGGAAATAGTCGACGAAGTAGTCCACCGAGATGCCGACCAGGACCACGCCGGCGAAGCTGCCGTCGGCGTGGTTGAGCCGGCGGCTCAGGTAGTACACCCAGCGGTCCGTGACCTTGTTGCGCACCGGCGCGCTGACGAAGGGCGCCGCGCTGGCGTGGTCGCGATGCCAGATGAAATAGTCGCGCTCCACCACATTGACGGCCGGCGCCGGATAGGAACGGCTGAAATTGAGCAGCTCGCCCCGGGCATCGATCAGGCTGATGACATCCACCTGCCGCAGGCCGGTGCCGATGTCGCGCATCGTCTGGAACAGCTGCCGCGCGCGCAGCGGCGCGTGCTCGTCGTCGCCGCCGCGCAGCAGCGCCTGCGCGACCTCGGTGGTGCTGTCCAGCACCTCGAAGCCGGACGCCATGCTCTGCGCCGTGGTCTCCGCCAGCATCCGCGACAGGTTGCCCAGCCCCTGGCGCCAGTCGTCGATCTCGTGGCCGCGCAGGATGTAGCCGACGCCAAACGTGGTGACGGCCAGCAGCAGCAACAGCGAGGCGCCGATCAACGCCAGCGCGCGCCTGGCCTCCGGCAGCGCGCGCAACCATGCGCGCGGCGAGTAGCGCCGCAGCGACCAGCGCGTCATCGGCCATCCTCCGCGCCATCGTAGCGGACCATGCTGAGGGCCACCTCGTCCATGACCTGGCGGAACAGCGGCGCCAGCGCGGCGTCCGGCGCCGGCGCCACCCCGGCGCGCGCCTGCCGTTCCAGCGCCTGCAGCAGCGCGCTCAGCTGCTCCGCCCCCACCAGCACCGTCATGCCCTTGAGCGCATGGCTGGCGGCGGCGATCGCGGCGGGACTTCCCAGCCGCAGGGCCTGCTCCAGCCTGGCCTGCAACGGCGGCGCGTGGTCGAGGAAGGTTTGCGCCAGCGCGCGGAAGGTCTGCAGGTCGGCGCCCGCGGCCTGCCACAGCACGCCCGGCGCGGTGGCTCGGTAGTGGGCGCTCATGCGGCCTCCAGATGACCGCCGCCGTCCGGCTCCAGGCGCTGGGCCGGCAGTTCGACCACGAACACGGCGCCGCCGCTGTCGCTTCTCCGCAGGCGCAGGCGGCCGCGCATCAGCGACGCCAGCCGGCTGGCGATCGCCAGGCCCAGGCCGGCGCCCTCCTTGGCGCGGCTGGCGGTGTCGTCGGCCTGCGAAAAGTTCTCGAAGATCGCGCGGCGCATGGCCTCCGGCACGCCCGGCCCGGTGTCGCGCACCTCGCAGCGCAGGCCGCCGCCGGGGCCTGGCGCGACCCGCAGCAGCACCGAGCCGGCCGTGGTGGCGGAAATCGCGTTGAGCAGCAGGATGTCGAGGATGCGCAGCAGCTTGACGCGGTCGCACGGCCACACGGCGGGCAGGCCGGCCTCCATTTGGGCGTTCAGCGCCAGGCCCTTGAGCACCGCCGCCTCGCGATGGCGCGACAACGCCAGCTGCGGCAGATCGGCCATCACCATGGGCTCGACCACCAGCGGCTCGCGCCCCGACTCCAGCGCGCTCAGCTCCAGCACCGCTTCCACCAGGCCCAGCAGCCGCAGGCCGCTGCGGTGGATGGCGTCGGCGAAACCGCCGGCGCGGCTGGCGCCCATCTCGATCTGCAGCAGTTCGGAGTAGCCCAGGATGCCGTTCAGCGGCGTGCGCAGTTCATGCGACATATTGGCCAGGAAGCGCGACTTGGCGAGGTTGGCGGCCACCGCGCGCGCCCTGCTCCTGATGAGCTGGCCGAACAGGATGTGCAGGCCCAGCGTGCACAGCAGGATCACCGTGGTGGCGCCCGCCGCCAGCGCCAGCGTGCGCTGCCGGCTGGCGTCGTAGCGCGCCATGCATTCCCGCAGGTCGATGCCGACCAGCACATACAACGGGAAGCGCTCCAGCCGCTGAAAGGCGTAGATGCGGTCGCGGCCGTCGACCGGGCCGGCTTCGGTGGTCGTGCCCTGGCGCTGGGCGCGCATGGCGGCAAACAGGGGGCTGGCGGAAATATCCTGGCCCAGGCTGCTGTCCTTGCCGACCCGGCGCACCCGCATGACGCCGTCCGCGCCGACCAGCGCGATCAAGCCCTGGCGGCCGACGTCGATGTCCTGGTACAGGCGGGTGAAATACTGCGGGTCCATGGACGCCACCACCACGCCGCGGAAGCGGCCGTCGGGATAGTTGACGCGCCGCGTCAGCTGCAGCGACCACTTGTTCGACACCCGGCCCAGAATGGGCTTGCTGATGTACAGCAGGCCCTCGTCGCTGTTCATGTGGACCCGGATATGCTCGCGGTCGGCCACGTTGGTGGACTTGAACGGCATGCTCGACAGCGTCACGTTCCCGTGCTCGTCGACGATGCTGAACTGGTTGAAGATGTCGGCCGGCCCCAGGCCGTCCTGCAGCTCGCGCTTGATGTCCAGGCGCGCGCCCTCCACCTCGTAGCGGTGGCGCAGGAAAATCACCGCCTGGTCGGCCGCCTCCAGCGTGCGGGCCGCGTGCTCGTTGAACAGGCGGCCCAGCGCCTGGGCGTCGCGGCGGGCGTCGTCGATCTGCAGGCGCTTCGACTCATCGAGCTGATGCAGCGTCAAGGTCCAGCCGCCGGCCACCAGCAGCAGAGCGATGCTCCACAACAGCCAGCGCACGTCGAATCGCCCCATGACCTTCTGCCACATCCTGCCTCCCGCGCCTGAGAATTACTCAACGGAAAATTTTGGTATGGAGCGATCCTGCCTGAAACTCAAATATTTGTCAAATTCAATTAATTCGTTAGATTAGGTGTCGTACTGGGCGGCCCGCTGCAGTTGCGCGCAGCAGGCCCGCATATAGCCGCGCAACTCGTCGTAGTTGACCGGCTTGCCGAAAAACACCACGCCGGGCGGCACGCCGCCGCGCTCGGCCAGGTCCTCGGCCGTCAGGCTGGAGACGATGGCGATATGCATGCCCGCCAGTTGCGGATCGGCCAGGATGGTCTTGACCACTTCATAGCCGTCGATGCCGTCCATGATGATGTCGGCCAACATCACCTGCGGCCGCCGGCGCGCGATCTCCATCAGCGCCTGGTAGCCGTTCTCGCAGAACGTCAGGCTGACCGGCAAGTCCCACATGGCGAACTGGCGCTGGTACACGGCGCGCTGCAGCGGGCTGTCCTCGACCACCAGCACCGTGGCCTCGCCGCTCTGGCGCGCCGGCCGGGCGGCGCCGTCCGCCGCCGGCGCGGCCTTGTAGCGCAGCACCGCCGACAAGGGAATGCGGCGGTGGCCGCCCTGGGTCTTCCAGGCCTCGATCACGCCCGACTCCACCAGTTGTTGCACAGAGGATACGGAAATCCCGAGCAGTTCCGCTGCGCGCTGGGTAGTGCACACCTCGTCCGCCGGGGTATCGCTGCGTTTCATCGTCACATATTCCTCACAACAAAAAATAAAAAAATCAATTTCAACATATTTTTACCGAATTCAATATAATCGGTGAAAATTCAGCGCAATGCTTGGCGCCAAAGGTTGTATCCCCATTATGCCGCCGAATCGGCAACTTGGCGAACGCCTTGGCAAACAATCAAATTCGCTGGATTTGCGGTCCACGCCAGCCCGATTTCCCAGCAGGAGAGCCAACATGCAGATTCTGATCGTCGACGACAATCCCGCCAATCTTGAATTGTTCGGGCACATGCTGGAAATGTTGTGCGATAGTCCGCCGGTATCGATGAGCGATCCGGCAGCGGCCCTGGCCTGGTGCGCGGATCACGACCCCGACGTGGTGCTGGTGGACTACATGATGCCGGAGATCGACGGCCTGGAATTCCTGCGCCGCTTCCGCGCCCTGCCCGGCAAGGAGCAGACGCCGCTGGTGATGGTCACCGCCGACACCCAGAACAAGATCCGCCATGAGGCGCTGCGCCTGAGCGCCAACGACTTCCTGACCAAGCCGGTCAATTTCATCGAACTGAACGCCCGGGTCGGCAACCTGCTGGCGCTGCGCCGGGCCCAGCGGCAACTGGCCCACCACGCGGCCAGGCTGGCCGACGAGGTGCGCAAGGCCACGGCCGACATCGCGGCGCGCGAGCGCGAGGCGATCTACCGGCTGTCGCGCGCGGCGGAATTCCGCGACCCGGAAACCGGCAGCCACCTGCTGCGCATGGCGGCCTTTTCCGAGCTGATCGCCCGCAACCTCGGCCTGCCGGAGGACGAGTGCGAGCGCATCCTCGCGGCCGCGCCGATGCACGACATCGGCAAGCTGGGCATTCCGGACGCCATCCTGCTCAAGCCCGGTCCGCTCGACAGCACCGAGCTGGAGATCATGCGCCGCCACGCGCAAATCGGCGCCGACATCCTGGCCGACAGCGCCTCGCCGCTGCTGCAGGCCGGCGCGCTGATCGCCGCCAGCCACCACGAGCGCTTCGACGGCAGCGGCTATCCGCGCGGCCTGGCCGGCGAAGCCATTCCGCTGTACGGCCGCATCGTGGCCGCCGCCGACGTGTTCGACGCGCTGACCTCGGCCCGTCCCTACAAGCCGGCCTGGAGCTTCGCGCAGGCGCGCAGCGCGATGGACGCCGGCTGCGGCAGCCACTTCGACCCCGCCTGCGTGGCCGCGCTGTTCCGCGACGAGGCGGCGCTGGCCGCCATCCGCCAGCGCTACGACGATCACCCCCCATCCCCACAACAACAACTCAAGGAGGCCGCATGAACGCCTACGAAACCCCACTGACCTCGGCCGCCGCGCGCTGCCCGCATCCGCTGCTCGACAACATCCTCGACCATCTCAGCCTGAAGAACGACGCCGCGCTGGCCAAGGCCCTGAACATCGCGCCGCCGCGCATCAGCAAGATACGGCGCGGCCGCATGGAAGTGAGCGCGGCCCTGCTGCTGCGCCTGCATGAAGTGGCGAACATTCCAGTGGCCGAATTGCGCCGCATGGTGCAGGACGCCCAGCAGATGGAGACTCCGCCCCAGATGCGCTGAGGCGGCCCGTTGTCACTGGCCTTCGGGCGGCTCCCACAGCTCGACCTTGTTGCCGTCCAGGTCGAGCACCCAGCCGAACTTGCCGTACTCGGAATCGTCGACCTTGTCCTCGACGCGGCAGTCCTCTTCGCGCAGCGCGGCCAGCAGGCCGTGCAGGTCGGCCACCCGGTAGTTGATCATGAAATTCGACGTGCTCGGCGCAAAATAGTCGGTGTCGGCCTTGAAGACGTTCCACGCGGTGGTGCCCTTGCCGCCCGGATTGTCCGGGCCGGACCAGTCGAACGCGGCACCGCCCCACGGTCCGATATCCACGCCGAGGTGGACTCGGTACCACTCGGACAGGGCCTTCGGGTCCGGTGACTTGAAGAACACACCGCCTATGCCGGTGACACGTTTCATGTAGGGCTCCTAAAGATGGGCAAACAGCGCGTCATGCGCGGTTATTGCCTCATCGATAATACCTTCATGCCGGCGGCCGATCAAGACTATTGGACCGATCCTTCCAGGCGGCTGCGCATCGCCGAGGTCAGCAGCACGCGGCGCGTGGTGTCGACCATCATCACCTCGTTCAGGCCGAGGCGGCGCGACATCGCTTCCCACCCCGCCGGTCCGGTGATGAACAGCGGCTTGGAGTTGCCGTCCGAGCGCAGGCCGACATCGCTGCCGCCCGAGGTGATGATGGTGACCGACGCCACCAGGTCGATCGGATAGCCGGTGCGTGGATCGATGATGTGCGGACGGCGCTTGCCATCCTTCATGAAGTAGCGCTCGTAGTCGCCGCTGGTGCCGATGGCTTCGTTGTCGTGCAGCGTCACCATGGCCAGCGTGCCGGTGCCGCGCGGATCGCGGATGCCGACCTGCCACGGACGATCGCCCGGCTGGCCGAGTGCCAGCACATTGCCGCCGATATTGACCAGCGCCGCCTGCACATGCTCGGCGCGCAGGATGGCGGCGGCGCGGTCCAGCGCATAGCCCTTGGCATAGCCGCCCAGGTCGATCATCACCGCCGGATTAACGCTGGAAATCGTGGTGCCATCGTAGCGCAGGTCGCTCAAGCTGGGCCGCGCGTCGACCCAGCGCCGCACCTCCTCCGCGCTCGGCGCGTGGGCGCAGATATCGCTGCTCTGGAATCCCCACAGCCGTATCAGATGGCCGATGGCCGGGTTGAACAACTGGTCCGAACTGGCCGACAGCTTGGTCGCCGACTTGAGCAGGCTGACCATCTCCTCGTCGCCCTGGAACGGCTCGCCGCGCTCGATGCTCGCGTTCAGGCCGGTGAGCATGCTCGGCTCCCACGCGTGCAGCTTGCGGTGAAGCCGGTCGAACTCCGACAGCACCTTGGCCGCCGCCGCGTCGGCGTGCTGGCGCGTGCCGCCGTAGATCGTCACTTCCACCGTGGTCCCGAACACATGGCCCTGGGTGACATGGCGCTGCTCCTGCCGCGCACAGCCCGCCACCAGCCACAACGCGGCCGCCAGCACGGCGGCGCGCCTGACAAAATTCCACAACATGCTGTTCTCCGATGACGGGGCGCCGTGGAAGGCGCCCCACCGGTTAGTTACTCTTTGCGATCATGTAGTCGACCACGGCCTTGACCTCGTCGTCCTTCAAGGCCGGATTGCCACCGCGCGGCGGCATCATCTTGAAGCCGTTGAGGGCGTTGGTGTACAGCGCAGGCTTGCCCTTGGCGACACGTGGTCCCCAGGCCGCTTTGTCGCCGAACTTGGGCGCGCCGAGCACGCCGGCGCCGTGGCAAGCCATGCAGGTCGCCTTGTAGATCTTCTCGCCCTTGGCGCTGTCGGCTGCGGCCGGGGCTGCGGCGCTGGCGGCGGTGGCGGCGGCGCCGACCAGCAGCGCGGCGAAGAGTTGGATTGCTTTCATTTTTAAACCTCTTTGTTGCGGGTGGTTGAACCAGCGCGGCGTGCCGCGCTGACGTAAATCCCGGCCGACTCCGGCCGGATCGGGAGCGCCGTCAATGCGCCATGTCTGCATGCGCGGCGGCCGTGCGGGCCGCACTCAGCATCGATGCGCGGATATCGGCGAAGCGCAGCACCTGGCCGCCGTCGCGCTTGGCGAACGAGGCGGCGTCGGTCTGCCGGGCGAACGGTACGATGGTCGGACCCATCGAACCACGGGCGCGGCTGCCGACCACATACACCGCGTCGCGCGCGGCGATCCAGTTGCCTTGCGGGTGATGCCAGTCGGCCGCGCCCATGTCCTGCACGTACTGCGCGTTGGCGCTGCGATGCTGCTCCGGCGCCAGCATCGCGCCCAGCAGCTCCATCACATCGCAAAAATAGTCGGTCTTGCCATCGGCATAGCGGATCTGGCCCTTGGCGCCGGCATAGTCCTGCAACAGCATGCCATCCAGCGCGCAAGCGGTGTCCGCGCTCGGCTCCTGGGCCTGCGGCAAGGGGGCGATCTGGCCGCAACCCGCCAACGCGGCGGCAACCAGCCAGTAACGCCAGCGCGGGCGATAGGTAAGTTTCATCGGAATCTCCTGTGAGCAAAATAAAACGGCACGACAATCCAGCCCAGCATCACCGCCAGCAGCACCGCCGGCTGGGTCCAGGCCGGGGGCATGACGGTGGCCAGGCCATACATGCCCTGCGCCTGGTCCGAGCTGAACACGTTCAGCAGCCGGAACACATCGGCGGGGTTGAGCATCAGCAGCGCGGCGAAGGCGCCGCTGCTCAGGCCACCCTGGCTCAGGACCAGAGCGCCCATCAGCAGCAAGTCGAACACCAGAACAAAGAAGAACCACAAGGCCAGCGCGGCGCCGCTGGCGCGCACACGGTCGCGGGCGATCACGGACACCAGCACGGCGATGCTGAGGAAGGCCATGCCCATCAGCACAGCGCTGGCGACGAACAGTGCGTAGCGTTCGCCCTCGCCCACCGTCAACTCGGACGACAGCGGCAGCAGGCCGACGCCGAAGCCGAGCGCGGTGGCGGTGGTCAATGCGGCGGCCAGGCCGAGGTATTTGCCGCACAGGACCTCGAGCCGGCTGATCGGCATCGACAGCAGCAGCTCCAGCGCCCCGCGCTCGCGCTCGCCGACGATGGCGTCGTAGCCCAGCAGCAGCGCGATCAGCGGCACCAGGTAGATGACCAGGCTGGCCAGGCTGGCGATGGTGGCGTCGACGCCGTGGAAACCCACCTGCCCTTGCTGCACCGCGCCGAAATAGGCGATCGCCAGCGCGAACACGGCGAACACCACCGCCACCGCCAGCACCCAGCGGTTGCGCAGGCGGTCGCGCCATTCCTTGGCGGCGATGATCCACACCTGGCGCCATTCAATGGGAGCTGGCATACGCACCTCCATAACCGAGGAAGACCTGTTCCAGCGTGGGCTCGTGCAGCGCGATGTCGCGCGCGTGCGGCAGCAGCGCGGCCAGCACCGCCAGCTTGTCCGCGGCGGCGCAGCGCACGTCGAAGCGCGTGCCTTCGCGCTCGAGCGTCGGCGCGCCGGAAGCGTCGCCCGGCAGCGCGGCCAGGGCGGCCACGGCGGCCGTCTGGTCCGCTTCGGCCACGGTCGCCACCACGCCCAGCCGCAACGCCATGCCGCTGCGCAGCTGCGCCAGCGTGCCCTGGGCGGCGATGCGCCCGCCGTGCATGATCACCAGCCGGTCCACCCGGTCCTGGATCTCGGCCAGGATGTGCGAGGTGATGACGATGGTGGCGCCGCGCGCCCGTACCGCGCGCAGGATGGCGTAGAAATCGGCGATGCCTTGCGGATCGAGACCGTTGGTCGGCTCGTCCAGGAAGATCAGGTCCGGCTCGCCCAGCAGCGCTTGCGCCAGGCCCAGCCGTTGCCGCATGCCTTTCGAATAGCCGTGCACCGGACGGTCGGCGGCGCCGGCCAGGCCGACCTGTTCCAGCAGCGCCGGGCAGGCGGCGCGTGGCACCCGCTTCAGGTCGGCGAACAGCTGCAGCACTTCCCTGCCGCTGAGATTGTCGTAGGTGACGAAGTTTTCCGGCAGGTAGCCGATGCGGCGCCGCGCTTGGCGGAACGCCGGGGCGCTGGTGCGCTGGCCCAGCACGTGCAGCGTGCCGCTGCTGGGCGTGATCAGCCCCAGCATCAGCTTGAACAAGGTGCTCTTGCCGGCGCCGTTGTGGCCGATCAGGCCGAACATTTCGCCGCGCGCGATGTCGAGCGTTACTTCATGCAGCGCCGTCACCGCGCCGAAGCGCTGTCCGACGCCGGCCAGCGACACGGCGGCGCCGGCGGGTTCAACGTGGGTAGATGTCATGCCATTTTTTCCAATCAAGGGAGGCGGGCCGCATGCGCGGATGCTTGTCGACCACGCTCGGCGCCCGCAGCAGCGGGAACTGGCGCGCGACGAAACGCAGCGTCTGCAGCGCGGGGCTGGCGCTGAGCAGTTTCATCAGCGGGTACTGCCAGCCGAGGCGGTCGACCACGTCGTTGGCCTCGTACGGCAGGTCGCCGATGCCGTCGGCGTTCTGGTCCCAGCCGCCGTAGTTGCTCCAGTAGTTGCCGGCCGTGCGGCCCCATTGCACGTCCTGCGCGGCCACGAAGCGCACCTGCTCCTCGTTGCCGATGAAGTCGTTGTTGTCGACCTGGTTGTTGGACGAGCCGGCCGACAGGTGCACGCCGGTGCGGTTGTTGATCACCAGGTTGCGGCGCACGATGTTGTATTCGGCGTCGTAGATGAAGAAGCCGCGGTCGTTGCCGGCCACCACGTTGTCCTCGATGACCGAGTCCTGGATGGTGCGCAGCATGATGCCGTGGTCGGCGTTGCCCCAGGCGATGTTGTGGCGCACGATCAGGTCGCGCACCTCCATCAGCGCCAGGCCGGCACGGTTCTGGTAGACCTCGTTGCCTTCCCAGGTGCTGTGGTTGGTGTTCATGTAGTGCGTGCCGTAGCGCACGTGGTGGATGCGGTTGCCGCGGAAGAGCGCGTCGCGCGAGACGTCGACGTAGATGCCGTCGCGCGTGACGCTGATTTCGTTGCCGATCACCTGCGCGCCGCGCGTGTCGTACACCTGGATGCCGTTGCCGCGCGCGGCCGATTGCAGGTCGGCGCGGCCGGTCACCACGTTGCGCAGCAGTTGCGCGTCGTCCGAGCGTTCCAGCCAGATGCCGAACAGGTTGGCGGTCAGCTGGCAGTCGGCGATGGTCACGTGGTGGCTGCCCGGCAGCACGTAGATGCCGGCGTTCTGCGCGGTGAGGTCGATGCCGCTGTCGCGCACCACCAACCCGGCCAGCGTGACGCCGGGCGCGCTGACGCGGATCACGTCGGCGCTGCCTGCGCCGCTGATGACGGGGTGGCCCTCGCCCTGCAGCGTCAACGGCTTGTCGATGCGCAGGTGCTCGACGTAGCGGCCCGCTTCCACGCGCACCGTGTCGCCCGGCTTGGCCTGGGCGATGGCCGCGGCGATCGACTCGCCGGCGCGCACCCGCAGCACCGCCGCGTCCGCGCCGGCGCACAGCGCCAGGCTGGCCGCCAGCAACAGCGCAGCCGCCAGCGCAAACGCGGGCTTGGGCCTGGGCCTGCCTCCGCCGTTCACGGCTGCTCCTTGGCGGAGGCCGAAACATCGCGCAAGCTGCCGCGCAGGCTTTCCAGCGAGACGAAATAACCGTCCGCGCCGATCCGGGTCAGCGCCTGGCCCTTGGCCGTGCGCTGCTTGCGTTCCTTGACCAGCGGCGGGCAGGCATGGTCGTCGTAGTACATCACCATGCAGTCGAGGCACAACATGCATTCGGTCTGGTCGATGCGGCCCTTCGAGTCGATCGCGTGCGAGCCGCAGCCGGCGGCGCAGGCGTGGCAGGTCTCGCATTCGGACTTGCGCTTGAGGCCGAACATCCGCAGGCGGCTAGGCAATGCAAGCCCTGCGCCCAGCGGGCACAGGTACTTGCAATACGGACGCTCGCTGAACATCGACACGCCGACGATGCCGCCGATGAAGATCCAGAACGGCCATGTGCGGTTCCACACGCCGACCAGGAAGGTGGTCTTGAACGGTTCGATCTCGGCCAGCCGCTCGGCCGCTTCCATCGACCACAGCGATACACCCAGCAAGACAAAGAAGATCACGTACTTGACCCACTTGAGGCGATCATGCAGGCGCTTGGGCAGCAGCCCTTGCCAGCGCTTGAGCCCGATCACGCTGCCCAGCTTGAGCGCCAGGTGTTGCAGCGAACCGAACGGGCACAGCCAGCCGCAGAACAGGCCGCGTCCCCAGATCAGCACGGTGATGATCATGAACCACCAGAACAGGAAGATGAACGGGTCCGACAGGAACAGCTCCCACTTCCACTGGTGCAGCAGCGAATGCACCCAGGTCATCACCTGCGTCACGCTGGGTTGCGCCTTCAGGTAGAAGCCGACAAAGCCGACGCTGAAGATCCACAGCACCAGGCGCGGCCGGCTGATCCACGGCTTGTGGCGGCGGGTGGAGGCGCGCACCAGGCGGTCGCGCATCGCGTACAGCACGGCGGTGACGGCTAGCAGCGCAATGAACAGCACGATCTGCGGCACGCGGCCGAGCCAGATCGCTTGCCAGGCGGGACGCGCCACCACGACCTCTGGATGGCCGCCTTCAAGATAACGCGCGGGCAGCCAGTACTGCTGGTCGAAGCGGGCGAAGGTCTTGACGCCGGCCGCGTCGCGCTTGTTGGCCAGCACGCCGAGCGTCCAAGGCCAGGCCGGGTTGAAGCCGGACGAGCGCACGATGAAGATCGCCGATTCGGTGAACGCCGGCACGTCGGCCGGTTGCAGGTGGTACAGGTTCAGGTAGTCGGTGTCGCGGAAGGTGAAGGTCTGCGCCTCCTGGCGCACCTGGATGCGGTCGTAGATGCCGCCGCGCACGAAGCCCGAACCTTTGAACGAGGTCTGGCCTTCGCCGATGATGAAGATGGCGTGCTCGTCCGGCCCCAGGCTCTGCATCAGGCGCTTGTAGGCGCCCTCGCCCAGCAGGCTGTTGCCGATGGTTGGGGTGTTCAGGTAGCCGAAATACAGGTCCAGGTACGGGCCGGCGGCGGGATCGACGCCCACCTCGGCAGCCGGAATCAGCAGGTGCGTGACGGCGCCCTCGTCCGCCAGCTTGCGCCAGTTCAGGCGCTCGTCGATGGGCGTGAAACGCGCCGGCGGCCGCGCGGCGGTGGTGAAGATGCCGACCTGGCGGCCGATCTCGTAGGCGCTGCGCGAGATCACCTGATTCTCGGCGATCGCGGTGACGGTGGCGCCGCTGATGGCGTCCAGGCCCGCGCTGCCGTCGCCGCCACGGCCGATTTCCAGCTTGGCGTCGCCACGGCGGCCCACATACTGATGGATGAAATCGAGCAGCGCGGATTCGGGGATGCCGGCCAGCAGGATAGGCTCCGAATGCTTGAGCACGCGCACGCCGGTGATGATGCCGTGCACGTCCATGCCGATCAGCGTGACCACGGGCTTGCCGGAGTAGGCGGGAATATCGACCACGTCGGTCGACAGGAAGACATAGCCGATCAGCTGTTCAGCGCTGCCGGGCTTGGTGCGGAAGGCTTGCACATACTGGGGCGAGCCCATGCGTTGCGAGAAGCGCGTGGCTTCTGGCATCACATCGGCGCAGGCCACGTTGGCGCACAGGTCGGGGCCGTGCATCAGGCCTTGCGACAGTTCGGCGTCGTAGACCGCCGCGCCGGCGGGCGCGCCGCACAGCAAGGCGACAAACAACGCCAGCAGGATACGAATAAGGGAGGTAGTGGATCTCATAGTCTCAGGAGGCCGCGCCACGCGCAACAGCGCGCGGCGCGGCAACACTCACCGCCGTCAGGCTTCTACCAGGAAGCGGCTGCGCATTTCCAGGTGCAGCGCGTGGCAGAAGTGCGTGCAGTACAGCCAGAAGGCGCCGGCATGGTCGGCCTTGAACGTCACCGACTTCGTCTCCTGCGGATTGACGATGAAGTTGATGTTGTAGGTCGGCAGCGCGCAGCCGTGCGTCAAGTCTTCCACCTTGTCGTGGTTGGTCAGGGTCAGCGTGACTTCGTCGCCCTTCTTCACCTTGATGATCGGCATGCTGTACGCCGGCGCTTGCGACATCAGGCGCACATGGACCTTGTTGCCATGGCGTTCGATGCCGGCGTTCTCCGGTTTGACCGCGTTCGGGAAGTCGTCCATGTTGTAGATCTGGCGCGTCTTGACGATGTCGCGGCGCACGATGATGCCGTCATGCGGTTCCGAGTAAGCCGTGTGATCGGCCACCAGGTGCATCTTGCTGCCGCTGATGTCGATCAGCTGTTCCGTTTCAGGATGCAGCGGGCCGACCGGCAGGAAGCGGTCCTTGGAGAACTTGTTGCCCGAGTTGAGGTATTTGCCGTCGGCTTCCTTGGTCTCGCCCATCGACGAGTAGTTGTGGCCGGGCTGGTAGTGCACGTCCATCTTCTCGATGATGACCTTGGCCGTCTTGTCGCCCTTGAATTGCGCGATGGCGGCGTCGACGTTCCACTTGACGCACTGGCTGTCCAGGAACAGCGAGGTGTAGGCGTTACCCTTGCCGTCGAAGGCGGTGTGCAATGGGCCCAGGCCGATTTCCGGTTCCGCCACGACGGCGTCGCGTGGTTCCTTGAGCTCGCCGTTGAACCAGGCCAGCACGCGCTTCAGTTCGATCACGGTGGCCGTTGGCGACAGTTTGCCCGAGCAGACGAAGTACTTGCCGTCCGGGCTGGCATTGACGCCGTGCGGGTTCTTGCCGACCGGGACGTAGCAGGTCACGGCGGTTTTCGGATCGCTGTTGGCGGCTTTGCGGCCGTCAACGACCGGCACTTTCGAGCCGCCGATGGTGGTGAACTTGCCGGCCTTGACCAGGGCTTCAATACGCTCGACGTTGAAAAACACGCAGGCGTCGCGCTCGGCCGACATCATGCCGTTCAGGTCGGCGGCGTTCTCGGTGTTGTACTGGTTGGAGGCGGCCAGCTTGCCGTCGTAGCTGGTGGCGACCAGGTCGTTGTTGCCATCGATGCGGCACTGCCACTTCAGTTCCATGGTCTCGGCGTTGACGCAGCTGAACAGCGTACCCCATTTGGTCGGATCGTCGAGGTCGCGGCCGTCGTTGGGCAGCGGGACGTGGAATTCGCCGCCGCAGAACACGCGCGTGGTGTAGTTGATCTTGGTGTCGACCGGATCGCACTTGTCGGTGAACAGGCCGTGGAAGCCCATCACGTTCGGCAGTTCGACGATCTTGTCGCACTCCATCGTGTCCATGCGGATGCGCGCCAGGCGCGAGTGGATCTTGTCGTTGACGAACAGCCAGCGTCCGTCGTAGGTGCCGTCCTTGTAGCTGCCGTGCACGTGGTGGGTGTCGCCGGTGGTGTATTTCAGCGAACCGTCGGCCTTGGTGCCCATGATCGCCTTCGACTCATTGGTCACGCCCCAGCCGACCATGCAGTCGGTGTTGAAGACCGGAATGCGCTTGAGCGTGCGGCCCGATGGCAGGCCCAGCACGCGCGCCTCGCCGCCATGGCCGGCGCTGATGAATGCGTAGTATTCGTCCAGCTGGCCGGGGGCGATTTCCTTGCTCGCGCCTTCCTTCTGCGGAGCGGCCGCGCCGCCCTTGGCCGCGCCGGCCTCTTCCTTGCAGGCCACCAGGCCGAGCGTCACGCCCGCCAGGCCCAGCGCCGCGCTCTTGCTCAGGAACCCCCTGCGTCCACGTTGCTCGGCACCGTTATCGACGCCGTTTTCCTTGCTATCCATCTGTTCTCCAATCTATGCAGTTGTCATTGATCAACAGTGCATATTGTCGGGGTAACACCACGGATTAAAGAATGATGTGGATCATGGGATTTCGTACTGGCTCACTCTAGCGGCATCGCTATTTCGCTTCGGCGAACAGCATCGCGGCGCGCTGGACCGCCGTCGCGATCTGTTCCGCAACCGCCGGGTCCGGCACGGCGCGGGCCAGGGTCACGCCGCCGGCCAGCAGCGACAGCAGCACCCAGGCCTGCGCGGTGCGCTCGCTGTCGCTGCCCGCCGGCAGGCCCGCCGCGATAGACTCCATCACGCCTTGCAGTTCGGCTTGATAAGCTTCGCGAATGGCAGGGTCCGACCGTTCGATTTCGGCCGACAGGCTCGGCAAGGTGCAGGCGTCAGCCAGGGTACAGGTGCGCTTGGGGCCCATGTAGAACGCCACGAACGCGGCTATCCAGTGCTTGCCCTGCTCCGCGCGCACCGCCTCGACTCCGGCCCGCAGCGACTGCAAACCGGACACGACCGCCGCCTTGAACGCCTCCGCCTTGGAGCTGAAGTGCCCGTAGAACCCGCCGTGCGTGACGCCGGCCTCGCGCGCCAGGCCGTCGACGCCGATGCCGCCGTAGCCGTGGCTCCTGAAGCCCCGCCCGGCCGCGTCGACGATCCGCGCGCGGCTCTCTTCCTTGTGTCCCTGCGTATATCGAACCATCTCAAATCCTTTATATGACGACCGCAACATAATAATTGACAGTGTTACGATCGTAATGTAATCTGAAGTTGCTTTTCAACTAACCCCTGGAGAATACTGATCATGCCACTACTCAGAATCACCCACCAGCGCGGCGCCATCACCGAAGCACAAAAAGCCCAACTGGCCGAGGAACTGACCTCCGCCATCCTGATCGCCGAAGTGGGAGCCGATACGCCCGCCGGCCGCTCGCTGGCTTACGTGGTGTTTGACGAGGTCGATCCCAAGACCTCCTGGTACGTCGGCGGCAAGCCCGACACGAGTCCGCCCAAAGGCGGCCGCTTCCTGTTCGATGTCGTCTTTCCGGTGGGCGCCTGCACCCAGGCGGATAAGACTGCCCTGCACGAAACCATCAATCGGATTATAGCGAACACCCTGGATGTGGATGGCAGCTTCCCGAACCGCGCCAGCGACTGGGTAATTGTGCACGAGGTGCCGAACGGCAGTTGGGGCGCGAGCGGCCAGACCATCGGCATCCGCGAAATCAACCACGTGGTGGGTGGCGCGCCGGAACGATCGGAATACTTCGAAAGCCTGCTGGCGGCGCAGGCGCGTGTGCGCGAGGCCCATGGATTCCCGTCCGAGGAACGCCGCGGGCAAGCGCAGCCCGAGGCGGCGTGATGAGACTTGCCAACTACCTCTTCTTCACCACGACCTGCGAGCAGGCGCTGGAGTTTTACACCCGCTGCGGCCTTGGCCAGGTGACCGAGGTGCTGCGCTTCGGCGTCAACGGCATGCCTGTGCCCAACGAAGCCATGCGCAACAAGATCATGCACGCGCAGTTCGAGGGGCCTGGCGTGCTGTTCTACGCGTCCGACAACGATGACGCGGAGCCGATGCGCGGCTCCGCGCACATCCTGCAGATGGATGACCGCGAACAGACCGGGCAGCTCTTCGCGCGCCTGGCGGAAGGCGGCACGGTCACCACGCCGCTGGCGATGCAGGTCTGGGGCGATTACTACGGCAAGCTGACCGACCAGTTCGGGGTTCAATGGATGTTGAACTGTCCGGTTTAAGCGCGCTCAATCAATCGCAAAGGCCAGCTTGCCTTCGGCGTCGCACCGCTGGGCGCTTTGCGCGCCCTCCTCAAACGCCGAGCACAGGCGATTCCCCTGCGGGTCTTCCAGCTGTGGGTGGATGCGCAGCAGATAGGTGCCGGGGCGCCAGTTCCGCGCCGGCGTGAACCGCCATTCCCGCTCGCCCGCCGCGAGCGTGGCGGCGCCCGGCACCCGCAGCCCGTCCGGCCCCTGCACGGCAATCTGGTCCCTGGCGGCGCCATCCAGCGCGGCAGGCACGATGACGCGCAACGGTCCCCGGCCGCCACGCCTGGCCGTTTGCACCGTCCATTGCTGCGGATTGATGCGCTGGCGCAGCGGCGCCATCACCATCCAACGCTGCTCCAGTGGCCGCCCGAGCTGCGGATCGTCGATGCGCAGTGTCACCGACTCGCCGCTGCGCAAGGCCGGACCCAGCGCGACATTGGGCCCGACTCCGCGCTTGATGCGGCCAGGATGCAGCAGCAGCGTGGCCTCCGTGCCGCTGCGGTCGGCCAGCGGCAGGTCGAGGAAGGCGTCGCGGATGGGCGCGCCGGCGCTGTCGAGCAACGTGACGTGGGCCATGTCCAGCGGCGCCGTCAACGGCTGGTCGAAGTGCAGCTCGATGCGCAGCAGGTTCTCGGCCACCTCCGGTCCCGACGGCGTCACGCTGGCGCCGGCCAGGGCCAGCCCTGGCACAAGCGCCAGCCAAGCCGCGCTAGCGGGCCAGTTCAGGATAGCCCTCGATGGTGCGCGCATATTTATGGAAGTCGCGGAATTTATCGCCGTCCGGATAGCGGTAATCCGGGAAGTCGTACTCGTTGACGAAGTCGCTCAGGCGCAGGTAGCCACCCTTGGGTATCGACACCAGCTGCATCTCGCCACCCGCCTCCGAGCGTCGCAAGGCCAGCAGCAATTGCGGATTCAGATTATCGATCCGCATCACGGCCGACAAGGGAGCCATGACCGCCTTGACGCCGAGATAGGGCTTGGCCGGCCATTCGATCGGCGTATTCAAGCCCGGCGCGGCGGCTGCGCCCGCAAGATCGGCGGCGCTCAGCAGGTCGGCCGAGCGGCTCGAATTGACCAGCAAGGCATACTCCGCATCGCCCACCTTGAAGCTCACCAGCCCATTGGGCGCGCTGCCCCAGCCCAGTTCCCCCACCGTCCGGGCCGCGATATGCGCGCCGTCCTTCAAATCCTTGAGCGGGATGGTCACCAGCGGCGTGCAGGTGTAGGCCGCCACCAGTGTCGGCTCGCCGCCAAGGGTCATCACCGTCATGCTGCGGATGGGTGCGCGGGTTTCGATCTGGTTGTGCACCGGATGGTACATCTCCACCGTGGTGGCGCTGGCCTTGCCGCTGAACGGATAGTCGTACACCCGCAAGGTCGAGGCGAAGCTGCGGTTCGACAGACCGGCCACGTACAGTTTGTTCTGGTAGTAGCGCATGTCGGTCACGGTCAGCGTCTGTTGCGGCAGGTCGCGCCAGAAAGTGACGTCGGCCGTCGGCGCATCGGTGATCGCGGCCGAGCCGGAAGCCTTGGCCAGGTCCAGCCGCCGGACCTTGCCCGCCGCGTCGATGCTGACGATGGCCGGCTTGCCCTGGCCGTGGGCGCCGCGCACGGTCAGCGCCACATAGGCCAGTTCGCTGTCCGGCTGCACGGCCAGGTCCTCGAAGCGCAGCGCGGCCGGCGCCACGCCGAGCGCTTTCGCTATCGGCGCCTGGACGTCCATCAGATTGAACGGCTTGCCGGCCGGGGCTGCGGGCGCGGGCACTTGCAGCGCAAAGATGCGTGCGCCCTTCCAGTCGGCGACAAACAGCGTCTGCGCGTCACCGAAACTGAGCTTGCCGGCCGACTGGATGGCCGGCGCCGCGTGGACGGCTCCGGCCGCGAAGAGTAGACTCAACAACAAGCGGCATTGGATGTTCATGGCGATACCTTCCTTTCACTTGATGGCAAAAATGCAGTATAGGCATGGGATATCTTGCCGGTCGCTCCGCCATAAGTTGGTGTGCAGTTCGCCCTATCGTGTATTGAACCTTCCTCAGTTTTCCCAGTAACCGCGCCGCACGGCGATCGTCACCGCGTGTGTGCGGTCACGCGCATCGAGCTTCTGCAGGATGGCTTTCATGTGGGCCTTGATGGTGTCCTCGCTCAGGCCCAGCTGGTCGGCCACGCGCTGGTTCGAATTGCCCTCCCCCACCAGGCGCAACACTTCGATCTCGCGCTTGCTCAACGCGTCGAGCTGGAAGCTGTTCGCCAAGCTGGCCGCGACCGGCGGCGGCAACAGCCGCCGGCCGGCGTGCACGGAGAGGATGTAGTCGCTGAGCACGGTGCGGGCCAGGTTCTTCAGCACGTAGCCGGTCGCGCCGGCCTTCAGTCCGCGCGCCACCTGCACGTCGCCGCCGTACGTGGTCAGGATGATGATGCGGGCCTCGGGGTCGATGCGGCGAATCGCGCTGGTGGCCTCGATGCCGTTCAGTCCGGGCATCTGCAGATCCATCAGCGTGACGTCCGGGCGCCAACGTTGATACTGTTCGACGGCGCTGTCGCCGTCCTCCGCCTCGGCCACCACCGCGAAGCGCGGATTGGACGACAGCACCGCGGCGACCCCGCTGCGCATCAAGGGATGATCGTCTGCGATCATGACGCTGATCTGGCCATTCTCCATGACTATGCTCCTTTAACTGTCGCGCGAACGTACCACCTGCGGCGGCGGCGCGCATCACACTATCGGGTATATGCCAGCGCCGCCGGAACGTCCAATTGCCACGCGGTGCCGCTGCCTTCGCGGCTGCGCACCGCCAGGCTGGCGCCGATCCCGGCCGCGCGCTCGTACATCCCGCGCATGCCCCAATGGTTGCGGCGGCCGCCGTCACTGAGCACGTCGGCGGGGATGCCGGCGCCGTTGTCGCTCAGGATACAGCGGAATGCCCGCCTGCCGTAGTGCAGTTGAACTTCTATCCTGCAAGCGCCGGCGTGCTTGCAGGCGTTCGCCAGCGCCTCGGTGAGGATCGCCAGCGCCTCGTCGTAGATGGTCGCGTCGAGCCGGCGGACGGTGCCGGAAACCACCAGGCGAACCGGCTCGGCATCGCCAGGCCGCAGGCGCGCCGCCGCCGCCAGCAACGCGTCCGCGAAACTCAGCTTGGCGGCGTCTTCGCCGCGCAGGTCGCGGATCCGTTCGCGTCCCTCGTCGAGCACCTCGTCGGCTTGCCGCAGCGCGGTTTCGATCTGCAAGCGGGCCACGTCCCGCGCCGGCAATTTCATCAGCGCGGCATGCACATGCAACACCAGCGCCTGCACCGATTGCAGCAGCGTGTCGTGCAACTCCCTGGCGATCCGCTCGCGCTCGTTGATGCGCTCCTGCAGGCGGACAGCCATCTGCCGGCCCAGGCGCGCGATGCGCCAGCGATACACGAGGTAGGCGGCCGACAGCAGGCCGACCGCACACAGCGCCTTGAACCACCAGGTCTGCGTGGCAAGCGGGGCGATCGAAAATTCCACCGTGGTGACCGCGTCCGACCACTTGCCGTTGTAGTCGGTCGCGGCGACACTGAAGTGGTAATCGCCGGGCGCGAGGTTGCTGTAGTAGGCGCTGCGGCGCGCGCCCGCCTCCTGCCACGCCGTATCGACCTCCTGCAGGCGGTAGCGGAAGCGAAGGCGCTCCGGGATCGCCAGCGCGGGCACGGTGTAATCGACCTGCAGCGCGGAGCGGCCCGGCGCAAAGCGCACAGGCTGGCGCAGCACCTGGCTGGCGCCCGGCGGCCCCAGCGTCTTGATGATCACGGGGAGCTTGGGCGCGGGCGGCAACGGCTCGGCGGGATTCAGCAGGAACACGCCGGTGGAGCGCGCTACCCACAGGCGCGCGTCGGACGCCAGCACCAGCGACGGCGTGGGGTTGAGGTAGGGAGCACTGCCCTCCAGGCCGTCCAGCTGGTCCAGCCGCTCGTATCGCACACGGTAATCGCGCTGCTGCTCGAACTTGGCCACCTCGGCGCCCGGGACGCGGAACAGGCCGGAAAAGGCGTTCAGCCAGAGATCGCCGTTGGCCAGTTCGACGATGCCGGAGATGCCGTCGAAGGTCTCGCCGTCGACGCCGGTGAGGCGGTTGAACTGGTCCTCCCCCAACAGGGCCAGGCCCTTCTCGCCGCCCGCCCAGACATGCCGGCCATGCAGATGCAGCGCCATCACTGTTCCCAGCATCAGGCCGTCGGCCGGGCCGTAGCGACGCCACGTGGCGCCTTGCGCGTGGACCAGCAGGCCGGGATGGTAGCCGATCCAGAGGCCGGCGGCATCCGAGCGGGCCATCACATTGACTTCGCCCTCGTCGCCGATCTTTTGCCACTGTCCCTGCGGGGCGCGCCGATACAAGCCGTGCTGGAACAGCGCCACCAGCACACTGTCGTCCCGGTCCGCCAGCAGCGCCTGCACCCTCACGCCGGTAGTCGCGACGGGCAGGTCCACCAGCCGGCTGTCCTTGCCCTGGATCCGCCGCAGGTTACCGTACCCGGCTCCCCAGATGGCGCCGTCGCTGGTGCGGGCCAGGCTGGTCAGGATGTTGTCCCAGACGCCACCGGTCTGCGTCCAGAGCGGCCTGGCGGTGACCTGGCCGCTCGCGCTGGCGGCGACATGATAGCTGCCGATCCATACGCCGCCGTCATCGGCGGCAAGCAGCGCGCCGCCGACGGCCGCTTCCGGAATATCCAGCCTGGTCGCGCGCCGGTGGCGAAACCGGTCGATCCCGCTCGAGGTCGAGGTCCAGATATCGCCCTCCTGGTCCTCGAAGATGGCGGCCACGGCGCGACCGCTCAAGCCCTGCCGAGGCGCCGCCAGCGCGGTTCCCCGCGCGGTGCGGTATTCGAGCGCTTCCAGCTGTCCCACCCAGAGATCGCCGTGGCGATCGATCAGCAGGCTGCCAGGATCGCCCAGTTCGCCCCATTGCCGGTACACCGTATTCGGGCGAGCGCCGGTCAGCTGATGGAGCCGGCCATGCAGCGCATCCCAGCTCACCACATTACCATCGGGGAGCTCGAACAGCACGCCGGTCCCGCTGTCCACGGCAGCCTTGGCGAAGCGCGTCTCGCCCCGCTTGAGCGAAAACACGCCGGCATCGCCCTGCGCCCACAGCACGCCGTGCCGGTCGCGCATCAGCGTTTTGTAGCGGCCATCCGCCAAGCTCCATGAACCGGCCGGCTTCTGCCAGCGGTCGCGCTCCAGGTAGAACATGCCCTGCGAGGTGGCCGCCCACATACGTCCGCCGCCATCCTGCTCCAAGCCCCAGACGGCACGGTCGGGCAAGCCGTCCTGCACACCGTAATTGCGTGTCTGCCCTTGCCGTATAAAACTGGCGCCGCCGGTGCGATAGCCTACCCACAGTCCGCCGCCCGGCACCGCGTTCACCAGGCTGACGTTTTTGGTCGGCAAAGCCGCGTTGGCCGGCGCGAACTGCTCGAATTGCATGCCGTCGTAGCGATACAGTCCGCCCGGCCCGCCCAGCCACAGCCAGCCGTCGCTAGTCTGCGTTATCGACAGTATCTGTTCCGGCGCGCCGTCGCGCGCGCTCCAGCTGGTGTGATGCAAGTTGATGGCGGGCGGCGAAGCGCCGTTCGCGCGACAGACCGCCGGCCAGGCGCCGCCGCAAAGCAGCACGCAGCAAGCCAGGATTGCGCGGCAATAGCCAGGTAATTGCGTGATGATCATGCCGATAAATTACTAGTTATGGTTTCGCAACTTTTAATGTTGAGGATTGTATAGAAGATATCTACCCGATAGGGTGTATGTCTGCGCACCACGTCCAGATATTCTCTTTGCATCAACCCATCCCCCATTCGCAAGGAGAATCGACATGGACTTACAGCTCAACGGCAAGCTGGCGCTGGTCAGCGGCAGCACGGCCGGCATCGGCTACGCGATCGCCTCCACGCTGGCCCGGGAAGGCGCCAGCGTGATCGTCAACGGCAGGACGCAGGCCAGCGTCGACGAGGCCGTGGAGCGCATGCGCGCGGAGACGCACGGCACGGTCCTCGGCTATGCGGCGGATCTCGGCCAGGCCGACGCGGCCAAGGAAGTGGTCCGGAGGCATCCGGGCATCGGCATCCTGGTCAACAACCTCGGCATCTTCGAGCCCAAGGCGTTCGAGGATATTCCTGACGAGGACTGGCTGCGCTTTTTCGACGTCAACGTCCTGAGCGGCGTGCGCCTCGCGCGCCTGGTGCTGCCCGAGATGAAGCGGGTGAACTGGGGCCGCATCATCTTCATCTCCAGCGAGAGCGCGGTGCAGATTCCCACCGAGATGATCCACTACGGCATGACCAAGACCGCGCAGCTCGCCGTATCGCGCGGCCTGGCGGAAGCGGTCGCCGGCACGGGGATCACGGTCAACAGCGTGCTGCCGGGCCCGACCACATCGCGCGGCGTCGGCGACTTCGTCGCGGACATGGCGCGCGCCAGCGACAAGAGCTTCGAACAGATCGAGGCGGAGTTCTTCGACCACGTGCGCCCGACTTCGCTGATCAAGCGCTTCGGCACGCCGCAGGAGGTGGCCTCGCTGGTGGCCTACGTGGCCAGCCCGCTCGCGTCGGCCACCACCGGCGCGGCGCTGCGCGTCGACGGCGGCGTCATCAAGAGCGCCTTCTGATGAAGGCCATACAGATTCCATCGATTCAACCACAGGAGAACACCATGTCAGGGAATATCACCAAGTTGCTGCAGATTGGCTTGCTGCTGTTTTGCGCGGCCGTCGGACCGGCGCGCGCGGAAGCCCCCAAGAGTAATTTTGTCGAGGCGAACGGCGTGCGCCTGCACTACCTGAGCGCGGGGAAAGGCGATCCCATCATCCTGATGCACGGCTATACGGAATCGAGCCACATGTGGCTGCCGCTGATGGCCCAGCTGTCGAAAGACCACTTGGTGATCGCGCCGGACCTGCGCGGCTTCGGCCAGTCCGGGCTGCCCGCCGGCCCCTACACCAAGTCCGTGATGGCCCAGGATGTGCACGCCTTGGCGACCGGTCTGGGCATCAAGTCGGCCAAGATCGTCGGGCACGATATCGGCTTGATGGTGGCTTACGCCTATGCGGCCCAGTATCCGAAGGAAGTCAGCAAGATCGTGCTGATGGATGCCTTCCTGCCGGGCGTCGGCAACTGGAAGGACGTGTGGCTGCTGCGCGATTTGTGGCACTTCCATTTCTATGGCGAGACGCCGCTGGCGCTGGTCAAAGGCCGGGAGCGCACCTACTTCGAGCATTTCTGGAACGACTTTGCCGCCGATAAAACGAAATCCCTGAGCGAGGCCGACCGCAAGTTCTACACCGCCGAATACGCGCAACCCGGCCACATGCGCGCGGGCTTCGAGGTGTTCAAGGCCTTCGCCCAGGATGCCGTCGATTTCGAGGGCTACATGAAAACGCCGCTGACGATGCCGATGCTGGTGCTCACCGGCGAAAAAGCCTCGGGCGAATTCCTGATCCAGCAGGCTCGCCTGGTCGACACCCATGTGGAAGGCGTCGTCATCAAGAACAGCGGCCATTGGCTGATGGAGGAAGCGACCGCGGAAGTGGTGCCGAAGCTGGTGCAGTTCCTGAAGTGACCCTGCGGGACGCATCAAATAAAAAGGCCTGTGAGTGCGTCTCACAGGCCTTTTTTTTCAACCGAAAATTTGTGCACACTGCCAGCCAAAAGGGGGGGCTTCCCGGCCGCCTGAGCCTCCTACATGGCAGCGTGTACGAACTGAGCAGGATGCGTGGGAATTCCTACCAGGTATTACTCCTTCGGAAGTTGGGCGTTCAATGAGATCATCTCGAGGCAGTCCATCGTTACCGTCTGCACTCTTGCTGCCGGATCCCAGGTCTTCGATTCGTAGGTGCGATACTCCGGGCTTGGAGACGTCGGCCCCGGTGTTCCCGGGGGCTGGTAAAACGTAGGCGGCAATACGGGGGCAACACTTGTGTTGCCGACAAACTGAGCTACGGTTTCACTGGAAATACAAGGGACTTCAGAAAATCGCCATAAGATGAAGCCACCGCGCGGCACACCGCTTGTGGTAGAGCTAACCGTAACCGATTGCAGACCGGCGGCGTCGGCGCCAACGTCTTCAGGCGAGTAACTGCATTGCCTCAATGAGCCATATTCCGCGCAGTCTGACAGTAGTAATTTCCGGGAGGTGTGTTGCTGTATGTGCTCCAGCGTAATCTCGCGCGGATGGGCTGCATAGTAGACCGCCATCTTCAGCGCGTCCTCAGGCAAGAATCCGTCGTGGTCTTTCTCACCGCCATACACGGCCCCGTGGATCTCCTACCGTTTCCAAGTTACATTCGCTTACTCCGGATACAGCTTCCATACGTCCCATTCGCTCGTTCAGCCGTTATATGTTTATCAGCGCGACGCCAGCGCCATACCGGAGAATGAAAATGGAAACTACTGCTACCTCGAATCGCATCCATCCACTGATGGCCGCCGCCGCGGTTTCGCTAACTTTGGTCAGCCTGGTCGGGGCCGCCGCGATCGCAGGGCTTCTGCCTAACTCTCATGGTGCGGCCGCGACAATTCCTGCAGCGGAAATGACGAATAACGGTAACGCCCCGGTTGCACAGCAGTCCACGCCAGAGCCCGTCGTACGCGAGGTTGTTCGATATGAAACGGTCATCCGCCACGAACATCCTCATCGCAGCCCAGCCGCCTATGATGGCGACCGCACCCAGCTGGCCCAAACTGAGCAAGCCCGGGACTACCGACCAGCACCGGCCTATCAGCAACAGCCTGCTCCGGTCGCGCAAAACAGCCCGCTTGGCATCGGTATTGGCGCCTTGGTCGGCGGCCTCGTAGGCAGTCATGTCGGTGGCGGCAACGGCCGCACGCTGGCAGCCATCGCAGGCGCTATTGGTGGTGGGTATGTCGGCAACGAAATCGCTAAACAAAACCAATCCGTTGGCCACTAATGACATTGACTCGACTTTAAAAAGAACGTGAGGAGCATCACCAGCCCATATAAGAAAACTTCACTTACTCTCCCAAAATACGCCGGCCTCCAGTCCGAAAAAAAATCGCGAAAATTTTTCACAACAAACCTAAGAAGCGAGGATATTGAAAATGACTAAGAAATTGATTTATGCGGCGGCCGTCACCATCGCCTTGAGCGGTTGCACAACCGTCGTCAAAGAGCGTGTAGTGGTACATGATCAGCCCACAATCGTTCGCCAGGTTCCAGCACCTATCCAAGAAGTGATTCCCCCGCCGCCTGCATCTGGATATGCCTGGATTCAAGGCCATTGGGCTTGGCACGACCACGGCTGGCAGTGGCAACCGGGACATTGGTATCAGGGTTCAGCCCGCCAAATGCCAGCTATCATCGTTGAACAAATCACTGTTGCACCAAGCCCTGCCCACTATTGGGTTCCTGGGCACTGGCGTTGGCATCACAACGAGTGGGAATGGTCACGAGGCCACTGGGAGCGATAAGTTAGCCGGCCCGCCTCGGGTGTCACGCGAGGCGGCAGACCGGATCGGGGCGCTGCCTTCAGTCGGTTTCGGCACGATCGCTAAAATATGGAAACGCCAGCGGCAGCAGCAGCAAGGTGAAGAACGTCGCCGAGACGATGCCGCCGACGATCACCACCGCGAATGGCCGCTGGGTCTCCGAGCCGATCCCATGCGACAACGCCGCCGGCAACAAGCCCAGGCCCGCCATCAAGGCAGTCATCAGGATGGGCCGCAGGCGCGCCAGCGCGCCCTGCACCGCGCTCTCGGCCAGCGACGCGTTGCCGCGCGCGATCTCGATGATCTGCTCGACCATGATCACGCCGTTCTGCACCGAGATGCCGGCCACCGCGATAAAGCCCACCGCCGCCGACACCGAGAAATGCAGGCCGGCCAGCGCCAGGCCGCCAATGCCGCCGATCAGCGCGAACGGCACGATGGCCAGCACCAGCATCGCCCGCCGCACCGAACGGAACGCCCAGAACAGCAGCGAGAAGATCAGCAGCACGGTGATCGGCACGATCACCGCCAGCCGCTTAACGGCGCGCTGCTGGTTTTCAAACTGTCCGCCCCAGCTCAAGGTATAACCCGGCGGCAGGCTCACCTGCTGCGCCACCAGCTGCTGCGCCTCGGCCACAAAACTGCCCTGGTCGCGGCCCAGCAGGTTGGCCTTGACCGAGGCGTTGCGCGAACCGCCCTCCCGGCTGATGCGCGCCGCGCCCTGGCGCAAGCCGATGCGCGCGACCGAACCGAGCGGCACGGTGCCGGCGCCGCCCGGCAAGGGCACCGGCAGCGCCGCGATGTCATCCACCGCCGCGCGGTATTCCGGCTTGAGGCCGACAACGATGTCGAAGCGGCGGTCACCCTCAAAGAAGGTGTTGACGGCGTTGCCCGCCAGTGCGGCCTGCAGCGCGGTGTTCACGTCGGCGATGTTGATGCCGAGCCGGGCGATGCGCTCGCGGTCGATCACCACGTCCAGCTCGCTCTGGCCGCCGATGCGCACAGCCGCCACGTCGGCCGCGCCGGGAATGCGGCTGAGGATGGCCGCCACCTGCTCGCTCTTCTGCGTCAGCACCTCCAGGTCGGGGCCGGCGATCTTGACGGCGATCTCACCCTTGACGCCGGACAGCGCCTCCTCCACGTTGTCCTCGATCACCTGCGAGAAGTTGGTCGGCACGCCCGGCAGCCGGCGGATGTGCGCGGAAATGTCGGCGATCAGGCTGTCCTTGTCGGCGAAGCGCCATTGCGAGCGCGGCCGCAGGTCGGCCAGGATCTCCATGTTGTTCGGCCCTTTCGGATCGGTGCCGTCGTCCGGCCGGCCCACATGCGAGATCACGTCGCCCACCTCCGGATAGCTGCGCAGGATGGCGCGCACCTGGCGCTCGACCTGCTCGGTCTTCTCCAGCGCGGCCGAGGTCGGCAGGCTGATGGTCAGCCAGATATTGCCCTCGTCCAGCTTGGGCAGGAACTCGCTGCCCAGCAGCGGCGCCAGCGCCAGCGTGGCCACAAGCAGCGTGCCTGAGCCCGCCATCACCCAGCCCTGGTGGCGCTGGGCCGCCGTCAGCGCCCGGCGGTACAGCTCGGTGGCGCGCTGCATCCAGGCGCTGTGGCGCTCCTCCATCGGATGGCGGCGGATGGTCCAGGCCAGCAGCGTGGGCACCAGCGTCATGGTCAGCACGATCGCGCCCAGCATGGCGAAGCTGAGCGTGAACGCCACCGGCGAGAAGATCTTGCCCTCGACCCGCTGGAAGGTGTAGATCGGGATGAAGGCGACAATAATGATGGCCTTGGCGAACAGGATGGGATGGCCCAGCTCCACCACGGTTTGCTTGAGCGTACGCTTGCGCCAGGCGGCCGGCGCCAGGCCGCTGGCCGCCTGCTGGTCATGCAGCGCCAGGCGCACCATCAGCGCCTCCACCAGCACCACCGCACTGTCGATGATGATGCCGAAGTCCACCGCGCCAAGCGAAATCAGGTTGGCCGGAATGCCGCGCGCGTCCAGCATGATGAAGGCGCACAGCAGCGACAGCGGGATCACGGTGGCGACGATCAGCGCCGCCCGCCAGTTGCCGAGGAAGACGATCAGGATGGCGATCACCAGCGCCGCGCCGACCAGCAGGTTTTCGCCGACGGTGCGCACGGTGTGGTTGATCAGCTCGGTGCGGTCGTAGATCATCTTGAGCCGCACGCCTTTCGGCAGCGACTGGTTGATGCGCTCGACCTCCAGCTTGAGCTCGCCGACCACCTTGGCGGCGTTGCTGCCCTTGCTCATCTGGACGATGCCCTCGACCACGTTGTCGTTGCCGTTGTAGGCCACCACGCCGGAGCGCGGCTGCGACCCGGTCTGCACCGTGCCCAGATCCGACACCAGCACGGTCTTGCCGCCGCGCGCGCTGACGATGATGCGGCCGATGTCGTCCAGGCTGGCGACAATGCCGATGCCGCGCACGCTCAAGCCCTCGTCGCCGCGCCGCACCGTGCCGCCGCCGACGTTGGCGCTGTTGGCCGCCAGCGCCGCGCTGACCTGGTCGATCGTCACGCCGTAGCGCCGCAACGCGGCCGGCTCGACTAGCACCTGGTACTGCTTGACGGTGCCGCCGAAGCTGACCACGTCGGCCACGCCGGAGACGATGCGCAGCTTGGGGCGGATCACCCAGTCCTGCAGCGCGCGCACCTCGTTCATCGGCATGCCGGGCGGGGCCTCGACGATGTAGCGGTAGATCTCGCCGACCGCCGTGGTCAGCGGCGCCAGCGACGGCTGCACGCCCGGCGGCAGACTGACGTTGCCCAGTTTTTCCAGCACCTGCTGGCGGGCGAAGTAATCGTCGGTGCCGTCGGCGAAGGTCAGCGTGACCACCGACAGCGCGCCGATGGTCACCGACCGCAGCTGCGTCTGCTGCGGCACGCCGCTCATCTCGCGCTCGATCGGCAGGGTGACGGCGCGCTCGACCTCCTCCGGCGCCTGGCCCGGATACTGGGTCACGAT
Source organism: Duganella caerulea (assembly GCF_040362985.1). NCBI lineage: Bacteria > Pseudomonadati > Pseudomonadota > Betaproteobacteria > Burkholderiales > Oxalobacteraceae > Duganella > Duganella caerulea. The sequence goes on along the minus strand of NZ_BPWJ01000001.1, from coordinate 1,877 downwards.
CTGCACCTGCACGTCCTGGACGTCGGGGAAGGCCTCGATCGGCAGGTTGCTGAACGCGCGGTAGCCAAAGCCCAGCAGGGCCAGCGTCAGGATCAGCACGAACACGCGCTGCTTGAGGGCGAAGTCGATCAGCTTAGCGAGCATGGTCGCCGGCCTCCGCGTTGAGCAGGAAGGCGCCCTCGGTCACCACCCGTTCGCCGGCGCGCAGGCCGCTGTCGATGTAGCTGTCCTGGTGGCCGCGCAGCGCCACGTGCACGCGGCGCTTGGCGAAGGTGTTGGCGCTGGTTTCGACGAACACCGATTCATACATGCCCTCCATGAACAGGCTGGTGTTCGGCAGCGGCACGGCGCTGGCGCCGCGGCGGTCGGTCTCGAAGCTCACGCGCGCGAACATCTCCGGCTTGAGCGCGAGGTCGGCGTTGTCCACCGCGCAGCGCACCTGGATGCGGCGCGTGGCCGGGTCCAGCGTCAGGCCGACCCGCTGCACCACGGCGGCGAAGCGGCGGCCGGGATAGGCATCGGTCTCCAGGTCAACCGCCTGCCCCGCGTGCACCGCGGCGGCGCTGCGCTCGGGCAGGTCGACCAGCAGCCACAGGCGGTGCAGATCGGTCACCACGAACAGCGGCGCCGCCAGGTCCGGGCGCACCTCCAGGCCAGGATTGATCTGGCGTTCGGCGATCACGCCGGCCACCGGGCTGCGCAGGCTGAAGCTGCCTTCGGCGCCGCCGCCGTCGGCGTGCAGGTTGCGCAAGCGGGCGGCGGCGCGCAGGGTTTCCGCGCGGGCTTGCTGGAAGTCGGCGTCGGCCGCCTCCTCGTCCTTGCGCGGCAATACGCCGGCCTGCAGCAGGTCGCGCGCGCGTTCGAGCGCCAGGCGCTTGCGCTGCTCGTCGGCGCGCGCCTTGGCCCAGTCCGCTTGCGCCGTGCCCAGGTCGGGCGCGTCGATCACAGCCAGCACGGCGCCGGCGCGCACCGGTTCGCCCAGCTCGCCATGCAGCGCGGTGACGCGGCCGGCGATGGGTGAGCTGATGCGGGCGGTCAGGTTGTCGTCGTAGGCCAGGCGGCCGTTGACGGGTTCCGACACCGGCAGCGGCGCCAAGGCGGCCACGCCGATCTTCAGCGCCGACAGCTGCGGCGCGCCGGCGTCGAAACGCACCAGGCCGGATGGCGCCGGCGCCGGCGCGGCCGGCGCCGGCCGTTCTTGCGAGGCGTAGACAAAATGCAGGGAGGCGGCCAGCGCGCCGCCCAGCAACAGTGCGGCAACCAGCTTGCGCAGGGTCAGGTGGATCGTCATGGCAAAGCACTTTCAGTCAGGGCGGCGCGCCAGGCCGCCAGGGATTTGGCGTAATCGTTGCGGGCGGCCAGCGCGTCGAGCTGGGCCGCGCGTTCGCTGCGGCGCACGTCGAGCACATCCATGATGCCCATCGCGCCGCGGTTGAACGCGTATTCGGCGGCGGCGGCGGACTGGCGCGCGGCAGGCAGCAGTTCGTCCTCGCTGCGGCGCAGCCGCAGCCACGCGCCGCGCGCCTGTTCGGCGCCCAGCAGCAGCTCCGCGCGCGCCTGGCGCCTGGCCTTCTCGAGATTTTCGCCGGCGATGTCCAGCGCCACCTCGGCCGCGCGGATCTCGCCCTGGTAGGCGTAGCGCCACTGCAGCGGAATCTGCAGCGCGACACCGTAGCTGTTGCCGCTGCCCTGGGGATTGGCGGCGCTGGCCGGATAGTGTTCGAACTGGACGCCGACCGTGACGTCGCTGCTGCGCTGGGCCAGCGCCAGCTTGCGCGCCGCGCGCGCGGCCTCCAGCCGGTCTTGCGCGGCCTGGACGTCGGGGCGGCGCGCCAGCGCGGCGTCGTCCGGCGGCGCGGCGTCCGGCGCGGTCAGCG